>NZ_LFZU01000004.1:0-927 GCF_001183975.1 Bacillus sp. FJAT-27231 | reverse complement strand
CCTTGTGGTTGTTGGTTCGCTTGCTTTGCGACTGTACCTTTCAGTGACAGAATAGACTATATCTTCACCCTTATTCTATAAGGGGCTGGGCACTTCGAACAGCGTTTACTGCCCTACGAGATTCATAGTCATAGCTTTTACCTTAGACCGTTTTCTCTAGTCGTTGAACCTTCTCCAGAGTTTCCTCACAGGAGCTTGGCTGCTGATTATCCATTGTTCCATCTCCATCATTTTCACACCTTCACGTTGACCGTTTCCAGTTACGTTGTGGTTGATGAAGCTTTAGGAAGTTCCAGCAATTCACCCAGTGATCCTCTTATCCGTTACCAGATAAGACGCCCTTCTTATCTAATTATCTCAAGAGTTGTAAAACGCCTTGAGGCATTTGATTCGATTGAGCCAACATTGCTTGTGCTGCTTGAGAAAGAATAGAATTCTTCGTTTGGTTCATCATTTCTTTCGCCATCGTGCGAACATTTGCTTTCACAAATGACCAGACTATATCTTCACCCTCTAGCAATCTAGTAGGGGTCGGGCACTTCGGATTCACAATGCTGATGATACATTGTTTCACCTATGGATTCATCGTCATAGCTTTCGCCTTAGACGGTTTCCTAGTCGTTGAACCTTCTCCAGAGTTTCCTCACAGGAGCTTGGCTGCTGATTGCCCAATCTTTTCTTTTTTAGACCGTCACGCTTGTCGTTTCCAACTACGTTGTGGTAAGAAAAGCTCTAAGGGGTTTCCAGCAATTCACCCGATAATAATCACTAACCGTTACCAGCTAGGACGACTGTGCTTGTCACTGCCTAAGCAGCTAAAGCATAATCTACGTCACGGATACGAGATTCCGCTGCAGTTAGGTTTTCAGAAGATGTACCTAAGTTGTTAATTGTGTGTTCTAGACGGTTTTGGTATGCACCAAGTTT
>NZ_LFZU01000003.1:0-3643 GCF_001183975.1 Bacillus sp. FJAT-27231 | reverse complement strand
TTTTCACCCTAAAAAAGCTAAAATTTTCACCCTAAAAAAGCTATGCGAAAAGCAAGGTTCGGGTAGTATTTTTCAAAACGCTGCGCTGAAAAATCTCCACCCTTTCCACCTTGCTTTTCGCATTTTTTGGCGGTGCGGGCCATTCGCCAAGCTCACCACACCCAAAACGAGGAACATCGGGGATGAGCTTGCTCTGAAAATGGTACCGCCAAAAACCGCCTCTGTTGCCGATCAATGCAAGGTTCTTTTGCTAAATGTTGTGACGCTGTTCGTGGGGTGTAGCCCCCACACGACTAGCCAGCTACCTCCCCAAAACAAGGAAGTTAACAGCTTAAAGTACTTTTAATGAATTAAAAATCATATACTACAAAGAGGAGAAGCGAGAGACACTTAAAAGACTATGAGAAGGAAATCATAGTCTTTTAAGTGTTGAAAGGATAATTTTAATCACCAAAATAAAGGCCGTCCATATATTAAAATAAGGGAACCATAGTCACTTATTTTCTCTAATCCAGCTAGCGATCAAAAACAGTAAAAACCGCCTTTTTAGGCGGTTTTCTTATGGGAAATCAAAATCTCAACCTTTTAAGAGTTAGATTTAGTCTGATAAAAATTTTGTAGTAACTTTAGTCAGGTTAGGTCATAAACTAAAGTAAGGGTTTGACTCAAGGGTTTATCTCTTTTCATTCTTGGATAAGTGGTGTGTAAGAGACTCTAGAGATTATTCTAGAGTCTCTTTTGAGATTCTTGCTCTCCTCATTTTGGTAGTGTTAGTCATTCTCTAAACTGAGAGAAGTTTTTTATCTCTTTATTTGTCACTTCACATTATACGTATTTTTGAAGATCCTGGGTTCCCCCGACGAGGATCTTCTTTTATTTTTGGTGTTGAAATTCTTGTTCCAGGTAAAATCTTCATTTCGTGCCTAACTTCTTTCTTAGTCCAAGAGAACTCAAGTTATTAAAAATAACTTTGGGAACTAACATCGCTTCTCAATAATTCAGAATAATCAAGGTTTCTCCTTGGATGAGTATCATTTGTTTTTTCTCTGTTAAATGTTTGATTAAAAAATAGAGGTAGAGTAATAGAACTTAGTGTTTGTCAACGGTACCGGAATGCAGCGTAGCGGAATGAGGATAAGGAGTTGACAGACTCATCTGTCCAGGAGCCTAAAGAAGTAAACAAACCCCCGTTTGTTTGCGCCCGCCGAAGGGGCAGCCCCCGAAGATCGGGGGTGGGGGGCTTGATTAAGGGGGTCTGGGGAAGAGTTCCCCAGCGGGTTTGGGCGGCGCCCAAGGTGTGGTTTTTAGCATGCGCAGCGGGCTTCGGCATGAGCCGACATAGCCCCGCAGGGCACACTTAATTGTTAGCTTTGCTGACAATTAAAGAGTGTGTTCTTAATTTGTCAACTTTTCTTTGACAAAAGCTTCTCTGAAACCCCATGATAGAGGTATACATACAGTGGAGGTGGGGCGCTTGAGTTACTCCATTTTTCGAATGCAAGGGATTAAAACAACATCGGATTTAAGGGGAATAGGGAAGCACAATGCGGAACGGATCTCGCATACCAATTTTGATATTGAAAAGGAAAAATCAGTGGAGAATATTGAGTTGGTTTCCTGTGATTCTTACTTGGAGAAATTTAAAGAAATTACGGCTCCAATGAAGGCAGAACATGATGAGCGGATGAAAAAAACAAGGAAAGATCGGCAGAGAACGTTTGAACAGGCAATTAATTCAGCCAAGAATGACGTGGCTTGCGAATTTCTTTTTGCCAGTGATGAAGCGTTCTTTGAAGGGAAATCAAAAAAAGACATTAAAGCCTGGGCGGAGGAGTCACTAGCGTTTATTGAACAGGATATTGGGATTAAGCGTGAACATATGATTCATGCAGCGGTCCATATGGACGAGAAAACGCCGCATTTTCATGTGGTGGCAGTTCCTTTACTGAAAGCTTACGATGGCCGAAGAAAAACGGATACTTGGCAGATCAGCCGTAAAAAGTTCGTCAACACAAAAGAAGATTTAATCCAGCTGCAGGATCGCTACAACCAGAGAATGAACGACAAAGGCTTTCACTTGGAACGTGGCGTGTCGACTGGAAGGGAACATATTGAGCTTCGGCGCTTTAAAGCGGTAACGGCCAAAGAACAAGCGGAAACGTTGGAAAAAGAAGTCCAAAAGAAACAGGAAGAGAAAGAGGGATTACATTCTTCCTTAAAGGAAATGGAGAATCGCTTAAGCGATTTGGGAGTGTCTTTAGATAAGATCAAGAAGGTGGACGAGGTCAAAGCAGAAAGAGGGGGCTTATTTAGCTCGAAAACGGTCAAATTAGCTATTTCAGACTTTGAAGAGATTAAAACCCTTGCCAAAGCATCAGAAGGGCTTAGAAACGAAAATAAGGCGTTTCAGAGGGATATTCAAAGTTTGCGAGAAGAAACCCAAGCATTGAAAAAGGATAATGAGCAGCTGAAAAAAGAAAATAAGAATCTGAAAACTGAAAGAGACTGGTTTAAGGGAAATTATGAAAGGTTGGAAAAGCTCATGGGACGCATACATGTTTTTTATGAGGAACGTCTTCCAGAAGCGCTCAAAACGTTTGAACAGGTTAAAGGCTTCTGTAAACAGCAGGTAAACCGGAGTATGAATGTGTTTAGCGTTTGGAGATTTAAAGAGAACGAGATGACCGATCAAGAGAAGGTCGGGTTCGCTGCAGCTAAAGAGGAAAATGAAAAGACTAAGAAAAAACGGATTGATAATGAATTAGAACGATAAAATAGAGTGCAACACAATGGCCATTATGTTGCACTGGATGTTTCGTATATAACTTTGCTTACGATCTCTACATCATCGATTGTGATAGTGGGATCAATGAGGAAAATACATGGTTTGGTAATCAAGAGTTGAAGAAATTTGTTAGCTAATTCTTAAATAAAATTGATTACTCATAACGCCCCCAGTGAACGTTTTTAGTGAACAAGGCTTTTATTTGATTCTCTTCAAGTGATCGTATTCTTTTTTCGTTTGGCTGATATTTTGTCCTTTGTGCCCAATGTATGGATTTAAACGGTAAGTATTAGAATTTCCGACTTTAGGGCCTTTTCTAATAATATCTTGTTCTAAAAGGGCTTTAATCGCTTTTGCTACATTAGGCTGTTTCATGTTTAATTCTTTAGCGATCTCGGATTGAGTTACACGAAGGTAGTTTTCAAAATCTAGTCGGGCGAGCAATTTCATAAGAACTCTATATTGCTCATTTGGTAAATTAGCGTCAGCCATCCAGTTTAAAGCGTCTTGATACATAGCCATCCAACCACCTCCTAAATTTGATTTCATAGGTTTATAAGGCATTGTAAGACTAATGATTTCACCGGTTTCAGGATCAATGTTTGCATGGAGCATTTTAGCTTGTTTTAAACGAGCATATTCCTCTTGATTCAAATTTTCTCCCTCCCAACTAAAAACATAACAATTATATGTATGGGCATATATATGTCTGGAACTATAGTCTATATGTTGAGACATATATAGTCAAGCCCTTGAACCCTTGATATCATTGGCTTTTTAGAACGTCCCTTCTGTATCTGTATAAAAAGGGGCGTTTTTCACCCTAAAAAAGCTAAAATTTTCACCCTAAAAAAGCTA
>NZ_LFZU01000002.1:0-73158 GCF_001183975.1 Bacillus sp. FJAT-27231 | reverse complement strand
TTGTTGGTTTCTCCGGTGCTGGTTCTGGCTCAGAAGGAGTTGTTGGAACTTCTGGTACTGGCTTCGGCTCAGTTGGTGCTTCTGGTTGCTCTGGTTGTGATTCAACAAGCGGTGTTGTTGGTTTCTCTGGTGTTGGTTTTGGCTCAGAAGGAGTTGTTGGAACTTCTGGTGTTGGTCTGGTTGCTATGATTGGATCTTTTGATGAAGGCTTTTCTTTATCATTCTTTAAAGGAACACTGTCTTTTAATGGTTGGGTATTTGTCGCAAAATCGTTGTCAGGACTAGGCTTTGAAAAAGCCAAATCGTTACCTTTTATTTCTACAGTGGGCATTGGCTTAACTGCCGCTATTGTTGTGTTTCTATCTATAGGAGAGATTTTATTAGTTTTTTCTTGAATGACATTAGCTACCTCCTTGTTAGGTGATTTAGCAATGTCTGTTACTTGGTTTTTGATCTCTAACAAATCGACGGTCGAAAAACTATCTTTTTTAGACTCTTTAGCAACTTCTTCTACCTTTTTATCTTTTTTCTTCTCTGCTTTTTCTTCTGCTACTGCTTTTTTCTTTTCTTTCGCTTCTTCCTCATCTGATCCACACCCAGCGAGCGAACCTGCCGCTAAAGTTGTAACTGCCAATGCAGCTCCTACCCTTTTTAGAATTTCTTTTTTAGAAAATGGCACAGCTATTTTTCCTCCTTTGATTATTTCTAGTTTTAAGCTGTTTTGCTTTCAATGTTTGTATTGTTTTCTTGGCCCTTTTTCGGTTCTTTTTCTTTCGCTTTCTTTTGTTTGATAAGGTTACTTACTTTTTCTTTTAAAGTAGTATTTCCAATACTTTCAGCAAATTTTAGAGCTTGTTCAAGCTGCCCCATTTCAATAAAGGAATTGACAACCATTTCTTCTCTTCTACCGTCTAAACTTACTTCATCACTTAAATCAGTAACTGTTACATACTGTTTCTGCTGATAAGCTTTTTCAAATTGAAGAGCTGGTTCATCAATTTCAAGCTCACTTAATTTTTCTAAGTTATCCATTGCAACATAATAAGAAATCACACTTTCTGTAAAGGAAGGCTCTAAATCAATTGCTTTTTGAGCTTGACCTGATAACAGATAACTAAAGAGCATTGCTTTTCTATCCTGTTTTTCTAAATCATCGTATTTTAATTTTTCAAATTCTTCTGTGGCTGAATCATATTGTTGTATAGAAGCATAACGCAATGCTTGTAAAAGAGTTTCATTGGTATTTGAAGCCGTTTCAGTTGGTGTACTATTGAACCCTAATACAACTAAAAAAATAGTCACTACAACCGCAACAACACCTAATACCATCCCTACAATTTTAAAAAGCTGCCACTTCGTTTGGACAGGCTCATACTCTTCTTCGTATGTCTCTTCATTTTCATACTCTTCTAAATGCAAACCTTTTATTTCTTGAGCTAAAACCGTTAGCAGTCGGTTTCTTTCTCTTTTTTGCTCTTCATCTAATTCTAGAGAATGTAACTTTTTATGGATATGATCGTAAATGTTATCTGCAAATCCTGAACCAATAGAAAGTGTTGCATGGTTATAAGGCTCACGCCTTTCATCATTAACAGGGTAATTATCATCTACTAAATAAAAATCCATATCTGATACAATGCCGTTTTCACGATTAATTTTTTCGAGCTTATGTGTCAGCTCACAAGCATCTGCAAATGGGATCTTTCGATCGGGTTTGATCTCACTGACAGTACTATTGGAAAAAACAACATAAATCATATTGACTCCTCTCTTTTTTTCTGGACATAAGAAAAGCTATACAACAATTGATGTATAGCTTTTTATCCAGATATTAAGATTAAGATAATAACTTTAACCGCCAAATTTTACGTTAGAATCTACTCCTTGAGCTAAACCATAAGCTCCCATAACTACAACTAAGCCTACAGCACCGCCCACAAACCATGTAATACTTTTGTGTCGGCCACGCTCTCCACCAAACATAAGGTAATAGCCACCAATACAAAAGGAAATGGCTGCCCCAATCAAAGCAAGACGTTGAGCCCATTTTAAGATAGATTCGCCAGTTGAGATCAAGCCGCTCATTCCATCTGCCGCCCCTAACACATAAGGGAAGAGTTCTAGCATGATTTAACACTCCTTTTATTAATGTTTTTAAACAGTTCCAATATTGGTGACATTTTCTTCTTCTTGAACTAACATAGATTCTTCTTTTTTATCATCACCACTTTTTGTTCTTTTATTATCTGATTCTGAAAAAGCATTAAGAGCTTCCAGAATAAGATTCTGATTGTTTTCAATAAATTGCTGGTGCTGTTCTTGAAGCCAATCGTTATATTTTTGACCATTCACCTTGAGTAGCTTTTCGACTAAATCTTTCGTCTTTTTTAATTCTTTGGAGGTAACTACCATTGGGAAAAATTCATCCTTCCTTTGTGAATTTTGATCATAGTGCTAAATTCACTTATTGCTGTATGTTTCATTCATGCTCTTAATAAAAAACTCTAATTCTTTCTCTAACTCGGAGGGTTTATAGTCTTCAAACTTGATTTCTCCTTTAACCTCTCCGTCTTGATAATAAGCTAAAGAATCACGTTTTTGTTTTAATCCATACTCTGATGGTCTACTCAATCCCTCATTAGCAACAGCGATTTTTTCTTCATTTAATTCTCTTACAACAGCTTTTTGCTTTTTGATAGCATTTTTTACACTATTCATCCAAAAATCTCTGTCATCCTCGTCATAATCCAGCATAATGAAACCATTTCCTTCGGAACTCATGAACTCTTTCATTTCATTAGGACTTAGCTCAATGATTTCTGCCTTTTCTGAACACCCTGTCATGACTAAAAATACAAAAGTACAAATCAAAAAAAACTTGGTTTTCACATTTACATCCTCCTATTCTTCACACACATACAAACAAGCGATTCTGAAACCTGCTGAGAGATTCCAATAAAATTTCGCAAATTAATTATAACAAGGAAAAATGTAAATTAACTAAATTTGCCCATTTTTGGCTGAAATGGACTAACCCTATACTGGCATGCATGGTTTTTATTTCCCAAGCCCAGTACCGCACAACGTTTTAGGCATGTACGTAGAACCTTACATATCTACTGCTTGTTTTTTCACCGCTTCTTCAGGATTTTCCCTCACGCTTACTTAAACTCACAGATCATAGATATGACGCAACATAACATAGCCACCGTTAAGTTTTAGGTAACACTCAACTAACCAATTGTCGTATACCTTATTCCTCTTATGGCTTTTAAGAGGTAGGCACGCATTTACAATTGTCAATGAACACAGTGCTGCTTCTCTCCCAGCACGTTTCAGAATCGCTTGTATGTGTACTTGTGTGTAGAGGATTAATGCTTGACCTTCTGTGAATGAATTACTTCTACTAACTCATCATCTCGATTTTTTCTCTTGGCAATAACGTTTCTTTCTTCATCAATTACGGAGCGAACACGATAATAAATATCAGCCACTCGCTCGATCTCGCCAGTGGAAGGTTCGACCGCAATTGCACCTTTTAACATATACATTTTGCCATCAAAGGTTTTTAAGCTTTTGGCTGGTAATGACGATATTTCATAAAATGACAATCGTTTTTCCTCTTTCATACTCGTTCGCTCCTTTGATCAGTATTGCTTCAATAGAGAAAACTACTCACTACTGCCCATTAAGCTTTTTGAAGCAGCTTAAATTCCTTTACCTTGTCAAAGCTAATTTTCTTTGCACCCTTGTCACCTTCAAAGATCAGAAAATGATCTTCAAACAAAAACACTCGTTCAACTTCCCATCGACTACCCCTTGAATAAACGACAAAGATTATTGGTTTGCTCAATCGTCCTGTTTCTTCGTTGTAATCGACCCCAAATTTTTCGAGAGCTTGAAAAAAACGCTCTTTCATAATATGGTTACCTCCATTCTAACACCGGTCATTAAAAAATTCAATATTTATTGAGATTTAATTCAATATTTATTGAGATATTTCTATTATTGCTTACACTATTTCATTTTTTATTGAGGAAAACGTAGTCCCCATAATTTTATCATTGTTTTTCTGGACAAACCATGTTAGAACGGATTGAGATTTCTATAATGAATATTGAGGATTATCTAAATCATAAACAATTCGACAAACTTATTGGAGGGTGAAAAAAATACCCCTGTAAAATAATAGGAATATATGTTAAAATTTAAAGGTTATATTCTATATACGGTTTTATACATCTCTCAATATAAACATAAAAAATAAACAAAGAAGGATTTCACATCAAAATCCTTCTTTGTTTATTTTTCTATTTATCATCTTTATTTGTTTCTTTATCGTTTCAACAGATTTATATAACTTTTCCGCAATTTGACTCTTACTTAATCCCTGTTTCTTTAATTCAAATACTTCACGTTCAGCATGAGTTAACACCTTTATTTTTCTCTCCGTCTTTAGTTCATGAACAATTACCCCTGAAACGTCGGGATGAAGGCTAACCTTTCCGCAGTATGCTTCTCTAATAGCATTAGGAATATCTCTATATGATGTTTTTGTAATGTAGTTCATTGCTCCTTTATCAAATGACTCAAGAATGATCTCGGTTTCATCCCAACTGGTTAGCATAATGATTTTCTTCAATCCCTTGCTGCATAATTCACTAGAAACCTCTAGCCCGCTTAAATTAGTATCATCATCTGCTAATTTCAAATCTATAAGGGCAACGTCAATATCAGAACAGTTCACTTGTAAGGCTTCTTCCTTTGTATGCGCTTGCTTAACAACCGTTATATCTCCTTCTTTTCCAACATAATCAGATATACACTTCATCCAAACGGAATCATCTTCTACGATCAAAAGTCTAATTGTATTCATAAACTTTTTCTCCTAACGATTTAGAATTAGATTGCTGCTTAACTTTTTCAGTATCAACTATTCGCTTAGTTGGAAGTGATAGAGTGACCGTTGTCCCCTCATTTTTTTGACTTTTTATCGAAATACCCCCATTATGCTTTTCCATGACATTGTAACAGTAAGTTAAACCAAGACCGTAATTCCCTTTCCTTCCTTTAGTTGAATAGAAGGGGTCTAACAGGAGAGAAATGTTTTCCTTTTCGACGCCTTTTCCGTCGTCTTCAAATTCTATGTACACTTTCCTGCGACCTTTAGAAATTCTAATCAAAAGTAGACCACGTTCCTCGATAGCTTCAACCGCATTTTTTACAATATTTATAAATGTTTCTTTAAAGTGTACAGGGTCACCATAAATCTTTATATCCATTTCATACTGTTTGATTATATTAATTTTTGAATTTATATAAGGGTGAAGTAGACTAATAACCGAATCAATTATATGGCTTAACCAGAATTCAGACTCCTTGAAGTTGATAATGTCTAGTTTACTCTGGATACGTTTTGAAATTTCTAATACATGACTTGTTGAAGTTAGCATTAAGTTAATGCTTTCATATGAGTCTTTATCTGTTGGTATTTGCTCTTTTAATTGATTGGCCAAGAAATCAATTTTAGCTACCTCATTTTTTATGGTGTGATTTAATAGTGCTGTTCCAGATGTTGCGGCTTGTATGGTAGAACTACGTCTTTGCCTCTCAAACCTTATATGTACACCGAGAAATCCATATTTGACCGCAAAATAACTAAATAAGAAAAACGCTACTATAACAATGAAAGGGTTATACATCCAAACTCCAACAATCCCCAATGCTTCAAAAATAATATTGGTAAAGCAAACAAAGGTAATCCCTGGAACCCACACTAAACATGTCAATATTCTTTGCTTTTTAATGGAGGGTCTTGTTTCACGATATGCGGAGTAAACCATCATGGCATTTGATACAAAAACGTAGGGAACTACCCAAGCTGCCAACACATCAAAATCCGTTTTAAATTCAGGGTACTCTTGATAAAGAGAGTACATAATAACAACAGGAATGAAGAACAGAAGTCTCAACAAAATCATTATGTTCTTATTTTTGATAATATCTGAAAATACCAGGCCAAAGATCAGAATCGCATAAGGAGTTAAATAATGACCAATGGATGTAAATATTCCATCCAGAAGCAATGTCCATTCAGAGCGATTTATCCCTTTTCCAAGTAGGACTCCTACACCACCGAATCCACCGAAAAAAGCTATTAAACCTGACCATCTAGCTTTTTCGCTCTTAAAATTTGTAAAGATAAGAATAGCACTAAACGACCAAAGCAATATTACAAGTATGAGCATGGCTTTACCTCTTTATTTTATTTTGAATAAAAGCAAGAGTGTCTTTTGCGATCTTCTTACGATGAAGAACTATTCCAGCATGTCCACAATTATAAACATGCCTTTCAGGTCTTCCCCAAGATTCCCATAAATGATTAGTGTCTTCTATATGCACATATTGATCATATCTACCGGAAATCAACAGAATATTATCTTTCTTCATTTTCGGAATCGCTTGACTCGGCTCTGTAATTTGCCAATACCTTTTTAAATCCTCATAGCTCACACCATGTTTTTCTAAATCAGCTTTTATGAATTTTCCCGGATTAGTGTTCCATATCGAATAAGACAACCGGTTAGCGTAAAATATGGAAGCCAGTATATCAATTTCCGGTTCAAGTGTAGCTGTCAAATTTGTGATGAACCCACCTAAACTGACACCTATCAAAATGATCGGATTGCCGTTTCCAGTTTTGATCCACTGAATTAAGGCCCTTAGATCAACAACAGCTTGTTTCGTTGACTGAATGGTCCTTTCAATATCAGCACTTATCATGTATTCACCGCTGTAAAGTGATTTCTCTGGCTTTCTTTGAAAATGGTAAGGAAGAGTAAAATAATACATATTCCATCCTGAATTCATCATGTGTTGATGAAATATTTTCTTTACACGATCATTTGACTCCATTCGCCAGCCATGCACAAAGATAACATTGGGTGCATTTGTATTGTTTTCATTCAAAAACGCTTCGCCTGTTATGCGATCATTGAAGTCATCACCTGAAGGGATTAGACTTGAAAAACTAAATGTGCCAATAGAATAATCCTTTTCCGAAGTACACATATCCAACAAGATATCTGGTCTACGAGTTTTATAAAAACTCTCCCTTTTTGATGTATCAGGGATTGTGTAAGGAAAGGGGGAAAAATGAGAATCTTTGCTTCGTTTCTTATGTAAGTCATACAAAGCGTAGTAGTCTATAAACTTTGAAAATAGCAATTCATATCTCCTTTTTTTCTATAAATTAAAACAACCTCTTATTCCAGTCCCCTACTATAAAAAGAAATCTAAAAGAGGATAATAATCTAAATTATAGATTGTCGAAAATTATAACACTGTCTGTTTCTACTTACTATCTTAATTACAAATAAAAGGAAATAAGATTTATAGAGCTATTTGAATAAAGTTGAATAGTGGTATATAGGACCTAAGGTTAGATATCCTTCTATGATCACGATTGCTAATTAAAAACTTTCAGATGGTTTATGGTGTAAATACAGATGTTAATTAGTAACAAAGGAAATTTCCTCTTCATTCTCATCCAGCCAATTGTAAAATAAAGGATTATTCTCAAAAGATTCTTTCGCTTTCTGACGCCAGAATATTTTTTTCAGAGTTCCGTAAAAATATCCATAAAAATCTTTTTTAATTTTATTATTCTTTTCAGCGAATAAGCTTTGTTTAAAAGCATCTATTGCCAGATTAGTGTAATCTTCTACAGGATAGGTGAGTGAAAATTGGCTATAGCTCATTTTTACTTTGCCCCATAATGTATAGATGCTTGTTGCATCTTCCCAAAATGGTTTTACAGTATTAATAAAGCTCTCAGGAACATTTTGAGGAGTGTATGTATAATCAAGACGAATTTTCTTACGTATATTTTTAAATAATTTTTTAGAAATTGATATATTCTTGGTAGAAACTTTTTTTGTTCCCGAATGCTTAGTGTCACAAGGGATTTCAGCGTTTTCAGCTTGGCAATCAGTTTGGCAATTAGTAAGGTTAAACTTTTCCATCCAGACTGAAAAATATGGATGGGCTACAAAGAGATGGACAGGGGCTCCCAATCCGTTTTGTTTTGTAGAGTGGCGATATACAGTCTGAATAATACCGTTATCACGCAATTTTTTGAAAATGTTTCGGACAGTTTTAGAGGAGACGTTAAAGCGATCCGAAAAATAATCATCTTTTGCGAAGCAATATCCCTTTTCTGCTGCAAACCAGCAGATCATCTCAATTGTTTGGCGAGTAGTTTTTTTTAAGTTATAAAAAGTGTCCTTATATGTAGCAATGACTTTATCTAAAAGATTGAGCTTCTGTTTTTGCTGCTGCGCGTGGTTTGTTGCATATGGCTTATATTGCTGTAGAAATTGAAATTCATCATTTGTTAATTTTTTATGTTTACACATACTAATTTCTCCTTTTTGGAAAATAAAAAGGCATGTTCCCGCTGGTTACGGTAAACACGCCTCTTGTACCTAACAAAAAGGATACACTTCACCCATTGAAAAATAGGTTTATTTATCCTATAATATAGGCATAAATAAGTAATGAGGTGAAAGCAAGTGTTTACCGTGGGCTAGCACGGTGGACGGTTAAAAGGTGTTGATAGCACCTTTTTAACACGCTTTTGCCTTTTTTTATTTTATATGAATATCGTTTGATAAACAGTGTGGACATTCAGTCTATCTTAACCGTTTATCTAGGTAGCCCCTACATTACATCAATTTTTTTTCCTTGTAAATTCCCCCAAAAAGCGATTTTATTCCAAAAAAACAAACATAAGTAGAAATTTCCACTTATGCGAGAAAGACGAAAGAAATCACACAAGTAGAAAAGTAGAAATTTCCACTTATGCGAGAAAGACAGAAAAAATCACACAAGTAGAAAAGTAGAAATTTCCACTTCTGTGAGAAAGACGAAAGAAATCACACAAGTAGAAAAGTAGAAATTTCTACTTGTGTGAGAAAATAGAAATTTCTACTTTTCTAATAATGTTGTAATTAAAGTGTTTTTATACAACAAAAATAAAGCAAAAGTAGAAATTTCTACTTGTGTGAGAAAGATGAAAGAAATCACAGAAGTAGAAAAGTGGAAATTTCTACTTCTGTGAGAAAGACGAAAGAAATCACAGAAGTAGAAAAGTGGAAATTTCTACTTCTGTGAGAAAGACGAAAGAAATCACAGAAGTAGAAAAGTGGAAATTTCTACTTCTGTGAGAAAGTTCGTTAAAAACCTACACGATATTACATTTTTGTTACAAATAATTTAGGTATTTTTTGTTGAAACATAGCCGGTTTTAGAAAATGTTTTTAAAAAATCTGTCAATATACTTTCCTGCAAAGTTCTACTTGTGTTATTATTTACAAAAGTAGAACTTTGTTAGGTGGAAATTTGTGAAGAATTTTCATGTTATTAAAGGAGATGATGGAAATGTCGGCAAAAACTATAGTGGTCGGTAATTTTAAAGGTGGAGTAGGAAAAACAAAGGTAGCAGTTATGGCGTCATGGGAATTGGCTCATGAATTTAATAAGAAGGTTCTTTTGATTGATATGGATCCACAGGCTAACGCTACCACGTTAATTGCAAGGTCTGCTGGAATTACTCAAATAAATTCCTCAATTTTTGATGGCTTTGAAAAGGGCGATTTAAAAGATACCATTATTCATGTGAATGACAAACTGGATCTAGTTCCAGCAGCTGTGTCCTTTAAAAACTTGCCAAAGTTTTTATATACAAAATTTACTGATGACTTACAACAAATTACTTATTTGAAGACACTTCTTGAACCCTTTAAGAATAAATACGATTACATTTTTATTGATGTTCCTCCAACAATCAGTGACTATTCAGATAACGCCATGATGGCTGCCGATTATGTGTTAATTATTTTACAAGCACAAGAGCTTTCACTTGAAGGCGCTGAAACCTATGTTTCTTATCTTCAATTTATGGCAGATGAATATGACGCTTATATTCAGGTAGTAGGAGTTCTTCCAGTATTGTTGCGTCCAGGGGGACGTGTGGATAATGCAACTGTTGAAAGAGCGAGAGAAATTTTTGGTGATGATAATGTTTATAAACATTATATAAAACATTTAGAACGTCTTAAAGCTTGGGATATAACAGGTATCTCTAACAATGACCAACATGATAAAAAAGCACATCAGGTATTCATTAAAGTGGTTGAAGAAATGCTAGAAAAAATAGAGCATTTTGAAAGCGAAGGTGAAGATGATGAATGATAAAAAAAATATTAAGGGAGCTTTAATTAGTCATAACAAGAAGAAATCATCTTTGAGACCACAAGTTGTTCAGTTTAATGATAAAGATCCATTTAAATATTCTCAAACTTCTAAAACTGTTGAAAAACCGGATAAAAGTGGAGAGGATAAGGTAAAAACGGAGAAAAAAGAAATCAAGAGCCAAATCGAAAAACCAAAGTCGACATCAATGAAGACTGAAAAGAAAAGAAAATCGGCGGTAGGAAAAAATGATTCGGTTAAATCAATAAAGGTCCCTGCTTCGATACACACAAAACTTAATGTATTAGGAAAGTTTATGGATGAAAATAAAATATACGCAATAATTGAAGAATTGATTAAAACCTATGAAGATACTCAACTATCAGAACGCCAGAAAAAACAATTTGAGTATATGAGTGAGTTTTTACAAGAAGAAAATAAGTATCTCTAGAATACTTAACGGATCAAAAGTGAAGGTTTTACCTACTGAAATTTAACAAGTTTTAAAGAGCATTACTTATTATTTACATTTACACCTACAGGTTATAGGTTTAATTAATAAAAACTAACAGGCAAAGACAACCTTGCCTGTTAGTTTAGCTCTTCTAATTCTTTTCTTATTTTTTCTTTAAGCTTTCTCTCCTGCTCTTTTGCCTCATGTAATTTTTCTAGTGTATCTACATAGGGTGCCAACCCATTTCGAATTAAACCATTCAAAAAACGTGTTTTCCAACCCTTTTCGGATATCTCTGCTAGGAGATCCATCGCTTCCTTTAATTCTTTTTCTATATAGATAGTGTGTGAAACATGTGTCTCAGTTACTCTTTTTTTGTTCTGCTTTTCTTTTTCCTCAAATTTGAGACTTTGAATAAACTCGTCAAACGTATCTGCCTTCTTTAATTCTTGCTCTGACTGATTGTCATTCATCTGTTCAATAAAGGTGTTTGCCCCTGTTTTCTTTTTAACTCTGTTGAATATGTCTTGTTGCTTTGACACGCTGTTTCAACTCCTCCACGAATAATTTGTATTCTCCTACACCTTTTTTCAATTCAGGGTTATGCTCGAATCCATAAATGGCCAAACGCTTAGTAGCTGCTCTCCGATGAATGGTGGTTTCAAAGCGATATCCAGGGTAATCTTCATCCACCACTTGCACCATCACTTTTGTATCGATTACCCGTGGATCTACAATTGAAAAAAGAATACCCGCAACCTCTAAATTTGGATTTCCATTTTCTTTTGAAGCTACACAGATTTCAATAAATTTGTGAATCGCGTCCAAGCAAAACTTCGATCCGTCCATCATGATAACCGCATAGTCGGAAGCCGAAATGGCGTTGATCGTTAATTCTCCGAGAGCTGGTGGTGTATCTAATAAAATAAAATCATATTCGTTTAATACTGGCTCCAAGGTTTTAGCGAGTATTAAGTTTTTGTTTTCTCCTTTTACTTCTGTATAAAGATAACGAGCAAACAAGGCCAGGTAATCATTGGAAGGCACAACATGAAGGTTCTCGTTAACTTCCACTATGTATTTTTTTATGTTCCTTTCTTTCATCGCTTCGAGAATAGTCTTTTCTTCAAATACATGACAAAGTTCGTCTTCACTTGTTAAAAACTGTGTAAGGTTCCCCTGTCCGTCCATGTCGATAGCCAGTACCTTGTATTCATTACTCAATAAATAAGCAGTAATGCCGCAAGATGTTGTTTTTGAACATCCTCCTTTGGAAATACCAAAGGTAATTACATCTGCTTTTCCTTTCTTTCTCTGTTCTTTCTGCATCCGCCTTCATCCTCTCTAATTCTATTTTTTTATTTATAAAGAGATAGAATTATATAGTTTTTTCTATTACTTACACCTACAGGTTACAGAAATATCTTATTTACTTCTTCGATTTCCACCCTTCTTTTTCCTTCTATGAATCATTACTAGTTGTCTGTACCGCGAATAATTTTCTTTTCTCAATTGTTATTCTATAGGGTATTACTCATAAAGAAATGTCTATTACTTTTACTTACTCCTATAACTTACAGGTTTTTATTGTGGTTACTTAAATCAAGTTATAAAACTAGCTAGGCATATTATAAAAAGGAGGGGATGGGTCAAGGAGCGGAAAGGAAAATTGTTACAAGTCACTTAAACAGATTAAACCTATAAGTTGTAGGTTTAATCTGTTTAAGTAAAGAAATATTTCTTGTTTGTTTCTCTCAAAAACCATGGTTTTTGAGAGAAATCAAATTGATAACTAAATCTCCTCAAAATTTAAGGAATTTCATATCAAAACTTATGTCAAAATCTATATGTCTAAAAGGAATGTTTTTGATAGAATAGAAGAGAAGAAAATTACTTAAGGGAGAAAATTTCATGATAATTGGGTATGCAAGGGTCAGCACAGTTGATCAGTCATTAGATTTACAATTAGATGCTCTAAATGAATTTGGCTGCGATGAAATTTTCAAAGAGAAAGTATCCGGCGCGAAAGATGACCGCGAAGAATTAAAACAAGCATTGAGGATGCTACGTGCCGGGGATAAGTTTGTGGTCTACAAATTAGATCGTTTAGCCAGATCCACCAAACGCCTAATTGAGATTGCAGATGAACTACGTGAAAAAGAAGTAGAATTTGTCAGTATTCAAGATAAAATCGATACCGGTACAGCTGCAGGTAAAGCAATGTTTGGAATGTTATCAGTGTTAGCCGAATTTGAAAGAGATATCATACGTGAACGAACCATGGCTGGGCTAAAAGCAGCCCGAGCTCGGGGGCGTAAAGGGGGGAGACCTAAAGTCAATCAACAAAAATTAAATCAAGCTATTGCCTTGTATCATTCTAAGAGGATGTCTGTGAAGGAAATTCAGGAAGCGACAGGGGTTTCCGCTCCAACATTATATAGAGCACTAAAAAAGGAGCAAATCCAGTAGAGATTGTGGCTTTAAGATAAAGTTTGACCAAAAATTATCTGGCAACCTGTAATCTACTAAGAATTTAAAAGTTAAAAAGCCCAACTCCTCACTTTTTAAACAAGAAATCAGGCTCTGTCAGTATCCAACAATTATTCTTATCAATGAGGTTACTACATAATAACCCTAATATATAACTCTAGATCTCTTCTAATCGTTGATTTAATAGATCTAGTTTTTGTTTTAATTTTTTATCATTAGCATGGGCAATTTTAAAGAAGCCTCTTACTTCTTTCTTTAAAGCTATTTTGTATTGAACACATAAACAGCAAAAGTCTTCGACATTATCTTGAATAATAAGTTGAGGTTCGTCTTCTTCACTAGGAGAGATAGCTAAATTTTCATCAAAGATTACTTCTTTAATATCATAATCATTACTACATATAATATTAGCTGACAGAAATAACGCTGCTGCAAGCGATTCGATTTCACCTCTATTACTAGTATTTTTGAGAGACCTACCTTCCTTAATTTTTTTCTGATCTAAACGATCGAATCCATCCTTCACCATATCTGCATACATTTCATAAATTGGACGACTATCATCAGGTAAACAATTTTGATCTAAAGGATCAAATAATAACCATCTTCCTTCATTGATATATTGTTGAGCCCTTTCGCTATTTGTTAGAAGCTCGGCTAATACAGCTGAGTGAATATAAATTGTTTCGTACAAATCATTAATCCATGCAAATACATCGTGTTTCTGATAAACAGCTGCATAGTTTATTATGTTTGCGTCAATAAATACTTTCCCCAATCGTTTCTCCATCAATCTGCATCCTCTTCTAATTCAATAGAAGTCAGTGAGGTTATAGCTTCTTCTTGAAATTCTTTAGCCCTTTCGTGAGAAACCCTTGAAAGCTTAGTAGCCGCCTCAAGTAAACTTAATTCACCATTTTCAACTTCTTTTTCAATAATTCTCTCGTAATCGGTGAAATTTGTAAACGGAAGGGAAGAATCAAGAGGACTTTTCGGAAAGTGAAAGCTTTTCCGAAATTCAATCCATTGGTCGTCTTTATAGTCTTTTATTTTCTGGTCGGATTTAGATAGTAGTCCCAGCTCATGAACTCGACGAGCTACCGCCTCATATGGTGCAGAAGCCATATCAGCAACCATTATAATAGCCTTCTCAGGCTTTACCCCTTTTACCAGATTTCCCCACAAGAGACGTATGAGAGGAGCTGGCATCATAAGAGCCGCGGCGAAGCGATCTGCTGCCCTTTCTTGATCTATATCTTTGTCGATCATATCCTTAATTCTTAGTACATGCCACAATTCGTGGGCAGCAGTAAAATAACGTAGACGTAAAGGTTGATGAGTATTTAATGCAACAAATATTTCACCTGTATCATAAGTAATAGTTGCTCCGGAATACTCATTTTCAGGAACGTCCTGATAAATTACATGAGCCAGTGCATGTAATTTAATTTCTATACTAGATCCTATAAATACTTCTGCTCCAAATTGTTCACTTAATACTTGATGAGCAAAAGCTTCCCCTACTTTTTCAGCCGTTTGAGTTTGTTCAGATTGATAATTACGTTTGGACATTTTTTATTCCCCTAAAAATTCATTCGCTCTTTGAATTCGAAGATAATCTTCTATGGCAAACATCATATTTTTTAGATGATCTTGTGTAATTCGCGAATCAGCTTTTCCACGTAATTGAAGGGTATAAGGCTTTTCCTTCTTGTGCTCAGGCGTTATTAATTCTTCAACTGTTATACCCATTGCTTCAGCAACTTGTATCATCCTATTAGGTAAAAATTGACGATTACCGTTAAGAATATGGCCCATTAAAGATTTACTAACACCAATTTGATTAGCTAACCATTGATATGATTTATCATTCTCTTCCAACCAAGTACGGACTTTATTTATAACCATTTCATTTCTGTTCATTATAAGAATCACTCCTTTTACAATAGAATTAAAAGTTATTCTTAATAATAGTATACTAAAAAAAACCAAAAAGGTGTAGACGTCTACAAAAAAACTTAATATGTTAATTCACTTTCAAATTGAATTTAATCCGTCTTATAAAATTTATTGTACCCAAAAGATTTTATATTCTTTGTACTCATTTGTAATTTAATTATCCTTAAAAATACAACCTGATAACTTGAAGATTGTTCCAAATGCTAAATAACCTACTTATTTAGACAGGATATACCTTTGATCATCTAGATAAGGTTTTATACTTTTAGAAGGGCATGTCAAATTAAAATGACTTTGACAGGTCAATTCAGTGTTGTCCATAATTTGTTGTGTATTTGACGAGTTTTGGAACAAATAAAGGGTTTACGTAATTATCAACAGATTGTTTTTTTGATAAAGAGTGCTTTTTTAACTTTGTTCAGCAATCGGGCCATTTAATTTAATAAAAGATTGTGTAAACTCGGAAGCTTTGAAATAATTGTTAGTAATATTTACTTAATAGGAGGACATTATGGACAAAAAATATCAGGTGTTTATTAGTTCTACCTATATTGATTTAAAGGAAGCACGACGGAAAGTGTTAGAAACTATTTTGGATCTTCAGCAGTTTCCTGCAGGTATGGAGGTCTTCCCAGCAGGAGACGATGATCAATGGACTCATATACGTTCAGTTATCGATAAAAGTGATTATTATGTTCTAATTTTGGGGCATAGATATGGTTCTCTTGCACCAGATGGTATAGGTTACACGGAAAAGGAATATGATTATGCACGTGAGAAAGGTATTCCTGTTTTAGCTTTTATAAGAGATAGAGATGTTGCAACTCAGACTTTCGAACGCGAGAGCTCAGCAGAGATACAAGAAAAGCTGGATAAGTTTGTAGATAAGGCAAAAGCAAACAAACTATGCAGATTCTGGAGTAATCCAGAGGATTTGGCAAATAAAGTGTCTACTAGTTTAGCTACTTCTTTTTCTACTCATCCAAGGGTTGGTTGGGTGCGTGGTGATCAAGCTGCGTCTCCTAAGGTTGCGGAAGAATTGGCAGTATTAAATAAGGAAAATAGAGCATTGCAAGCCGAGCTGGAGCAGTTTAAAAGTCAAGCAAATAAAGGACCTCTATTTGAGGTTAAATTAAATGACAAAGAATCTATTGAACTAGTATATAAGAAAGACTTGAGATTACATTCTATTCCAATTCCAAGGGAAGTGATGATGCCTGATATTCCCGATCATTTACTTGAATTTGTAACTGGCGACGATATCGTGAATTTTAATGCATCTATAGAAAAAGATACTGAGAAAATAGAGAAATACAATAAAGAATTAAAACTTAACGGGGCAGTAGATTTAATGGGATTAGATATAGCTGTTTCTCTTTACAATAAGGGGGAAGCAAAAGGGAATGGTATTTATGTTGATATCGAATTCCCCGACTCTGTCTTGGTTTTAGAGGGTGTGAAGGAGGATTTCCCTTATCCCTCTAAACCTGCTGTAACTGAGAATCCCTGGATGAAGGCTGAGAGACTTTATCAGAAAAAAATCAATGGTGATCTAGGCGCTGGTGGAGTAGCTTCTCTGTTGAATAATTGGCCCCATGTTTCAGGTTTTATCGAACCAAATAATCGACTGAATTCAAAATTACTTAAGGGGTTATCACGTTCTAATCAAAATCTTATAAGTTGGTTAGATGATAATATCATTACGATTCGTTGTAAAGAGTTACTTCATACAAGATATAGAGATTGTGTAGAAGATTATATTCTTGTACCTAAAGAGCCTGGAGAATGCGAGATTAAGGTATCTATCATTTGTGAAGAATACACTAAAAAAGATGAAATTATTATCCCTTTAATTATCCGTGAGGAATGAGTTGTTGGGGGGCGTTCTCCGGAAGAACGACCCCTGTTCTATATTTATTTTATTAAAAACGTTCGTAAAGATGGATAAGAAATTGAGAACGTTCGCAAACGTTTTTTCTAACTTAAACGAACGTGAAAAAAAGCCTTTTTTGGTCAAAAAACAACCGTTCGCAAAAGTGTACTTTTGCGAACGATTTTGTGAAGAGAATAACATCGACTAATTACATATTATATCTTTAAGCGTGTGTTAAGCGGAGCCTAAAAAATTCACTCTCATTTCGTAGTAAAGATAAACCCTTATTAACATAGTGATCAAAGTTTGATATACAGATTCAAAATAAATGCTATTTAGTTAATTTCTTTCCTTCGGGAAACGAATAGGTTAATATGCTATTATTCCAACTTTATTGTAATTAAAAGCCTTAATTTTAATTACACCCGATTTTCTATTTTCCACAATCTAAGATTTCAATATAAAACAACTTTGTGTATTTGGCTGTTTATGATAAATAAAAAGTGTTCTCCGTAGTCTACGTCCAAAACGGATAAAAAAGCTCGCTATCGTTCTACAATATGGAATGATAGCGGGCTTTTCGTGCTAATTATTCAATTGCGCCCTAAAAATGGCAATTCTACCTTGACCTTGTGTATGGCTAACCTATACTATTTTATTCTACCTTAAACTGCCCCATCATCCCCGCATCCTCATGCTCAAGAATGTGACAGTGATACATGAAGAGCCCTTTGTGGTCAAAGGTTGCGATTGCCCTAACCTTCTCTCCTGGTCTAACAAGGATGGTATCTTTCCAGCCAGCTTCATTTGCTGGCGGCGGATTGCCATCACGGTCTAGAATCAGGAACTGAGTGCCGTGACCATGGAATGGATGGGCCATTCCTTGATTTCCTCCCATCATTCCCATTTCTTCATTTGAAATCTCCCAAATTTCAGTATCATGAAGATTAAGCTCTTCATCAATACGGTTCATGTCCATTTGCTTCCCATTGATGCTAACATTGTTGCCCATGCCTTGCATAATAAATTCTCTCGTCCTGACAGCTGTGGATGGGTCCGCCTCTGGAATTTCAGTTAATTGGGATGGAATTTCGGATGGACCACTCTTTTTATCAGTCACAACAAATTTCATAAATGGAGTTCCCTGATCGGTCAGTTCTACAGTTTCTCCCTCTTTGAATTGCGAGAAATCAACAATCAACTCAGCCCTTTCGGCAGAACTCAGGACGAGTTTGGTCATTTCCACAGGCTTCTCGAGTAAGCCTCCGTCAGTACCAATCTGGTAAAATGCCTGCCCATTGCTTAATCTAAATTCATAAATCCTGGCATTTGAGCCATTCAGCAAACGCAATCGTACTTTGTCTTTTGGAACTTCTACATATGGATTGATCGCTCCGTTTACCATAATCGTATCACCTTGAAGTCCCATCATGACATCATGCATGCTAAGGTCATAATCGAATTGGCCATCCTCATCTAGCTGTTTATCCTGGATAATTAGGGGGATATCATTTACTCCATAATCTTTTGGAAGATCCAATTTTTCCGTAACCCCATCATCTATTAAAAATAAACCTGCCATCCCTTTATATACATGCTCACCTGTCTTATCAAGGAGATGAGGGTGGTACCATAAAGTGGCCGCGGGCTGTTCAATCGTAAATTTTGGATTCCATGTTGTTCCAGGTTGGATACCATTATGTGGCCCCCCGTCCTGCTTGCCATCCACTTCTAGGCCATGCCAATGAACGGTAGTGGCTTCATCTAGCTTATTCTTAATCTTTACAGATACATCCTCTCCTTTTTTGACACGAATAACCGGTCCTAGATAATCGCCGTTATACCCGAATGTATCTGTTTTTTTTCCTTCTAAAAATTCCATCGATCCTTTTTGGGCAACAAGGCTAAATTCGGCCTTGTTCGGATCAGGGTTTTCATCCTTCAAAATCGGAGGAATAGGCAAAGGTTTTTCACCCTCTGGATATGTTTTATTCTTCATGTCTTCTACCGAACCGTTCATCATACCACCGCCTCGACCACGGTCATTGCCTCCCATACCAGGCATATTTCCTCCCATGCCCATACTCCTCATAAATAACCATCCTCCGGCTAGAATTAAAACAACAATTATAACTGCCGTCAAACCAATTTTTTTCAAATGTGTGTGACCTCCTTTAAAGAGCGTTAGTGGAAAACATTTAATATACCTACTACCGTATTTTATAAATGACGTTTATCGAAAACAATTATTAGTATCGTTGAAAGGCCCATTTTTATTCGGTTGTTCGGTTGTGTTTATACCGATACTGGTAGGTGTATAGGATTCAGCGTCAAAAATCCCAGCTGCTCACGAACATAGATGAACAGCTAGGATTTAATGTTTTACAATGAAATACACTTAAATTTATTTAATCGGTGACAGTTCACTCTCGGTTACCCATTTATGGTTTTTCACTTCATCTCCCGTTTTGGTATCTGTATAACTTACCATATACACGGTCGTTTGTTTTGCCGAGTCAATGACAGCTGTAGCTCCATTCATTCCTTCCATATGATCCGCATTTAATACGACTTCATCTCCCGGTTGGAGCGGCTGATCTCCTGCGCCTTCAAGTTCTTCATGAATGACCCACTTGTGATCTTCTACTTTTTCACCGCCAGTCGTTGGCGTGTAGGTAACAGAATAGACCGTTGTATCGAAAGCCCCGTCGATGGTTGCCACTGCTTTATCCATTCCAGGCATATGATTAGCATTTATCACCGCTTCGCTGCCGACTGGATAAGTTGGATTTTCTGCAACAGCTAAATCTTCCGGTACTTCACCCGAACTTGAATGATTCATCTGTCCATGTGAGCCTGAATGGTCTTCCTCCATATTTTTATCCGTTTCTGTGTTTTGGTTTTCCGCATTTTTGTTTGTTTCTGTTTCGGCATTTTCATTATTAGCGGGCTCTGCTTCATCCTTGCCGCCACAAGCAGATAAGACAAGTGCCATAACTAAAGTGGCGACCAATGATAAGAATTTCTTGTTTTTCATTATCCAAAACCTCCTTCAGCATTTAAAGAACATTTTATCAAATAAATGTGCAGAAACTATGGATGACGCTCAGGTTCACAATAAAAAATAGAACCGTTATTTATCCCGTCACCCATTTGTATCCTCTTTATTTCTTTAAATTAACTTTCTGAAGACGTAACGCATTCAAAACTACCGATACAGAACTAAATGCCATTGCTGCACCAGCTACCCAAGGTGCTAATAAGCCAATTGCCGCGACCGGTATCCCGATAGTGTTATAAAAGAAAGCGAAAAATAAGTTTTGCTTAATATTTCGCATTGTTTTTCGACTCATGATAATTGCATCTGCTACGCTGTTTAAATCTCCACGCATTAGTGTAATGTCAGCTGCTTCAATGGCGATATCTGTACCGGTTCCGACGGCCATTCCAATATTTGCTGTAGCGAGGGCTGGAGCATCATTGATACCGTCCCCGACCATAGCTACATTCTTGCCTTGCTCTTGAAGTTTCTTGACCTCTTCACTTTTCTGCTCTGGTAAAACCTCTGCAATAACCTTTGACACACCTACTTGCTGAGCAATAGCTTCTGCAGTACGTTGATTATCACCAGTAAGCATGATGACTTCCAGACCGAGATCCTGCATCCGAGCAATGGCTTCTTTAGATGTTTCCTTTACAGTGTCGGCTACTGCGACAATACCGGCAATTTTGCTATCTACTGCAATCAGCATGGATGTTTTTCCTTCGTTCTCCAGCTTTTCCATTAATGTTCCCAAATCCTTGATTCCCACATTGTGTTGGTTCATTAATTTTCTTGTTCCGACCAACACTTCCCTGTTATTCACTGCCGCCCTGATTCCATAGCCTGGCAATGCTTCAAACTCAGTAGTTTTAAGAAGCGCGATGCCTTTTTCTTTTACACCATTGACAATGGCTTGCGCTAAAGGATGCTCGGATTGGTTTTCAGCGGTACCAATCAATTGAAGAACTTCCTCTTCTTCAAAATCATTTGTTACTGAAACATCTGTCAATGCAGGCTCTCCTTTTGTGACTGTTCCTGTTTTGTCTAAGACCACTGTATCGATTGATTGGGTGTTTTCTAAATGCTCTCCTCCTTTAAAGAGAAGCCCCATTTCAGCAGCTCGACCCGAACCGGCCATAATCGAAGTTGGTGTAGCCAAACCGAGTGCACAAGGGCAAGCGATAACCAAAATTGAGATTGTTGGGATAAGAGCCGAACGAAAATCACCCGGTGTCACAATAAAATACCAAATGAAGAAAGTAATAACCGCGATACCTACTACCACTGGCACAAAGATGCCGGAAATTTTATCAGCTAAACGCTGAATATCTGCTTTAGATCCCTGTGCTTCTTCAACCACTTTAACGATTTGCGCCAGTGCCGTATCTTTCCCCACTTTTGTCGCCTTTATTTTCAATGAACCATTTTTATTAATAGTGGCTCCAATAACGGTGTCACCCTCTACTTTATCAATCGGAATACTCTCTCCTGTAATCATTGATTCGTCGATCGCTGAACGTCCTTCTAGAATTTCACCATCCACTGGTATTTTTTCACCCGGCTTCACTAAGAGGGTCTCTCCCTCTCTAACTTCTTCAATCGGAACTTCTACTTCAGCTCCATTTCTTAAAACACGTGCTGTTTTTGCCTGCAGACCAAGCAGTTTTTGAATGGCCTGGCTTGTTTTTCCTTTCGCACGCACTTCAAATAACTTACCGAGCACAATGAGTGTAATGATAACAGCAGACGCCTCGAAATAAAGTTGAGGCATTCCTATTCCACCTGCATTCACCCATTCCCAAACCAAATAGATACTGTAGAAATACGCAGCACTTGTGCCAAGAGACACAAGTACATCCATGTTCGCACTTTTATTTTTTAAAGCATGGTAGGCCCCTTTATAAAACTGGGCCCCTATAATAAATTGTACTGGGGTCGCTAATGCTAACTGTACCCATGGGTTCATGAGTAGATGCGGCAGATAGATAAAAGACATAAATTCAAAATGTGCAACCATCGTCCACAGTAATGGAATCGTCAAGATGAGTGAGAACAAAAATTTTCTAGATTGCTTTCGGATTTCCTGTTCTTTATGATCAATTTTTTCCTTATTATCTTGCTTCGGAATTAATTCATATCCTAGTTTATTAACAGCTTCAATCATTTCCGAAGGTTTTACTTGTTGATCATCGTATTCGACTGTCATTGTTTCCAAGGCAAAGTTAACATTCGCATTAGAAACCCCTTTCATCTTATTGATTCTTTTTTCAATCTTTGTTGCACAAGCTGCACATGTCATACCAGAAATATCAAAGTCCATCTTTTCCTGAACAACACTATAGCCCAGCTTTTCAACTTTTTCTTTAAAATCATTCACATTTGTTTTTGTTGGATCATAGATGATCGTCGAACGCTCCAATGCAAAGTTCACGTTTGCTTCCTCGACACCTTCTATCTTCGAAAGTCCTTTCTCAATTCGATTGGCGCAGGCTGCACACGTCATCCCATTAATTTGCAGCGTCTTTTCTTCAGTTGCCATTCTAAATCCCTCCTATACATAGTGGGGGTATATTTTATTTGAAAAGAAAGATCATACCTGAAGGTACGATCTTATCCACTGCTTTCTCCTCCCACATTGTGTAAGCAGAAAACTGTTTATTAACTAAATTCTCTTAAAAGATGCGCGAAAATCAGACAACATCATAACCTTGGTCTTCAATCGTTTCCTTAATTTTATCTAATGTTGTTTGCTGGTTGTCAAACTCAACAGTTACTTCACCCTTGCTAAGATTGACATTTACGGAAGAAATACCTGCAAGCTGGCCAACACTCCCTTCGATTGAATTGACACAATGATTACATGACATCCCCTGTACTTTTAACGTTTCTTTCATTTTTAACAACCTCCTATTTAATTTATTATTCCCTATACTATACCATTGTACGGTATTAGGAATGATAAATAAAAAATCATTTTTAACAATGGTTTCTTACTTTGTCATCACTTTCATGACATCCATCAATTCCTTTATGGCGTTTTCACCATCATTTCCTTTAATAGCATTCGCTACACAGTGGTGTGTATGGTCTTCCAACAAGGCTAAAGAAACCTTATTTATGGCTGATTGGATAGCACTAATCTGATGTAAGACATCCACACAATAACGATCACTCTCGACCATCTGATGAATGCCCCTCACTTGCCCTTCAATACGCTTTAGACGGTTAAGAAGCTGTTGTTTATTTGGCTGGACCGTTGTTTTCATTGCTTCTTGCATGATACACACCCTTCTCTACATACATATACCCCGTATACCTATATTATCAACTGCGTTTAATTGTGTCAATAATCAATTTTTACTTTATCCGCCCAACTTCTTTTTTAACGAGACTTTGAGTAAGACATTGTTTTGAGGTGGTTAAGGATGTAAACAAAGTGAAATTCTTTCTTATTCTCAATAAGAGGTTACCCTTTTCTACAATGTTTATGCATTCATTCCCATAAAAGTCAAAAACGCTATAACAATAGCTACTACAAATAAAGAGATACTTTACCACTAATTAGCGACAAAGTACCCCTTCTGATATATTTGTACGTGCTCTTCAGCCAATACCCTATCATCGATATTTTTTCCTCAGCAGAAGCTGCCATGAAGCACATTAATTCACAAGGATTAAGTTGTTCACTAGTTATCTCTCCTTTAAAAACCGGTAAAGTCTCCAAAAAACGGCATTAGGTAAATAATGATTTTCGTCATCCAGTCAAAAAACAACATGATTCCCATGACAATCATGATATAGCCGCCAACTTTCATAATGACTCCACTATGTGTTCGGATCCATTTCATACGGCTGATAAAGAAGGATAGAATAAAAAATGGAACAGCAAACCCGAGCGTATAAGCAATCATATATAACAAGCCCGCCCCTGGATTACTTGCAGCAAGTGCGAAAACAGACATTAAAATAGGACCAGTACAAGGTGTCCAACCGGCAGCGAAAGCGAGCCCAATTAGCACCGATCCTAGATAGCCTCCAGGCCGGTTTTTAAATTCGAGCCGGTGTTCTGCCATCATAAATTTGGGCTGAAGAATTCCTGTAACAACAAGACCAAAGAACACGATAAAAACAGCGCCTATTTGTCTGATTAAATCCTGGTATTGAAACAGCATTTTTCCTATAAATGAAGAGGTAAATCCTAGCGCAATAAATATAATGGAGAAGCCAAATAAAAAAAACAATGTATGCAAAATGCTTCTTCTTTGAAGCATTGCATTCTCGTTTTTTAATTCGTCGACGCTCATACCGGTTATATATGAAAGAAATGCAGGATATAGAGGCAAACAGCAGGGAGAAATAAAACTGAGCAAGCCTGCTCCAAACGCTAAAAACAAGTTGATATCATCCAATGAAAACCTCTGCCTTTCCATTGACATTTTTAAGCGTATTACATACTAAACAGCGGCTTTTTAGCCGCTGTTATCGTTGTTTAGTATCAAATCTATAAAACCTGTCCAAAAGTGATATTAACCGCTTCTTTCTTGAAAATATATACTTTTGAACCTCTCGTTATTAATAACTTTTTGCTCCAAGATAACGCTTAGACCAGTAACTGTTATTCATGGAAGAGACACTTACTCCTTTTGAAGATGAGCTATGAATAAATTGGTTGTTTCCTAAGTATATACCCGCGTGGGATGCTCCTGGCTTATATGTTTCAAAAAAGACCAAATCTCCGATTGCCGGTTTTGAAACTTTTTGTCCTTTTTTATAAATATCAGCAACAGTTCTCGGCAAATCTACCCCTATTCCTTTTTCAAAAGCATAATTTAAAAATCCGCTGCAATCAAACCCCTTAGGTGTGGAGCCGCCCCAAACATAAGGTACATTCATATGTTTTTTAGCTTCAATAATTAGTTTGTCCACATTCGCGGTTGAAGTTGGGATATTATTTTTATTAGTTGTACCAAGAAGCTGAAGAGTATGTTTACCTACAATGCCATCGGCAGATATTCCGTGCGCCTTTTGAAATTTCATAACAGCTGCTTTTGTTTCTGAATTGAAATAGGTGGTGATAGTTGGTGACGTAAAGTATCCTTTTTCTTTCAAAGCCTCTTTTAGCTCTTTTACATCTTGATGTGTCATTCCAATTTTTAATGTCTGGTCCCCAAGAGCTGCATTACTAACAATAGGCATACTAAAGATTGTGCCAGCCATAGTCAAAGCAACGATCATTTTCTTCACTTGATTTCCCCCTGTAACCCAATTTCTAGTTACAGAGAGTTTATCATTCTATCATTTCACCCTTGTATTTCTAGCATTACGTTTGCATTAAAAAACAATGTAGAATTTGTGCAGAAATATAACAGATGTGTCGAAAGTTTTACTTAGTTCAAGAAAAAATTTAGCTAATTATGAAATATCAACGGTTCCTACCATCCCAGCTTCTTTATGCCCAGGAATAGTACAATAAAATGAAAATTGTCCTTTTTCTAATGGTTTAAAAGTTATTTCTGCTTCCTCTCCAGCTTTAGCATGTATGTGAACAATGGAATTTTGTTTATTTTGATGCTCATGTGCACCATTACTCTTCATGATTTCAGCTGTTAAACCGACAACTTCGAGATCATGCTCTACTTTTCCTTCATTCACTAACTTTAAAGTGACTATTTGTTGCGAATCGATATTAAGTGAATTAGGACCGTATGAATAGTCAGTAGCTGATATTAAAATCTTCTGATTCTCTGCGTGATGGGGATTCCCTCCTTGGCTTTCTTGTTTTACCATGGATCCATCAAAGTCGAGCAGAGGAGGGAGCTGGTTAAATATATAAAAGAAACTCAATACTCCGATAGCCATAAACACCGGATTTTTATAAAATCCCAGAGATCGTCCTTTAGCTTCTTTCGAATTATCTGTATTTAAAATATAAAATATTGTAAATTGACTACATACAAATAGTGTAAACAGAATTTTTATCATTATTTCACTTTGTCCAGGAGCAATCATTTCCCCCAGCATTGCGCCCATCATTCCTCCCATTACCCCAGATAGGCCACCATCTATTAGTGCATACGAATTGAAAGGAACACCAGCAATGCTCCCTACTGTTGCACCAATAACCATTCCTATTACTGTAGATAGAAAAAGGTCTCCTTTAAAAATTACTCCCAGAATTGTGCCTGCCAATAAACCTAGAGTCATCCCTATTGACATAGCAGCCATCATTCCTGCCATTTGGGATACCTTGTAATTTTTCTTTAGAGGGATAGCCATTACCATAGCTATTAGAAATATGGAACAAACAAGCATGATGATTAATGAAGAACTCATTTTTTTCCTCCTTAGCTCTATTTAATGAATTATATGTTTAAAAAAGAAAGGCTAGTCCATTCCTGTTAGAGCTAGGTGAAAAGCATAACATTCCTCTTTAACAGATTGACTGGTTAGAAGTATATTATTCTTTCTTTCTGTCAAAGATTTAATCAAGGAAGAGGGGAGTGAGTAAAATGAGGTATATATTGACCCTATGTGTTATTCTATCAATCTATTTTTCAGTAAATATCGTAAAAAGTGCAGATCATGAGGAATTATACGAAATGGCAAAAGCTATCGAAAATGAAAATTATACTGTGAAGGAATGGAGTGTCTATAGTAGACAATCAATTGGAGAAGCAAAAAGTGAGAAAGAATTTTATAATAAGACAAATAAAATAAGAAAGAAAAATACAGGTTATAAGTGGTCTTCTATTGAGGATGTCAATCATCATTTAAAATTAGTAGGTGTTTATAAAAGCAAGGAGGAACACTTCGTACATCGTATTATTATAACCGGTGTAAACAACTTCGATAGTTATACTATCGAAGTGGCAAACGAAGTAAAAAGCTACCAATGGAATCGTGAAAATATCAATACAATTCTTGCGAAAATTGATTATCCAGCTAATCAAGAATCTAGCTTTTATAGTATTAAGGGCGAGTCAAACGGAACGAGTATTGGAAAAAGAGAATTAGTCAAAAACACAAAAAAATTGATGGAGAATCTATCTGCTACAGAAATAGAGAGCTTGGTAGAAGACGACTTTAGTTCTTTTTCCGGTCTATCTACTAAATGGGATAATAGCATCAACTTGGATGAGAGTAAAAAAATGAATTTACAAATTGCTATGAGATTTAATCCAAGTAATGATAAATTAAATGTGACAGTTGGAACCCCTATCATCACAACGGAATACTGATCTCTCCCTTTAATGTTTCCAACATGTTAGGAGTTTTAAAAAATCACTCTTATCATTTATATACTCTCGGAGGAACCCATGGGAATAAAGAAAAGAATATTAGTAGTAGATGACGAATGGAATATGTTAAATCTTGTACGGATTCATTTATCCCAAAAGTATGAAGTTGTGCAAGCTGGTGATGGATATGAAGCTTTAGAACATATTAATAGACAAGATTTTGATCTAATTATACTGGATATTATGATGCCCTACTTAAACGGATGGGAATTATGCAAAAAAATAAGGGAAAAGTATCAAACGCCTATCTTAATGTTAACAGCTCGAAATGAAGTGAAAGATAGAGTTCATGGGCTTGAATTAGGAGCAGATGATTATTTGGTTAAACCGTTTGCTTTTGAGGAATTAGCTGCGCGCGTTTATGCCTTATTAAGGAGATCTGGTATTAATAAAGGAAAAGGAATAGAGGAAGAAGAGTTAATTAGTGAGGATGGACTAACGATTGTTAAAGAAAGCCGAAAGGTTATAGTAAATGGTCAATCTGTAGAATTTACACCAAAAGAATTTGAGTTAATGTGGCTCATAGCATCTCAGGCTCAACGTGTATTTACTAGAGAACTTTTATTAGATAATGTATGGGGAATTGATGATGACCGCGATGTTAGAACAGTTGACACTCATATAAAAAATATACGCGTAAAATTAAAAGAAGCCAATTGTTCTTTTAACCCAATCAAAACCGTTTGGGGGGTTGGATATACATTTCAGAAAGCGGATGAATCGTAATGAAGATAAGATCTAACAGCATAGTTATAAAGCTTGGGGCTACTATTATGGTTCTATTCATGGTGATTCTAATTCCTTTAGGTTATGTAATGGATCGTATATTCACTGGCTTTTATTATGGCCAAGTTCATACTCACATTGATGAGGTATCAGCAGATATTATTACCTCTCTAAGGGATTTAAATAATAAAAACGAATTAAAGCTTTATCAAGAATTAGCTAATCATACTAATACAGAAATAGTAATCGTTAATAACAAGGGAAAGGTGCTCACTTCTTCAAATATAACTCAATATTCCAAAGGAGATACTTTAGACCAAAAATTATTGGGATCACTTAGGAATAATAAAAAGATCCATCAAAATTATACAGACCCTGTTAACAACAGTCACTTTCTTATGTCAGGAAGAGCTCTAATAAGAAATAACCACTTTCAGGGAGGAGTATTAGTCTTCTCTTCTGTAGATGCTCTTCATCAATCTACACATCAGATAAGAGAATACTTGATTCTGTCAGTTATTGGTGCTCTCATTTTAGCTTTAGGATTTACCTATTTTCTTTCAAAAAAGCTGTCAAGCCCGTTGATTGGTATGGAGAAAATAACAAGGAGAATTGCTAAGGGTGATTTAAATGTAAATATTGAGAAAGTGTCTGAGGATGAAGTCGGTTCACTTGCACAGGCAATTAATGATTTAGCGGTAGAGTTAAAAGATTACAGAACGAATAGAAGTGAATTTTTAGCAAATATTTCACATGAGCTTAGAACACCAATATCTTATCTTTCCGGATATGCTTCTGTTATAAGAAACGGCCTTTATGAAAATGAAAAAGAGAAAGAGGATTACCTGAAAATTATCGAGAATGAATCTTCTAGGTTGGTCATCCTAATCAATGATTTGTTTGAATTGTCAAAAATGGAAGAAAACAGAATAGAATTATATAAAGAGTGGATTGATGTTGAAGAATTAATTGAGGGTATATTAAGCAGAGTAAAATTAAAAGCCAAAGAGAAAAGTTTAGCCTTAAATTATTCTTCTAAAAATAAGATGCCTATGCTATTGTCAGATGGAATGCGGCTGGAACAAGTCATAACAAACCTTGTTGAGAATGCCATTAGATATACGAATCAAGGATATATTCAAATTAATTCATGGAGCAAAAAGGATAACGTATATATATCTATAAAGGATACAGGGGCAGGAATACCAGAAAAAGATTTACCATTGATTTTTGATCGTTTTTATCGTGTAGAAAAGTCCCGTTCAAGAGAAATGGGGGGAACGGGATTAGGGTTAGCTATTGTACGGGAAATCGTAAAGATGTTAGGAGGAAATATAGAGGTTAACAGTAAGGTTGGAAAAGGTACTGAATTCATTTTATCTTTACCAATCGATGTAGCACAAAATGAGAATCAATAATCATTCTACAAGACCATAGGTTTGGGATATTATGATCGCTTATAAAATTTCATCAAGTTATGCATTAATTAAAAAGATAGCGGGCAATTCTTGAAGAATTGCCCGCCTTTATTTTTTAATAGTCTATTCTTTTGAATATCCATATTACTTAACTTTCGCGAAATCGGGTGAAAAACCTTACGGTAAGGCCTAAAATAAGTGGTATTGCGATTAAAAATCCTATATATAACTTGCTGACCTTATTTAGAGAGTGCTTTTCAGATTCAGCATCATCTGCAGCCCCTTCCTCTTTTAACTGTATAGAAGTGAGCACTTCCTTTTCTTGATTTATAATTTGCAAAAATCCTTTCCCTGTCACTCGTCCCTTTAGTGTGTCCCCGTTCAAAAGAGTATAATATAAGTTTTTAGTCAACTCATAGTTTTTACCTTGTTTTGTATGAAAGGTAGACCCTTTGGTAAGCTTAAACCCTTTATAATTATCATATCCGTAATCTAACAACTGGATTGTATCGTTAATGGCGGCTGTTGAAGAGGGGGCTTTTAAAATGACAGCAATTAAATATAAGTCTCCTCTTTTTGCTGTTGTTACAAGGGTGTGACCTGATTGATTAACAAAGCCTGTTTTCCCACCGGTTACTCCTTCATATGGAATTTCTTTCATTAATTTATGATGGTTTAAAAGAGTCGTATTCCACGATTCTCCTTCCCATTTTAACTTTACCGTGCCAAAAATCTTTCTAAATTCTTTATTATCCATAGCGTATTGAGTGATTTTAGCCATATCAGCAGCAGTTGTTACATGATTCGGATCAAAAAGACCATGTGGATTTTCAAAATTTGTATCAGTAATACCTATATTTTCAGTTAAATATTCGTTCATTTTGAAAGCAAAAGTTTCTACGTTGCCTTCCAAATGTTCCGCTATTGCAACAGCAGCATCGTTACCTGAGTTGATTAACAGCCCTTGAATTAATTTCTTTAGAGGGACTTGCTCACCTTCTTCAAGGTAAACCCTCGTACCTTCCGCTTCCCTGGCCTTCCTGCTTACTGTCACTATGTCCTCTAAATCCCCATTTTCAATTGCATATATAGCTGTCGCGATCTTGGTGATACTAGCTGGATACATTTGATGTTCGGTATTTTTTTCATACAGGATTTTTCCTGATTTTGCATCCATTAAAATTGCTGATTCGCTCATTAAATCAGTAGACAGAGAATTAGATTGAGCAAAAACTGTTAACACTGTCACTGCATTTGTTAATAAAATCACCCACAAAATTAAAACAATCCTCTTCACAATGACACCTACTATAAATATTTTTGTCTATTTCAACGCGTTGTTTGTTCTGTATGATTTTAGTTGAAAATTATGAAGATTGTATGGAGAAGGAGTAGATATATGAGGATGTAATATAATTTTAAGAATGTTAAAAAATTTTAAATGAAGATTTATTATACATTGATTCAGGTTTTAATTTGTAAAACCGACTCTTCTTTTATCAATATTTAAGGGTTACATTAGTATGTTTGAATCTTTTCTTCTTACCATAATGTTTATATCAAATAAGTTCATTCCGTTAAAAATTTTAGTTTCTCCTTAATTCCTTCAAAATATTCCTTTATCCTCAATAGCATTAAATACAATATTTTAAGGAAGGACTTATGAATAATTTTCTTATTTTCTTTACGTCTTTTTTTGCACTATTTCTTTGTTCATTAATGTTACTTAACAAGGTTCCTCAAAGGTTTCAAAAGCTTATTTTAGCTTATATTCTTCTTTTCTTTTTCCTATTTTGTTTAAGTGTATATCTTTCTCCAGAGGTAAGAAAATTTGTTCAGGAGATAAGAACCGAGGCTAAGCCCACTGAAGAGAGAAAAGAACCGTTTCAAAATCAGTTTGTAAAGGAGGAAGAAATATTGTTAAATGCTCCTCTCGTATCTCAATTACCCGAGTTACCAAGAGGATGTGAAGTAACTAGTCTTTCTATGCTTTTGCAGTATGCAGGAGTCAATGTAGAAAAAATGGAGTTAGCAAAACGAATAAAGAAAGATCCTACTCCTTTTCAAATGGAAAATGGACAAATATTCTTCGGAAATCCAAATGTAGGTTTTGTGGGAGATATGTACAATATAAACAATCCAGGTTATGGGGTATATCATAAGCCAATCAAAGAGTTGGCTGAGAAGTATTTGCCTACTCAAATTATAGACCTTACTGGGAAGGAGTTTAACGAAATAGAAATTTCCGTATCTAATGGATTTCCAGTGTGGATTATTATAAACACCCGGTATAGCAAATTACACCCAGAAGAATTTGATACGTGGAATACTACAAGAGGCAAAATACGAATGACTTATCGAGAGCATTCGGTACTAATTACTGGTTATGATAAAAATTATATTTACTTTAATGATCCACTTACAGGTAACAAAAATAAAAAAGCACCCAAACCAGACTTTATTGAGGCTTGGGCGCAAATGGGAAGACAAGCTATCACCTATTCAAAAGATTAATTAAGAGAAGGCTTGTCTCTTCTGTGGTTTCTGATTTTCGTATAAATAATCAAAATCGTAGGCACGCTCTATATAAATTTGATGCCAAATCATAAATGTAAGAATGGTCCAGAGTTTTCGACTGTTATCTTTTTTGTTCGTGACATGCTCCTCCAATAACAAGTAAACTTCTTGTTTATCAAAGATATAATCGACTTCACTTAAGCGGATTAAAAGGGAAGCCCACTCATATAATTCTCCTTTTAACCAATGGCGAATAGGAACAGGGAATCCTAACTTCTTTCTATTTAATACATGGTCTGGTACGATGCCTTCGGCGGCTTTTCGTAGTATATACTTTGTTGTATTATTTTTTATTTTTTTATTCGCACTAATCTTTGACGCCACATTGAAAACATTTTTGTCTAAAAAAGGAACTCTCAGCTCGAGGGAATGTGCCATCGTCATTTTATCCGCTTTTAACAAGATGTCTCCTCTTAACCAAGTATGAATATCAAGATGCTGCATTTTAGTGACAGGATCATAATTTGCTGACTGACTATAAATTGGTTCTGTGATGTTGGTATAGCTTAAATAATTTTCATAATCCCTAAGCAATAACTTTTTCTCCTGCTCTTCGAATATTTTTGCGTTACCAATATATCTCTCTTCCAAAGGAGTAATTCCACGTTGAATAAAGCTTTTACCCTTGAACCCTTCTGGCAACATGCGGCCTAGTGCTTTCAACAAGTATTTCATCGAAGCAGGCATATAGTTAAATAAACGCAAAGATTGAGGTTCCCTGTAAATGTTATATCCTCCAAATAGCTCGTCTGCCCCTTCTCCTGACAGAACAACAGTTACATGTTTTTTGGCTTCGCGTGCTACAAAATAAAGAGGCACAGCTGCTGGGTCTGCTAAGGGGTCATCCATATGCCAAATAATCTTTGGAAGCTCTTTTAGGAATTCTTCAGGTGAAATCACATAGCTAATATTCTCTAAATTTAAGGATTGGGCTGTTTCCTGAGCTACATCAATTTCGCTGAACCCCTCTCTCTCGAAACCAACGGAAAACGTTTTTAACTTAGGATTAATTTCTTTTGCTAAAGAAACAATGAATGATGAGTCTATTCCACCGGACAGAAAAGCACCTACAGGTACATCACTACGCATATGCACATTTACAGAATCAGTGAGGACTTCACGAATTTCTGAAGCAATTTGAAATTCAAAGGATTTTACTGGCTGAAAATTAGGCTTCCAGTAGCAATGGATATCCATTGCTTGTCCTGGTTTTTTTAAAAAGTAGTGACCTGGAGATAATTTTTTAATTAAAGTTGTCATCGTATCAGGTTCAGGAACGTACTGGAAACTAAGGTAATGATGTAACGAATCATGGTCCAACTCATAATCAAAACTAAGATCATTGTCTTGTGCTAATAAAATACTCTTTTTTTCTGAAGCAAAATAAGTCATACCTTCTTGTTCTGAATAAAAGAAGGGCTTAATACCAAAGTGATCTCTTGCTCCAAATAATGTTTTCTCTTTTTTGTCCCAAATCATAAAAGCAAACATACCCCTTAACTTTCTTACGGATTGCTCTTTTAGATCACTGTAAAGAGCAATGATGACTTCAGTGTCAGAGTTAGTAGAGAACCTATGCCCCTTGTCTTCTAATTCCTCACGAATCTCAATGTAGTTATAAATTTCTCCGTTAAAAATAATCCAATATCGATCATTTTCATAGGACAGGGGTTGATGTCCACTTTCAATATCAATAATACTTAATCGTCTAAAACCAAAATTAACATATTCATCAAAATAAAACCCTTCGTCATCAGGCCCTCTATGAGTAATAATTGAGTTCATTTTTCTAAATTTACTCTCTGATTTTGCATTCATTTTTTTAGGTTTATGATAAATACAACCAACAAATCCACACATTAAAAGCACCTACCTATTTGCAATTTAAAAGTAAAATTTCACCTGTTGATTTTTACAGCAAACAACTTTTATAAAAAATAACAAATAAGTTTGTGGAAATTATGTAGTTCTAAAGAAAACTTTTAAGAAGCGGATGAAAATGCAGGTTTACAACGTCAAGGAAATCTTTATATACCTTTAACCTTGGATAAGTATTAAAATGGCAGTGTTACATTCGTTCACAGCAATAAAAAAGCCTCCGCATTAAGCGGAGACTATTAAGCGTAAGAGTGAAGGCCAGCAATGACTAAGTTAACAGCTATTAAGTTGAACATAATAATGATAAAACCAATCACAGCAAGCCAGGCAGACTTTTCGCCATGCCAGCCTTTCGATAACCGCAGATGTAAAAAGGCAGCATAGAACAGCCACGTGATGAGCGCCCATACTTCTTTCGGATCCCACCCCCAAAATCTTGTCCAGGCGATTTGTGCCCAGATCATAGCGAATATCAAGCCGCCGAGCGTAAAGACTGGAAATCCAATCAGCACTGATCGGTAACTGACTTCATCCATTAAATCAGTATTTACATTCTTCAGGAGCGGCTGCACGAGCGCTCCAATTCGTTTACGGGTCAATAAACGAATAATTAAATATAATAGCGCTCCTGCTCCTAACGCCCACAGCACTGTGTTCAATTTTTTAGAGTTAATAAAAGCGGGCATTTCAATAATCGGGGCAAATTTGTCTTTAGACAGAAGCTCGCCTTCATTTGGACCGATAAGTGCCGGAAGTGTAAATGTTTCCCTAGCCGGGTTTCCTTCTTTATTAATGTAATCAAACTTCGCTTCATAGCCGAAAAGAGTAAATACCGTTGTCACTGTGACGAAACCCATCACAGCCACAAGACTGAACATGATGACTTCAAGCCAGAGCGTTTGTTTGTTTCTCTTCGTCTGGTCTATTGTTTTCACTAAATAAATCAGTCCAGCAATAAAGCTGATTGCGAGAATACCTTCACCTATGGCGACCGTTGTCACGTGAATGTGTAACCAGTCACTTTGCAGAGCTGGAATTAACGGGTTAACGTCTTGTGGAAAGATGCTGGCATATGCGATTAAAATTGTCGTAATTGGCAAGGTGAACAATCCAAGGACAGGCAAATGATAAATAAAATAAATAAGAATAAATGCTCCTACCAACATCATCGAAAAGAGGGTAATAAACTCGAACATGTTACTGACCGGAGCATGGCCAGCAGCGGCCCAACGAGTGAAAAAATAACCTAGCTGTACAACAAATCCAATAACGGTTACAGTGATGCCAAGCTTACCCCAGTGATTCACTTTTTGCTGTTCATTCTCGTCTTTTTGACGGATAGCTCCACCAAAAAGAAAAGTAGCGATTAAATACAAAATAAATGAAGCATAAAGCAAATTACTGCTCCATTGGACTAATTGAGACATTTGGCTTTCTCTCCTTAAAATATTATCCTTGCTGATCTTTTGGGGTTGGAATCGTCGTATCCTCGATAACCGTACTGATTTCACGTTTCAGACCATGCCAGTTCTTATTTGTGTGGGCAGCCACATACACTTCCCCGTCTATTTGGCGAATCCATAGTCGGCGATGGTTCCAGTAAGCTCCCTGCACAACACCAATCATAAAGATTGCCCCTCCAAGTCCCAAAATCCAAAGAGTCAAATCTTTGCGAACAGTCAAAGCAGTAAGGTTACGGGTTTCGACTCCTTTGAACTCCATTTTATATTCCGTTTTACCCATCGGCTCCATCGTCTTTTGAATGGCTACAAAACTGACTTCTCCTTTGGGATACTCTGGTGAAATCATTTTAAATAAAAAAGCTGGATTGTTAGGTAATGGAGATTTTGTCTTTGGTTCTCCCTTTTCCGTAAATCCATCGAAATCAGGATAATACCCCATTAATTCCACTTTATAGCCGTTTCCAAGGTCGTACATATCTTCTGGCTTGAAAAGATTAATTTTTATATTGCCTGCTTCTTTTTTTGTTTCTTTATTGGTTAACGCAAATTCCATCGATTTCATTTCATCTTGGATGTAGCTGTTCTGGTAAAGCGCGTAATTATCAAACTTTAATGGTTCATTTACTCTAATTTTTGCTTTTTTTATTTCTGAGAGTTTCGGTTCTGCTCCGGGTAAATCTCGATTTTCATCTCTATAAAGAACAGCATTCGTCTGGTAGTTTTTCACCACTCCCCCTACTCGTTCAATTGCTTCATTAAATACTTCTGGATCTTTTTCTGGATCATAGTTTTCCACTAGGAATTTTTCGTTTTTTAAGTAATATTCTCCCTTTGTCCCCGGAATTTCTAATGTTTCTCCATCACGGACCCATAACAACTCATCTATGTACATTCCTTCAACAGAACGCAGCATGGCACCAATTAGAAAAATAATGAGACCAATATGATTTACATACGGCCCCCAGCGGGAAAACCGCCCTTTTTCTGCAAGTAGGCTGTCTTCTTCTTCTCGGATACGATAGTGCCTGCTTTGCAGGTTTTTCTTTACCTTCTCAAGCTCTTGCCCATTGATTACACCTGCCTGGCTGGCAAACAATCTTTGCTTCTTCATAAAAGTAACGTGCCTGGCGACACGCTGATTTTTCAAAGCCCGATATAATGGTATAACACGGTCCAGACTACAAATAACGAGTGACACACCAATCGCTGCAATCAAAGCAGTGAACCAAATAGAATTGTACAAGTCATGAAAGCCAAGAATATAATAAATTTTTCCCGCTGTGCCATACATGTCTTCATAAAAAGTTTCTGGTTGAACATTATTAGGGATGAACAGCTTCTGTGGAAAGATGGTTCCAAAAGACGATGCTATGAGTGTCAGTACAATTAACCAAACACCGACTTTAACAGATGAGAAAAAGTTCCATACTTTGTCCACAATCGATTTATTATATGTCTGTGAGCGGCGTGCACTTCCTTCATAGCGCATGTCATACAGCTTTTCCTGCTTTGCTTCTTCTGTTAATGCTCGTCCGCATGACTCACAGAGAATAGTTCCATGCGGGTTAACATGTCCGCATTCACATTTCACTTTTCTCATATCCAATCTCCCTTAACTTATGGTTTGACTGTTTCAAACAATGCTTTGACCTGCTCTTCTTTTACTAATCCGCCAATAACAATTTTCTGCACTTCTCCTTCTGGATTGATCATAAAAGTAGCAGGAAGAGGTTGGATTCCATAAGCGTTCTGAACTTCCCTTGACGTATCGATGGCAATGGGAAACGTTAAGTTATATTGCATGGCAAATTTCTTTGCTTGCAGCTCAGAATCACCGACATTAACAGCTAATATTTCGACGCCTAAATCTTTATACTCTTTTGACATTTTTTCCATGTGTGGCATTTCTTTTTTACATGGTTCGCACCATGTACCCCAAAAATTAAGAAAGACGCCTTTTCCCTGATAATCTGATAATTGGCGTTTTTCTCCATTTAGATCTGTTAAAACAAAATCAGGAGCTTTGTCACCTTCTTGTAAATTTCCCCGAGCTTCACTCGTTAAATTGTTGTAAAATGTATAGCCAACAGCAATCGCTAGTACTCCCAAGATGACAGAGCGTATAATCAATCTGTTCTTCTTTTTATTCAAGAAACACACCCCCTCATAACTATTAATATGTAAGGATTTAAGTCATTAAATTTAACGAAAAAAGGATCTGATACTTAAATCCTTTACATTCTTGTAGCATAGCAAAAGATTATCAAGAAACTATGCAAGCCCATTTAGATTGCATAAATGACATAAAACATTCGGAAATTAGTAATTTTTTAGGACACCAAATACGGTTAATACTTATCTTTTAAACACACAAAAAGACTACTGAGAGTTTCTCAGTAGCCTTAAATTCAGTATTTCTTAAAAAGAGTTACTTTTTAGGAAATCTTAAATTCCTGTTTTCACCATAAGCAAATCTATTTAGTTATAACTTATATAATACTATTGTTGATCACTGAGCTAATTTCAGCGGTCTATCAACTACCTCCACTTACCTTTTCAGTTTCTTGATAATATTCATTTATGGCGTTGGCAAGTGCCTTAGTTGTGTTATGCAGTTCATCCATATTATTATCGACACCCCCAATTTCAACAAGAATGGATCTTTGTGATAAGTCTTGGTTGTATACACCATCTACACCCTTACCACTCTTTCCAATAACACCTCTGCTTAAATGAGGATATTTATCTTGTAGAATTTCATGTAAAGATTTTGCTATTTCGAGATTTTTTTCGAAGTTAGGATTATTTTTTCCAACGACAAACACAACTTTAGCGTACTGCTTATTGTTAATCTTAATGGTAGTGTTTTTCTTTCGTAAGGAATCCCTGTGTAAGTCAATAAAGTAATTTAAATCCTGATTATTGGACATAGCTGTTTGAACTAAAGCGCGGGATACTTTGTAAGACTTTGGTGTCTTCCAACCTTTCTTTTTCAGTTCTTCGCCCATGTTTGTTTTATCCACTGTTACTCCCAAACCAAGGTTTTCCATTTCTTTCCCCAGCATTTCTCCAACTATTGTGATATTAGTTTTAGAATCAACTGCTTTATTAACATTGCGATCTCCTTCAAGTCCTAACAACGGAAGATAGGATTCCCAACTGTGGGTGTGATAGATATAAAAATTTTTTCGTGGGGGGACATTATGCTTCATCTCGTTAGTGCTTTCTCTATCCAGTGATTCTTTTATTTGATCTTTAGCTATTTCTGTCTCATTTAAAGTATCTTCCAGTGGAGGAGCAGATTCGATTGGGAGGGTTGCAAAATTTGTTCCTTTCCCTGAAATGATAATTTCATCTTTGAAAATACTAAAGCCCGGCAATTCATTCCCCACTAGACTACGGACATCTCCAATATTTACACTAGTTGCTAGCTCGAATCCTAAAGAAATAACAGAAGGTTGATCCTTTTTTAAAATGTCTGAGGAAAAAGAGGGCATCTCCGCAGCTAACATTGTAACAAATATTCGTGAAGACACCGTTTCAATATTTTTCTGTAAATGGTAATGAACAGCTTGTCTTTCTTTTGAAAAGAAGCTTGAAGCGAGAATTAAAGTAAATGCTACAAATAAGAGAATGATCATTAGTAAAGAGAGAGTAGAAATATTTTCACCTTTATTAGTCATTGGTCACCTTCTTCTTCATCGTTATTAATAAAGGTTATGCAGAGGTCTCAAAAACCTATGACAAAAAGTGGCTAAGAAAGGTTCCCTCCCCTTTTATGTTTCTTGTCTCTTGTCTATGTTTGAACATTTCATGGCGTTTTTATTATTCTTTCTACTTTACATAATTTCTTCATAATTTTTTATTATATTAAAGAACAAACCGGCGACTGGCTTTATGAAAATCGAGAAGATTACTGGAGGGATAAAAATGGAGCAATCCGGAGCTTTGAACCGTGTAGCACTTGAATTAGGTCCTATAACAATCTATTGGTATGGTGTTATTATCATAACTGGTGCTTTAATTGGGCTGTGGTTGGCCACTAAAGAAGCAAAAAGAAAAAAACTACCTGAAGACACTTTTGTTAATCTAGTAGTATGGGCTTTCCCTTTATCTATCGTTAGTGCAAGAATCTATTATGTGTTGTTTCAATGGGATTATTATTCCCAACACCTTAATGATATCGTTAAGATTTGGGAGGGAGGAATTGCAATCCATGGAGCTTTAATTGGAGCAGTGGCTACCACCGTTGTTTATGCTAATAAAAAGAAACTTTCCTTTTGGCTCTTGGCCGATATCGCTGCTCCAAGTCTTATCTTAGCTCAAGCAATTGGAAGGTGGGGAAATTTTATCAATCAAGAGGCTCATGGAGGACCAGTGACGAAAAATTATTTAGAGAAATTAAATTTACCGGATTTTATTATTAATCAAATGTATATAGATGGAAGGTATTATCATCCAACTTTTTTATATGAATCTTTGTGGAACGTATCCGGCTTTTTTATTCTCTTGTTTTTAAGAAAAGTAAGATTAAAAACAGGTGAATTATTTCTTCTTTATATAATTTGGTACTCAATTGGTAGATTCTTTGTGGAAGGTTTACGGACAGACAGTTTAATGCTAGGTGAAACTATCCGTATGGCTCAGGTAATGTCTATCTCCCTCATTTTTATAGCCATTATTTTGATATGGTATCGTCGTCTATTAAATAGAGTTGAAAAATCTAATTAATTTCTTGCATATTGATAATAAAAAGTATGTAGAAGCTTTGCAAAATCATACGCTCTACTATTAAAAATGAAGACTTGAATATATCTGATTAGGAGATTTTCCATGTACACCTTATTAAATGAAATGAGCAATTTATTAAATAGGCCTTTTTTAAATATGGCCAATAATGCCGAGGCAATTCCAATAATAGGGGCACTTGCTTTAGGCTTAGTCGGGGCGCTGGCTCCATGCCAAATCTCTGGGAATATAAGTGCTATTACTTTATACGGCAATCGTGCTCTTCAAAAAAGTATTAACTGGATTGAGATACTATTGTTTACTTTAGGAAAGGTTATTGTTTTTTCTGCCTTAGGATTCATTGTCTGGCTATTAGGAAATGAAGTTAAACCCATGCTTATACAGGTTTTCCCTTGGATTCGCAAAACTATGGGACCACTCATGATTATTGTAGGTCTATTTATGATAGGCGTAATTAAAATTAGGTGGAACAACCCTCAAATAAGAGTATTTACTAAAAAAAGCAGATTAGGTTCATTTTTAATGGGGGCAACTTTTGCTCTGGCATTTTGTCCAACCATGTTCGTCTTGTTTTTTGTAAGTTTAATGCCTCTAGTGTTATCGACATCCTATGGTGCAATTTTGCCTGGAATATTTGCTATCGGAACATCGTTCCCGTTAATTCTTTTCGTTACATTTATCTGGTTCTTTGGATTTGATGGAACTTTACTTAAACGAGGCAGAAAAATAGGTGCTCATGTTCAAAAGGCAGCTGGTGTGTTTATGATTTTTCTAGGTCTATTAGATATTTTTACATATTGGTAATTTTTATTTTTTGGTCTTTACAAAATGCTCATTTATCTTGAGGGTTTACTTTTCTAATTTTGTAGAATAAATAGCTACTAATAATAAAAATAAAAATAACGATTTGCCATTGAACTGAAAATCCAAAAATCTGATTGATCGAGTAGGCCTCAATGAATAATGAAGGAATTTTCCCAAATGTGCTTGCTAGGCTGAATGAGAGTAGTCTCATTTGACTGAAAGCAGCCGTCAGTGTAACCAAACCAGAAGGGATAAAAGGCAAAATTCTTAAAATAACTACTAGAATGATCGCTTCCATTCCCTTTTTATTTTTTAACTTTTTCAGAAATCTATTTTTTGGCTGCACCTGGACCTTGTTGAGACTGTGGCGATAAAGAATAAAACTAATAATAGCTCCTCCAGCTTCTCCAATAATTGATACAAGTAGCCCCGTCTTAAAGCCGAAAAAAGCAATGTTCGCTGTTGTGATAAAAGCGCTCGGTAGGAATCCTGAAATCGATATAATAATATTAAGGCTGGTACTAATTAAAAAGACGAAAATTGGATTTGCTGGAAGCCATTGAACGAGTTCATTTTCCATTTTTTAATTCCTTTCTGGATTAATTCCATCTGCCACTTGTCTTGAAGTATATTAATAAAACTTCTCACTTTAATTGTAAAGTTCAAAATTGTCTTTTACCTATGACATTACCACACATTTTATTCCCCGTTCGCCTACAATACACATTGTTCCATTGATAAGTTTTCAAAAATCCTTAAAGTGTTAACCGTTTCTCCAAAGAATCTTCAAATCTTTTTTTTATACTGTCATTACATCATTCGAAATTGGAGGAATAAGCATGAGAAAGTTTTTATTAGTTCTTCTATTTGCTGTATTTGCAATAATAGGGGTTGCTTGCTCTAATTCAGAGAGCATGGAAGGTCATGACATGTCCAAAATGAATAATTCTGAGAACACTCAAAACGTGAAGGACACAAGTAATAAAAACAGTTCAACAACAGAAGAAACCGAAATTAAAACTGGAAATGAATTTACCATTACAGCCAAAGAGGCTGTTAATAAATTTGATGAAGATACTTCCCTACCTGTTTGGACCTATGATGGATCCGTTCCAGGCACTCAATTAAAAGTAAAACAGGGAGAACGGTTAAAAATACATTTAAAGAATGAACTTCCTGAACCTGTTACCATTCATTGGCATGGACTGCCTGTTCCAAATAGCCAAGATGGTATTCCAGGTGTAACAATGAATGCTGTTCAACCCGGAAAAACTTTTACTTATGAGTTTATCGCTACTGTTCCCGGGACTTACTGGTATCACTCTCATCAAGACAGTGTTAATCAGATTGACAAAGGATTATATGGTACATTGATTGTAGAGGGAACGGGTGAAAAGGTTGATAAAGATTATACATTGGTTTTAGATGAATGGATTAGTAAACCCGGAAAAGATGATATGGATATGAGTCAGGGAAACATGGAAGGTATGGATCATTCCAATATGGATATGGGCGGAGCTAATTCAAAAAATGGTGAAAGGGAAGGCATGGATCACTCTGGTATGGATATGGAAGGTCATGATATGAGTATGTATGATTTATATACAATTAACGGTAAGAGTGGCGACTCAATTCCTTCGCTTACTGTAAAAGAAGGAGATCGGGTAAAGGTTCGTTTGGTGAATGCCGGATACATGTCTCATAAAATCCATTTACACGGTCATAAATTTCAAGTTACCTCTACAGACGGACAGTTGATTAAAAATCCTGGAAATCTTGAAAATTCTTTAGTAGAGATTGCACCCGGTGAACGCTATGATATAGAATTCACTGCTGACAATCCTGGTACATGGTTTATTGAATCCCATGATGAAAATGATGCTGCTAAAGGAATGAAGACAAAAATCGTATATGAAAACGTAGACAAAAAGAGGGATCAAACGAACCAAAGTGAACAGCTTCCTGTATTAGATATTACGAAATATGGCAAAAATCCGTCATCTATAGAAAAAAATCAATATGATGTTGAATATACAATGGATTTGGGTACGTCTATGGGCAAAGAGGAAATGGTGTATACGATTAATGGTAAGATCTATCCAAAAACAGAACCACTGAATGTGAAAAAGGGCGACTTAGTAAAAGTAATTTTGAGAAATACTTCTAAAGCAGATGATCATCCTATGCACTTACACGGCCATTTCTTTCAAGTCTTAAGTAAAAATGGCAAACCAATAGAAGGTTCTCCACTTATGAAAGACACCTTGAATCTTAAGCCTGGAGAAGAATATGTTGTCGTTTTTAAAGCCGATAATCCTGGAAATTGGATGTTCCATTGTCACGATCTACACCATGCATCTGCTGGAATGGTTACCGAGGTTAAGTACGAAGGTTTTAAACCTGAATTTGTACCAGACCCAAGTGCTAACAATATACCTGAGTAATTTCTTTGCATTCTATAAAAAAACATAAGAATTTTTAGGGCTGTTGACTTTTGTCAACAGCCCTGTTTAACTCTTGATATTATGAAGTCTTTTCAAATGATGTAGACCATTTTATTTTTAATGAATAGAGTCAATACATCCAATCAGCCTTTTTTCAATATCTGCGGCTACTTCTTTTAATTTTTGGTTTTCTAGCATGGTAATTAATGCTGTTGGTTTCGGCATCCCAATTTTTGTTTGACCACTTTCTTCATATACAACAATTTTACATGGAAGAAAGTATCCTGCTAAGCTCTCTTCCTCTAACACACGTTTTGCTTCATGTGGGTTACACACTTCCAGTACCATAAAGCGTTTATCAAACTCCAGTCCTTTCTCTTGTAGCTTATCTTTAATATCAAACTGCCAAAGCACACCAAATTTTTCACTCTTTAAAGACTCTTCCAGTTTTGTAATAGCCTCTTCTACAGAAATAGACACTTCTTTTGTATAGTGAAACATCATCAAGGCATCCCTCCTTTAGAGTTTAAACCCAATCCCACCAAAAAATGTGCAGAAATTAAGGGGTGAACTCAGAACTAAAAATAAAAAAACAGAGTAACTCTTTACTCTGTTTCCCCGTTTGATAATATTTTATTCCAACCTTCTTTTGGGTCTTGCGTAATGTACACGTCATTTTTAGCTGTCACAAACATCATTTCTGTTTCTTTTTGGGGGTTAGATTCCAGATAAATCGGAGGATTGTCTGCAGCTAGAGAAGGCGCATTGAGCTTTATCTCTTTCTTATCGGCCAGATTTATTTCGTGTAGAACAGGTTTGTCGCCCTCCACCGCGGAGTATACAATGGACTCTTTTTTAAATGCTAACGAAGTAACCATTCCTTTTGTTTGAACAAATGAAAAATCCTTTCCGTAGTTTTCTGATAAAAAGATACCTTCCTTCGCATATAACGCGATTAGGTTTCCCTTTGAAGGGTGAACATCTAGGCCACCAAGTGAGCTTGACGTCACACCATTTAATGCAGCCTGGGTCCAATCCTTTCCTTCATTTTTTGTATAAAATACTCCTGTGCCTATTTTGGAATTTGGCATTTCATTTACAGCATAAATAATTCCTGTTTCGTAGCTGGCTCCAAGGTAATGAAAGTCTGTTTCTCCGTAGAAAGCTAAGTTTTCCAAGCTTTTTCCTTCATCTGTGCTTTTCGTAAGGCCTAAAGGGTTTTTTAAGTCTGACCCTTCTTCCGGGTGTCCACTGGCATAAAAACCGTCTTTAAACGTTTGAAAACCCATATAATCATGGTTATTTTCGGTCGTTTTATACCATGATTCGTTTTCATATTTGAAGAGACCACTATGTGTAGCTACAACCGGCGCTTGTTCTTCTCCCAAATATCCTGCTCCATGAATATGCTCGACTTTCTCACCTTCTGCTTTGACAAAATACTCTTCTTTCCCGTTATTGGAGCATGCTGTTAATAAAAATAAGGCAACAGTCCCGCTTATTAGTATTCTATTACTTTTTTTCAACTTTAAATTCTCTCCCTTTTTACAATAATGAACGCGAGTTATTATCTTTTTCATTCCAATAACCCACCTTAATGTTTTGAATTGGATCGTTCAATTCTTCGTCATCCATTTGTATCCGACTCCCCAAACAGTAGCTAAATGTAAGTCAACTGGAAAGTTTACCTGTCTCAATTTATCACGAATGTTACGGATATGGGAATCAATCGTCCTGTCTTCTGTAATTGCATTGTTTCCCCAAACAGCTTCAATTAAATGCGTCCGTGAGAAAACTTTGTTGGGATTTTTCAGTAGTAAGCCCAGCAAAGAGAACTCTTTTGGAGTGATTTGAATAGACTGTCCTTCATAGATTAATTCATGAGCTGCTCCATCCCACAAAAGCTCCTTAAATTCAATTTTTACCTTGCTTTTGTCTTCTACTCTCCTGAATAGAGCTTCTATTCTTGCAAGCAATTCTGCTTCATCGAATGGCTTGGTTACATAATCATCGGCACCTATTTGCAAGCCTTTGACTATATCCTCCTTCTCATTTCTGGCTGTTAACATAATGATAGGAACATCTGAAAGCTCTCTTATTTGGCTGCAGGTACTCCACCCATCCATTTCTGGCATCATGATATCTAATAAGATTAAATCAGCAGCATTATTTTTCATGTAGGAAATAGCTTCCGCCCCTGAATTCACTTTGATACATCGATAGTTGGATGATAAGTAAATACTTAATAAATCAAGCATTCTTGCTTCATCATCCACAAGCAATACTGTTTTCATTCTGTCATCTCCTCTATCTGAATAAAAAACGCACTTCCTTTGCCAAGTTCACTTTTCACCTCAATGTAGCCTTGGTGTGCTTCTACCAGTTCTTTTACAATCGATAACCCCAAGCCTGTCCCGCCAAAATCTCTGGAACGGGATTTATCTACCCTATAAAACCGCTCAAATATAAAAGGAATGTCTTCTTTAGGAATGCCACGCCCCTCATCCCTGACCTCGATTAAAACATCTCCCTTTTCTCTTTTAACAAAGACGCTTGTTTTGGTGTATGGATCTGAGTATTTGATGGCATTATCAAATAAATTTAAAAAAACTTGTTCAAATCTCATAGGATCGATTAAAACATGTATATTCTTATTGCAATTAACCTCAAGGTTCATGTCTTTTTCTTTAAATGCTGGTAGCATCTTTTCACAGATGGCATGTAAATAGGAGCATAGCTGTACTTTCTCCTCATGAATAACAAAAGTATTTTTATCTATTTTGGCTAAGTCAAACAAATCTTTGATCATGTTCGATAATTTTTCAGATTCTTCATAAATGATACCGAGATAACGTTCTCTATCTTCATTCGCAAGGTTCCTTCGTCTAGCTACATCCGAATATCCTTTGATATAAGTTAGCGGTGTTCTCAATTCGTGAGATATACTGGATAAAAACTCGCTTCTCTCTTCTTTAAGGTGCTTTAAGTCTTTTGCAAGAATGGTTATGGATCGGGACAGATCACCTAGCTCATCTTCCCCCATATTAGGCAAGTGAACAGAAAAATCTCCCCTGCTCAACCTTTCTGTGGCCCTCTTCATTTGAATAAGAGGAGTGGTTATAGATTTGGTAAGGAAAAGAATCGTTAAGATTAAAAGAGTAACGGTTATGACCGCAGCAATTAAAAAATGATGGTTTAGTCTTGAGATTAAACTCTGTACCTGATCAGTGCTTTTAAACATAAACACATACCCTTTTTGTTGTCCATTAACGGCGTAAGGGCTGACAGTAGAAATATACTTTTCACTTTTCCATCTGTTCTCCAGTATTTTCCCGTTACGAGGAACAGGTTCAATCTTTTTATATAAAATCTCTTTCTCTTCCTTATCTAGTTTGGAAGAAGAGATAATTATGTTCTTCTCCTGATCCGTAATAATAACTTCCGTGTCGGCATTCCATTCCATTACAGCAATATGATGAAGAGTTTCCTCATTGTATGAGTCTTCCAGAACTTCTCTATGATTGTTCCCTCTTGCCTGCAGTGCAATTAATTCTTCCTCTACTCTGCTTTTCACCATGCTTGTATGTAAAAAAAAGAATAAGCAGACTTCAATTATCAACATAACAAAGAAAAACCAAAGGCCTAGTTTTATAGTTATTTTATTGATTATCATCACCACTTTTTAATTCACTGCCTATATCATAACGAATAAGCATCGATTTTTTGTGCAGTTTTTAAGGAGTTTTTATTAAAACGTTAAAAAATAAACGAAGCGGGTAGACTTTAATTGATTAAAAAATAAAGGAGGATGTTTTTATGAATGCAACGTACGAAGAATGTATTAAAGCTTGTCTCGAGTGTATGGAAGCCTGTAATGCTTGTTATGATGCGTGTTTAAACGAGAGTGATATAAAAATGATGGCTGACTGTATCCGATTAGACAGAGAATGTGCAGACATTTGCGCATTTGCCGCGAAATCCATGCAATCTAACAGCCCATTTGCCAAACAAATTTGCCAGTTATGTGCTAATATTTGCGAAGCATGTGGAAATGAGTGCAAAAAACATGATCATGATCATTGTCAGAAATGTGCTGAAATGTGCTTCCATTGTGCTGAAGAGTGCCGCAAGATGGGAGCTTAATCTAAGGTGGATTGGAGCCAATTAGAACAGCCTATACACTTAATCGTGTATAGGCTGTTTTAATCTGTTTGTTTTGCTTTCTTGTTTGATCATTTCACTATATTCTCAAATAGGCAAAATAAAATAATAATCTTTATACTTTTAACTCTTCAACGATATTCAAAAACTTGTCATAACTGTCTTTACGAAGACAATAAATTCGTTTAAAAACAATAAAATTCATCTTTCTGCTAAAGCTCCGGGTTGTTTTTGTGGGATTGCTTTCATTGAATTTGGTTTCTTTTCTTGTTTATTTCTTACCTGCTTCAGTTCATCGTTCCAGTCTTTTTCATTACTAGGAATATCGATCTTTAACATGTCATTATTGACTACCTGCTTCACCTTCTCAATAAATTCTTTTCCAGCTTTATCATTATCAACCGCAAGAACAACGTTGTTAATGTTTAAGCCTTCTTTTTTAGCTTCAAGGTAGGATTGGAAAACTGTTTTTAGTTTCAGCCCATTCATGCTTACCATTCGAGCGTTTGTCAATTTTTTTTGCTTAATGCTCCAATAAGAGAGTAGATCAATAGGACTTTCAAAGAAATAAAGGGTATCAGGCCGACCTACATCTACTGTAAAACCTGAATGTTCCTTCCCATTTTTCAAGATTTGCTTAAATGAACCTCTCTTATTATCTATTTTGATAGTACCCTGTCGCTCTGCCCCAATGATTTTTCCTTTGCCGCCTTTTTCTCTCCATTTAAAGATGACATTCTTTTTTCGGTCTTGAGCAATCAGTTCTTTTTGGATTAACCAATTTACCAGACGAAGATCTATTTTACGGTCATTGGTTAAATAATTCCTGATAGCTGATTGATCGTTTACTTCATATTGTGAAGGATAACGAAATGGCTGCTTATTTTTTACATAATCCTCTTTTGCATGGTCAATGGTTTGGTAATTGTCAGCGTTTAAATCCTGAACAGCTTCCACAAAAGACATATTGTAAAACATCTGGGCAAAATTAACGGCCCCATAGCCTTTTTCTCCCCGACTATTCCAAGCATACATATTTCCTCTAATGACTAAGCTATCATGGTCTACATGACGATAATAGTTTCCTTCCTTTTTAAAACGTTCTCCTTTGGCTTCAAGATATGATAACAAATCGACTTCTCTTGCTTTCATAATCTCTTCCTCAGTGACCCGCTTTTTAGCCATTGAGGTCAACCTCCTTTACTTCTTTTTTTGGGAGAACTCCATTTGTAGTTCATTGTCGGCATTTAATATAAGAATGGCTTCAAAAGTGGTTCCTTTCTTTTTGCTTTTAAAGCCTTTAATCAGGCTGCTTTTCCTTGTATCAAGCAATTTTTTAATATTGCTGACACTAATGGCTTTGCTCAAATAGGTTTTTGGAAGGGAAAAACGGCAACCGTTCGTGTACCCTTCACATCCATAAAATTTGCCCTTGTCGATCACCGCTTTCTGACAGGCAGGGCATACGCCAATTTGGGAAGAGGTTTTTATGCTATTGATACTTTGAGTTACTTTGTCTACTTCTAACTGTTTAGGAGCTTCATGGAGCAAGTGACGAATGAATTTTTCGATGTTTTTTAAAAAGGTTTCTTGGTTCCCTTTTCTCTCGCCAATCTTTTTCAAATAGATCTCCCACTTAGCCGTCATTTCCGGACTGGAAAGCAAGGTGCCTTTTACCGCTTCACACAAAATAATTCCTTTTTCAGTAATAGAAACTGTATTCTTTTTTACTTCTATATAAGATTTTTTCTTTAATGTCTCAATAGTGTCAGCTCTTGTTGCTTCTGTGCCAATCCCTTCTGTTTCTTTCAATATGGCTCTGGACTCTTCATCTTCGACAGCTAAATTCCCCTTATATCCAGCTGTTTTCATGACTTTAATTAATTCCCCTTCTGTAAAGGGCTTTGGCGGTGTTGTCACGCTTTCTCTAGTGTCTATAGTTGATGTAATAACTTCTCCTTCTATAAGGGGTACAGCCAGCATTTCGGAAATTTTGTACGCTAAGCAAATTTCCATCTAAAAAAGCCGATTTTTCCTACGTTAAGGAATCATCGGCTTGATATTAAAAGATGGTTATCCTGCACAACAAGATAGTTTGGATACATCTTTGTCAAACGTTAGAGCAGCCAGCTTCAGTCCTTCTGCCATTGTCAAATATGGTGCAAGGGTTTCGCGAAGATCCTCTACGGTTAAACCGAATTTGACAGCTAATGTCGCTGCATAAATCACGTCTCCTGCGTTTTCTGCCACCACATGAGCCCCTAATATTTTCAACGTTTTCGCGTCCGCAACCAGTTTAAACAGGCCGGTTGTTTCCCGATTAACCAGTGCTCTTGGAACGGCATCTAACGGCAAGACGGATGTTTTCACTTCATATCCTTTCTCTTTTGCCTGTTGCTCCGTTAAACCAACCGTTGCAATGGCTGGAGCTGTAAATGTAACCCCCGGAACCACTTCTAAATTCAGCTTTTTGTTCAGTCCACCGATAGCATTTCCTGCCGCAACTCCACCTTGATAAGCTGCTACATATACAAATTGAGGACTAAGCGTGACATCTCCTGCTGCATAGATGCGTGAATTCGTTGTTTTTGAATACTCATTGATTACAATTTCACCACGGGGGCCTACTTCAACGCCTGCATCCTGTAAATTCAAGGTTGCCGTGTTTGGTGTTCTTCCTGTGGCAACCAGTAATTGATCTGCCTCAATGATTCGCTTCTTGCCATTTATCTCAACATGGACCTTTTTAATGTCTCCATCTTGTTCGATTCGTTCAAAAGATGCTCCCGTCACTAAGTTGACCCCTTGTTCTGTCAAGGCTTGCGTGATCGCTTCTGAAACCTCAGGATCGTATTCCTTTAACAAACGCGGGCTTCTTTGCATCAATGTGACTTCTGAGCCTAGATTATGGAAGAGTTGTCCCAATTCCATCCCGATATAGCCAGAACCGATGACCGTAAGACGCTTAGGCACCTTCTTTAATTCAAGCAGCGTTGTACTTGTTAAATAATCGACTTCATCCAGTCCAGGAATGTTTGGCACTGCTGGTGAAGCACCTGTCGCGATTAAGAATCGTTTGGCTGACAACTGCATGCCATTGACTTCAACGGTTTTTTCATCTACGAATTTCGCTTCGCCTTTGATTAATTCAAAGCCGTAGTCATCAATCAAATCCACATATTTTGAGTTTCGAAGATCCGTCACCAGTTCATTTTTCTGCTTGATCAATGGTGCCAAATCAACGTCGCCAGCTGACGTGTGCAATCCGATGAATGGATTATTTTTTGCCAGATGATTGATTTCGCCAGCCCGAAGCAAAGTCTTTGAAGGAACACAGCCGATGTTCACGCATGTTCCACCAACCGTACCACGTTCAATGATTGCCACTTTTGCTCCGTATTTCACGGCTTCGATGGCAGATGAAAAGGCAGCCCCACCAGAACCGATGATGATGTAGTCATAATCACCTTCATCACCTAACTGCATCATTTCTTGCGATTGTACTTCTTCTGCTTCGCCTGGTTGATATTTCGCTTCAGCAATCGCTTTTTTCGCTGTTTCAACCTCTAAGCCATTTGGTAGCACAAATACAGCTTCGCCACGGCGAAAATCTACTTCAATCCCTCTTGCACCCATGTTTTCAAGAGCAACAGCTACATGCTCTTCACAACCCGTACAAGTCATCCCTTGAACGTTCATTCGATATTTTTTCATGTTAACTCCCTCCTTTTATTCGACTCCAAGCCCGAAATCCAAAACTGCCGTCTTAATTGCCTGTAAATCCGTTTTCTTATCATCAAAGGAAACCGTTACTTCGGCCTTGCTTCCACTGACTTTAATGGCTGTTTTGCTAACGCCATCTACCTGTTTTAGAACCCTTTCTACAACAGATGGCGGGCAACAATCCATCCCCAAAACCGTAAATGTCCCTGTTTTAGTTGTTTCAATGGTAGCTTTTGCTTCCTGCTTAGCATCTATAGTATTTTGTGCTTCTTTTTCGTTACTACACGCACTAACCACCAGCAAAAGAGATAATACCATCATAATTCTGATTATTTGTACTCTCATATAAAGTACCTCATTTTTTATAGTCCACCTTCAACTAGAAATAAAAAAAGAAACATGCCGAAAACAAAAAGCGTCGTAATCCATAAGCCAATGACAGAACTTTTTCTTTTTCCCTTTCTCCCATAAACCATATAAAAGGAGTAAGCAAGAAGGATGATGGTAGCAATGCTGAACATTAACCGATATTTCAGTGAGTAAAAGGCTAATGCTCCTGCAAATCCAGTTAGTCCAAGAGGAATGAAAATCAGTGGACCTAGGCAGCATGCAGCCATAACAAAAGCTGAAAATACAGTAGCTACTTGCGACACTTTTTCCTTCATGATTTAAACCTCTCCATACTGCAACAATCATGCGTTTTTGTTTCCTTTTTTGTTTCATTCTTTGTTTCTGGGTCAAGTTTTCTCCAGCCCTTGAAAAGAGCAAAAACAAATAACAGACCCATCACGATGAAAATAACATCTTTAAAGTCCGTGAAGTATGAACCCAGTGCCGTTCCTGCAACCAACGGAAGCAGTAAAAACAGATGACACGGGCATGTGATTAGTGCGACAAGAAACCAGCCTGAACTTTTTATTGTGTTTTTCATCCTGTTTCACCTCTTATTTCTTCATCAATGTTTCAATAATGGGGCATTCGTAAATATCTTTGTTTTCAGGACATCTTTCTTTAAGATCCATCAGCATTTGTTCAATTCTTTTGAGATCTTGAATTTTATGCTGGATGTCTTCTATCTTAAGAACGGTGAAATCATACATATCACGACACTTTGCTTCATCGCGATCGACGACCCCTAGCAATTTGTCTATTTCATTTAAGCTAAATCCTAATTCCTGCATCCGTTTTATGAAATTCAACCGATCGGCCGTTTGTTGTGAATACATTCGGTATCCTTTTTCGGTACGCTCAGGCTCTGGAATTAAGCCTAAACGCTCATAATATCTAATGGTCTCTTTGTTAACGTTACACTTCTCTGCGATTTCTCCGACTCGAAAATGCAATTTACTTCACCTCACATATAATATAAACCCTGTACCATAGTACATGGTCAATATATTTTACTCCCTTCAATTAAATGATTCCAATACCGAAAACGACCGTTTATGGTACTGATAAATATTTTTAAAAAAACAACCTATTTCTATTAATCTATAGATTCAAAACTCATTCCCAAAATCAAAGTAACATTTTTAATATCTAATGCCGTTTTTGGTGCTAATATAGGGTTATAAATTACTTTTGCAGGTGATGAATGATGATATTTGGTTATGCACGTGTAAGTACGGAGGAACAAAACTTGGATATGCAAGTTGATGCCCTTACAAAATATGGGGTAGAGAAAATTTATAAAGAAAAGTTGACCGGAACTAGAAAAGATAGACCCCAACTAGAAGAACTTCTTAAGGTCTTACGCAGTGGCGACAAAATTGTTGTATATAAACTTGATCGTATTTCACGTTCTACAAAACATCTAATTGAACTTAGTGAATTATTCAATGATATGGGCGTAGATTTTGTCTCTATTAATGACAGTATTGATACTTCAACTGCAATGGGGAAGTTTTTCTTTCGTACAATGGCAAATATTGCAGAGTTAGAACGAGATATTATTAGCGAAAGGACAAAATCAGGACTTCAAGCAGCAAGATCCAGAGGAAGGAAAGGTGGCAGACCATCGAAGAAAATGGACAAAGTTGAAATGGCAATTAAAATGTATAAGAGCAAGGATTATACAATCAACCAAATTACAGAAGCAACAGGAATTAGCAAAACCTCACTGTATAGATACTTAGACAAAGTAAATTAGGCTCATACCAAAATTATTAATAAGGATTGATTTAACTTGAGTGTGAAAGAACTGCTGACACAAGAACAGCGCAAGGAAATTTTAAACCTTAATAATTTATCAGAATTTGAATTTACTTCTTATTACAGTCTATCTGACTATGATATTGATGTTATAAATCGTCATAGAAGAGATCATAATCGCTTAGGGTTCGCACTCCAATTATGCATTCTTAGAAATCCCGGTTGTTCTTTAATTAATATGTTAGAAATACCCGAAAACCTTATTAAATATGTCGCTAATCAAATTAATGTAGATCCAGAGGTTTTCTCTTCATATGCTCAACGTGATACAACTAGACGTGAGCATTTAGAAGAAATACGTCAAGTATATGGATATAGAAACTTTAATAACAGTGATTATCGTACGATTTCTAATGTTCTTTTAAAAGCCGCATTGGAAAATGGGAATTCAATGTATCTAGTACGCACAGCAATTGATTTATTAAGAAAGAAAAAAATAATTCTTCCTGCTATACCAACAATCGAAAGGATGGTTTGGATAGCAAGAACGCGTGCAGAGAAAAAAATATATGCCATACTAACAAGTAATCTTTCCGAAAGACATAAGCGTGAACTAGAAAAGTTAATCGATTTAACGGTAAATAATAATAAAACCCAATTAGCTTGGCTTCGGGAAATTCCCGGACAGTCGTCACCAGATTCTTTTATAAAAGTCATAAAAAGATTAAAGTACATTAAAGAAATGAATATTGCAGCCAATACGGCATTAATACACCCCAATAGACTTTTACAATTGGCGCGAATTGGGGCAAGATATGAACCCCATTCTTTTAGAAGATTTAACGAAGATAAAAGATATGCATTATTAGTCGCTCACTTAATCACTCTCTCCCAAGACTTAACTGACCATGCCATTGAAATTCATGATAGACAAATGATGGTGTTACAAGCAAAAGGCAGAAAAACACAAGAAGAGATGCAAAAACAAAATGGAAAGTCAGTAAATGAAAAAGTTGTGCATTACGCAGATATAGGAACGGCTTTAATTAAAGCCAAAGAGGAAGGTATTGATCCCTATGGGGCACTAGAGCAAGTAATGCCGTGGGATAAAATTGTAGAATCGATTGAGGAAGCTAAATTATTATCAAGACCAATGGATTATGATTACCTTGATTTAATAAAAACTCGATATAACTATTTAAGGAAATATACTCCGAGCTTGTTGGATTCTTTAGTGTTCAAATCTACTAAATCAGCAGAGCCTTTATTAAAAGCATTAGATACCATACGCGAATTAAATGATTCTGGAAAAAGGAAAATCCCTGATGGCTCACCTTTGAGTTTTGTTCCTAAACGTTGGCAAAAACATGTTTTTGATGATGAAGGTAACATTAACCGTCAATATTATGAAATGGCTGCCTTAACAGAACTCAAAAACTCTATCCGTTCTGGTGATGTTTGGGTTGAAGGTAGTCGATTACATAAGGATTTTGAAGAATATTTAGTGTCAAAAGATGATTGGGGAAAAGCAAAGACTGAAGGGACTAATATAGCTGTTAATATAAGTTTTGAACAGTATATACAGGAAAGATGCGGAACTTTAAATACTAAACTTCAATGGATTTCTAAAAATATTGATAAAGTTGAAAGTATCAACATTGAAAAACAAAGGATACATATTGAAAGACTTCAAGCTGATACTCCTGAAGAAGCTAGAAATTTCAGCTTATCGCTTTATAATATGCTTCCTAGAGTTAAACTTACTGATTTATTAATGGAGGTAGCTGAATGGACTGGATTTGACGAATCATTTGTTCACGCTTCTTCAAATCAACCCCCTAAAGGTGAGGAAAAGTCTATTGTGATGGCTTCAATAATGGCAATGGGGACAAATATTGGATTAACTAAAATGGCGGAAGCAACTCCTGATATTTCATATCGCCAGATGGCCAATGTTATGCAATGGAGATTACATGAAGATGCGATGACTCGCGCACAAGCTACACTGGTAAATTATCAGCACCGTATATCATTAACTTCATATTGGGGAGATGGGACAACATCATCTTCTGATGGTATGCGTGTTCCTGTCGGTGTATCATCGTTACATGCAGATTCAAATCCGCATTACGGAACTGGGAAAGGTACGACCATTTATCGTTTTACAAGTGATCAGTTTTCTTCCTTTTATGCAAAAGTTATTAATACAAATGCAAGGGATGCCGTACATGTGATAGATGGATTATTACATCATGAATCTGACCTTTCAATTGAAGAGCATTACACTGATACAGCCGGTTACACGGATCAAGTTTTCGGATTAAGTCATTTGTTAGGGTTTCGTTTTGCACCAAGACTAAGAGATATAAGTGACGCTAAATTATATACCATTTCTTCTCCTAATAATTTTTCAAACATAAAAGGCATACTTCGAGGAAAGATTAACACAAACGTTATTAAAGAGAATTTTGATGATGTATTAAGGCTGGCACATTCAATTCGAGAAGGAAGAGTTTCTGGATCATTAATCATGGGGAAATTAGGTTCATATGCAAGACAAAATAAAATAGCTACAGCTCTCAGAGAGATTGGGAGAATTGAAAAAACAATCTTTATTCTTGACTATATAACAAATGAAACATTAAGAAGAAGGATACATCGTGGGTTAAATAAAGGAGAAGCCATGAATGGATTGGCTAGAGCTTTATTTTTTGGTAAACGTGGAGAATTTAGAGAGCGTGGCATACAAGATCAACTACAAAGAGCCAGTGCGTTAAATATATTGATCAATGCAATTAGCGTATGGAATACTGTGTATTTAAGTGAAGTAACAAAAGAATTTAAGAAAAATAATGTCCTAAAAGAAGAATTACTTCCACACATTTCACCTTTAGGATGGGAACATATTAATTTTCTTGGAGAATATAAATTTGATTCAAATAGATTACCAGCTAATTCGCTAAGGCCCTTAAATAGAAACTAATCCCTAACATAAGCCAAATCCCTTAGCGTACAGGTATTTGGCTTTTTTCGTGTCGAATTTTGCTTACCGTACAAAATTTCCGAAATGTTGGCTGTACCCCTATAAGGAGAGGGAGCTTGGATTCTGTTTCTTCTTCATCCTCTTTGCTTTCTTGAAAAAGAGCTTTCCATCCCTGTTTCCTTTCAACTTTTCCGGTCTGTTTAAATAACAATCCGTTTAGGTCAATCTCAACTTTGGTTTCTTCATATTCGTAATCCGGTGCAAACATAGCCGCAGCAGTCGCTAAGACTTCCATGTAAATGTTCTTTTCTTTCATTTCTAATTGGTCGATTTCTTGATGTGTGAGTGCTTTCTTTGTCGGAATAATAGCGTAGTGTTCTTGAACCTTAGAAGGCTCTACATAGCCTTTGCGAGCGTCCTTATAGGCAATCTCAAAGTTAAGTAATGATTGATAGTGATTGATGTTGGCAGAAAGATAATTAAATTCTGCCTCTGTGATGAAATGACAATCTGTACGTGGGTAGCTCAAAAGCTTTTTTTCATACAATCCCTGGACAGTTTTTAAAACATCGGAAGGGCTATACTTCCACAATTTATTGGCTCGTTCTTGCAAGCTAGATAGACTGTGCAATCGGGGGGATTTCTTCTTTTTTATCTGCTTTTCAACCTTACTAATCGTTCCTTCATTCTTTTTTTGAATGCTATGCTCTTCCAATTTGCGTTGAAGTTTTTCCATCGAATCAAACTTCTCCGCATATTTAGCTGTAAATGTTCCGTTTTTTGCTGTCACATGGGCATAAATCTCATAGAAGGTAGTGGGTTTAAAGTTTTCTATATCTTGCTGCCTTTGATAGATAAGAAATAAAGTTGGTGTTTGCACTCTTCCAACTGAAAAACTATCTTTCAGCCCTTTATTCTGTAAAAGAAGGCTGTACAACCTTGAAGTATTAATCCCGACTACCCAATCAGCGATTTGCCGAGTCTGAGCTTCATAATACAAAGGTAAAAAGTCGTTTCCATTTTTAAGATTTTTAAATCCTCGAATGATTTCTTCTGTTTCTAATGAGTTAATCCATAATCGCTTTGTCGGCTTATTGAAAGCCCCAGCAAGAGAAATAATCGAACGCGCGATATTTTCTCCCTCTCGATCACAGTCGGTCCCGACAATAATTTCTGTTGCTTCCTGCAATAACTTTTTAACGACATTGAATTGCTGTTTTTTTGAAGCATCCACTTTGAACTTGAATGTTTCGGGGAGAACAGGTAACGAACTTAAAGACCATTTCTCCCATTCCTCTTTATAATCCGCTGGCTCCTGTAACTCGACTAAATGGCCAACCCCCCATGTAATATAGGCTTTTCCTTTGAAAAAACGATAATCTTCCACTTCAATAAATCCTTTTTGTTTTTTCTGGCTGGAGAATGCTTCGGCATAATGACGAGCTTGATCTGGCTTTTCAGCTAAAATAACCGTTGTCATCTTCTGTCCTCCTAAAATAAAAAGCCCCAATCAAAAGAAAGATCAGGGCTTGGTTCTTCTTATTACATTTCTAATGCTAATTCTTGTTTTTTCTCTTTCTTTGTTTTAGCTTTTTGATGATCGCTGGCTTCTTTTTTTAACGGATTTTTTTCTAAAGCAGATACTTCTTTCCCTGTCTCTGCATTTTTTGCTTCCTCTTTTAAAACAGATAACACGTTATCAGGAAGGTTCTTTTCGCTCATTATTTGTTCGAGAGGTGACTTATAAAAACCATCGCCTAGATCAAGTCTGTCCATATTAATAACAGAAAGCTGGTTCTTATCATTTAGTTCTTTCGGCAAAATGATATGGTATCTTGTTTTTTCATAGTAAGCTTCTTTTTCCGCTGCCATTGATAAATGTTTCATTTTTTCATTGGCTTCTCCGAAAGGAATTAATTCACCGCTCTTTAATCCTTCACTCTCAGACCACTGTATAAGAACGGCTGGACTCGTCACAGCCGACTCAGGTATAGCAACCGCTTTTTTGTCCTGACTTTGGTTAAAAGCTTCAATAAATGCTTTATCATCTAAGTTCTCATGTTCAATTTTTGTAAAGGATGAATCTTGTTTGTCTATCATTTTACGCAAACTTTCAACGGTCATATGCTGTTCAGCGGTAGAAGATAAAGCTCCGAATTGAACGACTAAAAGCTCCGGTGACTCGTTTTCTTGCCCCTTAGTTCTTTCTCTTTCCTGTCCAACGGTCTCTTCTATGGTGTCAATAAATTCTATTGAGGTTTCATGCACTTCTTTTAAAAGTTGTGTTTTCTCTCTCAACTCACGATCTTCTGTCCAGTGGTGTAAATAATTCAGAGAGTATTCACTTGTATCAATACCAAAGTAGTTAGCGACTGTATAAGCTGTCATTTCAGCCTGAAATTCTTTTTCAGGCGCAGTATAATTTTCATGGGTTTCTACTGTATGAAGTTTTGCATGTGCTAACTCATGAAGGAGTGTTTTCACATTCTGCAATTCACTGTTTCTAGGATTTAAAGCTACTTCTTTTGTCAAAGTGTAGCTGACTCCTTTAGCAGCTCCTAGCTCTTCCTTAGGTTCAATGATTTTAATTCCGTTGCTTTCTGCAATCTTTTCCATGCCTTTATAAAGCAAAAAGTAATCTTCTACATTTCCTTCAAGCCACCTGTTAGGGAATATATCAGGTAAATCTTTGGCTGTCGCGCTCGTTTGGCTAACATCGAACACGTGTCCAACTGAAAAATATAAGCGACCTTGTTCAACCTTTATTTTTCCTTCCTCGATCATTTTTCTTTCTTTTGAAGAAGCTTTTTCTAATGGTTTCATCTTTCCTTCTTCATCTTTGAATTTGGGTTTAGTTCGGTTGGGAACGAGTATCTTAATTCCCTTTTCCCCTTTTTGAACTGGAAAGCCTTTGTCTTTCCAAAACTTATAAGAACCGACAGCTTCGGCCCCAGGGAATTGCCCTTCGATCAAAGCCGCATTAGAAGGGGAATACTTATAAAATTTTGCTTTAAAAGCAAGATATTCTGCTAGCTGCTCTGGTGATTCGAAATATCTTTCGATATTCTCTTCCATGTTTTTAGTTAGGGTTTCAACTTCTTTCTTTTTTTCTTCAAAGCTTTTTCGTTGGAATTTTGCCATGATATAAACTCCTTCCCCTAATTTAAAAAATAAAAAAGCTACCGTCATTTACCGATAGCTTTCTGACCTTATGTTGCTTTTTTAATTTTCTTCCTCTTCCTTCTCAGGGCTTCCCTTTTCCGAAGCCCCGACTAATTCAGCCATATCTTCTTCATTCCACTTTTCACTAATCTCAGGGAATAGTTTCATTGTCTTTACATGTATGGGTACAAGAAAATTATCTTGTTCAGTCAGATAATTTTGTAATTCTTTTGCTTCTTCCTCTGTTAATTCCAATTCAACTTCTTTCCCATCCACTGATAAAACAACATCTTGATTTCCTACTTCTTTGATCACCGCTAATGAAATTTCATTATTTAATAACATTTAAATTCCTCCTTTAGAAGCTTCATATTCTAATTTTTTTTGCCGTTGGTTCGTAATTCTTTCTTGTACTTCTTGTTTGGCTGTCTTCACCCCTTCCATTTCTTGAACACTCGTTGTGATTAAGTTTTCATATGACTCGAAGAAGTAGATACCATTTAATAATTCAATTAATATTTGAGTGTTCTTGTCTGCACTATTAGTGCCTATGCGTATTTTGTTTAGTTCTTCCTTAAATGTTTCTTTGAGAGCGTTGGTAACTACTTCTGAAATGTATTTGATTGACCACTGGTTTTCTTTTAATTCTTTATGCTCTTTGCAAATGCGAGCAATGGCTTCTCCGTTAAAACGGATTTTATTTTCATCCATATAATCACTTACATACTCAAATGTTTCTTCATCAAATGAAACAAGCTTTCTAATTTTTTCATTTTCCATTGTAAACATCACCTTTCCATTTCCATTTCTTTAGCTCTCTCAATATCCCTTTGCAAGTTTTCATAATGACGTTGATTTTTCCAGCTATCATATTCAGATGAAAAAGCACGTTCCATCTTTTTCATTGCATATTGCAAAGCAAATTTGTTTTTGAAGACTGTTCCTTTTTTGTTGAAAGAATAAGTAGGTTTCCCTTTATTTTTCATGCGATCATATTCTTTCATTTCCTTTAAAAAAGCATTTCCCATTCTTTTATATAACTCTTCAATTTTATTTTCTTTGTAATTCTCATAACGTTTTTTATCGAACTTGCCTTCTCCATAAGCTCTTTTTAAAACGTCAACTTCCTTGTCTAATTTTTTTAGAAAAAGCTCATAATCTTTCTTGTGATATTTTTCAATATACTTTTCCGTTAATTGGTTAAGAGAAGGTTTAAGATGATTGATCGTGGTGTAACTGTATTGCCATTGTCTTTTGTCTTCGGGTAATTGATTATATATTTTGAGGAACATCGGCTTCATTTCTCTATTTCTCCATCTTAACGTTGAATCACTTTTCTTTTTATCGACGATCTCTTTTCTAATCAAGTCATTAATTATTTTTTGTTCTTCCCCTCGATCAAGTATGTTATTAACGACTTTAGATTTCATTGCGTCAAGAGTTTTAGGTTTTCGTTTTCCTCGATCTCGTGTCGGGTTGGGTTCAACTGTAGCAATGTGAATGTGAATATTATCTGTATTGTAATGAATCGCTCCTGACCATACAGCACTTTGATCTAATCTTTCTTTCTTCATCATTTCTTTCATGGCAGCACGAGTAACATCCATTAACTTGTTCTCATCAATTGTATGTGTTTTAGAATCATACAAGCCTTGTTCCTCCAGCCATTTATTATCAAATGAAATGACATCTTGCCACATAATGCTTTCATTTTCTTGAGCTGTTTTAAATAGTCTTTTCAATTGTTTTTTGTCATCCGAACTTAAACGATTCGTTTTTTCTGTAAATAATGAAGAGGTTTTATCTGGATTATCCATATAATCTTGGTACAGAGAAAACAATTTATTATTGGCTTGAAATTCTTTCTTTGCTTCATCACGATCAACATAATCTACATAATTTTTAAAGTCGGATTGTTCAGGAGTTACAAAACGAGTTTTCAAAACAACGCCTGGAACAACGGTTGTTTGAATCATTCCTCTTCTTCTCCTGTCATTAATTCAATGAAGTCATTTACTTTTTCCAACGCCTCATAACATTGAGTCATTGTGTAAATATTTTTTTCTATCAAGGTTTGTAAATGTGTCTCTCTTCTTGATTGTTCATGAAAAACCGCCAGTGTTTCAATCTGTCCTTTTAAAAATTCTTGACGAGAAAGACCTTTTTTCTTTGCAAGTTCGTCTATTTTTTTTATGGCAACTGGATCAAGGTTTCTAATTTTTACTTCCACTTTTCATCATCCTCCTGAATCTTAGGGATTTACTGCAAAAAAATAGAAAGAGCATAAGGGGTTTTTGCCCCCACTGAGGGTGTGGGGTCAGGCAAAGCCTGACAAAACAATGGGGACAAAGAAAGCTCTTTAGTGTAGACCTAGTGATAACATAAAATCCCTTAATGTAGACCTAGTGATAACATGTTTTTTTAAATCTTTAATAAATCCTGTTCTTTTTGATTTAGTTTTCTGATCTTCTCTTCTGCATTTTTTTGTTCAAACTCATAATCTTCTATCATTAAATCGCATTCTTTAATGAAGTCTTTTTTTAATTCAATTTCTGTTTCAGTATCAATCTTTTCGATTTCTGTATCATACTTTTTTTCCTTTTCTAGCTCTTTAATTTCTTTATTTAGTTCATTTTTTTTCTGAACTTCTTGCTGGATTGCTTGAGTATATTTCTTAATTTCTTTTCCCAGTTGAGTTCTTTCCATCTCTATAAAATACATAGCGTAAACATCTTTTTCCTTGGTTTCTAGTTCATCATTAACTTTCGTTTTCTTTTGATCTGCATAAATAGTTTTGATTAATTCTTCTCTTTCTTCTTCTATTTTCTCGTCTTCATTTTTGATGACGGCTGCTTCATCCGTTTTATTTACTTCATAAATATCTAATGCAATAGCTTCCCAATTTGAAGGAACATCTTCTATTTGAAGAACATAATTTTCCTGCTCGTGATAGATCGTCTTCAACGACATAGGGCTTCGAGTGTTAGCTTTTGATAAAGCTTCAAAGGTATAATCGTTGCTATCATCAATTGTAAGCAAGATTTCCATGATATTTTTTTTCGGGTTATACTCCCAGCTTTCAATTCTTAAAGTACTCATTGTCGTGAGAGAAATTTCTTTTTTTAGTTCTGTATGATAAAAATTTTGTTCTTCTTTCATGTATGCTTTTGAAGAAATGAAAGAAAAGAAACCTAGAAACAGAAACATAATAATGGAGAGAAACACCCATGATTTTTTCCTTCTTAAATTTATTCCATCCAAAACTTCCACCCCTTTTTATTTAAATAATTCCTATGCTGATTTCATCAATGCTGGTAACAATCCATTTACCTTCTTGTTTATTTACAGTTAGCTTCACCACATTATTGGTTGTTTCTGGTTCACTTTTCTCTTTTGTTAGCAAGTTCACTTTGTATTCAGCAAGCAAGATTATTTCATTTTCAAGAGCTTGATGTGATCGAAGATAAATAGAAACATCCGAAGGTTTGGAACTGTAACTTTCTTCATATTGAAAAGTTTCTGTCGGATAGAATAGCTCAAACAAATCTTTGCTCATAATTTTTTCTGCTTGATTTCTTCTTTCTTCATAACCTTCTTTTTCTTGAAACATGGTCAGATTAATAAATTTTTCTGCAAGTTGAATGTAGTCCTTTCTTTCACTTTCCTGACTGGATGGAGTAACAGAGAGTAACTTTTCTTCCATTCCAACATTTTCTGCTCTTAGCTCATTGTTTTCTTTTTTTAGTCTTTCAACATCTTCACCGCTATCAATTTTTCTGTCTAAGTAAATATTGAAAACCGTTATACTGATGACAATAGCTGCAAAAATAGCAAATATAATTTTGCTTTTATCTTTTTTTGCTTCCAAAATTTCTTCCCCCTTTTATTCAACAACTCTCCGAACATGCCCTGAAAAGTGTGTTTTCCAGTAAGTATTGTCTACTCGCTCAACAGAGACACCATTAGAACTCTGCGCACCTAAAAATTTTCCATCACCAATATAAATTGCGACATGTCCATCTTTTTTATATGTGTCCCAAAAAATCAGATCGCCTACTTTCATTTGGGTAGGACTGATCTTTCGGCCTTTGTGCTTTAATGTTTCTGTCGTTGCCCCCATCGGTCCAAGATTTATTCCTGCTTCTCGGTATGCCCACCAAACAAAGCTAGAACAATCAAATTCTTTCCTCGCAATAGAAGCTGTCGTTCTACCACCGCCCCAAAAATAGGGTCTTCCCAAAGCAGTCATTCCCACTTCAATCGCCTTTTTTATTGCCCCTGACGCTTGGATAACGGTTCCGTCACCATTGCCAATGGCAGCTACACCGCCGTTATAATATTTCAAAACCGCTTCTACATAGAGAATGTCACCATAACAAGCTCCAAGTGGTTTTGCTTCTTGTCGGATACATGTATATAAATGTCCTCGACCTCTAGCTTTTTCTTTTGCGTACATTTCTTTCGAGAATTGAATCGCTAAATCCAAAGTGTATGTGCCACCACGTTGTTTTATCCAGTCAATAAAACCACCCCCAAAGTTGTAACTTTGGAGGGTTAATTTAATATCATAATTGGCTTTTTCCAATACACTTTTAAAATGAAGAACACCTTTATCAATGGAAGTTTCAACGTCAGTTATGCAACCAACACGACCACAAAATGATTCTGACGATTGCATTGGATCGTTTCCTCTACCACCAGATTCTTGTTGTATTAGAGCAAGCATAATGGCGACATATTGTTCAATTCCATATTTCTTTGCATATTCCTCAACTAAGGGAAGGTGTTGCATGACTTGTGGAGAAACATTCGCAGTACCGCCAACAAAGTCACCTTCGGAGATATAACTCGTGTCGTTCGAGCTGCTTTCAAAGCCACCAACCAATGTAGTAATGACACCAATTAAAAGGATGATGAAAAAAAAGAGGGTAATTACCCCTCCAATAAACAGCCATTTCTTTGGCAGTAATTTTAAAGCTATATCCATAGAGATTAAGCACCTCCACCGTACAAAGCAAGTTCCTCATCTGTTACTTCTACCTGAAATCGTACGTTCTTAACAGAGCTAATACACAATAATACATTTCCAGTTGAAAGATAAGGAATCTCTGCCACTTCACTTTCATTTAACTGGCCAGAGAATATTCTTCTCAGCATATCTAAGCTATTGTTGTCCTGTTGCATGATGAATTTGTATTGCGTCAGTTCAAACAAAATTTTAATTTCTTCAACGGCTGTTTGATCTGAACCTTCTGGAACAAAGTCTCGGATAGAGTGGCTTGCGAAAAACAGACCACCGAAATACTTTCTTGCTTCGCGACTAAACTTTGTTAAAAATCTTAAAGCATGTTCGCTCCCTTTCTTTGTATTGATAATGTGATGGGCTTCATCAATTAAAATTAAATATCGGACAGCGTCTTCAAATTTTAAAACTCCTTGATTGAAAGCTTTTAATTGAGGGGCTCCGTTTTGAAGCATGCCATCCCAAAGCAAGTTCATCACATTAAACAGTTGGGCTTGGAAAATTTCAGGTTTAAGAGAAGAAAGGTGACGTAAGGAGAAAGCGACAATTTGTTCATCATTAAAATCTTCAATCGTGGAAAAGCCATCGAATAAATGAGCGTATGTTTCAACCAGATTTTCGATATTTAACTCTATTAGCTCAAGCCGCTGCTTTCTGCTTTCGCCTAAGTTGTCGTGATGTTTTTTCGTTCCGAAATCTTCATAAAGTTCTTCTCTAATAAACGTAAGAAAGTCGCTCAAGATTGGATACTCATTTGCTGGAAGACCGGTAATGTTATTGTTTAAGACATCTTGGTCATCCCATAATCCTTTGCTGATATATAGCTTTCTTAACAAGTTTTCATATTCTTTTAATTGATCGTCAGTCGCTTCTGGTGTGATAAATCGGTAAAATACCGTCAACTTAGATAAGTGCTGAGTGAATGATAAAGCTTCGTCAGGAGATCCATCTTCTTTCGTTACAGTTTTGTATACTTGTAAAGGGTTGATGATTCCTTGTGAGCCATCAAGCGCAATGGTTTTTCCTCCAAGAGCGTCCACTAAGTCTTTAAACTCTCCAACAATATCGAAGACACGAATTTTATAGCCTTTAATCGCATTATCCAGTAAGCTCTTTTTTAATAGCGTGCTTTTACCAGCGCCCATTTGTCCTATTAAAACAGCATTATAGCTTTTACGCTGATGATCTTTATGAAATTGATCGAAAATTACGCTGCCTTTCGTTTGTGTTGATCCATAAAATGTTCCGTAGGGATCACTAAGTTGGGTAAAATGAAAAGGAAATCCCCCAGCTAATGATAGCGACGTAATTTCCTTTCCTCTTCTCTTATTAATATAATTTTTTTGAGTCTCAAAACCTGTTACTAACGATTGAAATTCATATTCTTGTTCATTAAGAAAAATAGAACCCCGAAAGTTTTGGGCTTCAAGATTCTCAATGACTTCTTTTGCTTGTTTTTCTAAATCATCAATTATTTTCCCTGATATATAAATCCGCAAGTGAATACGTTTCATAACTTCTCCATTGGTAATACGTTGATACAATTCCTCTAGCTCTCTATACTGTTGGGAAGCTTCGAGTCGATCAATGTTTTCCTTTGCTGTAGCATGACGGACACTATGTTCAGCCATCGACTTGTTAATGGATTCAATGACTGCTTTGCGATTATCACTTATCACATCAAGAGTAGTGATCACATTTGGCATATTCATAATTTCTTCTAGCCAAAAATCGGTTACATTGCTTTGATAATCATAAACATGAATGCAGGCTTCGTAACCATCCCCTTTACGGATATAGCTTTCTTCAAACTTAACGCCCCCCTGGGGCTGAATACGAGCCAAAAAGTAAGGATTGTATCCTTTTTTATCTTTCAACTCTTTTTCAGTCTTCACTCTCTTTTTAAAATTTAATTTGAACATTCATCTGTCACTCCTATTTTTTATTGCCTAATTTTGAATTTTGATTGTACAGTTTGTAGAGAATCTCAACCTTCTTTTCAGTCTCGACCGGATTAATCGGAGCTGAACGCTTCATATGTCTTTTAATGGACTCCACCCGTTCTTTGACCACATATTCATTAGCTCCATAGATAAAAATAAAATACTCTCGATTGGTTCTTCCCCACTCAAGGAATTGCAGTTCTTTCAACTTTTGAAGAAGGAACTTTTCATATAAAGAACTCTTACATTCTTCTAATTTCTTTTGGATAAAAGTTTGTTGTCTTACAGTTGAAACCGGAAAGTTTAGGGAAACGATCTTTACTGGATACTGGTAAGCCTGAAAGAAATAGGCTAAATTATAAATGTCAAATTGGGTCTCTTCATCATTCATAGCGTATACATCTTTACTTTTAATTTGCCAAATATCAAAGAAGCCTTGCTCGTCTTTTAATTCAATTAAGCCATCGTCCGTTATGTCGATGATCGGCAACACCTCTACAATGCTCTTCTTTGCCATTGGACGTTTTTCTGTTTTCTCTTTTTTCTTACCTTTCTTCACATTTTTTTTATTCTTTTTTTCATTTTTCATTTTTTGTTGCTTTTTTTTCTTTTTAGAAGGTATTTGCTGTTCTTTTTTCACCAACATACTCTTTTCACTGAATTGAACCTTTACAATATTATCTTCCTCGGCTTCTTTTTTCTTCTTAGTAGGTACTGTTGGGGGAACGCTTTTTTTATCCATCTCTTTTTCATTAAATAAAGCCATCTTTTTTCTCCTTTCTCTTTTATTCTTGTTCACGATCTATTGCACAATAGGTGTTCCTTTTCCTCATGATTGTTATTAACAAGACTTCATACATTCTTTTCTTTGGATTAGTGCTTGGTCGCCATATCATAATGATCCCGACTATAGCCATAAAGAGATAATAAGCAATCCTCAAGTCGTTATGAACGAAATTATTAAATATTAAGGTTAGTACAATTAATCCAATAATAAAAAGCAAATCAAAGAGAAATAATACCTTGTTAATTTTTAATTCACTTGATATTTCTTTTGGTATGCGATAATTTGCCATCTTGTTTACCTCCTTAAAGAAAAAGACAGGCATAATAACTACGCCTGTCTGAGATACCTTTAATTTTCTTTGTTTTCTCTTTTTCTTCTCCAATTCTCTCCTGTATTTACCCCAATTTGGTAACTACGCTTTGCTTGTTGCACAGTTGGAGAATTATTAAGTCTGTTGGCAACCCTTTCTCTTGCATATTGGCCGATTGTTCGAGTTTCTACTTCTTTGTTTTGAGTAACAGGACTTCCGTTTGATGAGGTAGTAGTTGAAGCAGCTGCCACCTGCGAGTATGCTGTATTATCACCTGAGTTCGTTCCAGAGTTCATTTCTTGATGAATAGGTGTTGAACCTGTAAAGTTTCCTCTATCTGTTACAGGACTATCATTGACCGATGAAGATTCTCCAGCAAACCCTGATGACTGCATATCATCATAAAATCCTGTATTTGAACCTATGTCTGCGGAGTTTCCTCTAGCAACTGAATCATTATCAGAGGTGTCACTGCTCGATAGATCGCCACTTGTACTTGATGGAATGTCACCTGTAAATCCGGCTGCTCTCATTTCATCTTGCAAGCTCATACCCTGGCTATTTGAACCTCCAACACTAGATAATTGTTCTCCACCAGTATTGTCTTTATTCGCTTGTGAATTGGCTGAAAGCAAACCTCCTGTTCCATTTTGATTTTTTTCTTTGTTCTCATCATTTTTCATCTCATCTTTCAAAGAAGATTGTTTATCATTGTTATCTCCTTTAAGACCGGCTATGACACCTGCTGAACCAGCTCCTGCCAGTAAAGCTCCTGTCCCAGCTTTTGATAAGGCTTTTCCTGCTCCTTGTCCAACTGCTCCAACTGTTCCTGCAGCTTTTTTAGCAGCTCCGGTTTTTCTTTCAATTGCTCCTGCTAGATTACCTACACTCTTGCCAAGTGCAAATCCACCTGCAACAGCGCCCCATCCACTTTTCAATCCAGCGTCAATTCCAAATAATCTTTCACACATAACTGGACCATCTACTACAGCGATACTTATAGCGATAAGAGCAATCAAATAAGCCATCCCATCTAATTGTTCACTAATAAATACAGTTCCCATTAGGTAAACCTTCATTGAAATGAAGATCATAATAATGACAAGGAAAGTATTTAAAATGCTTTTCAATACTTGTTTTAACATTTGTCCATTAGATACATCGGCTGGTGCAACTAAATTAGCTAAAATGTAATTAAATGCTAGTTCATAACATAGTTTAGCCAATTTAATTGTGATAAACAGCATTGTCATCCCAGTAACAAAAAGAGAAATGGCAATCGTCCAAAAATCCCAGTGCCAGCGATAATACTTTTCTGGAAAGAAGTCAAACCAGCCGTTTTTAAGTTCGACAAGGGCTTCTTTTCCATCAGGAGTGATCTCCATTTTATTTTCAAAGACTTTTGGTGCTGCTAGTTCCTTCCCCTCTGCTACTTCAAAATCATCGTCGATATTTTCTGTAATATCAATATACTTGATATTTTCTTGAGAGACATTGTTGGGATTTTCTAATTCAGTGGATTTCCAGCCGTTCACATCAAACTGTGCTACATCTGTCAAACCATCTTTAATAATTTTTTCACTTACTGTACCTTCTCCGTTTAGATCAACGGCAGAAATAGCGTCATCTGTAAATTTATTTGCTTTTGTCATCCCTGTATTTAAGAGTAGCAATACTGTAAGGGAAACAAATACATTCATAGCGATTTGTTCTCTATTAATCTTCTTATTCATAATAAGCATATAGCCAATATATAAGAATGAAAAAGCTAACAATACATATAGAAAAGGCTGAATGGTTTGAACAAATTCTTGTATACCCTCGGAAGCAAAAAAAGTCTTAATTCCTAAAATGCTATCTGTAATATTTTCTAATCCATCAACAAGCCAAGCTAGCCCTTGAATAAAGAACCATCCTAACCATCTAAGACAATATCCAGTTACATTTCCAATCTCAAGGTAGTCTGAAAACTCCTTCAAGATTCGTAAAACTTCTTCATCGCTCATTCACTATCATTCCTCCATATGAAATACTTCTTTGATCGTCTTCTCAATTTTTTTATCAAACGGTTCGATCTTTATATTAATAGGGTCATTGATTGACTTACCTTTCTCAAGAAAAACGACACCGTCTATAAAGGCAATGACGATGTCGTTTCCTGCTCTGACTTTATCGTAATAATCATCCAAAATTCTCACTAATGTTTGATTTACTTCCATAGTAAACGCCCCTTATTAAGTTAATACTTCTTCCTTTTTTTCTTTCAGATCATCAATAATTCTTTTTACTTTTCCGGAAAGAGCCTGATAGATTGTCTTATTCACTTTGTCATTTGCACCTAAAGTTTTTATTTTCTCCCAGACTTCCCCCATTGGTTCTTGTTTTAATTCTTCCATTGACGTTTCTAATTCAGCTAAAAAGTGTTGTTCAATTAATTTTAGACTCATTTTGTCAGAAGCAAAAAACTCTTCCATTGTTTTAATCTGCCAGTTATCAGCAGAAAGTTCATCAAAAGGCGAATCATTAACAGGCATTGTGTTCTCTTCTGTTTTCTCAATTTTTACTGCATGTGGTTCTGTTTCCTTTGCTGGTTCTTGTGACTTTTGCGGTTCTTCTATTTTTTCTTTCTTCTCTTCCTTAGCAAAGAAGTCAACCAGCAAGTTTTTTGGGTCAATATTTGTGTGTAACGAATGGATTTCTATATCAAGAATAGACTTATCTGTATCAAACTCTTCTCCAAGATATTCCCAACGATACTTGAGAGCTGTTTTGCCGGTGTTATAAATTGGGAAAGCTTTGATTCTTTTTCGGTTTTTATCCTGTCGCTTGATAACACGTATGACAATACTTTCTCCTTCTTTTAAAGCCATCAATTCATTTGGAGTAAGAAGCTTTCGTCCATCCACGCTTTCTGTTTTATTCTTATCAAAGGAAAAACCTTTGCCACTTCTGGACATAGAGTCAATCGTTTCTTCTCCTAGTTTTTTGGAGATTTTTTCGGCAGTATCATAGTCATTGGTTAAAATGTAAATGGTATTGCCGCAATTTCCATCAATAGTTGGCGCGTCATCACCATATTTATTTTTAAGTTGTGCATAAGCTTGAATAATTAAGTTAAATCGAATATTTCTACCTAAACAAACGGTCACAATGTTTGCTATGCCTTCAATTGAAGGCATGTTTCCAAACTCATCTAACATAAACACAACTTCTCTATAACATTTACCGCCCCGAGCCAGCGAAGCATATTTCGCTAAGACGAAGTAAAGCTGCCTAACAAATATAGAAGCTATCACATGGTTACTGGAATCAAAATCAGGTGTAATCATAAAGATCGCTACTGGTTTATCAAAGCAAATCATTTCTTGTACTTGAATAACTTCATTATTTCCGCTGGTTAAAACCTTTGTTGCACCTGTTTTTTCATTTATATCTGTAATTAAAGCAACGGTCTTAAATTCACTCTCTAGTTCTTGTATCTGGACTCGATCACCAGCGTTGATTTCTTGATCGAAATTCAGCTCAAAACGTCCAGTCATATCTGTCTTTACGGTTTGGGTCGAGCCGTCTGGAAAGGTTATTCCTATACGTTTTAATGGAGTCGCTTTTCCTTTGATTGTCTTTCCGAAACCTACACGCTTTAGATCAACGCTATTTTCTGCTGTCATTTTGGCAATTTCATCAAAAGTAAAAATGGACAATCCATTCATTGTTTGAGTGAAAATCCCCCCTCTTGTTGTACCTTTCGAGAAATTCGAAGTAGCATATTGCATTTTTGCGACGCTATCTGCCGGTAAAGATTGAAAGTACCTATCAAGAGCATTTTGAAGCTCTCCTTCCTCATCTTCTACTTCTTGAGAACCAAGTTCTGACAACATATTTGCTACAGCATACATAGTAATTTTCTGCTCTTGGCCTTCCTTAATACATTTATCTGTCACAGCTAAAATCATGGCATTACACAAGCTCATAGCGCATTGTTGCCAGAATGGATCTTTAGCATTCGGATTGTAATAAAGTGTGTGTGAGAGGGTTTTACATAGCGCTTGAGCAGTGGAATAATCGCCCTCTTTATATGCGTCTTTGACAAGTTGTAGTAAGTTGTAACTCATTGATTCTAATGGATTCAAAAGATTTAAAACTTCAATGTGATAACCACGTTTTTCAAGAGTCTCTTTTGAAGCACTAAATAACTCCCCCTTAGGATCATTTAAAATGAGAGAAGGTTGCTTTTCTGCTCTTGAGTAAACATCAATGGTTGGAAATACAAAAGATTCACCCTTACCGGAGCGAGTTGTACCAATAATGAGATTGTTTACCGGACTATCATCTATAAATACCTCTTTTTTATATCTAGAGATAACAACGCCTCCACCACCTTCATAACGTTCTTCTCTTTCTGGAACTGACTTGTATTGGCTTTTAAGTTCTGAAATAGTCGTGAAACGGCTTGAGCCTTTTTGATCTTTATTTAAGCTCTTGAAATTTGACCTCATTTCATATACAAATTTGAGAACAGCTATTCCAGCAATCAAACAGATGATGATATAAAAGATAGGGTATTCAGCCATACGTATTAAAAAAAAGTTATCTATTGAAAACTTGAATGGCTGGGGATTCATTACATCACTAAATGTTGTTCTAATTAGCTCTAAAATGGTGTTAAACAAAAAATTAGCAACCAAGAATATTAGAATAAACAAACAAGCACTCAAAGGGATGAGTGCTTGTTTTTCTGCAAATATGTGTTTAATAGATTTTCCTTTCATGCTGCCTTATTTCCTCCTAAATCAGAATGGAAGTTCATCATCTTCTTTATTGTCAAAAGGGCTATCTGTGAAAGGACGATATTCTTCTACTTCTTCACCTGTATTTATTGGCTCTAAAATATCGTTTTGATACTCTAAAAATTGAATTTCTTGTACCACGCATTCATTTACGAATATCATTTTTCCTCTTTCATCTTGATAAGAACGACTTTGTGTACTGCCCTTAACAGCGATCATGCTTCCTTTAGTTTGATATTTACATAGATTTTCAGCCCAGGTATTCCAAGCCACACAAGGAATGAAGTCAGCAGTATTTTTTTCTAAATTGCTTTTCTTTTTTCGTTCAACAGCAGGGATGAAAGAAACTACTGCTGCACCGTTAGCCGTTTTTCGTAATTCAGGTTTTTTAGTTAACCGTCCTATATAAATAGCTTGATTAATCATAATTTATCAACCTTGTGTATTTCCAGCGTTAGCACCATTCTCAATAGGAGCTGTTGGAACTTCTGGTGTTGGCTTCGGCTCAGTCGGTGCTTCCGGTTGCTCTGGTTGTGATTCAACAGGCGGTGTTGTTGGCTGCTCCGGTGCTGGCTCTGGCTCTGAAGGAGCTGTTGGAACTTCTGGTACTGGCTTCGGCTCAGTTGGTGCTTCTGGTTGCTCTGGTTGTGATTCAACAGGTGGTGTTGTTGGTTTCTCCGGTGCTGGTTCTGGCTCAG
>NZ_LFZU01000001.1:4199132-4254477 GCF_001183975.1 Bacillus sp. FJAT-27231 | reverse complement strand
GTCTGCCAATTCCGCCACACCCGCATATAAATGGTGAGCCATGAAGGACTCGAACCTTCGACCCTCTGATTAAAAGTCAGATGCTCTACCGACTGAGCTAATGGCTCGTCTTATGAAGACGAGTTAAACAAGGTAAAATGCCGGCAAGAGGACTTGAACCCCCAACCTACTGATTACAAGTCAGTTGCTCTACCAATTGAGCTACACCGGCATGTACGTATTAATAAGTATGGTGGAGGATGACGGGTTCGAACCGCCGACCCCCTGCTTGTAAGGCAGGTGCTCTCCCAGCTGAGCTAATCCTCCAATATGTATGCCTGGCAACGTCCTACTCTCACAAGGGGAAGCCCCTCACTACCATCGGCGCTGAAGAGCTTAACTTCCGTGTTCGGGATGGGAACGGGTGTGACCTCTTCGCTATCGCCACCAGACTCTATAAAGTTGAAAGAGTTTATTCTTTCAAAACTGGATAATATGTTTCAGTAACCGGCAATACCGTGCCATGGTTTATTGCTTTTACGCCGTGCGGCGTTTAGTTCTTGGTTAAGTCCTCGATCGATTAGTATTCGTCAGCTCCACGTGTCGCCACGCTTCCACCCCGAACCTATCTACCTGATCATCTTTCAGGGATCTTACTAGCTTGCGCTATGGGAAATCTCATCTTGAGGGGGGCTTCATGCTTAGATGCTTTCAGCACTTATCCCGTCCGCACATAGCTACCCAGCGATGCCTTTGGCAAGACAACTGGTACACCAGCGGTGCGTCCATCCCGGTCCTCTCGTACTAAGGACAGCTCCTCTCAAATTTCCTGCGCCCGCGACGGATAGGGACCGAACTGTCTCACGACGTTCTGAACCCAGCTCGCGTACCGCTTTAATGGGCGAACAGCCCAACCCTTGGGACCGACTACAGCCCCAGGATGCGATGAGCCGACATCGAGGTGCCAAACCTCCCCGTCGATGTGGACTCTTGGGGGAGATAAGCCTGTTATCCCCGGGGTAGCTTTTATCCGTTGAGCGATGGCCCTTCCATGCGGAACCACCGGATCACTAAGCCCGACTTTCGTCCCTGCTCGACTTGTAGGTCTCGCAGTCAAGCTCCCTTGTGCCTTTACACTCTGCGAATGATTTCCAACCATTCTGAGGGAACCTTTGGGCGCCTCCGTTACTCTTTAGGAGGCGACCGCCCCAGTCAAACTGCCCGCCTGACACTGTCTCCCACCCGGATCACGGGTGCGGGTTAGAAGTTCAACACAGCCAGGGTAGTATCCCACCGACGCCTCCACCGAAGCTGGCGCTCCGGTTTCAAAGGCTCCTACCTATCCTGTACAAGCTGTGCCGAAATTCAATATCAGGCTGCAGTAAAGCTCCACGGGGTCTTTCCGTCCTGTCGCGGGTAACCTGCATCTTCACAGGTACTATAATTTCACCGAGTCTCTCGTTGAGACAGTGCCCAGATCGTTACGCCTTTCGTGCGGGTCGGAACTTACCCGACAAGGAATTTCGCTACCTTAGGACCGTTATAGTTACGGCCGCCGTTTACTGGGGCTTCAATTCAGAGCTTCGCGTGAGCTAACCCCTCCTCTTAACCTTCCAGCACCGGGCAGGCGTCAGCCCCTATACTTCGCCTTACGGCTTCGCAGAGACCTGTGTTTTTGCTAAACAGTCGCCTGGGCCTATTCACTGCGGCTCCTCAGGGCTATGCACCCCAAAGAGCACCCCTTCTCCCGAAGTTACGGGGTCATTTTGCCGAGTTCCTTAACGAGAGTTCACTCGCTCACCTTAGGATTCTCTCCTCGCCTACCTGTGTCGGTTTGCGGTACGGGCACCTTTCACCTCGCTAGAGGCTTTTCTTGGCAGTGTGGAATCAGGAACTTCGGTACTAAATTTCCCTCGCCGTCACAGCTCCGCCTTGATGGTGACGGGATTTGCCTCGTCACCGGCCTAACTGCTTGGACGCACAACCAACTGTGCGCTTGCCCTATCCTCCTGCGTCCCCCCATTGCTCAAATGGTGAAGAGGTGGTACAGGAATATCAACCTGTTGTCCATCGCCTACGCCTATCGGCCTCGGCTTAGGTCCCGACTAACCCTGAGAGGACGAGCCTTCCTCAGGAAACCTTAGGCATTCGGTGGAAGGGATTCTCACCCTTCTTTCGCTACTCATACCGGCATTCTCACTTCTAAGCGCTCCACAGGTCCTTCCGGTCCTGCTTCACAGCCCTTAGAACGCTCTCCTACCACGGACACCACATGGTGTCCATCCACAGCTTCGGTGATACGTTTAGCCCCGGTACATTTTCGGCGCAGAGTCACTCGACCAGTGAGCTATTACGCACTCTTTAAATGGTGGCTGCTTCTAAGCCAACATCCTGGTTGTCTAAGCAACTCCACATCCTTTTCCACTTAACGTATACTTGGGGACCTTAGCTGGTGGTCTGGGCTGTTTCCCTCTTGACTACGGATCTTATCACTCGCAGTCTGACTCCCAAGGATAAGTCTTTGGCATTCGGAGTTTGTCTGAATTCGGTAACCCGAGGGGGGCCCCTAGTCCAAACAGTGCTCTACCTCCAAGACTCTTCCCTTGAGGCTAGCCCTAAAGCTATTTCGGAGAGAACCAGCTATCTCCAGGTTCGATTGGAATTTCACCGCTACCCACACCTCATCCCCGCACTTTTCAACGTGCGTGGGTTCGGGCCTCCAGTAAGTGTTACCTTACCTTCACCCTGGACATGGGTAGATCACCTGGTTTCGGGTCTGCGACCTCATACTCATACGCCCTATTCAGACTCGCTTTCGCTGCGGCTCCGCCTTTACGGCTTAACCTCGCATGAAATCGCAACTCGCCGGTTCATTCTACAAAAGGCACGCCATCACCCATTAACGGGCTCTGACTACTTGTAGGCACACGGTTTCAGGTTCTCTTTCACTCCCCTTCCGGGGTGCTTTTCACCTTTCCCTCACGGTACTGGTTCACTATCGGTCACTAGGGAGTATTTAGCCTTGGGAGATGGTCCTCCCGGATTCCGACGGAATTTCACGTGTTCCGCCGTACTCAGGATCCACTCTGGAGAGAACGATGTTTCAGCTACAGGATTGTTACCTTCTCTGATGGGCCTTTCCAGACCTCTTCGCCTACACCGTTCTTTTGTAACTCCGTATAGAGTGTCCTACAACCCCAGAAGGCAAGCCTTCTGGTTTGGGCTGTTCCCGTTTCGCTCGCCGCTACTCAGGGAATCGCGTTTGCTTTCTCTTCCTCCAGGTACTTAGATGTTTCAGTTCCCCGGGTATGCCTTCTCCTGCCCTATGTATTCAGGCAGGGATACTGTTCCATTACGAACAGTGGGTTTCCCCATTCGGAAATCTCCGGATCCATGCTTACTTACAGCTCCCCGGAGCATATCGGAGTTAGTCCCGTCCTTCTTCGGCTCCTAGTGCCAAGGCATCCACCGTGCGCCCTTTCTAACTTAACCTAAGAAAAAATAAAGCTTGGCATTTCGTCGTCAGCTTCCTTCATTCCTTCCCTCACGTATGCAAATACGCTCGGTCAGTCACTCAGTTGCTTCCTAGAACTGCTTGCTTCTCTTCTTTCTTTGAAAAATACCTAAAATGGCGATTACTCGGTTATTGCTTGGTTACTTTTATACGATATTATCCAGTTTTCAAAGAACAAGTTTGCTTACCTATATAGAAGGAATTCATCCTTCAAAACTGAACAAAAAACAGTGCCGTTAATTCGTTTGTGAGAACGATGTTCTCTGTTGCTACTCTGTGGGGACGAGCCTGTCACATTTCACAATTTCCTTAGAAAGGAGGTGATCCAGCCGCACCTTCCGATACGGCTACCTTGTTACGACTTCACCCCAATCATCTGCCCCACCTTAGGCGGCTGGCTCCCGTAAGGGTTACCCCACCGACTTCGGGTGTTGCAAACTCTCGTGGTGTGACGGGCGGTGTGTACAAGGCCCGGGAACGTATTCACCGCGGCATGCTGATCCGCGATTACTAGCGATTCCGGCTTCATGCAGGCGAGTTGCAGCCTGCAATCCGAACTGAGAATGGTTTTATGGGATTGGCTAAACCTTGCGGTCTTGCAGCCCTTTGTACCATCCATTGTAGCACGTGTGTAGCCCAGGTCATAAGGGGCATGATGATTTGACGTCATCCCCACCTTCCTCCGGTTTGTCACCGGCAGTCACCTTAGAGTGCCCAACTGAATGCTGGCAACTAAGATCAAGGGTTGCGCTCGTTGCGGGACTTAACCCAACATCTCACGACACGAGCTGACGACAACCATGCACCACCTGTCACCGCTGTCCCCGAAGGGAAAGATCTGTCTCCAGACCGGTCAGCGGGATGTCAAGACCTGGTAAGGTTCTTCGCGTTGCTTCGAATTAAACCACATGCTCCACCGCTTGTGCGGGCCCCCGTCAATTCCTTTGAGTTTCAGTCTTGCGACCGTACTCCCCAGGCGGAGTGCTTAATGCGTTAGCTGCAGCACTGAAGGGCGGAAACCCTCCAACACTTAGCACTCATCGTTTACGGCGTGGACTACCAGGGTATCTAATCCTGTTCGCTCCCCACGCTTTCGCGCCTCAGCGTCAGTTACAGACCAGAGAGCCGCCTTCGCCACTGGTGTTCCTCCACATCTCTACGCATTTCACCGCTACACGTGGAATTCCGCTCTCCTCTTCTGCACTCAAGCCTCCCAGTTTCCAATGACCCTCCACGGTTGAGCCGTGGGCTTTCACATCAGACTTAAGAAGCCGCCTGCGCGCGCTTTACGCCCAATAATTCCGGACAACGCTTGCCACCTACGTATTACCGCGGCTGCTGGCACGTAGTTAGCCGTGGCTTTCTGGTTAGGTACCGTCAAGGTACGGACAGTTACTCCCGTACTTGTTCTTCCCTAACAACAGAGCTTTACGATCCGAAAACCTTCTTCACTCACGCGGCGTTGCTCCGTCAGACTTTCGTCCATTGCGGAAGATTCCCTACTGCTGCCTCCCGTAGGAGTCTGGGCCGTGTCTCAGTCCCAGTGTGGCCGATCACCCTCTCAGGTCGGCTACGCATCGTCGCCTTGGTGGGCCATTACCCCACCAACTAGCTAATGCGCCGCGGGTCCATCTGTAAGTGACAGCCGAAGCCGCCTTTCCATCCTTCTCCATGCGGAGAAGAAAGAATATCCGGTATTAGCCCCGGTTTCCCGGAGTTATCCCAGTCTTACAGGCAGGTTACCCACGTGTTACTCACCCGTCCGCCGCTAACTTGAACAGAGCAAGCTCCGTCAAGTCCGCTCGACTTGCATGTATTAGGCACGCCGCCAGCGTTCGTCCTGAGCCAGGATCAAACTCTCCAAAAAGATGTTTGACTTGCTCATAATTAAAAATAAGAATTAACTTACTGGCATGTATTTTGTTCAGTTTTCAAAGATCAATTTTTCTTTTGTCGTTTTTGGCGACCTCTTAAATATATCATTTTCCAACTTCGTTGTCAACAACTTTTTTCAAATGTTTTTTAATCGAATGATGTTCGTCGTTAGCAACGAATATAAATATACCATCTCTTTTTCTCGTATGCAAGTACTTTTTTAAAATAGTTTATTTAACCTAAAAAGTTATCCTTTAAACCTTATGCTGCTCTTTTTTTCAAAAAATAAAGGATCGCCAGAAGCGATCCTTTAGAAATTAATCTCTATGTCTCATTAATGGGAAGAGAAGTACGTCTCGAATAGAAGGAGAGTTTGTTAACAGCATAACAAGACGGTCAACTCCTATACCTAGTCCACCTGTTGGCGGCAGTCCGTATTCCAATGCTTCGATGAAGTCATCATCCATTTCATGTGCTTCATCGTTTCCTTGCTCTCGTTCTTTCAATTGCGCTTCAAAGCGTTCACGCTGATCGATCGGATCATTTAGTTCCGTAAACGCGTTCGCATGCTCGCGTCCTACAATAAATAACTCAAAACGATCTGTAAAACGTGGATCTTCCTCATTTTTCTTCGCAAGAGGAGAGATTTCAACTGGGTGACCATAAATGAACGTAGGCTGGATTAGTTTTTCCTCTACTTTTTGTTCAAAGAACTCATTAACAATGTGTCCGTATTGCATTGTTTCTTTATATTCAATGCCATGCTCTTTAGCTAGTGCACGGGCTTGTTCATCCGTCATTTCCTGCCAGAAATCCACACCTGTATATTCTTTAACAGCATCCACCATATGCAAACGGCGCCATTGTGGTTCTAGATTCACTTCATATTCCCCATAAGTGACCGTTGTAGTACCATGTACCTCCCGTGCAATGTGAGCGATTAAGTTTTCCGTCAAACGCATAATATCTTGATAATCCGCGTAGGCTTCATATAATTCAATCATCGTAAATTCTGGATTGTGACGAGTAGAAACGCCTTCATTTCTGAATACACGGCCGATTTCATATACTTTTTCCATACCACCGACGATTAGGCGCTTTAAATGAAGTTCGATCGCAATACGCATATAAAGCTCCATATCAAGCGCATTATGATGCGTAATAAATGGACGTGCTGAAGCTCCCCCCGCGATGGAATGCATCATTGGTGTTTCTACCTCTAAATAGCCATGATCGTCTAAATAACGTCTCATTGACTGAATGATGCGGCTGCGAGTGATAAACGTCTGCTGACTTTCTGGACTCATAATTAAATCTAAATAACGTTGTCGATAACGCTGTTCAACGTCTTTTAATCCATGGAACTTGTCAGGAAGCGGACGCAAAGCCTTTGTCAGGAATTCATACTGGCTGACTTTGATCGACAGCTCTCCCACTTTTGTTTTAAAAATTGTACCAGTCACGCCGACAAGATCACCGAGATCGGTCATATTAAATATTTCATACGCTTCGTCTCCGATTGCATCTTTACGCACATAGATCTGGATTTGTCCCGTTAAGTCTTGTACATGAGCAAAGCCTGCTTTTCCTTTTCCGCGCTTTGTCATAATACGTCCAGCAATTTTCACTTCTATTTCTTTTTCTTCTAGCTCTTCTTTAGAAAGCTCTTCATAAGCGCTAATAATGCCTTTGGCTGTGTGCGTACGTTCAAAGCGTTTGCCAAAAGGATCGAGTCCTTTATCTCTTAGCGCCTGCATTTTTTCTCTTCTAACCAGCAACTGATCGTTTAATTCCTCACTCATTTTATTCACTCCTATTCCTATGATCGCCCTTACAAGTTATCCGGCTTGAACAGCCGCTTCTTTCTCTTCTACTTCTTGAACAAATTTAGACAGCAAGCTGGCTAATTGTTCTCTCGTCTCGCAGGAATTGACCTCCTTGCGTACACTAGCATTGCCACGAATACCCTTTAAATACCAGGCAGCATGCTTCCGCATTTCACGCACGGCAATATTTTCATTTTTTAAAGCAATAAGGCGATCGAGATGCAATAAACAAACGTCTATTTTTTCACGTGCTGTAGGTTCTCCAATTAATTCGCCTGTTTCTAAAAATTTGACCGTACGATAAATCATCCAGGGGTTACCGAGGGCAGCGCGGCCAATCATAACGCCATCCACGCCTGTTTCCTCCAGCATCCGCTTAGCGTCCTGCGGAGTTTCTACGTCGCCATTTCCGATTACCGGGATGTTGACTGATTGTTTTACTTCTTTAATGATATCCCAGTTTGCTGTTCCTTCATACATTTGAACGCGAGTCCGTCCATGAAGAGCTACTGCCTGTCCGCCTGCTCTCTCTACCGCCCGAGCATTTTCGACTGCATAAATGTGATCTTCATCCCAGCCCATTCGCATTTTAACTGTAACGGGCTTGTCAACAGCATCTACTACAGCTGCTACCATCTCGTAAATCTTGTTGGGATCAAGAAGCCATTTCGCTCCAGCATCACATTTTGTGATTTTAGGAACAGGGCAGCCCATATTAATATCAATAATATCGGCATTTGTATTTTTATCAACAAAGCTTGCAGCTTGTACAAGCGTCTCTTTCTCTCCTCCAAAGATCTGCAGGCTCAGTGGTTTTTCTCTTTCATCAATATAAAGCATGTTCATCGTTTTCTCATTCTGAAGAACGATTCCTTTGTCACTAACCATTTCGGCACAAACGAGTCCGGCACCAAACTCTTTTACTGTCAGACGAAAAGCAGAATTACAAACTCCCGCCATCGGTGCAAGAACAACCGGATTCTTTATCTCGATGTTTCCGATCTTTAACATACTGATCACCTTTCTAGTTTTTTTCCGGCGGACACAATTCCTCAGTCGATATATGCAAAACTTTCGATATTTCCTTCAATAACTCATCTGACAGCGGACGACTGCCTCTTTCCACCTCACCGAGAACAGAAACTGATACTCCAAGCTGGTGAGCCAATCGCTCTTGAGTAAAACCCTTCAGCTTCCTAAAAGCCCGAATTCGTCTTCCCGATTGATCTGTTTCCACAGGCGCACACCTTTCCTTTCCTCAATACTTGAAAGTGCTTCTTCAAGTGGCATATCACTCTCCGGAGAACAAATGTTTGGGTTTATTTCTATTAAAGGAACAAGTACAAAAGCACGTTCATGCATTCTTGGGTGCGGAACGATAAGTTTCTCTGATTCAATATTGTCTTGATTATACATTAAAATGTCAAGGTCTATTATTCGCGGACCCCATTTAAACTCCCTAATTCTACCAAGTTCTTGCTCAATAGATAAACATAAATCAAGCAGCTCTTCTGCGGATAAAGAGGTGGTTACTTGAATAACCATGTTTAAAAAAGCAGGCTGATCCGTGTAGCCAACAGGCTCTGTTTCATAAATAGAAGAAAGCACTTCTACTGTAACCGCTTCATACGATTGAAGTAAGTGCAGCGCAGCTTGTAAATTAGCAAAGCGATCTCCCAGATTAGTTCCTAACGATAAAAAGGCCTTATTCTTCATCTCTCGTTCTTCTCCTCGTTATTTCAACAGCTACATGATTGTAATGTCCAGGAATGGGCGGATCAGGTTTAATGACTTTAATCGTACAAGCTGCTACTTTAGGAAAGCTTTCTAACAGAGCGAAAGAAATATGTTCAGCTACCGCTTCCAATAAGTTAAATGTTCGGTTCTCTACGATTTCCTTGCATACTTTATAAATCTCCCCGTAATTCACGGAATCTTCCAGGTCGTCTGACTGTCCGGCCTTTTGCAAAGAAACGTCGAGTGCAGCGTCCACTCGAAAGCGCTGGCCAAGCTTGTTTTCTTCCGGAAATACTCCATGGTAACCATAAAACTCCATACCTGTTACATAAATTTTATCCATACCTTCACTCCTTCCCAACGATTGCATCCATCATTTTTGCCATCCGGCTAATTGGCTTTACATCATGAACACGAAGAATATGGCAGCCTTTTTCAATACCGAAACAACAGATAGCCCCTGTTCCTTCCATTCGTTCTTTTACCGGCAAGTCCAGAACATGTCCCACTATCCTTTTTCGAGAAGCACCAAGAAGTACCGGAAATCCAAGAGCTGACACTTTATCTAGATTTTGCAGCATGAGTATATGCTGGTCCATATCTTTAGCAAATCCAATTCCAGGATCAAGAATAATCTTTTCTTCAGGTACACCTGCTTTAACGGCAATGTTAATACTGTCATATAAATCAAGCAATACATCCCTAATAAAGGATTCATAATTCATGTCGTCTCTATTATGCATAAGAATAATAGGAGCATTTTTTTCAGCTGCTACGGCTGCGATCTCAGGATCTTTTTTCGCTCCCCAAATGTCATTGATAATATGAGCTCCTGCTTCTAATGACCGTCTCGCAGTTTCCGCTTTATACGTATCAATCGAAAGTGGTACATCTATACTGGACGAGACCGCCTCAATAACAGGAACGACTCGCTCCAGTTCCTCTTCTGCTGAAATAGCTGTATAACCTGGCCGCGTAGATTCGCCGCCGACATCAATAATATGAGCCCCATCCTTCACCATCTCTTTTGCATGGTGAACAGCTGTCTCTATCTCATTAAAACGGCCGCCGTCAGAAAAGGAATCAGGCGTTGTATTTAAAATACCCATAATATAGGTTTTTTTTGTGAAATCTAGTTCATAGGCTCCTGCTGAAACTTTCATTTTTTTACCCCTTCCATCTTTCAATCCTTTTTATTTTATCATGTCTAAACGATACAAAAATAAAAACAGGCTGATTTCTCAGCCTGCTTTTTCGATTTCTTTACTTTTCCTCAAAATCATACAATGGAGTACTTAAATAACGTTCTCCGTTACTTGGAATGATGGCAAGTACCTTCTTTCCTTTTCCTAGCTTTTCAGCTACTTGCAATGCAGCAGCAATGGCCGCACCTGAAGAAATTCCACCTAGAACTCCTTCTTCGCGAGCAACTTTTCGAGCTGTTTCAAACGCTTGTTCGTTCTCGATTGTAATGACTTCATCATACACTTCCGTGTCTAGCACTTTTGGAACGAATCCAGCGCCGATCCCTTGAATCTTATGAGGACCTGGCTTTCCACCAGAAAGAACTGGAGAATCAGCTGGCTCAACTGCATAGATTTTTATTTCAGGAAACTTTTCTTTCAACACTTGGCCGGCTCCTGTGATCGTTCCGCCTGTACCGATACCGGAAACAAAAGCATCCAATTGATCCATCTGTTCAACAATCTCTTTCCCTGTTGTTTTCCGGTGTATTTCTGGATTCGCTTCGTTTTCAAATTGCTGCGGCATGAAATAACCGTGCTCTTCAGCAAGTTCTTTTGCTTTGCGAATCGCTCCATTCATTCCTTCAGGGCCAGGTGTTAGCACAAGTTCTGCTCCATAAGCACGAAGCAAATTACGACGTTCCATACTCATCGTTTCCGGCATTACTAAAATAGCACGATATCCTTTTGCTGCTGCGATCATCGCGAGCCCGATTCCTGTGTTACCGCTCGTTGGTTCAATGATCGTTCCGCCTTTTTTAAGACCGCCGCTTTTCTCTGCTGCTGTGATCATTGCCAAGGCAATCCGATCTTTTACACTGCTTCCCGGATTCATGTATTCTAGCTTTAAATACACATCTGCACTATTTTCACTTACTACATTATTTAATTTCACAATAGGAGTTTGGCCGACTAGTTCAGCCACTGAATTTGCCACACGTACCATTTCATCCACCTCAATACCGAGTATTTTTATTGGTTATATAGAATTTACCAATTTTTTTGCTAAAAGTCAATCGTTTTACTTCTTAATATACGAGCAAATTATGAAAAAACCTGCAAAACATTCTTTGTCAGCAGGTTTTTTCCGTTTATTCGATTAAATAGAAGCAGCTTCTTTTAATTCTTCAAGTTCTTCTCTTGTGAAAAGATATTTCTCATTACAGAAATGGCATTGGGCCTCTGCTTGTCCGTCTTCATCAATCATTTCTTGGATTTCCTCTTTTCCAAGACTAACCATTGCATTGCCGAACCGTTCTTTTGAGCAAGTACATTCAAAGCTGACTGGCATTTGCTCAAGAATCTTTACGTTTTCTTTTCCCAACACATAATAAAGAATTTCTTCAGGAGACATTCCTTGTTCAATTAACTTCGAAATCGGAGTCATATTGGAAACTTTCTCTTCAATTAAAGAAATCACTTCTTCTTCTGCCCCTGGCATAATTTGAACAATAAACCCTCCTGCCGCTAAAATGGAGTTATCTGGATTAACAAGCACCCCTACCCCAACAGCAGACGGAACTTGTTCTGAAGCGACAAAATAATAAGTAAAATCCTCTCCAAGCTCTCCCGAAACGATCGGAGTCTGGCCGCTAAAGTGTTCACGGAGACCAAGATCCTTCACGACTGTAAGCAGCCCATCTGTTCCAACTGCACGGCGTACATCCAGCTTGCCATGCTCATTTAAGTCAAAATGAGTTTGCGGGTTCGTCACGTATCCACGAACTTTACCTTTCGAATTGGCGTCCACAAGGATCGCTCCAATAGGACCGCCACCCTCTATTTTGATGGTGATTTTTTCTTCACCTTTTAGCATCGCACCCATCATAACACCAGCTGTCATCGCTCGGCCCATGGCAGCAGAAGCAGTCGGCCATGTATGATGTCTTCTTTGTGCTTCATTTATCGTTTCTGTTGTATCTACCGCATAAGCACGCACTTGGCCATCAAAGGCTAATGCTTTTACTAAATAATCTTTCATAGGAAAACTCCTTTCTTCTTAAAGGTTGCGTTTATAAATTAGGCATAACCCTTTAAGCGTTAATAGCGGATCAATAATATCAATTGACTGTGCTTCCTCTCCAATTAAAGGAGCCAGTCCTCCAGTTGCTACTACAGTCGGCTGCTTTTTACTCTGCTCTTTCATTCGGTTCACTATGCCATCTACCTGGCCTACGTATCCATACAGAATCCCAGCTTGCATGGCCGCTACAGTATTTTTACCAACAATATGATCGGGTCTGATGATTTCTATACGGGGTAATTTAGCCGCTCTTGAATAAAGGGCCTCCGTAGAAATATTAATTCCTGGGGCAATCGCACCGCCCATATAGTTGCCTTCTTCATCAACATAACAATAAGTAGTAGCAGTTCCAAAATCTACGATAATTAAAGGGCTGCCATATTCATGAATAGCGGCCACTGCATTAACAATCCGATCCGCCCCTACTTCCCTCGGATTTTCATATTTGATATTTAAACCGGTTTTCATTCCCGGACCAACAATCATCGGCTTTATATTAAAATATTTCTGGCACATTTGTTCTAATGAAAACATAATGGGTGGTACTACAGAAGAAATGATAATTCCTTCAATTTGATCAAACGTAATTCCCTCATGCTGAAAAAGATTTTTGACTATCATGCCGTATTCGTCTTCTGTTTTATTACGGCTCGTTTCAATCCGCCAGTGAAATTTCAACTCATCCTCTTCATAAACGCCCAACACAGTATTTGTATTCCCTACATCCAACACAAATATCAAGACTCTCACCACACTCATTTAAACTTTTATTGCTGCCATTCATCATATCACATAAAAGCGGTGACATCATTATGTCATGCCTTCCAGAACAAAGGATTTTTTTAAAAAGGTATAGGCCCGATTTTATCCTGTGAAAATCGAGAGACGGTCAAACCTGCGAAATAAAAAAACCTATTTTAGTTTATCATTCCCCATAAAATAAAAAAACGCCGATTCAATCGGCGCTCTAAAGTATACAAAAAATCTTTTCTGTACAGCATTAGGCTGATTGAAATCGACGTTTTCGATTAAACTCTCGGGTCATCTTCCCGATCATTCGGCTGCTGTTCTTTCTCTTCCGAGACAGGTGTAGTATGGTCAGTTTCAGAAGGTTCTTCCTTCTTCTGTACATTAACAACCATTTGCTCGTCTTTAGAAAGCTTGAGCGTTTCTGCTCCTTCATCCGTTTCGTACTTGCGCTCTGGCAATGTACCATGGTCAACGAGATGTTTAATTTGAGCAGCATCTAACGTTTCTACATCAAGAAGAGTATTAGCAATTAACTCTAATTTATCGCGGTTCTCAGTTAAGATATTCTTCGCACGTTCGTAACACTCTTTAATAATTCTTTGGATTTCAAGATCGATTTCATACGCAATCGCATCTGAATAGTTTTGTTCGTTATTAAAGTCGCGTCCAAGGAATACTTGACCGCCTGAAGTCTGGCCAAATTGAAGCGGACCGAGTTTATCACTCATTCCAAATTCAGTTACCATTCGGCGGGCGATGCCTGTCGCGCGCTGGAAGTCATTATGGGCACCAGTAGATACTTCACCAAAAATGATATCCTCGGCTACACGGCCACCTAGCAAGCCGGTGATTTTATCAAGAAGCTCCGGCTTTGTCATAAAGTAACGGTCTTCCTTCGGCAGCATAACAGCATAGCCGCCAGCCTGGCCGCGTGGAACAATGGTTACTTTATGAACCATTTCGGCTTCATCAAGCACAAGACCAATCACAGTATGCCCTGCTTCATGGAAAGCAACAATCTTTCTCTCCTTCTGAGAAATAACACGGCTCTTTTTAGCAGGTCCTGCGATCACTCGATCTGTCGCCTCGTCAATATCACGCATATCAATTTTCTTCTTATTGCGACGGGCAGCTACAAGTGCTGCTTCGTTTAGTAAGTTTTCAAGGTCTGCACCTGAGAAACCTGGTGTTCTCATCGCAATAGCTTTTAAATCAATTGAGTCATCAAGCGGCTTGTTGCGCGCATGAACACGCAATACCGCTTCACGGCCATTTACATCCGGACGATCAACTGTAATTTGACGGTCAAAACGACCTGGACGCAATAAGGCAGGGTCTAAGATGTCAGGACGGTTTGTTGCAGCAATAATAATGATTCCTTCATTGGCACTAAACCCATCCATTTCAACTAAAAGCTGATTCAACGTCTGTTCGCGTTCATCATGTCCGCCACCAAGTCCGGCGCCACGCTGACGGCCTACTGCATCAATCTCATCAATGAAAATGATACAAGGAGCGTTCTTTTTCGCGTTTTCAAATAAATCACGTACACGGGAAGCCCCGACCCCGACGAACATCTCTACGAAATCAGAACCACTGATGGAGAAAAACGGTACCCCTGCTTCTCCTGCTGCTGCTCGTGCAAGCAACGTTTTACCAGTTCCCGGAGGTCCAACTAAAAGAACTCCCTTTGGAATTCTTGCACCCAACTCGGAGAATTTACGTGGGTCTTTTAAAAACTCAACTACTTCTACGAGTTCTTGCTTTTCTTCATCTGCCCCTGCTACATCTTTAAAGCGTACTTTTTTCTTTTCATCATTGTACAAGCGGGCTTTGCTTTTTCCGAAGTTCATCACTCGGCTGCCGCCGCCCTGCGCCTGATTCAATAAGAAGAAGAACAAAAGGAAAATAATTAAGAAAGGAATAATTGTTGTGAAGAAAGATACCCAGCCGCTGGTCTCTTTGGCAGGCAAGATTTCTACTTTAGAATCCTTTGCTGCATTATCAATGCGGTTCAGCATATTCTCACTGTTCATTACGTAAGTAAGAAAAAATTCACCTTCTTGTGCACCCTTGAGTTGCCCGCGAATTTCATAGACCCCTCTTTCCGGCTGCATGGAGAATGAGTCTACCTGATCTTTTTCCAGATAGGAAACAAACTCATTGTACGTTATATTCTTATTCGGTTCATTATTGTTATTGAAATAACTGACAACCCCAATAATGACAAGGAAAACTAATAAATAAAATATGGTGTAACGAAAAATTCGGCTCATCCCTTACCTCCTCCCACGGTAAAAATACTGTATTCAATACTATCATAGAAAATCTTGGTATTACAACTATTTGGCATGTAGATCGGCCTATTCATGTATGCTGATCAACCTTTCTTAACCGTTATCCTCTTCCGTATATACTTCCGGTTTTAAAACGCCGATATAAGGAAGGTTTCGATATTTCTCTGCAAAGTCAAGTCCGTAACCGACAACGAATTCATCAGGCACATTAAACCCAACGATGTCAGCTTCAATCTTTGCCTTTCTGCCCGTTGGCTTATCTAAAAGCGTCACAATTTTAATGGATTTTGCTTTTCTGTATCGGAAAAGCTCCACTAGATAGCTCAGCGTCAAGCCACTATCAATGATATCCTCAATGATTAGTATATCTCTGCCTTCTACTGAAGTATCTAAATCCTTTACAATCTTTACTTCCCCTGATGAAGTAGTGGAGCGGCCATAACTCGAAACGTCCATGAAGTCCATTTCTAAATAAGTATCCATGCGCTTAATCAAATCAGACATGAAAGGCAAAGCCCCTTTTAAAACTCCAATAACGAGGGGAAACTTATCTTTATACTCTTCTGTAAGCTGACGACCAAGCTCCTTCACTGTCTCTTGAATTTCTTCCTCGGTAATCAGTACTTTCTCGATATCCTGATTTAACAATTTGTTAGCCTCCTAGAAGTGATTGCGTATATAAATTAATATTAAATGGTTGCCATTAGAACCGGCTTTTTCATACCTAGATCTCTTCAACCCAGGCACCCAGAGCAGTTTCCCCTCGTTATCTGTTACGATTGGCCACTGATCACGCCTTGCAAGGACCACTTTCTCATCGATAAATAAGTCTTTCAATTTTTTCGACCCGTTCATGCCCTTTGGCTGAATTTTATCGCCTTTTTTCCTTGTTCGAATATAAAGTGGGAGCTTCACCTTCTCCTCAAGCATCATGTATTCATATTCACCCGTCACTTCGGGGGCTTTATCAGTCAATAGAAACTGGCCTCCATACGGCCAAGAAACCTGGTCTCCACAGTTCAGCTTAAAAGTATATTCCCTTTTTTCTGAAGCCTTAAATCTAAAGACACATAATTGGTATTCCCGGCAGACTTTCAGCCCATGCGGCAAGTCCAATTTCCATGAGGATTTGTCTTCCTTTAAAAGCTGTAAAATCTGTTGAATATGTATGTAAGAGAAGGGCTTTTTTCCTTTATAAAGATAGTTTAATATTAGATGAATCCCTCTTTTTTGTAAAGGCAAAGGCATTGACTGAAAGCTCTCAATTTCAAGGGAGGACATACTGTCATCCTTTTGCCATATATTCTTCATTTTCTCCTTTGTTAATTCTTCCAAAAAACTGTTATCTTCATTCAATTCTTCACTAAATCTCTGGAAATGCTCATGAACTTTGCGGTTTTCCCCTTTTAAAAAAGGAAGCAGCTCAAGTCGATAACGGTTACGGGTATAGACAGGCTTCTCATTGCTTGGATCCCTGCGTGGATTAAGTTGATAATGAAGGCAATATTCTTCAATCATATCCTTGTTTACAGAAAGCAGCGGCCGAATAATTTCTCTCTTTCCGAAAGCTCTGCAAATAGGAATTCCTGTTCGGCTGCTTGATCCTTTCACGAGCTGCATCATAACCGTTTCTATCTGATCATCTCCATGATGGGCAAGTGCCAGCTTGTTAGCTGAAAACTTCTCTAAGCCTCGCTCAAAAAATTCGTATCGTACTCGACGAGATACTTCCTGTAAGCCCCCGCCTTCTTCCTCCAATTCCTTTGCTATATTAATTCTTTCTGCATAAAAAGGAATCTTTCTGCTTTCACAAAATTGTTCAACAAACTGTAACTCCCGGTAAGACTCCTCTCCTCTGAACATATGATCCAAATGGAGAGCAAACACTTCAATATTGAACTCTTTACGTTTTCTCTCCAAATAAGAAAGCAACGATAAAGAATCTGGACCGCCTGATACACCGACAGCAATTTTGTCGCCCTTGCTGATTAATTCGTGATGAGTAATAAATTGTTTAACGTTCTCTTCATATGCCAGCATCTATTCCTCTTCCTGCTCTTTTTATTGACTATATTAACACTTTCTAAAGATAACAAACAAAAAGAAAAAGTTTATCTTTAAATAAGCAGTTCTGTCAGCACGTAGAGGACATACACAACGGCAATAAGCAAAACAGCCGCTAAAGTAAATAAGCCCCGCTCTTTCCTCTTTTGTTTATAAATCGCTCTTCCGTTGTTTTTACGGACAGCTGACCTCCTATTTACCGGTTCTTTTTTCTTTGTATCGCTATTAAGAGAAACTAGCAGCTCTGTTCGCATAGCACTGGCGGAAGAATACTTTCCTTGCAGCGCTTTTATTAATACAGGAGCAATAGCTTGCAGCTCCCTCTTTTGCCTAACTTTAGCTTCTAATTGTTTTATGCCTTCCTCATTTCGTGAAAATCGCTCTGGATACACTAGGTTGATGGCTACCATCGCAGCGGCAAATAAATCATAAGAAGGCTCTGCTTTTCTAGATCCTGCACGCCAGTAACCCCTGTCAAAAAATTCTGTATACTCTTTGATAGCCCGCCCCATTTTAGTTGTGCCGCCCACATCTATACAACGGAGAGCAAAAGGCGGACCTGAGACGATTAAATTATCCGGTTTAATATCACCAAAGATCCAGCCAGCTTCGTGAAGCGTCTGTAAGTTTTCTAACAGCTGTAACAGCAAAACACCAATCCATGATGAACCTCTCATCCGAATAAAAGCAGACAGTGTTGGTCCCTGTATGTATTCCATCACATAAAATGGCTGCACTCCGTACCCGCTCTCCCAATCATCAGCATCTAACAAAGAAGGTCCAAGGGAAGACCCCTGGACCTTAGCAAACGCCTTCAAAACGTTCATTTCAGCTGTGATGGATAATGAGTTACTGAATTTCAGCGCAGCAGCCCCGTCTGGCCCATTCACTAAATAGACTGTACCGGTAGCTCCCCGGCCGAGCAGCCGCTCCACCAAGTAAGCTTGACTATGCCATTTCCCATGTATGACAGCTCCCCGGCCAATATTAAACTGATTTCTCGATGTATTCATCGCCACCTGATAACCAGCCTTTCCTGCTTCGTTTCTTTTTAAATTGGGAAATAGCTTCGCGAATAGCAGGTCCAGTTGGTGTTAATCCTCCCGGAGACAGCTTCGAGAACAGAGATGTTAAGGAGTCTAACTTAGGTGTCCAGTCAAGGAGCTGTTCCGTATCTTTTCTTTTCCCAGGAAATATTGATAAGGAAAAGAGATTGCTCCCCATTCTCGCATTCATGCTTAGTGACAAATCAAGCAACGCTTCTTTTACAGTCGGCAGCTTGCTTTTCATACTGGCGCTCGTATCAACTAAGATCAATACCTCTAAGTTAGCTGTTTCACCGAGCTCGTCCACTACTTCCATTACCTCGCCACGCGTATCCGGCGGCAACGACTCCATACCAGTATCCTTATTCAATATCTTCTTTAATTGTTCATTCACTACTCCTTGCAGCGTCTGCGTCATAGCTTGTCTTGTCACCATCTGCACTGTGTGGGAAAGCTGCTTGGCATAAACAGTTTGACTGATCCCTCCTCCTGAAAGAGCAATCTGATCAATTTCCTGAAGTCCTCGCTGATCTGTAGCTTGATCATCTATCATTCCAATAACATTAACGGTAATTCCCTGCTCCCGGGCTAAAGCAGCCATAGCAACTGGATCTTCTCCATGATTTGAGCAGCCATCCGTTAGCAGCAAAATTTGCTTAATTGTCCCTTGTTTCATCATAACCCCTCCAACCTTCACGAGTTATGACCAGCCTCGCCACAAAGAAGGAAAATTATACTTATAGAGGGGCAAATTCACTATCTTAAGAAATTTTCTTTTTCTTTTTTGAAAAACCGAACTGCATTGGAATGGATGTCCATTTTGGCAGGTTGTGTTCTACTTTTGCCACTACAACCGTCATATCATCTTCAATCTCTCCAGATCTTGTCCGGATAACTTCTTCAATAAGTAAATCAGCAATCATTTGCGGGTCATCCGTTTCCATTTCTTGTATTTTCCTCTTCATCCACAGGTCCTTGTTTTCTACATTTTTTGGCCCTTCAAAGATTCCGTCACTCATCATGATAATTAAGTCTCCAGACTTAAGTTGTTCACTGACTACATCCACTTCGAATTCCTGTAAAATACCGATTGGCAGATTGCTTGCTTCTATTTTCATTATTTTGCTGCCTCGTTTAATAAAGCTTGGTGTCGACCCTACTTTTAAAAAGTTAGCTACGGCATCCTGCAAATCAATAATTACAAGATCAAGAGTGGAAAAAATTTCATCGGTTGTTCGCAAAGACAGAATAGAGTTGACCGATTTAATAGCCACCTTTTCCTCGATACCTGATTTTAAAATTTGCTGCAGCAGCCGAAGCGTTTCATGACTCTCATAATGGGCCCTTTCTCCATTCCCCATTCCGTCACTAATCGCAACAGCATATTTCCCTGCCCCGAGCTCAATGGTGGAATAGCTGTCTCCCGAAACTAATCCGCCGCCCTTAGCCGCATGAGCTACTCCCGTTTGTACAGCAAAAGCTTTAGCAGAACGGAAAATCACATGGCACATGCCAGCAGGTCCCCCTTCAAAGTCTTCCTTATGAACGATGACATTATCGCCTAAAATATCAGAGAGCATAGGGGCGATCACCTTTTGACATTCTCCATGGTTATTGCAAGAAGCGGGCAGGCTAATTTCAATGTCTACATTGCTTTTTTGCAGACTATATATATCGACGTAATCAATCTCCAATCCAAATGACTCGATGGCTTCTAATATTTGTTCTTCCTGATTGTAATGATTTTCTCGTTCCCGTTGAATTTCATCCGCAAAGTCACTCATGACTTCAGAAACCCCTCGCAGCTGCTCTGCCACAAGCTTCCGGCTATCATGAACTTGCTTTTTTAACTTTTGATTGGCCTGATAATAAGTTAGCTGCTGCTTAATGGCTTCTTCCACTCGGCCTGGGCGGAAACAATGAGTATCCAGCTCTCTTGCCAGTCTTTGGCTTAACCCTGCTTGTCCTTCATCTAATTCATACAGAACATCTTTCATTAAATGATAAGTGTGGTGGAAATTTTTTGTCCAACACTGTTCTTTCTTAAAGCATGTTTGACATGTTTTTTCTGTTACATGGCTTAAAAACATATCTAACTCCCGCTCTTCGTAATTATCCAGCGCTTCAATATTGTACTGAGAAAAACTTTTTGACAGCGCTTGGAACACTTCGGAGAATTGTTCTACCCTGCTCGCTGTTACATCCCGCATCTTCCTTAAATATTGTTGCTGTTCATTTGAATGCTCAGCTGTCCCCGGTATAAGCTTTGCGAGCTGATCGGTAAGAATTTTAGGCGTTAAAAACAAGAGCGCCACAGCCACTAATGATTCATACAATGTTTGGGTAAGAGGGACACCTTGCTCCCCGTACATTCCCGCGAGCAAGGTGGCAATGATAAGCCCTCCTGCCGCTCCTGCTTTCCGCCACTCTTTTAACAATCCGCCAAGCAAACCAGCGAAAGCAAGCAGGCTCATTTGAAAGAAACTAGAAACACTGGCGAGACTAAAGATCAGTCCGGTGACTACACCGACAGTAGACCCGACCGCAGCGCCGGAAATAAACGAGAAAATAAGCACCAAATATCTAGAAAAGATGTGTTCAATCGATAAACCATAGAGAGACCAGCCGATCGTACCCGATGTAATGGAAGCAAGCATAATAATCAAACTGACAATCTCTTCAGTTTTTAATGCTTTAATTCGCTTTTTCAGTGATAAAAAAGGAATCGTTTGCATAAAGATGAGTGTAAGTACAAAGGCCAAAGAAGATTCAATTACAGCCATTAACAAATCATAAGGGACAAATTGCTGGGCATTTTGAAAATAAGCAAAGCCTATTTTCACCCCCATAGCCGTAAAAAAAACAAAAAATGGCAGTGACACTATATCTTCTTTATGAAAGTTTTTTAGCATTCGATAGACGACTAGGAAGACAGCTATAGAAAAAAAGGAATAGCTCATTTGCTCAATGGACAAGGTTAAAGATCCGGCAAGCAAGCCTATCAAAGCAAGTGGTGCACAGTCACGCCTTAGCATGAAAGCAGCGGCAAAAAAAGGAAGGCCAAACGGCGTTAAATGAGACAAGATTAATGCTCGGCCTAACAAAAAGCCTATAATCAGTAAAATAAACCCTTTTTCAAGCAGCAGTACTTGCAAATGAGTAAAAAACTGTTTAAGCCCTTTGAATACCTCCACCTTCGTCTCTTCTAATCCCACATGATTGACCGGCTCTGTTAAACTTCTTTCCGCTTTCTCCACAGTTAACAACTCCCATCCACGTTTCTTTGCTGTCATTATACAAAACAACAGTTTCAAAGTTTGTCAAAAAGAGAAGGCTTGTCAAAAAACCGTTCGACAGCAAGAAAAGCCACTTTTTTCAGAAACCATAAAAAAGAGATTGACAACTCAGTTTATCCTCAGTATTATAGTCATTGTGTTTGAATTTCTATTTATCATGGCGGTGTAGCTCAGCTGGCTAGAGCGTACGGTTCATACCCGTGAGGTCGGGGGTTCGATCCCCTCCGCCGCTATTAAAAACCAAATTTTATTTAATAGAGTTTTTGTATCAGCTTCTAGAAAAAGTAGACAGCTATGCTTTACTTGTCTATTCAAACTCGTAATCTATGTTTATCATTCTATTTTTTACATTGGCCCGTTGGTCAAGCGGTTAAGACACCGCCCTTTCACGGCGGTAACACGGGTTCGAATCCCGTACGGGTCATCGGCAAAAAAACCAGATTTCTACGGATCCAAGCGGTCTGTCAGAGATCTGGTTTTTTATTTTGCCTATCATTTGTCAGTTTCTATACGTTATAAAAAAAGCGGCTCTTTTTGCCGCTTTTTCTTGTATCCTCTTATCTTATCGCTTTTTATGCAATTTCTTGCTCGGTTTATTGACGTCTTTCTCTTTTTAAAGTTGACAATGTTCAGCTGTGCATCTATATTTTCCATATTAAAATAAAAAGAGGTGATGGAATTGAAGGGACAAGCTACGCCTTATTTAACATTTAACGGCAACGCCAAAGAAGCACTTACTTTTTACGCACAAGCCTTCCAAGCTGAAATACAAAGACTTCAAACATTTGGAGAAGCAGATTATCCAACGCCTCCGGAAGCGGCAGATCGAGTGATGCATGCTCGTTTAAGTAAAGGAGATTTTCTTATAATGGTCTCCGACACTTTTCCAGGACAAGATGTTCAGATCGGAAACCATATTTCTCTGGCATTAACTTTTGAGAGCAAAGAAGAAATCCAATCTGTATATGAGAAGTTACAGCAAGAAGGAACCATTCAAATGGAATTGCAAGATACATTTTGGGGCTCTACATACGCTAAATTACAGGATAAATTTGGCGTTATCTGGCAGCTAGACTGCCCTAAACAATAAAAAAAGCTGCCTTGCAAGGCTTATAAGGCCTTGCAAGGCAGCTTTTTTGCTGCTGAATGTTTTCCGATCAGTTCATAATTATAGTTAAATAGACAGCAATTAACCCCTTTTCGCTCCTCTACCGCCGCGGCGCGATTCTGTTTGGCGTTTCAAGGTAGACAGACGATCTTCACTTTCCTTGAGAAAGCGGGCCATTTTTTGTTCAAAGTTTTCTTTCGGAGATGAATAGCTTCCTCCTCCTCTTGGTCCTTTAGAACGGAAATCATTATTTCTTGGACGGGGACGATAGGATTGCTGTTGCTGCGGCTGGTCTTTCGCTTTGCGGATGGACAAACCAATTTTTCCGTCGCTTTCCACATTAATGACTTTTACCTCTACTTCATCGCCGACCTTTAAATGGTCGTTGATGTCTTTTACATAGTTGTCCGCTACTTCACTAATGTGTACTAATCCAGTTGAGCCTTCTGGCAGTTCAACAAACGCTCCAAATTTAGTGATCCCTGTCACTTTACCTTGTAACTTGCTGCCTACTTCGATTGACATAAAAAAAATGTTCCTCCTTAGAAATGATCAAACTTTAACCTTTATTATATTACGAAAAAAAAAGGTGTCAATATAACCCTTCTTATTCTTTACTTTTCCCATTGCTTTCCTCTGATTCAGGAAGGTTAAATATAACCTCTCCATCATCAGATAAAAAGTACTTTTTTCTTGCGAGTTCCGCAATATATTCATCGTCTTCTAGTTTCTTTAATTCTTCCTCGTATCGTTTCTGTTGCTGCTTCAGCTCTGCCAGCGATGCTTCTGCTTTTTCTTTCGCCAGCTTTTGTTCTTCTAGATGGGCCGTCCGTGAATAAAGAGTCGACATTAAGCCCACAGAAATCATCAGAGCTACGACAACAAAGGCAATCAGCCTCCTGTACAGCTTCTTTTTGTGCCTTGCCATAAATAAGTCTTTTCTCGCACGGCTGAAGACAAAGGCGTTTTTCAAGGCAGTTACTTTACTTTTGTTCAAACCGCTCATTTCCCTTCCTCCCGGCTCATTTTTTCCAACGATTTGCTTGATTCCTAACCTTATTCTTGATTGATAAGAAAAATCCTGCCAGTTTCCCTTTTAAAGTAGTTGCTTTTTTTTGTAATTTTTCAGGAAAAAAGCGCCAAATCAAAAGAATAGGCGAAAAAACAATCTTTCCTATCCATAATAATAGGGAAAGGGTAGTTTTGGCAAGAAGTAGAAAAGACTGGCCCACTATGGTGGCAATGGTGATAACTGCTTTTATCATCAACTTAATAGGGAGGATAATAAGAAAATAAAAACACTTTTTTAAGAAAAGGAAAATATTCACTATTGTTAAGATGATCTGCTCAAGAAGCCGCATATAAAACCCTTTAAATAAAGCCTGGTAAGCTGAATACCCACAAAGCAAGGCGAGAAAAAGATACAGACGGACTTCACCGAAATTAACCTGGTATAAGCAATAGAATATTAATAAACCAAACACACACCAAAACAAAATATCTGTAAAAAAAGAGATAACTCGCGGGCGGGTCTGCCGCTTTAAAAATCTTTGATAAGTGTCCAACAGGGCGCCGAAAAAGATTCCCATAGCGATCATCGACAATAACGTTTCAAATTGAACAGTTAATGTCATTTGAACAACTTACTGAACAATCCTTTTGATTTATCGCCCGCAGACTGATCTGTGTAAACCAAACTAGAGATGCGCCCTTTAATCGCTACGAGACCACGGTCTACATCTAAGTTTTTCATCTGCAAATTTTCACCTTTAATCACGAGCATGCCCATAACAGTCATCAGTAAAAATTCCTCGCTATCAAAACTTTCTACTTGCTTTACTCCAGTGATCTCCATGATCTTTCTGCCTTGCATGACAATATCATGACCGTCAGCTGAGCGACTATTAGTAGAATCATACATCTGATTCATTTTTCTCCCCCTCACTGCAAAGTACAAGCTTTGCCACTAAATGTATGCAGCCAATAGCAAAACTATGAGAGGGAAGAAAAAATTTAAAAGCGCCGGGCCGTGTTTACGATCGTTCTGCTTTGTTTATCTCTCTCAGCTTTTTATTCACGTTCACACCTATTTGTTCCTCGCTCCCAACTTTTTAGCAAAAACAAAAGTACTCACAAAGGCTTGCTCTATGAGTACTTTTTATTTACCAGCCTGCTCTTTTATTCATTGATTCTCTCTTCTTTTAATAACTCATACATACCGGCGGCTTCTTCTTTTTTTGTCGTTTCTTGCAATTTTTGTACTTTTACAGTTAGAACACGCTGTCCGAGCCGAATAGACAGCTCGTCCCCTTCCTTCACATTAGAGCTCGCTTTCGCGGTAGTCCCATTAATGGTAATTCTTCCTTGATCGGCTACTTCCTTTGCCAATGTTCTCCGTTTAATCAATCGTGAAACTTTTAAAAACTTATCGAGTCTCATCGTCGACATGGTTCTCTCTCCCTTTACAAACCTATATTTTTAGCTTCATCCCAAAATGCATCCAGCTCATCTAGCGTAAAATCATCAAATGAACGTCCGCTCTCTTTTACCCGTTTTTCTACATGAGAAAAACGACGGTAAAACTTTTCATTCACTTTAGCGAGTGCTTCTTCCGGATGAATATGATAAAACCGCGCCACGTTAATAAGCGCAAAAAGGACGTCGCCGAATTCATCGAGCTGTTTGCTGCTGTCTTCATTCTTCACTTCATCCAGAAACTCCTGCCACTCTTCTAATACCTTCTCAATCGCTCCGTTGGCATCATCCCAATCAAATCCTACTTTGGCCGCCTTCTTTTGGAATTCGTAGGCGCGCAGCAAAGCAGGCAGTCCTTTTTCTACTTCATCGAGTCGGAAAGCTTGTTTTTCTCCTTTTTCCTCACTCTTGATCTTTTGCCAGTTTGAAACCACCGCTTCGGCATTTTCTGCCTCTGCATTACCAAATACATGTGGATGACGGCGAATCATTTTCCGGGAAATTGATTCGATTACATCCTCGATGGAGAACATGCCCTCATCTTCACCAATTTGCGCATGAAGCAGAACTTGCAGCAGCACATCCCCCAGCTCTTCAATCATATGATCATCGTCTTCTTGATCAATCGCATCCAGCAATTCATAGGCTTCCTCAATCAAGTATTTCTTTAAAGACGTATGTGTTTGCTCCCGGTCCCATGGACAGCCATCTGGTCCACGTAACGTGGCGATGATTTGACGCAACACAGAAAACTCTTTGTACGTGTCTTCCTCTTTTCGCACAGGCGGCACGTATAAGGACGTGAGGTTATTCAGCGTGACCTGGCGATCTAACTCATAAAGAGGCAGCGTCTGCGTTTGCTGCTGTGCGCTTCCTGCGGCTGTCACAATCGTCACTTCATAATCATCTGGATACTTTTCCATTAAGGTTAATTTCACATCGGAAGCAACAAATGCATCATACACTTGCGCAATGACAATGTGCTGAAAAATATTGATGTCTTCCTTTTTTAAGGCTGTACCGTCAAGAAACTGAAACCCTTCTATTGGATCGGCTCCAACCGAAGCAAACAAGTCATCAAGAAAACTATGGCCCCCCGCGATGTTGACTTCCAGTTCACCTACGTGCCCTTTCTCAAGTAAAAGCTGCACTGTTTTCTCAGCCACAATAGGGTGCCCTGGAACTGTATAAATAATATTTCCTTGTTCCCGAGCTTGCGTGATTAATAAGGAAACAATCTCTTCATAGACAGCTTCAAATTGATCATGCTTTTCATATATGTGATCAAAGCTCTCAAAACGAACTCCTTCTTTCTCCAGTTCGTCAATAACTGGATGCTCAAGTGTACGGGTAAAAACCTTCCCAGATTGTAATAATAGACGATATATACCAAGAGGCAGCTGGTTTATATCTCCGGCGCCGAGACCGGCAATCGTAATAGATGGCGTCATGTTCCCTCTCTCTTTCTATTGTAATTTTTTAGCTTAACTGATTCTTTTACTCAGTCTGCTGCCGAAAGGAATTTGCTGAAGTTCTTCTTCCGTAAAAAGCTTTAATTTTAAAATTAAATAAATAAAAATAAATGCTCCGATAGCGACACTGCTTAACGCCATTCCGACCATTGCTGCTCGGTTGCTCTCTTCTAGAGGCAAAATGTACTCCCATAACACTCTCCATGCCTGCAAGACAGCTGTCATACAAAAAACGGCAAACAAGGCTTTGCCTGCTGCTTCTTTTTTTATGAAGGCGGTTTTCCACTTTTTCCGAAGAACAACGGTTAAAAAGACAGACATCCAAGCAAAGGCTAACAACGTAGCAGCAGCTGCTCCAGCTGTTCCAAACAGAGGAATCAGAACGACGTTGCCAATATATTTAAAAAGCATACCTGTTAACACAGCCAAAGCAGGTGCAAAGTCTTTGCCGAACCCTTGCAATATCCCCGTCAATGTAAGCACAAGCGAACTAAAGAGAATGGACGTGCAAAAAACAGACAGCACAAAGGAGCCATTGCTGTTTTCAAAAAGCATCGTATTAACCGATTCCATAATATTTATGAGTCCTGCTGTAGCCGCCAGCCCGAATGTAAAGCTTACCTTCAATGCCAGCTGAATATAATTGTCCAGCTCCTGACGAAAGTTTCTGCGATAAGCCGATGTCACGAGCGGTACAATGGTCAAGGCAAGGGAAGCAGCCGCTGTCGTGCCAAGCTGCAAAAGTGGCTGACCGCGATCATACGTTCCTTTAGCCATTTTAGCTTCCCATTCCCCCATGCCTTCTTTTATTAATCCATGATATAGATTAAATGAATCAATTAATTGAAATAATACAATTCCCATACTCGACAGGCAAATAGCGGCTGCCTGAATGAAGAGCAGCTGAATTTCTTTCTTCTTTATAGTACTTTCAAGCCTTATTGTTCTTTCAGAGATCAAACCGCTCTTGTGCACGAAGTACAACAGAACCGCCATCGCAGCGAAACTGCCGGCTATCGATCCTGCAAAGGCACCTGATCCTGCCATGTAAAGCGAGGCACCTCTTCCGATTAGAATATAAGAGAATAATAAAATAGCTCCAACCCGTATTGATTGCTCCACCGTTTGTGAAACAGCTGTCGGAACCATATTTCCATCTCCTTGGAATGTGCCCCTCCACACTGTTAATAACGGAATGAATAAAAAAGAAAAAGCAACAATCTGGAGGAGCGGCTGCAAAGACGGATCTCCCATTTTACCGGATATAAAGCCTGACCCGAAAAAAACAATTCCCCATAGTAAAATGCCCGTACAGCTTGTTACATAATAAGAAAGACGGATAGCTTCTTGTCTGCGCCGCGGATCACCCGCCGATTCAGCTATTAATTTGGAAATAACAACAGGAAACCCATATGTAGCTAATGCATTCGCAATTCCGTAAAAAGGATATATTTGCTGATAAATATAAAAACCAATATCACCAACGATGTTTTGAAATGGGACCCGGTATACCGCACTTAACACTTTTATAAACACAGCCGCTATCGTTAAGATGGCTGCTCCCTGCATTAATGAATTTTTCTCTCTCCATGGCAACATATAGCACTCTGCCCTTCTAAACATGCTGCTTCCAACTTAATATATTTACATAGAAAAGTGCAAGTGCCTTGTTTAGACCCGACTAGCAAATGTTCTGTACCCAGGAGGTCGTTCTTTGACTTCCTTGGGTGCAGAACATTTGACCTCGAGGGGCTAGGCACTGGAACTGGACAAGAAAAGTGCAAGTGCCTTGTTTAGCCCCGGACTAGCACACGCTCTCTCCACTCAACGTTTTTGTCCATAAAAAAGGAAGCAGTGCTTCTCCTGCTTCCTTTCCCAATTAACTTTCCATTTGTTTAGCTAAGAAGCTGGCAGCCGTTTCTGCTGATTTTCTCTCTACTTCACCTATTGAGCGTTCATCAGAGAAAATAACGACTACTCCAATTGGATCACCGCCTGCAATAATAGGGGCGAGTGTGTAAGATTGAACTTTTTCTTCGCGGCCATCTACAAATGATACTTGAGATTGTGGATGCTGCAGTACGCTTTGCCGATCATCCATTGCTTTTTCAATAACTTCTCCAATGCTTTTGTTTACATATTCTTTCTTCGATACTCCAGCAGACGAAATAATGGCATCACGGTCACAAATTAATACAGCCGTGTTTAAGCTGTCATTCAGTGCCTCTGCATACTCCTCAGCGAAATCGCCTAACTCACTAATAGGGGAATATTTTTTTAAAATAACTTCTCCATCGCGATCAACGAAAATTTCTAACGGATCCCCTTCTCTGATCCTTAACGTGCGGCGGATTTCTTTTGGGATAACGACCCGTCCTAAATCGTCGATTCGACGAACGATACCAGTTGCTTTCATCTTATGTTGCCTCACTTTCCTCAGATGATGGATTGACAATGAATCAACGATACCTGACCGATGATATTGCCCTTGTGATTGTTATTATTTATCATCTGGGAAGTTCTATACATTTTGTTGTGTTTTTCCCACTATTTTTTCGCTGTTTCTAAATTTTTTATAATATCGAAGGCAATTCCAAACCACGTCTCCGTTGCCATATTTTTAATATCGATAGTCAGTTTGAGCTTACTATCTTCCATTCCAAGCCCCACTGCTCGTCCATGTTTATTGCAAATATTGAATACTTTTGAGCCATCAATTTGTTTCGTTCCGTCTTCATTCATCAATATATACACAGAGTCTTTTTCTTGTTTAATTAACTCTAGTTGAGCAGCAACCGCATAAACCTTCATCTCTGCCACCTTGAAGAGATCTTCCACCTCACGTGGATAGTCACCAAAACGGTCTACCATTTCTTCTTTTAACTCCTCTACTTCTTCTAATGATTCTATACTTCTGAACCGTTTATACATCTCAATTTTCTGACGGCTGTCTTTAATATAAGAATCAGGGATGTAAGCATCAATAGAAATTTCCGCTTCAAACGATGACTTTGTCTCTTTTTTGTCTGCTCCTTGTTTTTGTTCGATGGCTTCCTTCAACATTTGAGAATATAAATCAAATCCGACGGAGTCGATAAATCCATGCTGTTGGGAACCAAGTAAATTTCCTGCCCCACGAATAGACAGGTCGCGCATGGCAATTTTAAAGCCGGAACCTAGCTCAGTAAATTCTTTAATCGCCTGCAAGCGCTTCTCAGCCTGTTCAGATAATACTTTGTCCTTACGATACATAAAATAAGCATAGGCTACCCGATTGGAGCGCCCAACGCGCCCGCGAATTTGATAAAGCTGGGATAGTCCCATCCTGTCTGCATCATGGACAATGAGTGTATTAACATTCGGAATATCAACGCCTGTTTCGATAATCGTCGTCGTGACAAGGACATCATATTCCCCTTCTAAAAAGCTTAAGATCACTGTTTCAAGCTCTCTTTCCGTCATCTGGCCGTGTGCGTAAGCCACTTTGGCATCTGGGACAAGCATAGCAATTTCATCTGCTTTTCGTTCAATATCCTCTACACGGTTATACAAGTAAAATACTTGTCCTTCCCGGGCGAGCTCTCGCTCAATCGCTTCTCTAATTAAGGCAGGATTCAGTTCTGCTACGTATGTTTGTACAGGAAAACGATTCTCTGGTGGCGTTTCAATAACAGATAAGTCCCGAACACCAAGCATGGACATATGAAGAGTCCGTGGAATCGGTGTCGCTGTCAGTGTTAAGACATCTATATTTGTCTTCAGCTGTTTGATTTTCTCTTTATGTGTCACACCAAAACGCTGCTCTTCATCCACAATTAACAGCCCAAGATCATGGTATTGAATATCTTTCGATAACAAGCGGTGTGTGCCGACAACGATATCTACCGTGCCATTTTTAAGGCCTTTAATCGTCTCGGTTTGTTGTTTTCGGGAACGGAAGCGGCTCAGTAGACCAATCTCAATCGGAAAGTCCCGGAAACGCTCGCTTAACGTTTCAAAATGCTGTTGAGCCAGAATAGTGGTTGGCACAAGAAAAGCGACTTGTTTCTCGTCAGCAATGGCTTTAAAAGCGGCTCGAATGGCTACTTCTGTTTTTCCATATCCAACATCTCCACAAAGAAGGCGATCCATTGGCCGTTCTTTTTCCATGTCCATTTTAATCTCGTTAATTGAACGAATTTGATCTTCTGTTTCTTCATAGGAAAAAGCTGCTTCGAATTCCCTCTGCATTTCTCCATCAGGCGAGAATGCGTATCCTTTAGCCGCTTCTCTCTCGGCATAAAGTTTGATTAAATCATCTGCAATGTCTTGAACGGATGATTGAACTTTGCTCTTAACCCGTTTCCATTCGCTGCCGCCTAATTTATATACTTTTGGCTCTTTTCCTTCTGAACCTACGTATTTCTGAACGAGCTCAATTTGTTCAACCGGAACATACAGCTGGTCTGTTCCCTGATATTTAATATTTAAATAGTCTTTGTGTACTCCTTTAATTTCAAGCGTTTCAATCCCTAAATATTTTCCGATACCATGATTCACATGAACCACGTAATCTCCCGGCTTTAGTTCCGAATAGCTTTTAATTCGCTCGGCATTAGACAGTTTTTGACGCCGCTTGCTGCTTTTTGGTTTTTTATTGAATAATTCCTTCTCTGTAATAACCGCAAGATGTAGCGCAGGAAATTCAAACCCTGCTGTTAAAGTTCCGCGGCTGACTTGCACAGCCTGTTCTATAATACTGTTTTTCTCTAGTGAACTAGAGGCTTCAATCTCATAATCTGCTAAAACACGTTGAATTTTAGCTATCCGCTCCTCACTTTCGCCAAGAAATACAACGGTCATTCCAAGCTTTTTCCAGCGCTCTACTTCTGCATGAAGCACATTCATCTGACCGTGAAAATCTTGCATTGGCCGCGAGGAAAAATTAACAATATTTTCAGGGCGCGTATGAGCAACCTTACGCAAAAACAGCGCAAGGTAAATAATTGGCTGACGGATAGTGGATAACAACTCTCCAAAATGGTAAGACAATTTAATGTCATGGAGGATTTTCCCCTCTTCTAACAGCGATGTATACCATTCAGCTTCCTCTTGTTGCAGGGAATCATTCATTTCATTAATTCGGCTAATCTCATCGAAGAATACAAGGCCGTCATCTGGTAAATAATCGGTTAAACTCATTGGGTTTTCATACATTAAGGCCGTGTATTTAGCTAATCCTTCTATTAGGATGCCTTGCTTTAAACGGTCAATTTCAAAGCCGATATTTTCTTTCATCAGCTGTTTCGTTTCAGCCTTTTTAACTTTTTTCAGTGAGTCTTGTAAAACTTCCTCTAACCGTTGTGATAATACTAAAAGCTGTTCCGAAGAATACGGCGTTTCTGTAACAGGGCTAATATCAATCTTATTCTTATTTTCAATAGAGCGCTGGTTCTCCATAGAAAATGTACGAATCGAATCTACTTCTGTATCAAATAGCTCAATGCGAACAGGGTGCTCAATCGTCAATGGGTAAATATCAATAATACCGCCGCGCACACTGAATTCTCCAGGTGCATATACCATATCCGTGCGTTGATAACCCATTTGCACGAACTGATGGATCGTTTCGTCCAAATCAATTTCTTTTCCAAGTTCAATTGTTTTTTGCAAGCTGGCCCATCTCTCTTTAGGCGGCAGCAGTTTTCGCAGTCCAGCAACAGGCACGATATAAATCCCTTTTGCCTGATGAACCATATGATTTAGCACTTCAATTCGCTGCGCTCGCAGCTCAGGACTTGCCACGCTAATTTCAGCGGCTATTAACTCATTCGCTGCATATAAATACACTTCTCGCTCGTCAACAAACTGAAGTAAATCGTCGTACAGCTTTTGAGCTTGAAGCAGGTTATACGTTACGACGACGGTAGGCCTGCCTGTTTTCTCATAAGCAGCCGCTATAAAAAGGGCTCGAGATGATCCCGAAAGACCGGCAGCTAATTGTTCTTTTAGCCCGCCTGATACCCCATCAAGAATAGATTGAATATCATGATTCCGTAAGAGAATTTGTTGTAAACTATTCACGCTTTCTTCCTCCCCTTAAATGGACACTTTTACTGCCCCTCCAACCAAGGCTTTCTATTTGTTGCCCCGGCAGAAAACAGAAAAATGCTTTGGATCGCTGTCCAAAGCTGTTTTTAATGTATAAAGTAATCATATTGGTGAAAATCAGGGTTTCTTTGAAGAGATTCCTCGCAATCTTCACATATTGTCATGATCTTTACGTTTCCTTCAGAGTCGTAATGAACCATCTCTATTCTTTCGTCCTCCGTCAGTGCATTGATGCCAAGCCGGCGGCTAGATACAACTGGTTGCTTAAGGCTTCCAACCATCGTTCCGCAATGGCGGCAAACGTAATGAATGGCCATGTGCCTCCTCCTTTGCTGCTCACTTTTGTTATGTATGGCTAACGTTAGTATAGGCAAAGAAGAAAGCATTTATTCATATCTGAATGTTATATTCGTTCATTACTTCAAGAAACGGTTTTTCCAGCCATGCTTCTACTGCGTCTGCACTTTTTGAAACGGCTTGCTTCATTTTCTCTTGTTCTTCTTCTGTAAATCTTCCTAATACGTAATCAACAACCTTCATAGGCGGAGTTGGACGGTCAATGCCAATACGGATACGATTAAAATTCTGCGTGCCAAGATGAGCAATGGTCGACTTAATTCCATTGTGCCCGCCTGCACTGCCTTTTTGACGGAGACGAATACGACCGACCGGCAAGTCCAAGTCATCGTAAATCACGACTACCTCTTCTGCTGCCACGTCGTAATAGCGCATGACCTCTCCAATGCTTTCTCCTGACAGATTCATATATGTAAGCGGCTTAAGTAAAATAGCTTTCTCTGTCCCCTTCCGCACAATGGAATAAATGCCTTTATGCTTTGCTTCTGTAAGGGGTGAATTAAACCGCTCGGCTAACTCTTCAATTACATCAAAACCGATATTATGCCTCGTACCTGCATATTTTGCTCCCGGATTGCCGAGACCAACGACTAGCTTCATTTTGCGCACCTCGAATTTTTTCTTCAATAAATTAATTTAAGTATAACGCACATGAGTCAGAAATTATACGCTTAATTATAAACCCTATCTTCTTTCTTTCGCAAAAAAGAGGCCCGCTCCATTACGGAAAGGAGGGACCTCTCTCTTTATATTATTCTTGCTCAGCTTTCGCTTCCGTTTCAGTCTCTGCTTCTGAAGCTTCCTGATTAGTTTCCTCAGACGCTTCTTCGACACGCGGAGCAAGCACAGATACGATGACTTCATCATCTTCATGATTAATAGTAAATGGCTGGCTATTGCGGATATCACTGATAGACAGACTGTCACCGATATTTAAATTAGAAACATCCACTGCCACACTTTCAGGAAACTCACTAACCTTTGCTGTCACTGAAAGCTCGAATAGCGGCTGCTGAACGACTCCGCCCTCTTTTGCCCCAGCGGCTTCTCCTTCTAAATCAACTCGAACATTGGACGTCATCTCAGATGATAAATCTACTGCCAGGAAATCAGCGTGAACGATATAATTTTTAATTGGGTCTTGTTGATAATCGTGTAAAATAACGTTATGTTGTTTTCCGTCTACGGCTAAAGCAATGACCCCGTTACGGCCAACTTCTTTAATCACTTTGAAGAAATCTCCTTCATTCACAAAAACGGACTCTGACTCAACATCTTTCCCATAAACAACAGCAGGGAAATTTCCACTCTCTCGCAGCTCGGTTTTAGCCGATCGCTGAAATTCATTACGCTTTCTTGCTTCAAGTACTGAACTCATTAGAGAAACTCACCTTCCTGTATTATGATCTCTGTCTGAAACTTCTGTCCTAAACCATCTATTCCCTTATTGTGTCGTGGCTAAACATAAAAAGCGTAGATAAGACCTTTTTATTGCTTGACGGTTCTTTCAGTTATATACATATTGGCAGTACCCCCATCGCTTGACTACTCTAGTCTCCTACAAAGTCAAAATAAATAGCCTTTCCCCTTATATCCAAAAAATGGATTTTTGAAGGAAAGGCTATTTATTAGAGCGAGAGTATTCGGCTTGGCTTATGCTTGTCGCCCCAGAACAGTCGGCTCCGCTTTTCTATTGTCCAGCTACAGGTGCTTAGCGGCCAGTGGACTTCCTGCTCCTTCTTGCGATAAGTCAACATCGAATCGCTGTCGCTCTTCGTATTTCCTTTATCTCATGCGGAGCCGTCCAGTCCATACGCCGCTGAACAAGCGCCCTTCGCTTTTCCTTGTCCAGTTGCAGGCGCTAGCACGTACGGCGGTTTCGGAATTTCTGCAGGAGTCAAAGAACGACTCCAACAGAAATTCCTCCAACCTCCTATCGTGCTGATCGAGCACCTTCCACTTTTCTATTGTCCAGCTGCAGACGCTAGCACGTACGCTGATTTCGCTCTCTCTGTCGAAGTTTGGAAAACAACTTCTCGTCGAGAGCTCCAATCCGCTATCGTGCTGAACAAGCGCCCTCCGCTTTTCTATTAATCAAATAATGTGCTGACGGATTGTTCTTCGTGAACACGAATGATGGCTTCACTGATTAATGGTGCAATGGAAAGCTCTACAATTTTGTCAGTCTTTTTCTCTTCTGGGAGAGCAATTGAGTTTGTAATAACAAGTTCTTTAATGTTAGAGTTTTGAATACGTTCGATCGCTGGGCCTGAAAGTACAGGATGCGTACAACAAGCATATACTTCTTTTGCTCCGTTTTCGACCAGCGCATTAGCTGCAAGTGTAATGGTACCAGCTGTATCGATAATATCGTCAATCAAGATAGCAATTTTTCCATCGATATTCCCAACGATGTTCATTACTTCAGCTACATTTGGTCTTGGACGGCGCTTGTCGATAATAGCAATTGGTGCTTTTAAACGGTCGGCCATTTTACGTGCACGTGTTACTCCACCATGATCTGGGGAAACGATAACAACGTCATCTCCGCTGAAGTTTTTCCCTTTAAAGTAATCAGACAAGATTGGTACACCCATTAAGTGATCAATTGGCATATCAAAGAATCCTTGAATTTGCGGTGCATGTAGATCAAGCGTAATTACGCGAGTTGCTCCAGCTGTTTCAAGTAAGTTAGCTACCAATTTTGCAGTGATTGGTTCGCGAGCGCGGGCTTTGCGGTCCTGACGTGCATAACCATAGTAAGGAATAACAATATTGATCGTTTTAGCAGAAGCTCTTTTTAGAGCGTCAATCATAATGAGTAGTTCCATTAGATTTTCATTGACCGGTGCACTCGTTGATTGAACAACGTATACGTCGCAGCCGCGAATGCTCTCTTCAATGTTAATTTGTATCTCTCCGTCGCTAAAACGTTTCACTGAACATTTCCCTAATTCTACGCCAATAATTTCGGCAATTTCTTCAGCGAGTTTGCGGTTAGAATTGAGAGAAAAGATTTTCAACTTAGGGTCTAAATACTGATTATGCATGGGTGGACCTCCGCCTTTATTTTTTAAGATTTAACTTTTCTACATACTTTTCTTTGTTCACTTGACGAGCGCGGCCAATGGCTAAAGCTTCACCAGGCACATCGTTCGTAATAGTAGAGCCGGCTGCTACATATGCCCCTTTGCCTACCGTAACAGGAGCTACAAGGTTAGAATTGCAGCCGATGAATGCATCGTCTTCAATCTTAGTTAAGAATTTATTTTTTCCGTCGTAATTCACTGTAATAGAACCACAGCCAAGGTTAACGCCACTTCCCACTTCAGCATCGCCAATATAGCTTAAGTGAGAGGCTTTGCTGCCTTTTCCAAAGACAGATTTCTTAATCTCAACGAAATTACCGATCTTCGCTTCATCGCTGATTTGAGATGCTGGACGAATGTGTGCAAATGGCCCGATCGCCACACGAGATCCAATTTCACTATCAGCAGCCACAGAATGGCGAATAACGGTGCTATCTCCAACTTGGCAATTGTTAATCTCACTATTTGGACCGATTTCGCAATCAGCACCAATAGAAGTGTTTCCAGACAATACTGTTCCAGGATGAATAATAGTATCTGAACCAATCACTACGTCTGGACCGATAAATGTATTTTCTGGACTGACGAGAGTCACTCCATTGCGCATGTGCTGCTCATTAATACGTTCACGCATAATTTTTTCTGCTTGGCTTAAAGCTACACGATCGTTTACACCAAGTGTTTCATTGAAATCGTCTGTTTGATAGGCGGCTACTTTCTCTCCGGCCTTCTGAAGGATTTCAATAACATCTGGCAAATAATATTCGCCTTGGGCATTATCATTCGATACTTTCTTCAACGTCTCAAATAAATAACGATTATCGAAACAATAAGTGCCTGTATTAATTTCTTTCACTTTCCGTTCCTCGTCTGTTGCATCTTTATGCTCAACGATTTTCTCAACCATTCCTTGCTCATTGCGGATGATTCGCCCGTAACCATCAGGCCGATCCGTATAAGCTGTTAAAATAGTCGCTTTTGCCTGTTGTTCCGTGTGAAAGTTTACAAGCGCCTCCATAGTGGAAGACTTAATAAGAGGTGTATCACCACAAACAACAAGTGTACAACCCTCTTCTTTACCGAGGATCTCTTCCGCCTGCATGACTGCATGAGCGGTGCCAAGCTGCTCTTCTTGCAAAGCAAACTCGCTTTTCTCTCCAAGATAGCCTTTGACTTTCTCTGCTCCATGGCCAACAATTGTAACAATTTTATGTGTATGTAAATCGGATATTTGATCAATTACATGTTCTACCATCGGTTTACCGCAGACAGGGTGTAACACTTTATAAAGCTTAGACTTCATACGCGTGCCTTTTCCTGCTGCAAGAATGACAGCATAAATATTCGTCATTGAGGGTCCCCCTATAACTTTTTATCCTTATTGACTATATCTTAAAAGGGCTCTTATTTCAAGACAGCTTAAAAAACGACAAATTTTTGTCAATGAATATTCGAATTTTTTAAAGGAAGCGAAGAAAGAAGATTCCAAGAGGATAAAAAGAGTGGAAAAAGAGGAAATTTCCGCACTAAAAAAGAGCCATACATTTGAAGTAGGCTCTTGTTGCATTTAATTTTATGAAGCTCCTGCTTCTTCTAATTCCACTTCTTCTAATTCTCCCAAACGGTGATACTCAGCTAAAACAGCATCCTGGATTTTACCGCGTGTGTTGGAGTTGATCGGATGAGCAATATCACGAAATTCTCCATCTGGTGTGCGTTTGCTTGGCATGGCTACGAATAAACCATTGTTGCCATCAATTACACGGATATCATGAATAACAAATTCATTGTCCAACGTAATAGATGCAATCGCTCTCATGCGGCCGTCCGTATTTACACGTCTTAGTCTCACATCAGTTACTTCCACTCTGTTCACCCCTTTTTCCCCTATATAAAAAGCCTAAACTAACTATTCAATAATATTTTAAATATTCCTTCTTTTTTTTGAAAAAATTTTACTTTTTTTTATATAAAAAACACTCGTGATTGTTTCACGAGTGTCAGAATACAGATTATCTCTATGTTTGTTTTGAAAACGCTTGCCTGATCAAAAAACAATAAAGAAAGAGAGCGTTTGTCTTAAAGCTCATACTTGCTGTTATTTTACGAGTGCGATGACTTCAATCTCTACTTTTACATCTTTCGGCAATCTTGCTACCTCTACACAAGAGCGAGCTGGTTTGTGATCGCCAAAGTATTGGCTATACACATCGTTTACTGCCGCAAACTCTTCCATATCCGCAATAAAAACTGTCGCCTTTACAACGCTATCTAGTGAAGCGCCTGCTTCAGCCAGTACAGCTTGAAGATTCTTGAATACTTGGTGAGTTTGCTCTGTTACATCTCCATTCACTAGTTCCCCTGCAGGTGTTAATGGAATTTGACCAGAGCTGTAAAACATATTGTTGACAATAATCCCTTGAGAATATGGCCCAATAGCCGCTGGTGCTTGGTTTGTTGCTACTACTTTCATGTTAACCTCTCCTTATGAAAACTGTATATTTTCGGAAAAATAATTTCCTTCTACTACAGAAATAGCAGACGTACGAACATTTACATCTTGAAGCTTAACAAGAGATATGTAGTCCTCCACGAGTCTTTCCTCGTCATGCTCCGCTTCCACTAGCACAGCAATTCCCGCTACTGATGCATTAAACTCAGCGAGCAGGCTGATCATTCCATTAATGGTTCCGCCTGCTTTCATAAAATCATCGACAAGCAGCACTTTGGAACCTTCCTTCAAACTACGCTTCGCCAGCACCATCGTCTGAATTCGCTTCGTAGATCCTGATACGTAATTAATGCTTACAGTTGGACCTTCTGTTACCTTGCTGTCTCTGCGAACCACAACGACTGGAACATTTAAATGCGAAGCAATAGCATGGGCAATAGGGATGCCTTTCGTGGCAACTGTCATAATGGCGTCGATGTCCATTCCTGCATACGCTGAGGCAAGGAGCTTGCCAACTTGGTGAATAACTTGCGGATGACCAAGCAAATCCATCATATATAGATAACCGCCCGGAAGCAGCCTTTCTGGATTTTCAATTTGCTCACAGAGCTCTGCGATAAACTTTCGTGCTTCCATTTCACTGACTTTCGAGAAATACTTCACACCGCCAGCTGCTCCGGGAATAGTTTGAAGCGAGCCGATGCCACGCTGTTCAAACGTTTCCTTCACAATAGACAAGTCCTCACTAATAGACGATTTTGCTGATCCGTACCGTTCAGCAAAAAAAGTAAGTGAAACTAGCTGCTGCGGATGTTCTAATAAGTAATGTGTCATATCAATTAACCGTTCACTTCGACGAAACTTCATGTTTTACTCTACCCTCCTAAGGAGTAAATCCGAATATTTAATTTTAAATATAACTTAATATACGGATTCAATCAACAGGAATCCCTTCTCCTAACAGTCGGACTGCGTATACCTGGTCACAAAATCCTCTTAAGCCGTTGCAAACCCGGTGCATTCTAGAATCATGCTGGATGAGTCCAAAAACAGTCGGTCCGCTTCCACTCATCAGTACCGCATCTGCCCCAAAGCGTTCCATCTGTTCTTTAATCTGCGCCACTTCCGGATAGAGCTTTAAGGTAACAGATTCTAGAACATTGCCAAGGTTAGCGCACATCTTTTGATAATCCTTCGTTTGAATCGCAGTCATCATCGCTTTTGTATCAGGATGACGGAGCCCATCGATTTTTAAGTTTTTATATACTTCTGCTGTTGATACTCCAATGGTCGGCTTGGCCAGGACCACCCAACAGTTTGGCGGAGACGGAAGATGCTGTATTTTTTCTCCACGTCCCTTTGCTAAAGCTGTGCCGCCATACACACAAAAAGAAACATCGGAACCAATCTCTGATCCAAGCGCTGCTAATTCATCCAGGTTTAATCCTAAATTCCACATTCGGTTTAACCCTTTTAATGTCGCCGCAGCATCACTGCTGCCTCCTGCTAAACCGGCAGCTACTGGAATAACCTTTTCAATGCCGATTGCTACACCTGAACGAATGCTGTATCTTTCTTTCAGCAGCATGGCTGCCTGATAAGCTAAATTCCGTTTATCGTCCGGAACAAAACGGTTATGGGATATAATTTTAATTTCATCTTTTGCGAGCGGTTCCAGTTCTATGCGGTCCGCCAGATCCACCGTTGTCATAATCATTTCAACTTCATGGTATCCATCCGCACGTTTATGCAGCACATCAAGCGTTAAGTTAATTTTCGCTGGTGCTTTCATCATTATCTTCACAATAGCCACCTACTTTGTGCACAATACAATTAGTTTAGCTTATTTTATCATAAAGTCGATTAGGAGTTGTAAATATGATGTAGGATGGAGTAATTTTCTATATAAAAAGAGACCGGGTTTCCTCCCCGATCTCTTAGCGGCGTTTCAGTTAGAAGTCAACTACCGTGTCAGCGCTTGTTAACGAGGTGGTTTTCTGCAAGTTCAATTGCTCTCTTTACCATGTTGCCAGCATCACGAGCTGTAATTCCGCCCCAGCCTTCCCGTTGAACAGTGTCATAAAACCCTAGCTCTTTCGCAAGCTCTTCCTTCAATTGGTCAGACATAATCCCTCTTCTTCTGCCCATTCGTTTTCCTCCTTCTGCCGCCATTTATAGCTTAACCAGCCCGTTTAAAACGATTAGCGGAAAATGAAGGGAAGCATCAAATGCGGAGAGCACCGATTATCGACGTCAAACATAAGACAAGCTGGCTGAAGAACTGGAAGACAACCAATCCAGAAGGCCTTGACCAGTCCCGACAGACCATGTTCCTCTCTCAAAAAGTTTGTTTTTGGCGTCTACAGGGAAAAGTTAAGTATTCCTGGAGCACTTAGTTGACTCAAAAGTAAATTAGAATACATCCCTTTATTTTTAAAACAAATAAAAAAGCAGTAAACAATATTGTTTACTGCAAACTTAAACGGCGCTTCCTGCTGCGTCTTCAAATGTTAATTCTACTGTTTCTGTCAACACATCTGCATAGCTGTATGACACTCTTTCAAATGCGTTTTCATCTTGATCTAACTCTACTACGAAGACTGCTTGGTATGTTTCAGCTAGAACACCAGATCGCTCAATCGTTTTTCGGCGTCCCCCGTTTGCCTTCAACAACAGTCTTTTTCCTAAATTTGAATCAAGAGATTTTTTAATGTCGGCTAATGTTTTTGGCATCCGCTTCCACCTCACTATTTTTATAATACCATGATTTAAATAGCAAGTCAAATAAATAAAATATTTTATCAACCAGTGCCCCCTTTTGTCAACGTTTTTTATTTTACAAAAACCTGCTTTTTTCATCATATTTTTAGCGTGCCCAATAATTCAATAACCATGACAAAATTGTTTTTTAGCGTTCTTTATTCCTCTTCAGGAGGCTGAAAAGGCATGCCAACCCGAAGCAATCCCTTCGTTTCAATTCCGCCGAGCCCTTTATTTCCTGTCAGTGTGTTTCTAAGTACTTCGCGTACATCTACAAGCTCGTTAAACGGCGTAAAACCGATTTTAGATGAAATATAAACAGGATCGAGTGCATGAATATTTACACGAAAGGGCGAACTGGCAAAGTTGGCCCCCGCCCGGATTAAGGACTCAAAATGCGATTGACAGGCCCCGGCAAAAATAACTAACTGATCTAGATGCGGAATTTTCTTTCGCGCCAGCCGAACAGTTTGAACAAAGTATTTTGAGTGACGATATGCATTTATATCTGATTTACTTCCCTTCGTTTTCGAATAAGAGTCATGACCAGTGATGACTAATATATCTGGACGATATTCATCAATTAACGATAAAATTTTCTGCGGCATTTCTTCTTCCAGGCAGTGTACTCCATAAACGGGAAGGCCGATTTTTTCATAAGCAGCTAAGCATTTTTTTAAATAGTTAGGATCGCCGTCCATGTGGAGTACCCTGCCTGGTATTTGAAAAACGTCATTTTCATTCCGATAACACTTTGTTGCCCTGTACTCCTGTCTTTCCTTAATTAGCTCTAGTTCTTGTCTAAATAAATGCAGCGATTGTTCTTCACGCATCCTCGTATCACGTGTCATTCTCTGCTGCTCATCGGGGTCTACTTCTAATAAATCGGAGAACGGGGCATCTGCAATCAGCCGATAATCTTCTCCTGATAAAATCGCTATTTTGCCTTCCTCTGTCTCTTTAATCTCCATTACCCGGAACAATATGTCATTCCCATAAGACGGGCGGCTAACAATAGAATTAATACGAATCACCATGTGATCATCCCCGTTAATTTTTACTCTTCTAGTTATCCTATGCAAGAGAAGTATAATTGGGGAATACAGATATATAGCTGATAAAAAACAGCCCTGAAAATAAAATATCCGCCCCGATAATGAGGCGGATACTTCTTAATCAAAAACAGGATAAAGAGCATTGGCGAGTCGGGCAAATTCCTCAAGTGAAAGGGACTCTCCTCTCCTCGACGGTTCTATTTCGGCTTGCTGAAGCGCCTCTAAGATCTGCTCTTTTTTTTCCTTTCCGGCAGGCAATTGATTCGTTAAGTTATTTAAAATGGTCTTCCGGCGCTGGGCAAAAGAAGCGCGGGTAACGGTAAAGAAAAACTCTTCATTCGTCACTTCTACAGCCGGACGCTCTCTTCTAAGCAGCTTAATAATGGCAGAGTCAACATTTGGCTGCGGCATAAAGACGGTTTTAGGTACGATAAAAGCGGTCGTTGCTTCCATATAATATTGAATAGCAATCGAAAGCGAGCCGTAATCTTTCGTGCCCGGCTTAGCTGAAATGCGATCAGCCACTTCCTTTTGAAGCATCACCACCATCCCCTTAAAAGGGACTTTGTCTTCAAGCAGCTTCATGATAATGGGTGTTGTAATATAATAAGGCAAATTAGCTACTACCATCAGCTGTTCAAAATCGGAAAATTCTTGCTCCGTGATTTGCGCCACATCTGCTTTTAATATATCTTCGTGAATGATTTTTACATTATCATAAGGAGAAAGCGTATCAGATAGAACCGGCAAAAGCCGCTGGTCAATTTCAAAGGCTACTACTTTTCCCGCCGTACGAGCTAAATGTTCAGTCAAAGCGCCAATTCCAGGGCCAATTTCGATTGCTCCTGTTTCTTTTGTCAGCTCAGCTGTTTCTGTAATTCTACGCAAAATATTCGGGTCGACTAAAAAGTTTTGTCCTAGGCTCTTTTTGAAAGAAAAACCGTATTTTTCTAAGATCTCTTTCGTTCGCGTAGGGGTGGCAATATCTTTCATGTTTTTTCCTCCTGCAACACTTCTTTTAAAGCGCGAGCAAACTGTTCCTGTGTAATTTGGAACATCAGCAGGCGTTTGTATAACTGCTTGCCGTTCGTATAGCCAATCCGAAGCTTTTCGCCGAGCTTCTGCCTTCTTTCTTTTGCCTGAGGCCCTCCAATAAGTCCAGCATCCACCAAATCTTCTTTTGAAATTTGCTCTGCGGCTTCTTTTTCTACCGTCTGGGCATCTTTTAGGGCTTTGCGGATTGCTTCTACAGATGCGTGCTCGACCCCAACACCTCTCCCTCTCTTTTCAATGGCTTCGTGCTTTGGCAAGAAAGCATGCTTGCAATCGGGCACCTGCTCGGCAACAATGTGCCTAATCCGTTCTCCGGGATAATCGGGATCCGTAAAAATAATAACCCCTCTCGTCTCGTGTGCCAGCTTAATTCTCTCAATCACAGCATCTGACACCGCCGAACCATTCGTTTCTATCGTATCGGCATTCACTGCCCTCTTAATCGCTGTTGTATCGTCTTTTCCTTCTACAACAATAATTTCTTTTATTTTCATCTTATCACTCACCGCTCAATACGAAACAGCTTACGGGCATTTTCTGTTGTTGCTTGTGCCACTTCTTCGTAGTTTATTCCTTTCAGTTCAGCAATTTGTTCTGCTACTAATTTTACATAAGCCGGCTCATTGCGCTTGCCGCGATAAGGGTGGGGAGCGAGATACGGACAGTCCGTTTCAATTAGCAGCTTATCAAGTGGAATATCGGCTGCCACCTCTTTTGGCTTTTTGGCATTTTTAAAGGTCACGGGACCGCCAAGAGAGATGTAAAAGTTCATATCTACACATTCACGGGCTGTTTCAACACTGCCACTGAAGCAATGCATAATGCCGCCTACTTCCTCGGCTCCTTCTTCCTTCAAAATCTCAACGATATCCTGTGTGGCTTCCCGATTATGAATAATGATGGGGAGCTTCACTTTTTTAGCTAGCTGGATTTGCTTGCGAAATACTTCTTTCTGAACATCTTTGGGCGACTTGTCCCAATGGTAGTCAAGCCCCATCTCCCCTAAGGCAACGACTTTCGGATGTGCCGCCAGCTCTTCCAGCCAAGCGAGATCCTCTTCTTTCATGTCGATTGCATCAACCGGATGCCAGCCGACACTTGCATATAAAAAGTCATACTTTTCAATTAGTTCAAGTGCTTTTTCAATTGTTAGGCGATCAAAGCCGACCACGACCATGTTTTCTACGCCTGCTTCTTGAGCCCGTTCAATTACTTCTGCTATATCTTCTTTATATTGTTCAGCATTTAAATGAACATGTGTATCGAATAACAATCTTTTCATCCTTTCTAAAAGAAAAACATAGACGTTTCCGTCGAATAATTGTTCCACGTGAAACATTCTATGTTTTTCAATCGACTCATTTATTTAATCCGCGAACCATTTGGCAAGTTTTCATCCACACTAACTAATGATAATACGCCATCAGCTTTACCAGCAAGGATCATGCCTTGTGATAATTCCCCACGTAATTTAACTGGCTTTAAGTTAGCGACGACGATTACTTTACGGCCGACTAGTTCTTCTGGCTTGTAAAATTCAGCAATCCCGGAAACGACCTGGCGCTTTTCAAAGCCAAGATCCAATTGAAGCTTTAATAATTTATCAGCTTTTTTAACTGGCTCTGCAGCAATAACCGTTGCGGATCTTAAATCAATGTTCATGAAGTCATCAATGGTAATTTCATCAGCTAGTTCAACCTTTGGCTCTTCTTTCGGTTCTTCTTTTTTCTCGGGAGTGCCTTGCATTTTCTCTTTGATGTAGGCAATTTCTTCCTCAATATCAAGGCGAGGGAAAATTGGCTCTCCTTTTTTCACGACTGTTGTTCCTTCTGGTATCAATCCGAATTGAGACAGGCTGTCCCATAATTGCAGCTGTTCATCTTGAATGTTCAACTGTTCGAAAATCTTCTTCGGTGTTTGTGTCAAGAATGGTTTTAGCATAACAGCCATTCTGCGTAAAGATTCTGCTAAATGAACCATGACATCGCCGAGTTTCTCTTTCTCTTCCGCTTTAGCAAGTACCCATGGCTGTGTTTCATCAATATACTTATTCGTACGGCTAACAAGCTGCCAGAGGGCTGACAATGCAACGGAAAATTCCATCTTCTCCATCGCTTCTTCATATTGTTTCACTGTTTCCATGTTCATTTGCTCAAGCTGTTGATCAAACTCTCCAGTTGACCCTTTGTATGTTGGGATTACACCATGAAAATATTTATTGATCATGGCAACAGTACGATTTAATAAGTTACCTAAATCGTTAGCTAGATCGTAATTAATGCGTTCAACGAAGCCTTCTGGTGTAAAGACGCCATCTGAACCGAATGGCACCTCACGCAGTAAATAATAACGAAGAGCATCGAGTCCATAACGGTCAATCAACGTAACTGGATCGACTACATTGCCTTTTGACTTCGACATCTTTCCATCTTTCATGAGCAGCCATCCATGGGCAAATACCTTTTTAGGAAGAGGCAAATCAAGCGCCATCAGCATAATTGGCCAATAAATTGTATGGAAGCGCACAATTTCCTTGCCGACAAGGTGTACATCAGCCGGCCAATATTTTTGGTACTTCTCATCATGATCCGTTCCATATCCAAGAGCAGTAATATAGTTAGAAAGCGCATCGATCCATACGTAAATAACATGCTTTGGATCCCCTGGCACCTTGATACCCCAGTCAAAAGTTGTTCGGGATACAGCTAAATCCTCTAGCCCTGGCTTAATAAAGTTATTAATCATTTCATTTTTACGAGATTCCGGCTGAATAAAGTCTGGATTCTCCTCGTAATACTTTAGCAGACGATCTGCATACTTGCTCATCTTGAAGAAATAAGATTGTTCTTTTACCTTCTCAACAGGGCGGCCGCAGTCTGGACAGTTGCCATTTTCCAATTGGCGTTCTGTAAAGAAAGACTCACACGGTGTACAGTACCAGCCCTCATATTCGTCTAGATAAATATCGCCTTGATCTAATAGCTGTTTAAAGATTTTTTCGACAATGTCCTTGTGACGAGTCTGTGTTGTACGAATGAAATCATCATAAGAGATGTCTAGCTTGTTCCATAACTCTTGAATGCCAGAGACAATATTGTCGACATATTGCTGCGGAGTTACGCCTGTTTCTTCCGCTTTGCGTTGAATTTTTTGTCCATGCTCATCTGTACCTGTTAAGTACATGACATCAAATCCGCGAAGTCTCTTATAACGCGCCATAGCGTCACCTGCTACCGTTGTATAAGCATGTCCGATATGAAGATTTCCACTCGGATAATAAATCGGTGTCGTTAGATAAAATGTGTTCTTTTGATCATTCATCTTGTACCCCTCCTCAAAACGCTGATTCTTATGTAGAAAAGCCCTCACCCGGCGGTTGAGAGCTTTCTTTTACATTCATGCCCCTAGCGGACAATTCATACTAAATTTTATTGACATTATGACTATTATACAAAAAAAATATACATAAGATATGGTTAAAGAGCCACTTCTTTTATTTTCTCTTATTCAACGACAATTGTAAATATTAAACTCTCTTATCTTAGTTAATTTTAAAGGATTCGACATGGAACTCAATTAATTCGACATTTTTTTTATTTTTCATTTCCAATTTATTACTCAAAACTTAAAAACCTTGTTATATCAGCATTTCAAGCGCTTTACATTCCCTGGTAAAATTACATTTTCTTGTTGACGACGTTGGGAATAGCTGGTATGATAAGATCATAAGTGAAAAATATGTCGAAAATTGACGATTAAGCTTTATATTTTAAATAAATTAGTTTGGAAGGAGCAAAAAAAATGAAATCAACAGGTATTGTTCGTAAAGTTGACGAATTAGGACGGGTGGTTATCCCAATCGAACTTCGCCGTACATTAGGGATTGCTGAAAAGGATGCGTTAGAAATTTACGTAGACGACGACAAAATCATTCTTAAAAAATATAAACCTAGCATGACTTGCCACATTACAGGTGAAGTTTCTGATGATAATATCAAGCTTGCAGGCGGAAAATTAATTCTTAGCCGTGAAGGTGCAGAACAATTGATGAAAGAAATTTCCGAGTCATTTGCTTCTACAAAATAATAAAAACGAGCCGGTGCGGCTCGTTTTTTTATTTTATATGATAAGTTTGGTACACATCCCGTTTTCCCATATTCCGATCAACAGCCGTCTGTTTAATAGCTTCTTTTGAAGACAGATTCTTTTCATTAATGTAATAGTCAACATGATCAACCACAGAGTAAGAGGACCACCATTCATCGGCTTCCTCTTCCTCCGCCTCTTCGTTCCCTTCAACGATTAAACAAAATTCCCCTAGAATTTCTTCTTCTTTTGACCAAACGAGTGCCTCTGAAATGGTTCCTCGCAGAAACTCTTCAAATTTCTTTGTCAGTTCCCGGCACAATACAATTTTTCGGCTCTCTCCTAATATTTCAGCCATAAGGGAGAGGGTATCCTTCAAGCGATGCGGTGATTCATACAAAATAAACGTGTCACGCACTTTATTCAACTCAGCTAGCTGCCATTTCTTTTCTTTTTTATGCCGGCTTAAAAAGCCGTAAAAATAAAATGGCTGAGGAGCAAGACCTGAAGCAATAAGAGCGGTCAGCGCAGCATTTGCGCCAGGCAGCGGAACAACGGTTAAGCCTTCTCTGATTACAGCGGCGGTCAGTTCATAGCCTGGATCTGAAATAGATGGCATTCCTGCATCGCTTACTAGGGCTACTTTTTCTCCCTGCTTAATGCGTTCAAGAAGGTGTTTGCCACTCACTTCTTTATTATGCTCATGATAACTTGTTATGGGAGTAGCTATTTCGAAGTAATTGCATAATTTTTTTGTATTACGGGTATCTTCAGCAGCAATGACATCCGCTTCCTTCATGATTCGAATCGCTCGAAACGTCATGTCCTCTAAATTCCCAATTGGTGTAGGAACTAAATAAAGAGCTCCTTCCTCATGGATAAAACTTTTTTGTTTCCTGATCATAGTGGCAGCCCTCCCTTTGCAAATAATGAATCTTCTGCTTTCGTGTCAGCTGTTTAAAAGCATATTCCGCCTGCATCGCTTCTGTCACGGTGTCAAACTTTTCCGAATGAATCAGACGCACAGGTCCTCTTCCTCGTGTATACTTTGCCCCTTTTCCAGAGTTATGGGCCTTTAGTCTTTTTTCTAAATCGGTCGTATAGCCCCCATATAATGAGTGATCTTTACACTCTAACACGTAGAAAAAATGTTCATTGTTCTTCTCCATATAACATCTCTCTTACTTCTGCTGTATATTCACCTTGCCCATCGTACACAAACAATGGCGGTAATATTTTTAAGTCGGGCGCTCCATCTTTCATGCCCTCAATCAGTACCGTGTTGGCTTCTTTTCCCTTTTTCGGATAAACAAAGCGAAGGCGCTTTGGCTCTAAGCGATATTTTCTCATGAGCGTCACTAGATCTAATAATCTTCCCGGACGGTGAACAAATGCCGCTTTTCCTCCTTGTTTTAAAAGCTCGCTGCTCGAGCGGATACAATCCTCAAGCGTACAATAGATTTCATGGCGGGCAATGGCCAAATGTTCATTCATATTTAACTCTTTGTCAGATGGTGTGACAAAATACGGAGGATTGCACGTCACCACGCTGTGCTTTTCGTACCCTAATTGTGCGGGAGCCTCTTTTAAGTCGCCGTGTACCATAGAAATTCTGTCTTCTAACCCGTTGTACTCAATGCTGCGAACAGCCATATTGTACAATCGCTCCTGAATCTCCACGCCAATGATCGGTACCTTTGTTTTAGCGCTCATTAGGAGCGGCACCACTCCGTTTCCCGAGCATAAATCAACAATCGAGCCTTTCTTAGCAGGAAGATAGGCAAATCTCGCAAGGAGTACAGCATCAAGAGAAAAAGCAAAGACGGACGGACTTTGAATAATTCGCAGTTCCTCCGCCAGCAAATAATCGAGCCTTTCATCACCTTTTAATAGAACCATTTCCTTCTTTCCTCCTGTTTTTACAAAAAAGAAAGACTGTCCCGACAGGCCTGACTGCTGCTTCACTTAGGAAGGATGTCACCTCTTCTTAAATGATTGACAGTTCCGGTACCGGCCTCCGTGGACAGCCTCATCAACATGCTCTATTATTTTTTATTTAAAAACGATAAACAAAACAAGCAATCTTCGTCTTTGCGCGGACTTCCAAAATGAATATTGCAAATATGAAAACCTTCTTGATAAAGCCTTGCCAGGTTATCATATCCCTCGCCTATATCCATTAGTTTTGAGAAGCTTTTGCTGCTAGTCTCTTTGTCCAATTCTTGTCCAGCTTGATCATGAGAAAGTTCAATCTCTTCAAGGCGGCGTCGTAAATGTTCATTCTCCAATTGTAATGAATGGTTTTCTTCCATCATTTTTACTAAACCTTTTTTCAACTCTCCCAGCTGTTTATACAGCTGGCCAATCTGCATTTCCATATCGCTGACCGAATCAAGAAATTCTTTTTTTTCCACCCGTTCCACCCCATCACTCTGTGGCTTGTACTGACACGGCACCTTCCGCCCCAATTTCATCCATGGTGAACTCAAGGATTCGTTCGTGATTGAATACCTCTACTTGAAGCACCCGTTCTAGAATATTCAAACCGACAACTTTTCCAGCACCATGAGGGGTGTTCACTTTCGTACCTATATCAGGAAGAAGCTCTTTTGCTGCTTCATATTCATCGTTTTCATATTTCAAGCAGCACATTAAACGACCACACAAACCTGAAATTTTAGTCGGATTTAATGAGAGGTTCTGATCCTTCGCCATTTTTATTGAAACTGGCTCGAAATCTCCTAGAAAAGTCGAGCAGCAAAGCATTCTGCCACATGGCCCGATTCCACCAAGCATTTTAGCTTCGTCACGGACCCCAATTTGCCGAAGTTCAATTCTTGTTCGGAAAATAGCGGCTAAATCTTTTACAAGCTCCCGGAAATCCACTCTTCCATCTGCTGTAAAATAAAAGATCACTTTGTTGCGATCAAACGTATATTCAACATCAACAAGCTTCATATCCAACTGATGCTCAGAAATTTTCTGGCAGCATATTTCAAAAGCTTCTGCTGCTGCTGACTTATTCTCTTCCACAATTAAGCGGTCTTTCTGGTCAGCTTTACGGATGACTTTCTTTAAAGGAAGGACGATATCATCATCATCCACCTTCTTCGGCCCTACAACTACTTCGCCGTGTTCTACACCTCTGGCAGTTTCCACAATGACATGGTCATTTTTCTCAACGCCTAGATCCATTGGATCAAAATAATATATTTTACCCGCTTTTTTAAAGCGTACTCCTACTACATCATACAAAGGATGCTCCCCCCTGCAATTTTAGCACAAGCTGCTCCATTAGCAGCTGTGGATTCATATTAGCATCAAGTTTCCGCTTTGCTTCTAAAATAGCAGTTATCTGCTCTGTTGTATTTACAATGGAAGAATGAAGAGCCGTATTCTTGAGCAAGGCAAGCTGGTCAGGATAAGCAAGACCTTGCTCTTCTCCTGTCTGGATAGACAGCAAATCTTTGAAAAGCAGCAACAAAAGATCGAGTGCAACGCTGACTTGTTGTTTATCTTTAAAATGCCCGTTAAAGTCCTCCTGTAATTTCACCATTGCTTCTAATGGGTTTTTTAGCAGGACTTCGTATAATTTTAACACTATCTTACGTGACTGTGCAAACCACTCTTCGGTACCCAGACGAAACGCTTCGTCAAAATTGTTTGTCAGCCTTGAAACCAGTGCAGCCATCGGCAGGGAAACTTCTTTTTCAATTAATTTATTTTTTAGGAGAGCGGGAGGCAGCGGTTTAAAAGAGAGGAGCTGGCAACGGGACAGAATCGTTGGAAGCATTCGCTGCGCCTGTTCAGTTAAGAGCAGCGCCACTGTGTCGGCTGCTGGCTCTTCTAAGAACTTCAGCAAGCTATTAGCGGCACTAGCTGTCATTTTATCTGCGTGATTGATAATATATATTTTTCTGTTTGATTCTACAGCTGTTTTACTAAATTCCTGCTGTAAGTACACAATCTGTTGTTTTTTTATCGATAGACCATCAGGTTCGACCATATGGACATCCGGATGGTTGCCGCTATCAATCCGACGGCAATTGGTGCACTCGTTGCAAGGCCTGTCACCTGCTTCTTCACAAAGTAAGCTTTTTGCAAAATAAAAAGCGGTTTTCTTCTTGCCTGTTCCCGGGTCGCCCTCAAATAAATAAGCGTGAGCCACTCGATCTTTTGTCAGGCTATTGGTTATCATTTTGAGTACAATAGGCTGCAGTTCATTTAAATCTTTCCATATATCGGACACTTTCATCCCCGCCTATGTGTATAAATTTATAATGAGTCCTTTAATTTCGCCAATTTTGTCTAATAAATCGACGGATGATTTTTCCCGATTCATGACGTCCTCTGTCAGTTCAATCAATTTCTCGTCAATTGTTTCAACTGTTTTTAATTTACGTCCTTCACCAAATTGATTCCACGTATGAGAATTTTTTAAATTCATGCCAAAGTCTACAGCTTCTTTAATAAAGCGTCGTACAAGTGTTTTATATTTTGCCATATCTTGAAATGTTCGCGAGCGGGCTAATCTTTCTCCCGCTCCCTCGATATCAACAAGCAATTTCGTCAGCTGTTCTGTTTTCATCTGTTGGCCTTGGTGCTGAACCAGTCCTGCAAACTTTGATTGGCCTGTTTGTCCAGGCTTCTGGTCTGTCCACGGTTTATCTATATTAAAATTTAGATCCTTGTTGATTTTCATTGAATATTTCCCCTGTTAGAATTGATGAAATTGCTCCACTGGCAAGACAAATACAGTCGCTCCGCCTACCGGAACTTCCACAGGATAAGGAACATAAGAATCCGCATTGCCTCCCATTGGGGAAACAGGTGCTACCATCTGATCCCGTGACTGGCAATTATCTTTAATAATAGCAAGTGCCCGATCAAGCCGAATATCATCTGTCCCAATAATAAAGGTTGTGTTTCCAGCTTTTAAAAACCCGCCTGTCGTAGCAAGTTTTGTGGCCCGAAAGTTATTTTCTATCAAAGCTTGTGATAAACGATGGCTGTCCTGATCCTGTACCACTGCCAAAATTAATTTCATTCCTCTTCCTCCTCTTTCTTTCCTCTTTCTTCTATTATACCAAGAAAAAGAGTGTTTTTTTGAATTGTACAAACAATATTAATAAAAAAGAACTCCTTTTACAGGAATTCTTTTAACATTGCTGGCCGAGAGATTGTTCTTCAACTTTAGCCAAAATCAATTTTAGGCTTTCCTGATAAACTGATTGAATAGGAGCCTCTGCATCTATAACGGCTATACGTTCAGGGAATTTATCTGCCAGCTGCAAATATCCTTCTCTTACCTTCTCATGAAATGACAAGGCCTCTAAGTCTAAACGGTTTACCTCCCGCTCCTTATGCGCTTTAATGCGCTCTAGCCCCACTTCCGGGCGAACATCAAATAATAAGGTTAAATGAGGCATAAGCTCGCCAATCGCAAATCGATTGATCTCATATACGGCCTTTATTCCCAACCCTCGCGCATATCCTTGGTAAGCAAGGGAACTATCGATAAAGCGGTCGCAAAGCACGATGTGTCCTTCCTTAAGGGCAGGACTCACCTTCTCGACGAGATGCTGCCTTCTCGCTGCCGCATACAATAAAGCTTCCGTTCGCCCATCCATTGAAATATTTTCTTTATTTAAGATCACTTCCCGAATTTGTTCAGCAATCGCAATACCGCCTGGCTCCCGGGTTGCCATAACGACTTGTCCTTTTTCTTCAAGCCCTTGTTTGAGCTTTTGGATAATACTTGTTTTGCCGGCTCCCTCTGGTCCTTCAATAGTAATAAAAACGCCTTGTCTCATATAATCCTCCGCATTATTCATGATTGTCACTTTCCCCAGCAAAAACAGCTAGTTTCTTTTCTTGCAATTGCTGCCCTCCCTGTATATGTACCCCTTCCGCGAGCAATTTCTCCATTGCAGCCGCCTGTTCTGTAAATATTTTTTCTCCCGCTATAATTAACGGAATACCTGGAGGGTAAGGAATAATGGTTTCTGCTGCAATCCTGCCTGCTGCTTTTCGTACAGGTATCCACTCAATTTGATAATTCTCCTGCTCTCTATACGACAAAGCAAGAGGAGAAACTTTCTTCTGACTGGGCACTGGTACAGTAGAGAGAAAACTTTCTTCCCTCTCCTCTATTATAAACTTTGATAACTTTTTCTCCACGTCACTAAAAAATCCAATTTCTCCTTGTTTCACTAAAGGAAGTATACATAGCACTTGTACTGGATCCGCCATCTCTGTGTAGATATCTGCCTCTTCTAATCTTTTTTGTAATTCATAACCACTATATCCCCGCTTTCTAAGCAATAATTTTAAAGGATCATCAGAAAACATAACTACTATTCCTTTCTTATGAAACTGCAAAGACAGCTTTTCTCTCATTTGCAGCATAAAAGATTGATCCTCTTCAGTTATACTCGCTAAATAAGCCCTGGCTGCATCTAATGAAGCCATAATAGGGTAAGAGGGACTACTCGATTGTAACGCTTGCAGATAAAACTCTAGTTTCGCAATCGGTACTTTCTCTGATTGCACGTGAAGGTAAGAGCCCATTGTCATGGCTGGAAGCATTTTATGGGCGGAATGAACAACAATATCTGCCCCTAATCTTAAAGAACTTTTTGGAAAAGGAGAGCGCAGTGTGAAATGAGGACCATGAGCCTCATCGACAAGGACAAAGGAACCGTGCCGCTTTGCCAGTCTAATTATTTCTTCAAGCTCTCCTGTCATTCCATAATAAGTAGGATACGTGAAGATAACCGCTTTTGCAGAAGGAAAACGGCTATACGCTTCCCTAATCGCATCTAAACTAACTTGTCCAGCCGCCTGTATACGGCTATCATATGCAGTATCTAAAAATACTGGCTTTAGCTTCGCCAATTTCAAGGCATGAAAAATGGATTTGTGGGAATTACGCTGTACGAAAACAATATCTCCTTCTTCGCATACAGACATCACCATTGCTAGATTCCCAACTGTACTGCCGTTCACTAAAAAATAACTTTTTCTCGTGTTATATAAGTCTGTTAGCAACTGCTGCGCTTCTAAAATGCAGCCTTCGGGTGAGTGAAGATCATCCAGACCTGTAATTTCAGTTACGTCATAAGGTAAAAAGTTTCGAAAATCTGCAGGCAGCCATTCCTTCGTTAACATACCATTTTTATGGCCAGGTACATGAAAAGACAACGGCTGCTGCTTTATATGTTGTTGTAATGCATGAATAAGTGGGGTATGTGTTTGCTTTAATTTCAATGAATATCCTGCCTTTTCTATCTATACTTTTCTCTTAGCCTAACATACTAGAGCGAGGAGATCACGAGAAAACAGAAGGCTTTCTTATTTTGCCCAGTTTTTTCACAAGCTGTTCGTACTTTTCAGTTCCAGGTTCTGTTTGAACAATTTCTCTTTCACATTCCCAACAAACAAAAGCAGTATATACATACATACCGTCTTCTTTCTCTTCTTCACATACTACACAAGTCTTCCCTTTATACAATTTTTTCAACTTCTCCACCTCCTGAAAGCTAGTATGTCCTTTGTTTGTTAAAAATATACGAATCTAGTGATTTTCTATAGATTCTTAAGAGCACGTTTTAAATCGCTTTCCGAGGAACCCCTTTAACAGGACCTAAACACAAAAAAAGAACAGCTAAATGCTGTTCTTTTTTCACTGGCAACGT
>NZ_LFZU01000001.1:4182233-4194409 GCF_001183975.1 Bacillus sp. FJAT-27231 | reverse complement strand
TCCTGAGCCAGGATCAAACTCTCCAAAAAGATGTTTGACTTGCTCATAATTTAAAATAAGAATTAACTTACTGGCATGTATTTTGTTCAGTTTTCAATGTTCAATTTAAGCTTGTCGCAATCAAGCGACTTTATTATCTTATCAAGTTCTAGATGAAAAGTCAACAACTTTTTTATATTTTTTAGTAGCTGTCGTTTTCATCAGCAACGTTTTCTAATATATCAAGTTAGCAAGAAACCGTCAATACCTTTTTTAAAAATATTAGTGAGTGTAAAACATGAAAAGCAGCACGACTCGAATGCGCGCTGCTTACCAAATGATCCATAGTTGTATAATGGCTAAGGAAACTACACCCGCAATCCCTAAAATGCCAGCAATAGCAGAAGTAACAAAATTGATTGGTACGTGCAAGCCATAATCCCCGCTAAATGAATTCAGCAAAAAAAGAAAGCATGCACCAACCGACAGTTTAATGAAAAGAATCCCCATTAACTTTAACGGTGATGCTGGTGATGACATACTCGCTATTAGACTGATCAGCAAAATAAAAAGGATTACACCTCCAGCAATATACAAAGACCTCTCTCCTATTCTCTTAATGAAGTTTGTCCACATTTCAAGAATATGAAAAAGGTTATTGTTTTATGCTGATGTTTCTTTTTCTCGCTTCTCTAAATAGGAAGAAATAGCACGCTTCATACATTTTTGTTTGAGCGGCAAGCTCCTCGTTTGGTTCAAAGCTCAAGCGCAGCAATTCACGATGTTTAAACCATTCTTTTCTGGACTTTTCCAGCAGTTGAATCAGTTGATCATTATAAGCCGCTTGTAACTTGGCTTTCTTTCGGAAAAACATCTTTTTATACTTCCCTTCTGCCTTCGAGTGCTTTAGAAAGCGTTACTTCATCAGCGTATTCCAAGTCGCCACCGACTGGCAAACCGTGGGCAATACGGGTAACCCGAATACCGGTTGGTTTTAATAGACGGGAGATATACATGGCTGTTGCTTCTCCTTCAATGTTCGGGTTTGTCGCTAAAATAACCTCGTTAATCGTTTCATCTTGTAGCCTTTTTAAAAGATCCGGCACATTAATATCTTCCGGACCAATTCCCTCCATTGGAGAGATAGCTCCATGGAGTACGTGATAAAGACCGTTGTACTCTTTCATTTTTTCCATTGCAATTACGTCTTTAGGATCTTGAACAACACAAACAACACTGCGATCACGTCGTTCATCCTCGCAGATAGCACACGGATCTTTATCTGTAATATGTCCACATACAGAACAGTACGTCAGGTCTCTTTTGGCATTGACAAGCGCTTTAGCAAAATCAAGAACGTCTTCTTCCTTCATATCTAAGACAAAAAACGCCAGACGGGCCGCAGTTTTTGGCCCGATGCCTGGCAATTTCATAAAGCTGTCAATGAGCTTAGTTATCGGTTCAGGATAATACATAATTTATAAAACCTCCTAGAAAGGAAGGTTCATCCCTTTTGTAAATTGGCCCATTGTCTTGTTTGTTTCTTCATCCACTTTTTTAAGTGCGTCGTTTGTGGCTGCAAGTACCAAGTCCTGGAGCATTTCTATATCATCGGGATCTACCGCTTCCTCTTTAATTAAAACATCTACAACCTCTTTTTGGCCTGAAATTTTAACTGTGACCATTCCGCCCCCTGCTGTGCCTTCAAACTCTTTTGTAGCAAGCTCTTCTTGTGCTTCCGCCATCTTCTTTTGCATCTTTTGCATTTGCTTCATCATATTTTGCATATTTCCCATTCCACGCATCTTCATCATCCTCCAAATTATTAGTCTTTAACTTCAAGCAGGTCCTCGCCTACAAGTTTTAATGCTTCTGCAATCAAAGGGTCCTCGCTCTGCTCAGCTTCTTGCTCATTGCTGTCTGTTTTCTGTGTTTTAATGAAATTCTTCCTGATCGTAAGCCATGCCTCTTCCGGTACGCAGACAACCTGGTATGTGTTTTCTGCTAGTTCCTGAAGTATAGAAGAAATAGTATCGATAAAGCGCTTATTTTCAGACGCCATTTGGCAATGAATTTCATATTTAAACTTTAACACGAAAGCTTCCTTAGAAGCAGCTACAGGCTCAGCATCATTTAGCAAAGCCGCTTGTGAACGCATTTGCCGCTGCCCTAAAATATCGAGCATCTCTCCCCAGCGGCTCTTAATAAGCTGAACATCCTGTTTCGTTGCTTCAGACAGCACTTTTTCAATTTTAGCAACAGGTGCTCTGAATCCGTTTGAAGAACGCGCTGGCCGTCTCGAAGGTGCTTGCGTATCTGCTTGCTCCGCCTGCTGGATAGGCTGGTTTCTTAATTGCTGGATTTCTTTTTCAAGCGCCTGAATACGGCCAATTAGCTCTTGTACTTCCGGCATATCTACAGATGCTCTTGAAGAACGCCGCTGACAGATCTTTACCAGTGCTACTTCCATATATATTCTGGCATGGTTACTGAATTTCATTTCCTGTTGAGTCTCATTTAATATATGAATGTACTCATAAATGCTTTCCAGCTCCATTTTTTCCGCAACAGAAACAAATACTTCATCAATCATAACCCGTGCAAGCGATTCTTCAAGATGAGGGGCTGTCTTGTAAAGCAGCATATCCCGAAAATAAAGCACAAAGTCTTCAGCAAAACGAGCAGGATCTTTCCCTTGGATTAATAATTTTTCTAAAATCGCAAGAGCAGCCGCCGTGTCTCTTTCCAATATTGCTTCGGCAAGCTCATTAAGCATTCCTTGACCGACAGCTCCCGTAACCGTTAAAGCATCCTCTTCCTTTAATTGATCATCGCTATAGGATAAGGCCTGATCAAGAAGGCTTAGGGCATCACGCATACCGCCTTCCGCTGCACGGGCAATAATCGGCAGTGCCTTTTCATCGTATGCTAATCCACTCTCCTTCATGATCAGCTCCATGCGTCCGACGATCGCCTGTGAAGTAATTCGCTTAAAATCAAAACGCTGACACCGGGAAATAATCGTTAAAGGTATTTTATGAGGTTCTGTTGTTGCTAATATAAACATGACATGTCTTGGGGGCTCTTCTAATGTTTTTAGAAGAGCATTAAAAGCCCCCGTAGAAAGCATATGAACTTCATCGATAATATACACTTTGTATCTTACTGCACTCGGCGCATATTTCACCTTATCACGGATATCACGGATCTCATCTACCCCGTTATTAGAAGCAGCATCTATTTCAATGACATCCTGGATCGAACCGTCTGTAATCCCTCGGCAGGAAGCACATTCATTACATGGCTCTGCCGTTGGTGCCTGTTCACAGTTTACTGCTTTTGCTAAGATTTTGGCCGCGCTCGTTTTTCCGGTTCCCCGCGGTCCAGAAAATAGATAGGCATGGGATATTTTTTGCTGCAGGAGGGCATTTTGCAAGGTTTTAGTGATATGTTCTTGTCCAACAACATCGATAAAACTTTGCGGTCGCCATACGCGATATAATGCCTGATAGCTCATTTTCTCCCTCCTCTTCCGCTATTTCTCTAAATAATATTATACCTTATCTGAATTTGCTTTTTCAAAGTTCTCATAAAAAAACTCATCCCAAATGGATGAGTTGTTTCATTTCATAATTTAATTTAACTGCCGTGCACCTTCCGTCGACTTCTAACCATAAGCGTTACTCAAGCAGTTAGCTCGATCCAGGCTGCCCTGCGGCACATGAGAGAGTCCACTTAATGCTGCTTCCTTCCGGACCTGACATGGTTCATGGGTTCCCATTGCGCAGGACCCGAATGTCAACACCACTTACTTAAGGCAGACCCTACAGTATAGCAAGCCTCGGGAAGGGATTCAGTCCCGCTAGAGCGGATTGCGAGTACAGGGCACCGCTACCTCCCCACCTAGCACGGCAAGATTGATACCATATAGTTAAGGTGCCGAAAATGATTTTATCATTTACCTGACACAAAACATATTATACCCCTATCAAGATAAAAAAGCAATATGTACACTAGGGTAAATCCAATTCCTATTTTTAGCAGTTTTTAGTTAACAAGTCTTGGATGACAGCTTCATTTATTCTTCCTCTTCTGCTGTCTGCTCCTTCCTTCGTTTTTTCTCTTCTTTCTTTTTCTTCCGAAGCTCTCGAAAAAAGTTAGACAGCATATTGCTGCATTCTTCTTCAAGTACTCCTGAGACGACTTCACTTTGATGATTGAAACGGCTATCTTCTAATAAATTCATCAGGGTGCCTGCACAACCTGCCTTCGGATCTTTCGCCCCATAAATCACACGCTCAATCCGTGACAAAATAATAGCCCCGCTGCACATAGGACAAGGCTCCAAAGTAACATAAAGTTCAGCTTCTTCGAGACGCCAAGAACCTACTTTTTGACATGCTTTTTCAATGGCCAGCAGCTCGGCATGCGTAATCGCATTCTGGGTTGTCTCCCGTAGATTATAAGCAGAAGCAATTACTTCTCCGTTTAAAACAACGACCGCCCCAATTGGCACTTCTCCAAGGGACTCGGCTTTCTTTGCTTCTTCAATCGCAAGCTTCATATAAAATTCATCATTTTTTTTCATAAATCCGGCTCCTTTTAGGCGAAATGGGGTAAAAATGACGGTAGAGAAAAAGGAGGAAGTACACATATGGCAGAGTCCAGCAAAAAATATGCTTTATTAATAGTTGATTTAATCAATGATTTTGATTTTCCCCGGGGAGATTTACTTGCTGCTAATACAACAGAAATCTGTCCTTCTATAGTAAAGTTAAAAACATTTTGTAAGCAACAGCAAATCCCCGTTATTTATGTGAATGATCATTATGGTCTTTGGAAAGCTGACTTAAACACCGTTATAGGGCACGCGATAAATAAACGCAGCGAACCTATTATACAGCAGATTAAACCTGAATCTGATGACTATTTTTTAATTAAACCTAAACACTCTGGCTTCTATGGAACAGCCTTGAACACACTTTTACGCCAATTGAACGTAGATTCAGTCATCATTACCGGGATAGCCGGTAATATCTGTGTATTTTTCACAGCCAATGATGCTTATATGAGAGAATATACTATCTATGTTCCTGAAGACGCTATTGCCTCGGAAACAGTAAAAGACAATCATTATGCACTTGAGATGATGCGGACCGTATTGAAGGCTGATACGAGAAAAGTAGACCAATTTATCGAAGAATATTGATCACAATAAAAAAATCCACCGCTTTGCAGAAAGCAGTGGATTTCATTATCTCCAATTTATGCGCTTGTTATCAATAATGGCGGAGGAAGAGGGATTCGAACCCCCGCGCGGTTTAACCCGCCTGTCGGTTTTCAAGACCGATCCCTTCAGCCAGACTTGGGTATTCCTCCGTATCGACAAGAATTAATTTATCATATATTTCTTTAGGATGTCAACATTCTTTTTAAAAATGTAAGGACGTTCATTTTAATCATACTACGTTTATTGTCTGAAGCTTATATAGCTAGACAGTATAAAGCCAGAAGAGAAACGTTCTCTTCTGGCTTTGTCATTTAATGAGTGATTCTTTCTTGTCCTCTCATATAAGGACGAAGCACTTCAGGAATCACAACACTGCCGTCTTCCTGTTGATAATTTTCTAAAATAGCAGCAACCGTACGGCCAATCGCTAATCCAGATCCATTTAGTGTATGAACATGTTCGGGTTTACTGTTTTTCTCGCGACGGAAACGGATGTTCGCCCGGCGCGCTTGGAATGCTTCAAAGTTACTGCAAGAAGAAATCTCACGATACGTAACCTGTGTTGGAATCCATACTTCAATGTCGTATTTTTTCGCCGCTGTAAATCCTAAATCACCCGTACACATACTCATAACACGATAAGGCAGCTTTAACAATTGCAATACTTTCTCTGCATGACTTGTTAACTTTTCAAGCTCGTTATAAGACTCTTCTGGTTTTACAAAACGGACAAGCTCAACTTTATTGAATTGATGCTGACGAATTAATCCGCGTGTATCTCGGCCGGCAGAACCTGCTTCAGAGCGAAAATTCGTGCTGTACGCCGTATAAGCAATTGGCAGTTCTTCAGCGCTCAGAATTTCATCGCGATGATAGTTCGTTACAGGTACTTCTGATGTTGGGATTAAGAAATAATCTTCTTTTTCAATTAGAAAAGCATCTTCTTCGAATTTTGGCAGCTGACCAGTGCCTGTCATACTCGCTCTATTCACTAAGTATGGCGGCAGCATTTCTGTGTATCCATGCTCTTCCGTGTGAAGATCAAGCATAAAGCTAATAAGTGCCCGCTCAAGCTTTGCTCCCATCCCTTTATAGAAGACAAAGCGGCTGCCCGTTACCTTGCCGGCCCGCTCAAAATCAAGAATGTCCAGTTCATCAGCGATTTCCCAATGAGGCTTCGCTTCGAAGTCAAATTGAGGAACCTCTCCCCATGACCGAACTTCAATGTTATCATCTTCCGTTTCTCCAACTGGTACGCTTTCGTGCGGGATGTTAGGGATCGTTAGCAATAGATGATTTAATTTTTCTTCTACTTGATTGAGCTCCTCGTCTAACTCTTTAATGCGGTCGCCAACTTCACGCATCTCTTTAATTAAATGATCGGCATCCTGTTTTTCCCGTTTTAATTGAGCTACTTGCTGAGAAACACTATTTCTTTTGCTCTTCAATTCCTCTGCTTCTACAAGCAATTGACGGCGGCGCTGATCTAATTCTTCAAAATTATCAAGAGCAGACAAATCCTCGCCTCGATGCTGTAAACGATTTTTTACTTCTTCAAAGTTGCTGCGTAAAAATTTAATGTCTAACATAATGGGGTTCCTCCTTTTAATTTTTTGCATACAAAAAACCCGTCCCCTAAAAAAGGGACGAGTTATACCCGCGTTGCCACCCTAGTTGAAAGCTCTTTGCTTTCCACTCGAAAAAATAACGGTTTTACCGTAAACGCCTACTAAAAAACTCGTTCAGCGTTTCTCTCAAGGACGGATTCACAAGCGTATTCCTCCGGTTCGCACCACCCACCGGCTCTCTGATCGAATGATCACCTGTTACTGCTTCCTATCATCGATTTTTGTATAAAATTGATATAAATTAATGTACTACATTCCGTTAGCCGGTGCAAGCCTCCTAAAAACAACCTATATAAAAACGCGGAAAAGAAAAACTTTTCCGCGTTCCAAGCTGCTGGCAAACCTCTTCAGATTGACAGTGTGGAATATAGGCTTTACTACACTCTCAAACGTGTGTTAATTTCGCTTGCTCTGCCATTTGAACAAAATACTTTGTAATGCTATGATCGTCCGTTAATTCTGGATGGAAAGAACAAGCTAAGAAATGACGATCTCGAGCAGCAACGATCCGTCCTTCATATTCAGCAAGGACTTCTGTTCCTTCTCCAACCGATACAATGTGAGGAGCACGGATGAAAACCGCTGTATACGAGTCAGCAATCCCCTTAATGGATAAATCTGTTTCAAAGCTTTCTCTTTGCCGTCCAAAGGAATTACGTTCCACCGTAATGTCCATTAAACCGATATGCGGTTCATCGTAGCCAACAATCTGATTTGCAAGCATAATCAATCCGGCACATGTGCCAAACATCGGTTTCCCTTGGCGTCCAAACTCTCTGAGCGGGTCCATAAATCCGTATCGATCAACAAGCCGGCGCATCGTTGTACTTTCACCGCCCGGAAGAATTAAACCGTCGAGCTCTGCCAATTGTTCTACTTTTTTTACAACGATTCCTTCAGCGCCTGATGCCTCGATTGAGCGGATATGTTCACGAACAGCTCCTTGAAGTCCTAATACACCGATTTTCAACATATGATCCGCTCCTTTTATTACCAGCCGCGGTCTTGCATGCGAGCTGCTGGTTCTAATGTAGAAATTTCGATTCCTTTCATGGCCGTTCCAAGATCTTTTGAAAGTTCCGCAATCAATTTATAATCCTGATAGTGTGTTGTCGCTTCTACGATTGCTTTTGCAAATTTTTCCGGGTTGTCGGATTTGAAGATACCGGATCCAACGAAAACACCGTCTGCTCCGAGTTGCATCATAAGAGCCGCATCCGCTGGAGTAGCTACTCCGCCTGCTGCAAAGTTAACGACCGGAAGGCGGCCTTCACGTTTGATCTCTAACAGTATTTCGTATGGAGCGCCTAATAATTTTGCTTCTGTCATTAATTCGTCTTCACTCATGTGAACAACCTTGCGCACTTGCGCATTTACTTTACGGATGTGGCGAACCGCTTCAACGATATTTCCTGTGCCTGGCTCTCCTTTTGTACGAAGCATCGCTGCCCCTTCACCAATACGACGAGCCGCTTCACCTAAATCACGGCATCCGCAGACGAATGGAACCGTGAAATCGCTCTTTAACAAATGGTACTCTTCATCAGCTGGTGTTAATACTTCGCTTTCGTCGATATAGTCAACACCCATTGCTTCTAATACCCGTGCTTCTACAATGTGACCGATACGTGCTTTTGCCATAACTGGAATTGTAACGGCCTGCATGACTTCTTCCATGATACGCGGATCTGCCATACGTGCTACCCCGCCTGCTGCACGAATATCAGAAGGCACACGCTCTAAAGCCATAACGGCTACGGCTCCAGCCTCTTCAGCAATCTTTGCTTGCTCTGCATTTACCACGTCCATGATGACGCCGCCCTTTTGCATTTCTGCCATTCCACGCTTTACACGATCTGTACCTGTATTCATTCTCTTCTCCCCCTGTAACTGTTTTGGTAAGTGTTTATTTTCCCAAATACACAATTTTTTCACTAGTTCAAAAATTTTATGTATTGCTTAAATATTAATAAACACGAAAAATCACCTTCTGTCAAGAACAGAAGGTGATTTTTATTAAAACCAACCAGTTATCGTATCAATTGCTGCTGTCCAAATCCCAGCAAAGAAGCCGCCAATCGCTCTCATTGAGAGCACAAACCAATTTGCTTTTTCGACTGTTTTAGCCGCTACCATCGGCACTTCCGCTTGATTTTTATCTTTATGGGCAACATATTTCAATTCAGAGCCTTTTTGAGGAGTTAGGGTTACAAAACCAACCACTTTACCTTTTTTTATAGGAGCTTGGACTTTTTCAGAACCCTCTTTTTCCGAACTTTTTATTCTGAATGACTTCTTAAAGTTCGTCTTTTCTCCCTTTTTTACGTATACAGCTAACGAATCTCCAGCCTTAATTGCTACTTGTTTTTCTTTTCCTTTATTTACAGGAGCCGATTCGTATCCTTTTACTGTAGCACCTTTCTTAACAACCTCTTTACGGTCGAATTCATTGAAGCCATAGTCGAGCAGCTTTTTCGTTTCTGTAAAACGAGCTTTATGGTTTCCTTTTCCTTTATCATCAGTAGCATCCATTACGACACTGATCAATTTCTTGCCATCTCTTTCAGCTGTTCCTGTAAAGCAATACCCCGCAAAGTCTGTAGATCCTGTCTTTAACCCAGTCATTCCTTCATAGCCAAATACTAAAGATGGGAGCATCCAGTTCCAGTTTTCCATGTTCGTTTCATCATCTGTACCTTCACGGAACTTCTTCTTCGTAATACTAGCTGTTTCCAGCACTTCCGGATACTCTTTAACTAGATGATAGGCTAATGTAGCAGTAGTTTTAGCTGACATCATATTTTCATCCTTCGCACTGCCTGGGCTTGGATGCATTCCTTTTAAATCTTTGTTGCTTAACCCTGATGCATTGACAAATTTATACTTTTCTAAGCCAAGTTCTTTTCCTTTTTTATTCATTAATTTCACAAAGTTTGCTTCAGATCCAGCAATCGTTTCTGCCAGTGCAATGGTGGCCGCATTAGCAGAATAAATAGTCATTGCTTCGTACAATTCCCGAACATTATACTTTTCTCCTAAACGAAGAGGCACGTTAGATAAACCACGATCTTGTGAAATTTTATAGACGTATTCACTAACCGTATACTCCTGATCCCACGACACTTTTTTCTCTTTAATTGACTCTAATAACAAATATTCTGTCATCATTTTCGTCATACTGGCAATACCAAGCATTTTGTCGGCATTTTTTTCATAAAGTATTTGTCCAGTCTCTGAATCAATTAATATAGCAGCAGCAGCATTGACATTTAGAGATTCTTCCGCCTGTACGCTCGGACGTGGCTGCCAAAGACCTGCCACTAGTAGTAAGCTGAGCATAAAAGCGATCCCTTTTTTGAACATTTGATTCCTCACTAATAAACCCTCCATCTTTTATTCACACATTCGTTATTGTATCACAAACGACTTTTAGAAATATAGAAGAGAAATGGCTTAGTTTTTGCCTCTAAAAGCAAAAAAGCTGTACAAAAGGAAGCATTTCCTTTCGTACAGCTGATCACTTTAAGATAAAGAATAGTTAGGTGCTTCTTTCGTAATTTGTACATCATGTGGATGGCTTTCTCTTAGTCCAGCACCTGTCATACGAATGAATTGAGCATTTTCACGTAGGTCTGTAAGGGTTTCTGTACCACAGTAGCCCATGCCGGCACGCAGGCCGCCAATTAACTGGTAAATCGTTTCAGAAACAGGACCTTTGTAAGGGATACGTCCTTCAATGCCTTCTGGAACAAACTTTTTCGCATCCTCCTGAAAATAACGGTCTTTTGACCCTTTTTCCATAGCACCAACGGAACCCATGCCACGGTATACTTTAAATTGCCGTCCTTGGTAAATTTCAGTTTGGCCGGGGCTCTCCTGCGTTCCTGCTAACAAGCTTCCAAGCATAACAGCATGTCCGCCTGAAGCGAGCGCTTTTACGATGTCACCTGAGTACTTAATGCCACCATCCGCAATAATGGCTTTTCCTTGTCTGCGCGCTTCTGTAGCACAGTCATAAATAGCTGTAATTTGCGGAACCCCTACCCCTGCTACAACGCGTGTTGTACAAATAGAGCCAGGTCCAATTCCTACTTTTACAACATCTGCTCCAGCGTCAAATAATTCTTTTGTTGCTTCAGCCGTTGCTACATTTCCAGCAATAATATTTAAATCAGGGTAAGCAACTCGTATTTCTCTTACCGTATCGATTACTCCTTTTGAATGTCCATGCGCTGTATCCACTACAATAGCGTCTACATTCGCTTTTACGAGCATTTCGATACGTTTCATTGTGTCTTTCGTTACGCCTACTGCTGCCCCTACTAAGAGACGTCCTTGACGATCTTTTGCAGAATTAGGGAACTCAATCACTTTCTCAATGTCCTTGATTGTAATTAATCCCTTTAATTTACCTTCTTCATTCACTAGTGGAAGCTTTTCGATTTTGTATTTTTGAAGAATCTTTTCAGCTTCTTCTAAAGTCGTACCCGTTGGAGCTGTGACAAGATCCTCTTTTGTCATAACGTCCTTAATAAGAATAGAGTAATCTTGGATAAAACGTAAATCACGATTGGTTAAAATGCCAACGAGCTTTTGTTCTTCCTCGTTATTTACAATTGGTACACCGGAAATACGGTATTTGCCCATTAAATGTTCAGCATCAAAAACTTGATGCTCTGGTGTTAAAAAGAAAGGATCGGTAATAACGCCGCTTTCTGAGCGTTTTACTTTATCCACTTGTTCAGCTTGCTGTTCAATGCTCATGTTTTTATGAATAATTCCTAAACCGCCTTGGCGAGCCATTCCAATCGCCATTTCTGCTTCCGTTACGGTATCCATTCCGGCACTGATAAGAGGAATGTTTAACTTCAACGTATCTGTTAATGCGGTTTGCAAACTAACATCCTTTGGTAAGACGTCGGACTTAGCAGGCACTAACAATACATCGTCGAACGTCAATCCTTCCTTTGAAAACTTATTTTCCCACATTTTATGAGCCTCCTGGTCGAAAATATTATTAGTAGGTTATCAATTGGACAAAATACTGTCAAGATATGTTTAATATGTTAGACTTTTTAGAATATTTGGAGGTCTCTATGAATAGCCAACTTTTTCATCAAATAGATCCTTTGTTGCCTTACCAAAATACAGAGGATGCAAAAAAGTTTTTGCAAGCGTCCTACCGCTCCCTTGCCTTGTCTAACGCTGAGGAAGCTGCTTACCATAATTGCGCTCGCTTTATATATAGTTTGGAACATGGCAGCGTTTTTTTAAGACAGTCAGCTCAATCACCACTATCTATTCAGCCTGTTCTTATTTTTTATGGACTCAGCCATTAT
>NZ_LFZU01000001.1:3917233-4177233 GCF_001183975.1 Bacillus sp. FJAT-27231 | reverse complement strand
GTGGTGTGACGGGCGGTGTGTACAAGGCCCGGGAACGTATTCACCGCGGCATGCTGATCCGCGATTACTAGCGATTCCGGCTTCATGCAGGCGAGTTGCAGCCTGCAATCCGAACTGAGAATGGTTTTATGGGATTGGCTAAACCTTGCGGTCTTGCAGCCCTTTGTACCATCCATTGTAGCACGTGTGTAGCCCAGGTCATAAGGGGCATGATGATTTGACGTCATCCCCACCTTCCTCCGGTTTGTCACCGGCAGTCACCTTAGAGTGCCCAACTGAATGCTGGCAACTAAGATCAAGGGTTGCGCTCGTTGCGGGACTTAACCCAACATCTCACGACACGAGCTGACGACAACCATGCACCACCTGTCACCGCTGTCCCCGAAGGGAAAGATCTGTCTCCAGACCGGTCAGCGGGATGTCAAGACCTGGTAAGGTTCTTCGCGTTGCTTCGAATTAAACCACATGCTCCACCGCTTGTGCGGGCCCCCGTCAATTCCTTTGAGTTTCAGTCTTGCGACCGTACTCCCCAGGCGGAGTGCTTAATGCGTTAGCTGCAGCACTGAAGGGCGGAAACCCTCCAACACTTAGCACTCATCGTTTACGGCGTGGACTACCAGGGTATCTAATCCTGTTCGCTCCCCACGCTTTCGCGCCTCAGCGTCAGTTACAGACCAGAGAGCCGCCTTCGCCACTGGTGTTCCTCCACATCTCTACGCATTTCACCGCTACACGTGGAATTCCGCTCTCCTCTTCTGCACTCAAGCCTCCCAGTTTCCAATGACCCTCCACGGTTGAGCCGTGGGCTTTCACATCAGACTTAAGAAGCCGCCTGCGCGCGCTTTACGCCCAATAATTCCGGACAACGCTTGCCACCTACGTATTACCGCGGCTGCTGGCACGTAGTTAGCCGTGGCTTTCTGGTTAGGTACCGTCAAGGTACGGACAGTTACTCCCGTACTTGTTCTTCCCTAACAACAGAGCTTTACGATCCGAAAACCTTCTTCACTCACGCGGCGTTGCTCCGTCAGACTTTCGTCCATTGCGGAAGATTCCCTACTGCTGCCTCCCGTAGGAGTCTGGGCCGTGTCTCAGTCCCAGTGTGGCCGATCACCCTCTCAGGTCGGCTACGCATCGTCGCCTTGGTGGGCCATTACCCCACCAACTAGCTAATGCGCCGCGGGTCCATCTGTAAGTGACAGCCGAAGCCGCCTTTCCATCCTTCTCCATGCGGAGAAGAAAGAATATCCGGTATTAGCCCCGGTTTCCCGGAGTTATCCCAGTCTTACAGGCAGGTTACCCACGTGTTACTCACCCGTCCGCCGCTAACTTGAACAGAGCAAGCTCCGTCAAGTCCGCTCGACTTGCATGTATTAGGCACGCCGCCAGCGTTCGTCCTGAGCCAGGATCAAACTCTCCAAAAAGATGTTTGACTTGCTCATAATTTAAAATAAGAATTAACTTACTGGCATGTATTTTGTTCAGTTTTCAATGTTCAATTTAGTGCGTCGCACTCAAGCGACTTTTATAATATATCACCTTTAACTTATTTGGTCAACAGATTTTATTATTTTTTTATAAATTATTTAGTATGAGTTATTTCCCCTTATAGATTCATGGAAAAGTAATACATAGCAAACAGAAATAATCATTCAAGAGTGCGCAAATAGACTAAAAAAGCTCTGAAAGATTAGCAACTATCTTTCAGAGCAGTAAATTAAAGAATCTTCTCGATATAAAGATCTCTTCTTTTCTCCAGGTCTAAAATTGTGTCATCTTTCTGCAATTGCAAAAGCGGCCTTGTTGGCTGCTGCTGTTTCATAAAGAGAATAGTTGCTATTTGTCCATCTGACAGCTGGACCGTTGTGCCAGAAGGAAGCTTTGTAAATAAATTCGTTAGCGCTTTAACAGCTGATAAGTCAAACTGACCAAAGAAGTCCTGTCTAAACATCTCTAGCACTTTGAAAATAAGCTGACGATCGCGGTATGGACGTTCCGCTGTCATAGCATGGAAAACATCAGCTAATGCCACAATACGGGAAATTAGCAGTAACTTCTCTGCCTTTACTCCATTTACGTAACCAGATCCATCTAGCCTTTCATGGTGTTGAAAAACCGCTAGTTTTGCCTCCTGTTTTAGCAATTTAATATCCTTTACCATTTTGTAGCTTAAGAAAGGATGGTTATCGACTTCTTTCCTTTCTCCAGCCGTTAATGAGGTTTCTTTTAGTAAAATACGCGGATTTATTCTGGCCATTCCACAATCAGCCAACGTACCAGCAAGTGCCGACTGAACAACCATTCCTTTTTCGTAATCTAACTGCATGGCGATCATGCCGCTTAATAGCCCGGTGGAAATAGAGTGGTGAGAAATGTAATTGCCTTTCTCTACGTAGTTTGAGATTTTCCAAAAAACATCAGGGTTATCGATTGCCTTATCTAACAAAGGTAAAATCATTTCACGAATCTTGACGATATCAACGCCGCTGCCTGCCTGCCATTTTTGAAATTCTTTTTTATGTTCTTCCACGCTTTGAAGGTAGTGCTGGAAAAAGTCTGTTCGTTGACTTGGGACCGGGGTTATCTTATTGCTCTTTTTCTCTTCTGAAGTCTCTGTTTTTGCAACAACTTCCGATAGTTGCCCTTCGACAATGGCTACTTCATTCACTAAAAATGCCTCAAGTATTTTAATATGCCAATTTGTTAAAGCAGTCTCTTTTTCCATTAGTGGCACAGGGGACTTTCCTATTACATCATCTAACAGTATGTGCCCCTCTTTTAAATTTTCCACCTTCACGTACATACGTCTTTTCCCCCAGGTTTTTTACTTATATTCTAACAAATAATGGGTAGATTAGAAATAAAAAAAGCCGGGAGCTCCCGGCTTAGATTACTCTATTTACTTATTCATGATGCTCAATGATTTCCTCATCGGAAACCTCTTCTTCTAATTCCTCTTCCTCTTCTTTAGCTATTTTTGTAACAGTAGCTACCGTTTCTTGATCATGCAGACGGATAAGCCTTACGCCTTGAGTGTTTCTTCCGGTAATAGAGATATCATCTACATCCATTCTAATGAGAACACCGCCAACAGTGATCAACATTAAATCTTCTTCCCCGTTCACCGTTTTGATGGCGACAAGCGGACCATTTTTGCTTGTAATGTTACATGTCTTCAAGCCCTTACCGCCTCTTGTTTGGATGCGGTACTCTTTTTCCGGCGTCCGTTTTCCGTAGCCGTTCTCTGTCACAATCAGAACATAATCATCTTCGTTAAGCAATTCCATACCTACTACGCAATCATCAGGTGACAATCTGATGCCTCTAACACCGGTAGACACCCGTCCCATTTGACGAACATTTTCTTCCTCAAAACGAATCATCATGCCGTCACGGGTTCCGATCACAATGTGCTGGTGCCCATCAGTCAATCGAACAGAGATTAACTCATCGTCTTCTCTTAAATTGAGAGCCCGTAACCCATTTGTTCGGATATTGGCAAACTCCTTCAATTGGGTGCGTTTTACAATCCCTGATTTTGTAGCGAAGAATAAAAAGGCATTAGCATCAAATTGCTCTACCCGGATCATCGCATTGACCCATTCATCTTTTTCTACTTCTAACAAGTTGATCAATGGGATTCCCTTTGCCGTCCGGCTAAACTCAGGAATTTGATACCCTTTCAAGCGATATACTTTCCCTTTATTTGTAAAGAAAAGAATCGTGTCATGGGTAGAAGTTGTCAGCAAATGTTCGACAAAATCATCTTCGTTTGTCCCCATACCCTGTATGCCGCGCCCTCCGCGTCTTTGACTGCGGTAAGTAGACGCAGGCAGACGTTTTATATAACCGTTATGAGTCAGGGTAAGCACGATTTGCTCACGAGGAATCAAGTCTTCATCCATGATATCTTCTACACCAGCATCCATAATTTCAGTGCGGCGTACATCATTAAACTTCTCTTTGATTTCCAGTAACTCTTCACGGATAATTTCTAAGATTTTTTCATCGTCAGCTAAAATAGCTTTTAACTCTCCGATTAATTGAATCAAGTTTTGATACTCTTCTTCAATTTTTTCTCTCTCTAATCCAGTTAAACGCTGCAAGCGCATATCAAGAATAGCTTGCGCCTGCTTTTCTGATAGAGAAAATTGTTCCATCAATCCATTTTTAGCAATCTCTGTCGTTTGAGAGCTGCGGATTAAGCTAATAATTTCATCAATGTGATCAAGAGCAATTCTTAATCCTTCTAAAATGTGTGCTCTCGCTTCCGCTTTTCTTAATTCAAACTCTGTGCGGCGGCGAATAATAACCCGCTGGTGCTCTAAATAATGATGGAGACACTCTTTTATGCTCAGCACACGCGGCTGGCCGTCAACGAGCGCCAGCAAGTTAATGCCGAAGCTTGTTTGCATGGCCGTATGCTTATACAAGTTGTTAAGAATAACATTAGCGTTAGCATCACGGCGGATTTCCATCACAATTCGCATTCCGTTACGGTCGGATTCATCCCGTAAGTCAGTAATGCCATCAATACGTTTGTCGCGAACGAGCTCAGCAATCTTTTCAATTAATCTCGCTTTGTTTACCTGATAAGGCAACTCATTGACGATAATGGTTTCCTTGCCGTTCGCCCGTTGTTCAATGTCTACCTTCGCTCTAATAATTAAAGAACCTTTTCCTGTCTCGTATGCACGGCGGATTCCGCTTCTTCCCATGATCATACCGCCAGTTGGGAAGTCAGGGCCTGGGATATGTTCCATAATTTCTAATACAGACATTTCTTCATTTTTACTAAAAGCAATTAAGCCATCAATAACTTCCCCAAGCTGATGGGGAGGAATATTCGTCGCCATTCCAACCGCAATACCCGATGTACCATTGATGAGCAAGTTCGGGAAACGGGATGGCAGCACGACAGGCTCTCTTTCTGAACCATCGTAGTTATCTTTATAATCAATCGTATCTTTCGTAATATCACGCAATAATTCCATGGAAATTTTGGACATACGCGCTTCTGTATAACGCATCGCGGCAGCCGCGTCGCCATCGACCGAACCGAAGTTCCCGTGGCCGTCTACAAGCATATAGCGGTAGTTAAAATCCTGCGCCATCCGTACCATCGTTTCATATACAGCAGAGTCGCCATGTGGATGGTACTTACCAATTACCTCCCCTACGATACGGGCAGACTTTTTATACGCTTTATCAGCTGTCATACCCAAGTCATTCATCGCGTAAAGTATCCGGCGATGAACAGGCTTCAAGCCATCTCTAACGTCAGGAAGTGCCCGAGCTACGATAACACTCATGGCATAATCCAAGAACGATGAGCGCATCTCTTGGCTAAGATTAATTTCTGTTACTCTGGATTGAGGCGTTTCAGCCATGTAAAAGAACCTCCTTTAACGAACTTTTAATATACGAATCATAAAAGAGAACGTTGACCGCTCGAAAAAGACAGACAGGATAGACAAAGATCTATCCTGCTCGTTCTTTTTGCTCTTTTCAGGACCGTTCTTCCTCGAAATTATATGTCTAAGTTTTTCACATAAATGGCATTTTCTTCGATAAACTGACGGCGTGGCTCGACACGATCGCCCATCAAGATTTCAAATGTTTCATCCGCTTCAATCGCATCTTCTAAACTAACCTGAAGCAGTGTTCTCGTATCTGGATTCATCGTTGTCTCCCACAGCTGCTCTGGGTTCATTTCTCCAAGCCCTTTATAACGCTGCAATCCCGGTTTCGCATTCTCTGGAAGGCTCGCTATAACTTCATCAAGCTGACGGTCGTTGTATGCATACTCAACCCGCTTTCCTTGCGTTATTTTATACAATGGCGGCTGAGCGATATACACATAGCCCGCTTCAATTAACTGCCGCATGTAACGGAAGAGGAAAGTAAGCATGAGGGTACGAATATGAGCACCATCAACGTCAGCATCTGTCATAATGACAAGTTTATGATAACGAGCTTTCGAGATATCAAACTCATCACCGATTCCCGTGCCGAGAGCTGTAATAATCGTCCGAATCTCGTTATTTGATAAAATCTTGTCGAGTCGAGCTTTCTCAACGTTAATAATTTTTCCGCGAAGCGGCAGGATCGCCTGGAAGTGACGGTCACGCCCCTGCTTGGCTGATCCGCCGGCTGAGTCACCCTCTACTACGAACAGTTCACTGATTTCAGGATCGCGGGACGAACAATCGGCTAACTTTCCAGGCAAGCTAGATACTTCCAACGCACTCTTTCTGCGTGTTAACTCTCTTGCTTTTTTTGCTGCCATCCGTGCACGGGCAGCCATTAGCCCTTTTTCAACTATTTTTTTGGCAACCGTCGGGTTTTCAAGCATAAAGGTTTCAAACTTGGCAGAGAACACCGCATCGGTAACTGTCCGGGCTTCAGAGTTACCAAGCTTTGTTTTTGTCTGTCCTTCAAATTGGGGATCAGGGTGCTTGATCGAAATAATAGCTGTTAACCCTTCTCTCACGTCTTCCCCTGATAAATTTGTTTCTCCTTCTTTCACTAATCCATTTTTGCGGGCATAATCATTAATCACACGTGTTAAAGCTGTTTTAAAGCCAGACTCATGTGTTCCGCCTTCATACGTGTTAATGTTGTTAGCAAACGAGTACACATTGCTCGCAAACCCTTCGTTATATTGCAAAGCAATTTCAGCAGAGATGCCATCTCTCGTACCCTCGACATAAATTGGTTCGCTATGCACGACTTCTTTCGCCCTGTTCAAATGCTCTACGTAAGACTTGATGCCGCCCTCGTAGTAATATTCATTCATTTTGCCTTCTTCACGGCGATCCTCAATGATGATTTTGATGCCTCGATTAAGGAAAGCAAGCTCACGTAAACGGTTAGCCAGCGTATCATACTCATAAACCGTTGTTTCTGTAAAAATTTCCTTATCTGGCTTGAAATGAATAGTCGTTCCTGTGTAATCTGTTTCACCAATAATTTTGAGATCTTCTTGTGGAACTCCGCGTTTGTAGCATTGGTAATAAATATTGTTATTGAGATGAACAAACACTTCAAGTTCTTCGGATAGCGCATTAACAACGGAAGCCCCTACACCATGAAGACCACCCGAAACTTTATAGCCTCCGCCGCCGAACTTCCCGCCGGCATGCAGCACAGTTAAAATAACCTCTACTGCCGGACGTCCTGTCTGCTCCTGAATACCAACCGGAATTCCACGGCCGTTATCTTTTACTGTAATGCTGTTATCCTCTTCAATGATGACCCGAATTTGATCGCAATAGCCTGCTAACGCTTCATCAATACTGTTATCTACAATTTCCCAGACGAGATGGTGAAGACCTTTCCCACTCGTTGAACCAATATACATTCCCGGCCGTTTACGAACGGCTTCTAGACCTTCCAGTACCTGTATCTGGTTTTCATCGTAAGAAGGCTGGTTCGCTGTATTAGGTTGTTCCATAGTCAAATCCGTTCACCTGCTCTTTCTTTAAAAAGCCTGCTGACAACATGTCACCAACAGACTTTTGAAAATAATTTTCATATATTCGTTTTTTCATGTATAAGATAAAAAGAATAAAAACTCTTATTGCTCGGTTATAATAATAGCCAAATCCAATTAGGCTCGAACGCTTACTTCACTTGGGAAATGCTCCCATGCTCCACTGCGAACGTCGAGGCTTCCTTCAAGGTCTGATGATTAATACCTTCTATGCTCGTTGTTGTGACAAAGGTTTGTACCCTTCCCTGTATCGTATTTAACAAGTGGGACTGGCGGTAATCATCCAGCTCAGATAACACATCATCAAGTAAAAGAATGGGATATTCCTTGATTTCAGAACGGATAAGTTCAATTTCTGCCAGCTTGACAGATAAAGCCGTTGTCCGCTGTTGCCCTTGGGAACCAAATGTTTGCACATTTTTTCCATTAACTTGAAAAACAAGATCGTCACGGTGCGGACCAAACATTGTAATCCCCCGCTCGATTTCTTTTTTTTGCTGGATATGAAACTTTTCTTCAAACATATGAATCATTTTAGACGGATCGTCCTCTTCTGATACATTAATAGACGGCTCATATAAAATATTTAACGTCTCTCCCCCGCGCGAAATGCCTGAATGAATCGACTGGGCCCAGTTCTGCAGCAATTGGATAAAATCAAACCTTTTTTTGACAATTTTCACCGCCAGTTGAGTGAGTTGATCTGTAAACACTTCCAGCATCGTTAAATCACTTGTCTTCTTCATTTGCAGCTGTTTCAAGTAACGATTCCGCTGTTGGAGCACTTTATAGTACTGACTAATATCATGAAGGTAGACAGGAGATACTTGGCCAATTTCCATATCAATAAAGCGTCTTCTCACTTGAGGATTGCCTTTGACAAGATGCAGATCTTCAGGTGCAAACATGACGACATTCATATTCCCTATATACTGGCTTAGGCGCTGCTGTTCAAGATGGTTGCACTTCGCCTTTTTGCCTTTTTTTGAAACAATCAATTCCAGCGGAACAGATCCTTGCGTTTTTTGCACTCTTCCTTTTATTTTAGCATACTCTGTCTCCCAACGAATTAAATCTTTATCGTTAGAGGTTCGGTGGGACTTGGCCATGGCTAATACAAAGATGGATTCAATCACATTTGTTTTGCCCTGAGCATTTTCGCCGAGAAAAACATTTACTTTGTTTTCAAATTCAATATTTAAAGAAGCATAATTCCGATAATTTTCCAAAGACAATTCGGTTATGTGCATATGCAAAACATCCTTTTAGTTTATAAACCCACAATTTCAAAACTGCCAGTCCCCGGAATCTCTACCCGATCACCGACACGCAGTTTTCTTCCTCTCCGCTGGTCAAGTTCTCCGTTGATATAAACCTCATGCTCACTTAAGAACCATTTGGCCATACCTCCCGTTTGAATGATATCCGCAAGTTTTAGAAATTGCCCTAAAGGAATGTATTCCGTTTCGATCGTTACTTTTTTATCCATTTATTTTCACTGCTTTCGAGTAAATTCTCTAATACTTTATTTTACTAAATTTTCACCTTTAACACAAAGAAGAAACAATTGAAAGAAGGCTGCACATTCATGAAACAGCCTTTTCTTTCTTATTTTTCCATATTGTTTACGATATAAGGTAAATTAATACGTTCGTACCGGTAAAATAAGCTGCAAAATAGAATCGTCATTTTCAGGACGAATCACAAATGGCCTCATAGCTCCGGTAAATTGAATGTTGATTTCTGTACCCTCTAGTACTTTTAAAGCGTCCATCATGTATTTAGCGCTGAAAGAGATTTTAATTTCTTCCCCTTCAATTTCTCCGCTTCTTACTTGCTCTGTTACTTTTCCAATTTCAGGAGAATTAGACGAGATTTCAATCATCTCATTGTCGATCATGGATAATTTAACAACGTTATTGCGACCTTCTCTCGCCAATAAAGAAGCCCGATCAATCGCCTGTAAGAATTCTTTCGTGTTTAATTTCAGTTTTGTTTTGCTATCAGTTGGAATCAAGCGGCTCGTATCCGGATAGTTCCCTTCTAACAACCGAGAGTAAAATAGCAGATGCTTCGCCCGGAAAAGTACTTGATTATCGGTAATCACTATTTCTACAGGCTCCTGTGTATCATCAAGGATTTTACTTAGTTCGTTTAAGCTTTTTCCTGGAATGACGACGTTGTACTCTGCATTTGCCTCTGTTTCTACCGTTGCTTTTCTCCAAGCAAGCCGGTGGCTGTCAGTAGCGATACAGAAAAGTTGTCCTTCTTCCATTCTCCAGTTGACACCTGTCAAGATTGGCCGTGTTTCTGAGGTGGACACTGCAAAGACAGTTTGTCTAATTAAAGCTTTAAGCAAATCTGTCGGCAATTTAAATACTTCACCCTCTTCAATTTGCGGCAAATGAGGATATTCGTCTGGATCCAGTCCATTCAAGCTAAACTCAGCTTGGCCGGAACGAATGACTGTTTGGAAAGATGAAACTACTTCGATTTCTGCTTTTTCGGAAGGTAATTTTTTCACAATCTCGTTAAAAAAACGTGCGTTTAACACAATGGAGCCTGTTTGTTGAACTTCTACGATGATTTTTCCTTCTTCTTCTTTCGGGATAAAGGATTCAATTGAAATGTCGGAATCACTTCCAGTTAATTTGATCCCTTCTTCTGTGGCATCAATTTTGATCCCCGTTAAAATCGGTATCGTTGTTCTGGAGCTAATGGCTTTTAAAACATCCTGCACGCTTTGAGCAAAGCGATCTTTCTGAATCGAAAACTTCATTTTTTTCTCCTTCCATTATTCGAGCATAATATTTATAGCTGCTGCATATAATAATAACTTTATATTTTAAAAAATAATAGTAATAGTACTAGGGCTTGTGAATATGTGGATAACCTAAAAAACAAACGTAAGAACAGTCTATCCACATGTGGACAGACTGTTTGTAACCTATAAAGAGTTATGCACACTATTAAGAATGTAAAATGCTTTGTATTTCTTTTACTTTTGATTGCAGCTGGCTATCTGTGTCCAGCAGCTTTGAAATTTTTTCGTGCGCATGAATGACAGTCGTATGGTCGCGTCCTCCGAATTCTTCTCCAATCTTAGGGAGGGAAAAATCGGTCAGCTCACGTGATAGATACATAGCGATCTGCCGTGGGAAGGCAATGGATTTTGTCCGTTTTTTCGCTTTAAAGTCTTCAAGCTTCACGTTATATTGCTCGCCGACTACCTTTTGGATCTCCTGGATCGTAATCACCTTTGGTTTTGAGCTAGGAATAATGTCTTTTAGCGCTTCTGCTGCAAGGTCGGCGTTAATGTCTTTATTAATAAGTGAAGAATAGGCGACGACACGAATGAGTGCGCCTTCTAATTCCCGGATGTTTGTATCAATCTGGTTCGCGATATAAAGCATGACCTCATTCGGAATATCAAGGTTGTCCGCTTTCGCCTTTTTACGTAAAATCGCAATTCTCGTTTCCAGATCGGGAGGCGTAATATCTGTAATCAATCCCCATTCAAAACGTGAACGCAGCCGGTCCTCAAGCGTTGGAATTTCTTTAGGAGGACGGTCGCTGGAAATGATAATTTGCTTGCTTTCTTCATGAAGTGTATTGAATGTATGGAAAAATTCTTCTTGTGTTGATTCTTTTCCAGCAAGAAATTGAATATCATCTATTAGCAATATATCTACATTACGGTAGCGGTTTCTAAATTCCACTGCTTTGTTATCCCTGATAGAATTAATAAATTCGTTTGTAAATTTTTCAGAGGACAAATAAACAACTTTCGCATCAGGATTATGCTCAAGTACATAATGGCCGATCGCATGCATCAAGTGCGTTTTGCCTAGTCCTACTCCTCCATAAATGAATAATGGGTTATAAGCTTTTGCCGGCGCTTCAGCAACTGCAAGAGAAGCTGCATGGGCAAAACGGTTGCCAGAGCCAATGACAAATGTGTCAAATGTGTATTTAGGATTGAGCATGCTTTGTGGAAAGTCATGCGTATCTTCTTTCTTTTTTCGTTTGTTTGGCATCGGCATTTCATACTCTTCGGATGCCTGATTTTCAGGAATAATAAACCTCACAGACAGCGTTTCGCCTGTAATTTCACCCAGAACTCCCGAAATTAACTGAGAATAATGCCCTTCAAGCCAGTCGCGTGCAAAATCGTTTGGAGCAGAAATCGTAATAGAGTTGCCCTGTAAAGAATGGGCTTTCGTCGACTTTAGCCATGTATCAAAGCTGGGTTTACTTATCTTTTTTTCTATGTGTTCCAGCGCTTTATTCCACAGATCATCGATATTTTCCATAAGGCCCCCTCCTCCTAATCAAAATTTTGTTTGTTATATAACAGTTTTTCGTTTGAATTTATATTTATGCAATTAAATGATTGTGGTTAAATATATAAATAAGAGAAAAATAGTTTTTCGACATTGTTAACAGCTTGTGGACATTTTTATACAAAGAGGTTGAATAACTTATCAACATCTTATTAACAATTGTGGATAAGTTAAGCTTTTGAAATACTTATTCAGAGTGAAAACAAAGTAATGATAGCAGAAAAAGTACTTTCATGCAATGCTCTATAAAATTTATCCACAACTGCTACACCCTGTGCAAAAAAACTTTTCCACAAGGGGGTATTTGTGTAAAAGTTGTCAGTAACGTCTGTGTATAAGAAAAAAACTGTCGAAAATTATCCACAGCTGTTTGAAAAGCTGATGTGAACTTATGGACAAGGCAGCTGTTTCATTGGAACGATCTATATGTATAGAGTGTCAAAAAGGGAAGAAACAAGTTAAATAAGGGAAGAAACGGTCTCTTTCAGGAGGAAAGCAAATTTTCTTGCTTTTTGTTTAGGTATTGACAGGAAAAGAGTTCGTCTTTATAATCAAAAAGACTGTCTTTAACGTTAAATTTTCCATTCCTTCAGGGAGGTGTTTTATAATGAAAAGAACTTACCAACCAAATAAGCGTAAAAGAAGTAAAGTTCATGGGTTCCGCAGCCGTATGAGCTCTAAAAACGGCCGTCGTGTTCTAGCTCGTCGTCGTGCTAAAGGAAGAAAAGTATTATCTGCATAAGCCACTGAAAAATCTCAGTGGTCTTTTTTTTAGAAAAAATGACGAAGAGAAGGTGATGGACTATGAAAAAAACGTTCCGCATAAAAAAAGACAGTGAGTTTCAATCAGTTTTCAAAGGCGGAAAGTCTTTTGCCAATCGTCAATTTGTTGTATATATGTACAAAAACGAGTTAAATGTTCCTTTTCGGATCGGGCTGTCTGTCAGTAAAAAGGTCGGAAATGCGGTTACACGCAACCGTATTAAACGATATGTCAGACAAAGCTTTACTGAATTAAAAGCAGAGATTCTGCCGGGACACGATTTTATTGTCATCGCCCGCAAGCCAGCAGCTGATATGGATGGTCACGAAGTAAAGAAAAGTCTCATTCATGTGCTAAAGCGGGCGAAGGCATTAAATAAGAGTGCATACAAACCTGATTAAACATCATTACAAAATAAAATAAATAAGGTGGCCATCTTGAAAAGGCGGCCGCACTAGAGGATTGACAGGGGGAATGGGCGTTTGAATAGGAAGATGATCACTTTGCTTCTTTTAGCAGTGACCACCGTACTACTTGCCGGCTGTACAGAAGTAAATAAAGAAATCACGCCGGACAGCAAAGGTTTTTGGAATGAGTTTGTCGTATACCCGCTTTCAGTCGTTATTACGAAAACGGCCGAAGCAGTAGGCAGCTATGGCTGGTCGATTGTGATCGTTACGATCATTATTCGGTTAATTATTTTGCCATTAATGATCAAACAAACAAAGAACACAAAAGCAATGCAAATGCTGCAGCCTGAAATGCAAAAGATTAAAGAAAAATATAAGTCAAAAGATGCTGTTACTCAGCAAAAAATGCAGCAGGAAACGATGGCACTTTTTCAAAAGCATGGCGTTAATCCGCTTGCCGGCTGTTTTCCGCTCATCATCCAAATGCCGATTATCTTCGGATTTTACCAAGCGATTATGCGAACAGAAGCGATTAAGCAGGATACTTTCCTGTGGTTTGACCTAGGTTCTCCAGATCCATTTTTTGTTCTTCCGTTAGTAGCAGGGATTACGACTTTCCTGCAGCAAAAATTAATGATGGCTGGAACGATGAATCAAAATCCACAAATGGCGATGATGCTTTGGCTGATGCCGATTATGATTATTGTATTTGCTGTGAACTTGCCGGCTGCTCTGTCCTTATATTGGGTAGTAGGGAACATTTTTATGATCGTCCAAACATTGATCATTAATCGACCTGATGCTAGCAAGACCACTTCAGTTAATAACTAGGAGGGGGATGGATGAAAGAGATTACGGCTGTCGGACAAACTGTTGAAGAAGCTCTTCAATCTGCTTTAAAGCAATTAAAAGCAACTGAAGAGCAAGTAGAAATTGACATTTTGGACGAAGGAAAAAAAGGATTGTTCGGTCTGTTTGGCCAGCGTCCTGCTTCTATAAGAGTGAGACGCAAAGCAGATCCAATCGATGAGGCGAAAAGTTATATTTTATCTATCGCTGCTCATTTAGGCGTACATCCAGACATCCACGTAGAAAAGCAAGGAAAGCAGGTTACTTTTTCGCTCTCTGGTGAGAAAATGGCCTTGTTAATCGGTAAAAGAGGACAAACATTAAATTCCTTGCAGCAGCTCACTCAGCTCGTCATCAATCGTCATTCAAACGACTTTATACATTTTAAATTAGATGCTGGGAATTACCGGAAAAAGAGAGAAGAAACGCTTACTGCCTTGGCAAAGCGGATGGCTAAAAAAGCGGAAATGACAAGGAAACCAGTTCGTCTTGAGCCGCTGCCAGCTGCAGAGAGAAAAGTTATTCATGCTGCACTTGCCGCTAATCGTCAGGTCCGCACATTTTCCGAAGGCACTGAGCCAAATCGTTACACAGTGATTACTCCTAGAAATAAATAAAGGCCTTCCTGGGAAGTTCTTTCTTTTACTAAAGAAAGAATGACCGGGAAAGCCTTTTTTATTATGGTGATAAAATCGTCATCTGTGGATAAACTAGTTAGCAAGCAAAGTGAATAATTTTTTCCATTTGTTTCTTTAATTTTACTATTTTATTACTTTAAATTCCATAAATGAGACTGCGTAGTTATTGTTATCCACACGTGAATAAGTTAAAATAGATAAGATTGAAAGAAGGCTGTGGACAATCCAGCCTTCTTTTTAAATCGTCTGACTTGTGTTAACCTAATGGTTTGAGAATAAAAATTTCCACTTTATTTATAGATATGATTTCAAAAAAAGGAAGAGGTGAGAAGAGTGGATCTAGATACAATTGCTGCTATTTCGACACCGATGGGAGAAGGGGCGATTGCGATTGTTCGTTTGAGTGGTGAAGAAGCGGTGGAGATTGCCGACCGTGTTTTCCAAAGCCCATCGAAGAAATCGTTAACCGAGGTGGCCAGCCATACGATACATTATGGGCATTTAATTGACCCGAAAACAGGACAAGTAGTAGAAGAAGTCATGCTTTCGCTTATGAGAGGGCCCAAAACTTTTACACGAGAAGATGTAATAGAAATTAACTGCCATGGGGGGATTGTTTCTGTTAATCGTGTACTTCAACTTGTTTTAAATGAAGGAGCCCGTCTTGCCGAACCAGGAGAATTTACGAAAAGAGCCTTTTTAAATGGCCGAATTGATTTATCGCAGGCGGAAGCGGTTATGGACTTGATTCGTGCGAAAACAGATAAGGCGATGAATGTAGCGCTCAATCAAATGGAAGGCCGTCTTTCCAAACTGATCCGCAAGCTTCGCCAAGAAATCTTAGAAACGCTTGCTCACATTGAAGTAAATATTGACTATCCTGAATATGACGACGTGGAAGAAATGACACATCAAGTTCTTTTAGAAAAAGCAGCGTTTGTTCAAAAAGAAATAGAAAAGCTTTTGCGTACATCCGAACAAGGAAAAATCTTACGCGAAGGGCTATCAACCGTTATTATTGGTCGTCCAAACGTTGGAAAATCTTCTTTGTTGAATGCACTTGTACAGGAGAATAAAGCCATTGTAACGGATATTCCCGGAACGACACGCGATGTCATTGAGGAATATGTAAATGTGCGTGGAGTGCCGCTCCGTCTTGTGGATACAGCAGGAATCCGCGAAACAGAAGACATTGTTGAACGGATTGGTGTGGAAAGATCCCGCCAAGTGTTAAAAGAAGCTGATTTAATTTTGCTTGTGTTAAATTACTCTGATGAACTGACAGCAGAGGATGAGAAACTATTTGAAGCAACAGCAGGCATGGACGTGATTGTGATTGTAAACAAAACGGATTTGCCTCAAAAAATTGATATAGAACGCGTGAAAGAGTTGGCAGGAGGGAAGCAGCTTGTAACAACTTCCTTACTAGAGGAAAAGGGGATTGATGAGCTGGAAGAAGCTATTGCTTCCTTGTTCTTCTCCGGTTCCATTGAAGCGGGGGACATGACATATGTTTCCAACTCCCGCCATATTGCTTTGCTTCACCAAGCGCTGACGGCTATTACCGATGCAATTGAAAACACTCAGTCGGGAACACCGATTGATATTATTCAAATCGATTTAACGAGAACGTGGGAGCTATTAGGAGAGATCATTGGTGAAAGTGTTCATGATAGCTTGATCGATCAGTTATTCTCACAATTCTGTCTTGGAAAATAATAAAATAAGGAGGAAAAAACATGCTACAATATGAAGCTGGCCAATACGATGTTGTCGTTGTAGGTGCAGGACATGCTGGTGTGGAAGCGGGACTGTCATCTGCCCGGGCAGGGGCGAAGACGTTAATGATTACCATTAACCTCGACATGATTGCTTACATGCCATGTAATCCATCCATTGGCGGTCCGGCTAAAGGAATTGTTGTGCGGGAAATCGATGCTCTTGGCGGTGAAATTGGCAAGAACATCGACAAAACACATATCCAAATGCGTATGCTGAATACAGGAAAAGGTCCAGCAGTGCGGGCATTAAGAGCACAGGCGGACAAAGTGCTGTATCAGCAAGAAATGAAAAAGACAATCGAAAATCAAGAGAATTTAACACTCATCCAAGGAATGGTTGAGAATCTCATTGTGGAAGACGGAGAATGCCGTGGGGTTGTCACGCAAACAGGGGCAGTGTATCGCTCGCAAGCGGTTATTATTACGACTGGCACATTTTTACGCGGTGAAATCATCATTGGCGATTTAAAATATTCCAGCGGCCCGAATAATCAGCAGCCATCTATCCGTTTATCTGAAAGCTTAGAGAAGCTTGGCTTCGATTTAGTTCGTTTCAAAACAGGTACCCCGCCGCGCGTGAACAGCCGGACGATTGACTACAGCAAAACAGAAATTCAGCCTGGTGACGAAGAACCGCGGGCTTTCAGTTACGAAACAACAAAATTTATTACAGACCAGCTGCCTTGCTGGCTTACTTATACAAACGAAGAAACACATAGTATTATCAATGAAAACCTTCATCGCTCTCCAATGTTTTCTGGGGTAATTAAAGGGAAAGGCCCGCGTTATTGTCCATCTATTGAAGACAAGATCGTTCGCTTTAATGACAAGCCGCGTCATCAAATCTTCTTAGAGCCAGAAGGCCGCAATACGGAAGAAGTGTATGTACAGGGCTTGTCTTCCAGCTTGCCTGAGGATGTTCAATATCGGATGCTAAAAACCATCCCAGGACTTGAAAAAGCTCAGCTAATGCGTGCCGGCTATGCGATTGAGTATGATGCCATTGTGCCGACACAATTATGGCCGACACTCGAAACGAAAAAAGTAAAAAATCTATATACAGCTGGTCAAATTAACGGAACTTCCGGTTATGAAGAAGCGGCTGCCCAAGGAATGATGGCAGGAATTAATGCTGCTTGCCGTGTTCTTGGCAAAGAAGAAGTGATTTTGAGCCGTTCAGATGCCTATATTGGCGTATTGATCGATGATCTTGTAACAAAGGGGACGAGCGAGCCATATCGTCTGCTTACTTCGCGCGCAGAATATCGTCTCCTTCTTCGCCATGACAACGCTGATTTGCGTTTGACGGAAATTGGTTATCGAATCGGTTTGATTTCCCAAGAACGATATGAGCGATTCTTAGCGAAGAAAGAAGCTATTGCCGGGGAAATAGACCGCTTGAAATCAATTATTATCAAGCCTAATGAAGAAACACAAGCGATCATCCGTGAAGCTGGCGGCAGCGAGTTAAAAGATGGCATCCGGGCTACTGACCTCTTAAAACGTCCGGAAATGCATTACCACCACTTAAAACAACTTGTTCCTGCTTCTCAAGCTCTTGAGGCTGAAGTAGAAGAACAAGTAGAAATTCAAATTAAATATGAAGGATACATTGAAAAATCCCTTCAACAAGTGGAAAAGCTAAAGAAAATGGAAAACAAAAAAATACCGGAAAATATTGATTACGATGCGATCAATGGTCTCGCTACAGAGGCACGTCATAATTTGAAAGAAGTAAGACCGCTTTCGATTGCCCAAGCCTCCCGGATTTCAGGTGTTAACCCTGCTGACATTTCCATTTTGCTTGTTTATATTGAACAAGGACGTATTGCCCGTACCGCTAATTAAGTGCAGTTGAAGGGATGGTAGCCAAGTGAATAAAGAACAATTTCAGCAACAGCTCGCAGAAAAAGGGATTCAGCTCTCTGCTTCGCAGCTAGAGCAATTTAATTTGTACTATCAATTGCTCGTTGAGTGGAACGAGAAGATGAATTTAACTGCGATTACGGACGAAGAAGAAGTGTATTTGAAGCACTTCTATGATTCGCTTTCTGCAGCGTTTTACTTTGACTTTTCCGGCAGCCCTGCTATTTGTGATGTTGGAGCAGGGGCCGGATTTCCAAGTATTCCATTAAAGATTGCTTTTCCAGACATTCAAGTTACAATCGTTGATTCACTCAATAAACGAATCAGTTTTTTGAATCATTTAGCTGAGCAGCTACAATTAAAGGACGTGCATTTTTATCACGATCGTGCTGAAACCTTTGGAAGATTGCCTGAGCATAGAGAACAATACGATGTGGTGATGGCCCGTGCCGTTGCCCGTATGTCGGTGTTAAGTGAATTGTGCTTGCCGCTCGCAAAAGTAGGTGGAGTCTTTTTAGCGATGAAAGCAGCCAGTGCTCAAGAGGAACTAAAAAATAGCCACAAAGCACTTACGATACTTGGAGGCCGTTTGCGGGAAGAGCATTCGTTTTTGCTCCCTGTTGAAGAGAGTGAGCGGACTATTATGGTGATTGATAAAACAAAAGCAACACCGAAAAAGTACCCAAGAAAGCCTGGAACGCCAAATAAGTCACCAATTGAGTAATGTTCAGACTGCTAGTCTATAAAGTATGGTCTGCATTTTGAAGTTATCCACTTGTGGATAACTTCACTTTTTTGAGATTCAGTAAAAAAGCAGTTCCAAGAAGAAGGAACAAGAAGGTAAAAGAGAGAATAGGTATTAAAGGGAGTCCGTTAAAGGTGGTGTAGGGATCATGAAGCGTCGTTTCTCTCGTTTTTTTAATATGGGGGAAAAAGCAGCAGAAGAGCAGCCAAGAGAAGTAGCGTTAGTAGAAGAATCAGCAGCGGAGAGAGAGGCAGTTAAACAAATCCCGGTGTCCTTAATTATGCCGAACCGCTTCCAGCCAAGAACAATTTTTGACGATGGAAAGATAGAAGAGCTGGCTAGAACCATCCATATTCACGGTATCATTCAACCGATTGTTGTCCGGGAAACGGAAGACGGAAAATATGAGTTGATTGCCGGTGAGCGTCGGTGGCGAGCAGTTCAAACCTTAAAATGGGAAACTGTTCCGGCCATTATTAATAATTTAACTGATACCGAGACTGCTTCGGTTGCTTTAATAGAAAACTTACAAAGAGAAGAGTTATCGCCAATTGAAGAAGCGATTGCTTATGGCAAATTGCTTGAGCTTCATGGGCTGACTCAAGAAGCGCTTGCCCAGCGTCTAGGAAAAGGACAATCAACTGTAGCCAATAAGCTGCGGCTATTAAAGCTGCCGCAAGAGGTTCAAGACGCTTTGGCACAAAAGAAAATCACAGAGCGCCATGCAAGAGCACTGATTCCATTAAAAAATCCGGAAAAACAAGTGCAAGTCATGAACGAGGTTATTGAAAAACAGTTAAACGTCAAACAAACCGAGGACCGGGTTATTCAACTGCTTGACACACCAAAGCAAAAGGCAAAACCCCGCCGTAAAGCTTTTAGCAAAGATGTCAGAATAGCCGTGAACACGATTCGGCAGTCTTTATCCATGGTCAGTGACAATGGGATTGACCTGAAATCTCAGGAAGAAGAATTTGATGATTTTTATCAGATTACAATTAAAATACCTAAAAAATAGTAAAGTGAGAAACCGAATGATGGTTTCTCACTTTTTTGCTATACAAAAAATGTTAAAATCGAATAGTCAACAGGAACATACATAGCCAGAAGAGTAAAAAAGTATTTTAAGCAGGATTGATAACTGAAGGGCTATTTTTGTTAAAATAGAAATATATACATTACTAGGATAGAAGAAAGCAGGTGGGCCGGATGGGAAAAGTCATTGCGATAGCGAACCAAAAAGGAGGAGTGGGAAAAACAACTACTTCTGTTAACCTCGGAGCTTGTTTAGCTTCTTTAGATAAAAAAGTGCTTTTGATTGATATTGACCCTCAAGGAAACGCAACGAGCGGTACGGGAATTGAGAAGGGCGATGTAGATCAATGTATGTACGATGTATTAGTAGACGATACCGACATGGTGGACATTATTAAACCTGCTGCTACGGAAAATTTGTTTGTTGCACCGGCAACCATTTCATTGGCAGGAGCAGACATTGAACTCGTACCGACTATTTCGAGGGAATTGCGGTTAAAAAGAGCGCTTGAAGAGGTACGCGACAACTTTGACTATATTTTAATCGATTGTCCCCCGTCTCTAGGGTTGTTAACTGTCAACGCTTTAACAGCGGCTGATTCCGTGATTATCCCTGTACAATGTGAGTATTACGCTCTTGAAGGATTAAGTCAGCTGCTTAATACCGTGCGCCTCGTACAGAAACATTTAAATACGGAACTAATGATTGAAGGCGTCCTGCTTACGATGCTCGATGCCCGTACAAATCTTGGAATACAAGTCATTGAGGAAGTAAAAAAGTATTTCCAAGATAAAGTCTATCAAACGATCATCCCAAGAAATATTCGTCTCAGCGAAGCACCTAGTCATGGCAAACCGATTATTTTATATGATCCGCGCTCAAAAGGGGCCGAGATGTATTTAGATTTTGCAAAGGAGGTGGCCGCCCATGGCTAAAGGGCTGGGAAGAGGCATTAATGCTATTTTCAAAGACCTTGAGTTAGAAAATGAAGAAGCAGTAAAAGAGATTAAATTAAAGGAATTGCGGCCTAATCCTTATCAACCGCGCAAAATTTTTAACGAGGAAACGATCAATGAATTAAAGAAATCGATTAAAGAGTACGGAATCCTGCAACCGATCATTGCCCGTAAAAGCATTAAAGGCTATGAAATTGTAGTAGGAGAAAGACGTTATCGAGCGGCAAAGGCAGCAAAGCTTGAGAAAGTACCTGTCGTTGTCCGCAAGCTGTCTGATGAACAGATGATGGAGATGGCGCTTCTTGAAAATCTGCAAAGAGAGGATTTAACGGTTTTAGAAGAAGCGGCAGCGTATCAAACTCTTATTGAAAAATTAAATCTGACTCAGGAAGAATTAGCTGTGAAAATGGGAAAGAGCCGATCTCATATTGCTAATCATCTGCGCCTGCTCTCTTTGCCGAGTGAAGTGCAGGAATTAGTAACAGAAGGAAAGCTGACGATGGGGCATGGCCGGGCACTTCTAGGGTTAAAAAGAAAAGAACAGACTATAGAGACAGCGAAAAAAACAGTAGCAGAAGGATTAAACGTCAGACAGCTTGAAAAGTGGATTCAGCAGTTGAATAAAGATGTTTCACGTGAAACATCTGAACCGAAAAGAACCAAGGATTTATTTTTAAAAGAACGTGAGGATGCTTTAAGAGAACAGTTCGGAACGTCTGTTCATATTAAACAGGCAAAAGATAAGCAAAAAGGGAAAATTGAAATTGAATTTTTATCGGTAGAAGATTTAAACAGAATACTTGATTTATTAAAAAAGGATTAATCAGGGAGCTGTCGGATACCGTCAGCTCCTTTTATGGTTAAGAAGTTAAAGGAGAAAAGGACAATGGTATTGTATGGGTCAATTGTAAATGGGCTGACCATTATTTTGGGAGCTATATTAGGCAAGTGGTTAAACCGTATTCCAGAAGGGATAAAAGGAACCGTCATGCAGGCGATCGGATTAGCAGTTGTCGTACTTGGATTGCAAATGGGACTAAAAAGTGAAAACTTTCTAACGGTCATTATTAGTCTCGTTATCGGGGCAGCCATTGGAGAAGTATTAATGCTAGATGAAAGGCTGAACCAGCTTGGTATGTGGCTAGAAAAGAAGATTGGCAAAGAAACAGATGAAACGAGCATTTCACAAGGCTTCGTGACAGCAACCTTAATTTTCGTTATCGGAGCAATGGGCATTATTGGCGCTCTTGACAGTGGCATCCGCGGCAATCATGAAGTCCTGTTAACAAAAGCGATTATTGACGGTGTTACTGCCTTGATCTTAACGACTACTTTAGGGATTGGTGTGATCTTTTCTGCTGTTCCAGTTGTTCTTTATCAAGGAACTATTGCTTTGTTTGCTACTCAAATTGATCGGTTTGTGCCACAAGGATGGATGGACGCCTTTATTGTGGAAATGACAGCAGCTGGCGGCATTATGATTATGGCCATCGGTCTAAACCTGCTGGGCTTGACGAAGGTGCGGGTAGCAAATCTACTGCCAAGCCTTTTGATTGTTGGTGTTATTATTACGATTCAATATCTTTTTTAAACAAGTGTTTAGAATACATAGCGGCCTGTTGTGTAAGATGAGAGTCTGGATAGACCATATTCTCCTTCAAGAGTGTAGAGGCTGAGTAACGAAGGGCTGCTTTTGTAATTCCTTCTGTGATGACCCGAGCCATGCTCATGACAAGATGCAAACGTGTGTTTTGTAATACAAAAAATTCCATAAATCCGCTAATGTTAACAATACCAGTTATATGCGCATCCCCAACGGCTGGCAGTTGTTTGTTGACACCGGCTCCTGGTTTAACGGGACCTTTGCCAACTTGAATATTTCCGACACTTTTTAATCTTCCTAGACAAGCATCTGCGCCAATGATAAACGGACGATTATGTTCTTTTTCAATAAGAGCCAGTTTTTCTACAAGATTTACAGCATGAACAGGATTTTCCAGTGTGCCGTACGTATGGAAAACGCCTAATTCTTTTTCTTCAAGCAATGTGCCGATAAGCGGGCCAAGAGCATCTCCGGTAGAGCGATCGGTCCCAATAAAAGTAAAGACAACCGGACAGCTTCCCGGAGGCGGCAGTAGTGCTAACAAGTGATCAGCGAATGTGGAAGCCGCCTGCTGCTCTTCATAATGAACACTGTATGAATCAGGTTTTCGGTCAAACAAATTTTTTAGATTCATATGCTACCTCCTGCTGGATAATAGTAAAAGTATACGGATTTTTTGGCAATTCTATACATGCTGTCGGGAAAAAGAAAAAGTTTCTCTTAGATGGGCTTAGCTACAAATTTTTCGCTATTCTTGTTAAAATGAAAATTGTCCTTCAAGCAGAGACCGTAAAGGAGGAATTTCATGTCTACATTCCGCAGCAGTATGCTTGATAGTATGTGGAATACATTAACAAGTGAAGAAACGTGGTTTGCAATTGGGAAAGGGACACTCAAAATTATCGTAACGATGATTTTAGCGGCTATTGTCGTAAAAGTAGCAAAAGCTGCTATCCGTAATTTTTTCCACTTGCGTTCAAAGGCTCCTCTAAGATATTCGGAACGACGGGAAACTACCTTATTGAAATTGATGGAAAATGTGGTCTCTTATGTCGTGTATTTTGTAGCAATACTTAATATATTGTCTATTTTAAATTTTAATGTGAAAGGGTTAATTGCAGGAGCCGGGGTCTTGGGGCTAGCAGTTGGTTTTGGCGCTCAGAACCTTGTGCGTGATGTGATTAGCGGATTTTTTATTATTTTTGAAGATCAATTCTCAGTAGGAGATTTTGTTCGCATCGGCAATTTTGAGGGCACTGTTCAGGAAATTGGCCTCCGAACGACAAAAATTAAACAATGGACAGGAGAACTTCATATTTTGCCGAATGGTTCCATTACGGAAGTGACCAACTTCTCTATCCATAACAGTATGGCTGTAGTAGACGTAAGCATTGCTTATGAGGAGAACATTGAAGAAGCAGAAAAAGCTCTCGAAGAATTATTAGGGACACTGCAGGATAAGTATGAAGAAATTGTTGCACCGCCAACTTTACTAGGTGTACAAAATTTGGCTGCTTCAGACGTTATTTTGAGGATTGCAGCAGAAACAACCCCAATGAATCATTGGTACATCGCTCGGATGATTCGTAAAGAAGTGAAATTGTGTCTTGACGAAAATGGAATCGAAATACCATTCCCACGGCTCGTGATGTACTCTCGCTCTGAACAGGAAGAAGCAGTGGCACACAAGAAGAATGAACACGTAAGCAGGGGGTGAAGAGATGGAAAAGACATTTGAGTTAAATGATATTGTTGAAATGAAGAAGCAGCATCCATGCGGCACGAACCGTTGGAAGATTATCAGATTGGGCATGGATATTCGCATAAAATGTGAAGGCTGTGGACACAGTGTAATTTTGCCAAGAAGAGAATTTGTGAAGAAGATGAAGAGAGTAGTAGATCCAGTTGAGAACAGCAGCGAAGCATAACGCTGCTGTTTTTATATGAAAACAAAATAGACCAGTGAACGAACCTTTCAGAGAAATGAACGTTTCCATACACAAAGCAAGAGAAAGCGGCAATTGCCTTTTTTAGCGACTAAACTTATAATTGTGAAAGGTTTAGAGCGAAATCAATAGAAGAGTTTATGATAGAGGAGTGACTGAAATGGCTTTAACAGCTGGGATTGTTGGTTTGCCAAATGTGGGCAAATCGACCTTGTTTAATGCAATTACAAAAGCAGGCGCAGAATCTGCTAACTATCCATTCTGTACGATTGACCCCAATGTAGGGATTGTAGAAGTGCCGGATGCCCGTTTAAATAAATTAACTGAAATGGTAGACCCAAAGAAAACGGTTCCTACTGCATTTGAATTTACTGATATTGCTGGAATTGTTAAAGGGGCAAGCAAAGGTGAAGGACTAGGAAATAAATTCCTGGCTCACATTCGCGAAGTAGACGCGATTTGTCAAGTAGTCCGCTGTTTTGCTGATGATAACATTACACACGTATCGGGAAAAGTAGATCCCATTGATGATATCGAAGTAATTAACTTAGAGTTGATTTTAGCTGACTTGGAAACTGTTGAAAAGCGTCTTGTGCGCGTGGCTAAATTAGCGAAGCAAAAAGATAAAGAAGCGGTTGCGGAAAATGACGTTTTAGTTAAAGTAAAGGAAGCACTAGAAGCCAATAAACCGGCTCGTACCGTAGAGCTTTCTGAAGAACAGAACCGTATTGCGAAACAACTTCATTTATTGACAGCTAAGCCAATGCTGTACGTGGCAAACGTTGGGGAAGAAGATATTGTGGACCCCTCTGAAAACGAATATGTTCAAAGAGTTCGTGAGTTTGCTGCAGAAGACAACGCTGAAGTAATCGTCGTTTGTGCGAAGATTGAAGAGGAAATTGCCGAGCTTGATGACGAGGAAAAAGCCATGTTCTTACAAGAACTTGGTATTGAAGAGTCCGGTTTAGATCAGCTCATTCGTGCAGCTTATTCCTTGCTTGGACTAGCTACTTATTTTACAGCTGGTGTTCAAGAAGTACGGGCATGGACGTTCCGCCAAGGAATGAAAGCTCCACAATGTGCTGGTATTATCCACTCTGATTTTGAACGTGGTTTTATCCGTGCTGAAATTGTTTCTTACGACGATCTTGTAGAAGCAGGCTCTATGACAGCTGCTAAAGAAGCGGGAAAAGTCCGTCTTGAAGGCAAGGAATACATTATGAAAGATGGAGACGTCGTTCATTTTAGATTTAACGTGTAATTGAAAATGTACAATAGAAAAAGCTATGGTTTTCTTCGTTTTAAGAAAATCGTAGCTTTTTGTTTTACATTCCTATAGTCTATCTCGTTGATCTTATTGCATTTAAAGGATGATCATGATATAATTCTATCTTGTGAGTAATGAAACAGTTACTCCTTGCTCTTTTCAAAGAAAAAGAGCCGCATAGACCATGAGGAGGTGAAAGAAAGATGAGAAAGTACGAATTTATGTACATTATCCGCCCAAACGTTGATGAAGATACGAAAAAAGCGGTTGTTGAGCGCTTTGACGGGATTTTAACTTCTAACGGTGCGGAAATCATCGATTCTAAAGATTGGGGTAAACGTCGTTTAGCATATGAAATCAACGATTTTCGTGAAGGTTTCTACCAATTAGTACATGCTAACGCTGATGCTGCAGCGGTTCAAGAATTTGACCGTTTAGCTAAAATCAGTGACGACATCATCCGCCACATCGTAGTTCGCGAAGATGACAAATAAATCGTTTAAATAAACAATCTTTCAAAGTGGGCCGTCTTGGACATTTTGAATTAAAGGGGGTTGATTCTGATGATGAACCGAGTCGTTTTAGTAGGCCGTTTAACTAAAGATCCGGACCTTCGTTACACGCCGAACGGAGCAGCCGTTGCTACCTTCACTCTCGCTGTGAATCGTACGTTCACGAATCAGCAGGGCGAACGGGAAACGGACTTCATCAATTGTGTGGTTTGGCGCCGGGCAGCAGAAAACGTAGCAAATTTCCTCAAAAAAGGAAGCTTAGCTGGCGTAGATGGCCGTATCCAAACACGTAATTATGAGGGACAAGACGGGAAGCGCGTATACGTAACCGAGGTCTTAGCTGAAAGCGTACAATTTTTAGAGCCACGCAGCGCTTCTGCAGGTGAGCGCGGCAATGAAAATAACATGTACGGCGGCGGACAAAGAAACCAGGACATTCCGTTTGGCCAACAGAATCAACGCAATAATAATAACAAGTCAGACTATACAAGAATGGACGAAGATCCATTTGCAAATGACGGTCAGCCGATCGATATTTCAGATGATGACTTGCCATTCTAATCACTATTAAAAGAGGAGGGGAACCACATGGCAGGACGCAGAGGCGGACGTAAACGCCGGAAAGTTTGTTACTTCACAGCTAACGGCATTACGCATATCGACTATAAAGATGTAGATCTTTTGAAAAAGTTTATCTCTGAACGTGGAAAAATTCTTCCACGCCGTGTAACTGGAACAAGCGCTAAATACCAACGCCGTTTAACTATTGCAATTAAACGCGCGCGTCAAGTAGCTCTTCTTCCATTCGTGGCTGGAGAGTAATGCAATGAAAAATCCGCCTTAACGGGCGGATTTTTTTTATGGATAAAATTATTTGAATATAAAAACATTTTATAAAAATATCTATATTTTAATAAAATATCCGATAAAAAAGGAGGTAATTAACTAACTAACTTTATACAGGAGGCTGATAGATTTGAGGTCAATTAAGGCAAAATTAATGATACCTCTTATTTTGTTACTTATTTTGTCATTTGCTTTTATTATTATTTTTATTAATTATCAAATTAAAAAACAAACAGAAGAAGAAGTACTTGGACAAACAAAAGGAATTGTGAAGCAAATGAACGATTCCGTTTTTTTATTTTTAGATCAGCATAGAAAAAGCATTGAAGTAACAGCTGGAAATTCAGCCATCACTCAATATGGAGCAAATATAGCAAATGGCAAAGGGGACGCAAAGGGTCAAGAAGCTATCAGAAACCTGTTCAAGCGCTATTTAAGTTCTTATAAAGATGTTTTGAATATTTACTTTGCAACACCCAAAGGAACGGTGGACATTTATCCTGCTGAACTCCCGGATAATTTCGATGCCAGAACGAGAGACTGGTACAAGTTAGCAATGGAATCAACTGGAGAGGCCGTATGGAGCGAACCCTATGTAGATGCCACCAGCGGAGAATATGTAGTAACGGTATCTCAGTTAGTCACCATGCAGGATGAAAAAATTGGTGTGATCGGAGCAGACATTAGCTTAGCTGTCATGACGCGCCAAATGGATAGCATGCATATTGGGTACAATGGTGTGCCGATTATTATCTCTAAAGAGGGGCTTGGCATTGTTCATCCAACCGAGAAAGGAAAAGACTTAACGAAGTATAAGTATATTCAATCCATTCTTCAGAAAAATCAAGACAAGGGAACGGTTGAATACGAGAAAGACAAGAAAGAACGGTTACTCGTCTATGACACGGTAAATGGAGTGGGTTGGAAGATTGGGGCTGCCTATGATCGAGATTCGCTTCTTAATTTATCTCAATCGATTGGGAAATATTTAGCGGTTACAGGAGTCGCTTTGCTTCTTATTATGATTGCTGCCATCCTTTATATACTTAATCAAGTCGTAAAGCCTATTCATGATCTTGGAAAGTCAGCTCAGGAAGTAGCTAAAGGAGACCTGAGCGTACAAGTGCCTGTTACTTCAAAAGATGAAGTAGGGGAGCTTGCTAAGACATTTAATGAAATGGTCGGCAGTATGAGAGAGATTATTTCAGTTGTGAATCAATCAGCTGATAATGTGACCGATGCAGCGGAGAGCTTAAGTGCTGTTTCAGAAGAGACGAATGCTTCCAGTGAACAGATCGCTGCGGCCATCAATGAAATTGCCAAAGGGGCAGCCAAATCATCCGAGGAGTCAAGTGAAGCAACGGAACGTTCGCATCATCTCGGCAGTCAAATTAACCAGATTGCCAGCCAGGCAAAAGAAATGAATGAGGCAGCCCGCCAAACGGACAGCGTACAAAAAGCAGGCCTTAAGCAAGTAGAATCGCTTGGTTCATCAAATGCGGAAACGAAGCAGTATATTGATGAAATGGAAGGCGTCATCCACGCTTTGGAATCAAAAATTAAATCAATTGAAATCATTATGCAGACAATTACGGATATTTCTTCGCAAACTAATTTGCTCGCTTTAAATGCTTCGATTGAAGCAGCACGGGCAGGCGAACACGGCAAAGGCTTTGCGGTCGTCGCGGAGGAAGTCCGGAAGCTCGCTGAACAGTCTGCGCAGGCGACCGATCAGGTAAAAGCAACGATTAGTGACATCCAGGAAGGGTCTGGGCAAGCGGTAGAGCAAATGGTGAAAACGCGGACGAACTTCGACGGCCAAACAGCAGCAGTCGAAGCAACGGAAACCATTTTCAGAGAGCTGTCTACACTAGTTGAGAAGATGGAAACCTCTGTGTCAGCTATTAATGAAGAGATCACAGAAGCCGCTACCGCCAAAGACGAAGTGCTGCAAGTAATGGAGGAAATTGCAGCCTCCGCCCAACAGTCAGCCGCCGCGAGCGAGGAAATTAGTGCTTCTGCTGATGAGCAGCTGCGGGCTATTCAATCAGTGGCCACCTCTTCTGAGCGCTTAATAGAATTAAGCATTGAATTAAAAAGTGCCGTCAACCGTTTCAAATTGAGTAAATAAACTATAGCCATACGATTTCTAAAGACAAATCTTAATTAATTGAAGCAGTAGAGAAAAGAACTGTTGTAGTGAAGCGCATCTTCCGAGCAATTCCTTTTTATTCAAAATGAAAGACCTGCCGATTAAGGTGGGTCTTTTTTTATGTATTTTTCATGAAATCCTATACATTTTTACTGGAATGCCGATAAAATAAATAATTGTTTTATGTATTCTAAATATTTATAAAATAATGAAAAATTGTTGCTGAGGAGGCGAAGGTAGTGAAGTCAATAAAGACAAAATTAATGATCCCTCTCATTGTCCTGCTTACTCTTTCATTTGCTTTTATCGTTTTCTTTATTGGAAACAAAATAGAAAAGCAGACAAAAGAAGAAGTGGTTAATCAGTCTGAGGGCATGGTTAAGCAGATGAGTGATTATGTTTATTTGTTTTTGGAACAACACAAGGAAAGTGTAGATTTAGTTGCCCGAGATCCTATACTTATCAATTTTGGAGAAAGTCTATTAAAAACAGATGAGAAAAAAGGAAGAGCCGCTTTAATAGCCATGTTTGAGCGCTACTTACAAGAACATGAAAATGTGACGAGTATTTATTACTCAACGGATAAAGGGACAATGGATGGCTATCCAGATACTCCAATGCCTGCAGATTATGACCCACGGCAGAGGGAGTGGTACAAAAATGCGATGGAGTCAGACGGAGAAGCTATTTGGAGTGAGCCGTACTTAGAGGAAGACTCAGGAAGATATATGGTAACAGTCTCTGAACCGCTCATTGTAGGAAACCGTAAAATCGGTGTACTTGCTGCCGATATTGTTCTTGGGGTAATGGCCGATAAAATGAGTGAAATGCACATCAATCACAATGGTGTACCGATTATTATCTCTAAAGAAGGGCTTGGGATTGTCCATCCGACTGATCAAGGGAAAGACTTAACAAAATACAGCTACATGAAATCCGTGTTAGCTAGTGATCAGAAGCAAGGAACTGTTTCCTATAAAGAAAAAGGAAAAGAACGGTTATTTGTGTATAACACAGTAAAAGGAATAGGGTGGAAAGTTGGGACTGATTACGATCAACAAGATCTGCTCGGTTTATCGAAATCTATTAAAGCGGCATTAACTGTTACTGGAATGATCATTTTATTGCTCATGATTACAGGGGTTCTTTACATACTTAATCAAGTGATAAAACCTATTCACATTCTTGGAAACTCAGCCCGGGAAGTAGCTAAAGGAGACTTGAGTGTCCAAGTACCCGTTGTTTCGAAAGATGAAGTCGGAGAGCTGGCCAAGGCATTTAATGAAATGATTACTAGCACACGGGAAATTATCTCGATTGTGAATCACTCAGCTGACAATGTAACAGTAGCAGCGGAAAGCTTAAGTGCCGTTTCAGAAGAGACGAACGCTTCCAGTGAACAAATCGCTGCTGCGATCAGCGACATTGCCAAAGGGGCAGCCAAATCATCCGAGGAGTCAAGTGAAGCAACAGAACGTTCGCATCACCTCGGCGATCAGATTAATCGAATCGCTCATCAGGCTGAAGAAATGAACGAGGCAGCCCGCCAAACGGACAGCGTACAAAAAGCAGGCCTTAAGCAAGTAGAATCGCTTGGTTCATCCAATGCGGAAACGAAGCAGTATATTGATGAAATGGAAGGCGTCATCCACGCTTTGGAATCAAAAATTAAATCAATTGAAATCATTATGCAGACAATTACGGATATTTCTTCACAAACTAATTTGCTCGCTTTAAATGCCTCGATTGAAGCAGCACGGGCAGGCGAACACGGCAAAGGCTTTGCGGTCGTTGCGGAGGAAGTTCGGAAGCTTGCTGAACAGTCTGCGCAGGCGACCAATCAGGTAAAAGCAACGATCAGTGACATCCAGGAAGGGTCTGGGCAAGCGGTAGAGCAAATGGCGAAAACGCGGACGAATTTTGACAGCCAAACAGCAGCGGTTGAAGAGACCGAAACCATTTTCAGAGAGCTGTCTATGCTTGTCGAGAAGATGGAAACCTCTGTATCAGCTATTAATGGAGAGATCACAGAAGCAGCCACCGCTAAAGACGAAGTGCTGCAAGTAATGGAGGAAATTGCGGCCTCTGCCCAACAGTCAGCCTCCGCAAGTGAGGAAATTAGTGCCTCTTCCGATGAGCAGCTGCGGGCCATTCAATCAGTGGCCACCTCTTCTGAGCGTTTAATAGAATTAAGCGTTGAATTAAAGAGAGCGGTTAACCGTTTTAAGTTAAGTAGCTGAACAGATCAGCAAATCGATCGATGAACTGCTGGATTTTTAAATGACAATGGATACAATGATGAAACGAACTGCCGGGAAAGCGCCGGCAGTTTTTTGTATAAATTTGAAAAGTTGAATGAATGGTGAAAGCAAGATAAAATAATAAGGGTGTTAGTCATTTAGAAGAGGGTTAAAAAGACCTTCTAGTAGGCAAAGAGATATTAATGAGGTGTTTAGGTGGAAAATAAAAACATGATTACTGAAGGAGTAAGAAGGGCAATCATTTTTGTCGTATTACTTGCACTTTCGCTTTACATCCCGGCTTTAGGAATGATTATCAGCCTTTTCTTGCCCCTTTCGTTTCTAGTATATAGTGCCAAGTATCCAGCTCAGGCAGCTGTCAGCTTTGCCGCTATATGTCTGGCGCTTTCCCTGCTTGTGGGTGGTCTATCGGCCGTTCCGTTTGCTTTAATTTTTATCATGACAGGTACCGTCATGGGAAGCATGGTTCAAAAAAAGAGAGACAAGTTTTCGATATTCATGGCAGGAAGTTTAATCTTTTTGCTGAATATAGTTGTTTTATATGCAACGGTTATGGGCGTGGCAGGAGATCAAGCAGCGAATATAAGCGAGTCGTTTAAACAATCATATGAAGACTCTGCAAGGTTAATGGAAAGCATGGGCCAGCCTCTGCCGGAGACAGCGATCGAGCAGGCGAAAGAAATGTTTGATTACTTACTGGCGCTTATGCCAAGCTTGCTTGTGCTTTTTTCTATGGGCTCAATTTTAGTCATAATGGCGATCAACTTTCCAATTGCTAAAAGATTGGGCGTAGAAGTGCCGAAATTTAAGCCCTTTCGGGAATGGCATGTTCCAAAAAGTATTTTATGGTACTATATTATCTTGTTGCTGGCGAGCTTAATTGCTGCACCAGAAAAAGGAAGTATGTGGTATTCTTCTTACATAAATATCATGTTTATGCTGCAATTTTGTTTATTGCTTCAAGGATTATCATTTCTTTATTTTATCGCTCATTCGAAAAAATGGCCAAAAATCATTCCAATTTTGCTAACGATTTTTTCAATTCTTGTCCTTCCTCTCCTTTATATTGTGAGATTATTAGGTATAATTGATTTAGGATTCGACTTGCGGCAGCGTCTTCAACGGAAAAGATAATTTGCTTAGGCTACTTTGATTTCTAGGAGCTGAAATGATGCTTTCTTATTATAGCAGGCGGAAAATACAAATTCCGTTATATGGATTACTGATCGTTTTACTTATTGTTCTTGCCGTACTTGCTATCTTTAATTGGCTGGCAGCGCTCGTGGGATTTATCGTAAGTGCTGTGTTGTTTTTCTTGCTGATTAAAGCAGAAGATCGTATACATGGGGAAGTTGAACGTTATGTGACGACTCTTTCCTATCGACTGAAGCGGGTAGGGGAAGAGGCACTGATGGAGATGCCGATTGGTATTCTTCTCTATAATGATGATTATTACATAGAATGGGCTAATACCTTTTTAACTTCTTATTTTGAAGAAGAGATATTAGCAGGGAAATCATTGCAGGAGCTTGCTGATTCTCTTATCACGATTATAAAGAATGAAAAAGGCGACGTGATAGAACTTCGTGGCCGTAAATTTGATGTGATTATAAAGCCAAAGGAAAAGCTTCTATACTTGTTTGACGTGACAGAACAGGAAGAGACAGCTAGAAGGTTTCTAGAGGAGCAAACGGTTTTATCGATTATCTATTTGGATAACTATGACGATTTAACACAGGGAATGGATGACCAAACAAAAAGCAGCTTAAACAGCATGGTCACTTCCATCTTAAATGATTGGGCATTGGAACATGGAATCTTCTTAAAGAGGATTTCTTCGGAGCGCTTTTTTGCTGTACTCAATGAAAAAATACTGCGAAAGCTTGAAGAATCAAAGTTTTCCATTTTAGACGAGGTAAGAGAACGCACTGCCAAGCAGGCTGCTTCACTGACGCTAAGCATTGGCGTTGGACATGGAGAGCTGTCGCTTCCTGAATTAGGCACTCTTGCTCAATCAAGCTTAGATCTTGCGCTTGGCCGGGGCGGCGACCAGGCTGCTTTAAAGCAGTTGAATGGTAAGGTCAAGTTCTATGGCGGTAAAACGAATCCAATGGAAAAAAGAACACGTGTTAGAGCTCGTGTGATTTCTCACGCTTTGCGGGAGCTTGTTGTGGAGAGCGACAAAGTAATTGTAATGGGACATAAATATCCGGATATGGACGCACTTGGTGCTTCAATGGGAATCCGCCGTGTCGCACAGATGAATGATCGAGAAGGATACATTGTGCTTGATTTTTCAGAAATGGATACGGCTGTAAAACGATTAATGGCCGAAGCAAAAAAGAATCCGGATCTTTATTCGCGTATTATTGCTCCGGAAGAAGCGCTTGATTTGGCTACAGAGAATACTCTTCTTGTCGTAGTCGATACGCACAAGCCGTCCTTGGTCATTGATGAGAAATTGCTTCACAAAGTAGATAAGGTAGTCGTCATTGACCACCATCGCCGCGGAGAAGAATTTGTGAAAAATCCACTGCTCGTTTATATGGAGCCTTACGCCTCGTCTACTGCAGAGCTGATTACAGAACTATTGGAGTATCAGCCAAAGGTCAGCAAGCTGTCTATGCTTGAAGCGACGGCTCTGCTTGCGGGTATTATTGTTGACACGAAAAGCTTTTCATTGCGGACTGGTTCCAGGACGTTTGATGCCGCGTCTTACTTGCGGGCCCGCGGTGCTGACACCGTACTCGTTCAAAAGTTTTTAAAGGAAGATATCGATACGTATATCCAACGTTCACAAATTATTAAAACGGTCTATTTCTATAAAGATGGCATCGCGATTGCAAAGGGAGACCAAAACGAAACGTATGATTCTGTTTTGATTGCTCAAGCTGCTGATACATTGCTGGCAATGGATGGCGTCCAAGCATCATTTGTCATTGCTAAAAGAGAAACAGACACCGTGGGAATTAGCGCTCGTTCACTTGGAGAAGTGAACGTACAGGTTATTATGGAGCAGCTGCAAGGCGGCGGTCACTTGTCAAATGCGGCTACTCAGTTAAAAGATGTCACAATTGCAGAAGCTGAGGGTATGCTTAAGGAAGTCATAACTGATTTATACGAGGGAGGCAATGAAGAATGAAAGTAATCTTCTTACAGGATGTAAAAGGAAAAGGGAAAAAGGGCGAAGTTAAGAATGTTGCAGACGGATATGCCCATAATTTTTTAATTAAAAATGGTTTAGCTGTAGAAGCAACAGCTGGAAACAAGAAAACACTTGAAGCGCAAAAGAAAAAAGAAGCAGAGCTAGCTCAACAGGAGCTTGAAGAAGCGAAAAAGCTAAAGGAAACAGTAGAAAAACTAACAGTAGAAATTAAAGCAAAGTCTGGCGAAGGCGGCCGGTTGTTCGGCTCTGTGACAACAAAGCAAATTGCAGAAGAACTGAAGAAAACTCATAATATTAAAATCGATAAGCGTAAAATGGATCTGCCTGAAGGAATTCGGGCACTTGGCTACACAAATGTACCGGTGAAACTTCATAATGAAGTATCTGGTACATTAAAAGTTCATGTTACTGAAGAAAAATAAGTCGTTTCATGCTAAAATAATAAGGTTGAAAACATGTGATCGGATTTTTCTGGTCACTTTTTTTTGATAAACAGACAGTTAGCGAAGAAAGAAACAACGCTTCCTGCGAGGAGGTTTAGGTGATGAATGATTTGTTGACTGATCGTATCCCGCCACAAAGCATTGAAGCGGAGCAAGCGGTGCTTGGTGCTATTTTTCTGGAGCCTGCTGCTTTAACGGTTGCTTCGGAAATTTTAATTCCGGAAGACTATTATCGAACTGCTCATCAAAAAATATATAACACGATGCTGAAGCTCAATGATCATGGAAAAGCAGTGGATGTCGTTACCGTGACAGAAGAGCTGGCTGCCACAAAGGACTTAGAGGATGTCGGCGGTGTAACGTATTTAACAGAGCTGGCTGAATCGGTTCCAACCGCAGCTAACATTGAATATTATGCCCGCATCGTTGAAGAAAAGTCGCTTTTACGCCGGCTCATTCGTACCGCTACCACGATTGCCCAAGAAGGCTACAACCGTGAAGATGAAGTGGACGCTTTATTGAATGAAGCAGAAAAGAGCATTATGGAAGTGGCTCAGCGAAAAAATACAAGTGCCTTTCACAACATAAAAGATGTACTTGTGCGCACTTATGATAATATTGAAATGCTTCATAACCGTAAGGGAGATGTTACAGGCATTCCTACCGGATTTGCGGAGCTTGATCATATGACTGCCGGTTTTCAGCGTAATGACTTGATTATCGTAGCTGCGCGGCCTTCCGTTGGTAAAACAGCGTTTGCTTTGAATATTGCCCAAAATGTCGCCACCAAAACGGATGAAAATGTCGCGATCTTCAGCTTGGAGATGGGAGCAGAGCAGCTTGTAATGAGGATGCTCTGTGCGGAAGGCAACATCAATGCTCAAAACTTGCGGACTGGTTCTTTGACGGATGAAGACTGGCGCAAGCTGACGATGGCGATGGGGAGTTTGTCTAACTCAGGAATTTTCATTGATGATACACCAGGCGTACGTATCGGCGAAATCCGTTCAAAGTGCCGCCGATTAAAACAAGAGCATGGCCTCGGTATGATTTTAATTGATTATTTACAGCTGATCCAAGGAAGCGGACGCTCTGGTGAAAACCGTCAGCAAGAAGTTTCTGAGATTTCTCGTTCTTTAAAAGCGCTCGCTCGTGAACTAGAAGTGCCTGTTATCGCGCTCTCTCAGCTTTCACGTGGTGTGGAACAGCGTCAAGATAAGCGTCCAATGATGTCCGACATTCGTGAATCAGGATCAATTGAGCAGGATGCTGATATTGTTGCTTTCTTATATCGTGATGATTACTATGATAAAGAATCCGAAAACAAAAATATCATTGAGATTATCATTGCAAAGCAGCGGAATGGTCCTGTTGGAACGGTTCAGCTTGCTTTTGTTAAGGAATATAATAAGTTTGTAAACTTAGAACGGCGATTTGATGAAACGGGATAAAGGACAACCTCGGCAGTTTAAACTGCCGAGGTTATTTTTTACGAACAAATTCACATTTTGTATTAAAAATGTTCGTGTTCTGTAATTGACTTCTTTAGTTTTAAACTGTTAAAATAAGTTTGGTTAAAAATCAACAAAATAATGGACTCTTCGGAGGTGCTTATTCATGACGTCAGTAGTAGTAGTCGGAACACAGTGGGGCGATGAAGGGAAAGGGAAAATTACTGATTTCCTTTCAGAAAACGCAGAAGTAGTAGCTCGTTATCAAGGTGGTAACAATGCAGGACATACGATTAAATTCAATAACGTTACGTATAAGCTTCATTTAATTCCATCAGGAATTTTTTATGATGATAAAATTTGTGTCATTGGCAACGGAATGGTCGTTGATCCAAAAGCATTGATTCAAGAACTAAAATACTTACACGAGCATGGTGTATCGACAGACAACTTGCGTATTAGCAACCGTGCCCATGTGATTCTTCCTTACCATTTGAAAATCGATGAGGTGGAAGAGGAGCGCAAAGGTGCCAACAAGATTGGTACGACTAAGAAAGGCATCGGACCCGCTTACATGGATAAAGCAGCTCGTATCGGTATCCGTATGGCTGATCTTCTAGATCGTAAAGCGTTTGAAGAGAAGCTGACTCGAAATTTAGAAGAAAAGAACCGTCTACTTGAGCGTTTCTATGAAACAGAAGGCTTCGAGCTTAAAGACATCTTTGAAGAGTATTATGAATATGGCCAACAAATTAAACAATACGTGTGTGATACATCTGTTGTTTTAAATGATGCTCTTGATGAAGGACGTCGCGTGTTATTTGAAGGTGCACAAGGTGTTATGCTGGATATTGATCAAGGTACTTACCCGTTTGTTACTTCTTCCAACCCAGTTGCCGGCGGTGTAACCATTGGATCAGGTGTGGGACCAACAAAGATTAATCATGTGGTTGGTGTTTCTAAAGCCTATACAACTCGTGTAGGCGATGGTCCATTCCCTACAGAATTGATTAATGAAATTGGTGATCAAATTCGTGAAGTGGGCCGGGAATACGGTACAACAACTGGCCGTCCACGCCGTGTAGGATGGTTTGACAGCGTCGTCGTCCGTCATGCCCGCCGGGTAAGTGGATTGACTGACTTGTCTCTTAATTCCATCGACGTACTTACTGGCATCGAAACGTTAAAAATTTGTACAGCTTACCGTTATAAAGGTGAGATTATTGAGGAATTCCCGGCTAATTTAAATGTCCTTGCAGAGTGTGAGCCAGTATATGAAGAGCTGCCTGGCTGGACAGAAGATATTACCGGCTGCAAGACGTTGAGCGAGCTTCCTGAAAATGCTCGTCATTATCTAGAGCGCGTATCTCAACTGACAGGTATTCCGTTATCCATTTTCTCAGTAGGTCCTGACCGCAACCAAACAAATATTGTTCGCAGTGTCTGGGCACAAAGATAATAAATTGCATAAAATCTAAGGCAATTGACAAACGCTCGCTTGCTTGCCTGTGGTGCTTACGGCCTTTGTGGTCTATCCGCTCCTCATCAAGATTTGTGCCTTGAAAGACGACTGTTTTCAATTAGCCTCAGGAGATATATAAAATAACTTTTATAGTCTAAACCCGTTTTCTCTTTTGAGAAAACGGGTTTTTTTGTAAGAAAAAAAGCCTATAGAGTTTTTTTCTAGACAGGTCAAAGTAACTGATTTATTTTATTGTTTACTAAATTGCTTTTTTACAGGCATTTTCCAATCATTTTATTTTTTTCGACAATTTTTTTCAAAAACCTGTTGTCAGACATTTAACTATGTGATAATATTAACAACGTTGCTAAGAACAAGCACTAAATACGAGCCATTAGCTCAGTCGGTAGAGCATCTGACTTTTAATCAGAGGGTCGAAGGTTCGAGTCCTTCATGGCTCACCATTTTTATTAGGATGGCCCCTTGGTCAAGCGGTTAAGACACCGCCCTTTCACGGCGGTAACACGGGTTCGAATCCCGTAGGGGTCATTAATTAGAAAAGCGCAGCCGACTGCATTGGGGCGACAAGCATAAGACAGGCTGATGGAATGGCGTTTTTCAGCCATGTAGTCAGATTGGCTTATGACCCCGAAACCCAAGAAGGCGCAGATAGACAAGAAAAGCGAAAAGCGCTCGTTTAGCGCGCTAGCGGATTGGAGCTCTTGACGAGGAGTTGTTTTTGAGACTCCGACAGAGAGAACGAAATCAGCGTACGCGTTAGCGCCTGCAGATAGACAATGCAATATACTTTATACGGTCCGGTAGTTCAGTTGGTTAGAATGCCTGCCTGTCACGCAGGAGGTCGCGGGTTCGAGTCCCGTCCGGACCGCCATTTTAATAACCGTTTAATTTAATGAATCCTATTTTCCCAGATGACGGCCACTACTTCATGAGTTTACTTCAATGTTGGCCGCATCATTTTTTATAACAATCTAGTAGCCTTAAAGTAGAGAGCACTTGAGTTGTACAACATACTTTATTACAGCTCAGTCGGTAAGCACGATCGAATCATCTTCGAAGCGACGCTTCAGCAAACGGTTCGGGTTGCTCCTTGCGTTCACTTCCCGAGAGCGGGTTGATGGACAAATGAATATAGTTTTATGACATACTCTTATTATGGCTCAGTAGCTCAGTCGGTAGAGCAATGGACTGAAAATCCATGTGTCGGCGGTTCGATTCCGTCCTGAGCCATCAAAGAAGCATTGCGACGATGATAACTCTCGCAGTGCTTTTTTTCATACAAAGAAAAGTTTCCAGTTTCCTGAAAAAGATGAAAACCGGTGCTTTTCATGATAAAGTTATTGAGGAGCTATTCAATATCGTATAGATACAGGGTCGTTTGTCTTTACAACGGCCTGTTTGTAGTAGTGTTTTCCACATTCTGTTTAAATGTTAGATCAAACTGTTTTCTAAGGAAAATATGATAAAATAGTAGAATCATCTTTTCTAAAATTGAATGCTGTGAAACTGAAGAAATGAGGAGAAGAACATGCAAAAGAAAATATTAGTCGTAGATGATGAGAGGCCCATTGCTGACATTCTACAATTTAATCTAAAAAAAGAAGGTTATGACGTTCACTGTGCTTACGACGGTGACCAGGCAGTAGAAATGGTAGAAGAACTACAGCCTGATTTAATATTGCTTGATATCATGCTTCCGGGACGCGATGGAATGGAAGTGTGTCGGGAAGTAAGAAAAAAATATGAAATGCCAATTGTCATGCTGACAGCAAAAGATTCAGAAATTGATAAAGTGCTCGGTCTGGAGCTTGGGGCGGATGACTATGTAACGAAACCATTCAGCACGAGAGAATTGATCGCCCGTGTGAAAGCGAACCTGCGCCGCCATCAGGCAGCTCCTCCGCAGTCAGAGGAAGAAGAAGACACGAATGAAATTTCAGTGGGAATGTTAACGATTCATCCGGATGCCTATGTTGTCTCTAAACGTGGTGAAACGATTGAATTGACACACCGTGAGTTCGAGCTTCTTCATTATTTAGCGAAGCATATTGGACAAGTCATGACGCGGGAGCATTTGTTACAGACCGTGTGGGGCTATGATTATTATGGCGATGTCCGCACCGTCGATGTGACAGTCCGTCGCCTTCGTGAAAAGATTGAAGATAATCCAAGCCACCCTTCATGGATTGTGACAAGAAGAGGGGTAGGTTACTACTTGCGCAATCCTGAACAGGAGTAACGTTCATGAAAAGAGTTGGCTTTTTTCGGTCGATACAACTAAAGTTTGTGTTAATTTACGTATTGCTTATCTTGTTTGCGATGCAAATTATCGGTGTTTATTTTGTCAAGGAGCTTGAGGAGAAGCTCCTGACAAATTTTAAAACCTCTCTTCAAGAGCGCGTAAATCTTCTTGAATACAATCTAAGAGAAGAAATGCTGAAAGAGAGGACAGAAGAAACACCGACTCTTGAGCAGGATATCCGGAGAATATTAGAAGACTTTGCAGCACCGGATGTGTCGGAGGTTCGTGTCATTGACCACCGCAGCCGCATTATTGGCACGTCTGACTCGAATAGGCAGGGGATTATTGGTCAGAGGATTACAGATATTTCGGTGAAGCGGACGCTTTCCCTCGGTGCAGAAGAAGATAAAATGTATATAGACCAACAATCAAATAAGAGAATTTGGGTCTATACTTCTCCAATTATTTCTAATAGGGAAGTCATTGGGGCTATCTATTTAATTGGCAAAGTTGAAACTGTGTTTGGCCAGATGGAAGAAATCAATGAAATCTTGTTTTCGGCTACTGCGCTTGCTTTAGGTCTAACAGCTATACTTGGTATTTTGCTAGCGAGAACCATTACTCGTCCTATTACTGATATGCGCCGGCAGGCAGTGGCATTAGGAAAAGGAAACTTTTCGCGTAAGGTAAAAGTGTATGGACAGGATGAAATTGGTGAACTGGCGATTACGTTTAATAACTTAACGAAACGGCTGCAGGAAGCCCAGGCAACGACAGAAGGAGAGAGAAGAAAGCTGTCTTCTGTGCTCTCGTATATGACGGATGGAGTCATTGCTACTGATCGAAAAGGCCGTGTGATTTTAATCAATGAACCAGCATCAAAGCTGTTAAATGTTTCACGTGAAACGGTTATTTCACAACATATTACTAATTTACTCGGCCTTGAAAAAGAATATACCTTTGATGATTTGCTAAATGAACAAGACTCGATCATTTTAGATTACAGCAATGATGACCAGCCATATGTACTGCGGGCTAATTTTTCAGTTATTCAAAAAGATACAGGCTTTGTAAATGGTTTGATTGCAGTCCTTCACGATATAACGGAACAAGAAAAAATTGAAATGGATCGCCGTGAGTTTGTTGCGAACGTGTCTCATGAATTGAGAACACCGTTAACAACGATGAGAAGTTATTTAGAAGCATTAGCAGAAGGGGCATGGCAGGATGCCGATATTGCTCCACACTTCTTAGAAGTCACGCAAACCGAGACAGAGCGGATGATTCGTCTTGTTAATGACTTATTGCAATTGTCCAAGTTTGATAGCCGTGACTATCAGCTAACGAAGAAAGACGTCGACTTTACGGAGTTCTTTAACCGGATCATTGATCGGTTCGAAATGACGAAATCGCAAGATGTTACCTTTAAACGTAAATTACCGCGTTATCCAATTTACGTCGAAATAGATACCGATAAGTTAACGCAGGTGATTGATAATATTATTTCTAATGCATTAAAGTATTCCCCAGAAGGTGGTCAGGTTACGTTTAAAGTAGAGGAAAAAAGCGATAAAATTGAAATTAGCATTCGCGACCAAGGAATGGGGATTCCAAAGAAGAATCTCGATCGGATCTTTGAACGCTTCTATCGTGTCGATCGGGCACGTTCCCGCAAAATGGGCGGAACTGGTCTAGGATTAGCGATTGCAAAAGAAATGATTACTGCCCATGACGGCCACATTTGGGCAACGAGTGTTGAAGGAAAGGGAACGACCATTTTCTTCACGCTTCCTTATGAAATGTCTCAAGAGGATGATTGGTTATGAAATATGAAAATTTGAAATCAATTGGGTTAGCGCTGCTCGTGGCAATCAGCATTATCCTGACCTTAAGTATATGGAACTACCAACCAAATTATGAAACGATTAAGAGAGATAACATTCACGAAGTATCTTCTATTAGTGAAACGAAAGAGGCCTCCCACTTAATAAAACCTTCTAAGGTGCTGTTTCACAAGGAGGACGAGCATTACGGATCCACAAGAGATCTAGAAACAGACGAAATTATGAAGGAAATGCAGAAATGGACATTTACTAATACAGTAGATGTATCTAGTAGTTTAAGCCCGAAAGAGTTTGAAGAACTCCTCCATGGAGAAAATCGTTTGGAACTCATTTTTTCTGCTTTTATTCCTTTTTACACGATGAGTACTATTATCTCCTTTGAAGATGATTCTGTACCAAACGCCGTATTTGACCGGATCATTATTACAGACGTGGACACGGGGGAGAAGAGAGCCAATGTCTATTTTGTCTCAACAAGAGAGCATCTTGTTTTCCGTAGTCAAGTATCCTCTCAAAATCTTTCTGCGTTTAAAAAGCAGTTTATTAAAGATGCTGAAAAGTGGGAAGTGTACGTTGAGTATCCACTTGCCGCAAATGAAAAGTTGTTTCTTCCAAAAGAGCAGCCGATATTATCTAGTTACAAATATTTGCCGGACGATATTAACATAGAGGACTTTAAAGACTTGCTGTTTAGTGATCCAAGCTTAGTGAAAAAAGGTTCAAAAGCAAATGGTGAGGAGTATACCGACGGCTCTACATTAATGAAAGTTGATTACGAGACGAAAATGATTTTTTATGTAAATCCGGCCAAAGAATCTGAGATTAACAGTCCAGGGAGCTTACATGATTTGCTGGACAAGAGCATTAAGTTTATTAATGAACATAGCGGATGGACAGATCAATATCGATTATTCGAAGCCAATCCTGGATCTTCTACAGTTGGTTACCGGTTATTTAAAAATGGATTGCCTGTGTTTAATAAGCAAGGCATGGCAGAAATTAAACAAGTATGGGGACAAGATAAGATTTATCAGTATACTCGTCCTTATTTCACGTTGGATATTTCTCTCCCATCGGAAGGAGAGGAGGTTACCTTGCCTGATAGTGCTTCTGTACTAGAACAAGTGAAAAAACAGCCAGGGTTTGAACCTAAACTGCTAGAGGACATGACAGTAGGATATCAGTTATTGCCAGATCCTCAATCATCTAAAATTCTTGTTCTTGAGCCTGCTTGGTTCTATAAATATGGAGGCCATTGGGAATACCTCTCATTTACTAAGAAGACGGAGGGAAGCGTCCATGGATTGGAGTAAAACGAAAACAATCTTTATTACAGTTTTTCTCATTTTGGACATATTTCTCTTGGCTGTATTTTTAAATAAACATAGTGCAAGTCAATTCGAATTTATCAAAGAAGCCTCCATTGAAGACAAATTAAGATCTTATAACATCGAATATGGCAAGTTACCCGAGGAAGTAAGTGAAGAGTCTATTATCACCGCTAAATCAAAAAGTTTTACTAAAAAAGAGATTAGTCTCCTGCAAAATCAAAACGTTAAGCTTTCTGACGACCAGACCGTTTTAGAAAGTTATTTGCAAAAGCCAGTCAAGCTTGGTGAGAAAAAACTGGATGATCTTAAATCCTTTGTTGAAAATAATGTTCTTTTCGGTGATCAATACCAATATTGGGAGCTTGATAACGAAGAAAATAAAGTTATTTTTTATCAGCATTATAAAGATAAGAAGCTATTTGAAATTAAAAACGGCAAGCTCGAAGTAGGTTTGAATAGTAATGGAGAAATTACTGATTACAGGCAGACTATGCTGGAAGATCTCGAGGAAAATGGCCAAGAAGAAACTATTTTGTCTGCCCATCAAGCCATTCAGACACTATACAAGAACGGTCTAATTAAGCCTAACAGTAAAATTTCTGATGTAGAACTTGGCTACTATACTTTTGTGCACTTAACAGAATTACAAGTACTATCGCCTACCTGGTACTTTAAAATTAAAAACGGCAATAAAACAGAAAAGATGTTTGTGAATGCTTTCGACGGATCGATTTATAAGAATGAGAAAAACAGCTAATGATAGATGGAGTGAAGCAACATGACTTTGCGTTTTAGCGTTCTGGCAAGCGGCAGTACAGGAAATGCTTTCTACGTGGAAACAGAGGATCAAGCATTTTTAGTAGATGCCGGATTGAGCGGCAAGCAAATGGAGGGGCTGTTTGCTTCCATTGACCGTGAATTAAGGAACTTAACAGGTATCCTTGTGACACATGAACATAGTGATCATATTAAAGGGCTTGGTGTACTGGCCAGAAAATATAAACTGCCAATTTATGCGAATGAAAAGACGTGGAAGGCGATGGACAAGTTAACAGGCAATATCGATACAGAGCAAAAATTCACATTTGACATGGAAACGGTGCAAAGTTTCAGAAATTTGGATATTGAGTCATTTGGTGTATCTCACGATGCAGCCGAGCCGATGTTCTATGTTTTCCATCACGAAGGCAAAAAACTAGCGTTAATTACGGATACAGGCTATGTCAGTGATCGGATGAAAGGCGTCATTAAAAACGCGGACGCCTATGTATTTGAAAGCAACCACGATGTTCAAATGCTTCGTGTGGGCCGTTATCCGTGGAATATTAAACGCCGTATTCTAGGTGACTTCGGCCACGTATCGAATGAGGATGCTGCGATCGCCATGAGTGACGTGATTGGTGACCGGACAAAACGGATTTATCTGGCACACTTAAGCCAAGATAATAATATGAAAGACTTGGCAAAAATGAGCGTAACACAAACGCTTGAAATGAAAGACATGCCGGTCGGCGAACAATTTGAACTCTTGCATACCGATCCGAAAGTACCGACCTTGCTAACAGAGCTTTAACCTATAAACAAAACCGCCTGAGTGCTGAATCAGGCGGTTTTTTTATAGATTATTGTAAAGGAAGGGCCTGACGGTATGGCATTTTTGTTGAATTTTTTGACTAGAGCGTTATAATTTGTGCTACATGGGGAAAATAACTGAAAGTATGTAGTGGAAAGGGTGAGGGTGTTTGGGCTATTATGATGATGACAAAGCCAATGGCCGATATCAGCGCGGCCCCCGGAAAAGCGGTTATTTTTTAGCTAGTCTGGCGGGGCTTATTATAGGGGCGCTGCTTGTAATTTTAGTGCTTCCTAAGCTGGCTGATTATAATGCATTACCAAATGAACAAGAAGATAAAAACGTACAAATTGAACCAAATAAGGAGCAGCCAAAAGGGCAAGAGGTTTCGCTCAATGTTACGACTGATGTGACCAAAGCAGTGGACAAAGCACAGGATGCAGTCGTCGGGATTACGAACATTCAATCCGGCAGCTTTTGGGAAGGGGAATCTGCCCAGCCAGCCGGAACAGGTTCTGGTGTTATTTATAAAAAAACCGGTGACAAAGCATACGTAGTCACGAATAATCACGTTGTCCAAGGTGCCCAGCAGCTAGAGGTCACTTTAGCGGATGGAACGAAAGTCCCTGCAAAGCTTCGTGGTACAGACATTTGGAGCGACTTAGCGGTCGTTGAAATAGACGGAAAAAGTGTAAAGAAAGTAGCTGAGTTTGGTGACTCGGACGCATTAAAAGCTGGAGAGCCTGTCATTGCAATCGGGAATCCGCTCGGTTTGGAGTTTTCCGGATCAGTGACCCAGGGAGTGATCTCAGGGCTGGAGCGTGCGATACCGGTTGATATAAATGGTGACGGTGAAGTGGACTGGCAGGCAGAAGTTCTGCAGACAGATGCGGCAATTAATCCAGGTAACAGCGGCGGTGCCCTCGTGAATATTGGCGGGCAGGTTGTTGGCATCAATTCTATGAAAATTGCCGAGCAATCAGTAGAAGGCATCGGTTTATCCATCCCCATTAATTTTGCAAAACCCATTATCAATAACTTAGAAACTAAAGGCAAAATGGTACGTCCGGCAATGGGTGTGACCCTTAGAAACGTTAATGAAATACCAGCCTACCATCAGCAGGAAACGTTGAAGCTTCCGAAAAACATTACTGACGGAGCGATGGTAGAACAGGTTTATCCTAATACGCCAGCTTCAAAAGCAGGCTTGCAGGAATTTGATGTCATTGTGCAGCTCGACAACCAAAAGATACATGATATTTTAGAGCTTCGTAAATACATGTATAATAAGAAAAAAGTCGGCGATAAAATGGAAATCCATTTCTATCGCAATGGAAAATTGAGAAAAGAGACAATGACCCTAACTTCTGAAGAAGCACTGTAATGAAAAGACGCAGAAAAGCAATGATGCTTTTCTGCGCTTTTTCGTGATAAACTATACAAGCAAAGGAGCGGATAGAATGATTTATTGCTGTCAGGAACATACAGAGCTAGCATTAGATGTAATCGTAGATGAATATGAAAAAGCTCCAGTCATCGAGAAAGTAGAAGGCGAGAAGCGTTCATGTGAATATTGTCAAAAAGAAGCGGAATATGTAGTAGCAAACTAATATTCTCCCTACAAGATGTGGATAGTTATTGTGAGTATGTGTATAACTTTTCGGAAAAATAGAAAAAATACCTGTGGATAAGTAGAAAAGAGCGACTTATACACAGGTTTGCTGTTTTTCAGGGCTATTTTGGCACCAGATGATTCGTTGTTTTTCGATAGGAATCGCCTCTTGGTGTAAAATTGAAATTCAGTTTGAAAATTCGGATAAAAATAGATGAGAATTTTCAGATTTGTGGATATGTGGATAGTTTTGTGGACAACCTGTTTGTAAAGTGAGGAAATGCTGTGAATATTACAATCGTAACCGTTGGAAAGCTAAAAGAGAAATACTTAAAGCAAGGAATTGCCGAATACGTCAAACGTCTTTCCGCTTACGCCAAAATCGACATCATTGAAGTCGCAGACGAAAAAGCCCCGGAAGAACTAAGTATAACAGAAATGGAGCAAGTAAAACAAAAAGAAAGTGAACGAATTCTTGCTAAAATCAGTCCGGATACTCACGTTATCGCTCTGGCGATTGAAGGCAAAATGAAAACATCCGAAGAACTCGCCAAAAACCTCGATCAGCTTGCCACATATGGCAAAAGCAAAATCGCCTTCATCATTGGCGGCTCACTCGGCCTCCATGAAGACGTTATGAAGCGGGCGAACGACACGTTATCCTTCTCGAAAATGACGTTTCCTCACCAGCTGATGAGGCTGATCTTAGTAGAACAGATTTACCGGAGCTTTCGGATTAATCGGGGGGAACCGTATCATAAGTAAGTGAGGTTTTTTACAGGAGTAGTTCGTGTATTAACGAGTTCTCTTTTTGGAAGGGAAAAATTAAATAGTAGAAAATAGCACTGGAACTAGCAATTTTTCAGCATAAAAAAGGCAACTTAAATAGTTGCCTTTTTTATGCTGTACTGAATTAAAGAATTATATTATGAATATGGCTGCCATACCCTTAATAATTTTTTGAAATTGTATTTACCTAACTTTTGGTCTTGGTTTGTTCCCTTTGCTTACCCTATCTCCATAATGACAACAATCACAATAATAGTGGGGAAAAAGGGAATTGAGGAAAGGCTGTTAATGTTTTTACTAAATTAATACAAATGGATTCTCACACAGTTGAAAAACTTTCAATTTATTATGAGCTCCGTGGGGATGTTTATAGACAAATGGAAGATGAAGAAAATGCATTGATGGATTATGATGCTGATGTCGAATCAAACCCGTTAAATGATAGAGCGTTAGCCAAACAGGCTTTAATCATAAATAATGATAAATAATTATAAAAAATCATAAAAAACCTGTATTTACATTATATAAGATAGATTCTAAACTATAAAAAAGCAGAAGATTTCAAATAATAATATAATTAGAATCAAAATTAGATTTAAAGAGGTGAGCAGAGAATGTTGGTTAAAGATAGCGTAAATAAGCAAACATTACAGAAGCTGAAAGAAAAGTTAGATAAGGGTTTAATGCCTCAATGGGCAGTGACAGATAAGGATATTTATGAATTGGAACGCAGACAGATTTTTGGTAAAACATGGCAATTCCTAGGTCATGAATCTGAATTAAAAGAGCCCGGAAGTTATGTGACGCGTTGGATTGCGAGTGATCCAGTATTACTTGTGAAAACAAATTCCGGAGAGATTAAAGCTTTTCTAAACTCCTGTACCCATAGAGGGGCACATCTATGTACGGCTGATTTCGGAAAAAAGAAAACGTTTACTTGTCCCTATCATGGATGGAGTTTTAACCTTGAAGGGGAACTGGTTGGTGTCGTATCCGGAAAAAAAGTATACGGAGAAAAAATGATAAAGGACGAGTGGGGGCTGCGTCCAATTCCGAAAGTTGGAATGTACCAAGGGTTGATATTTGCAAGCTTGGATCATCAAGCCATGCCTTTGGAGGATTATCTTGGGGATATGAAATGGTATTTAGACATCCTGTTAGGCAGAAGCGATGGCGGAATGGAAGTTAGAGGCGTTCCTCAACGTTGGACAGCACAAGCCAATTGGAAGATGACACAAGAAAACTTCGCTTCAGATCCATATCATGTTCAAACGAATCACCGGTCCACTGTTGAATTAGGAATCAGCCCAAGTGACCCGAATTTTGCAAGCTATGGCCATCAGATCGTTTTAGGTAACGGTCACGGCCTAAGTATTATGACGTCTGCAACAGGCAAATCACCCTATAAATATCAAACATTGCCTGAATCGATGTGGCCAATGTTTCAACGAAATTTAAGTCCTGAACAAAATGAAATCTTTTCAAATGCGACCGTTTTTGTCGGTGGTATGTTCCCTAACCTTGCTTTCGACAGTCCAGTGCATGGGATGGAAGGCGAGATGATCAACTACTTAAATCTTCGGATTTGGAGACCTTTAGGGCCTGATAAAGTAGAAATATGGTGTTGGTTCTTAATTGATAAGGCAGCACCCGAAGAATACAAGGAGAAAGCATATAAGTCTTATGTCGGTTCCTTTGGTCCCTCTGGAACATTAGAACAGGATGATACAGAAGTTTGGGCTCGTATTATTCAAGTAAGCGACGCACTCATGATGGAAGATAAAGAATTAAGCTATAATAATGTCAGCAATTACCTATTGGGAGAAGACGTATTTGAGCCAGTTGAAAACTTCCCTGGACCAGGTGTTGCTTACCCATCTACTTATACGGATAACTTAGCAAGAAGTATTCAAAAACGTTGGTTCGAACTAATTTCAAAAGGTCTTTTGGACGAAGAGGAGGATAGCCAGTGAGCATGGAATTACAATTTCCAAACACTCAAGTGAATTCAGAATTACAACATGAAATTACTCAATTTCTATATCATGAAGCCTATTTGTTAGACCACCATATGTATCAAGAATGGCATGATTTATTAACCGATGATATTATATACCGCATGCCGTTGCGTGTGACAACGGAAAGAAGAGATGGTTCGAATATCGTTGATGATATGACATATTTTGAAGAAACGAAAAAATCCCTTGAGACGAGGGTGAAACGGCTTTATACGAAGTCCGCGTGGGTTGAAGATCCGCGAACAAGGCAGAGGCATTATATCACCAACATCATGATAAAGCCTGGTGCTAATTCTGATGAATATAACGTCCGAAGCTATTTTTACTTCAAACGCAGCAGAGCTTCCGAACATCAAATAGAAGAAATTATTGGCGAGCGGGAGGATATCATTCGGAAAGTAGATGGGCAGTGGAAGATTGCTGCAAGGACAATCATTCCTGATCAGACAGTATTAACGGTTATGAATTTGAGTATGTTTTTGTAGAATTGTGCCATTTCGAGTCTCCCCTGGTGATGACGCGAACACCTTTTCTGTATAATCTGATCTTTGGATTCGAATTTGTTGTAAAAAATTTGGATTAAGGGTGCAGAGGTATGCCGCAATACAGGTACATTTATCTGAATAGTTTGAAAAAATGAGGCCATGCTTTTAGGAGCATGGCCTCATTTTTTATGTGCGCCTGACATGGACGATAACTTGGTGATGAAGGTCCACTACAGGCTTGGCAGTAGGAACTGTTAGTCAACTAAACGTTTGCTTGCCATCGAATAATTCAACATGCTTCGGTTATGATAATACTTGATATTGCTGAATAACATTCTTAAGGGATAACGGAGGGAATAAATATGGTAAAAGACTCAAATGCACACAAAGAAAAAAGAAATGATACTGATAAGCAGCCAAATGAACAAAGAAAAAAGAAAGGGAGATCAAACGCTCGCGGAGGAAGAAATTAAACCATTCTGTTAAAAATAAGAGCCTGTCACCGCTCGTAAGCCACCAAGCCCATTGGGTTAGATTCATCTGCAAATTACTGTGACGAAAACAACTATCCTTTTCTGATGGAGCTATGGGTAGTTGTTTTTAATTTTTAAAATTCGCATCTCTAATGATGGGTCAAGACATATGTTCATCTATGTTTAACAGCCTACATAAATTATGGTTATGTGATGAAAGTCAAAACGTATTGGGGTGCCATTGTGAATTTTAATCCTAACCAAAGTCAAGAAAAAACAATAAAAGATTTAAGGAAAAGGGCGACACGTAGAACAATGGTCATAAATGAAGAAACCTATAACAAAATGGAATAGGGTAAGATAGAAACCAAAAATGATCTTGCGAAAGCGCTCGTTAATGCAAACTTACTAGTTATTAAAAAGGAGGATTCTTTAACTCAAGTAGGTCAAGTAACCTTATAAAAAAGTCGGGCCCAGTTATTGAATAAAATAACGGCCTAAAAGATTACCAACTAGAAAGATCAGTATAAAGATTAGACTGACCGGGATACTAGTAAATATCAAATGCCAGTCCATCTGTCCATATTCAGCTAAAGAATAATACGTAAGGAGGCAGTAAGGGATAAGGAGGAACAATGACGTTATGATGCCAGGCGTGTAGCCCCTAAACATGATGGTTTGAACAATATGCATGAATGCCTGCAAAACAAATAAATTAAGAATGGCTATAAATAAAAGAAAGCCCCTTCCATTAGATGAAAAATGGGCGGTCATCAATGTAATGAAGGAAATAAACAGTAAAATCCATGTAGCCGAAATAGCAAGCTGGGCAGCGGTTGAACCTGTTTTCTCCCTCATTCTTAATGCAAGTTTGACGAAGTTAGTTTTCGGATAATGGCCTTTGTTTGCAGTCATGGAAGATTCAATGGTTATGATTTCTTCTAAGTCATGGAAAATAAAAATGATGGGAAGCAACCATATTAATGTGTTTAAATTGAAAAATTGTTGGAGAGTTCCTAGCATCCTTTGTCTCCCTCCTTTTTAGTTGGTTAGATTCCGTTTTCTCCAATACCTGCTGTCTTCTGTCGTTTCTCCATTTTGCGGGGCAAGAGGTAAAGTATACCGAAAAATCACTCAAGAGATTTTTTTAGCAGGCTATTACCTTAAAGATTGTGCTTTTGAATATAATTTTACACATAGCAGAATGAAGTGGAAGATACTCTGGCTGCTAAGGGAAGCAGAGGAAAGTCCAGACGCCAAAGGCGAAGCTAAGGAAGCTCAACTTCCTCCCCAGGGAATCTTGTGTCTGGAGCGCAATGGAACGAGCATGTTACTTCAGGATATAAAACAACAAAGCATGCCTTTTAGTAAATAAATTGTTAAGTAGTATTCTTCTTATGTGACAAATCCGTTAGAAGCTGCCCGCCAGCTAATTTTTGATAATGGGCAAGGGAAAGCAATGGAAAAACATATTCGTAACAATGATAATTAATATAAAAGGAGCCTGCCATTCCCCTTCCTTTTGGATAGGTCGTCGTCCAATTCTTTTCTTTTTTATCCACTAAAAAAGCTGCACCGTTCTTAATTTCAGGTGTTATGCTAGTTGCGGCTAAGATGAGTGTGTCAAGGGCCCAAGCGGTATGAATGCGGGTACTTTCGCCCAACGGCACATAACAGTTTTCGATATCACTTTTACAGGATTCTCCCCAACCACCGTCGGGATTTTGAATTTTTCGCAACCACGCTAGTGCCTTTTGAATAGCTGAATGATTTGTAGGCACCCCAACCGCAATCAATCCCGTTACAGCCGCCCAAGTACCATAAATATACACGCCCCATCGTCCTACCCAGGAGCCATCTGAATTTTGATGCCGCAACAGCCAACGAATTCCACGTTTCACCATGGGATGATGGTGATCCAAATGCGTATAGTTTCCGAAGAATTCTAAAGTCCTTCCCGTTAAATCAACCGTCGACGGATCAATCAGTAAATCTTTTCCCCCTTCTATCGGTAACAAGTTCAACACTTTTTTATCTACATTCTTTTCAAATGCAGCCCAACCGCCGTCATTGTTTTGCATGGAAATGAGCCAGTTTATTCCACGATCCCATGCTTGCCGGCAATCCACTTGCTTTATGGCCAAAGTACGTATCGCTCGGAGTGCAGCTGTTGTGTCGTCAATATCTGGGTGGAACGTGTTCATGTCCGCAAACCCCCAACCTCCCGGTAACAGGTTCGGTTCATGAATGGCCCAATCCCCGTATTTGAGATGCTGACGGGAGAGAATGTAATTGTTTGCCTTTTGTATAGTGTTGAATGAATAGGGAACTCCGGCTTCTTGCAGAGCATAATTGATTAAAGTCGTATTCCAGACTGAAGCAGTCGTGTACTGGCAGTGAAGTTCCCCGTCAATTCGGCAGGTCATCGCTTTTAATCCTTGTACAGCACGAGTAATCACCGGATGTGTATTTGGATACCCCCTCGCCAGTAAGGCATAAATCATGAGAGAGGTCGTGCTGAAATAATTAACATAGGTGCCGTCCGGTTCGATTCGGTCCAGCATATATTTTTCAGCACGAGATAATGCCAATTCACGAAGGTTTACGTGGGATTTCAGACCCTTAATTCTCTGTTTAATCAATTTGATCATCGAGCGGGCCTCTTCCTCTTGATTCTCTGTAAAAAAACAAACATCTTTTTTTTGAAACAAATCGGAGAGATTGGGCGATCGAGGCGTTCTCTTACGGAAATTCGTATTGGCGAGAATTAAAAAAGGGATAATGTTCGCTCTTCCGTACACGGAGAGATCTAAAAGGTTAATTGGAAAGGAGTCTGGTAAAAGCATCACTTCAATATTAATGGGAAAGTGCGGCCACGCACATTGTCCTGTTAGGGCCAACAGAATTTTCAAAAACATATGGACTTCCGCGGCCCCTCCGTTGGCCAAAATAAACCTTCTTGCTGCTTGGATTTCCTCGTCTTTTGAATCTCGATAACCGGAATAAAGAAGAGCATAATATGCTTCCACAGTGGATGTTAGATTCCCTTTTTCCTCATCATGAAACAGCTTCCAAGACCCATCTTCCTGCTGTCTCCTAGCGATACGTTGCACCAATTCCTTTATGTACTCCTCATCATTTATCTCCAATGTCCGTAATAAGATAATCATACTGCAGTCCGTTGCAATCCCGGTCTCGAAAGGATAATGCCAGGCCCCGTCCTCTGATTGGTCTTGGACCAACTGATAGGCGATTCTGTTCATTTCCTTATATACCCGATCCATCATTTTACCTATCCTCCCCCAAAAATCCCCCTTTTTATCATTCATATTCCGTGAGCAATATGAATATGCTCCTTTGATGGGGAGATGGGAACAGTCAAAATGCTTTGAAAAGGATGATGCCGTTTTGCTGGACTCTTTATCAGATGTAAAAAAAGAATTGAAAAAAAAGATGAAGAAGAAATCTGACTATCCTCTGCCACGTTTATCAGAAAATGATAAACAATGTATTGGCCTTATAAGAGAACAGACGAAACAACTTAACCAAAACAATGTAACACGGACGCAAGCTTATCTGCAGTTTTACCTTCAGTATCCTGAAATACATTGGGCTCTTCTTGGACACCTGATATCGCGAAATGTCGGTTGGAACATGACGGACTTAAAAGGGGAATTGCTGACGAAACTTCTGCCTGAAAGAGATCAGAAAGCTTTTTTTTCCTTTTTAGAACGTGGCAGTTGGTTGATTTTTCGAGATGTATATCCTCAATTTTCGGTTTATGATCTGAGTGTGAGGGAGAGCAAAGAAATGTTCCACCTTTTGCCTTTCTTTTACACTTCTACCTTCATGGAGACGATGTGGCGTTATTTTTGGCGCAGCGGGGATAGCTATACGTTGGCAATTGCGATGGTGATAAATGAACAAAGCTATTTGGAAAAAGGGTTGATTCAAAATCATCATTTCAAAAAAAATGTAACCGGTACGGTCAGTTTCAAAATGTATGAGTTTTTGCGACTGAATAACATTCTATTTCCCTGCTATGCAGGGGAAAAAGTGGAGAAAGCTTCACTTGTCGGTGCCACCTCACGGCACTTCACTTCGCTCCACGAAAGAATTTTATTCGGAAAAAAATTGTACTCCATTCTTTTTCAGCGCGAAGAGATTCTGGAGGGGGTCTTGAAATGGGCACATGAATGCCCTCATACCGGCTCAAGGAAAGATTATTGGCCTGATTTATTTAATGATGTAAATGAATCTTTACCCCGTTCCCTCTATAAAAGACGGGTCAAGAATTGTTTGTTAAGAAAGGGTGCTAAGCGGCTGTACAGTCCGTCTTTAAAATACGCCTGGCCGAATACCCCTCATGAAGATACGAAGAGTGAAGATTGGTTTGAGGATTGGCGTGTTCTGGATTATATTCATAAAGAAGCTAGTTTCAACGGTGAAATTTTAAATAATTATTGCAAAACCCTTGAAACAATTGAACTTGCGGTTATGGCGAAGGAAGCCCTTCTGTTACGGGAAGAATAATCATTAATGAGTGATGGTCCTAGTGTTGTTTAAATGGTGGCAGTGTAATGTGGAATCATTAATATATAAAGGGTTATAAAAATTCATTATAAAATATGAATTTTTAATATGTTTTTCAGCAGTTGATAAAAAAACTGCTGGTATAGCAGGTGCGGTGAACCGTACCATAAATAAATGGGTTTTTTAGCCAAATGCCTCTCCTTAAGGACGGGGGGGCTAGATTAATATAAGATTTTCTTAGCAGAAGTAAAAATAATATGAATATAATTATTTCACTATCATGATGATACTGAGATGAATATTAAAGCGTTTCCGCTTTTGCTCTTTATTAGGCTTTTTGTTTTTCAGGTTCTTTTTTCGAAGTATTCTTTGACTAATTGATCAATTTCCTTTGTTAATTCCTCAACCATAGTTTCCTCCGGCACTTTGCGAAAAATTTATCCTTTATGGAATAAGCCTTTACCACGCGTTCCTCCAATTCCGGCATCAGCTTCTTTTGCTTCCCCAGGGCCATTTATAACACAACCAAGTACCGAAACTTTAATCGGTGCTCGAATAGTGGAGATATATTCTTCAACTTCATTTGCGATGCTGATTAAATCAATTTCAATGCTTCCACATCATATGTTTTTGACATTATCATGCTTTGAATGAAAAAGGTTCGCAGGCGAGAGATAGATGTAATTTTAGAGTATACATAACATAAGCTAGCTATTATTTTTTTATGAATAATATTATATGAAAATATTATATAAAGTTGAGGAAAAACCTTAATTTTAAAGGATTATTCCTACTTGCTTTGCCCCCTGCCACTTGATTATGTTAAAAAACTATGTATACAATATAAATACAGTAGAAAATAATTTATAAAAAAAGGAAGATATTTTCTTTTTTTTAAAATGCTCAAAAACGCACATTCTGCTACCCCCTTAAGCTAGCATTCAATTAAAAAGGGTGTAATTGGATGTGAAAATAAAACGAAGGATGGGGATAGGAAGAAAATTGGGGACAGGATGTGGAGAGCACCATGAAAGGATGATTGCATGAGTGCAGATCTAGCGAAAGGTCTCCATGAAAAGGAAAAAGACATAGCACAAGGTCTCCAAGAAGAAACGGATTATTCATATGATAAGGTTCCGGCAGAAAAACGGAATATGGGATGGTTTAGTGTTACCAACATCACGTTTGGTATTGCCACGGCGATTTTTTATTTTCAAACAGGTAGTGTAATGGCCCTTCAGTTTGGTGCGATGAATGCGATTATTTCAGCGATTTATGCCATTGTGATTGCAGGTGTCTTAGGTACAGTAATTGCCTATTTATCCGCGAAGTCAGGAATGAACGTAAACCTTATGTCTAGACAAGGGTTTGGTTATATTGGTGCTTCGTTAACCTCATTAATTTACGCATCTAATTTCATCATGTATTGTGCCTTTGAAGGGATGATCCTCGTATCAGCAGTACATGCATTTTTCCCCGAAATACCACTATGGCTTTTGATTGTTGTATTTGGATCCATTGTCATTCCACTTAATTGGTTTGGTATTAAACAATTGGATAAATTACAAAAATGGTCATTACCAATCTTCTTTATCTTTTTAATTACTATTATCATTGTCGCAGCCACTATACCATCACAATATGCTGGACACTTTTGGACGTATATGCCAGATGGTGTACAAATAGGTGGAACAGCTTTACTATTATGTATTGGAATGCAGCACGGGATTATGGGATTAACAGCTTTAATTGCGTCTGACTATGCGCGCTTCCTTAAACCTAAAGATATAAAATTGGGATCGATTATGATCGGATTTATTCCACAAATTTTTTGTTTTGGTATCATGGGGTTACTTGGAATATGGTTTGGAGTCCGGTTAGCTGAATCCAATCCAGGTATATACATTGTCACCATTCTCGGACTTGGTGGAGTTCTTTTCACGATGTTAACCCAACTACGTATTAACGTGACAAATATTTATAGTGCTTCCCTATCATTGTCAAACTTTTTTGAGAATGTATTTCATTTCAAACCGGATCGCCGATTTTGGGTTGTTGTCGCAGGCGTGGTGTCGATGGCGCTCATGCTTGGTGGCATCTTAGATTATTTAGGAAGTGCAATGACATTCCAAGGTGTTCTCTTAATGGCTTGGGCTGCTATTTTGGTCACAGATGCATTAGTCGTGAAGAAGCTGTTGAAAATTGGACCGAAAGAATATGAAGCGAGACAAGAAAAATTATACAAATGGAATCCTATTGGGGTTTTACCATTAATTGTATCAAGTGTTCTTGGAACAATTGCGGCATTAGGCTTTATGGGGACATTCTTGCAAAATACAGCCACTTTCTTTGCGGCCGTGTTAGCGTCACTCCTTACTATTGCAGTAGCTATCTATACAAAGGGGAGATACTACAGTAAAGAATCTGTGGAAACCAGTGTAAAACGGCAAAAGGAGCGAAAAAGTCAATATACACAAGAGAATTACCAATTGGCAAATACAAATAAAAGTAAATAATCCAAGTTTGATCAAGGTTCCTGCTAGGATAAGCGGGACCTTTTGATGTTTGAAAGCTAAACAGGTAAGAAACCGCACCTTAACATAGTATAGTATGGTGCACCTTATCGTAAGTAAGTAAGGTTTTATTTAAGATTAAAATATAGTTGGTGAATTCTATAAGCGGGGAATGAAGGACAACTCTTTGCAGAAAAGTTGTATAAAAGTCCCTCAACAAGTGTAAGGCTTCACTTTAATATTGCATGGATAGCCTTACCGTAAATAGAGGTAGTTTTTTTGAAAGATTCCTCTATGAGTAAACAATCGCTATTCGGTTTAAAATATTGTAAAAGAAAGGAGGCAGCCCTTTATGCACTCAATTAACAAAATAGGTAATAGTTTTTGGTACATTACTCCAATATCGGTGACCGACCGGCCCATTCTAGGGATGGTAGTGGGCACTAACAAAACATTAATGATTGATGCAGGTAACTCGGAAGATCATGCAAATTATTTTATAGAAGAACTTTCAAAAAAAGGGGTCCCTAATCCTGATATGGTTGTTCTTACTCATTGGCATTGGGATCATATTTTCGGTCTTTCAGCATTACCCCATGCAGTTTCTATTGCTTCCAAAGAAACAAAAAAAGAAATGGAGAAGCTAATCCCGCTTTCATGGTCAGACGAGGCATTAGATGCACGAGTGAAAGAAGGATCGGAAATTGAATTTTGCGCGAATGCAATCAAGGAGGAATTCACGGATCACCGAGATATCAAGATTGTCTTGCCGGATTTAACTTTTGAAAAACGAGTGGAAATTGACCTTGGTGGGATAACTTGTATCGTGCAACATGTTGGAGGGGATCACGCTGCAGATTCAGTCATCGTGTATATTGAAGAAGAAAAGATTCTCTTTCTGGGTGACTGTATTTATCCTGATATTTTTTCCGAAAAAGAAAACTACACAATCAAGGAAACACTGCGGCTATTAGATGAATTAGAATCCTTTGACGCAGATACATATATACCTTCGCATCAAAAGCCGATTTCAAAAGAGGAATTTAATAAGGAAGCTGCTAAGCTTAGAACCATTGCGAAATATACAGAAATTTGCGGTGGTGATAAACAGAAAATAATGGAGGAATACGAAAAGTACGTAAAAAGGGGACTGACAGAAGACGAAAAAGAAACAATCGCTGACTTTGTAAATGGTTATTAAATGATCCTTGCGTTTAGCAGGGGTTTTTTTATGAAATTTGCTTTTCTGTGATTGCCAAATCAGAGCCCCTTATCAAATTCTTTGCCGACTTTTTTATCCTGATATTGTTTTAGCAAAGATTATGAAAAAACTTGAAGATGCCTTAATGTTTGATGAGGAAATGAAAGATCTTTGAATGGAATTACATTATTAGCAAAAGGCAGTGGTTCATTCCCACTGCCTTTTTGAAGTAAGGACTCTAATGCGATTAGAACTATGTCATTAAAGGCCGTTGTTTTCCATTTCAACCACTACGCCGGGGTTACCTAGCATGTGTTATAAAATGAGACTAACGATGATGCCTGAAAGTATGCTTACAAGTGTGGCACCATATAACAGTTTCAACCCAAAGCGCGCAACGGCATTTCCTTGCTTTTCATTCAGACTTTTAACCGCCCCGGTAATAATACCGATGGATGAGAAGTTGGCGAAAGAAACCAGGAATACAGAAAGAATTCCGAGTGTGCGGTCACTAAAGTGATGGTTACCTCCTGATAAATCCATCATCGCGACAAATTCATTGGTCACCAGTTTAGTCGCCATAATCCCTCCAGCACTAACCGCCTCTGATGAAGGAATTCCCATAATAAAGGCGATTGGAGCAAAGAGATAACCTAGTAGCCGCTGAAAAGAGATGTTAAACAATAGCTCAAACACATGGTTGAATCCTGCCATTAAAGCAATGAACCCGATCAGCATGGCCCCAACGATAATGGCAACCTTAAAACCATCAAGGATATACTCCCCGAGCATTTCAAAAAAGGATTGCTTTTCATGCTGTTGTATTTCTAATAGATCTTCATTTGGTTTTATCTCGTACGGATTAATAATAGAAGCTATGATAAAACCGCCAAATAAATTTAAAACTAGGGCCGTAACAATATATTTTGGCTCCAGCATCGTCATATAAGCACCAACTATGGACATCGACACAGTCGACATTGCCGAAGCACATAGAGTATACAAACGCTGTGTCGAAAGCAGGTCGAGTTGTTTTTTCAATGTGATGAAAACCTCCGATTGTCCCACCATCAGCGAAGCAACTGCATTATATGATTCAAGTTTACCCATTCCATTGACTTTACTTAATAGCAATCCAATTCCCCTCATGAGGAACGGTAGAATTTTCAGATGTTGAAGAATACCAATTAATACAGAAATAAATACAATTGGCAACAATACATTTAAAAAGAATGGAGCCTCTCCCTTGTTCGCCATGCCGCCAAATACAAAGGAAACCCCTTCGTTTGCATATTCGAGCAGTACGCTGAAAATAGTGGCTATTCCCTTGATGATGACTAAGCCGTATTCTGTATTTAACAGTAACACTGATAAAATAATTTGAATGAGAATCATTGTGATAATGGGTTTGACTTTTATCTCTTTTCGATTGGAACTTGCCAACCAAGCCAAAAACAATACAACAAAAATACCTAAGATAGCAATAACATATCGCATACGTAACCTCCTGATGAATTTAAACAATATGGGCACGCTTCCAGTGAATTTACCACTGGTAAGGTTACCGCTAGAATAGTAACCTCTTTTATTCATGATTACAATGGATATTTTGTCCATGTTTCATAAAAGTAACACAAAAGCTCGTCTAACAATGGTTTGTAAGGGCAGTAAATTTAAGGAGATTATTTTTATGCAACTACCTATTAACTAGAATGCCCTAAATGTTGAAAGAGATAGGAAGGATTTTTATAAAAGTGAAAATAACATTTATACCAATTTGTTCAAGTTGAATTAAATGATGTCTCAGTTTATCAGGGGAGACTTCATCGTGATGTATAACCTTATGCCTAGGATAAAGCATTTTCAGGCAATAGAAGGAAGCAGCAAAAGCAGACGGTTTTTTTCCCCTTCTTTATTTAAGAATCATACAAAAAAGGTTTGTAGTGACCTATACCCATGAATAATGGCCACTTAAAAAAAGTCCCTTACTCAGGTGTGGCTATGTCTATAGGCTGGAAACCTGTTTTTAGTGCAAAGAGAGGGACTATATGAAAACCGGTTAAAAAACTTATTTAAATACATCGCAATGAACTATAACATAACTAACGATAAAATTTTAATTGGCTTAATTGGGATATTTGGTATGATGATTATGCAGGCCCAGGATTTGTATAAAAAGTTGAAATGTAGTTTCATCATCGATTTATGATGGGCTATAGAAAGTTGTTTATGGAGAAAGAAATAGCTGCTTCAAGGTGAAAATGCTGAGTTTTGTTTAAGTCGTACGGGGTGTATAAATACGAAAAACAGATTATCTACCTTTTCAATTTTATAAAGGTGAGGAAGTACAAGTTCATTATGAAAAGAAATAAAATAAAACTAATTTTTGTCTTATCTATTATGCTGTTGTTGTTTTTTACAAGTTTGAATATATATACTTCTTATTTAAAAATCAAAAGGACGGTTGAAGAGTCAATTGCAAATCAAAGTGTGGAAGCGGCAAAGTCAATTGCTTCTTCGATAGATATAGAAACGTATGAGCAGTTTTTGCTTAACCCTGTAAAAAACGAACCTTATTGGGAACTTAGAAGCTACTTAAATGATGCGAGGGAAAAAATAGGGGCCTTATATGTTTATACCCTTGCGATTGACAATCCAAAAGTAGCAAAAACCATGATCGTGGGGATGCCGGAAGAGGCAAAAAGAAGTTTTCCGATAGGAGAGGTTTGCACAGTACCGGAAAAGCAGGTTAAGAAAGCCTATAAAGGAAAGGCATATGTCACAGGAGTCATTAAGGATGCCAAGTATGGAGATTATTTATCTGTTGGAGCACCTATAAAGGGTCATGACGGAAAGATTATTGGCTATTTAGGGATTGATATTGGAGCTGATATGCTGGAGGATATCGGAGGAAAAGTAATAGAAAACAGTATTTCTATCCTTGTTTTTAATGGTGTCTTCGTATTCATTGTGTTACTATCCTTTTTTATGATGAATAAATGGTATCAAAAAGAATCCGCAAAGGAAATTGAGGAGACAGAGGGTACTTACCAAACAGAAATTAGAACGTTAATCTCCTCTGTTCAATCTTTAAGACATGACTTTATTAATCATGTTCAAGTATTGCACGGGCTTCTCAAATTAGAGAAGCAAGATCAGGCATTAGACTATGCCGCTTCCTTATTTAAAGAAGTTCAGGCTATTGAATCTATAAAATTAAATGTAGATAATCCTGGACTCGCTGTATTGTTGCAAACGAAGAAACTTTCTGCTCAAAATTATAATATTGATATTCAATTTACAATCTCTAGTCATCCATTTAATACGATCAAAACAACGGATTTAATCAAAGTATTATCGAATTTAATTGATAATGCCATTGATGCAACAATCGAGCTGCCTGAGGATGAAAGGAAAATAGACATAGTATGTCGAGCAGATGTAAATCAGTATGTATTTAAAATTACCAATACAGGACCAAAGATTAAGGATAAGGAAAATATCTTTGAAAGCGGATTTTCGACGAAAGAAGCAGTGCCAGGAAAAGCAAGAGGGCAAGGTTTATTTATTGTGAAAGAAGTCGTTAATAAGTACGGCGGGCGTATCTCCATCGATTCAACTGAATTAGAGACTGCCGCCGTAGTAGAAATCCCCAAATGAGGAAAATTAGACTGAAATGCTAGTATATACAGGGTATAACATATTCCGGAAAGAAGCTGTACCATACAAGTATTAAGAATAATACTTGTATGGTACAGCTTTATTATTTGTTTGAAGTTCCTTGCATTTTAGACAGGAGAAGCTCCTAATTAAATACGAAATAAACTCACTATATTTTATGTCGCTTCTTGAAAACTCACCCCTTTGTCTGTGAAATTTTTTTCTTCCAAGGCATTTCTGTACTCTTCCTTTGGTTCAATCTTTTAAACAGCACTTAATCTACATATTAGTGAATGAATACATCCAAATAAAAAGGTATATGAAAAAATTCTATTAAGTATAAAATAGGACAGTTAGCATTTGTTGTAGGAAGGGTGATAACGATGTTAAAAGCATATATGGCTAACATTTTGTGTAATGGTGTGGGGAAGCAACTTTGTGTTTAGGAAGATATTAGTCCAAGATTTTTCCCAGCTCTGTTAACCAAGCTTAGACTTTTCTTTATTGTACTATTTTTAATTGGATTATCTTCATACCAAAAACACTTTAAACGAATTAATAAATCGGATTTTACTGGCGGTTTTTTTCTAAGAGTTATTGGTGTTTTTATAAACCAATGGTCTTTTTTTGTAGGATTACAAACGGCTGATCCTGCAATCTCTGCTCTTATTTTGGCTACTCCCCCTATTTTAACTAGTGTCTTAGCTGCTATCTTTTGAAAGAAAAATTAACCATTCGTATGTTGATGGGGTCTATTGTAGTAAAAGGGAATTTATCTTCGGTGCATATTGATAAAGGTCTATCATGGATTGTGATCACCATGATAACCTTCGCCATTATGATTATCATAACGAGGCTTCTTTCTCAAAGAATCGATCCATTTACCATCACTTTATACTCAAATGTTGTAAGCTTGGTTGTATCAGTTCTTGTTGCTTTTTTATTAGATAATCCTTTACGGTTAAGCTCTAAAGTGCCAGATTGGGTTTTGCTGATTGGAACTGCCGTTGTTGTACACGGTGTGGCAACATTGATGTGGAATAATAACATTAGGCATGTTGATGCTTCGAAGGCTTCTATATTATCTAATTTGGAGTCTTTTGTAGCAATGATCATGGGATTGATATTGTTATACAAATCAATAACGGGAGCAGAAATTTTAGGATCACTATTTATAGTGGGAGGAGTAGTGCTATCTACGTACCAACGAAGAAAGCTGCATAGCCGATCAAATTAACAAGACTTCTATTATAAAAACTTTAACACCGCTTAAATATAAGAAGAGCTTTGCTAATCGTTTAGATCAGCAAAGCTCTTCAAGCTAATTTTTACATGGAAAGAATACAAAAAGCTGTATTACTTACTTTTCTTTTATAGTTTCTGAATAAAAATCAATAGGTTTTTTTGGGAGCAAAATGGCCAATTCCCTTTAATTCATAATCGAAAAATTCAAGAATGAGTTTATTTTCAGTTTCAACACAGTAATATGGATCGATATCGGCTTTTCCATCTTGCAGGCTATTGGCAAGCAGAGGAGAGAAAAGTGGTAAATCGGTTAAGCTTAGATGTTTTGTCCCTTGAAAATGAACGGTATAGGCTTCTTTGAAGTTCTTATTATTGAGTTTGTTCGCTGCATAAGTAGAGTTGCTGTCGAGCTGTCCCCAAACATCGTCGGAATATAGGTTAAAAATGGGGGTTTTGTAGGCTTTGCTGCTTGCCGCAAAATCCCCCACATCTTTCTTGTACACAAGCTCACTAAAGAACGGGGCATCAATATTGACAACGGCATCTATATCGTTACGCTCTCTGCCTAACCAGACACTTGCCGATCCGCCCATTGAGTGTCCGAATACACCAATTTTCTCTGTATTAATCTTTTGATACACGGAACTAGGGTTATTCTTAGATTTATTAAGGATCGTATCAAGAACAAAATTCATATCATCAGTTCGCAGCTTCATCCATTTTTGAATGAGTCCATAGAGTTCTTTCCTCGTGTAAACACCTTCTTTATTGGCGTTGCTGACTTCGCGATTATAATTTGTATTAATCAAAGTCTTTGTGCCATCGGCTGAAGCAGTATAGAAGGAGTGATAAGGATGATCGATGGACACGACTACATATCCGTGGCTTGCCAGCTCCGTATAGGTAGAAGTATTACTGGCCTTAATGCCGTATGCTCCATGTGAGAACACTAAAAGAGGATAGGTACCATTTGCATTTTTCGGATACCAAAACTCCACGTTCACAAATCTATTTTGTTTTTTGTCGGAGAATTCGTCTATGCGATTTTTGTCAGTATAGGTGTAAGAAGCCGTTGCGACGTCATATTTGCCTGTTACTTTTGGTGATGGATGCTGCGGAAAAACAATGGCAGGTGCAAGCGCAAATACGAATACCGCTGTCATCACAATAGATTTCCACACAATAGAAGAAGTTTTGTATGTTTGTATGTTTGTTTTATTGCGGACAAGAGAAACCGTTCCATTTAGCGCTAATAGGAAAAGCAGCACGGCAAGCATAACCCAGCGGAAACTCCATACAATGACCGATGAAAGTGTAAGCAGAATAAAGATTGCAAATACAGCAATTCTAATCCAATTCTTTAATTTTTTATGGTTTTGCTTCGTTGCCATGCAATAGATGGCAAACCCAATCTCGAATAGTAAAACGATCAACAATAGTAAAGTTCCCATAATGGTTACTCCTTCTCTTTAAATAATTTATTTATGAACTCATCATAAAAAATTGTGAAAAGGTTGTATATAGAAAAATAGTAAGTTGTATCTATAAGGCAATAAGATGCAAAAAAGCAGTAAGCCATAAAGCTTACTGCATGACAATCTGTTTTATGCTCAGTTTAATACACATCTTTCTTGAACGCCTTTAGTTTTTCATTGATTTTTTGGGCTTCTTTTTTATCATTTCGCCATGATAGCAGACGAACTAGCGTATAGATCACTGCGATTTCTAGTGCCAGAGTAATGGCATCCGATGTATTATTTACAATATCAAAAATGCTGCCAAGGACAATTAATAGAATCTCCAAAGCGGCAAAGTGAATAACCGTTCTTATGCGTATTTCCTTCTCGCTCATATCATGAGGAGAATACAAAATAAACCCTATTAAGGCACTAAAAATTGAAAAAGCCATTACAATATAAATTGATTTTAAATCGAAGGCCATATCGGGATAATACACCTGTCGCAAAATCGTAATAATGATAATGATAGACGCAAAGATTATCAGGAAATCCTTCATCATCTTTTGTACAAATTCGGAAAGCTTCATATTTATCCTCCCTTTTACAATCCAAGCATATTTTTAAGGACGGGTACATACTGCCTGGATACAACAGCACGTTCTCCGTTATCAAGCACCGCTTCGAATCGGCCGCTTATGGATGGATAAATAGATGAAATTTTAGCTATGTTCAAGATCGTTGATTTGGATGCACGAAAACAGTTCTTTCCTTTGTATAATTCCTCTAACTCATACAGTTTTTGTTTTACCTCAAAAACGTTGTCCTTGCAGTAACTAAAAACCTTTCCGTCCACTGCCTCAAAATAATAGATATCACTAAGCTTAATACGATGAACTTGATCATTTTGATATCCGAGTACAATAGGGATGTCGATTTTCAGCTTGTTTGCCATTGCATGTATTTCGTCATTTATTTCGTGACATCTAATGAGGATTTCTTCTTCTAATTCTTTGCTTATTTCCTCTATTGACACTTTCATATGATCACCTACGGAAATTTAAACTATTTCAGATCGACGATGGCTTCGGTTTTATCCATTCACAAAGGTGCAAGGTTAAGTAAGCTTGTCTATCCTCAAAATTAAAGATAGAAGACTTTGAGTATGGTCATCGAGGGGGAGACTGCTGACATTCTTCAGATCACTTTGTTATATTTTACATTTTATCAGATTGTCACTTGGTATTGATACTACGATATTAACCAAAGTCTATTCATTTCGTTGTATCACGTGTAGAGGAAAAGACCGTTTGGCAAACGACAGGGGAAGGAGAACCCCATCATGAAGAAACGTCTAGATAGGGTCACTAAGGAATTTAGAGAGGTCTTTCAAAAACAGTTAGCACTTCTTGAAAACCAAGTTGCTGGCAAAGAGCTGTTGAGTGATTACCAGAAAAAATACTTAATTGAACTTTTTTATACTGGTCTTGTTTTAACCGTTTTAAGGCTTCCTGTGTGAGTTCTTTGGCTATCCCCGATTTTCTATATGGAGAGAAAACGTAAATATCAAGAAGGTATCCAATTTCTTCAAAGGAATAAAGATCAATATTTGTCCCGACTAGGATCCATCCTAATAGGGTATTTTCTTTCTCGGCTACCAAATAGTAAGCTCCATTTTCAAGAGCAGGTTTGAATATCTCGCTTATAATATTGTCCCGACTAGGTTTAAGGTATCCCATTGAACCTTCTTCGATCACCTCTTGTGAAAAATTTAAAATAAAATCGATCTCTTTCTGATTGGCTTTTCTAATAATCATGTATGTGCCTCCTTATTACCGAGGAAATTAGAGAGGAAATAAAGTGATTTTACCTGATTATTATCATATGGATGCTTAATTGTTTTGCTATAGGCAAATGAATGTAAATCCAGCTTTAACTAGGTACACATCAAATTCTCCTTCGGCATATTACGATGAAAGGCACTGTATGTAAATAAGGTTTTTAAGAATATTACTAAATAAAAAACATGGCTATCAGCTCTGAAAATAACAAGAGGCTGACCAATAAGTCCAGCCTCTTGTGTTGCTTGGTTATTTTTTTAAGACGGCAGTTGCCTCATAATCTTTTTTAGCAGAATTGTAAGTCACCGTAACGTTATAGACAAATCCTCCAATTTGATAATCTTTTGAGGATGAATTTTGATTTTGAGTACCTGGGTTTGCGATATTGCCTTCTAATACTTTATCGTTTTCAGTTTTCGTTGAATGATCGGAATAAACGATGGTATATGTTGCCGATATCTTAAACTGATTGCTGTTTTGAGCTTGTAGAGTCAGCTTTAAATTGCTTAACTCGACAGGAACCACTTCAACAGCCGGAGCAGCAGGTACGGCAAATTCGTGAGTCTTTGGTATCGTTCCAAACCCGTCAGAGAGAGCATGAGAAACTGTATTGGTCTGACCTGGCTGCAAACCGGTTTTCGTTACCGATTCAGTCGTGGTACGGTCTTTACTATCAGTAACTAAAATATTAAAAGTTGCTGAATAGGTTTTAGTATTTGTATCAAACTCCCAAGTTAGAGCTTCTTGTGAAAATTTAAAATCTTGAATGGCAGTCGGAACCTCAATGGCTTTCCCTAGAACGGTCACTTCTGATTCAACACCGTTCACAGCCAATGTCTTTGCGGTGATGACAGGATCACCCACTGACCAGTTTTGAACCTCATTATAGGACAAAGTGAATTCATTAACAGAGCGATTATAAGAAGTCCATTCTGTATCTTCAGCAACAGTCGATGTGACATAAGGGATATGAACTTTTTGGCTTACCGTAGGTGCACTTGTATGAATGCTGCCAGCGTTCTTCCCATTCGCGTAAATGGTATAGGCAGAAATCGCAAACTCTTTATCACCTTTGAGAGCCGAAACATCAACCGTTGCTTCATATTTCCACTGTGTATCTCCAACCTTAGTAACGGTTATATTTTTTGCTCCTGGAATTGTTACTACCAATTGAGGCCCATCAATAAGGACTGTACCGGTTAATTGAATTTCTTTCGCAAATCTTGGCACCGTGATCTCATCGAAACTAATAACTCCAGTCTGAACATTTTGCTCTGTACGCCCAGTTTGTTTTGTCTCAACCTTTGGAGCAGCAGCCATAACAGCATTACCGAGTCCAAAAACTAGAGAGCTAGCTACAACAGTAGAAATAACTTTTTTTGAATAGACTTTTAGCATCAATTAGTATTCTCCTCTTAAATAGTATTTTTTTAAATAAGAGGGTCGGTTACACTACTTGCTCCACATAGTCCAAGTGTCCAAATAAAGACTATGCTTCATAGCATCCCTTAAAGGAGGTTCGTTTTCCATATAACCTAAGTACCCTGGTAAAGGATATACTTCAACGTTTATCCGCCAATGATTGGTTTGAGATGAATAAGTGATCATTTCAACCAATGTTGCAAGTAATTGATGTACTGATACGATCCGTGGCCACTTCGATATATCGAACATCTCATACATAAAATTATTATAAATGGAATTTTAGGCTAAAAGAACTAATTTCCATCGACAAAATGAATCAACAATTTTCAAATCTATCGTTAATTGTCATACTGTATATGATTTCGTCGGTCAACATTTTAATATTCTTCAATCGGTGATAGGCGCAATGATAATGGAGATATAGTTTATATTCTTAATCTGAGGGTGTATAAACCTTTAAGCAGAGGGTAAATCTTTTAATGATTTCCTTTTTTCCCTATTACCCTTTAGGGTTTATCTGTCATTTTCTTCTATTAATTTAGCAGAGGATGAAGGGTTCATAGTAAAGCCTTTTCAGAAAAATAGACCTTGTTTTTTCCATTGAATCCGATTATAGTGAAATGGCAATGACAACTGTCAAGACACCGGAGGTAAAGATGATGGCAGAAAGAACAATTTCACAGAGAAAGCTTCTCGGCATTGCAGGGCTCGGCTGGATGTTTGATGCACTAGATGTTGGGATGCTTTCGTTTATTATTGCAGCCCTGAAAGCAGAGTGGGGACTGACACCAGAACAGATGGGATGGATCGGCAGTGTGAACTCCATCGGAATGGCTGTTGGCGCACTCCTTTTCGGTCTATGGGCAGATCGGATTGGCAGGAAGAATATATTCATTATTACGTTAGTACTGTTTTCGCTTGCGAGCGGTATCTCTGCTTTAACGACGACCCTTTTTGCCTTCTTAGTTCTACGCTTTTTTATTGGCATGGGGCTTGGTGGAGAATTACCTGTCGCCTCAACGCTCGTTTCAGAAAGTGTATCGGCGAAAGAGCGCGGACGAGTGGTTGTGTTGCTTGAAAGCTTTTGGGCACTTGGCTGGCTGATTGCCGCACTTATTTCCTATTTTATTATTCCGTCATATGGCTGGAGAGTAGCTCTTATCCTTGGTGCTTTACCTGCTTTTTATGCTATTTATTTGCGGCTAAAGCTTCCGGATTCTCCGGCATTTTCACCGAAAAAAGCGGAGAGACGGTCAATTGGTCAAAACGTCCGAGATGTTTGGTCGAAGACATACGCACGCTCTACCTTCGTGCTTTGGATGGTCTGGTTCACGGTCGTTTTTTCATACTATGGAATGTTCCTGTGGCTGCCAAGTGTGATGGTCATGAAAGGGTTTAGTATGATTCAAAGTTTCGAATATGTATTAATCATGACTCTAGCGCAGCTGCCAGGTTATTTTACAGCTGCATGGCTCATCGAACGAATGGGAAGAAAGTTTGTGCTTGTCACCTATTTGTTAGGGACGGCGGGTTCTGCGCTTATTTTCGGCAATGCAGAAACGACGGCAGTTCTTATCGTGTCAGGTATCTTTTTATCCTTCTTCAACCTCGGAGCATGGGGGGCGTTATATGCCTACACTCCTGAACAGTATCCAGCTGTCATTCGCGGGACAGGGGCCGGTATGGCTGCCTCGATCGGGCGTGTAGGCGGGATCCTTGGACCGCTTCTTGTTGGTTCACTTGTGGCAGCAGGTAATTCTATTGGCTTCATTTTTGGGCTGTTTTGCGCCAGTATCGTTATTGGTGTACTTACACTTGCATTTCTAGGGAAAGAAACACGGCAGGTCGAGTTAACTTAGACATATACGCTGCTATGGAAAAAGGCTATATTTTTGAATTCATCAATAATAAATTAACAAGCTCCCTTAAGTTTCAATTGAGGGAGCTTGTTCGTATTTAACGGTAAAACAATTTTGACTGAAGAATGTCTATTGCGCGTTCGATATCAGCTAAGTCTTCTTTTGAAGCACGTTTTACTCGCTCTTGAAAACGGGATTCTATCGTTGCAAAAGCTTCTTTCATTACCGTTTCTCCTTCATGTGAGAGACGAATGTATTGTTTCCGCCGATCTTGGCTATCCGTGATTTTTTCAATTAATTTTTTCTCTTTTAACTTGCTAAGCTCGCGACTTGTGTTCGGCATAGACATATTCTGGAATTCGTTGATTTCACTAGGTGTTACCGGTTGACTCACTGCAATATATTCAAGCATGTTGTATTGAACTTGTGAGATTGAATCTGGCTTCGCATTTTTCGTTAATTCGTGCGTTACATGATGAACAGAAGCTGTAAAGGATACAAGTTTATAAAAAAGAGCATGTTTGTCCATTTCCTCACCTCTTATAGACAGAATAACAAAATTGTTATCAAATGATAATTAAGGGGTGCGTCCATAATGAAGATGCTCGTCATTTTTACCTATCCAAATCATAACAGCTTAAACTATGTATTTTTACAAAAGTGATGAAAGGAAGCAACGAAAACACAAAGATAAAGGAGATCCAAGTGTTAGATTTATATGAAGAGGGATTTAATCCACTTCTAGTGTTTAACGATCAAAAACGAAGACGTGACATGCATACCGATCCTCATACTGAAAAATATAGAAAACAATTGATGTGGGCTGACAAGATTGTTTTTATTTATCCAATTTGGTGGAGAAGACCACCTGCTATGCTGCTGGGGTATATCGATCAATTATTTGCTTCTAATTTTGCCTATCGAGATAGAAAAGGACTTTTCCCAGAGGGGCTTCTGAAAGGAAAATCCGTTGTTTGTGTGTCTACGATGAAGGGGCCTGCTCACTATCCATTTCTCTAGTTGAATAATGCACATAAAATTTTAATGAAAAGAGCTTTATTTAATTTTGTGGGAATCAAGAAAGTAAAGTTCTTTGAGTTCGGGAATATGGAAAGTCCAAAAGGAAACCAGGTAAAGAAACTGGAAAAGATTTATCATTATTTCAAGGAAGTAGCATGTTAAAAGTCCGTTATAAAATATGAACGGAGAAATATCAATCATCTTCGGCAGATTCATATATAATGAACAAGTTACGATGAATGTATTTTTTAATGGAGGGAACCTTTTGAAGCGGATGTCTAAAAAGAATAGAAAACCAATTTTACTTTTTGTTATTATTTTACTTTTTGTTGCTGGTTTACTTGATATTAAGTATGAAGGATTATTTTTTCAACTCTTGCCTCACTCCATTCAATCTTATCTAGCGAAGATCCTTTAATCGCGGTATTGGCATCTTATTGCGCTACAAGGTTTTCATGTGCAAGGATACAGGAAAAAACATCTTGAAATTGCCCCGGACGAAAAAAGAACAGGCTCATCTCATTTAGACAAGCCTGTTCTTAGGTCAACCATTTAAACAGAAACCACAACTTCTTTTTTGTATCCCAATCGCCGATAAACAAGCGCCAGCAGCATGGATGGGATACTGCACACAATCATTCCGATAAAGGCGTATCTCGGCTCTATTTCATATAAATAGCCGCCGAAAATTGTAAATACAGCTGTACTCCAGCTGAGGGCCAGTGCTGAATACATGCCTTGTGCTTTCGGGATTTGCGCCTGTCGAATGTGTTTGATTAAGTATTTCATAAAAGCATAATGCCCCATCGCAAAGGAGCAGGCGTGTAACGCTTGCGCAATAGAGAAAACAATAACGCTCGGAAAAGCGAATACTAATATCCAGCGTAAAGATGAACCAAGTGCAGCGAGTGCCAGTAAGGAGCCGACAGAAAATTTTTGAAAGCGCCGGTCGGCGATGGAAAAGAAAATGATCTCTGCGATCACAGCAATGTTGATAATGACGCCAATTAAATATTTAGGTGCATGGATCTCCTGCAGAAAAATATAACCATAGCTGTAATAAGAAGCGTGTGCCGCCTGCAGTAAAACAACAATAGCAAGCACAAGACCGAAGTGTTTAATGCGAAATAACTTGAGCATGCCACCCGCTTTTGGCTGTGCTGCTGTCGGCTTTTCCGCTAAAACAGCGGGGGCACGCATCATGCCGAGACATAAGAAGACAACTGTGCAGAGCAACAGCGCCCATAAAATCACTTCATCTCCAAGTGCCCCTGTAAAGATGGTTAAGATCATGCCAGCGACAACAAATCCAACCGATCCCCATGAGCGGCTTTTCCCGTAATGCTTTAACTGTTTATTTTGTGCCAGGAAGCCGGCAATAGTATCTAAAGCAGGCATTAAGCTTGGATAAAAAAAGTTCAGCAGTAATGTTGCAATAAGCAGACTGGTAAAAGAACTTGCTGGAATATGGCACAAAATAGAAATGAGCGTGCCAATCGCCATCCCGTTTAATAATGTTTTGCTGCTGAATTTTCCTGATAAATAAGGAAATACAACCAGTGTAGAAAGGCCTCTAGCGACCAAACCTAGGCTCATAATCAAACTAGCTTCTGAAACCGTAATCCCTTTTGTATGAATCATCCACCCTGTCCAGTAGGGGAGAAAAATGCCCCATGTCATAAAAAAACTAAAGAATTGTCTACTCATCCAGCGTTGTGTGTTCATTCTCGATCCTCCCATTGTTTGCATGATATCATGGAGATACATACAAAAATATGAGATATCTCACATTTTGAGGTGGATGATGAAAGTTTATAAGAAGGAAAAAAGGAAGGACTATTTAAAGGACCATTCTATTGCCCATTTATTCTCTTTTCCGATTGAAGAGTTTATAGAAGTGCATGAATACCAGCGTGATGAATGGATTATCCAAGAAGGCACGCGGCCGGATTTTTTATTTTTTGTCATTGAAGGAAAAGCAAAAATCTACGTCACCCACCATAACGGGAAAGTTTCCTTAATTAATTTTATCAATGCAAATGATTACATTGGGGAAATGGAGTTATTACATGAAGTGTATTATACGAAAGGAATTCAAACCTCGACGAAGACAATTTGCTTTGCCATTCCCTTGCATCGCTGCCGCACACAACTGCTGGAAGACGTGACATTTTTGCGTGAGCTGACGAAGTTTTTAAGTGTAAAGGCCACCCAAATGGCAGCTAAATATTCGCAAAGCCTCGCCTTTCCGCTTGAGAACCGGCTGGCGGATTTTATTTTGCAAACCGCTGATGAAGGGTTCTATAAAGAGAAGCATGTAACAGTTTGTGACTTTTTAGGTGTATCTTATCGACACTTATTGCATGTGCTTGCCCAGTTTTGTGACAAAGGATATTTACAAAAAGAAGGGCGTCACTATCGCATCCAGCAGTACCAGCCGTTATACGAACTTGCCGGAGTGTTAGGGAATAAATAATGAACTTGCCATCCATAAGAAAGCACTCGTAAAGTTTGTGAGCTGTACAAAACAGCTGCAGCATATCATTATGAATAAAGCCATGCAATAAACGACGCTGTTAAATATAGAGAAAGATGAGGAATGGAGGGGCTTTAAAAAAGTAAAAGGAGATATTCAAAATGGTGAAAGAGAAGAAAGGTAATCCAGGAGCCCAGTTGATTGTTTTCATTATTCTTGTACTAGCAAGCGGTTGGCTTGGTATATTGCTTGATTCCGTTCTAACAGAACAACCTGAAGGCAACTCTTTAGGGATGGGGTTATGGCTAGTGCTGCCGTTTCTAACAGCGATATTCCTTAGAACCATCAGTCGCGATTGGAAGGACATCGGGGTGAACCCCAATCTTAAAGGCAATATGAAGTGGTATCTTGTTTCATTTGCGATCTATCCTCTTGTTACACTCTTAACAGTTGGCCTTGCGGCGCTTTTCGGAGTTACTGACCTATCTAATGTTGACATGAGGCCGTTTTTTTCACTTGTTGTTGTCTCTGTTACAGGAAATTTTATTAAAAATATATTCGAAGAGTTTTCCTGGCGTGGGTATCTAACGCCAAAGCTGATTGAGCTCAAGGTTAATGACTGGCTCATTTATCTTGTTTCTGGTCTTGTTTGGGCATTGTGGCACGCTGCGTACTATATGGTGTTTCTTCCAGACAGCTATTTTGAATCGGTTTCGCGGGTGGATATGCTGTTGTCAGGCTGTGTGCTGATGTTATGCTGGACTGTTATGTATGTTGAGATATACAGGCTGACAAAGTCCGTGTGGCCATGTGTATTGATGCATGCCATCGAAGATGCGTTTCCGACCGTTTTAGTAACAATCAGCGGTGTGATAACGTTTACTAAGAGCGGTGATTTTTGGTTGAATCCCATTAGCGGCGTAGCAGCAACAATTTTGTTCCTTGGAATTGGGCTGCTTCTTAGATCGATAAGAATTGAAAAAGAGCGCAATTCAAATGCTAAGATAGACCCGTCTCTTACTCTTTAAGGTCTTATCCTCTCACGGTATTATTTACTCACTTAACATGAAATGAATACAAATGAGAGATAGAAAAGTTACAGTGAACCATGAAGAAGATTAGGCCTATGCCTAATCTTCTCAGGCTGTTGACAAGCGTTCGCTTTCAATGAGCTAGTAGACTTTAACTGCAGTCCCTTTTATCTTGCTTACGGATAGGGACTGTTGATGTCAATTCCCATCAACGGGATCCACAAAGTTAGGGTGGCCTTATAACTGCGCTTGTTTAAAATAAATAGATAAAATTTAGTCGAGCCTGCCAAAAAGAATAATTAAATAATTCTTTAGAAGATAGTTTACCGGATAATGGATTGTATGTTAATATATAGTCAACGTTGAATATACAATGTTTAGAAAGGAGCGAAACAGAGTGTTAAATAATATCATTCAAAAGTCTTTTTTTAAAGGATTACGTCAGAAGGTTGGGAAAGAGCAAACGAAAGAAGCCCAAAAATTATTTGTTGAAATCTTAGAGGAGAACAAAGCTTGGGCAACGGATAAGCCGACTGAATTTAACTTAATCTTTACGTCAATGGTGCTTGCGGCTTTTCGAGTATTGAAGAAATATCAATATACAAATTGGGAGGAAATTATTCGGTATTGTTTAATGGAACGGACAAAGAAGAAACAGCAATTTTTTATGAAGCTGTATTTATTTTTTGACAGAAAGCCGTTTAAGCGGATTGTTAAGATTTCTAAAGCAAAGCAAGTAAAGCACTATGGCAGTCAGAATTTTACCCATCATATTGCCAAAGATACAAATCAATCTTTTCATCTGCATGTGAAAAAATGTTTCTTCTTTGATTTTTTCTGTAAACATGATGCCTTAGAAATTATGCCGATTTTTTGCAGTATGGATGACATTTGGGGAGATTTACTACTACCACATAAGCATGGCGTTCAATTTCAGCGGCCGCAGCTCTTATCAAAGGGAGATGAGCACTGCTTTTTTAAATTTGATCGCACGGATGTAAAATAGCTTTCTTTACAGCACTGCCTAAAGAGTGTTATATTTTTTACTATAATAGTTAACGTTGAATAATTAATGTTGAGGTGTGGGAATGACGAGACTCATGGTATTAGGCATGCTGCGGACAAAACCAATGTCTGGCTATGAATTACAACAGCTTTTGCAAGTAAGTGAAGTAGATAAATGGGCAGGGATCCTTCCAGGTTCGATTTATCATGCACTAAAAAAAATGGATAAAGAAGGGCTCATTAAAGTAGCTAACGTCGAATCAACTGGACATCGCACAAAGGCCATCTACGAAATTACAGAGGAAGGCGAGAGAGAATATGAGAAGCTGTTGATCGAGTCTTTTCGGGAACCTTCCGTGAAATTGCCTGTCCTTTTGTATACCGGACTCTCTATGTTGAATATGCCTCATAACCAGGCAGATCCCAAGAAAATCATTAAAGCCATTGAGGATCAAATCGAGGAGCTTCAGGCAGCACTAGCTGATATTCGGGCTGGACAGGAGATAAAAGCGCAATATATAGAAGTGAATGAATTAACGAACCTAACCTTTCAAAATATGATCGACCAATATCAACTTCAAATAGATTTCTTGGAAAGAATCAAAAATACCTTAATAATTAGGGAATAACAGAGCATAAATGATGAACAGTGTCGATTTTTTAACAGGCAGACAGTGAATGACTGCCTGTTTTTTATTTAAGGAATGATTCCGATTCTATTTACTTACAGTGATGACTCTGATGATTTATATTTTAAAACTAGTTGTTATCATTCATTCAAGGATTTTGAACAAAGAAGCATATCCACTTGTTGTTGTTTAGCAGTAAGTTGTATAAATGACAACAAGGGGATATGCTGAAAGTTCCATTAGAAGAATCTTACTTTTAATACGTTTTTTCTGATAGAAACTTGATAAAACGTTTTAAGCCTTTAGGCTGTTGTTGTCTATTTTTTATAACAAAATTTATTTGGACCGTCTCGGGAAGTTCGGATATGGTGTATGCATGTTCGTACCTTGGAAGTTTTGCCACATCGGAAGGGACTAAACTGATTCCTAACCCATCACTAGCAGATTGTAAAATAGCCTCAAGCGAATCAAATTCAATGAGGCGAACATTCTTCTGCGAATTCTTTTTTGCTAAGTGAATAAGCTTCTGTCGATAAATACATTGAGGATTGCTATTTACGAGCAAGGTCTGTTCAGGTTGCTTCTCAACAGGACAAGACGTTGATGAAATAAGACTTACCTTTTCAACAATTGTGTAAACTGTCTTCAGCCCATCTTGGTCAAATGGCTCGCTAATAAAGGCGCCATCTACTTCTCCATATAGCACCTGTTCTAATAACAGCCTAGTCGTATCTGTCTTCACTTTTACCTCAACTTGCTGGTGAACATCAAGAAAAGATGACAATATTCTCGGAACCCTTAAAGCAGAGACTGTTTGGGTAGCACCGATTGTTAGCTGTTCTGGCCATTTTTCAGGGTTCAGTTCTATTTTTGCTTCCTTCATTAACAGCAAGATCTGGTTAGCATAATCTAGTAAAGTTGCTCCTTCATTCGTGATGGTTACTCCTCTGTTGTTTCGATTCAGTAATCTAACACCTAATTCTTCCTCTAATATTTTAATTCTTTGACTAATATTTGATTGTACATAGCCTAGTTTTTCAGCCGCTTTAGAGATAGAATGCGATTCTGCAACATGTTTGAAAATCAATAAATCATGAGACTCCACAAGTTTTCCTATCCTTCCTTGGTATCATTTAAACTGATACCTCTCTGATTTTTACTTATTATACAGCTCTGATCCCTCAAAATATAATAAAAATATCCAATGAATGAGGAAGGGTGAGTCAAAATAAAACTAGTGAATAAGTCAATCATTATAACCGGTGCTGGAACAGGGATAGGAAAAGCAACGGCCTTAAAGTTAGCAAATGAAGGAGCAAAAGTCGTTATTCATTATTATGAGTCTGCCTGTGACGCAGAGGAAGTGGTAAGAAAAATTAGGGAGCAAGGGGGTGAAGCATTTTCTTTTAAAGCGAATGTGGCCAATGAAGAGGAAGTTATAAAAATGGTGGCTAAAACGGTTGAAGTATATGGAGCCGTCGATGGGTTAGTAAACAATGCCAGTATTACCGCCCACATCTCTATGAACGATTTAGACTCCGTCACGGATCAAGTTTGGAACAAGCTGTTTGATGTCAATGTGAAAGGCATGTTTTATTGTATAAAAGCAGTAGTGCCCCATATGAAACAGCAAGGATCAGGGGTCATTATCAATATGGGAAGCGTGGCAGGAGTGACGGGTATTGGCTCATCCATTCCCTATGCTGCAACCAAGTCAGCGATTCATACGATGACAAGGTCATTAGCCATTGCTTTGGCGCCGGAAATTAGGGTGAATGCCATTGCACCGGGAGCTGTGGATACAAAATGGTGGAACGGCAATGAAGAGAAGATGTATCATCTTGCTGGAAAATTGCCGCTTAAGAGGATCTCAACGCCTGAGGATATTGCAGAATCCATTGTTTTTCAAATGATCCAGAATTCCATAACGGGACAAACATTTATAGTAGACAATGGACAGATTCTTTGACACAGATGCGACGGATGAGTTGGATTTAATAACGCAAATATTGGCTATCTAAAAACGCTTGTCTTCTTTAGTGTTCAGGGCTCTAATGGTCTCGCTTCTTCCACTTGAACGACAGGCGTTTGCAGTCAGCCGATATAACGTAGGCTGCCTCTATCCTTTGATATCTTAAAGTTTTCGTAAGAACGGAGAAAAAGAGCGACAATGATGTAGGGGATCGATCGTTTATCTCATTTGAGTTTAATGAGGCTGCATAGAAGTCCTATTACGTGATGCGGTGTCTTAGTCGTCTCTTTTTTAGGAATAACTTAAAACATTCTGTATCCATATAGGCTTTTATAGGCAGATTTATCGTTAAATGGGTTGTTTCAGGCGATGTACCATCAAGTTGTAAACTTGAGACTCCATTGCTTCCATATACTCTTCCTCAAGAATTTGCATAGGGTGTGGATGAAACCAGTGAATTTCATCTTGATGAAAAATCCCTCGATAATCTGTTCCTTGAACACTCAGCTTGAACTGATGGCGTTCGTGTACTTGGTCTTTAAACATTGGTTTTACTTCAAAATGTTGAAACATGATAAATTCCTCCTAGATAATTAAATTAATTGGTTATACTGGTGTAAAATTTGTACACTAAATCGATTTTATGATTCTGTGTTCTTTTTAATTAGATCTCTTAATGAAGTTAATACTTTTACTATTCATTTAATGCCAGATTAAAAGCAATGATTTAGAATTTGCTTTTTGTTAAATCCCTTTTAATGGCGAACATATTCCTCATACCGGGTCACTTCTCCCGTTAAGGCATCAATCTCTACGTCATGTTCCTGATCCTGTTTTACGATCGTAATTTCATATTTTTTGATTCCATTTTTAGTTTCTACATGGCTATCCGTTACTAGCCCGCCCTTTGAGGCATATAACGCAATATCTTTAGCTTTTAATTCATTGATTGTGTGTGAAGATACATTAATTTGAGCGGCTTCCGGCTGAGGATCTGTTACAGCGTAAGCGCCTATCCCTAGACCACCTACGATTAAAAAACTTGTAAATAGCTTTTTAACTGATTTCATTTTTAACCCCTCCTTGTTTTGTTCGTATTCTTATAGTAGCCGCTCAATTTTAAAGGAGCAGAAGAAGAAGTTTAAAATTGTCTTAGAAAATGAGAAGAATATTAAAGTCGAAAGGATGTCCTAGAAGTAAAGAAGAGGTTTAAAAGAAAGCGCCTGTTTCCCTAGTGAAAGGAATTCAGGCGCTTTCTTATAGAGTCTTGGAATTAATGCCTGGCAAGCAGAGGCCGGTTTTGCAAATATAACGGTAGATCTGGATGATTCCCTTTCACAATGTCTTGAACGATAATTTTCGCTAGCATTTGGCTGTACACCGTTCCGTTATCTCCAAATCCAAATAAAAAATAGCTGTTAGGATATTCATCGTAAACGCCGATAATAGGCAGGCCATCTACGGTTCCCCCATAAAATGCTGCTAAATAATATTCAGGTTCTACGCGAATATCAGGAAACATTTTATTAAATTCTGCGACAAGTTTCTCTTTTTTGTGCATTAGCTTGCTGTCTCGATCTTCAGGGTAGGTCGTATTGTCATCGAGCCCGCCAATAATAATTCTATTGTCGGCAGTTGTACGCATGAATAGATAGGGGCGAGCTGTCTCCCAAATGAGTGTCCGGTTATGCCAGGTGGAGAAGTCAGCTACTGGAGTAGTCGTCACGGTGTACGTACTCACAAAGGAGGCTTTTTTCTCTTTTTTAATATCCATGCCTTCATAGCCTGCAGCGAAAATAACCTGGCGTGCGTTAATAGAGTATTTTGTCTTTGTTGAAATGATCATCCGCTCTTGTTGGGGATCATAACGATGGCCATTCATTTCTGTATGTTCATAAATCCGAACCCCTTTTTTAGCTGCATAATCAAATAGGGCATGTGTGAATTTAAAAGGGTTTAGTTCTCCATCATTGTAAGAATAAATGGCCGCTTCTCTGCTAAAAGGATAGTTAGCTTCAATATCACTCTTTGTCCAAAAAGCGAGTTCGAAATTGTGTTTCTTTAATAACTCGTACTCTTTTTTTAAGCGGTCAATATCCTCTGTAGAGCTAGCAAAATAAAGAGTATCTCTTCGATTGAATTCGCAATCGATTTTGACAGTTTTTGATGCTTTTTCAATTTCGTTAATGGCCTCTTTTAACAGCTGTAGATGCCGCTCAATATAAGCTTTTCCGAAAGTGTTTATTAAGTCTGTAAACATTTTTTCACCAGAGTATTGGATGAGTGCCGTATTTGTACTAGTACTGCCACTGCCAACCTTTTCTTTTTCCACTACGACCACATCTAAACCGGCATCTGCAAGATAGTAAGCACACTGCGCGGCGGAGCTTCCGCCCCCAACAATTAATACGTCACAGTGAAGATCCTCCTCTAAGGATGGATATGAGGGGGCATCAGGAAACGTAGTTGGCCAATGATACTTTCCGGATTGTAAGTTCATTTGCTTCCTCCTATTTTTTCTAACCATACTGTTAATATTTCCAAACTGTTGTGACGCATGCACACAGAAGTATTCTAATCAGGAGGAAGGGGGTTTTCTCGTTTAATAATCACCTTTGTCTTTTCAAGAATACAATAAGTTAAAAACCTCTAAGGGTGGATCATGATGGCTATTACATTACCGGTAAACACGTACACTGTTAAAGTGGGCGGCAGTCCAAACAAAACAGTTTTTTATCCTCAACTATTTAGGATGCAAAATCAAGAGGTAGAAAGAGCAATAAATCGCGCCATTAGGGAGCGAAACCAGCAGCTGATAAATGAGCAAATTGGGAATATGCCTTCATCAGTAGAGGAAATGATCGGATATTATGAAATTAAGAACAACCAGCGTGAAGTTTTGAGCCTATCACTAATCAATTACGCTTATCACTATCACGCAGCTCATGGCATGACGTATATAAAGTCTTTAACATTTGATCTGAGAACAGGAAGGCTCTATCAATTAAAAGACTTATTTAAGCCGAGAAGTGATTATGTAAAAAGGCTCTCCGTCTTAATTGATGAGCAGATCAAACAACGAAATATCCAGCTGCTCGACGGCTTCACAGCTATCCGTCCAGATCAGGATTTTTATATTGCTGATAAGACACTGGTCATCTATTTTCAGCTCTATGAAATCACTCCCTACGTTGTTGGTTTTCCAATGTTCCCGATCTCTGTATTTGATCTAGAGGACATTGTAGATGAAAACGGTCCCCTTGGACGAATGGCTGCGTCATAAAGGGGAGAATCAATTTTAAAAGGAGGGTGCTGGAAAAAACCGAAGGGAAATAAAGAGATCTCCTATAAAATTCACCAGCATAAAACGATGATTTTATAGGGGTTCGTTTGGGCAGGAATGCTTTTTGTGCTAGGACCATAGATGACAATGAGATTTCGGTTTGCAGGATTTTTAGAAAAAGCCTGCCCGTTTGTTAGGATAATCTGGGTAAATGGAGAAAGATTTAATTTTAATTGGCCATCGCGGCTCTCCAGCTGGCTGTTAAAGGAGTCTACTTTTACATTCTGAAGCGGATTAAGCTTTACCATAATAAGTGCTTGGTATTGCGGCGGGAAAATAAGCGGGACAGGTGCATTTGCATCATAATAGCCGGTAACTTTATCCCCTACAGCTACCATCGCATGGGCTACAAAGTAGGTGGCAGGCGAAACAACAAAATTTATGATGGAGCCGGTCCCATCATCTATAGACATTAATTTATAGCAGCCTGCACCTGTATCATTTTGACTGCTCATCAAATCGCTGATCATTGTAATCGTCCCTGTGTATGACTTAAACTTGACCATTCTCATACCTCCCATGCTGCTTCATTTCAAAATAATGTATGACAATTACCTAGAATGGTGAGAGGTGATCTATACGGAAAACACTAAGAGCCAAGGGAAAATTTTTTCCTCGGCTATTCGCCGTTTATAAGGCGAAGGCAATTGTGTACTAAATTATCTGAATATAGTTATTATTTTTATTTTTGAAAGATAATACCTTTATTTACATTGATTAATAAGTGTTTTTCTGAGAAAGACAGTTGTATTTTCCTGAAAAAATATTATTATAGAATAAGAAGGTTTAAGGTCTAAATCGTAAAGAGGAAGATGAAAGTCCTTTCTATTTGTTTGGAACGCCAGAAAGAAGCAAGGAAATATTATGGTATAGATTAAGAAGTGACGCTGGATGGATTCCTTCGATGTCAAAAAAGCGTATGTGTATGCCGCTTAAATTTTCGGCGATCGTTGGTAAAAGAGGAGGAAATAAAAGTGGCAAATAAAGAATTAAAGAGAGGCTTAGAGTCGCGTCACATTCAGATGATTGCTTTAGGCGGAACGATCGGTGTTGGTTTATTTATGGGTTCGGCCAGCACGATTCAATGGACAGGCCCATCTGTTATGCTGGCTTACGCAATTTCAGGTATTTTTATTTTTTTCATCATGCGTGCAATGGGAGAAATGCTGTATGTAGAGCCAAGTACAGGTTCATTTGCAACGTTTGGCTATAAATACATTCATCCATTGGCTGGGTATATTACGGCATGGAGCAACTGGTTTCAATGGGTGATCGTAGGCATGTCAGAAATTATTGCGGTCGGGGCATATATGCAGTACTGGTTCCCGGATCTGCCTGCTTGGATTCCAGGCATGGTTGCTATGGTCATTCTCGGTGCAGCCAATTTAATTTCTGTTAAATCGTTTGGTGAGTTTGAATTTTGGTTTGCGATGATTAAGATTATTACGATTGTATTGATGATCATTGCGGGAATTGGGCTTATTTTCTTTGGAATCGGAAACGGCGGGGATGCGATCGGCTTATCCAATCTATGGGGACACGGCGGCTTTTTTGCGGGCGGCTGGTCAGGCTTTTTCTTTGCTTTGTCCCTCGTGGTAGCAGCTTATCAAGGTGTTGAATTAATCGGGATCACAGCGGGTGAAGCAAAAGATCCGCAAAAAACATTAACAAAAGCGATTCAAAGCATTATTTGGCGTATTTTAATTTTTTATATTGGTGCTATTTTTGTTATTGTGACGGTTTATCCGTGGGATCAATTAAGTTCTATTGGCAGCCCGTTTGTAGCGACCTTTGCCAAAGTAGGAATTACAGCGGCTGCTGCTTTGATTAACTTTGTTGTCATCACCGCTGCCATGTCTGGCTGTAACAGCGGTATTTATAGTGCAGGCCGGATGCTTTATACATTAGGAGTGAATGGACAGGCACCTAAATTCTTTACGAAGCTGTCACACAATGGGGTTCCGTTAGTCGGTACATTTGGGGTGCTTATTGGTTTAGCGATCGGTGTTGTTTTAAGTTATATCGCTCCGGAAAATCTGTTCGTCTATGTTTACAGTGCCAGTGTACTTCCAGGCATGGTTCCATGGTTTATTATCTTGATAAGTCAAATTCAATTCAGGAAAACAAAAGGAGCAGAAATAAAGGATCATCCGTTTAAAATGCCTTTTGCGCCGGTGTCGAACTATTTAACCATTGCCTTTTTGGTCATGGTATTGGTCGGTATGTGGTTTAATGACGACACACGCATATCGCTTATTGTCGGGATTGTTTTCCTTATTATGATGATCATTAGTTTTTATGCCTTTAAGATAGGTAAACATGTACCGTTAGAGGTTCAAGAGGATCATGATCTGACAGATAAATAACTTCCTTTGTTAGGGTGTTGTAAAATAATAAAAATAGATTTAAAAGAGGTGGATATCTATTAAGGTATCCACCTTTTCATTTGTTCCGCCTTGCTTAAAGAGCGTCATCATCGAGTGAAAAGGGTATAATAAATTGGCAGAAGTAGACATTAAAACAGATAATATGATGTTTTTATGAGTATGGAGCGTTACACATACATTTTTACTTAAATAAAAAACATTTATAAATAGAAAGGAGACGCTATGACAAAGAGTAAAGAAACAGGATGGAGCTTCGACAACAGTTATGCCCGTCTGCCGAAATTATTTTTTTCTAGCACTAACCCAACACCTGTGCAATCGCCGCAGTTGGTTATTCTTAATCATTCGTTAGCCGCATCGCTTGGATTAAAGGTGGATGCACTTCAAAGCAAGGAGGGCATAGAAGTGTTTGCCGGCAATCAAATTCCTGAAGGAGCTTCACCCCTTGCTCAAGCTTATGCCGGACATCAATTCGGACATTTTACTATGCTGGGGGACGGCCGGGCTGTGCTGCTGGGTGAGCAAATAACGCCTGATGGTGAACGGTTCGATATTCAACTGAAGGGTTCGGGCAGAACGCCTTTCTCCCGCGGAGGAGATGGCCGGGCGGCACTTGGGCCGATGCTGCGCGAGTATATTATTAGTGAAGCGATGCATGCGCTTCGTATTCCGACTACTCGCAGCTTAGCCGTAGTGACAACGGGCGAAACGATCATTCGAGAAACTGAGCTTCCTGGTGCCATTTTAACTCGTGTAGCAGCCAGCCATCTACGTGTCGGTACTTTTCAATATATAGCCAATTGGGGGAAAATAGAGGACCTCCGAAAGTTGGCCGACTACGCATTAAAGCGTCACTTTCCTAATATTGAAACCGGCGGGAACCAATATCTATCGCTGCTTCAAGAAGTGATCAAGCGCCAAGCTAAATTGATTGCTAAGTGGCAGCTTGTTGGTTTTATTCATGGAGTGATGAACACGGATAACATGGCGATTAGCGGAGAAACGATCGATTATGGTCCTTGCGCCTTCATGGATACGTATGATCCTGCAACCGTGTTTAGTTCAATTGATGTCCAAGGCCGCTATGCCTATGGCAATCAGCCTTATATTGGCGGCTGGAACTTGGCGCGATTTGCGGAAACGTTATTGCCACTACTGAATGAGGACGAAGAGAAGGCTGTCGAATTAGCCCAAGGGGAGATGGAGAGCTATACTAAGCTGTATCAATCTAACTGGCTCGTGGGAATGAGAGCAAAGCTAGGATTATTTAACGAAGAGGCGGAGGATGAAGCTCTTATTAAAGACTTGCTAAGCATTATGCAAGAGAATAAGGCTGACTACACGAATACTTTCCGAGCCTTAACTCTCGGCACAACGGAGGAGATATCCACGTGTGGCACATCGAAGTTTAGTGAATGGAATAAACGCTGGCAAGCAAGGCTAGACAGGCAGCAGGAATCAAAAGACTCTTCTAAGCAGCTGATGCAAAAGAGCAACCCTGCGGTTATTCCAAGAAACCACCGGGTAGAGGAAGCGTTGGAAGCTGCGGTGGAACAAGGAGATTACAGCGTGATGGAAAAGCTTTTGACTGTCCTTTCGAATCCTTACGCTTATTCTCCTGAGCAGAATGATTATACTACACCGCCAGCACCATCTAACCGCCCTTATCGGACTTTTTGCGGTACTTGATCGGTGGGCACCAAAAGAGAGAGAAATAATTCTCTCTTTTTTTGTGAAACATAAAGAAGTATAGCCAAAAAGAATGGTCCCTTTTGTTATAGATAGATGGGGAATTTATTATAAAAATATAAAAAATAGTAACGAGAAGAGTGAATCATAAAGAGAGTCCATACACAATCATTATCTAAGCCTAGACGCTTTTTTATTGTAGTGCCTGAACGCCTCTGCTGCTGATTTACTCTTTTGGTATTTTTCAAAGTTCCCGATTTCCTGTATTCAATTCAATGGAACCTATGTACAATAGAGATAATAAATATACGTGATGAAAGTACTTGGGCCTTGGTATTACCATAAGGTTTATTTTATTATCCCTATGATTGGAGAACGTACAAATGGTAAGGGAACAAATGAGATATTCTCGTCTTGCAAATATAACAAGAGTGATTAATACAAAGTTAAACCTGCGTGAAGTGCTGGAGCATGTTACAAAGGCTATCTCTGAAGAAATTGTTCAATGCGATGCTGTCGGCATTTATTTACCTCAGGAAGATGGGACGTTCAGGGGATTTGTTGGAAAGCCTGAATTTATCAATGGAATGACGCTTGATAAGCAGGTGATCGATCCTGAGAAGGACTTACTCGCCAAAGAGGTGATTGAAACAAAGAGAACAATTTATATTCCTGACACCTCAAAGGATAACCGGCCGGACCAAAGGGCGGTGACCGCTTTTAAAATTAACTCCTTATTAGCTCTGCCTATCTCATTTGAGGAAGAGTTATTTGGGCTTGTATTTTTATTTAATTATGGCACTTCCATGAATTTAAAAGAGTTTCAGATTCAAAGTGTTGAAGCTTATGTGAACATGGCTGCGGTGGCTATTCAAAATGCAAATAATTTAGCTCAAAAGGAAAACTTGATTGCAGAAAAGCAGTTACTGCTTGATGTGACACGTGAGTTGTCGATGTGCTCCTCGGTACAGGAAAGCCTTAACACATGCTTTTTTTATGTAGGAAAAGTGCTAGACAGTCATCATATAGCTGCCTATCTATTAGATCCGATAGATAAAAAAACAATAAAGACGATGCAGTTAAGCAAAGACAGCGGCTGGACAGAAGTGGAGTGGATGAACACTCATCATAATATTCGGATGGACCAGAACTACAAAGCGATCATCCAAGAAGTCATTAAGACTAAACATGCTATTTTGATCCCAGATGTTTGTGCAGACGAAAGGCTTGATCATGATGTTTGTGGGCATTTTAATATTCAAAGTCTGTTAATGCTTCCGTTTGTTTCTGTAGGAGAGGTGTTGGGCGTAATAGCAGTTGTGAATTTAGAAGGGAAAGGCCGTCATTACTGTAACACTCAAATACAGCTGGCCCAGTCTGTTGTCGACGCCACTGCTCCTACATTTTCAAATTTACATTATATGGATCAACTTGAAAGCATAGTAGAAGAGCGAACAAGGGAATTAGCGGCTGCTAATGAAAAGTTGACAAGCGTCATTGAAGGGATTACGGATGGTTTTTTTGCTTTAGACAAAGATTGGAACTTTATTTATGTTAATAAACACCAATTTTTACCGGAAAATAAAACACCAAAAGATGTGTTAGGCAAGAATATATGGGAGTTATTCCCTAAAGTTGTTGATACAGTGATATATAAAGAATTCCAGCGGGCAATGCAAGAGCGGATTTCGGTACAATTTGAGGTCCCATCGGTCTATGGAGAGTATTGGTACGAGATCGTTGCGTATCCGTATGATGAGGGGATTTGTTGTCTGTTTAAAAATGCAACGGAAAAAAAGAAATATGAGAAAGAACTAAAACGATTATCCAGTTTGGATTTGATAGGACAAATGGCTGCCGGGATCAGCCACGAGATTAGAAATCCAATGACAACTGTACGTGGCTTCCTGCAATTATTGACCAAAGAAGGTGCCTTTAAAACTTACCATCATTACTTTCATTTAATGATTGAAGAGCTTGATCGTGCCAACTCGATTATTACGGAGTTTCTTTCAATGGGTAATACGAAGACCTCTGATTTAGAGATGTTAGATTTAAATGCCATTATTCATGACATTACTCCTTTGATCAAAGTTGATGCATTCAGCCAAAATAAAATCATTGAAGTCGAGACGAATGAGATTCCAACGTTACTGCTAAATCGAAATGAAATACGGCAATTATTGATTAACCTGTATCGCAATGGCCTAGATGCAATGAGCAGCGGACAAGTCCTGACCATTAGAACCTATAAAGAAGGCGATGATTATATAGTTCTTACAGTAGAGGACCAAGGAGAAGGAATCCGTCCTGAAATATTAGAAAAGCTGGGTACTCCATTTTTTACAACAAAAGATAATGGAACGGGCTTAGGGCTAGGCGTTTGCTATGCGATTGCTGCCCGTCACAATGCAAAAATTGAAATTGAAACGGGAACAGAAGGTACCACTTTTTTAATTAAATTTAACTTGAATTGCTCTTCTAAAATGGGAAATAGGAAGTAGATTTGAAGAACTTTATGAGTGAGCAGCATAAGTTATAGCTGATGCTGCTCATCTTTGTTTATTACTCTTTAACACGTAGCAATTGTTTCAGCATTTTTATAAGAGTGACAAGCTGTTCCTTTGCTCCGCTCTCTGTATAGCCAATGAAGAGGACACTAACATTGAGGCCTTCTAAAGTTGAAACGATTAATTTGGCAAGAGAATCGAGAGGGACAGTTGGTTGAAATTCTCCATTTTTAATCCCATCTGCCAGCATGGCTTTTATCTGATCTCCAGCCTCTTTGTAGCGATCTTTCAAAATGGAAAGCCTTCCAGTTTTGCGCCAGCTTGTCATAAAGAATTCGTATGCTGCTGGGATGAGACTGCTTTTAATAGTTTTAAGCATTTCATCTTGAACTAGAAGGTAGTCTTCAAGGCGCTTCCAGCTGCTCGCAGTTGCTGAATCATGTTGAGTAAGGGTGTCGAGCTGGCTGCTCTTTTGCAGAAGCTCGATAAACATTTCTTCTGTACTTGAAAAATAAGAGTAAAGCGCACCAAAGCTTATACCGGCTTCTTCTTTAATATCTTTCATTGTAGTAGGTTCAAACCCTTTCCGTTGAAAGACTTCCATGGCAGAGAGCAGGATTTCTTGACGCTTCCGCTCTTTATATTCCGCTGATACCTTTGGAGACATTTTTCTCCCCCTTTCTAAGGCATTACTCGCTTTTCACTTCGTGACGGCGCTCTCTTTTCATTAGTTAAACCAATAACCGTACCATCTCCAGTAATATAAAAAGAGATAAAATCCAATATTCACGCATAGGAAACCACTGTAATAAAGTTTAAAAGAAAATGAACGGTTTTGCCAATCTTTCACTGTGTTAAAAATATACAGAGCAAGCAGTGCCGTTGTGATGAGCGGGATTGTAAATTCGACTTTCATGTATGGTGTAATTCCTTGTACATAAGCTGGCACCCCCGAGGACATGCCGATAAATGCAACGGCAGGAGCCAACAAGAGCAGGAATGTTAAGTTTCCAGCTATGATCCCTCCCTCCAGCCTGCGTATTTTTTTGGTGTTTTTTTCAAGTAGCTGCTTTCTTTGCCGCCATGCTCGTATGCCAGAATGAATGAGTGCCGCCGAAAAGAACAGTAGAAAGAAAATCAATAATCCGATGTGAAGTTTAATATTTTCATACCAGGATAACTTTTCAAAGGAGCTGTGGTAGCCAGATCCGGAGAATAAATGTGTAACGTGCCCCTTTGTGTCCTCTTTAAAAGAAATGTATAATTCATCATCTATGCCTTTAAATAATCCTGCTTCGACTTTTGCCATTTTTACAGCTTTCGCTACTCCGCCAAAAGGATCGATAAACAGTGGACGAACAGTTATCGTCCCGTCCTCATTCGCTTGAACAATAAGAGGGGTAGCCAATGTTTGTAGTTTTGCAAATGTTGTGTCCGAGGCTTGCACATAGTTGTACATGCCTTCAAATTTAACAACATCTTCTTTAGTGGTTAGGATCTTTTTCTCCGTCTTCTCTACGGGAAAATAGTAATCAAGAAAAGCAGATACAAGGTGATCAGCAAGTTCTTCACTGTAAGAAGACACAAAGAGACCAAGCTTCTGATCAGGCCACAACACTAATTTGCTTTGAAATACTTCTGATTGCCCATCACGAATTAACGCCCGTTTGCTATTTTCAAAATGCTCAAATGAACCTAAGGCGACACCAGGCATATTTGGATGAGCCGTATAGGTTTGCGAAAGCATTTGATGAACAGTGTTTTGATCTAATATGTGTTTGCCATTTTTTGTTTTTCCGCCGTTTAACAGCATAATCATAAATTGTGCTATATCATTTGCAGAGGCTTTTAGTTCTCCGGCAGGCACAATATGAGAATAAATCATTTTATTCTTTATGTACTGGCCATCTGACTTTATATATTCTGGTACATAATGCTCCTTTTGCTCTTCAGTAAGCACTTGATTAAAGTAACTGTGTTCCATGTGAAGCGGCTGTAAAAACTGCTTAGTCATATACGTTTCATAAGATTCTCCAGAAACATCTTCAATGATCGCTCCTTGTAATATCGAAGCTAAGTTTCCATATGTGACCATCGTTCCTGGCGCTGTTACCTGATGGAAGGAACCCCCTCTTAAATAAGCCATTAACGATTTTATGTCTTTAGAGTCCGTTGTTTTCAGTCCAATGGAATCTTCTTGGAATCCGTCCGTATGCGTCAACAAATGGTAAGGAGTAAGCGGCTGAGAATAGGCATTAGGAACTTTTACAGACCTTAAATAAGTGTTGATATCTTTATTTAAAGACACTTTTCCCTCTTGCACCAGCTTCATTAACCCTGCCGCTGTCAAAAATTTTGTGACAGAAGCAACCCGAAAAGAAGAGGATGCTGGATCAAAAGGAGTCTTCTTTTCTAAATCACCGTACCCATATCCTTTTGAAAAGATAATTTGATCTCCTTGCACAAGTGAAACGACCCCATTAGGAATTCCCTGTTCCTTCATCTCTTTCTTAAAAAATTCATCAAAAAAAGCTTCTGCTTTTTGATGATCTTGTAACGAAGGGGGAGAAGCAGCTGCAGCTGTGTAATGTCCCGGCATGAACAAGAATAGAGCAAGGCAAATAAATAATTTTACTTTCATCCATCATTCCTCCTTTTTAAAAACGAGAGCGCTCTCTTTTATAAAGATATAATAAACGAGATACATCTCGTTTTTCAAGGTTTTTTAAATGCTGTTTGTGAAGGGAGAGCAGTTTTATTTCTGCAGTCGCCGAAAGTAGTGGGGAAATAGAGGAAGGGTTTTGTGCGATTCTAATTGTTACAGGTAAAGTGACAGTAAAAAACGCCTTTTAACTATTTTTCAATTGATAGAGTAATAGGCAATTTATGAAAAAAATGTATGATAAGATAAAGGTGTTTAGGGATATGTCGTTGAAGGATTTACAAGCGATTTTCACATGAAAATAAGAGGAGCATGTATGAGGGAAGATCATATTTATATAAATAAAAAATTATATTATAGTACAGTTCTAGCCGTCATCATTATGATGGTGGCAGGCTTGTTAATAGATAATCCACAGTTAGAGAGAGTAAGTGCCGGTTATTTCTTTCACTTCATTCTTGTTATCGTTGCATCTGTTTGCCTATTGCTTTATCCAAAGTATCTTACTCGTAGTTTTAGAATAATCCTTACGATAGTAGCTTCTGTGTATTTTTATACACTTTTCTTTTTATATCCAGATACTTGGTCGACTTTTATTTTTCTTTGTTTTGTTCCGGCTGTGGCGATTTTATTTTTTGATGCGAAGATTTTTTATTTTTCCTTACTGTTAAACAACGTGTGCATCATCCTTATATTTGTTTATATTGGGCTCTTTGACCAGGGATATTTACAAGTCTATTTAAAGCGAGATCTTATAGGGAATGTAATTAACTTTATAGGAAGCCAGGCAATTATATGCTTTATCTTTTACATATCGTACGGGCGGATCGAAAAACAGCAGCTATATTATGAACAAATACAGCAGGCAGAACGCTTGAAGACAACAGGACAGCTAGCAGCGGCTGTAGCACATGAGATTAGGAACCCGCTGACGGTTGTAAAGGGATTTTTACAGTTATATGAAAAAAATATCCTGCCTAGTGATCAGAGTCAGAAGCGGCATTTTAGTTTAATGATTGAAGAGTTAAATACAGCTGAAGAGGTAGTGTCTCAATTGTTATCTATAGCGAAGCCGAGTAAAGATACAGAGGTGGAAATAGTAGATGTACGGGCAGCTTTGCAAAGTGTAACTGAGCTGCTTCATTCATACGGATTGTTGAATGAAAATAAGATTGAGATCAACAAAGTGGAAGATTGTTATATCGCGGCTAACAATATGGAAATTAAACAATTGCTAGTGAATATTATTAAAAATGCCATTGAAGCTTCTAAAACAGGTGATTCTGTCACTTTAACAGCCAAAAGAAAGAAGGATTTTGTGGAAATCAAAGTAATGGATCAAGGGCGGGGCATGTCAGCAGAAGAAATTAAGTCTCTCGGCACTCCTTTTTATTCTTTAAAAAGTAAAGGGACCGGCTTGGGTATGATGATTTGCTATAACATCGCAGCCAAATACAAAGGGAGTATTGACTTTCAAAGTTCAAAAGATAAGGGAACAACGGTTACGATAAGCTTTCCAGAACAGAAACTATAAGTGAAATAAAGAAAGCCGGCAGGACATTCTCAGCCGGCTTATATTGCTTATATAAATAATTATTTCGTATAGTTATCGAAGTAGCCTTGGATAAAAATAATTGGTGTGCCTTTATCCCCGCTTCCTGAAGTTAAATCAGAAAGAGAGCCGATAAGGTCTGTAAGTCTTCTAGGTGTCGTTCCTTGTGCTTCCATGGACCCTACAAGATCTGCTTCTTTATTATCAATGAATTGTGAAATAGCTTGTTTTAGCTCTTCGCCGCTCAAGTGAGCAAAGTTATTATCCGCAAGGTATTTTAATTTTACTTCATTTGGTGTGCCTTCAAGACCTGATGTATAGGCTGGAGATACAACTGGATCAGCAAGCTCCCAAATCTTGCCGACAGGATCTTTGAACGCGCCATCTCCGTAAATCATCACTTCTACATTTTTCCCAGTTTTTTCTTTTAGCATTTGCTGGATCTGATCAACGATAGGCTGGCAAGTGTGTGGGAAAAGTTTAACGCTGTTTTCTGTTGATTTATTAGATCCTAATAGACCATAAGCTTCGTTGAAGCCGCTGCCATCAACAGACTCAGCTAATATGTTATCAAGGCTGTAAATCTTTTCTCCGCCATTTTCTTTTAGTATTCTTTTTGTTCTAAATCTCGTATGGATGTCGCAAGTCAGAACATTTTTCGTATAATCTAAAATGGTTTTTGGATTATTTGAGAAGATAACTTCACACTCTACTCCATATTCTTCTATTAACGATTTGTAATAATCAATATAATCCACGCCAGTAAACGTGTGTTTGTTATAGCCAAAATGGTCACGGAATTGCTGCTCTGTTAAAACATCTGTCCAAGGATTGACTCCTTTTTCATCAAGGTGTTCAATATCTACTAAGTGATTGCCAACCTCATCAGATGGATAGCTCAGCATTAAAACAATCTTTTTAGCCCCTTTTGCAATACCGCGTAGACAGATCGCAAAACGATTTCGGCTTAAGATCGGAAAAATGACGCCAATCGTGTCGTCTCCGAATTTTGAGTTGACATCTTTAGCAATCTGATCAATAGTTGCATAATTCCCTTGAGCACGGGCAACAATTGACTCTGTAATTGTCACAATGTCTTTATCCTGAATGTTAAAACCTTCAACCTCTGAAGCTTTTAACACCGTATCTACAACGATTTGCTCGATATTGTCTCCCTGGTTAATGATCGGACCGCGAAGACCCCTAACCACCGTTCCAACTACTCTTTCCACTATAATCGCTCCTTATAACGAATGAAGTTAATGTAAACCATATCTACTTGTACTATACAGCGGGTTAATGATATAAGTAAAGTTAATATCTCTAATGATGGATATAAGGAGTAGTTATATGATTAGCAAATTAGATTTATATAAAGTATTTTGCATAGTAGGGGAAAGCGGGAGTTTTTCAAAGGCAGCGAAAGCACTTTACATGACACAGCCAGCAGTTAGTCAAGCTATCATGCAATTAGAAGGGGAATTGGATACACGTCTCTTCAACCGAACGCCTAAAGGAGTAACGCTGACAAATGAGGGAAGTCTTTTATTTGAATATGTTCACTCTGCTATTAATTTAATTGATGTTGGAGAAGAAAAGATTTTAGAATTTAAAAATTTAACGACTGGCGAATTAAGAATCGGTGTAGGGGATACGATATCCCGTTATTTCTTGCTTCCTTATTTAGAGGCTTTTCACAATAAATATCCGAACATTAAGTTTAAGATTGAGAATGGCACTACCTCGGAATTATGTGCTATTTTGAAATCAGGAGAAGTAGATATCGCGATTTGTAACTTCCCAATTGATGATCCGGCATTAGAACAAAAAGCGTGCATTGAGGTTCAAGATATTTTTGTTTGTGGAGAGAAATACAAAGATACGGTGCCGCAGCCATTAAGCTTTCACGAATTAGCCAAACAGCCATTAATCTTTCTTGAGCCAAGATCGATTTCTAGAAGGTATGCAGAGGATTATATTTTGTCAAAAGGAGTAAAAATCGCTCCTGAATTTGAATTAGGCTCACATGATTTATTACTAGAATTCGCTAAAATAAATTTAGGAATTGCCTGCGTAACGAGAGAATTTTCCTTGGAATACTTAAACAAAGGGTTAGTGTACGAGGTACAATTAGAGGATGAAATTCCGAAAAGACATATCGGAATCTGTTTTTTAAAAAGTGTACCATTATCAACAGCTTCTATGAAATTTGTAGAGATTATCGAGCACACATAGAACGACAAGAAAACTCGGCTGGGGTGATGAGCTTCCTGCCGAGTTTTTTCGTTCATTAAATGTGTAGAGGAGGAGATGTTATCGGTTGCTTGGAAAATCAAAATTTACTTTATCATCATGAACCTGATTTTCTGGCCATCTTTCCGAGATCGTTTTTAATTTTGTAAAGAAGCGGGCCGTGTCTGGTCCAAACATATGGCCTTCTCCAAACTTTGAACGTTTCCAGCCGCCAAAATTGTGGTATCCAACTGGGATTGGGATTGGTACGTTGATGCCGACCATGCCGACTTCAATTTGCTCGGCAAATGTTCTAGCTGCATAGCCGTTGTTTGTGAAGATGGTGACTCCATTGCCATATTCATGATTATTAATCAGTTCAATCGCTTCATTCAAGCTATCAACACGAACGACAATCCGAGCTGGTCCAAACACTTCTTCGCGGTAAATTTGCATATCAGGCGTTACATGATCTAAAAGAGTAGCTCCTAGGTAGAAGCCTTCCGCATTCTGGACATCTGGATTTCGGCCGTCTACGCACAATCGGGCGCCTTCTTGAATACTTTCTTCTATGAACCTCGTAACGGTTTCCTTTGATTCTTTTGAAATGAGGGCCCCGAAGTCTGCTTTTTCATCGTTATAGGCGCCAACCTTTAGTTCTTCTACACGTTTCTTGAGTTTTGCCACAAAGGCTTCCGCTGTTTTTTCTCCTACCGGAACAGCCGCCGAAATCGCCATGCAGCGTTGTGAAGCAGCTCCATATGCTGCTCCAAGGAAGGAGTTAACCGCATGATCCAAATCGGCGTCCGGCATAATAATCATATGGTTTTTCCCGCCGCCAAAAGCTGCTACTCGCTTATGATGCCGGCAGCCTTCCTCGTAAATGTATTGCGCCACTTTCGTTGATCCAACAAAAGAAATAGCAGGCACGTCAGGGTGCTTCAGTAAAGCATCTACTACCTCTTTATCACCATTCACAACGTTCCATACACCAGCCGGCAGACCTGCTTGTTTCCACAGCTCAGAGAAGAACAAGGCGGAGTTGGGCACCTTTTCAGATGGCTTTAAAATGACCGCATTTCCACATGCTACAGCCATCGTTGACATCGCGACAGGCACCATGAAAGGAAAGTTAAATGGTGAAATAGCTGCGACTACCCCAAGTGGTTGTTTAATAGAGTAAGCGTTAATCTCACCGCCGACATTAACGGAATACTCTCCTTTTAGCAAATGCGGTGCATTAATCGCTAAGTCAACGGATTCAATTCCTCTGCTGATCTCACCTTTTGCATCGGAGATCGTCTTGCCGCTTTCAAGGCCGATCAAGTTCGCTAACTCTTCGGTTTTCTCAACTAATAAGCTTCTAAAGCGGTGAATAATCTCTACTCTTTGAGCAACAGGAGTTTTTCGCCAGCCGATAAACGCTTTTTTTGCTATTCCAACTGTTTCATTGACTTCTTCTGCTGAAGCATAGGGACACAAAGCCATGACTTCGCCTGTCGAAGGCTTGAACACTTTTCCAAAACGTTCACTAGTTCCCGGCTTCATCTCCCCGCCAATAAAATGAGTAAGTTTTTGTACCTCAACTAAGTTTTCCATCTTTTTAGCCTCCTATTATCAATACTTTTTATATAAAGCTTCATTCACCAGTCTATACATGGAGCTATCCAAACATGATAAATACATAGATTGATATGGTGAAAAGTGTGTCTCTATAAAGGGTGGTAGCTTCCACTAATGGCATCAACAATTAACGGCTGTTGTCCACGTCCTGGCTTCGTATATTTCGCCAGCCAAAACGGGCGATAAAAGAGCGAGCAGCTCGATAAATGCAGCCGAGGGATTGTAATAAACTTAGCTTTTTGTGAAAGGGTTTGAGAGATAAACCTTTCGGCTAACGGCTCAGCTTCATTTTCCGCAATCGTAATAGGGAGCACTTCTTCACCTTCCATCAGATAAGTTGAAAACTCAGGCTGAACATCGACCATCGCCCCTTGGCCGCTAAGCGCATCAATGGTACAAGCAATTTTTCCTTGCAGCTTCAGCAGACTTTTGGCGCTAATGTCATATTCAAAAAAGTAATAAGGGTAGAAGACCATCCCGTTCATATGAACATTCGCTTGCCGGTCATATTGCTGCAACCCTCTCAAAATTTCTTTTTCTGCAAATACTGGTTTCTGGGTGAGGATAGAGGTCATAAGCAGCTGCCTCTGTAGCTTTCCGTATTTTTTGCTACAAACTTAGAGATGTTCTTTGCTTCTGGTGCTAGATGACGAGCGATATTTTGGTCAAACTCTTTTGAAAAGAATCGCTTATTCTTCGACTGCTCAAAGATGTCCTGAACCGGCTGGGAGGGTTTGCGGCCAAATCGGCTGCCGATGACCATTCCTAAAAAGGAAACGGTTAAGCCAGCTAAGAATGGGTGAATAGCAGTGACCGCTTCTAGGTTCATTGAGGTCCACGCAATATTGGTTGCAGCGCCGCCAATCATTGCGCATAAGCAACCGACATAATTGGCCTTTTTCGAATAAACAGAAGCTACATAAGGAACGAGAAAACTATTGCCAAGTGTACCGAAAGCAAAAACAGCTAGTCCAAAGATAGAAGGAGGTTCATAAATAGCCACAATAATACCGACAATGCCTCCGCCTAAAATACAAAGTCTAGAAACGAGGACAGTCGTTTTCTGAGTGGCATTTTGATTAATAAAGCGTTGGTAAACATCACGTGATAAAATCGTGCCCGCCTGCATAAGAAGGGAGTCAGCTGTTGACATAACAGCAGACATGACGGCTGATAAGAGAAGGGCGGCGAACAAACCAGGGAAGAGTGTATAAGCTAGTTGAGTGATGGCCATTTCTGGATCTTTTATATTGGGCAGCAGAATAATGCTGATAAGCCCTAGAATATATGGGACAAAGATGAAGAATTGATTCCAGATGGCACTGATGAGAATAGCGCCTTTAACGGTTTTCGTACTTTTCATGGACATGTGCCGTACAACCACATGAGGCAGCCCCATATAACCGATGGAGAAAATCAAAATAGCCCCTAATACTACGCCCCATTGACCGTAAAAGGCGAGGTCTTTTCCCCAAATGCTTAAATAGGTAGGGTCAATCTTTTCAAGTGCAACGTTAAGACCAGTTAATCCGCCAACATGAAAGTAAGCTAAAAATCCGATCCCGACTACTCCGAGGACCATAATCACCCCTTGTACAAAAGAGGTATAAGCAACAGCTAAGTAACCGCCTGCTACTGTATAAATAATAATGACACTAATGCCGATAATCAGGGATAATTCATAGGGAAATCCAGTTAAAGTAGACATTGCTTTTCCAGCTGCTATAAACTGGGCGCAAACATAGGCGAAGAGGAAGACAATGGAGATAATAGATCCAACGATGCGTACACTGGCGCTTTCAAATCTTTTTTCCAAGAACTCAATGGGCGAAAGAGCTCCCAATAGTTCAGACATTCGCCTCATGCGTTTTCCTAAAACGGATAGGTTAATAATGGAACCCCCTGCATCTCCAATCGCATACCAGACTGCATACCAGCCATATTGAAAGGCAAGGGCCGGCGCTCCCATAAACATATAACCACTCATAGCAGTCGTCTGCATCGTCATGGCCGTGACAGCTGGTCCGAGTGATCGGCCTCCGAGTAAATACTGTTCCGACGATTCCGAGGATTTACGGGAAAACCAAATTCCGATTCCTAATAAAGTTAAGATGTAGGTGATAAAAATCACACCGTCCATACTCAATCGCTACAACCCCCTAACCAATATTTTCCCTCTCTTCTGCATCATCTTCTCTCTTTAACTTAAAGTACAGAATTACTCCCAACCCTATCCATATAAATGGCCAGGGAACAATCCACCAAAACGTTTCTGCAGGCAAGTTAAACATGTTATCACCCCCTAACAGCAACTAAACATTTATGTAGACTATATAATCAATGGTTATCCGATTCAATAGACATAATGTTTAAAAAAATCAGATTATTTTATACAATTTGTTAGATTGGTTGTTAGTAAGTTAAAAAAAGAAGTGTTGATTAATAAAAAAATATTTCGATTAATTGGTTAATTATCCATTTTATATGAAGTCATTCGAGTTGTCTGTAAAAAAGAGTATGGAATTCCATATTCTTTTTTGTTTTTTAGGGGAAGGAACATAGGCTTTTGAAACCGGGAGAAAATCGGCTTTTAGAATTTATCTTTTTCAATATATTTGAAAAAAATCATTAAATTTCCCCCGTTGGTGAGAAGAACCTCGTTTGATTCCAAGCATTCATGGTATATCCACACTAAACCCCTAAAACAAATTGGTCCAACTACTCTCTGCCGTAAATAAAAAGTTGAGAGGAGACAAAAGTATGAGCACTCAAAAAAATACAGATAGTTCCCGCTCTGAAGAAATGAGTGAAAAGGATCAGAAAGAAGAGAAGCAAACGAAAGAGAACAAAAATGATCATCATCATTCTGTGAATCTAGCAATAATTGGTGGAGTCGTGGGAGCAGGAGTGGGCTTGTTTGCTAATCCGGAAACGAGCAAGAGGGCTATAAGAAATTTAGGAGAATCCGAATTTGTCAAAATGGCCGGAGAGGAATTCAAGAAAACCGCTCAAGAAGTTCTTGCTAGACAAGCGCAAACTACTATTAGACAGTTAGCTGCCGGGTATATCGATGAAACCACTCAAGAACTGCCAGTTTCTAAAAAGGAGACAAATGGCAGTGAAGATTATTCAAGTGATGCAAAGTATGAAGAAATTAAAAATGAAAATAAAAACTTAAACGAGCGTCTTGAAAGAATAGAAAAAATGCTCACTAACCTAGTGAACTCAAAGTAATACTAATTGCTTTTTCTAAAAATACGGTGGGGGTGATCGGATGGATAAACAAGCAAAAAAAGTGGTTGGAAAAATCGTAAAAAATGCAGTGGACCATGCACCGGAGCCAGTAAAAGAAAAAGTGAAAGAAATAGCAGTAGACAAGGCGAAGGAGAAAATAGTGGGGGGTATCCAGGAGAAAGGGAAGGAACTTGCCCAAAAATTAAGTAGCTCTAAAGATGAGTTAGCTGATAATGTTCAGGAAAAAGCCGGCAAAGCAAAAGAAAAAACCCAAGATGTTCTGCTCTCTGCGAAAGAGAAGCTAGGCACAGCGGTTGAAGTTGGAAAAGACTTTCAGAGAAATATGTCTTTTAAAGATAAAGAGGATCATGAGCGAAAGGTGCAGAGCGCTCGGCATATTAAAGGCGTTAGCGATATAAAAACTTCTAAGGATATAAAGAGTGCTGCGAACATTAAAAGCATAGAGACAATTAAATCTTCCAAGGACATTAAAACGATGCAATCTTAAATAGCAGGATGAAAGGAGAATGCAATAATGGCAGTACAAAAGAGCACAGATGGTTCAAGCTTGGCTGAGGTTATTGACCGCATTTTAGATAAAGGAATTGTAATCGATGCATTTGTGAAAGTTTCGGTAGTCGGGATTGAAATTTTAACCGTTGAAGCGAGAGTAGTGATTGCTAGTGTGGACACGTGGTTACGTTATGCAGAGGCTGTCGGGCTGCTTCGGGATGGAGTGGAAGAAAACGGCCTTCCAGATCAACAAAGTGAAAGAAATGCACGCTTTAGTATTTAGGCAAAGCCATGCTTTAGCAGGAGGCGACCATGGAAATTAAAAAAATCATTGGAAATGCTACTGACTTCTTTAATGAATACGTAGCACCCGTTCATAAAATTACCGCTGTTGAAAAACAAGAGCATAATGGCTGGATGCTTACGATAGAGGTCATTGAAGAAAAGGAATATATGAAAAAGTATGCAAAGGATGAAATGATCGGCGTCTACGAAGTGTGTTTGAATCAGGAAAAAGAAATTACGTCTTACAAAAGGCGGGATATTCGTTACAGAAGTGCCATTGATCCAGGAGTGTAGGATATGGGAGCAGGAGGAAAAAGAGTGACGGTTTTAAAGAAAAAAATCGACAAGAATAACAGGGCAATTGTTCGAGACGAAGAGACAGAGGACTTACTTGCCCGTTCGTTGCAATACTTGAAAGCTGGCTATCCTGTTCATTTTACAGGACCATCCGGCACCGGAAAAACATCCCTCGCTCTAGCTCTAGCGAAAAGAAGAAAAAAACCCGTTATGCTCATACATGGTAATCACGAATTAAATAATAAAGATTTAATTGGCGATTTTACTGGATATACGAGCAAAAAAGTGGTGGATAACTATGTCCGCTCTGTTTACAAAAGAGACGAAAGCGTAACGGAAATATGGAATGACGGGCGGTTGCTGGAGGCTGTCAAGAACGGTTACACGCTTGTTTACGATGAATTTACCCGCTCACGGCCAGCCACTAACAATATCTTTTTATCGATTTTAGAAGAAGGCGTTCTCCCTTTGTACGGGGCGAAACGAACTGACCCCTTCGTTCGCGTGCATCCTGATTTTGCCTGCATATTCACCAGTAATCCTGATGAATATGCAGGCGTCTATCAAACGCAGGATGCCTTATTGGATAGGCTCATTACTATATTTATTGACCATAAAGATAGTGATCGTGAGGCAGCTATTATCTCAGAAAAAATGGATATTAGTAAGAACGAGGCCCAAGCCATTACCAATCTTATAGCTGAACTGCGAAAGGAATGCAAAGAGAATAGCGGTCCGAGCCTGCGTGCTTCGTTAATGATTGTTAAATTGGCTGAAGCAGCCGGTATTCCGATAGACGGATCAAATTCACATTTCCAGCGTCTATGCATAGATGTATTAGGCCATCAGGTGAGTCGATGTATAGAATCTAATACTCCAATAACAACAGCAGAAAAACTGATTATAAAAGCGTGTCATAACATGAAGGTGACTGAAGAATAAAGGAGAGTTTGACAATGAGCCAGGAAGAACAAATGGGCATATATATTTTTTGTGGAATCCAGACAGAAACAGATGAAAAGTTGGGTGAGATTGAATTTGAAGGAGAACAAAGAGAGCTATTTATAATTCGGTATAAAGACGCAGCCATTGTTGCCGCTGAGGTACCCATGAAAATTTATCACCCAAATAAAGAGAATCTAATGATGCATCAAGGCGCTGTTTCACTTGTGATGAAGCAGAATTCAACGGTTATACCTGTTAGCTTCGGCAATGTATTTCATTCAAAAGAAGACGTACGTGTGCTGCTGGAAAACTTGTACCCGCAGTTTGAGAAGCTCTTTCCTGAAATAAAAGGAAAGGTTGAGCTTGGCTTAAAAGTGGTTGGGAAAAAAGAGTGGCTTGAGTCACAGGTTAGCGAGAATTCGAAAATTAACAAGATGGCAGAGGCCATTAAGGGAAAATCTGAGGAAGCCAGCTATTATGAACGAGTCCAGCTGGGCGGGGCAGCCCAAAAAATAATTGCCTCTCTACAGGATGAGATAAAACAAGAAGTGTTTAGCCCATTAAAAGAGTTAGCAGAAGCAGCAAAAGTAAATGATCCTATAGGCGAGAGAATGCTTCTCAATGCCGCTTTTTTAGTAGATCGGGACAAGGAAGATGGGTTTGATCAAAAAGTAAATGATTTGCATGAAAAATGGAAGGATAAGGTGGAGTTTAGCTATAGCGGTCCTTGGCCTGCCTATAACTTTGTCAATATTAGATTAAAAGTTGAGGAAGCCTGATGCTGCATAAGTTAGTTTCCGCACCTATTAATGTTGTTATAAAAATTGCGGAAAAAGTGAAGGAAGAGGCAGATAAAGAGCTCTATGATCTTCCTACCATTCAACAAAAGCTCATTCAGCTGCAGATGATGTATGAGCTTGGTGATATTCCTCAGACGGCCTATGAGGCTAAGGAAGAAGAACTGCTTATAAGGTATGAAGCAGCAAAACGAATGGAAATGGCGCAATGGGAACAGATGGCAAAGAAGAAAGGAGGAGAGCTAGAAGATGGATAGGTTGATTTATTTATATGGCTTGATTCCAACAAAGGAGGAAGGCCCGCAGCCGCTTCCGCCTTTAAAGGGATTTGATGGCACGGATAACTTGTATACCATTCCTATTGGAGATATAACAGCTGTTGTTTGCCAGCTCGATCCAGAAAAATACTCAGAAGAAAGTATAAAAGAGCGGGTTAATGACGACATGGAATGGCTTCAGGAAAAGGCCTTTCATCATCATGAAACGGTCATGGCTTTGTCGAAGATTTTTACCGTTATACCGCTGAAATTCTGCACTTTATATAAAAACCCAGACAGTCTAAAAAGAGCTGTTCAGTCTAATAGGTCTAACATGCTGTATACATTTGACCTGATAGCTGGACATGAAGAATGGAATCTAAAAATGTATTGTGATGATCAGTTATTAAAGAAACAAGTGAGCAAGAGCAATCCGGCAATAGAAGCAAAGAGAGAAGAGATTAGCCAATTATCGAAGGGAAAACAATTTTTTGAAAAGAAAAAGCTGGACAAGCTGATTGATTCCGAGCTTGAGGAAGAAAAAAACAAAATCAGTGAAAACATTCATTTGCATTTGAAAGAGCTGGCCCGTAAAGGAGACGTAAAAAAAGCCTGGAGTGCGGCTGCGACAGCAAGAAAGGAAGATATGGCCTGGAATGGTGTGTATCTTGTCGAGAAGTCAAAAGTAGAGCGTTTTCTCGAACAAATCCAACAGTATGAAAAAGAGCTGCGGGAAAATGGATGGCAGTTTGAGGCATCCGGCCCCTGGCCAGCTTACCACTTCTCTAGCTTTTCATAAGTGAGGACAAAAATATGTCATTAAGAGAAACAATAGAAAACAAGGAGATCGCGCTCATTGATATTTTGGATGTCATCCTTGATAAGGGAGTGGCGATAAAAGCGGATTTGGTCATTTCCATTGCAGGAGTCGATCTGGTTTATCTCGATTTGAGATTATTAATTGCTTCGGTAGAATCTCTTGTTCAGGCTCAGCAGGTAAATGCCAAAACGGTATCTTCAGAACAATTTAATAGAGAGAGGGAGGAGTTGGCTGATGCAACCGGTCAACCAGTCGAGTGGGAAAATTAACTTTGACCCTGAAAATGCAGAGCATGGATTGGCTCAGCTTGTTTTAACTGTTATTGAGCTGTTGAGACAAATTGTTGAAAGGCATGCCATTAGACGTGTTGAAGGTGGGACTTTGACAGACGAGCAAATTGAAAACCTAGGCGAAGCCTTAATGAATCTTGAAGAAAAAATGGAAGAACTAAAAGAACTTTTCGGACTGAATGATGAAGATCTCAATATTAATCTTGGCCCTTTAGGAAACTTACTTTAAGACAAACGCCAGGGAGGATTCAAAATGGCGGTAGAACATTCAATGCAGTCCAGCTCGATTGTAGATGTGCTGGAGAAGATATTAGACAAGGGAGTGGTTATTGCAGGAGATATCACCGTAGGAATTGCTGATATTGAATTGTTAACCATTAAAATACGATTGATTGTCGCTTCTGTTGATAAGGCAAAAGAAATTGGCATGGATTGGTGGGAAACGGATCCCTATTTAACTTCAAAAGCCTCGGATCATAATGTCAAAGCTCTTGAAGAAGAAAATAAAGAGCTGCGCGAAAGGCTAGAATCTCTTGAAAAAAATATAGGCCAACATCGTTTGGGTACAAGCGAATCTAATGATTGATAGGAGGATTTACAATGGAAAAAACAAAAAAGAAAGAAAGTCAGAATACAACAGCAGCAAATACTCTAAATGATAGTCCAATTAAGCGTTCGATAGCAGGAGGGCTGATTGGAGCGACAGTTGGATATTTAGCGGCTCCTGAGAATAGAAAAAAAATTATGGAGAATATTAGTCCGGATAAATTAAAAAGTACAGGTATGGATTTAGGTCAAGCTGTTAAAGAAAAGACCATGAAAGCAGCGGGTTCTATTAAAGATTCAGCCGGAAATTTATTTAATAAAGAAGATGTTTTAACTGAAGGTTATGCAAATGAACAAGATGAAACGGCTGAGAGTGAAACCTATCTTAAATCAGATTCCAATGAAAATTCTACCAATGACAATGATGTACCTCATAAGGAAAGTAAAATTTCTAATGATCAATTAGAAGAGATACTTCTAAAATTAATTCAAGAAAGAAAGGATCAGAGCCAAGGACAAAAAGAAAAGCAGGTAAATGATGAATCAAATGAAGCTATACCGTCAACTCAATTAAACGATGAACAAGCTGAATCTCAAAGTAAAGAAGCACGCTTGCAATCAGAGGATGAAAATGATAGCAATGAATCACAATCCTTTATATCCCAAAATTCATTGAACAATAAAGCAGCACAATCCCACTCAGAAGGCCAAGAGGAGAGTGCTAAAAATGAGACAGACCAACAATCAACTGACAACGATTACGAATCATTAAAGACAGAGAATGAGCATTTGCAGAATCGTTTAGGAAAAATAGAGGAAATGCTAACAACGCTAATGCAAGAAAAAAGCAATGATCGTCAAGAATCAACGTCCGAGCAAAAAGAAGACGAATTGAAAGAAGAAGATTTACAAGAAAATGAGTCAGCTGAGAAGAAGAAGCAAGCTCTAACAGATAAGGAAGAGCGACCTAATCAGGACGACAAAGAAGAGAAGTCTGAAGGTGTAACAAGCCAACAAGATGACAAAAAGGAAGAAAAAGAGAAGAAGGAGGGATCAAGTAACACTAAAAAGCAAAGCTCATCTGACAAAACATCAAAACCCGTAAGTCAGGCTGAGGAAGCTTACAATGTTCTTTCTGATGATCAAGACACGTATCTCCTTTTGAATAAATTAAGAAAGGAAATGTAAAATGAGTATGGGATCGGGCGTCATGAAAGACAGCATTCTTGAATTTTTTGTTCAAGCGGCCAATAAACACGATTTTTCCTTAGATATTACATTAAACATAAAGGGAGCGGTTGTTACAGGAACCATCATATCTGCTCAGGAGTATTTTGATAGGCTGAGCAGGTTATTTGAGGATGGTGATGAGGTTGCCCAAATGTTAAGTGAACAGCTGGAAGATGCTGGAGAAGCAGCCCATGCTCAAGATAATGCTGAAGCCTACTTTATCCATATGAAAGACACAAAGGTATATTGCGGTGACAGCAAACCGACACCCTCCAAAGGGGAAATTCTTTGGCGGGGGAAATTAAGCGAAATAGATGGTTTCTTTTTAGGAAAGATATTTGATCATAAGAAAGAAACATAGTTTTTAAACTTATAAAAAAATCCGGCAGGAAGTTCATCGTTCTGCCGGATTTAGTAATGGAGTTTAAATTTTCAGGAGATGAAAGTAAAAGGCCTACACTGCCTCTATCTTCTCCACATCTGTATAATAAATGACCTCAGAAAGGATTTTATATCCATCGATCTTATTGCATTTCTCTTTAGCTTCTTTTTTGCTATCAAATTCGAACATTTGAATACTATCTTCTAAATAAAGGGTTAAAACCCACACCATTATTTCCTCCTTATAAAGTAAAATCGCCTCACTTATTATGCAATAACTATGCCAAAATTTAAAAACTGGAATGCTTTGTTTTTATCAGTCTTTACAATGGATAAACATAGCTAGATTTACCGTTAGGGATGAAAATTTTTTTACTTGATCATAAATATTTTTATTATTCATATGACTGCTGAAGCATTAAGAATAAGTTAACTGTTATTTTCTATTTTTGAACGACTTGTGTACGAGAACTTGCAAGCAAACTAACTTTGTCACTGCTTATAGGCTATTTTAAAAAATAGGCCCTCTAAAGGACGCTGTTCGTTTGTGGTATAATACCTTTGAGATTGCTACTATTACTAAATGAATGATACCCTGTCACTATTTGGCAGGATATAGGTGTGTGAAGAGATGGAAATGAAGTTTGGCGATATACAAAAAGGAAAAAAGCCCTTGTATACGGTCGTGTATGATCAACTTTTTCAACAGATCATGAATGGCACGTTTCCGGTGGATACGAAGTTACCGGCAGAGCCTGAATTGGCAAAGCTGCTGGGTGTAAGCAGAATGACGCTAAGGCAGGCTTTAGCCCTGTTGCAGGATGATGGATTAATCAAAAGCGTTCACGGGAAAGGAAACTTTGTTACAAGGTCGCAAAATAAAAAAACAGCGATCGGTTTAGAGAAAATAGGAAACCCCATGTATAAATGTCACACTGAGAAAATTGACAGCGTAGAGATGACCCTGCGTCTAGACTTAGAGAGTGAGTATACACAGCAAGTGTTAGGCAGAAAAGCTGCGGCTGTTGTGGCCTTTGAACGATGGTATAAAAGCAAAGATCAGGCTGTCGCCTATTCATTTACCTATATGGCCATCGAAACGGTTTCAGAGATGGGACTAGATTTGCAGGATGAAAAGCGGCTGTTAGACATGCTTGAAAAAGAAGTGTATGAACTAGCTGCTTCAACAGTTACGGAAGTAAAACGCTCAATGGCTATTCATTCATCAACAGAAAAGTATCAAATCGTTGGCGCCGAGGAATGTGATTTGTTGTTAGAAAGTGTCTACATCAACGAGTCGTATCCTGTTGTTTATAATAAATACTATATTCCTAAAGAATATAGTCAAATAAGGATCGTTGCTTCTAAATAATGAGGCACTCGAATCAATAAAATATAGAAATTTTAAGAACAGTGCGGTTCCTTTATGGAATAGCGCTGTTTTTTTGTTATGCATATAGTTTTATGTAGATAAGTGTGTACCAAGCAAGGAAGACCCTGAAAATACTAGTTGATAAAGGAATAAGGTGTGTGGTATTTTTGATTAGTACTTATTAGACAACTTTTCATACAACTTATAAAGTTGTATGAATGAGAGGTGTGACTGTCCAGCCTATCAATATAAAATGAAAGCGTGATCAAGCAGTGTATAGATGGTTGTATGTGGGCAATAATAATTTTTGATATTTTACTGTGAAGAGGAGAGAACATAATGAGCTCAATAGAACATAAAGAAACACCTCATATCAAGCCAAATGGGGCGGAAATTGCTGAAACGATCCTTTTGCCTGGTGATCCATTACGGGCCAAATTTATTGCGGAAACTTATTTAGAGGATGTTATACAATTTAATGAAATTCGCGGCATGCTAGGATTTACGGGAACGTATAAAGGAAAAAGAATTTCTGTTATGGGAACTGGTATGGGAACACCTAGTATGAGCATTTATTCGTGGGAGCTTATTAACGTATTTGGTGTGAAAAACTTAATTCGCGTTGGTTCTGCTGGTGCGATTCAGGACCATTTAAACTTATATGATATCGTATTCGCGATGGGTTCTTCCACGGATTCTAATTATGGCCATCAATATAACTTGCCGGGACATTATTCTATTACTGCGTCATTTGAGTTATTGGAAAAAGCGAAAAAGGCTGCCGATCAACAAGGACAGAAAGTTCACGTTGGAAATGTCCTTTCGAGTGATATTTTCTACAATGCGGACCCGACTGCCCTGCAAAAGTGGAGTGATATGGGAATTTTATGCGCCGAGATGGAATCAGCAGGTCTTTATATGAATGCCGCTCACGCAGGTGTAAACGCACTTTGCATTTTAACGATTAGTGATCATATTTTTAGACACGAGCAGACAACACAAGAAGAAAGACAGACAGCTTTCACGAAGATGATGGAGATTGCTTTAGAGCTTGCTTAAACAACATGAATACACCATTTAGAAGGGAAGTATAGCTATTGGCTACAACAATTGAAAATTCAACAGATCATCCTAGCCATCTTGTCAAAAAAGCTGTACCCGTCATCCTATTCTTCTTCGTCTTTGCCTTGATCATTGATAACTCATTTCGGTTAGTTTCTGTAGAAATTGCCAATGATCTAGGCATTTCAGCTACAACCGTTAGCTGGCAGGCTACATTAGCTGGCCTCGTGATCGGAATTGGAGCGGTTGTATATGCATCCTTGGCTGATACGATTAGCATTCGTACCCTTTTGAGCACAGGGGTTATTTTAATCTGTATCGGCTCTTTAATGGGATTTCTTTTTCAAGAATCCTTTACAATGATTCTCATTTCAAGGATTATTCAGACGGCTGGTTTAGCTTCAGCCGAAACGTTATACGTCATCTACGTAACAAAGCATTTACCTCGTGAGGAACAGAAGAAGTTTTTAGGTTTAAGCACGAGCAGCTACTCTTTATCACTCGTGATTGGTTCCTTAACGGGCGGATATGTTTCAACCTATTTAGATTGGACAACCTTATTTTTGATTCCTTTGTTAACACTTCTCATCCTTCCATTTATTATGAAATATTTGCCGAAGGAAAAAGCAAAAAAGAGTCATGTCGACGTAATCGGCCTCTTTCTAATTGCTGCTATTGCCACTTCGGTGATGCTGTATCTGTCAAATTTTAACTGGATTTATATTGTTGTCTTTATCGCTGCAGTCGCCTTATTCCTTGCTTATGTCAGTAAGAGTACAAAGTCATTAATCGATATTGCTTTTTTCCAAAATAAACGATTTATTTTTACTCTTGCGGTCGCTTTTGTTATTTATACGGTACAGCTAGGATACATCTTCCTGTTTCCGTTTTTGCTGGAAAAGGTTTATGGTCTAAAACTGGACACGATTTCCTTGCTTCTCATTCCAGGCTATGTAATCGCCGTTATTGTTGGGGGCTTGTCTGGTAAGATTGCAAAGATCTTGAGCAGCAAGCGGGCGATTGCAGTGGCTATGCTTGGTATTGCCATAAGCTTATTGCTGCCATCGTTCCTCGTAGAGAGTTCGGTTGTCGTGTTTGTTCTTTCAATGGTGTTATTCTCAGGTTCTTTTGCCTTTATGTATGCACCACTGCTCGATACGTGCATTAACACGATTCCGAAAGAAAAAGCAGGTACAGCTGTTGGATTTTATAATTTAGTATTAAATGTAGCAGCTGCTATTGGTATAGCTTACACAGCTGCTATGATAGATAAGATTGCATTTAGCCAAGTGCTGCTGACTCTTGCCTTTATCGCTCTGGCTTCCCTAGTACTGTTTGGGTTACTAGTCGTTCGATTAACCAAAGCTGAATAACGCTGTTAAGATTTAGAATATCCACTCCGGAAGAGCTCATAGGCTCTTCCGGTTTTTTGTTTTCTGGAAAAATTGAGCAGGCTAAGGCTTGTTCTTCATTAAAAAGATTACGCTCCTAATTAAATTGTGGTAATTTTGAACTATAAAGCGTTCTATAACCAATGCTGAAACAAAGAAGAATCATGGTAAAAGGAGAACATATGAAAAAATTAATAATAGGCATGAGCAGCTTTTTGATATTAGATCTATACTTTAATGTGATCACGCATTTTATTTCCAATACGGTCATTCAATTTGTGGGGCTCTTGTTATTTTTCCCTCTTGCTTCGTCTGTTGGAAAGTTAAATGGGCTTCAAGGGCTGAAAGGAATCGGATTAGTGTTCCACCACAACTGGCGGAAACATTTTGCTGCCAGTTTTGTCATGGGCTTTGGAGTTTGGCTGCTCATGTATAGTGTTTATGGGTGGATTGGAAAGTTTGAAATAATAGGAATCCAAACAGGCGGAGAGGCTTGGTGGACGTTAATTCAGGTAATGATCGGATTTTTCCTAGGATCCTTCATCAACGATTTGATTACAAGGGGATTTGTTATCAATATATTGATAGGCAAGTTACCGCCGATGTTTATCAGTATCATTAGTATTTTTGTCTATGCTTTAGACGACTTTTGGAATGGCGATCTCACCATTTTAAATTTTGTTTTTTCTCTTATTCTAGGCTGTTCATTAACCTTCTCTTTCTATAAATCCGGCTCGGTTTGGGCGGATACAGGCATTCACTTTGGATTAAATGTTGCTTACGGTTTATTTTACGGATTGATCGGCAAGGCAGGGGGCGGGCTATTATTAATTACAGAAGGATCTATTAGCCCCATGCTTAATACTTTTATATTACTGTCATTTGCTTCTTTATTATTTTTGCCAGTGTTCTTTTACTATGGGCAAAGAAAGTCTAGTATGTTAGCTAACGAAAAGGCGGAGGAGATATAGAAAGGGGAGGTGGAATAGCTTTTACTATCTCACCTCCCTTTTATTTACCAATCCTTTGGTGTGTAGTTCAAGTCTTTAAACAATTGATTGAGCTCTTTCTTAGTTAAGTCTCGCCATTGCCCGATAGGAAGGTCTCCTAAGTGTATATTCATAATTCTAATCCGTTGAAGTCTATAGATCTTATATCCGAGTGCTGCACACATACGTCGAATTTGTCGATTTAATCCTTGTTTTAAAATAATACGAAATACGTATTTCGAAACCTTTGTTACTTCACAAGGAAGTGTTTTTGTATCTAAAATTTCTACTCCGCTTGCCATCTTTTTCAGAAATTCAGCCGTAATAGGCTTATCCACTGTTACAATATACTCTTTTTCATGATTGTTTTCAGCACGCAAAATTTCGTTTACGATATCTCCGTCGTTTGTGAGCAGAATTAAGCCATCTGAATCTTTGTCGAGCCGGCCAATGTGAAAAATTCTTAAGGGGTGATTGACAAAATCAACGATGTTTCCCTTGATATGTTTCTCGGTTGTACTCGTAATGCCTACAGGTTTATTTAATGCAATGTAAACGTGATTTTTCTCCATTTGAATAGGTTTTCCATCTATCCGGACGTCATCTCCTGGTTCAACCTGACTCCCTATCTCCGCTAATTTCCCATTAATGGTGACTCTTCCTTCACTAATTAATTTATCTGCTCCTCTTCTAGATGATTTTCCAGACTCGCTAATGAATTTATTAATACGCAATATTGATCACAGCCTTAAGTAAGAGTTGTATGTTTAAGAATAACTTAATAATCGATGTGTTTTCAAGAATTTTTCAGCCGCCTAGTCATGCCTAACTGGATTAATAAGCCATTCACCTGGAGAGGTGGGGAGTGTACGGCTATCTCTTAATCTGTTCCTCCACTTTTGAGGTTCTAACTTAGGGTATATCAATCTTTACAATTTAAACGTAGTTAAGACTTTATTCATTCTGAATGTAATAGGGCGGCTTCACTCAGTAAAATGATAAGGATTTTCCGTTTTTTAGGATTTTTCTGAATGATTAATTCCGTAAAACAGGAATTTTCCGTTTTTTTGGAATCCGTCTTTCGCTCATTAGTATGAGATTTCCTTTTGCTATAGGAATATTTGTGAGTTTCTTTTGATTGGTACGATAATTGCAATCTAAAGAGAAATAGAGGTAAGCCTGTTTTATAATGATTGAAAGAAATTAACAGGATGATTAGCTTTTGGAGACAGAGGGGGAAATAACATAGAGGCTGCTTTCTAATGTAAACGCTTACCAGAAGGCAGCACTTTATGATTGATCAAACGATACAGGGGGGATTTACATGGATTTGCTAGTTATTTTATTGTCGCTTGGCCTTTTAATCTTTTTTGCTTATCGGGGTTATTCAGTCATTTTGTTTGCGCCTATTTGTGCGCTGCTCGCTGTTTTGCTAATTGCCCCATTGCACGTTTTGCCTTTCTTCTCGGGTGTGTTTATGGAAAAGATGGTTGGATTTATTAAATCTTATTTTGCTGTTTTCCTATTAGGAGCTATTTTTGGGAAGGTTGTAGAGATGTCAGGAATCGCAGAATCGATCGCTAAGACGATTGTGCGTTGGCTTGGAGCCAAACGGGCTATGTTAACGATCGTGTTATTAGGGGCGATATTGACGTATAGCGGTGTTAGTTTATTCGTAGCCGTGTTTGCTATCTACCCGTTCGCTGCTCAAATGTTTAGGCAGGCGGATATTCCAAAGAGGCTCATTCCAGGAACCATTGCGCTTGGGGCATTTACATTTACAATGGATGCTCTGCCGGGAACGCCGCAGATTCAAAATGTCATTCCCATTTCGTTTTTTAAAACAAATATTTATGCAGCCCCAACGCTTGGCATTATTGGCGGGATTCTTGTGTTAGCTGCAGGCCTGTTTTACTTGGAAACAAGGAGAAAGAAAGCTGAAAAGGCCGGTGAAGGCTATTACGGATTTGAAGCAGAAGAGGCAGCTGCGGTGGAAAACACTGAGACAAGAGAGGAAAGCACTGGGCTTCCTAATTTAACATCACAACAATCGACAGCTAGACAGGTTTTGGCTTTCATTCCGCTTCTTCTCGTCGGGGTGACGAATAAGCTGTTTATTACGTATATACCAAAATGGTACCCTAATGGTTTTGACTTTTCGGCTATTGGCTTAAAGGATTATTCAGTAGATGTTGCCACGGTTGCACCTGTTTGGGCGATTATTATGGCCCTGTTAGTGGGTATTGTTTCATCAATAGCGTACGATTGGAAACGGGTTACAAAAGGATTTAAAGAAGGCGTGAACACGGCCATCGGTGGTTCACTCTTGGCCACTATGAATACCGGAGCGGAATATGGGTTTGGGGGAATTATCGCCGCGCTTCCAGGATTTGCGAAAATGAGTGATGGGATCTCTAATACGTTCACTAATCCGCTCGTAAATGGAGCGGTGACAACGACTACACTTGCGGGGATGACTGGATCGGCTTCTGGCGGCATGGGCATTGCATTGGGAGCAATGGCTGATAAATACAACCAGGCGATTGCGGCAGCTAATATCCCTCCTGAAGTAATGCATAGAGTAGTCGCAATGGCATCAGGCGGCATGGATACGCTTCCTCATAACGGAGCCGTTATCACGCTTCTTGCTGTGACCGGACTGACACACAAGCAATCGTATCGAGATATATTTGCTATTACAGTTATCAAGACATTAACCGTGTTCGTTGTGATTGCCCTTTACACATTTTTTGGCATTGTTTAATAGGAAAAGGGCCTTTTTGATCACGAAAGTGTTTAAATTTAAGGAGGCAGCGGAAATATGAGCAAAGCATTAACAGGAAAAACAGCATTTATTACGGGATCGGCCAGCGGAATTGGCTTAGAGATTGCCAAGACGTTCGCCGAAGAAGGAGCCAATATCGTTATTTCAGATTTAAACGCTGAAAAAAGTGAACAAGTAGTTTTAGAATTAAAGGAACATGGGTTCACCGCATTGGCTGCTCCGTGTGATGTAACGGATGAGGCAGCTTATAAAAACAGCCTTGAATTGGCACAAAAAACGTTCGGGAAAGTAGATATTTTAGTGAACAATGCAGGAATTCAATATGTTGCGCCTATTGAAGAGTTTCCTACAGAGAAATTTGAACAGTTGATCAAAGTCATGTTAACGGCGCCTTTCATTGGGATAAAGCATGTATTTCCAGCTATGAAGGAACAGGGCTTTGGCAGAATTATCAATATGGCTTCTATAAATGGCATTATTGGCTTTGCCGGAAAAGCGGCATACAATAGTGCCAAGCATGGGGTCATCGGTTTGACGAAGGTGGCCGCATTAGAAGGTGCAGAACATGGCATCACGGTCAACGCTTTATGTCCTGGTTATGTAGATACACCGTTAGTCAGGGGGCAATTAAGTGACTTGGCGGAAACAAGAAATGTCAGCTTGGACCGTGCGATTGATGAAGTGTTATTGCCTCTTGTTCCCCAAAAGCGGCTGTTAACGGTATCAGAAATCGCTGATTATGCTGTCTTTCTAGCCAGTGACAAAGCGAGAGGAGTGACAGGGCAAGCTGTCGTGCTAGATGGCGGCTACACCGCTCAGTAAAGTAGGAAATGGATAATGTGAATGTAAACTAAAAGTTCAAAGAGAATCCTGTCCGATTGATTGGAATAGGGTTCTCTTATTTGTTGTATATGAATGATGTTAAGGAAATTTATGGTTGCATTTTTGTTATAATACATACATGCAGGTGAGAAGGGGGGGATGTGGAATGAAACGGGCTTTTGAAAAAATTCCGGATAGTTGGTATGAACAAATCATTAATTTATTGGCGGAAAGAGTCGTTGTTGTCGACCGCAACGGCATTATTATCTATATCAATGAGGGGTACTGTGAGTTTATTGGAACGACGGTAGAAGAGGCGGTCAATCGTCCCGTACAGGACGTAATTGAAAACTCACGCATGCATATCGTAGCTAAAACAGGACAAACCGAACTTGCTGCCCTCCAATCGATCAATGGCAGCGAGATGATTGCTAATCGGTTTCCTCTGTTTGAGAATGGGGAAATTGTCGGGGCTTTAGGCAGTGTTATGTTTCGTAACCCTGAAGAGTGGCAGATGTACAAGACAAAAATTCAAAATCTGGTGGAGGAGTTGAATTATTACCAAGCAAGGGCCCAGAGAGACTTGCAAAGTAAATATAACTTTAATGATTTAATTGGAGACAGCCCGGCGTTTCTTTCGGTTAAAAAACTTGCCCAAAGAATTTCAGGAAGCAATTCTTCGGTTCTATTGATTGGTGAATCCGGTACGGGAAAGGAATTGTTTGCTCATGCGATCCACCATAACAGCATGCGCGCGTCCGGTCCTTTTGTTGCGATTAATTGCTCCTCTATTCCAGAGCATTTGCTGGAATCTGAACTGTTTGGCTACGAGGATGGCGCTTTTACAGGAGCTAAAAGAGGGGGGAAGAAGGGGCAGTTTGAAATGGCCAACAAGGGTACGCTCTTCTTGGATGAAATCGGGGACATGCCTCTCTCTATGCAAAGTAAACTGTTAAGAGTCCTCCAGGAAAAAGAAATTTATCGGGTAGGCGGTCAAAAATCTATCTCTGTTGATGTGCGGATCATTGCAGCTACCCATCGTGACTTAGAAAAGATGGTGAAGGAAGGAGATTTTCGCCAAGATTTATATTACCGCTTAAATGTCATTAAAATCGAAATTCCTCCGCTGAGACAACGAAGGGAAGATATTATCCTTATTTCTAATTGGCTATTAAAAAAGTTAGGAACAAAATTTTACCGTAACAGCATAGAGTTATCGCCGGAAGTGGCAGTGAGATTAACACAACATTCTTGGCCGGGGAACATTCGCGAGTTGGAGAACGTGCTAGAACGTTCCATTAATGTGCTGGATGGCAAAGTCATTAAGCTGCCTCACCTGCCATTATATTTACGCGATCAGGAAGCCGACATAACAGAAGAAGCTGAAATCAATGTACATGATGAGCATCAACCAGGAAATATTCATGAATTATCTGCATCCTTGTCAGTTCAACCTTTAAAAGAAACAGTTGCTGCTGCTGAAAAACAAGCTATGCAGCGTGCTTTAGCCGTTGCAAAAGGCAATAAGTTAAAAGCAGCAAAGTTATTAGGAATTAGCAAAACCAGCTTTTATGATAAATGCAAATTATATAGTATTAAATGAAAAAGCCAGTATTACTGAAAAAGTTAGCAGCTCATGATAGCTGTCTATGTGTAAATGCTCCAGAGTGCTGTCATGAGCAGCTTTTATTCTTAACACTTTGATCTCATTAATAGTTTCTTGAATTGCTTTTTACAGGAAGGATTCTTCGTTCTCCTCTTTCATACATCACTAACAGCCTCTTAATAAAGCTTAACTTAGGCACTCCCCAATAAACGAGTACGGCAGTGAAAACGCTAATGGCTGCTCCCGCGAAGACATCCGCCGGATAATGAACGCCTGCCCAAATACGAGAAAAGCCAACTAAGACAGCTAATAACAGCCATAATATTCTCCCTCTTTTTTTAAACAGATAGAAGGTCATACAAAACGAAAAAAATAAAATGGTGTGATCACTCGGAAAGGAATTATCGACAGCATGCCCGATCAATTTATTCACATTAGCTAGTTCGGCAAATGGCTGATGGTTGGAATGGACCTTTCCAGCGAGCATCCCTAATACTTCAGCTACAGCCAAAGTAATGGCTCCACAAACGATCATCATTCTATTTGTCTCACTTCTCATAAACCAAAACAGGATAATGCTTAAGGCTAAGAAAAAGACCATATATTCAGCGGTGAATGTCATAGCAGGGTTTAAGTATGTAAAGTGGTTTCCTAAATTGTTGGTCATTCTAAATAGCTCAACGTTTACCTCATAAAAATTCACTGGATTGCTCCTCCTTATATCTCATTTTAAAAAAGTATAGGCCATTCATTGAAAGCAAGAAATTTATCTTTCTTACACCGTTCTTACATCTTTGTAAGGTTTTTCTTGAAATATTGGTCCCTGTTGTTCTTAGGCTTGTCTGAGAATGATTATGACAACGTGCTAAGAGTAAATTTTTCTCTTCCAACAATATAGTGAAAGGATTTAGGCAATAATACAGAAGGAATATTCAATCTCACTTTGTTGGATAAGCAATATACATCCTGACACATAACTCTAAGGGGAGGGCTAAAATGAAGAACTGTGAAGATATTCAGATGAAGTTTTACCAGAGCGGAGATGAAGGGGCAAAGCTTCTGCCGGTTTCGATAAAGGAATGGGAAGAAAGAGCAAGAAAGATACTTGCTGCTGGACCCTTTGACTATGTAAATGGAGGGGCAGGAGCAGGAGATACGATGCGAGCCAACTTAGAAGCTTTTCAAAAGTATCAGATTCAGCCAAGGATTTGCCGTAACGTCGAGAAGCGTGATTTAACAATCAAATTGTTTGGAAAATCGATTCCTGTCCCAATTCTACTTGCACCTATTGGAGTGAATTCGATTCTTCACCCAGAGGCTGAACTTGCCCCTGCAAAAGCAGCAGCTAAGTTAGGGGTTCCTTATATTCTCAGCAACGTCTCTACGAAGTCGATGGAGGAAGTGGCTGAAGCAATGGGCGATGCCCTAAGATGGTTCCAACTGTATCCCCCTAAAGATCATGACCTGACAAATAGCTTTTTAAAAAGGGCAGAGAACGCTGGTTATTCGGCGATCGTCGTTACAATCGATTCTACTTTACTCGGCTGGCGAGAGAAGGATTTACATAATGCGTACTTGCCCTTTCTGTCAGGAGAAGGCATGGGGAATTATTTTTCTGATCCTGTCTTTCTTTCAAAATTAGAGGAACCGCCAGAAAAAAATGTAAAAGCGGCAAGCAAGAAGGCGTTAGATGAAGGAAATAATACGGCTTTTACTTGGAAGGAATTAGAATATATTTGCCAGCAAACTTCGCTGCCCGTCTTATTAAAAGGAGTGACTCATCCGGACGATGCGCTGCTTGCGCTAGAACATGGGGTAAAAGGCGTTATTGTCTCTAATCATGGCGGCCGGCAGTTGGATGGAGCGGTTGCTACTTTAGATGTACTCCCCTCCATATGCGAAGCCATTGAAAATAAAATTCCTGTTTTGTTGGACAGCGGGATCAGAAGGGGAGCCGATGTTATGAAAGCGATGGCTCTTGGTGCCTCCGCCGTGCTAATTGGCCGTCCCTATGCTTATGCTCTAGGGGTAGCCGGGGAAATGGGTGTACGGGAAGTGATTGAAAACTTTATTGCACAGACTGAGCTGCAATTAGCTATTTCAGGACGAAGTTCCATCAAAGAGGTAGATCGCCTTCTTGTAACAGATGCTTATCTATAAGATAAAGACAACAGCAAAGAAGTACAGGCATGTACTTCTTTGCTGTTTTTGTAATAATCCTCGTTAATTTATCGTCTCTCAATAAATGTATAAAGAATGTCTTTAGGTTTCAGATCAAAAATCTCTCCATTAGCCTGCGGTTTACGTTGTAAATAGCAAGACCGCTTCCTTCTTGTGAATGCAGCAGCAATTTGCCGTCCAAATCCAATACCAACTCTATAACTATCAAGAAGACCGACTAATAGGGCACCGTCCATACACGAATTAGCAACTAAACCGTGTATATGTACCGATAATGCCACAAAAATTGAAGAATAGGATCGCAGTGATGCAGCTGTTCTTAATAAACCATGCCCTTAAAAAACTTAAAGCGCGTCAAGATAAAAACGATAGTGACAATAATTCCAAGTCATTCGAGCATGGTAATTAATAATTCTTGCATAGAATGACTCCTTTTTGTGACCTTGTCATCCTCCTAAATTCTCTATAAATAATTTTTCTCATTATAGCGGTGTTTTAAGGAGTTCTCATAGCTTTTTAGGTAGTTCAATCCATATTACTTAAAAATAGACCTATTTCTTTGTTTATCGACAAATAAAAAGAGGTATCGACAATTCGATAAAAAAAGTACAATAAGTATTATTGAATAATTCCTCTTATGGAAAACAGTTTCAATAAAATAGGTTTAAAGACATGGAGGGGAGATTGGGTTGTGATATTTGAACCAAATGAAATTAAGGAAAATAGCCTATTTTATGGTGATAATTTGTATATTATGCAAGGGTTAATTAATATAGGTTACAAAGAAAAATTCGACATGATTTATTTTGATGGCCCGTTCAATTCCGGCTGGGTTTTTTCTGTGTTTAATAAGAGGTTAGATGAACGTATTATTGATCCGTGGAATGAGGCTGCCACTATTAAAAACTTCTATCATTCGGATATTTATCGTTCTAATTACCGAGAGAGAATCGCAGCTGCTAGAGAGTTGCTAAATGAAAAAGGAATCCTTGTTTTTCATACATCACAAAAAGAAGGGCATTATTTAAAAGTAATTTTAGATGAAATATTTGGACCCAATCGGTTTCTTGGAGAAGTCGTTTGGAAATTTGCGGATAACGCGGTATATAAGAAGTCGCAATTTGGCCTTAATCATGAATCTTTATTTTTTTATGCTAAAACAGATCACTACTTTAAAAAGAAGGACGTTTCTTATTCATCCGTTTGGGATGATGTTGGGCAGTATGAACACCTGGGAGAAGAAGATACATTTTATGCTACACAAAAACCTGAAAAACTTATGGAGCGTATTTTAGAAATGACGACAAGTGAAGGAGACTTAGTGGGGGATTTCTATTGTGGAAGCGGCTCTTTATCTTTTACGGCAGAAAAAATGAATCGAAGATGGCTGGCGAGTGATAATTCTCGATTAGCTATCCAGACTACAGCGAGCAGAATAGGCACATTAGGGGTTGATGTGACGGTGCATCAGCTAGTTGAGGAGTTTAATAGAACGTATCTCCAAGGAAGTGAATATACGAAAAAAACGAAAATTCCATTTTCCTTAAATGAACTTCAAGGATTAAAGAACGAGCTGGGGAACACACCTGTTACGGTGCAAGCATATGAGTATACTCCTGAAATAGATTTGCTTGAAAATCAACATATTACATTTCAATTAATTATGCCTTCTATAACGTCTGAAGGAATTGATGCTGCGGCTCCAGCTATCGTCCCAAGGCCCGTACCATTGGTAACCGAAAGTGGCTGTGAGCTCATTATTGACAATCCATTAAATTGGATTTTGTACCATATTGACCATGGGGAAATTGAGGAAAATCAGTATGTTTTCGATTTTGCTGCGTTACAGCAAAGAGCTCATAATGTTGATTTAAAAGTCGCAGGTAATTGGATTGATAGGATGAAAGAATATAGTGATTACTATCTATTAACAGATATTTTTGGCTATATTTACAAAGTAACTAAGCAAAAAGAGGTGCAATATGAGAGATAAAGTTGCTGTTGTTGTAGGTGGGTTAAAAGGGATTGGCGAAGGAATTAGCCGAAATCTTGCGAAACAAGGTTTCATCACCTATGCGACGACCCGAGAGAAAGAAGTAAACAGTGATGTGAAAAATGTGATCCCTCTGCAAATGAACATCATGGATGAAGAAGAAATAAAGAACGCTTTTAACAGGATCGGTGAACAGCATGAAGCTATAGACGTGCTGGTTAACAATGCAGGCATTGGTTACTTTAAGGCATTTGAAGAGTTTACTCCTAAGGAATGGGAAGATGTTTTTCAAACGAATGTGTTTGGTTTGTTTCACTGCATCCAAAATGCCTTCCCGTTACTGGAGAAAGAAGGAGGGCGCATCATTAATATTAGTTCTATCGCCACGAAAAGGAGTTTGCCGTTAAATTCTATATATGCGGCTTCTAAACAAGCACTGAGCGGCTTAGGCAGTGTTTTGGCAGAAGAATGGTATAAACATAATATTTTCACTACAAATCTTCAATTAGGTGCAACATACACGGATATTTGGAAAGGTGTCGAAGGATTTTCTCCTGAAGATATGCTGCATATTAATGATGTAGCGCGTGTAGTGTCATTTGTGGCTGCTACTCCACTTCATGTTCGGATGGATGAAATCACCTTAACTCCTCCAAAGGGTGTATTGTAATCACTATAAAAAACAACCTGCATTGGGGGAGAGAGTTTGTCTCTGAAGAAAAAACTTTCATTCATTTTTTCTACGATAGTCACGTTAATACTCATTTTAAACAATATATTATCCTATTACTATACGAGAGACCTATTAATCAAAGATCAAGAAAAACAGATGGAACTCTTAGTAAAGGAAATTAGTATAGCCATTAACCATTCACAATTTGGAGTAGAGTCTTTGGAGAATGCAATAGGGGAAAAGCTTCGTGCCGCAGCCATTGCGGCGCAGAATGCGCTTGATCCCGATATCAATAAAGTGACGAATGAACAACTTGTAGAGCTTAGCAAAAAGCTCGATGTTTCCTATATAACCCTACTAGTCAAAGAAAAAGGAGACATCGTAGGAGTCAAGTCTTCTGATCCGCAAGAGAGAAATTTAAGTACTAAAGAATGGGGATATTGGTATACTGCCTTTCAACAGCTATTTTCTAATAAAAATGTCACAATTCCTCAGGGTCAAAAATTATCAAATTATTGGTCAGGCCCTATGAATGTCTCTGCCTCCAATCCTGATCATGTTGATAAATGGGGATACTATTATGATGGCACAACAAACTATATAATCAGTCCCTATATGAGGGACAAACGGATTATGGACTTTGAAGAACACATTGGTCCTGACGCTATCGTGAAGAAAACATTAAGCAACAACAAGAGTTTACTGAATATTACTGGATTTAACCCAAACACCTTTGGCCTTCCGCCAGTTTATACAGAACAGAACGGAAAGAAATTTATTGAACTAGAAAATAAGGCCATTCAATTTGGTGAATACGAGTATAAAGATAAAAACGTAGATGTTTCAGCTGTCAGAAAAGCAATGAAAACGGGTAAACCAATCAGTGTACAGAGCACAGTGAATGGTAAAAAAGTCCTTAAGAGCTTTATTCCTGTTTCTGCTCAAAATCCTTATGTAATTGGAATCGTAACAGATTATAAAGTAATTCAAGACGTACTGAACAAGCAGTTATTGAATAACCTCATCATTTCGATTGCTATTTTAGTACTAGTTTTTATTGTTAGTTACTTTTTATCTAGGTATATTGTCAGTCCTATTAATCAAATTTTACTAAAAGTTGACGAAATTGCCAAGGGAAATTTTGGGGAACAGGTAATAATTGAACGTCGTGACGAATTAGGGGCGCTTGCTAATCAAGTGAATGTCATGTCGTTGAATTTGTTGGATCATACCGATGAGCTTAAGAAAAAAAATGAAGAAATCCAATATCACGCTTATTACGATTTTTTAACTGGGCTTCCAAATTTGCGCTTTTTTAATAAAACGGCATTAGAGTTAGCGAATTCAAACGATAAGGAAACGATGGCATTTTTATTCCTCGATTTGGACAGGTTTAAATTCATTAATGATTTACTTGGACATTCTGCAGGGGACGCTATTTTAAGAGCTGTCACGAATCGTATTTCTTCCCTTCTTAAAGAAGGAGAGATGATGTCACGTATTGGTGGAGATGAATTCATTTTGCTTCTGCCTAACACTAGCTGTAAGGAAGCGAATGATAGGGCACAAACTATTTTAAAAGAATTAGAAAAGCCCTTCATTTATGAAGGAAATGAACTGTTTATCACATCAAGTATCGGAATCAGTATGTATCCGGCAGATGGTAAACACGTTGAAGATGTGATTAAGAATGCTGATATGGCCATGTATCGTGCTAAAGAACAGGGGAGAAACAATCTTCAATTCTATACAGCTGATATGAATGATTGGATTCAAAGAAGAGCGATTTTAGAAAAAGGCATGCGTCAGGCGTTGGAGCATGATGAGTTTACTTTGTATTACCAGCCTAAAGTTGATATAAATACCGGAAAAATAACTGGAAGTGAAGCCTTGATTCGTTGGAGACACCCGCAACTGGGTATGATCTCCCCTCAAGAATTTATTCCGCTAGCTGAAGAAACTGGATTAATTGTTTCAGTTGGAGAGTGGGTATTGCGCACAGCGTGCAAACAAAGCCTAGAATGGCAAAGGCTAGGTCTGCCTAAAATGGGTGTATCAGTGAACCTTTCTCCGCGACAATTTCAACAAGCGAACTTGGTAGAAATCGTTAGCAAGATATTAAAGGAAACGGGACTTGCACCACAATATTTAGAACTGGAAATTACAGAGACAATCGCTATGTACAATGAATCCTATGTGATTGCCAAGCTGAAGGCGCTAAAAGATCTAGGGGTCAAGATTGCAATCGATGACTTTGGAACAGGATATTCTTCGCTAAGCTATCTTAAGAAGTTCCCGTTCCATACTTTAAAGATCGACAAGTCCTTTATTCAAGATATAGAGGAAGACTCTGATGATAATAAAATTATTACGACCATTATCGCGATGGCTCATAATCTAAAGGTCAATGTTATCGCAGAAGGCGTAGAAACAGCTGAACAGCTTCAATTCCTTCAACAGCAACAATGCAATGAAGTACAGGGCTATCTATTTAGCAAGCCTTTATCGATAGAAGAGTTTTATAAGGCATTCAGTGAGATACAAGAAGCTGCACTCACTAAGATAAACAGAAAAAGCGAATAGTAAGAGAGCCTATATTGATCAATTCTTGCACCAGGGAGAGATGAAATCTTGATTTTACTAACAAGAAAAGTGGAGTTCTCAGCAGCTCATAGTTATCGGATTGATGCTTGGGATGAAGAAACAAATAGAAAAGCATTTGGTCTATGCAGCAACCCTAACGGCCACGGGCATGATTATACATTAGAAGTAACGGTCAAAGGAGACCTTAATTCTTCATCAGGCATCGTAGTGAATATTACGGATGTTGATAGAATAGTAAAGAGCGTAGTTTTAGAGGAGTTAGATGGAAAATTTTTAAACCGGGAACATTCTTTTTTTAAAGAACACATTCCAACAACGGAAAATATTGTGAATTATATATGGAATGAATTGAAAGATAGATTTAATGGCTGTAAACTTGATAGAATAATATTGCACGAGAATCCATTTTTGTTTTCTCAAAAAGGGGAAAATTCAATGATTCAATTAACAAGAAAATATCATTTTTCGGCTGCACATAGATTGCACAGTGATCAGCTATCTGATGAAGAAAATAAAGAGATTTTTGGAAAGTGCAACAACCCGAACGGACATGGGCATAACTATGTTCTTGAAGTAACGGTAGAAGGAGAAATTGATCCTGTAACAGGAATGATTATAAACCTGGCTCAACTCGATGAAATAGTAGATGAAACCATCATACAAAAATTCGATCACAAACACCTTAATCTTGATACTGAGGAATTTAATGGATTGAATCCAACAGCCGAGGTTATGACTATAGTCTTCTGGGAATTACTGCAATCACGTTTGCCAAGTTTATCGAAAGTAGGGCTTTGGGAGACAGCTAAAAATTATTTTGAATATGGCGGTCCAGCAGAAGAATAAGAAATATGAACATTAGGGGATTTTATTAAATGGAAAATATTCTTGTTCGTAATAATGTAAAAGTTTTTGGTCAAGGGGAAAAGACAATTGTTTTTGGGCACGGCTTTGGATGCGATCAAAATATGTGGCGGTTTGTTGCCCCTCAATTTGAAAAAGAATATCGAGTCGTGCTATTCGATTATGTGGGTTCAGGAAAGTCAGATTTAACGGCCTATTCTTATGAAAGATATGGAACCATTGAAGGATATGTAAAGGATTTGCTAGAGGTTATGGAAGCCTTAAATGCAGGCAAAGTGATATTTGTAGGACACTCTATCAGTGCCATGATAGGAATGATGGCTTCTATTCGAAGACCGGAATATTTTGAATGTTTGATTATGGTCGGACCATCTCCCCGTTATTTAAATGATGAATCCGGTTATTATGGAGGCTTTGAGCGAGAAGATGTCGAAGAATTATTGGATATGATGGAGATGAACTTTGTGGGCTGGGCAAGTTATCTTGCCCCTCTTGCACTGAACAATTCAGACCGTCCTCTTCTTACTAAAGAGTTAGAGACAAGCTTCTGCTCAACAGACCCGGCTGTTACCCGCAAGTTTGCCGAAGTCACTTTTTTCTCCGATCATAGGGGAGATTTGGAAAAAGTGGAAACACCGTCTCTTATTTTACAATGCTCAGAAGATAGTATTGTTCCTGTAGGAGTAGGAAAGTACTTAGAGAGTCATCTTAAAAATAGCACGTTTCGCTTAATGGAGGCCAAAGGACATTACCCGCATTTAAGTCACCCCGAAGAGACAGTCCGCCTTATAAAAGAGTATCTTTCAAGCTTTAAAGAGGATTATATGGATTGAGAGGGTGTATTAAATGGATGAACGGCTAGACCGTGCTCCTTGTGGATATATGACTATTAATAGTCAAGGAATTATCAGCCATGTCAATCAAACGTTTCTTGATATGGTCGGTTACGGCAGAGAGGACCTTATGAATCATCATATTGAGTCGATTATGTCCATGGCGAATAAATTTCTGTTTCACACATACTTTTACCCATTTATCCAATTGTATGGACACGTAGATGAGATGTATTTAACATTGAAATCCAGCAAAGGGGAGAGCATCCCTGTTCTTTTAAATGGAAAAAGCTATGAAGAGAATGAAACAGAGAAGATAGACTGTGTTTTTGTAAAGATGGCCCGGCGGATTGATTACGAGAAAGAAATCCGCAATGCAAAGAGAGAAATAGAGGAAGCTTACCGGATTAAAGATGAGGCACTTGAGAAATTAGAGGCATTGCATCGTGATGTCGAAAGAAAGCAAGAAGAACTTATGCGGTTAAATGCTAAATTAGAGAGTCTGGCAGTCACAGATACCTTAACTGGATTAAGAAATAGGCGTTATTTTATTGAAAAGCTAGATTCGCATATTGACCATTTTTTTCTTTCTAAAACTCCTTTTTCTCTTCTAATTATGGATATCGATCATTTTAAAAAAGTGAATGATACGTATGGTCATCTGACTGGGGATCAAGTTTTACGAGAATTTGCCGGGATTCTCGAGGCCAATTCAAAAGAAAGTGACACTATAGCCCGTTATGGTGGAGAAGAATTTATTATTCTTTTGCCAGAATTGAATGAAATGCAATCAAAACAGGCAGCTGAAAGGCTGCGGAAGATTGTTGAAGAGGCGCCGTGGAGCTGTTGTCCTGTAACGATAAGCATCGGCGCAGCTACTTTCACAGAGCATGATACGAATATTTCTATATTGGCTAAAGCAGATAAGGCTTTATATACGTCTAAGTTTAACGGACGAAATCGCGTTACGCATTCAGCTGATTTAGACGAAAGCTTTTAATGTAGCTAAATGGAAGGATTCTTTATTCTTCCACCATATAGTCGCAGTAATTTTCACTAAAAAATTCAATATACTACATTGTTAGCCCTAGCATACTGTTAACCTGTACCTAGGGCTTCTTTATGTTCTGGGTAAATAATTGGAAAATAAATTAAAAACAGAATGTTAAGGAGTATTTTCCGATATAATGTAATTATTCAGGAAACTGGTAAATACTAAATGGTAAGCACTATCTAGTAATCCAAGTGCCACTAAATAGGCATGATAAAACGCTTTCATCATATAAAGGTTAACATTTATTGAACAAAGTCAACTTGTGCAATAATCATGCCATTATTATGTTAAATTAGAGTGTAATGCTAAGAGGCTAGGAAAAAAACAGACTGCTGATTTAGTCTATCAGGTTTTTAAAGAGATGAAGCAAGGAGAGAGTGTTCATGATGAAATCCATTACGGTTGGAGATATAGTCCGTAGATTTTCATTAGAGGTATTAGCTGGAGAGGATCAGCTGCATCGGAAGATTGAAAAGTCTCCAACTCAGCGTCCGGGATTGGAGTTTATTGATTACTTTGATTTTTTCCCAAGTGGACACGTCCAGGTGCTCGGCAACAATGAAATAAACTACCTACATAGATTGAGCGACAGCGAAAGCAAGCTGCGGATCGGCAATATTGTGAAATACCATCCCCCTTGCATTATTGTCACCGCTCATGAAGAGGAATTAATGTATTTGCCGCAGTATTGCACAGAGGAAAAGATTCCTTTGTTGCGCACGGATCAATCCACTTATGAATTTGTTGGAAAATTAGATGCTTATTTGACGAAGACGTTGGCACAGGAAATTGCCGTACATGGCGTTTGTGTAAATGTTTCGGGAATCGGCATTTTGCTGCGGGGGAAATCAGGAGTTGGAAAGAGCGAAACCGCCCACACACTGATTGGCCGCGGGCACCGATTGGTTGCGGATGATATCGTAGTACTCAAGAAGCTAAGTCCGCAAACGCTGCTCGGTACTCATGATGAAAAGAACAAGGAATTCCTCGCGTTGCGCAGTGTTGGTTTGTTGAATGTCGTCCGTTTATATGGACGAAAGGCTTTTCAGGAAGAGACGCGGATTGCGCTTGATATTGAGCTGACGAAGTGGCAGAACAATACGTTAAATAACGAACTGGAAGTTGAAACGAAGTTCACAGAATACATGGGTGTTCGTGTTCCACACATTCAAATTCAGCTTCAGCCGGGTCGTGATGTAGCCGGATTAATTGAAGCGGCAGCGAATAACTGGTATTTGCAGCAGCAAGGGTACAGTGCTGCAGAAGAATTCATGAAACGAATTGAATCCGAGTTTTCCGATTCTGATAAAGAATGACCACTTATGGATAAGCAAAAGACAGACACGACCTCTTTGGGTACGGCCTGTCTTTTTTTGTAATGAGTGAATGCCATTTTGATGGGCCTTATTTTATGATGAGATTTTTAGATAAGCTTGCGAGGTTACCGATTCCTTACCTTGGAAAAGGAGAAGGAGGATTTAACTTAGTTCCGGTTGATTACATTGTAAGTGCCGCTTGCTTTTTAGCACTGGACCCGAGAGGCGAAAATAAGGTTTATCCTTTAACAGATCCGAACCTTTATAAAACAAAGGATGTCTATCGGGTCATTTGTGAAACGCTAATAGGCCAAACATCCAATATATGATTCCGCTACCTATTGTTTCTTCCTTGCTATCGGCGGTGGATCCTGGCAGAAAAAGAGATGATTCAGTATTTTCTATTGAAAACAGAGTATGACCGTCCAGAAGCGATAAGAGAGCTAAAAGGTGCCGGCATTCAGTGTCCAGACTTTGCCGATTATGTTCCAGCTGCTGTACAATTTTATCAGAAGCATCGAAAAGTCACGACAAGATGATTGTGGTTCATTAAGGAGGAACAGACATGACATGGACGGTGAAAAGTCCGGCAACGAAGAAGGTAATTGGCACACTAGAAGAGACGCCTTTAGAGAGAGCTAAAGACCTATATACCAACGCGAATAAAGCCTTTTTAACTTGGTCTGGCTTGTCAATTTCCGAAAGGGTTCATTTCCTTCAAAAGCTAAGGCTTTCTATTGTGGAACAGTTAGACGATATCGTGAAAGTCATTCATGATTCCACTGGAAAAGTTGCTGTTGAAGCTTTAACAACGGAAGTAATGACCGTTGTAGATTCCATTTCACATATTGAAAAGAGGGCGGCAGCGGCGTTGAAAACAAGAAAAGTAAAAACGCCGATTGCATTTATTGGAAAATACTCTTACATTGAATACAAGCCGCGGGGAACAGTATTAGTCATCTCTCCGTGGAATTTTCCGTTTCAGCTTTCGATGATTCCGATTGTGGAAGCGCTCGTTGCGGGAAATGCTGTTATTTTAAAGCCATCGGAAATTACCCCGATGGTGGGAGTACTGATTGAACAGTTATTTGAACAAGCTGGTTTTCCCGCTGGTCTATTGCAAGTTGCCCATGGCGGCAAGGAACTAGGCGCAGCCCTCGTAAAAGGAAAGCCTGATTTTATTCACTTTACGGGTTCTGTCCGAACAGGAAAAATTATTCAAGCAGAAGCAGCCAAACAATTGATCCCGACTTTGTTGGAACTTGGCGGCAAAGATCCGATGATTGTTTGCGCCGATGCCAATATGGAAAGAGCTGTACAAGGAGCTATTTGGGGAGCTTTTACAAATAGCGGTCAAGTGTGTATGTCAGTTGAACGGGTGTATGTGGACAAGTCCATCTATCAAGAGTTTGTCGACCGTTTAGTTCAGGAAGCACAAGCTTTAAAGCAAGGGACAGCTGCTGACAGCGATATTGGTTCGATGACCTTCCCTCAACAAACCGCCATCATTAAAGCACATGTAAAAGACGCACTCGAAAAAGGGGCAGAATTGATTGCCGGTGACCATCCCGATCAGTGGGGGGAGGATCAGATGTTTATTAAACCTATAATATTAACGAAGGTTGATCACGAAATGGCGATTATGCAAGAAGAAACATTTGGACCGGTGCTGCCGGTTATGTCCTTTGAGACGGAAGAGGAAGCCATTGCTTTAGCGAATGATACCCGCTTTGGCCTGAATGCCAGCGTTTGGACGGCCGACTTAGATCGGGGGAAACGGATTGTATCCCGGCTCATATCGGGAAATGCTGTGATTAACGATGTCATTATCACTGTAGCCAATCCTTATCTTCCTTATGGAGGAGTAAAAGAAGGAGGGATCGGCGCTTATCATGGAGATGTGGGCATGCAGAGTTTTTGTGTGCAGACCGCTGTTATGGTAGACAAGGGTCATAAGAAAAGAGAAGTGAACTGGTTCCCTTATGAAGGAAAGTATGAAGCATTTGCCAATCTCATTCGCAGCTTTTGGGGTGAAAAAAGGGATTGGGGTCAATTTTTATCGGCATATAAAAAACTTTTGAAGATTGGAAACAAAAAATAGAGGTAAAGGAGTGTTGTTTCATGGCTGAACAATGGAAGTTAGCTACGTTTGCCGGAGGATGTTTCTGGTGCATGGTCTCGCCTTTTGACGAGCAGCCGGGAATTAAAGAGGTTGTTTCAGGCTACACAGGCGGTCACACGGAAAATCCGACATATGAAGAGGTTTGCTCTGATACAACCGGCCACTATGAGGCGGTCCAAATAAAGTTTGACCCGGCTGTTTTTCCCTATAAAAAATTAGTGGAACTATTCTGGCAGCAAATTGATCCGACAGATGCGGGCGGGCAATTTAATGATCGGGGCTTGTCTTATAAAACGGCGATTTTTTATCATGACGAAGAACAAAAAGAATTAGCAGAGGCTTCGAAGACAGCGCTTGAAGCGAGCGGCCGTTTTCAAAAGCCCGTTGTAACGGCCATCCTGCCGGCAGGTCCTTTTTACCGGGCGGAGGAGAAGCATCAGCATTATTATAAAAAGAACCCTTTCCATTATAATCTTTATAGAGAAGGGTCTGGACGGGCAAAGTTTATTCGTGAAAATTGGAAGAATCGGAAAACAGATGAGCAATTGCGTCAAGAATTAACACCGCTTCAATATGAAGTGACAAAGCATAACGCAACGGAACCACCGTTTCGCAATGAGTATTGGAATCATATAGAAGAGGGGATTTACGTCGACATTATTTCAGGAGAGCCATTGTTTAGTTCGACTGATAAATATGATGCTGGCTGCGGCTGGCCGAGTTTTACAAAGCCCTTGCGCCGTATAGAGTTAGAGGAAAAGCTCGATACTTCTCATGGCATGAGGCGGATTGAAGTACGGGCGAAAACCTCTGATTCCCACTTAGGCCATGTGTTCGATGACGGTCCCGGTCCAGATCGGGCGCGCTACTGCATTAATTCAGCCGCTCTTCGCTTTGTGCCAAAGGATAAGCTAGACGAAGAAGGATATGGAGAGTTTAAAAGCTTGTTTGAGTAAGGGGAGTGTCCGTTACTCGCCATGTTCGCCATTTTACTGACCACAGAGATAGGATCGTTATTTGAGCAGGAGAAAGCGGCTGTCTTATAATAGAGAAAAACGAATTGGGGAACTGCAATGAATGAAAAAGAGTACGACCGTCTGCTCAAAATTCAGACAGGCGGCACATGGGAATGGCTCTATCAGTCGCTTCATTATAATCGTTATGAAGCAACCCCTTATGAAGCAATAGACGAGTTGTTCCGGGAATACGAGCTAAAGAGAACGGACGGAGTCGTAGACTTCGGCTGTGGAAAAGGGCGTCTGTTATTTTATATTCACTATCGGTTTAACGTGCGGGGCACGGGGGTTGAGGTGAATGGACAGCTATACCAGGAAGCGATTGAAAATCTGGCCGAGTATATGAAGAAAAAAAAGAGTCCCGTTCGTTCTATCCGCTTTGAATGTTGTGCCGCAGAGGACTATAAAATTGGGAAGGAAGATAATCGCTTTTATTTTTTTAACCCGTTTTCTATCCAAATTTTTATGAAAGTCGTTCACAATATTATGAGCTCAGTTGAAGAACAACAGCGGTCTGTTGATATTGTTCTTTACTACCCAACGGCCGAATACATTCAATTTCTCGAGATGTATACTCCATTTCAGCTTTTAAAAGAAGTGAAGGTGCCAGGGCTCTATGAAAAGAATGACAATGAACGGTTTTTGATTTTTCGTCATGAGGGATACTAATGGTTCCCTCTTTTTTTGTAAGCGGAATCGTCAAAGAAAAATAAAAGCAATTGACAATCATTAATATTTCAATTATTCTGAATGAAAATAGCGGATGACGATTGTGGGAGAGTGCAAGCAGTGAGCCACCGAAGGAGCAAGTTCCAAAAAGACCCTTGGAATCAATCTCTCAGGTAGAAGAACCACAATGGGACGCACCTCTGGAGAGCGCGTTTAAATACGCCACCAAAGGGGAAGGCTCAATCCGATCGCTGGATGGAGTTAAACTCTCAGGTAAAAGGACAGAGAAGGGAACGTTACCCTTTTCTGTCCTTTTTTGCGTGTATAAAAAGTGTCGGGAAGTGGTTGAAAGCCGACAAATGGAGAAGGGTATATACCAGGGAAAACGCTTACAGGAAGGGGTGGAATAATCGTGATCAGATTAACAGAGCCGGCTGTAAAACAGTTAAAAGCAATGGTACTAGAGGAAAAGAATAGTCCAAGAATTGATGCGGATGTCGCTGGCGGATGTGGTGTATCTGTGAGGTTTCAGCTTGTATTTGATGAGCCGCGCCGAAATGATAAAGTGATTGACTGTCAAGGAATTGAAATTCGAATGGATCGTTTTACCGAACGGTACTTAGATACAGAAACACAGGTTGATTACACAGAAGAATTAGGTTTTCTAGTGGGGGAAAGCTTTACTTCAAGCGACTGTGCGATAGAGTAGTTCTTTTTGAAATGAATATAACATTTAAGGATGGAGGAAGAGTTTTGCATAAAAAGGGGAATCTTAATTACTTTAAATTGTTAGTCACTTGTCCGGAAAAGCCGGGCATTATTTCAGCTGTGTCAAATGTTTTGCTGGAGCACAAAGCGAATATTGTTCAATTTGACCAGCATACGACGAATCCAAAAGACGGCATTTTCTTTATGAGAATTGAATTTGATATGGAAGAGACGGATACAGCCGTTGAGAAGCTTGAACAAGGGTTGCGGGAGTTATCCGAGTCCTATCCAATGGAGTGGGAATTAAGAAACAAAGAAAAAGCCAAGCGCATGGCTATCTTTGTCTCTAAGGCGGATCATTGTCTGTTAGAATTAATTTGGCGCTGGAAATCAAAGGAGCTCCCAGTTGAAATTCCAATGGTGATTAGTAACCATCCAGATTTAAAAGAAGTAGTAGAGAGCTATGGCATTCCGTATTACCATATTCCGCTTTCCCATGAATCGAAAGAAGAGGCGGAACAAAAAGCAATGGAACTAATGGAAGGAAAAGTAGACTTTATTGTCTTAGCGAGATACATGCAAATCCTTTCTCCTGGTTTTATATCAAAATATCCAAATCAAATCATTAACATCCATCACTCTTTCTTGCCGGCATTTGTAGGGGCAAATCCTTATGTGCGAGCTTTTAACCGTGGGGTAAAATTAATTGGAGCGACTGCGCATTATGTGACAAACGAGCTAGATGAGGGACCGATTATTGAACAGGACATCCTGCGGGTAAATCACCGTTACACAGCAGAAGACCTTAAGATTGCTGGTCGTCATGTAGAAAGAAGTGTACTTGCTGAGGCGGTTTCCTGGCATGTGGAGGATAAAATTATTGTTCATGGTAATAAAACAATCGTGTTTACGTAAGAGCAATGGTAGAAAACCAACTTTTACTCAATGTGACGAGTATCCTCCTAGCAATTATCTGTATAGGGCTTTTTTTCATAAATCAACGCAAGAGAAAAGTAAACTTGTTACAAGTCATTTTGCTTATCTACGCGTTGTCAGTACTGGTTACGTCCGTGCTGGATTATTGGCAGCAATAAAGCAAAGCTTTTAGGCTGTTCACCATCGTTTTTTATTGGTAGGAATGATTGTAAGCAAAGTCTACTTTATATATCATCAGGCTGATTGAAAAAGTTTGTCTTTCGAGGCGCAGTATCTGGCGAGCAACGAAGAAAGCCAACGTTTCTCAATAGTCTAAAAGCTTAACGGGCTTGTAGCCCGTTAAGCTTTTTTCATGGCTAGGAACTTTTTTGCCGCAAGTATTTTTTATCGTGCATAAACAATCTCCAAAAATAAATAAAGCCGGGAAAGAGAATGGCAAAGCCGGCAATGTACGTGATGAACACAGCCATAAAAGAATTGGGGTCTGTGAAGCCTGATTGAATCGTTACGTTAGGATAGACCATATACGGCAAATGAGCTTTCCCGTACACATAACTAGCAATGAAATATTGAATTGTAACCGCAATGACGGCAATTCTTGGCATTCCCCTCTCTTCTTTGTTCGGAAAGGATGGAAGGAACAGACTAATCCCGCCAATTAAAAAGAAGCCGAGTGAAACGAACAACAAAGGCAAATCATTCATCATGCGTGTGTATAGCCAAGGTGTTTCTGCTCTTAAAGTCAGCATAATCGCAAAAGCCATTAACAATGAAATAGGACCTAAAATGCGGCAGTCTCTTAAATAAACTTTGTAAGCCTCCATTTCATTAGAGGTTTTCGAATAATCTGCTAGCAATAAAGAAGACAAAAAAAGGGTGCTGCTAATCGCAAAGCCGATAAAGGCATATTCATTCGGGCTCGTAAACAGCTTTTGGAGGTTTAAAGACGGGTGACCGCCTTCGTACTCGATGAATGCGCCGTGAGCAACTGGCAGCACACTAATTAACAGGCCGGGAATTAAAATGCCGGTAATACCTGAAACATACGTTAGCGGCTTTTTATACTCAGTTGCAATATTTGAAAAGACTAAGAAGGCACTTCTGACCGCCAGTAATAACAAAATCATGCTTCCTGGAACGAGCAGAATTGTACCGAGCGTGTAAGCGGCCTTCGGAAATAAGCTATACACAGCAACAACTAAGGCGACGATAAACGTGTTTGTCACTTCCCAAGTGGGGGATAAGTAGCGGTTGGCAATATTCGTCGCCCTTGTTTTTTCCCGGTTTATGTAAATCATCGACCAGAAGCCTGCACCGAAGTCCATCGTTGCCATAATAGAATAAATAAATACAAACCCCCACAAGATTGTGATCGCGATTAATTCATTTGTCATCAATAGGGCCTCCTATACATGTAAGTAGAATCGTTAAGCGCCTTTTTCAGCCTTTTGGATATCATCCAACTCTGTATTCTTTCTAAAAAAGTACAACAGCACTGCTACAACGGTAATGCCTAGAAGTACATATACACTAAAGAATAAGAGGAAAAGAACGCCTAAGTTGGTTGCGGAGGTAACTGAATCAGCGGTAGCCAACACTCGATAAATGACCCATGGCTGCCTTCCTGTACAAGCGAAGATCCAACCGCATTCAATCGCAATCACCGCTAGCGGGCCGGATGCCACTAACACCCACAAAAACCATTTTGGAAAGCGGTCCTTTTTCATAAACTTTTTCCATACAATCCCCGCTAGCGAAATGAGAATAAGCAATGAACCGATCCCGACCATAGCATTAAAAAGTGTGTGAATAAACAAGGGCGGCCACAATTCTTCGGGAAAGTCATTTAACCCGACCACAACCGTGTCAAAGCTGTTGCCTGCTAGAAAACTTAATAACCAGGGAATTTCAATAGCCCCTTTGATCGTCTGGGTTTCCCGATCCGTAATGCCTCCGATCGCTAAAGGAGCATGTGACTGTGTTTCGAACAAGCCTTCAGCAGCCGCTAATTTTTCTGGCTGGTATTCATGTAAATACTGGGCCGATTCATGCCCGTTAATCGCTGTTAAAAAAGAAAAGATTCCTCCTAAAACAAGGCTTGCCATTAACGCTTTTTGATGAAAAAGATATACTCTTGAACCATATTTATTTCTCATCATTTTAAAGGCCGCAACGGAAGCTACTACAAAAGCGCCAACAACATAGGCCGATAAGGCGACATGTCCAGCCGTAACAAAGAAGCTCGGATTAAAGAAGGCTTCCCATGGATTAATATCAAGAAATTTGCCATTTTCATAACGGAATCCGGCGGGAGTGCCTTGGAAAGCATGCACATTGGTGATCAAAACAGCCGATGCGAGCGCTCCTAGAGCAACTAACGTTAAGCTGATAACTCTCATCCATGGAGCAATTCTTTCGGCTGCATAGACGTAAATAGACATAAAGAGGGCCTCTATGAAAAAAGCATAGATTTCAATTTGAAATGGCAGCGGCATGACGCGTCCGATAACCTCCATAAAGCCAGGCCAAAGAAGAGATAATTGAACGCCAGCGATCGTACCGGTTGGAATGCCAACTCCAAGCAAAACGGCAAATGTTTTGGTCCAGCGTTTGGCCATCACCACATAGTCTAAGTCCTTCGTTTTTTGATAAAGCAATTCTGCCGTCAAAATCATTAAGGGCAGTCCGACTCCAATAGTGGCAAAAATAATGTGAAAAGCCATCGTTGTGCCAAACAGGGACCGCGCAATGAGTAAATTGTCCATTCTGTACTCCGTCCTTTCTTCACGTCTCCTATCATTTCCAATTGAGAGAAAGAATATGTAAAAAAGCCGGGGAAATATAGGGGAAAACTGGATAAACAAATTGTTTTGAAAGTTAATATTTAAATGTTAAAATATTTTAAGGATGAAAGAGTTATCATTGAGTTAATCAGTGGGGAATAGCTAAGAGAGTAGCAATATATAAAGGAGTGAAGGAAATGAAACGTGTAGAGGGAAAAGTAGCTCTCGTTACAGGAGGCGCTTCTGGAATTGGATTATCGGCTGCTACCTTAATGGCAAAAGAAGGAGCAAAGGTTATTATTGCTGACTTTAACATTGAAGGAGCCAAAGAGGCTGCAGAGAATATAAAGAAACAAGGGGGTGAAGCAGCGGCGGTATTTTTAGATGCTTCAAAGGAAGAGTCTATTAAAGCGGCTGTTGATTTCACAGTTGAACAATATGGAACGATTACCGTCCTTTTTAACAATGTAGGCTTAACAAACCTTCATAAAGATTTGGACGTTGTAAATATGGATTTAGAAGAATGGGACCGTTTAATGAATGTTAATACAAAAAGTGTGTTATTAGGCAGCCGGTTTGCCATCCCTCATATGATTAAAGCGGGAGGCGGCTCGATCATTAATACCGCTTCTATGGCCGCCTTTGCTGGCGATGCCTTGCGTTCTGCTTACGGCGCTTCTAAAGCCGCTGTTGTGAATTTGACAAGATACATTGCAGCACAATACGGAAAAGATGGTATTCGCTGTAATGGAGTAGCCCCAGGATTAATTTTAACTCCTGCAGCTAAAAACAATATGCCGGAAGCGGTGCTTGATATTTTCGCTAAATATAATGCGTTGCCATACCACGGGGAAGCGGACGACATTGGCTATACCGTTTTATTCCTTGCTTCTGATGAGTCTAAATTTATTACAGGACAAACGATTCAAGTAGAAGGCGGACACTATATATCTAATCCAACTATGCCGGATTTCAATCAATTCGCGGAGCAATCACGTTCTAAATAACGATCGGCCAGAAATCCTTAAGAAAAGACCCATCTAAAACGTAATAAAGCAACGGCAATAGATAGTGAAGCTTAACCTCATTTACAGGTTAAGCTTTTTTTGTTATGCACATAAACCTCTATGTTCCGTCAGCATAACTATTTCGTTCTCAAAATACACTTCATAATGTATTAGGCTGTTGACAAACGTTTCCATCAGCCTAATAGAGGCTTCGTCTACACTCTCATGTAGTTATGCCTATCTTACTTGAAGGGAAGAGGGGAATGAAAAAGGAAACAGACATCGGTAAACAGAAAACAAATGTCGTATTTATTGTATTAGATGATGTTGGGTTTTCTGCAGTAGGCTGTTACGGTTCGGAAATCAAAACACCTTATATAGATTCAATCGCGCACAATGGGTTAAGGTACAATAATTTTAATGTGACTCCTTTATGTTCACCCACTCGCGCTTGTCTGCTGACTGGCCGTAACTGTCATGCTGTTGGAGTGGGGATGGTAACTGAATTGGACTGGGGGCCTCAATATCCTAATAAACGAGGAAGAATTACAGAGCGCGCGGCTCTCATAGCAGAAATTTTAAGAAAGCATGGAATGGCTACTTATATGGCTGGAAAGTGGCATCTCGTTCCCGGTCATGAAGCGGCTTCCAGCGGCCCATTTGACAATTGGCCGCTTGCTAAAGGGTTTGACCGATTTTATGGCTTTTTATTAGGGATGACAGATCAGTATGAGCCCGATTTAATTTACGACAATCACCGTGTTCAGCGGGATAAAAAACAAAATTATCATTTATCGGAGGATCTTGTTGATAAATCATTGGAATTTTTGACGGATCACTTGTCTGTTACTCCAGAACGCCCATTTTTTCTATATTTAGCCTTTGGGGCACAGCATGAGCCGCATCAAGTGCCGAAATCTTTCATCGAAAAATATAAAGGGGTCTACGACAAAGGATGGGATTATATCCGTGAAGAGCGGTTTAAGCGCCAAAAAGAATTAGGTGTCATCCCGCCGAACGCTGAGCTGGTAGAGCGCAACCCCGGAATCAAGCCATGGTCTGAACTGACTGAGAAGGAAAGAGCTTTATTTATTCGGTTTCAGGAAACGTTTGCTGGCTTTTTAACACATACCGATGAGCAAATTGGGCGGCTTTTAGAGTTTTTAAGAGACAAAGATCAATTGGATGATACGATTATCGTTTTGCTATCGGATAATGGAGGCAGCCAGGAAGGTGGATGGAATGGTTCCATCTATGATGCAGCCTATTTTAATGGAATTGGGGAGAGTGTCGACGAGCTCTTTGAAAAAATAGATGAAATTGGGGGGGCCTCTGTCAGTCCAAATTATCCGAAAGGGTGGGCTCAAGTTAGTAACACCCCTTTTAAATACTATAAGCAAGATACATTTTTAGGAGGGGTCCGTGTTCCTCTCATTATTCAATGGCCTCAGGAAATCTGTGATAAAGGAGCTGTTCGTTCCCAGTTCTATCATGCTATTGATATTATGCCTACTATCCTCGATATTTTAAAGATTGCTCCGCCGCAAGAATTTGACGGTGTTGCCCAGATGCCGATGCACGGTGTCAGCATGAAGGATACCTTTAAGGAACCTCAAGCTCCCACCAAACGGATAACACAGTATTTTGAGATGCTTGGCAATCGGGCGATTTGGCATGACGGCTGGATGGCTGTTACGTATCATGAAAAAGGTGTTCCTTTCCATGAAGATAAATGGGAACTCTATTATATCAATGAGGATTTCTCGCAAAAGTACAACTTGGCAGAACGGTATCCCGAAAAGGTAAAAGAAATGGAAGAAAGGTGGGTAGAGGAAGCGGAGAAGTACAATGTCCTTCCTCTCGATGATAGGATGTTTCACAAAGGATATCAGGGTTTGCAGGAAGGAAGAACCCTCTTCACTTACTATCCAGGAATGGCTCATCTGCCCAGTGGTGCCGCTCCCAGAATGACTTTAACCTCTTATTCGATTACCATTCCCATTCTTCGCTTGAACACTACAGAAGAAGGCGTTTTAATTGCTTATGGAAGCCATTCGAGCGGTTATACGCTCTATATAAAGGATAACTACTTAATATACGAGTACAACTATGTAGGCACGGTTTATAAGGTGCGATCGTCTATAGAAGTACCGATTGGATTTTCGGTTATCCGTTTTGAATTTAAGAGAAAAAAGCTTATTCAGGGCATAGGAAAGCTTTATATTAATAACGAATTAGCAGGCATCGTTCATTTGGAGAGGACTCTGCCATTTGTCCTTTCAATTGAAGGGCTGGACATTGGGCGTGATCGCTTAACACCTGTCAGTCCTCATTATCCGGTGCCGGAGTTTCCTTTTACCGGGCAAATTAAGCAGGTGGATATTGAGCTGTTAGATGCGCCTGTAAAATCTCAGTCGTCTCACTGTGGAGGGAAACAACCTATTTATATACAGTTGAATGGCAGTATTATTTTACGGTAGAAGTCAGGTTGCGAAGGCAGTCCTTCGTGTTATACGGGGGCTGCTTAGAGTGCAATGACGAAATACAAAAGGGACTTGCTTTTAGATACAAGTCCCTTTTGTATTACACAACAGTTAAAAAAAGATAAGCATAACCGGTAGAATCCACGGCGTCAGGAAAAGCGTAATAAGAGCAGCCATAATCATGGATAAGCTCGAAATGGTTCCTGTAACCGAGCCAAACTCAAAGGCTTTTGATGTGCCAGCACCGTGTGCAGCCGTGCCAAGAAGCACTCCGCGGGCAATGTCATTCTCAATACGCAAAAGCTGGATTATCATTGGGCCAATCACAGAACCAAGCAACCCGGTCATGATGACGAACACAGCTGTAATAGCGGGCACGCCGCCAATGCTTTCAGAGACACCCATCGCGATAGGCGTAGTGACAGAGCGTGGGATGAGACTATCAACAATTTCTGTATTTAAATGCAGCATTTTGGCCATCGCCATGGATGAAATAATAGCGGTAACCGAGCCGGATAGTACGCTTAGTATAATTTCAGCTGCATGTTTTTTTAATATATTGAAATACTTATAGAGCGGCACAGCAAAAGCAATAGTAGCCGGCTCAAGCATCCGGCTTAGCCAGTGTGCGCCGGTATCATAGGCTTCATATGAAGTATGGGTGAGAAATAAGCCGCCGACAACGAGGACCGGCACGGTAAGCAAGGGAGACAAATATACTTTTGGTTTTCGTTTATAGCACCATTTGGCTCCCCAATACAAACAAATTGTCAATATAAGACTAAAGAGAGCAATCATGATAAATGTCTCTGTTCCTTTCTTTCTGCAATTTTTTTAGCCGTTAGACCTGTACAAGCCATGACGACAGCGGTGCTTAAAACAATCACTAATGTGACATACAGACCATCATCTATTAGTACATTTTTATATTTTATAATCCCAACAGCAGCTGGAATAAAGAATAATAATAGCTCTGCTAGCAGCCAATTTGCACCTAGCTCGATCCATTCCAGGCGAATGATTTTCGTTTGAAGCAGGATAAAAAGAATAAACATGCCTAAAATGCTGCCGGGTATGGGCAAATCGAGCCAGTTGACTAGCTGGGTCATACCTAGAGAAAAGGTGCATAAAAGGATTATTTGAAAGATGCTTTTAAGAAACATCACCATGCCATTTCCCCCTTTCAAAGAAAAGTGTACTTCATCTGCTCTCATAGGTAAAATGCATATATAGAATCTATAGCATTCTTTTTATCTATGATTAAAAAGGAGAAAAAAATGGATATCCGGCATTTGCAATATTTCTTAAAAGCTGCACAGTATAAGAGTTTTACGAAAGCCGCTCAGTCTCTGTATATTACACAGCCCACCATTAGCAAAATGATCAAAAGCATTGAAGAAGAATTGGGAGTAGAGTTATTTAACCGTTCTGGCAAACAGGTGGAATTAACAGATGCAGGACAAGTGATTTTCGCCCAAGCGCAAGACATTGTGAACTCCTTTGACAATTTATCAACGGAGCTGGATGACTTAATGAATTTGAAAAGGGGCCGTATTAGTATTGGGCTTCCTCCGATGATTGGATCGAGCTTTTTTCCTAAAGTGCTCGGGAAGTTTCGGGAGCAGTATCCTGATGTGACCATTCATCTTGTGGAAGATGGAGCGAAGAAAGTAGAAGCCGATGTAGAAAGCGGTCAGCTTGACATGGGAGTAGTGCTGTCGCCAACAAATGAGGCGCTGTTTCATTCATTTTCACTTGTAAAAGAAAAGCTAATGGTGCTTGTTCATCCTTCACACCCGTTAGCAGAAAAGGAAAAAGTCACCTTATCGGAATTGCAACAAGAATTTTTTGTTTTTTTTCGCAAAGATTTTGCCCTTCATGACCGAGTGATCGCAGAATGTGTACGAGTAGGATTTCATCCACAGGTCATATATGAAAGTTCACAATGGGATTTTATTAGTGAAATGGTGGCAGCCAATCTTGGTGTTGCTCTGCTCCCAGAGCCGATTTGCCGAGAACTGGATAAAGAGCGCATTCGGGTGCTGCCGCTTGTTGAACCGGTGATCCCATGGCATTTAGTCATGATTTGGCGTAAAGAGCGCTATCTGTCGTTTGCAGCACGTGAATGGCTGCGGTTTACTCAAGATTTATTTGAAAGAAGGCATGAGGGAGAACTTTAAATGCCTCTACGTTTCACAAGGGAAAAGTAGAGGCGGCAGCAAGCAGGCTTATTGGTGCTCTTCTAGTTCATTTAATGATACTGTTTGCTCTTGTTCCGGTTCAGTTAAAGGATAAATTCTAGCCGTTTCATTTTGTTCATCGACGTGTTGAATGTAAATGGGCATTCCTTGATAAGTAACGTCCATCATAACAGGTGAAGCGGCAATTTCTTTCGCACGCTGTGTATTCATCAACTGGCCTCCTTATCGGTATATTTCTCTTATAATATTGTCATTAAGCTGGTGATGTATTCTGTCGTGCTGATGAAGCAGCATGTTAAAATATAAACACAAAGCATTTGCTTCTAAAGGAAGAACAGATTAGCGAAATACAATTGAAAAAGGTGTTCATATGAAAGATTTTATTGTGGTTGGTGCAGGGATTTTAGGGGCCTCAACAGCTTATCACTTAGCAAAAGCAGGCGCCAATGTAACGGTCATAGATCGGCGGGATGCAGGACAGGCGACAGATGCGGCTGCCGGGATTATTTGTCCGTGGCTGTCCCAGCGGCGGAATAAAGCCTGGTACGCGCTCGTAAAAGGCGGGGCCGCGTACTATTCTTCACTGATTGAACAGCTTAAAAAAGATGGAGAAACAGAAACGGGGTATGAGCAAGTAGGAGCTATTAGCCTGCATACGGATGCTGAAAAGCTTGAGAAAATGGAAGAAAGGGCTCTGAAAAGGCGGAAAGATGCTCCAGAAATCGGCGAGGTTGGCCCTTTGACACCCACGGTCACCACTGAACTATTTCCGCCATTATCAACAGAATTTGCTTCTGTACATGTGAGCGGTGCTGCACGTGTGAACGGCCGGGCCTTACGAAATGCGCTTCTCCGGGCAGCACAGAAGCATGGTGCTGTATGTGTAAATGGTTCTGCGGAGCTGGAGCATACAGAAGGTCAAGTGACAGGTGTGCGGGTAAAAGATAAGGCATATGCAGCAGATTGCGTCATCTTGACAGCAGGAGCTTGGGGTGCTGAACTGCTGGCACCGCTTGGTTTGAATTTTCAAGTGACTTCACAAAAAGCGCAAATTGTTCATCTTCAACTGGAGGATACCGAAACGGCTAAATGGCCGGTCGTTATGCCGCCAAATGATCAATACATTCTCGCTTTCGACAAAGGCCGCGTCGTGATTGGCGCTACGCATGAAGAACATGAACATTTTGATCGGCGTGTGACAGCTGGCGGCTTACATGAAGTATTAGATAAAGCATTATCTGTTGCCCCCGGGCTAGCTGACGGTACATTTCTTGAAGCGCGTGTCGGCTTTCGTCCATTCACACCGGGCTTTCTGCCGATCATTGGCGAGGTACCAGGCTTTAAAAACCTTCTTCTCGCCAACGGACTGGGTGCCTCCGGTTTAACAGCCGGACCGTTTCTTGGCGCGCAGCTCGCTAAGCTGGCTCTTGGTGAAGAGGTTGACATTGATCTGCAGTTATATGATGTAGCGGGCGCGATCGGTTCCTGAACCGCTTTATTCGCCCGCATTAGCTGTTTATTATCCAAAATCTTCTTTTTTAAATTAACCAATCCCGGGTATAACACTAGTGACGAAGCAACCAGGGGAGGAAGAAGGATGAAGTGGAGAGGAAGAAGAGAAAGCACAAACGTTGAAGACCGGAGAGGCAGAGGCGGAGGAACACTTATTGGAGGAGGAATCGGCGGTTTAATTCTTTTACTCGTTTTTACCTTCCTCGGCGGTGATCCGACAGAACTGATGAACGGTCTGCAAACGGTTGATGATAATAATACTCCTTACGAAGAAACAGCAGCGGAAAAAGAGCGTTCAGAGTTTGTATCTGTCGTGCTAGCGGATACAGAGGATGTATGGTCAGATATTTTTAGGCAGGAAGGCTTAGTGTATAAAGAGCCGACGCTTGTCTTGTACACAAATAGTGTGCAGTCTGCCTGCGGAACATCTAGCGCGTCAGTGGGACCATTTTATTGTCCAGGTGACCAAAAGCTATACATTGACTTAAGTTTTTACGATGAGCTGCAGCAAAGATTTCACGCACCTGGGGATTTTGCGATGGCCTATGTCATTGCTCATGAGGTTGGTCATCACGTCCAGACGCTTCTTGGCACAAGCGACAAGATTATGCCGCTTCGCCAGCAGATGAGTGAGGAAGAGTTTAATAAATATCTCGTTCGTTTCGAACTGCAAGCCGACTATCTGGCTGGTGTTTGGGCTCATCATGCGCAAGGAATGGGCTTGCTGGAAGAAGGGGATCTTGAAGAAGCTTTAAATGCGGCCAGCGCTGTTGGGGATGATACTCTGCAAAAACAAGCGAGAGGCTATGTCGTTCCTGAAAGCTTTACACATGGAACCTCTGAACAAAGAAAACGCTGGTTTTATAAAGGCTTTCGTTCTGGCAGTTTAAAGGGTGGAGACACCTTTAATGCTCGTGATTTATAAAGAGATTGGACAGGGCTTATGAGATTAAGGAGAACTTCTCATAAGGCCTGTTTTATGATGCGATGAGCTGCTCTTTAATAAACGAAACTGGATCTCTAATATGGCTGAAGGTGTAATCTGCTTCTTCTAAGCCGATTCTAATCGCCACACCGGCTTCTCGCAGCATTGGTAATTCAGGATCAGAAAGCGTATGTTCTAAATCGAAGGCAAGCAGCTTATACATAGGAAGAACCCTCCTTTTTCGTATGCAACAGAATGTGGGAACGATTCCACAGTCGATAGTTTAGCATGATAAAAAGTTACTGTCATGGATTTGGATGGCTTTATTTTTGAAAAAAATGGAGAAACACCTTGCTCTTCTTTGTTTCAAAGCGGCTTTAATTGCGGTATAATATAATCTGCACATGATTTGACAACGTATTTGATTCGTTATATAAAGTCGTCACAAGCTCCGTATAGTTATTTTGAAAAAGTGTTGAAAAGCCAGTTTATTTTGCATTCATCATTTAATTCAGATTCAAATTGGAAAGAGAGTGTTTACGATGGGACGTAAATGGAACAACATTAAAGAAAAGAAAGCAGCAAAAGACGCTAACACAAGCCGTATATATGCTAAATTCGGACGTGAAATTTATGTAGCAGCGAGACGGGGAGAACCTGATCCTGAATCCAACCAAGCATTAAAGTTTGTGCTTGAGCGGGCAAAAACATACAACGTGCCTAGACATATTATTGATCGTGCCATTGAAAAAGCAAAGGGCGGATCAGATGAGACATATGATGAGCTTCGCTATGAAGGCTTTGGACCGAGCGGATCGATGGTTATTGTTGACGCTTTAACAAATAACGTAAACCGTACAGCATCAGAAGTGCGGGCAGCTTTTGGCAAGAATGGCGGCAATATGGGAGTAAGCGGATCCGTTGCCTATATGTTTGACGCTACGGCTGTTATCGGGGTAGAAGGCAAAACAGCTGATGAAGTACTAGAAATTTTAATGGAAGCAGATGTGGATGCACGCGACATTCTTGAAGAAGGCGACGCTGTCATCATCTACGCTGAACCTGATCAATTCCATGCCGTACAAGAAGCATTAAAGAGCGCTGGGATTACAGAATTTACAGTAGCTGAGCTGACCATGCTCGCACAAAATGAAGTGACGCTTCCAGAAGATGCAAAAGCTCAATTTGAAAAAATGATTGATGCTTTAGAAGACTTGGAAGACGTTCAACAAGTGTATCACAATGTAGATTTAGGTGAATAATGTAAAAAAGCAGACCTTTGTTTCCAGCAAAGATCTGCTTTTTTATTGCTTCTGAGGATAGATAGACTAATTAATGTTCTTTAATGGGTATTTAGTAATAGGTTAGTATAGCTAAAACTGTTGAAATTTATCATTTTATGATATATTATGAAATTGAAATTGATGTATAAACTGGAAATCTACTGAATCATATAAAAAGTAATTATCAAAGAGAAGATGGGGCTATGAACTATACTTCTAACTTGGGCATCTGAAGTATAGGGAGCGAGTGATGCAACCGACCAACACTTGTTGGTCTTTTTTGTTTTTTAACATGGTGAAGAAAGGGGATCTGATGTTTCTTAACCGTATAGTTCACTTATTTCAAATATCAAGCTTAAAGGGCAGGCTGCGATTTTGGTTCATCTGCTTTACGGTAGTGTTCGTTTTATTGGCCTCCATCCCTCTCGTCATAATAGAGAGAAGCCAAAAGCGAGAGGAAGCTAACGTTGCAATTGAGAAAACAATGAACTTGCAGCAATTAGTAATAGACAATTGGTTTGAGGATAGGTTAGCAGATATTAAATCTATCTCTGAACTCCCGACTGTAAAAGCAGGGGATATAGCAAAGATGGAGGGTGCATTAAAAGCAGTTGATAAAAATCACCCGGAGTTTAGCGGTATTGTATATGTGAATAAGAATGGAATAACAGAAGTTGATACGACAGGACTTATAGGATTGGATCTATCAGACCGGCCTTATTTTAAAGAGGCGAAAAAAGGCAAGATTTTCATTACAGATGTATTGATTGGCAGGCAGTCCAATAAGCCGATTATTATTTTTTCTGTTCCTGTATATAATGAGGCGGGGCATTTTCAGGGGCTAGTATTCGGACCAGTTCCAATCAAAACCATTAACAATATCATGAGGCAATATCAGGATAGTTCAAGGGAAACCTATTTGGTTGAAAGAAATGGTATGTTAATCAGCGAATCACGCCAAGGCAAAATAGGGAAAAATATTAAATCCGAAATATATAAACAAGCATTAGCGGGAAGTAACATTAAGAGTCAATTTTACACAGCCCCTAATGGTGAGACTGTACTAGGAGATTATAGATGGGTTCATGATAATCAGTGGCTTATTATTGGTGAAATAACAGAAAGTAAAATTTATGAGTCCTTTTACCACATGGTTATGATATTTTCTTTCGTTATTTTACTTGTGATTATAATAGGGTACATCTTAATGATTTGGGTATCTAACCAAGTAGAAGCCCCTATCCGGAAAGTATTAATAGGAACAAGAAAAATTGGCCAAGGAAATTATGAATATCGTTTAGATAAAACTTCTTATAAAGAGGATGCAAGAGAGCTTCAGGAACTCTGTGATAATTTCAATAGCATGGGTGAGTTGATTGAAAGTCATATAGACTCCATTGCAAAAAGTGAAGAGCGATTCCGGATGATTGCGGACTATTCAAGTGATGTGATTACGATACATGATTCATCCGGAAAGTATTTGTACGTATCACCAGCAGGAAAGGAAATATTGCAATATGAAGATGAAGAAGTGATAGGTCACGACAGTTACCTCTTTATTCATCCGGATGATATAGAAATGATAAAAGAAAACCATCAAATTTTATTCGATACTGGATATGTTGTCTCGACTTATCGAATTCGTAGAAAAGATGGGGAGTACATTTGGTTTGAGTCTTCTATTAAGAGTTTACAAGGGAAAGATCCAGAGGAACCTCAACTAATCGTAATATCCCGCAATATAACTGAAAGAAAATTGGCAGAGCAAAGACTCGAAGAAGCCAATAAAATTTTACATGATTTATCTGCCAAAGACGGATTAACAGGGGTGTGGAATCGCCGGACGTTTGATGAGAAATTAGAAATAGAGTGGAGCCGTGCGTTAAGAAATTCTACATCTTTTTCTCTGATCATGCTTGATATAGATTCTTTCAAAGCTTATAACGATACGTATGGCCATCAAGCAGGAGATGATTGCTTAAGAAAAGCAGCTGCGAAAATTAGTGACGTTGTGATAGAGTTTGGAGGCATGATCTTTAGGTATGGGGGAGAAGAGTTTAGTGTCGTCTTGCCAGAGACGGATCACGATGGCGTCCAGCGAGCAGCGGAAACGATTAGACATGCGGTAGAAGATTTGAAAATCCCGCATTCAGGTTCACAAATCAGCCAGTATGTCACGATCAGTTTAGGGACCGTAACCGTTATTCCAACAAAAGATGAACATACAAACCAGTTCATAGAGTTTGCAGATAAAGCTTTATATAAGGCTAAACAAGACGGCAGGAATCGCGTCAAGTCTTACAATGATCTTTCTAATTTACAAATCTGTGGAGAATAATCAAACGGCTCTAAAAAAGGAGCCGTTTTTTCATGGAATTGTTAAATCAGCAAAGTAAATGGTGCTCGGTTAGATGAAACGAATTGTAAACTTAAAGCCGCTTAACGTTTAAAAAATTGTAAAGAGTACGGATAAAACTATCTTGAATTTTAAAAATAGTTAGAATAAGATATATACTTATTATCGTTTTTAAGGGGCTGATTACCTACCATAAACAGATAAATGCATAAATAGATGAATGGTCTTATTCCGAAATAGAATGGGGGAAAGGTTGCGTGACTAAAACTAAAAAGGACTTCACCGATATCTTGCAGGTCATTCCTAAGGTTCTTCAAACGATATTGAATGTATCTCTCATTCTTCTTGCTATTATTTTATCTTTTTTATTAGTGAAGGAACTAATTGTTTTCGGTAATATTTTAGTCGAAAGCGGTACGAACGATTATAAGCTTTTTCTTGCGAATATCCTTATCTTCTTTCTATATTTTGAGTTTATCACGATGATTGTGAAATATTTCAAAGAAGACTATCATTTTCCGCTCAGATACTTTCTGTACATAGGTATTACGGCTATGATTCGGTTGATTATTGTAGATCACGATCATCCGATTAATACATTGCTATACTCGCTTGTCGTCTTAATTTTGATTATTGGCTATTTCATCATGAATCTCACACCGCACGAAAGACCGGAAGTAAGATGGTTTTTTAAAAAAGACACTCCAAAAGAGGAATAGAAGCAAGGACTGTTCGCAAGCGTTGGCTTCTGGAACAGTCCTTTTTTATGTACGGAGGTTGTTTCAAGAGAGGGAAGAAGGAACACCGTGTTATAATAGGTCGTTGATCTACAAAACTGTCAAATTGGTGTGGATGTATATGTTCTCGCAATCATTTTTACAATTAAACACGATCTTTATTAGTATTCTAATAGAAGCGATTCCCTTTGTGTTAATCGGCGTTTTCATTTCTGGCTTTATTCAGATGTTTATTACAGAGGAAATGATAGCAAAAGTTATACCAAAAAATCGTTTTCTAGCTGTCTTATCTGCGGCGTTTATCGGTGCTTTGTTCCCGGCCTGTGAGTGTGGCATTGTGCCCATTGTCCGCAGGCTGATTTTAAAGGGAGTCCCTTTGCATGCGGGCATTGCCTTTATGTTAACAGGGCCTGTCATCAATCCCATCGTTTTATTTTCAACCTATATTGCCTTTGGAAACCAATGGGACATGCCTTTATACCGCGGGGGTTTGTCATTTATCGTAGCGATTTTGGTTGGATCGATTATTTCGTGGCAATTTAGCGGGAACCAGCTTTTAGATAAAAGCTCCCTGCATACTCATTGTCATGCTCCAGGGAAGCAGACGTTTAGTAAAAAGTTTGTCGGCATGCTGCGTCATGCGATAGAGGAATTTTTCTCGGTCGGTAAATATTTAATTATCGGGGCATTCATTGCTGCAGCGATGCAAACCTATGTAAAAACCTCGACTCTGCTAGAAATCGGACAGACAGAAGCTGCTTCTCATCTTGTCATGATGGGCTTAGCCTTTGTTTTATCCCTTTGTTCAGAGGCAGATGCCTTTATTGCGTCCTCTTTTAGAAGCACATTTTCCACAGGTTCCTTAATTGCTTTTCTTGTTTTCGGAGCGATGGTAGACATTAAAAATCTTTTAATGATGCTAGGAACATTTAAAAAGCGCTTTGTCATGTATTTGATCGTCTATATTGCCATTTTTGTATTCATTGGTTCATTGTTAATTTAAAGGAGGGGATGGGATGTTTAGAGTTTATATATTATTGCTGTTTACTTTTTTCTTTTTTCATCTCCATGCTTCCGGTAACATTTCCAAATACATTAATATGAAATACGCTTATTTGTCTTATAGCGCTATTTTTATCTTTGCGCTGCTTACAGCTGTCCAGGCTTATGACTATTTCAGAGGAGATGGGGAATCGGCAGATGAACATGAATGTGACCATGATCACATTCATGAAAAGGAAAAGCCTTTTTATCAGCGTTGGCTTTTTTATCTTGTGTTTGTTTTTCCTTTAATATCGGGTTTGTTCTTTCCAATTGCTACACTTGATTCGACCATCGTTAAATCAAAGGGATTTTCATTCAAGCCAATGGAGCAAATAGAGGCGGCTGATCATTATGCCCAAACTCAATATTTGAAGCCTGATACGAGTATTTATTATGGAAAAGAGGGCTATGAGGAATTAATGGCGAAGGAGTTAGCCAAATATGTCTCTAAGCAGCACATTGTTCTGAATGACGACCAGTTTTTAAAAGGGATGGAAACGATCTATGATTTCCCTGGCGACTTTCTTGGAAAGGAAATTGAATTCGATGGTTTTGCCTTTCATGGTGAAAACACAGATAAGCGTCAACTGTTTGTTCTTCGCTTTGGTGTGATTCACTGTGTTGCCGATTCGGGTGCTTTTGGGATGCTCGTTCAATTTCCTAAAGGAAACAATCTTAGAGACGATGATTGGATACACGTAAAAGGCACATTATCATCGATGTATTATCAGCCGTTTAAATCAACGATCCCTGTTCTGCTTATAAAAGATTGGCATAGTATTGATAAGCCGAAAGATCCTTATGTTTATAGAGGCTACTAACGCCTATTCAGAGTATAGTCAAAGTCTATTTTAAATGTTCCAGGCTGGCCTGTCCGTGAGCGGGGAAGATGAGGAGCCCTTGCTTTTGTGTTAGATTGTAGATAAGAAGAGAAATAGAACAATCGGAAAGGATGGGTTCCATGGGACAATGTAACATTGATCATTCACATGAAGATGTCATTCAGAAGCTTGAAAGCCAACAGGCATTTATCTCTCCAAGCTTATATGAAACTCTGCATAATTTCCTGAAAACTGAGCATGCACAAGACACTTTGAATGAACTATTTCATTTATTAAAAAAATATGATTTAGCTTCTGAAGAAGAACAAGAAGCAAGAAATGTAAAGCTGAAACAGCTAGTACATGAATAAAAATCAAGATAGCCTGAAGCGGTCATAACGCCGCTTCAGGCTATTTTTTATAGTCAAAAAGGCAGGTTGTTTCAGGTTGATTCCTATAGGGTAAAAATGATTAATTCCGGAAGTATCTCTTTATTCTTTATAGCATGTTTATAAAAATTATAGTCATGAGGAGGCTGGCATGGACAGGAACATTTGGAGAAACCCTGTTTTTACAGTGTCGGCTGCGGTGATCCTGTTTTTGGTTCTATTAGGAGCCATTATGCCAAAAAGATTCGGCATCGTAGCTGGCAAGTTGTTTGACTTTACTACCATCAATTTTGGTTGGTTTTATCTGCTTGCCGTTTTTATTATTACGATCTTCTTGCTTGTATTAGCTACTAGCAAATATGGCGCCATTCGTTTAGGAGGGGAAAATGAGAAGCCAGAGTTTCCTTTCTTTACATGGGTGGCTATGCTCTTTTCTACCGGTCTTGGTGCTGGGCTCGTCTTCTGGGGAGTCGCTGAACCGATGAGTCACTTTTTTTCGCCGCCTTTTGCAGGAACGGAAGCTCAAACAGAGGAGGCTGCTAGAATTGCTATGGCCTACTCATTTTTCCATTGGGGAGTCAGTCAATGGTCTGTGTTTACAATGGTAGGATTGATGATTGGATTTATGCAGTTTCGCAGACAAAGAGACGGTTTGGTTTCGACAGCACTAGAGCCGATCACGGGGCACAAACCACTTGTTAAGAAGTCGATTGATTCTTTTGCCGTCATTGCTACTGTGATGGGCCTCGCTACATCAATTGGTCTTGGCGTGCTGCAAATAAACGGCGGGCTAAATGCGGTAATCGGAACACATAACTCCGTCTGGCTTCAGATGATTATCATTGGCCTCATGTTTGTGGCTTACATGTTATCCTCCACAACAGGTCTTCAAAAAGGAATCCGCTATTTAAGCAATATGAATTTTTGGCTTGCGCTTGGCTTACTTGTCTTTGTTTTTGCTGCTGGTCCTACACGGTTTATTTTGGAAACCTTTACATTGGCTATCGGCGATTATATTTCGAACTTTATTCAATACAGCTTACGGATGCAGCCTTATGAAGGGTCGGGCTGGGTACGCAAATGGACGATATTTTATTGGGCGTGGGTTATTGCCTGGTCACCTTTCGTCGGAGCCTTTGTAGCCCGGGTTTCAAGAGGGAGGACGATCCGGGAATACGTGATGGGGGTTATGATTATTCCGCCGGCTATTTCCTGTCTTTGGGTAGCTGTATTTGGCGGAACGGCTTTATGGTTTGATTTAAATAAGGGAACGGGTATAGCAAAAGCCGTGAATATGGATTTAACGTCGGCTCTTTTTAAGACGTTTGAGCATTTACCGTTAACCGGTATCTTGTCAGCACTTGCTATTTTATTAATCTTTACATTTTTAGTTACTTCTGCAGATTCTGCTACGTATATTTTGGCGAGCATGACGACATCCGGCAGTCTCACCCCGCCATTGTTTGCTAAGCTCGTTTGGGGTGTTCTGATGGCAGCCATTGCAGGTGTATTACTATATGCAGGCGGATTAGAAGCCTTACAGACTGCTTCTCTTATTTCGGCTTTGCCTTTTACGGTCCTTTTGCTGCTCATGATGGTTTCTTCAGCAAAGCTGATTAGAAAAGAACCGCTTCCGATTCGAAAAGCAGATTTACGGCGTTTTCGTCGTTTGGAGAAAGCAGCTAAACAAGGACATCAAACAAAAAGCAGAACTGCTGAATGACAAATAAAAACCGAGTAGATCGATAAATTAAAAAGCCCGGCAATTGGTCATTGCCGGGCTTTTTATATGGCAGCTATTCCATCATGTTCGCTACAATTTCATAAGAACGCAGCCGGTCTTCATGATAGAAAATCTGTGAATTTACAATAATTTCATTAGCATTTGTCTCTTCAAGGAAACTAGTTAGCTTTTGATTGACCATATCAGGCGTGCCGACAATGGTTGCCCGTGAATCAAGCGTTTTTTCAATAGCTGCACGCTCAAAAGGGCTCCACACGGCATCAATATCATCAATCGGCGGCTTTAACTGTGTCGGCTCTCCTCTTCTTAAGCTCAAAAATTGCTGTTGCTGGGAAGTGGCTAGCCATTGAGCCTTTTCTTCCGTGTCTGCGGCAATGATATTCACTCCAACCATCGCATAGGGTTCTTTCAAGACATGGGAAGGTTTGAAGTGATCGCGATAAATTTTTAAAGCCGGCAATGTATACTCCGATGCAAAGTGGCTTGCAAAGGCAAAAGGAAGGCCTTTCTCAGCAGCAAGGCGGGCACTGAAATCACTTGAGCCAAGCAGCCAGATCGGTATATTCAAGCCTTCCCCAGGAAACGAACGCACACGAGCGGACGGGTTTACCTCAAAGTAGGCTTGAAGCTCGTCTAACTGTAACGGAAAATCTTCGACGCGGCTGTGAAGGGTGCGCCGCAGGGCAAAAGCGGTTGCTTGGTCACTGCCCGGGGCGCGGCCAATCCCAAGGTCGATTCGCCCAGGGTATAAGGATTCGAGCGTTCCGAATTGTTCTGCTATCACAAGTGTGGCGTGGTTAGGGAGCATAATACCTCCTGAGCCGACACGAATCCGCTTAGTCGCTCCGGCGATATGGCCAATAATGACAGAGGTGGCGGAACTAGCGATACCCGGCATATTATGATGCTCGGCTAGCCAGTAACGATGGAATCCCCATTTTTCTGTATGTTGAGCTAGGTCGGTACTATTCTTAAAAGACTGTTCTGCGTGGCTCCCTTCTGTAATCGGAGCTAGATCTAGTACGGATAAAGGAATACCCTGAAAGTGTTTTGTTTGAATGGCAGTCATATTTTCCCCTCCTTATGGGCTCTGCACTAAGCAATGATACAAGGTTTAGAGGCAATCTTCCAGTGAATTGCCTATGGGGGCAGCGATTGGCTAATGTAACAGGGGGGATAATAAAATAAAGAAAATGGCCAATATAACAGTAGTTTTAGATAATAAAATGGAAAAACGGCTAATATCCTGTCTTTTTCAGCTGTTTGCTAATAAAAAGAACTGATTTAACAACCTGTCAAACAGGCATTAAATCAGTTCTTGAAAAATAATCGTTAGGCTCTTACCATCTTAATTCTGCCAATTTGAGATAAGTTAGCCACGCCGGAAAGGGAGAGAGAAATTTCGGTTTCGCGGACAAAATCCTCGATCACTTTTTCTACACCTTGCTGTCCGTGAGCAGCTAAGCCGTAAAGAAATGGGCGCCCAATGAGCACAGCGTCTGCGCCTAGAGCAAGAGCCTTCACGGCATCGGTGCCGCGTCGGATGCCGCTGTCAAATAAAACCGGTATTCTTTTTTGAACAGTTTCAGCAATGGAAGGAAGCGCATCAAGGGCACCGATAACGCCATCGAGCTGCCGTCCTCCGTGATTAGAAACGATGATGCCATCTACACCATATTCCAATGCCGTTTGGGCATCTTCTGGGTGTAAAATGCCCTTTAATAAAATAGGCAAGTTTGTTCTTTCCTTTAATTTGGCGATATGTCTCCAATGAAGAGACAAGGTTTGAATGTTTTCTAGTATGGAGGCGACAATAGTATCATCATCTTGGCTTTTTAGTGCCTTCATAAATGCTGGATCACTTACATAATTTGCTTTCCCCAAGCCTTTGGTGAGCGGAGAAAACTCACTGCGAATATCTGTCTCACGGAAGCCTGTTCTAACTGTATCTACCGTCACAACAATCGCCTCATAGCCTGCTTTTTCTGCTCTTTCTACCATGCTAAAGGAGATTTCCTCATTATTCGACCAGTAAAGCTGAAACCATTTAGAACCTGTCGGGGCAGCGGCAGCTACTTCCTCGATTGAATGGCTCGCGACAGTACTTAATACGAAAGGAACATTTAAATTGGCAGCTGCTTTCACAGAGGCAAGTTCGCCTTCCGGATGAGCCAGCTTTTGCATACCAATAGGTGCCAATAAAAATGGCGTCTTATACGTCCGGCCAAATAACGTGACGCTCATATCTCCACTCGATACATCACTCAGCATTCTTGGCACAATCGCCCACTTTCCAAAGGCTTCCTCATTTCTTCTGCCTGTTTCTCCTCTTCCTGCACCTGAGCAGGCATAGCCATAGCCGCCTGGCTGCATCATGCCGGCCGCTTTTTGTTCCCACTCTTCAAATGAAAGAGGAAAATGGATTTCCTTACCAACTGTTTCAACTGATAGTAACCCCTCTTGCTGATTCATCTTATCTGACCTCACTCTTTTGTATGGTTTTTTACGAACATCGTTATTCACTCTTCTTCCTAAAGGACGAAGTTTGAATTTTCTTTCTTCTTTCATTGTAAAGATTATTTTTTGGCTTGTACATATTCTTTTTTGGTGCAAAGAGAAACCATAAGATAACAGGCAATAAAAAAAGACCGGTGAAATACCGATCTCTCTATTTTCATATATTTAATTCTTGACGTTCTTCAGGTGTGAAGACGCGTGATCTCGTTAAAAATCGCTTGCCTTCAGGTCCTTCAAGTGAAAACATGCCGCCGCGTCCATCGACGACATCGATAATAAGCTGTGTATGTTTCCAGTATTCATATTGAGCTTCGCTAATATAAAAAGGGGAGCCGCCGATTTTTCCAAGCAATACATCGCTGTCACCCGTTAGGAATTCACCCTCGGGATAGCACATTGGAGAGCTGCCGTCACAGCAGCCTCCTGATTGGTGAAACATAAGGGGACCATATTTCTCTTTCAGCTTGTCAATTAATCCAAGGGCGGCAGGAGTGGCGGTTACGAGTTCAACCATTTAAATACGCTCCTTTCTGCTAGGGCAGAAGATGTGGCGCTTTCAAATTAATTAAAAGAATCCAAGAGCATCCTCACTATAGCTGACGAGCAGATTTTTCGTCTGCTGGTAATGGGACAGCATCATTAAGTGATTCTCACGGCCAACACCCGACATTTTGTAGCCGCCGAATGCCGCATGAGCCGGATACTGGTGGTAACAGTTTGTCCAGACGCGGCCCGCCTGAATATTGCGGCCAAAGCGATAGGCGCGGTTCACGTGACGGGACCAGACGCCGGCACCGAGCCCATACAGCGTATCATTGGCAATGGCAAGCGCTTCTTCTTCATCCTTGAAGGTCGTAACGGAAACGACCGGTCCAAAAATCTCCTCTTGGAAAATCCGCATGTTGTTCGCGCCTTTAAAGACCGTCGGCTTCACATAATAGCCATTCTCCAAGCCTGCGATTGTGTTTTTGCCGCCGCCGACGAGGCATTCAGCACCTTCCTGGCTGCCGATGTCGATATAAGACAGGATTTTCTCCATTTGCTCGCTGGAAGCCTGTGCCCCCATCATCGTTTCGGTATCAAGCGGGTTACCGGTCTTAATTTGTTTGACGCGTTCAATCGCCCGTTCCATAAACTGGTCGTAAATGCTTTCGTGGATAAGGGCACGGGAAGGGCAGGTACAGACTTCTCCTTGGTTTAAAGCAAACAGCACAAACCCTTCGATCGCTTTGTTCAGAAAAGCATCATCTTTTTCCATCACATCGTCAAAGAAAATATTCGGTGATTTGCCGCCGAGCTCAAGCGTAACAGGGATGAGGTTCTGGGAAGCATATTGCATAATCAGGCGGCCCGTTGTCGTTTCGCCTGTAAAGGCTATTTTAGCAATGCGTTTATTGGAAGCGAGCGGCTTGCCGGCTTCTAGGCCAAAGCCATTGACAATGTTTACAACGCCTGGAGGAAGCAGGTCTTGGATGAGTTCCATAAAGACAAGAATGGAAGCAGGTGTTTGTTCAGCTGGTTTCAGTACCACACAGTTTCCGGCCGCAAGAGCAGGCGCAAGCTTCCAAACGCCCATTAGAAGCGGGAAGTTCCATGGAATAATCTGGCCGACAACGCCAAGCGGCTCATGGAAGTGGTAAGCGACCGTATCATTATCAATCTGGCTCAGTGACCCTTCCTGCGCCCGGATAGCACCGGCGAAATAGCGAAAATGGTCAATGGCCAGCGGAAGATCGGCATTTAACGTTTCTCTAACGGCCTTTCCGTTGTCCCACGTTTCAGCGACCGCCAGCGTTTCGAGGTTTTCCTCCATGCGGTCGGCAATTTTATTTAAAATATTCGCTCGTTCGGCCGCCGATGTCCGTCCCCAGGCATCTTTCGCCGCATGAGCGGCATCTAACGCTAGTTCAATGTCCTCTGCCTGTGAACGGGCCACCTCACAAAAGACTTCTCCTGTCACTGGCGAAATATTTTCGAAGTACTGTCCGCCGACAGGTGCCTGCCATTCTCCATTAATAAAATTTTCATATCGCTTCTTAAAGGTTACTTTTGACCCTTCCTGGCCTGGATTTGCATAAATCATTGCGACTCCCCCTTTAAAAATAGAAATTTATGAAAGAAAGCACTTACAATTCCATAATCTATTTTCTGTAGCCTAAAGTCAAATCATATATTTGGAGTTTAATAGATTGTTAACTATCTAACAGTCATCTTCTTTTACTAGGTTGTCTCAATTTAGGGATTATTAGTTAAAATTAAAGATAATCATTACTTAATTAAAATAATTATAATTTAGTATTGATTTTTCTTTGAGAGATGTTATTATTGAGTTACCAACCAAAATTGACGAGGTGATAGGATAATGAGTAACCGACTAACAACAAGCTGGGGTGCCCCAGTAGGAGATAATCAAAACTCACAAACGGCTGGACAACGCGGACCTACATTAATTCAGGATGTTCATTTACTTGAGAAACTAGCTCATTTTAACCGTGAACGTGTACCTGAGCGGGTGGTTCATGCCAAAGGAGCCGGGGCCCATGGTTATTTTGAAGTGACAAACAGCGAGATTGCTAATTACACAAAAGCAGATTTTCTATCTGAAGCTGGAAAACGCACTCCTCTGTTCGCTCGATTCTCAACTGTAGCAGGTGAACTCGGTTCTGCAGATACTGTCCGTGATCCGCGTGGTTTTGCTGTGAAGTTTTATACAGACGAGGGCAACTATGATTTAGTCGGAAATAATACCCCTGTTTTCTTTATTCGTGATGCTATCAAATTCCCGGACTTTATCCATACACAAAAGCGAGATCCGCAGACACATTTAAAAAATCCAACAGCTGTTTGGGATTTCTGGTCATTGTCTCCTGAATCACTGCATCAAGTGACAATCTTAATGTCCGATCGCGGCATTCCGGCAACACTTCGCCATATGCATGGATTTGGAAGTCATACGTTTAAATGGGTAAACAAACAAGGGGAAGCAGTATGGGTGAAGTATCATTTTAAAACAGATCAGGGAGTTAAAAACCTGGATGTCGAATTAGCTGCGAAATTAGCAGGGGAAAACCCTGATTACCATACAGAGGACTTATTCAACGCCATTGAACAAGGAGATTATCCTTCTTGGACACTTTATGTGCAAATGATGCCGCTAGAAGATGCAAACACATATATGTGGGATCCATTTGATGTAACAAAGGTTTGGTCACAAAAAGATTATCCCCTCATTGAGGTTGGAAAGATGGTATTGAACCAGAATCCAGAAAATTATTTTGCGGAAGTAGAACAGGCTACATTCTCTCCTGGAACATTTGTCCCTGGAATCGAAGCATCACCTGATAAAATGCTTCAAGGCCGCTTGTTTGCTTATGCGGATGCTCATCGTTATCGTGTAGGAGTGAATCATAACGCATTGCCAATTAATTCACCGAAATGCCCGGTTCACAATTATCAGCGTGACGGCCAAATGCGTTTTGATGGCAACGGCGGGAAGTCTGTTTATTATGAACCAAATAGCTTTGGCGGCCCAAAAGAAGTACCAGAAGCGAATATGACACCGTTTGAGGTAACAGGACAGGCGGGCACGCATAACTATAATCATGACGATCATTATACACAGGCCGGTGATCTCTACCGTTTAATGAGTGAAGAGGAGAGAGCACGCCTTGTAGCAAACATTGTCGGCGCAATGAAACCAGTAAAAAGTGAAGAAATCAAACTTCGTCAGATCAGCCATTTTTATAAAGCAGATCTAGAATACGGTACACGCATAGCTGAGGGGCTTGGTCTTCCTGTGCCGCAGGAAGTATAAGAATAAATAAAAAGGAGTGAGAGGAATGGAAAGAAAACTTAATGAGCAAGTTGCTATTAAAAAGGTAGATGAACACTTTTGCGTAGTGAGAGAAGATAAAGGGAATAAAAAGAATATTGAGCTATGCTTCTATTCTTTGATGGATGCTTTATCTTACGCTTCAGAACGCAACTATGGCTAATTGCACACATTCATTTTTTATTAACATTCGATTTGAACCCTGCAAAGAGAAAACTCTTTGCAGGGTTTTTTTGGGTTCTATTAAAGATGTATGTTGTTTTTTTAATGGTTGATTAGAGTGGAAGGAGGCGTTTCTTGGTGAAAGTATACGCAACGAGGGGGCTCACGGACAATCTGCAACGAAAACCAACAACCAAACATAATAGAATGTATTTTTTATTTCATTTATGAAATAAAAAATTTCATAAATGAAAGATTTTGATTCCTAGAAAAAGAAAAAATTGCCCTTTTTGTCAGAATAGTTTAAAAAATATCACGAAAAATAAATTGGTATGAATGTTGCATTTACTAATATGTATGGAAGAGTGAGAAATTAATTGAGCGAGGTGAAGTGAATTGACCCGTTACGAGTATGGTGGTGACGAGTTTATTTTTGTGGAATTATCTGAATCTATGAGTCTGGAAGCGAACTTTCAGGCGATGGCTATTACGAAACAGTTAAGAGAAGAGAAACTGCCAGGCATATTAGATATTTGCCCTTCTAACGCTTCTTATATGGTTCGTTTTAAACCAGAAGACATTCATCCAGATAAACTGATTTCAAAATTGAAAGAATTAGAGCAGTCTGTGTCTGTTGATGATTTTAATATTTCATCGAGAGTGGTAGATGTACCGATTTTATTCGATGATCCTTGGACAAATGAAGCGTTAATGCGTTTTAGAGATCGTCATCAGGATCCAACATCGACAGATTTAGAATATGCGGCCCGGATTAATGGATTTGATTCAAAAGAAGAGTTAATCAAAGCAATCACGGATTATCCTTATCTTGTATCGATGATTGGCTTTGTTCCGGGTCTGCCTTGGTGTTATCAAATGGTGCCACGTGAGCAGCAGATTGAGGTGCCGAAGTATGTTCGTCCACGTACGTATACACCAGAGCGGGCTTTCGGATTTGGTGGTGCCTTTGCGGTTATTTACCCGGTGCAAGGAGCAGGAGGCTATCAATTGTTCGGAATTGCTGCGGCGCCGATTTATCAAAAAGAGCAGCGGCTCTATGATTTCAAAGATTCCATCACCTTCCCAAGGCAGGGAGACATTTTTAGATATCGAAGCATCACAATGGAAGAATTCCAATCCATTGAGAAAGAAGTAGAGGATGGTACGTTCCGCTACTTAACGAGAGACATTACGTTTAAACCGCAAGAGGTACTGGAAAATCCAAAAGCATTTTCTGATGAAGTTTTAGGGGGGTTGTATGCATGATTAAAGTGATTCAGCCCGGTTTGCAGACGACAGTGCAGGATTATGGAAGAATCGGCTATTACGAAGTGGGTATGCCGCCATCGGGAGCGATGGATAAGTATTCCTACACAGCTGCCAATATACTCGTCGGCAACGATGAAAACGCGGCCGCACTTGAAATTACTTACATGGGACCTGTTCTGGAGTTCCATCAGGATGCCGTTATCGCTTTGACTGGAGGAGAAATACCGCCAAAAGTGAACGGGCAGCCTGTGCCGATGTGGGAGACTTTAGCTGTAAAAGCAGGGGACCAGCTATCATTTGATTTTGTAAAACAAGGAGCTCGTGTTTATTTGGCAGTAGCAGGCGGGCTAGATGTTCCGCTCATTATGGATTCCCGTTCTACTTACACGTTATGCGGGATTGGCGGGCTAGATGGACGTCCGCTGCAGGCGGGTGACGAGCTGAAGATCGGCTATGAGGCGAAGCATCAAGTAAAAATAGGCACACGTATACAGGATGAGCTTATCCCGACTTTTTCAAAAACAAATGAAATTCGAGTGGTCGTTGGGCTATGCAGCTATCGGCTTACTGAGGAAAGCAAGGAGCGTTTCTTTTCTATCGACTGGACGGTCACGCCAGAAGCCAATCGTGTTGGTTATCGTTTCAAAGGGGAGCGCTTGAACTTTGTAGAACGAGAGCAGCCATTCGGTGCCGGCAGCAATCCATCCAACGTAGTGGATCTCGGTTATCCGATTGGATCTATTCAAGTTCCGGATGGTGTAGAGCCGATTGCGTTATTAAACGACGCTGTAACAGGCGGAGGCTATGCAACAATTTGTACGATTATCAGCACGGATTTAAATAAAATGGCCCAAATCAAAACAAATGAAAAAGTTCGCTTTGTTGCTGTCAGCATTGAAGAAGCATTGCAGGCGAGAAAAGAATATAAAGATAAAGTGACACAAATGAAACAGCAATTACAACTGTCATAGGAGGAATGATGAATGCCTAGTACAAAAAGCCAAGTGCTTTCACCGATTCCGGGAGTGTTCTACCGCAAACCGGCACCCGACAAAGAAGTATTTATTAAAGAAGGCGACGCTGTGAAATCTGGAGACGTCATCGGCTTAGTTGAAGTAATGAAAAACTTTTATGAGATTAAAGCCGAAACGGATGGAGTGCTCGAAAGCTTCCTAGTTAACGAGGAAGACATTTTAGACGCAGGACAAGAAATCGCTGTTATATCAGTCCAATAACGAAGCAGAAATTTTTAGTGGAGGAGACCTATGTCATATTTCAGCAAAGTATTGATCGCTAATAGAGGTGAGATCGCAAGAAGAATTATCCGGACATGTCATCGGCTCGGCATCCAGACTGTGGCTGTTTATTCAGAGGCGGATGCCCAGGCGCCATTTGTCAGCGAGGCATCAGAGGCTGTTTGCATCGGTCCGGCTCAAGCTAAAAAGAGCTACTTGGATGTAGAGAAGGTAATTCAAGCAGCTAAGCAAACAAAAGCAGAAGCCATTCATCCCGGCTATGGTTTTTTATCGGAAAATCCGCAATTCGCTGAACGCTGTGAAGCAGAGGGCATTGTCTTTATCGGGCCTTCCGCTGATGTCATAAAAAGAATGGGATCGAAGCTTGAGGCGAGATCGGAAATGCAAAAAGCCGGAGTGCCTGTCGTTCCCGGTTCTGCGGGACAAATCGGCTCGGTGGAAGAAGCGGCAGCATTGGCCGAGGAACTCGGCTATCCGCTTATGCTGAAGGCAAGCGCTGGCGGAGGCGGAATCGGCATGCAGCTTGTCCGGGACCAGGAAGAGCTCGAGAAAGCTTTCCATTCAACTGTACAGAAAGCAGAATCATTTTTTAATGACGGGGCTGTCTTTCTCGAAAAGTGGGTTGCCAATCCTCGTCATATTGAAGTGCAAGTGGCAGCAGACCGCTTTGGAAATGTCGTTCATTTGTATGAAAGAGAATGTTCCATTCAGCGCAGAAATCAAAAGGTGATAGAAGAAAGTCCTTCTCCATTTCTAGATGAATCTCTTCGTCAGCAATTATTGGAGGCGGCTGTCCGGGGAGTAAAGGAAATGGGTTACACCAATGCTGGCACGATGGAGTTTATATTTGATGGGGATAAGAACTTTTATTTCTTGGAGATGAATACACGGCTGCAAGTAGAGCATCCGGTGACAGAAGAAATTACAGGGGTAGACCTCGTTGAATGGCAGTTAAAAATAGCCGCTGGACATGAACTTCCGCTTCGTCAGGAGGAAATAAAGAAGGCGGGACATTCCATCGAATGCCGGCTTTATGCGGAAGATCCAAAGACGTTCTTTCCTTCACCTGGCACAATCAATCAGCTGCAGCTGCCCGAAGAAGAAGTAAGGTTGGATTTTGGCGTAATAGAAGGCAGCGTTGTTTCGCCGTTTTATGATCCAATGATCGGTAAAATCATTGTTCATGGTACAGAACGCCTAGAAGCTATTAAGAAGATGGAACAAGCCTTAGCAGAGATTGAAGTTCAGGGACTGAAAACAAATCTTCCACTTTTAGAGTCTATCATGAGGAACGATCAATTTAAGAGTGGAGATTACACAACGAAATTTTTAGAAAAAACAGAAATTTTGTCCTAGGAGGTGAACGGAATGCATAAGGTCGACTTGAACTGCGACATGGGAGAAAGCTTTGGGCTCTATGAGCTGGGAAACGACGAGGAAATGATGCAATACATCACTTCTGCTAATATTGCCTGCGGTTTTCACGGGGGTGATCCCCATGTTATGCGAAAAACGGTGGAGCTCGCAAAAAAATATGATGTAGGGATTGGCGCGCACCCTTCATTTCCGGACTTATTAGGCTTTGGCCGCCGGTATATGACATGTACACCAGCTGAAGTAAAAGATTACGTCACCTACCAATTGGGAGCTTTACGTGAATTTTGCCGGGCAGCAAATGTGAAAATGCAGCATTGTAAACCCCACGGCGCCCTTTTTATGAAAGCGATGGAAGACAAACAGCTGGCGCGATCCATTCTCGAAGCCATCCATGAAACAGACCAAGATATGATAGTGTTTGCCCTTAATCAATCAGAAGTATACGAAGAAGCCGTTAAAATGGGCGTGCCGGTAGCAAAAGAAGCCTATTCCGACCGTGAACATACGGAGAGCGGTTCTATCGTCTTAACGAGAAGAGGATCGGAAATCAATGACTATGAAGCGCTGGCGAATCGTGTCGTTCGAATGGTGAAAGAGGAGCGAGTAGTGACGTACGACGGAAAGGATGTTTCGATCCAGGCAGAGACGATTTGCATTCATGGTGACACACCGGGTGCTCCGGCATTAGCGAAAGCGATTACGGCAGCTTTAAAAGCTGGCGGCGTTGAAATTGTACCAATCAAAAGGATCATAAAATAATAGGATGTAAGTTTACGAATGAAGATCCATGTATTAGGAAGGAGAATGTGCTGTTGAATATTGAATCCTCACATACTTTTAAGGGAGTTTCACGGGAGCTGCTATGGAAAACACTTCAAAACAAAGAGGCACTGCGGCGGTCACTGCCCGGTTGCCAATCATTTGAGGAAGTGGAAGACAACGTATTTAATGCGGAGCTTGGCATCAATATCGGGCCAGTGAAAGGCGCCTTCACAGGTGTTGTCCGCCAAGTAGATATTAACGAGCCGGAATCCTACCGCCTGCTTCTTGAAGGAAAGGGAAAGCCTGGTGAGATTGATGCGGATGCTCAAATGAGCCTTGAGGAGACTGCTGAGGGAACGATACTGACTTGCCGGGCAGACGTGAAAGTAACAGGTGTTTTGGCGGCTGTAGGACAGCGGGTTATGGGAGGTGTAGCCAAGGTTATACTCGGACAGTTTTTCAAAGACATTCAAAAGGAAACACAGGAAATGGCCAAGCTTTAATCTTGAAATTATTCAGGGGGTGCAATGAATGGCAATTGAAAATCGGAAAGTAACAGTCACTGTTAATGGGCAAGAGAGAAGCGCGGAAGTAGAACCGCGTAAATTACTAGTTCACTATCTTCGCGACGACCTCGGCTTAACAGGAACTCATATTGGATGCGATACGAGCCAATGCGGAGCCTGTACGATTACGGTAAATGGCGATGCTGTGAAATCTTGTACAATGCTGGCTGTACAGGCAGACGGGGCAGAAATTATGACAGTGGAGGGCTTAGGCACAAGGAATGAACTGCATCCAATGCAGCAAAGCTTCTGGGAAGAACACGGCCTCCAGTGCGGTTATTGTACGCCAGGAGTCATGATGGCGATGATCGGACTCCTCAAAGAAAATCCAAATCCAAGTGAAGAGGAAATCCGCGAAGGCATGGAAGGCGTAATCTGTCGCTGTACAGGCTACCAATTCATTGTAAGTGCTGTCCAAAAGGCAGCAAAAATAATGGCAGAAGCAAACGAGAAGAACGATCAAAAAGTCGCTGCCAGTCAATTAGTAGGGGAGGGGAACCTATAATGGCTAATGCAGTTGGCGCTCCGTTAAAGCGTAAAGAAGATCCTCGATTGTTAACAGGAAATGGCTGCTTTGCTGATGATATTCAATTGCCGGGCATGCTGCATGCGGTAATCTTAAGAAGCCCGCATGCGCACGCCAAAATTAAAAAAATTAACGTCGAAGAGGCATTAAAGTCCCCCCATGTTGTAGCAGTTTACACAGGAAAGGACCTTGAAGGAAAGATAGGCCCTGTTCCTTCTTCCTGGCTCGTTCCGGACTGTAACTTAAAAGAGGCCCCGCAGTACCCGCTTGCCATTGACCGTGTTCGTTACGTTGGAGACGGGGTGGCTTTAATTATTGCTGATGATCGCTATGCCGCTCGAGATGTACTTGACTTAATCGATGTAGAATACGAAGTGCTGCCGGCTGCGGTTCGCCAAAAAGAGGCGATACAAAAAGGAGTACCGCTCGTGCATGATGATATTGAAAACAATATCGCTCTGCACTGGAAGGCTGGAGAAGTAGCAGAAGAAATAATGGAGAATGCTGAAGTAGTAGTACGGGAAAGCTTCTACGTCCAACGGGTGTTTCCAAGTCCAATTGAGACACGGGCAGCGATCGGACAGTACAATCCGGGAAGTGAAGAATTAACTTTATGGTGCACCTCTCAAAATCCTCATATTCATCGGATGGTTCTAGCGGGAGTTCTTGGCATTTCTGAAGCAAAGCTCAGAGTCATTGCTCCTGATATGGGAGGCGGCTTCGGTGGCAAGATTGGTGTCTATCCCGATGAAGCATTGATTGGCTATGCTGCCCGTGACTTAGGCAGGCCTGTTAAATGGATTGAGCAGCGAAGTGAGCATTTTACCTCTTCTAACGCTGGGCGCGATGAAGTTATCGACGTGGAGCTGGCCGGAAAGCGCGATGGTACACTAACAGCCATCCGTGTTAAAAATACAGCCAACCTAGGTGCTTATTTATCTACCATGGGACCAGGGGTTTCAACGATTGACTTTGGCCTGATGGTTACCGGTGCATACGATATTCCTCACGCCTCTTGTGAAACGATCGGCGTTTATACGAATACAACACCGACTGATGCATACAGAGGGGCTGGGAAGCCGGAAGCTACTTATCAAATTGAGCGGATTATTGACTTGTATGCACGAGAAATCGGCATGGATCCACTCGAGCTTCGCAGAAAAAATCTTGTTCGTAAAGAAGCCTTCCCTTATACGAATGCCCAAGGGCTTGTGTATGACAGCGGTGATTATGAAAAGCCGCTTCAAAAAGCACTTGAAATCGTAAATTACGAGCAGCTGCGCCAGGAGCAAGAAAAACTCCGCAAACAAGGAAAACTAATCGGCATTGGTCTGTCTACTTACGTGGAGTTATGTGGATTCGGCCCTTCCAAAGTAGCCGGTGCTATTGGTTTCCAAGGCGGCGTGTGGGAGAACTCTACGGTGCGTGTTCATCCTTCTGGTAAAGTAACCGTTTATTCAGGAACTTCTCCGCACGGCCAAGGCCATGCAACAACATTTGGCCAAATCGTCGCAGATAAGCTTGGAGTGCCGATGGAAGATATTGAGTTAGTGTTCAGCGATACAAGAGCCATTTCAATGAGCTGGGGCACATACGGTTCTCGTTCCACAGCCGTGGGAGGAGCAGCAGTAGCTATTGCTGCTGACCGTGTTGTTGAAAAAGCAAAGAAAATTGCGGCCCATGAATTGGAAGCTGCTGTAGAGGATATTGTGTTTGAAAGGGGCGTTTTCCAAGTAAAAGGAGTGCCTGGTCAGCAGCGCAGCTTCCAGGAAATCGCGAAATCAGCAAATATGGCGTGGAATTTGCCGGAAGGAATGGAGCCTTCTTTAGAAGCCCAGTCCTTCTTTGACCCAGAGAACTTCGTTTATCCGTTCGGTACACATATCGCCATTGTAGAAGTGGATAAAGATACGGGCGAGATCGAATGGAAACGCTACGTTTGTGTCGATGATGTCGGACGTGTCATTAACCCGCTCACAGCAGAAGGGCAAGTGCATGGCGGCGTTGCACAGGGAGTTGGCCAGGCTCTTTGGGAAGGTGCTGTTTACAGCAAAGAAGGGCAGCTGTTATCGGGTACATTGATGGATTATGCGCTGCCGAAAGCACGCTTTTTCCCTCATATTGAATCGTCCTTTACGGAAACACCGTCGCCGGTCAATCCGCTCGGTGCGAAAGGGGTAGGAGAGACAGGCACTACCGCATCGATTCCAGCAGTGATGAATGCAGTGATGGACGCATTGAAGCCGTATGGCGTTAAAGACATTGAGATGCCGCTTACTCCTGAAAAAGTGTGGCGGGCTATTCAAAACGGGGAGGGGAACTGATTGATACCTGTTAAATTTGATTATACTCACGCTGAAACAGTCGATGAGGCTATTAAGCTGCTACAGGAAAGCGGCGGAGAAGGCAAGCTGATTGCTGGAGGGCACAGTCTGCTGCCGCTTATGAAATTCAGACTGACGGAACCAGGTGTTTTAATTGATATTAGCCGGATCGATCAGTTGAAAGAGGCCAGAAAAGAAGGGGACCGCATAATTGTTGGTGCTTTAATGACCCATAAGGAAGCATCCAAGCACCCGCTTATTAAAGAGCATGTTCCAGTTCTTGCTGATACCGTGCGCCAGATTGGGGATTTGCAAGTCCGTAATCGCGGGACGATTGGCGGAAATATTGCTCATGCCGATCCGGCAGCTGACCTGCCCGCAGCAGCTGTCGTATTGGAGGCGGAAATTATTGTCCAGGGAGAAGACGGAGAGGAAACGATGGGCATTGACAGCTTTATTATCGGCCCGTTAATTACGATGCTTCCTGAAAATAGCATTGTGACAGGCATTTCGTTTGCTATTCCGCCAGCTCATACAAAATCCGTCTATTTAAAATATTTCCATCCTGCTTCTGGTTACCCGGTAATAGGGGTAGCGGCTGTTGCTGGAGTGGGAGCAGATGGAAACATCGATTATATTCGCGTAGGCATTACCGGTGTCGGTGACATAGCTTTCCGGGCCGAATCCGTTGAACAAACCTTACTTGGACAAAAGCCTTCAAAAGCATTGATTCAACAAGCAGCAAAGCTGGCTGCTGAGGAAGGGGAAATGGGAAGTGATTTATTTGCTTCTGCCGAGTACCGGGAAAACCTATGCAAGGTTTATACAGAGAGAGCATTGAGCTCTATCCTTCTATAAAGCAATAATTGAAAAAGCGGGGACCGTTTCTTTATTGAACAGTCCCCTCTATATTTCTTTCTATTTTTAAAATAGATGGGAAACAGGGGTGATGACCATCCATAACAGTAGGCAATCGATAGAAAAGATCTTTCTTCAAAATGGCTATATAACTGATCAGGCGGCAGCTGCTGCACTGCACCTTGTACAAGCACTGCAAAAGCCGCTGTTAATTGAGGGGCCGGCAGGAGTTGGAAAAACGGAAATGGCTAAAGTGCTGGCCCAATCTCTAAACACCCGGTTAATCCGGCTTCAATGCTACGAAGGATTAGATGCCGCTAACGCTTTGTATGAATGGAACTATGCAAAGCAGCTCCTTCATATCCGCATGATGGAGAATAGCGGAGCAGCAGTTCGTGAAAAAGAAGCCGCCATTTTCAGCGAAGACTTTTTGCTGGCCCGTCCTTTATTGCAGGCTTTAACAGAAGAAGAGGCTTCGCCTGTATTGTTAATTGATGAAGTAGATCGGGCAGATGAGGAGTTTGAAGCTTTTTTGCTCGAAGCACTGGCGGAATTTCAAATTACCATTCCAGAGCTCGGCACGATTAAAGCGAAGCACCGTCCATTCGTGATCTTAACGTCTAACCGTACCCGCGAGCTTAGTGACGCTTTGAGAAGAAGATGCTTGTACCAGTGGATAGACTATCCGGATTATGAAAAGGAATCAGCTATTCTTCAAGCGCGTCTCCCTCATATCAATAAGCAGCTCGCTGATCAAATTGCCGGTATGATGGAAAGAATCAGGAAAATGTCGCTGCAGAAGGTGCCAGGGGTGGCAGAAAGCCTTGACTGGGCAGAAGCTCTTATGCTGTTGCATCGGGAGGAACTGGATAAGAAAACAGTGTGTGAAACACTCGGCTGCTTTATTAAGGATCGTGATGATTGGGACACTGTGAACCAGGCAATCGAACAAGGAGTTCTTTCACATTGATAACGGGCGGTTCTTCAGTAAATAATTTGTCTGGGCATATCCTGTCATTTTGCCGTTATTTAAGAAGGAAAGGTTTTTTAGTTGGATTAAAAGAAGCAGAAGATGGAATACGGGCGCTTCATTTTATTAATATCACTGACCGCGAGCAATTCCGGCTTGCTTTAAAGACGGTTCTCTGTTCAAGCAAGGAAGAGCAGGCCATTTTCGATCAAGCGTTCAAGTTGTTTTTCACAGCAAGCAGCCGTGATCAGGAGAAGATTCCCTTTCTTTCTTCCATGCAGCAAACGGGACGTGAGGAGCAGGAGGATGCAGCAGAAGAAGGAGAAGAGCAGGAAGAAGCGTTACGAAAAAATGGCGCAAGCGAAGCAACAGAGGGCTCTGCTGGTCATTCTATAGCAGCTGGGAGCGAAGAAGATCAGAAAAAGGGAACTGCGGATAAAGGACTTTCCAAAGCATTAAGATGGCTGGCTGCCAACACAACGAATCAGCAGGCAGTAGAACGGCAAGTCGTTATCTCGCCAACAGAGATGGGGAAGATGAGGAAGGCGGCCCGGAAATTTGTCCGATGCATACAGTTGAAGCAGTCGAGACGCCTTACAGTCAAAAGAAAAGGCCGAAGATTTGACGGCAGGCGCACATTGCGTGCCAGTCTGCAAACAGGAGGGTTTCCTGTAAATCCTGTTTGGAAAGGACCTAAAAAACTAAACGCTAAGTTTGTCTTGCTCTGTGACGGCAGCCGATCTATGTCAGCGTATGCTGATCCATTTTTACAGTTTGCCTATGCACTTACAGAGTATACTCGCCATGTGGAAGTGTTTCTTTTCTCAACGAAACTAAAAAGGATTACGCCGCAATTACAAAAAGGAAGCAATGGACAGCTGCCTGTATTGACTGTCTTTCAAGATGAATGGGGAGGAGGAACGCGCATTGGGGAATCACTTTGTTCATTCGTTCAGCAATATGGCCCTCAAATGCTGCGAAAAGAAACGATCGTGATGATCGCAAGCGACGGACTCGACACCGGCAGTATCGTTAGCTTGCCAAGGGCAATGAGAGAAATGAAGCAGCGAACATCTGCTGTTATTTGGCTGAATCCGCTTCTCAATCTTAACGGCTATCAGCCTGAAGCAAGGGGAATGAAGACGGCTCTTCCCTATATTGATGTATTTTCAGAGGCTCAAAGTGCGGCGTCTTTTGAAAGATTGGCAAGAATGATGACCATTCGGAGGTGAAGAAAATGTCAGAAACAGCTATTGTCATGCAAGCAATAGAGGAAACTCGAAAAGCAGGCCGAAAAGCCGCACTTGCCACAGTAGTACGTGTCTTTGGCTCTGCCTATCGCCGTGAAGGAGCGAAGATGCTGATTGACGAGAATGAAACTATAACAGGGATGATCTCTGGTGGATGCCTGGAGGCGGATGTCGCAGAAACAGCCAAACAGGTAATAGCATCTGGGGCGCCAATATTAAAAACATACGCCATGGACGAAGATGTTGTATGGGGGCTTGGGCTTGGCTGTCCAGGCACAGTGGAAATTTATATTGAACCGGTGCCTGATGGCTGCCAATCAATGGAGGAGAAAGCGGGGGATAGTAGTGTATCAGAAACTTGCTTTTGATGCTTGGCTTTCCTGTATAAAAGAAGAGAAAGAAGGCTTGCTTGCGACCGTCCTGCAGCAAGGAGGAGAGGCAGAAGGAAGACGCCTGTTCATTCCGAAAGAGGGGCAGCCTGTAGGAACACTCGGCGACACGGGCCTCGATTTACAAATAAAAGATCTAGCGAATCAGAAGTTACATGAATCTAATCCAAAGTCAGAGACGCTTACTCTGAAGAGAGCGGATAAAGAAGAGGAAAGTGTGTTTATCGACGTGTACATTCCTCCTTTGACTTTAATGATATTTGGGGCAGGTCATGATGCGATTCCTGTTGCAAAGTGTGGCGTATCATTAGGTTTCAAAACGGTTGTTGTGGATCAGCGTTCTTTTTATAACAGTGAAGAACGTTTTCCTGGTACGGAGAGAATTGTTATCGAAACAACTAAATTCTCTGAGGAAGTTTTGATCGATAGCCGCACGTATGTCATCGTAATGAATCACCATCTTGAGAGAGATCAGGAAACACTCAAATTCGTCCTGCCATCTAAGGCTCCTTACATAGGAGTACTTGGACCGCGTTCTCGCCGAATTCGTATGCTAGAAGCGATTGAAAAGGAAGGAGTGAGGTTTGAGGAGGAACAGCTGGAGAGGATGTATAGCCCGGTCGGCCTCGATATCGGCGCCGTGACATCTGAAGAAATCGCCATTAGTATTTTAGCCGAGATTATTGCAGTAAAGAACGGGCACAAAGGCGGCTTCCTGCAAAACTCAGCTCGTATTCACCAGCTGGCTAAGTCGTAAATTTAGATTAAAAAGGAAGGGGAAATATGAATACACATGTGCAGGCCATTATTCTTGCTGCCGGAACGTCCTCGAGAATGGGCAGACCGAAACAACTGCTCCCATTAGGTGAACACTTGCTGCTTGGTCATGTCATCAACCGCGTTCTGACAGGTGAATTCACAAAAGTGACGGCTGTCATTGGGCATGAAGCGGCTTTGATCCAAGAACTTCTTCCTGTTAAGGATAGCCGATTTCAATGGACTCTTAATGAAGATTATCATTCAGGACAAAGCTCTTCACTGAAACGGGGGATAGAAAGTTTAGGACTTCAACAGGCAAATGTGATGATTTTTCTTGGTGACCTTCCATTTATAGCAGAACAGACGATTCATACTGTCTATCAAAGCGGTGTAAGGATGCTTAAAGAGTATAAAGAACCTTTTATGATTCGCCCGGTATACAAGAATATACCTGGGCATCCTGTTTTTTTTGGACATATTTATCAGGAGATGTTTGCTGGACTGGACGGTGATCAGGGAGGAAGGGCGATAGCGGAACAGTTCGCTTATAAAAGGCGCCTGCTAGTGGAGGATGAGGGAATTCTGCTTGATATTGATACTCCAATTGCCTATGAAAAAGCAAAAGAACGATTTAAAAACTGAATGTTTAGAATAAAAAGTGTATTATAATGGTAGAAAAGGTGCTTTTTTGTAGTGACAGGAGGGGTACGTTGATTATTTGGAAAGACATTCTCAAACCAATTGATGTAGTTGTCGACACGGAAAGCACAGTGGAAACAGTTATTCAGCGGCTTGCAGAGAGCAGGACAGAGATCGCTCTCGTAAGAAAAGGGAGAGTGATTGCCGGATATTGTCACATGCGTCATGTGATGGAGCAGTTGGCGAGGTCTGGACGGCTAGATGAGCCTATCTCGTATAAAAGAGATTTGTTAAGGGTGCCTCAACTCTCCGCTGTTGAGTTTTCGCATAACATCTCCATGATCATTGGAGAGGATTTAGACAAAAAGGAAACAGGGTACATTACTGTGTCGGAAGCTAAAAATAAACTAAATGAGCTGAGGCTGACACAGCTGAACCAGCTGCTGCATGGCTCTGGTGTGGGCATTATTAGGACGAACATTCATTATGAAATAGAATTTATTAATGAGACGGCGGAAAATATTTTAGGAATACCGAGTTCTTTTCTTCTGTTTCGAAACTATAAAACTTTGTTAACAGTAGATAAAGATCTCGACCGGGTCATGAGTGGAGAAACACTCGTCAGTTTAAACAGCTCGATGAATTTTAAGCAGATGAGCGGAAACTTCTATCCCCTTAGAATTGATGGGAAAATAACCGGACTTGTACATATGTTTTTCTTAAGAGAAGTATTTGAAGAAGCTGTACAGGAGCTTGATTTTGTACGTAACTTATACTCTGATTTACAAGCAGTATATGCCTCCTCGCAAGAACAAATCCTCGTTATTGATGAAGATGGAAAAATACTTCGTGTAGCTGGTCTATTTTTAAGCAAGTTTTGGAAAGTGGACAAGCCTGAAAAAATAATTGGAAAACACATCAGCGAGTTTACTAAAAAAAATATCTTTCAGCCTGATGTCTTCACTCTCTGTGTGAAACAAAAGAGAAAGATAACAGCTCTCCAGGAATCAGTAGGAAGCAGGAGAATCTGGTCTGTAGCTACACCTGTTTATCATGAAGGAAAACTAGAAAAAGTCGTCATCCTTTCAAGAGACATTTCACATGCTCCGAATCAACACCATACATCTAAAAAAACAACGGAAAGCTCTGTGACAGATAAGCTGGCATCGGTTGCTACTCAAGGAAAGAAACTCGTATACCGCTCACAAAAAATAGAAAATTTATTAACTGAATTGCAGCGGGTAGCCCAAATGAATTCTACTGTTCTATTAGAAGGGGAATCAGGAGTGGGCAAGGAAATCTTTGCCCATAAAATCCACTCTGCAAGTACAAGAAGAGATGAGGCCTTTATTCGGGTAAATTGTGGTGCCATTCCGGAGCAGCTTATTGAAAGTGAACTCTTTGGCTATGAAAAAGGGGCTTTTACTGGTGCCGACCGAAATGGGAAGGCGGGACTTTTCGAGATTGCCCATAATGGCACGATTTTTCTTGATGAAATTGGTGAGCTGCCGCTAACGATGCAGGTAAAGCTCCTGCGTGTACTGCAAGAAAGAGAGATTACGAGAATTGGCAGCACGCGGACGATCACGGTAGATGTGCGAATCATCGCAGCAACCAATAAAAACCTAAAGGAAATGGTAGAAGACGGCGAATTTCGAGAGGATTTATATTACCGATTAAACGTTATCCCTTTCCAAATTCCACCGCTTAGGGAAAGAAAAGAAGATATTTTTCCGCTCGCTATCTTTTTTCTCGAGCAATTTAAACAGATGTACGAAATTAAAAAGAGCTTTACCCCCGAGGCGATTGATGTATTAGAATCATATGATTGGCCAGGAAATGTGCGGGAGCTCCAAAATATTATTGAGCGGCTAATTGTGTTAAGCGAAGGAGAATGGATTCAACGGGAAAATGTGCTCTACTCACTTTATGGAGACGGACAGAAACGAGAAAAGCCACCGTTCGTTTTTGAGATTATGCCACTGAAGGAAGCGATAGAAAAGCTGGAAACACAGTTGATTATCCGAGGGATGCAAAAGTATCGGACGGCTGCGAAATTATCGGAGGTATTAGGAGTAAGTCCAGCTACAATCAGCAGACGAATGAAAAAGCTTAAAGAATGAAGAGGTGGAGCGAGTTGTTTAACCTGCCTGAAACGAATTTTCATTTTTGTGGGGACGAATATATTTATGCAGAAATATCTCGGGAGATGAGAGTAGAAAGCAATTTTAAGGCTCTTGCGGTCACGGAGGAGTTAAGGAAAAGAAATATTCCCGGCATTATTGATATTGTCTCATCGAATGCCTCTTATTTAGTCCGGTACAATCCAGAAGTTATTTCGGCAAGAGATCTGGCTGATTATGTGAAAGAAATAGATTTCACCAAAAGTGACCCGGCGGGACTTGATTTGTCTGTACGGATAGTAGAAATCCCCATCTGGTATGATGACCCGGTAACGAAAGAATATTCCCGCCGCTTCAGAAATCGGCATCAAGAGCCGGATTTATCTAATTTTGACTACGTCATGAAAGTAAACGGGTTTACCGACAAACAAGCTTTTATCGAGAAGCATTCAAGCCTCCCTTATTTAATTACGATGGTGGGCTTTCTGCCGGGAACCGCCTGGCATTTTCCACTTGGAGCGAAGCCGAGTGATATTATCCAAGCGCCGAAATATAAAAGTCCCAGAACAGACACACCAGAAAGAAGTGTAGGAATCGGCGGGGCGTTTAATGTTGTCTATCCTGTACAGGGGACAGGCAGCTATCAATTAATCGGCATGTCTGCTGTACCGGTAGTGGATTTATCTGGCCGGTTACTGGATTTAACGGATACAGCTTTTTTAGCGAGACCGGGTGATATATGGAAGTATAGGCCAGTAGAGGAATCTGAATATACGGCCATTCAAGCGAGAGTGAGCAGCGGTGATTATCGTTATAAAATGAAAGTCATTGACCTTTCTCCAATAGAATATATCGCAAAAGGCAAAGAGTATATCGAGGAATTGATGGGGGATTTTTAAATGATGGAAATAAAAAGCCCAGGACTATGGACAACTGTACAGGATATGGGACGGGCTGGGAAGTACCATCTCGGTGTTCCCCCGTCAGGAGCAGCTGATAAGTATTCATTTATGATTGGCAATCTTCTTGTTGGCAATCCGATAGAGTTTGCGGCGTTAGAAATGACACTCATAGGGGCAGAAATCGAATTTCAAAAGAATACGATTATGGCTTTAACTGGAGCACCGATGAAAGCCTATTTAAATCAGCAGCTTGTTCCTTTTTGGGAAGCGATTCATGTAAAAGAAGGAGATATCCTGACAGTTAAAGAATGTTTAAAAGGGGTGAAAAGCTATCTCTGTGTCTCCGGAGGCATTCAAGTGGCAGAAGTATTTGGAAGCAAGTCGACGTATGAAACGAGTAAAATCGGCGGATTTCAAGGCAGAAAACTAACAGCCGGAGATCGGCTTGAAATCAATGAGCCGCTCCCCGGGGCGTTTAAGCAAGTCGGAAAGTCGATCCCGCTTGAATTGACTCCATCGTTTGAGTCTTTTCAGGAATTGCGCGTAACGCTCGGTTTATCTGGCTATCTTGTGAGCGACGAAGGGCTAAAAGCCTTTTTAAACTCTGAGTGGAAGGTATCACCCGAATCGAATCGCGTGGCTTACCGGTATACAGGGGCAAAAGTCTCCTTGACTCAGCAGAGTCCCCCGTTTGGAGCGGGTAATAGCTTCTCCAATGTGGTCGATTTCGCTTATCCGGTTGGCTCGATCATGTTTCCAAATGAAGAAGAGCTGATTGTTTTGCACAATGATACGACAACGGGCGGCGGCTTTGTCACAATTGGTACAGTGATTAGTCAAGACCTCGATCTTATCGCTCAATCCAGACCGCATTCCTCCTGCCGCTTTATCGCTGTGACGATCGACCAGGCGATGGAGGCGCGTATGGAAAGGCGAAAGAAGATAGAACAGATAGAGGAAATGATTAAACGATAGATAAACAATAAAAGCCATGAATGTAAGTAAAGTTCATGGCTTTTATTGTTTACAAAATCAGTTAGCGGGAGGTGGAGCACAATTGGAAACGATTATTTCTTTTACTGTGATTGTTTTACTTGCATCTATTTTGCAAACAAGCACGGGATTTGGATTTTCAATTATGGCAACGCCTTTTCTGCTGCTGCTGTTTGAGCCAAAGGAAGCCATTCAAATTAATTTAATTCTTTCCTTGTTCATTTCTTGTACGCTTATTCGTAAAATATGGAACGATACGGATTATCATTTAATGAAACGGTTTATCATCGGAAGCGCAGCTGGACTGCCTGTCGGCATGGTCCTTTTCCTGTTGGCGGACATCGGCAAGCTAAAGATTAGCGTTAGTATCATTATTTTATTGTTAACTATTTTGTTAATATGTAAATTCCGCATTCGCCCAACAAAAGCAAGGGATATAGCAGCCGGCGGCTTTTCCGGCATGCTAACGACGAGTATAGGCATGCCGGGACCGCCTATACTCTTATACTTCTCAGGTATCGATACGGGTAAAGAAAAGCTGCGAGCGACAACACTTGCTTATTACCTATTTATCTATTCGGCGAGTCTGTTCGTTCAGATAGTGTTTGCCGGTACCTCAAAAACGATTTGGCTTTCAAGTGCGGCGGCCCTGCCTATTGTTTTAGCTGGCTTGTTCTTAGGGAATTTATTATTTCTGCGAATTAATCAGCAGTTATTTCGCCTGTTTTTGTACGGGCTCTTATTATTTACAGGTGTTTATTTGCTTATTGATAGCTGGTGAACATTATGCCTAATCTTTGGGCGGGTGTACAACGCCAAGCCGCTTCATTCTGCGGAGCAAATTGGCGTGGTCAATTCCGAGTAATTTCGCGGCAGAACGGATGCTTTTAGAAGAGTGAAGAGCTTCTGTTATTTTCTGCGACTCAAATAAAGCAAGGGCTTCTTTTAAGCTTGGCTGTACAATTTTTGCTGAATAATTGCTTTCTTTCTCGCTGATAAACGAAGCAGATCCCCATCTATTAAGGTCTTTCATATGTCCAGGCAGATCATGCGGCGTAATAGAAGATGAAGGGGCAGACACGACGAGAAATTCGACGACATTTTTCAGTTCCCGAATGTTCCCCGGCCAAGGATAGTGCGTTAAAATAGATAAAGTGTCAGGCGCTATGTGTTTGTCTAAATAATAGTTCTTACAAAGCTTTTTGAAATAATAGTCAATTAATGGCGGGATGTCGGCTGTCCGTTCTGAGAGCGGCTGTATCGGCAGGTGAACGACATTGATGCGGTACCATAAGTCCTCGCGGAATTGCTTCTTATAGACAAGCTCTTGCAAATCTTGATTGGTCGCGCAGATGAGACGAAAAGAGAGGCGCCTTGGCTTCACGTCTCCGATCCGGGTGACGGCTTGGTCTTGAAGAACGCGGAGCAGCTTAGCTTGCATTGGTAAGGGAAGCTCACCGATTTCATCTAATAAAATTGTCCCCTTATCGGCCTGTTCGAATAGGCCGGGTTTTCCTTCTTTTCTGGCACCGGTAAAAGAGCCGCCGTTAAATCCGAATAGCTCTGATTCAAATAACTCGGGAGGGATAGCGGCACAGTTCACTTTCACAAAAGGCTGATCTTTTTGGGGGCTGTGCTGATGGATATAGTTTGCCAGCACTTCCTTGCCTGTTCCGGATGGCCCCGTAATGAGCACTGGTGTAGGAAAAGCGGCAATTCTTTTTGCCTGCTCTACTAAGCTCTTCATCTGTGGGCTTTTGAAAATAATAAGGGAGTCTTCGGTACTTGCCGGAGGGCGGTTAGGCTGTTCGGTGTGTTGCTCCGCTTTTCTTAATTGATTTTGCAGATGGTTTAAATAAGTGAGGTCACGGACGCTCGTGACGACCATTTTTACTTGCCGCTCTTTGTCAATTTCATTGTTGAATACCGGTGTTGCTGTCACAACAAAGTATTTTTGATTTTTAATTTTTTGTATAATCGTAGTGACTTGTTTTGTCTGCAGAGCCATGTAAGCGGCAGAACGGTCGAAATATTCTCCAAGAACTAAGTCTTTAATGTTTTTTCCGACTACCTCTTCTCGCGAAATGCCTGTCATCTCTTCGTAGGCCTTATTGATTTCTAAGGTGATACCTTGGTGATCGACTACGTAAAGTCCGTCAGAAGAAAAATTAATGATCGTTCGTAATTGTTCATTTAACTTTTTGAGTGTTGTGACTTTATCCGTTAACTTGTCGACTAATGCATCCATCTTTACACACTCCCTTCATGCAGTCATTTTATTACCACTTTGGTGTTAAAATGATACCGCTTTATTAGAATATTTAACAAATATTCTGACTGTTGTCAATTTTTAGACACTGGCATGATTCTTGTATTGAGTAATAGTAAAACAACCCTTTTGGTTCAAAAAGAAAATAAAAGGGGACTGTTCACTCATTAGAAAAAGGAGCGATTTACATGCCAGTACTTGATTTGCCAAGACACATTGTAATTGAAAACGGAGCACTAGAGCGTTTAGATGAATTAGTGGCAGCAAAGGGAGGAAGCAAAGTATTTGTGATTATGGATTCTTTTTTAGCGAATCCGCCTGTGAGTTTACATGAAAGGGTAGCGGATATTTTGGTAAAACAGGGCTTTTCCTGTTTGGTTTTCAGCGGTTATTCAGGTGAACCAACAACGGAGAATGTTCAGGTTGCAGTTCAGCAGCTTCGGGCTTTTCATGCCGATTGCGTTGTGGCGATTGGCGGGGGAAGCGCTATTGATCTAGCTAAAGCAGTCGCTGTTTTTGGAGAAAACCCCAATATGCAATGGAGTGAGGTTTCTCAACAGCAGCAGCTAAAGCGCCTGCCTTTAATCGCTGTTCCCACGACGGCAGGTACAGGGTCGGAAGCGACAAAAATAATGGTCATTACCGATCCGGATACGAACGTCAAAATGAATCCAAGCCATCCTGACTTGGTCCCGGATGCAGCGGTGCTCGACCCGGAACTCACCTTTAGCTTGCCGCCTAGCTTCACGGTTTACACGGGACTAGATGCTTTGACCCATGCCATTGAAGGCTATGTATCGACTCGGGCTTCTCAGATGACGGACCTGTTTGCGCTTGAAGCGATCCGTGAGATTGGTGTTGCTCTTCCTAAAGTATATGAGAATGGAAAAGACAGCGATTCACGACGGGACATGATTTTAGCTAGCTGTTATGCCGGTCTTGCCTTTTCAAACGCTTCTACTAATCTGGCTCATGCAGCAGGAAGGCCGCTTGGTGCTCAATTCCATATTCCCCATGGCTTAAGTGTAGCGTTATTGCTCCCTTTTGTAATGAGGTTCGGCTTAGATGCTTGTAAAGAACGCTATGCAGATGTGGCGCTTGCGCTCGGGGCAGACTCGACGTTAACGACTGAGCAGCTGGCTGAGCAATCGATTGCAATGATTGAACATTACAATGAGCAGTTTGGCATTTGGAAGGATGCGAGCAAATATATTGAGCCAGAGCAATTGATCAAGGCTATTCCTTCACTTGTAGCAGATGCGCTGTCAGGAAATGGAATTGCGACAAACCGAAAAATTCCAGCCGAACAGGACATCGAGCGTATTTATCGCAGCCTGGCAGAAAAAGTGGAAGAAGCAAACAAATTGAAGAATGAGCAGACGCTGTTAAATAATTAAAAAACAATTGCAAGCGCTTCCTTAGGCATCGGCTGTTAGATAAAAGCTGGCTGTGATGTTATTGGATACTAAAAATGGGGTGGGAAAACAATGAACAAAGCAGAAGGAAAAATGTTGAGGCGCGTTGTTAGTGCTAGTTTGATAGGTTCAACAATTGAGTGGTATGACTTCTTCTTATACGGAGTAGTGGCAGGGATTGTCTTCAATCACCTATACTTCCCGGCGGATGATCCGTTTGTCTCTACTTTATTAGCTTACGTAACGTTTGCGGTCGGTTTCGTGGCCCGCCCGGTTGGCGGCATTATCTTTGGACATTTTGGCGATAAAATCGGCCGGAAAAGTATGCTGGTTCTTACGCTGTCCATCATGGGCGGCAGTACCGTGCTCATCGCTTTTATTCCCACATATGATCAAATCGGTATATGGGCGCCTGTCTGTCTGCTCTTTTTAAGAATTATGCAAGGAATTGGTTTGGGAGGAGAGTGGGGCGGTGCGGTGTTGATGGCATACGAACATGCTCCTGACGCCAGGAAAGGATTTTATGCGAGCTTTCCGCAAATCGGTCTCTCCATTGGATTGCTGCTAGCTTCTGGTGTCGTCGGTCTCCTGTCTTTTACTCTATCAGACGGCCAATTTATGGCGTGGGGCTGGCGCCTCGCTTTCGGACTGAGTGCGGCTCTAATATTTCTAGGTATGTGGATTCGATTAAATGTGTCGGAGTCACCAGAATTTACAGAAGTGAAGGAAACAAAAGAAGAATCGAAAATGCCGATTAAAGAGATGTGGCACAACAATACGAGCAATGTTCTTGCTGGTATAGGTGCGAGATACATTGATGGAGTGTTCTTTAACGTTATGGGAGTGTTTTCTATTACCTATTTAACGAGCACTCTGCAAATTTCGAGGACAGATGCCTTATTGGGAGTGTCGCTTGCCGCCTTCGTTATGTGTTTCTTTATACCGCTCTTTGGGCATGTTTCAGACCGAATCGGCAGAACTCGAACCTATTGGATTGGCAGCCTTGTGACTGGTTTTTCTGCTTTGCCAGCCTTTTGGCTCATGTCTCAAAGCGGAGGCAGCATAACGACTATTTGGTTGTCTATTATTATTCCTTTTGGCATTCTCTATGCCGCTGTCTACGGGCCGGAAGCCGCCTTATTTGCCGAATTGTTTGAAGCGAAGGTAAGATATACAGGCATGTCGTTTGTGTATCAATTTTCGGGAATATTCGCTAGCGGTCTGACACCAATCATTGCTACCACCTTGCTTAACTATCAGAACGGAAGCCCGCTCTTGCTTGCTATTTACGTAGCCTTTGCTGGAATTGTCAGCGCTCTTTCCGTTCGCTGGATTAATATCCGCCAGGCGGACCCCCTTCAAAAAGGAACGAGTGAAGAGAGTGAAAGTATAGAATCAACCGGAATATAATGGGCTCTTTTGGCCTAAAGGAGGTAGTCACCTTGAATCGCTGTACTCCCCGGATTGAAGCTGTGATTTTTGACTGGGCAGGAACGATGGTTGACTATGGCTGTCTTGCCCCCTTAGAGGTTTTTAAAGCGATCTATAAAAAAAGAGGGATTGACGTATTAGATGAGGAAGCAAGAGAACCGATGGGGTTACAAAAGCGTGAACATATTCGTGAAATGTGCAGCATGCCCCGGATCAGCCGATTATGGAGAGACGTGTATGGCAGAGAACCAGAAGAGAAGGATATCCATGCGCTGTATGCGGATTTTGAACCGATGCTCTTCTCGATTCTTCCTGCTTACTCTAACCCGATTCCCGGCGCTGTCGAATTAGTTGAACGGTTAAGAAACGCAGGAATCAAAATCGGCTCAACAACGGGTTATACGTCTGAAATGATCGCTATCGTCAAACAAGAAGCAAAAAAGAAAGGTTATGCTCCGGACTCGATCGTTTCCTCTAGCCAGGTACCTGCAGGCCGGCCTTTCCCTTGGATGTTCTACCAAAATGCGATCAACCTAGAAGTCTATCCAATGAACCGGATGGTGAAAGTAGGAGACACTGTCAGCGACATTAAGGAAGGACTTAACGCTGGTGCCTGGAGTGTAGGCGTGATCAAAGGAAGCAGTGAATTAGGATTAACAGAAGAAGAAGTTCAAGCGATGGACTCTGTCTTACTGGCAGAAAAGATGAAGGCAGTAGCTGGAAAATTTATAGAAGCCGGAGCTCATTATGTGATTGAGAGTATTGGTGAATTAGATGAATTGCTCCCAAAAATCAATAGACGGCTAGCTAATGACGAGCCGTCTGTATTGAGGAGTTTTTAGCTTACTATATAAAAGAGTGGAATCCATCGGCGGATTCCACTCTTTCATTTTAAGCCCATCCAGAAAATTGTTTTACTTGTTCCCAATCCACATTACCTGCTGCTACATCGTGAAAGGTTTGGTCCAGCAGATGTAGTGCTTTTGTAATCTCTTCATGGCTGATTGTGAGCGGTGGGGTAATTTCCAGCACATTTCCGTGAATGCCTACATAATAAATGAGCAAACCTAATTCGTACGCCCGGTAACAGATAGCGGCTGTTTTTACAGGGTCGGGCTTCTTTTCTAGTTTGTCTGTCACGATTTCTACCCCGAGGGCCAATCCTTTTCCGCGAACTTCCCCTATAAATCGGTATTTTTTTTGTAGGGAACGTAATCCCTCTAAAAAGTGCTGTCCATTTTTCTCTGCTTGGCTAATCAAGTCTTTTTCTTCAATAATACGGATAGTCTCAAGGGCTGCCGCAGTACAGAGAGGATTGCCGCTCGTTGTAAACATGTGGCCGGCCGTTACCGAATCGAGTAATTCCTGGCGCCCGATGACGGCACTGATGGGGAGGCCGCTTCCGAGTGATTTGCCTAGAACGATGGCATCTGGAATGATATGAGAGTGTTCAAATGAGAACCATTTTCCTGTGCGTCCCATTCCTACCTTGACTTCATCTAGAATAAGGTAGATCCCATGTTGATCGCAAATCTGTCTTAAGGCGGCAAGAAAGTCATCAGGAGGCAGTATGACCCCACCGTCACTTTGAATGGCTTCAACGATGATTCCGGCTGTTTCTTCAGGTGGACAAATGGTCGAAAACACTTCATTCATAAAATGGATAGTTTGTTCAGTTAAACGTTCGCCAATCCCACTAAAAGGCCGGTAAGGATTTGGATAAGGGAGCTTAATGACATTTCCTTTTCCTTCAAATTTTGCTTGAGCAGAATGGCCGGATAAGGAGAGCGCTCCCATCGTTTGACCATGATAAGCCCCCATAAAAGCAATCATTTTCGGCCTTCCGCTTGCTACAGGGACGAGCTTGCTGATCAGATCGTTAGCATCGGAGCCTGAATGCCCAAACCATACTTTCTTCGAGAAATCCCCTGGTGTCATCTCAATCAATTTCTTAGCTAGCTCCGTCATAGTTTGACTCGGTGCGCTCAGCTGTGTAGTAAAGGAAAGTTTTATATATTGTTCTTTCAGTTTTTCAGCGACTGATTCTTGCCCATAGCCAATATTAGCCACAGCCCAGCCGGCCGTTAAGTCAAGGAAGGAGCGGCCGTTCTCATCAAACAAATAACAGCCTTTGCCTTCTGTCACTGTAATCGGATGAAATCTTAACTTTAAGGCATTCGAAATGAACTCCTGGTCTTGAATGAGTACAGATTTTTCTTCCATTGATATTCCCCCTATTTATGAATCGGTATAGTTAATTTTTTTATTTTATAGTTTAAATTTTGGCGAGAAATTCCAAGCTTTTCAGCAGCATTTGTGATATGGTAACTCGTTTCTTCAAGTGCTTTGATAATCAATTTTCGTTCTAAGCGTTCAACTTGGGCAGGAAGAGTATCTGAAAAATTCGGTGTCATTTCTTTAACAGCTGAAAAATTCGCTCCCTCTGAACCATTAAGTTTAAGAGCCAGTGGCAAGAATTCGGTCGTAATAACATTCTCATCTATCATTAAATTTAAAGCGCCTTCAATAATGTGTTCTAGCTGGCGAACATTGCCGGGATAATGGAAATTCAGCAGTGTTTCCTTTGCTTCCTCGGTTATTCCCTCTACTTCAATATCAAGAAGGTGGGCATGCTTGCGGATAAAGTGCTCAATGAGTAAGGAAATGTCTTCCCTTCTTTCCCTTAATGGAGGCACATGGATGGTCACAACCCCGAGGCGGTAAAATAAATCCTCACGCAAATGCTTATTCTTGATAGCCTCTTCAGGTGTTTCATTCATCGTCGCGATAACCCGGACATCTACACTTTTTTCCTTTGTTGATCCGAGACGCATAATTTTTTTCTCTTGGATCGCTCGGAGCAGTTTTGCCTGAAGACTGAGCCCCATTGAATTAATTTCATCGAGCAGAATTGTGCCTCCATTTGCCTGTTCAAATAACCCTGGTCGATCTACTGCACCTGTAAAAGTCCCCGAGACTGTCCCAAAAAGCATACTTTCAAGCAAATTTTCGGGAATCGCGGCGCAATTTTGTGCAAAGAAAGGAGCATTCTTTCGCGGGCTTTCATTATGAATACTTTGAACAATTAGTTCCTTTCCTGTACCAGTTTCCCCATCTACAAGAATATTAGATGACGAACGGGAAGCACGTATCGCTTTATTAATCGTTTGACGCATCAAGCTGCTTGCGAAAACAATGTCATGGAATGTAAATCGTGTGTTGTTTTGTTTTTTCTTTTGTGGAACAGCCGGTTTTTTTTCGGCAAGCTGCAAATGTTGAATGGTAGAGGTTAGTTTTTTAATTTCGGACAAATCCCTCACGATAGCGAGTGCACCAATTTTTTCATTCCCAAGATGCATTGGTTCGCTTTTAATGACAACGGAATACTCTTTACCTTGATTAGAAAAAAAGGTTTCCCTATTTGTCAGCCTTCTTTCAGTTAATAGAGAGTTTAATAAAGGATCTGAATGTTTATCTGCTTCTTTAAATACATCGAGGTAATATTGTCCTCTCACAGCGTTTGGCTCAAGTGTTTCCAACTCTCCAAGTTTTCGATTATAAAATACAACTTTTTTCTCGTTATCAATCACACAAATCCCTTCATCGATATGATCTAAGATCGCATCAAAGAGTCTAAACTGCTTTTTCATCTGGTTTAATTGAAACGTTAACTGATGAAGCTGGGTTACATTTTTCATGACAAGCAACGCAGAATCATTTTCCATAAACCGTACGTTGGCAAGCAGTTGATTTGTGCCGATAGATAAAGAAATATTGCGCATGTTTTGTTCGTTAGCAAAGCATTTTTCAAGATCACTAGAAAAAATAAAGTCAATGACAGAAGAACCGATCAAGTCATCTGAAGCTGTTTCCGCAAAGAAACCGCGAGCTATGCGATTCAATGACAAAATACGGCCTGCTTTATCTGTCATGATAATTCCTTCAAATGCGCTGGACCAAAAGTCAGTAAGCTGGATAGCTGAAGGTGTTTTATCCATAAAGCACCACCCATGGAAAAAATTTTTTCGATTCGCAAAGTTTTAGAGAGAGAGTTTACTTGTTGAATAAATATTACTATACAAAATTTTTTTAAAAAAACAAACTATTTAATAAATTAAAAATTTTGTAAAAGTATTTTTCGTAAAAAATTTGTCTTTGAAAAAAAATTTTCGGTTTTTCCTAAGAAAAACGCAGTTTTATAGCGTTTTCAAACTTGGCATAGATCTTGCTTTTATAGAAAATGTAAAAAATTTTTATACCAGGAGGATTCAATATGCAAAAGGTTACTCTCGACGGCATAAAAGTAGTCGATGTCCATGCCCATCCATTTAGAGAACAAAACGAACCGGAAAGTCCGGTTGATTTTCTTAGAAAACTATCTTTGTCGGTTATCCCTGAAATGTTTACCAATATAGAAGATGTTGAAAAATTTCAGCCGTATCCAGGCACAAACATGTGGATTCAAATCTTGTTCCGCCATATGGCCAAGTATTTAAATTGTGATCATGATTTGACTTCAATCGTGGAAGCAAGAAACAAAAAAGCAAAAAATTTTTCCGGCTACACGAAAGAATTATTTACGGACGTAAATTTAGAGGGACTCATTATGGATTTCGGTTATCCCCAGCCACCGATTGACCGTAATGACTTTCAACAAATGAGTGGAGCGCGAATCTGGGAAATACATCGAATTGAACCAGTCATGGTAGAGCTCGGCAAACAGGATCTTGCATTTGGTAAGTTTATTGACAAGTATCGTAATAATTTACGGCAGGCTCTACAAAAAGAAGGGGTAGTAGGTTTAAAAACGATTATCGCTTACCGCAGCGGGCTGGAGATTAGTGAAAAAGATGAACAGGCAGCTGAAGCTGCTTACAAGGAATTTTTACTGAATGACAAAGCGCCAGCAAAAGCAATGCGTGATTATTGTTTCCACATTGCTATGGAAGAGTGTACAAGAGCAGACAAATTTATGCACATCCACACAGGCATTGGCGATGGAGAAGTCGTGTTGTCAAAAGCCAGCCCAGGATTCCTGTTGGATACGTTTAGAAAACCAGAATATAAGGATACGAAAGTTCATTTAGTTCATGGTGGTTATCCTTGGATGGAAGAAGCAGCATTTATCGTGAGTATTCTTCCGAATGTATACATGGATATTTCCTTGCAAAATCCGTTTACAGGTCATGGCGTAGAGCGAATTATTTCGCAGGTATTAGAATTAGCCCCGTTCGACAAAGTGATGTACGGATCAGATGCTTTCACGGTGCCAGAAATGAATTGGCTTGGCGTTAAGCTCTTTAAAGAGTGCTTTGAAAGAGTACTGAATGATTGGGTTGAAAAAGACTACATGGATGCTGATCAGGCTCGTTATATCGGAAAAATGATCCTCTACAAAAACTTTGAAAATATTTATAAAGTAAAACTTTAATTTCCAGGGGGAATGGATATGGGAGATTTTAAGAAGCAGCCGGTTCTTGATTTACAGCCGGAACGTACCTTAACGTTCTGGCATATATGGGCCCTTGGCGTTGGGGCGGTAATCGGTGACGGAATTTTCCTGCTTATGGGACAAGGGATTGCTATGGCAGGACCGAGCTCGATTTTAGCCTATTTGATTGCAGGGATTTCTCAATTTTTTCTTGTTATTGCGTTAACGGAAATGGCAGTGGGCATGCCGAATGCAGGGGCCATGTCCCTTTGGGTAGAGAGGTTCATGGGGAAATCATGGGGCTTTCTAGCAGGGATCACCTTTGCAATCGGCTGGATTATTGCAGGTGGCAGCGTTGGGCTGGCATTGGGTAAGATCACCATGTGGTTTTTTCCTCAATTAGAGGGAAGCTGGTGGCCTGCAGTTTTTACGATATTTTTCCTAACGCTGTTTGCTTTTATTAATATAATGGGAGCAGCTACAACTGCACGCTTTCAATTATATCTTGTCTTAATTTTAACAGGCGTTATGACGCTATTTGCTTTGATTGGCTTAAAAGATATTGATTTTGCAAACTATAAGCCAATGTTCCCGCACGGGGTAGAAGGGTTCTGGGGAGCCGTTCCGCTTGGTACTTATGCTTACTTAGGGGCCGTTACACTAGCTACGGCTGGCGCCGAGTGTATAAATCCGCAAAGAGATTTGCCAAGAGGCTTAATCTGGTCGAGTGTTACGTTTTTAATTTTATATACGCTTGCCCATTTTGTTTTACAAGGCATCATTCCATCAAATGAAGTAACGATGGATAGTTCACCATTTACGGTTGCGGCTGGAAAGGTATTTGGCATTGCTGGTGCGTTTATTATGAATATCGCGGCCTGGATCGCAGCGGCCACTTGTATTTTAATGGGGACGCTTTACGCTGCTTCACGGATTTTCTATCAGCAGGCGAGAGAAGGTCTTTTGCCAAGCTTTTTAGGTTATATTCATCCGAAAACACATACACCTGTTTATGCGATTATGACGATCTGGGCGATGACAGTCCTTCTCGTATTAATCGGTCAATTTAACCCTGATTTTATCTATGTAGAATTAACAAACCAAATGGTTCTAGCTTGGCTTGTTTCTTGGACACTTGCTTTAATTTCAGGTGTCTTATACCGCAAGAATCATAAAGAAGAGATTGCTAATTTACCATGGAAACAACCTTTGTATCCTTTATTCCCGATTTTAGGATTTGTCGGCATTGCCATTGTGTTATATGGAACATTTATTGGCTCTATGATGACTCTTGTTCGGGGATTTATTTGGCTAGCAGCCCTATATTTAGTGTTCAGAATATTCAATAAAAAATTGTTTCAATCCTCATCAAAACGGGGGAGGTCAGCATGAGTCATTCATTGATAAAAGTGAAAAGTGATCAAGTAGAAGAAGTTGTTCAAATACGACGGCACTTGCATCAGCATCCAGAATTATCGTTTCAAGAATTTAAAACGGCCGAGTACATTAAATCGATTCTCCAAAACTGGGGAATTCCTTATCAATCCATTGGCGAAACCGGCGTAATTGTAGACATTGTTGGAACAGAAGAGGGACGAGCCATTGGTTTAAGAGCAGATATTGATGCTTTGCCTATTCATGAACAGACAGATTTACCGTACCGCTCTCATTATGATCATGTCATGCATGCTTGCGGGCATGATGGCCACACAGCGATTTTACTTGGGGCGGTGTACGAATTAAATAAGATAAAAGATCAGCTTCCTGGTACTGTCCGCTGTATTTTTCAGCCGGGGGAAGAGGCTGACGGAGCAGCTAAAGCCTTAATTGAACAAGGAGCATTAAGTAATCCAGAGATAGAGGCAATGGCGGGCTTGCATTTGTGGCCGCACCTTCCTTTTGGAACAGTCGGCATTAAATATGGAGGCATGACGGCTTCTTGTGATGATTTTAAAATTACGATTACCGGTAAAGGGGGCCACAGTGCCCGTCCTCATCAGGCAATAGACGCTATTGCGATTGCTGCCTCTATGATTCAAGCTTTTCAAAGTCTTACAGTTAAGCGGTTTAATCCAGGTGAACCGGTAATTATTCATATTGGTAAAATCAACGGCGGCGAAGCGGGCAATATTGTAGCCTCTACAGTGGTGCTTGAGGGAACGGCCCGGGCTGTGAATAATAGTTTAAGAGGAGAAATCTATCAGGAAATTTTAAAAGTTTGCCGAGCAGCTGAGGTTCAATGGGGAGCACAAGTAGAAGTAGATTATACCCTTGGTCATCCGCCAATCGTGAATGATGAACAAATGACAAATCAGTTTGAAGAAATGGCTTCTCGTTTGCTTGGAGCGGAGCGGGTTATTTCTTTAAAAGAGCCTTCCATGGGCGCTGATGATTTCGGATACTTTTCGGCGAAAGTGCCGAGCATTTATTTCCGGCTTGGTATTCAAAAAGAAAATCAGCCTGTTTATGACTTACATCATCCAAAGTTCCAATTTGATGATTCTATCTTAAGAACGGGAATTGAGTTATACGTTAACTTTGCTTTATCACTTTTACAGGACAGGAGAGAACAATAATGGTCGCTACTCAACAAAGATTAACAAAAGAACAGGTACTGCAAATGGTGGAAGAGCAGCAAATTGAATTTATCCGCATTGAATTTTTAGATTATACAGGTGTGACGAGAGGGAGAACGATTCGAAAGGATTCTCTAAAAAGCGCTCTAGAAAAAGGAGTTAACTTCAGTACGGCGATCATGGACTTTACGATGTTTGATACCTATGTACCTGATCCGGTGTATGGTGCAAATGGCGGCGATTTCTTTGCCATGCCAGACCCAGAGACATTTGCTATTTTGCCACATAGAAAGCAGACAGCGAGAATGTTCTGTGACTTAGTGGATGAAAATGGCAACCCGTGGGAAGGGTGCCCGCGTGGGGCATTAAAAAGACTTCTTCATGAGGCAGAGGCACTTCTTGGCGGAAAGATATTTATGGCATATGAGCAAGAGGCTTACTTATTAAAAGAAGAAGAAGGCAGACTCGTTCCGGCAGATAACAGTACTTGTTTCTCATCGGATGGGGTAGATATTCAAGAGGAATTCGTTCAGAAATTCACTGAAACGATCGGCAAAATGGGAGTGGAAACGGAACAGATCTCTAGTGAATACGGTCCAGGACAGTTAGAGATCAATTTAAAGTATGACCATTGCTTAAAAGCAACCGAAGACCAAATTACATTCAAACAATTATTTAAACACCTGGCAAGAGACATGGGGATGATCGGCACGCTTGCGCCAAAGCCATTTAACGATTTTGCAGGGAGCGGCTTGCATGTTCATATGAGCTTGTACAATGAAGACAACAATTTATTCAAAGATTTGAATGACGAAAGAGGATTAGAGCTGTCTGAGAACGCCTACTATTTCATCGGAGGAATTTTGCATCACGGCCGTTCCATTGTAGCGATTGGCGCTCCAACTATGAATTCTTATAAACGGATGGTTCCAGGCTCTTGGGCACCTGCTCACATTTGCTATGGTTCAGGTAATCGTTCCGTGCTCGTTCGTGTACCAGAAAAAAGGCGGGAAAGAAGATTTGAGTTTAGAGGGGCAGATGGAACCTGTAATCCGTATTTGTTGTCAGCTGCTTTAATTGCAGCCGGCCTTCATGGTATTAGAAAACGGATTGACCCAGGCGAACCGCTTGAAGTGGATGCTGGCAATTTGAGTAACAACGAGCTAGAGGCAATGGGCATCGAGTGGGTTCCGCGTAATCTTCAGGAAGCGATGGACTCATTGGCGAAAGATACAATTTTAGCAGACAGCATCGGCCGTCCGATTTGGCAGGAGTTCATTAAGGTCAAAAGAGAAGAATGGAACAAACATTTTTATCGCATAGATGAATGGGAAAGAGGTCAATACGCTGTCCTGTATTAACAAAAAACGCCTGTCTCTAATTAGAGGCAGGTTTTTTATTTTCCAAATATGACTTTGTTTAACAATCAGTTTGTTAGGGTATAGCCAAAATTGGGTGACAATAGCAGCCCCATTATACATAAAAATTGAGCGCACTTGTGGGCTAGCTTATCGTTTTGATGATTGCCTTGGATTTTTGTGAAAAGATCAGGAGGGAATAAACAATGAGAAAAGATGAAAACAAAGAAAACGTACAAGACAATGTAAAGGACGAGCAACTGGAACAGTTTCGAGTAGACCATAAAGGAAAGAAAATGACAACTAATCAAGGCTTGCGTGTGTCGGACGACGAGCATTCTCTTAAAGCAGGAAACCGGGGACCGACGTTAATGGAGGATTTTCAATTTCGTGAGAAAATGACTCACTTTGACCATGAGCGGATTCCAGAAAGAGTGGTGCATGCACGCGGTTTTGGAGCTCATGGTTATTTCCAGGTGTATGAACCGATGGCAGAGTATACGAAAGCAAAATTTTTGCAAGATCCATCGGTGAAGACGCCCGTTTTCGTTCGTTTCTCCACCGTGGCAGGCTCGCGTGGTTCAGCAGACTCAGTCCGTGATGTAAGAGGGTTTGCTACGAAGTTTTATACAGAAGAAGGAAACTACGACCTTGTTGGCAACAATATCCCGGTTTTCTTTATTCAGGACGCTATGAAATTTCCTGACCTTGTCCATTCCTTTAAGCCGGAGCCGCACAATGAAATGCCACAGGCCTCCACAGCACATGATACGTTCTGGGATTTCGTTGCGAATAATACAGAATCAGCTCATATGATCATGTGGGCGATGTCAGACCGAGCCATTCCGCGAAGCTATCGCATGATGGAAGGATTCGGTGTCCATACATTCCGATTTGTCAATGAACAAGGGAAAGCCCGTTTTGTGAAATTTCATTGGAAGCCGGTACTCGGTGTGCATTCATTCGTTTGGGATGAAGCGCAAAAATTGGCTGGCCGTGACCCTGATTTTCATCGCCGCGACCTATGGGAAGCGATCGAAATGGGCGATTACCCGGAATTTGAGTTGGGCGTGCAGATGATTGAGGAGGAAGAGGAATTTAATTTTGACTTTGATATCCTCGATCCAACGAAGCTCTGGCCAGAAGAAATTGTACCGGTCAAGATTATTGGTAAAATGACGTTAGATCGTAACCAGGATAATGTATTTGCTGAGACAGAGCAGGCTGCTTTTCATCCAGGGCACGTCGTACCGGGAATTGACTTCTCTAATGATCCGCTACTGCAAGGACGTTTGTTTTCTTATACAGATACGCAGCTTATTCGTCTTGGCGGGCCTAACTTTCACCAAATTCCTATTAACCGCTCTGTTGCGCCGGTTCACAACAATCAACGCGACGGCTATCATCAAATGAACATTGACAAGGGTCAGGTAAGTTATCATAAAAACTCCCTGCAAGGAAATGACCCGCATCCGGCAACGGAAGCAGAGGGTGGTTACGTTCATTATCAGGAAAAAGTCGAGGGCAGAAAGGCGCGCCAGCGCAGTGACAGCTTTAAAGATCATTATTCGCAGGCTAAGCTTTTCTGGAACAGCATGACGGATATTGAAAAAGAACACATTATTGAAGCTTTTCATTTTGAGGTAGGCAAAGTGAAGAGCAAAGAAGTGAGACAGCAAGTTGTTGAGGTCTTTGCTCATGTGGACGAAGAATTGGCGGCTGCGATCGCTGCTGGTGTTGGAGCAGAGGTGCCGACAGGGGTTAGCGCCTCGAAGGTGACCCTTTCCTCACCCGCTTTAAGTCAGGAGTTAAACAAGAAAAAGAGCGCTACTACACGCAAAATAGCTGTCTTAGCAGCCGATGGTTATGAGGATGCAACGGTTACACCTGTTATAGAGACATTGAAAGAATCAGGGGTTCATGCGGAAATTGTCAGCGGTCATGTTGGCATGATTACAAGCACTGACGGACAGCAGCAAGAAGCCGTGCATTCTTTCTTAACGAGTGATCCGGTTGTATTCGATGCGATTTACGTAGCGGGCGGACAAGCAAGTGTTGAGCAAATGAAAAAAAATCAAAAGGCCGCTGAATTTATCAAAGATGCCTTTAAGCATTTTAAAACCATTGGGGCGGCTGCTGAAGGAGGAGAGCTTCTTGTTGCGGCTGGCATTCAAGCTGGGTCAGATCCAGGTGTTGTCACAGTTCATGATGCCAAAGAAGTGAAGGACTTCAGTGAGTCGTTTATAGCAGCTTTAGCTGAACATCGCCATTGGTCACGTCAATTATAATAATAGAAAGACCCAGCCGAACGAACTTGGCTGGGTCTTCAGGCTGTCGACAAACGTTCGCTTGCCATCAGCCTGACGTGTGGTATATAAAGTAAACTCCGTCGACAATCTCAATCTCAAATCCCAGCTGGATGTGTCCGGCTAGATTTGCAGCTAGTTGTCTCTTAAGCCTTTTCTTCGAATAACTTAGCAATCTCCACAATGACGTTTACCGCTTTTTCCATGTTGTTGACGGAAACGTATTCGAAACGGCCATGGAAGTTTTCACCGCCCGTGAAGATATTAGGTGTTGGCAAGCCCATATAGGAGAGCTGTGAGCCGTCCGTTCCGCCGCGGATTGGTTCTACAATCGGCTGGATACCTAAATTCGTCATGGCTTCATAAGCGATATCAACGACTTCTTTGACCGGTTCAATTTTTTCTCTCATGTTATAATATTGATCATTTAATTCTAAGGAAATTCGCTCTGCTCCGTATTTTTTCTGCAAGTCTTGAACCACTTGGGTGAACAGGTCTTTACGCGCTTGGAACTTTTCCTTGTCATGGTCACGAATAATATAGTGCATCTTTGTTTGTTCGACATCGCCGTTAATAGAGATAAGGTGGAAAAATCCTTCATAACCCTCTGTGTATTCAGGTGCTTCATTAGCAGGAAGCTGCCCATTTAGTTCCATCGCGATTTTTGCTGAGTTAATCATTTTCCCTTTCGCCGAACCGGGATGCACATTTTTTCCGTGAATCGTCACCTGGGCGCCGGCTGCGTTAAAGCTTTCATATTGGAGTTCACCGAGCGGGCCGCCGTCGATCGTATAAGCAAAGGCAGCATTGAAACCCGCAACATCGAATTTGTGAGGGCCTCTGCCGATTTCTTCATCAGGTGTAAAGGCGACACGGATTTTTCCATGCTTGATTTCAGGATGCTGTATTAAATAATGCATAGCTGTCATGATTTCTGCTACACCCGCTTTATTGTCAGCACCAAGCAGCGTTGTGCCGTCTGTTGTGACCAGCGTATGGTCTTTATAGTTCGCTAATTCGGGGAAGTCAGTTGGTGACAAAATAATTCCTAATGATTCATTTAAGACAATGTCTGCTCCATCATACTGCTCAACGATTTGCGGCTGAACATTCTTGCCAGTGAAATCAGTGGCGGTATCGACGTGGGCTAAGAACCCGATGACCGGAACGTCTTTATCCGTATTGGCAGGAAGGGTGGCCATTAAATAACCGTTTTCGTCTAAAGTGACTTCCTGCATGCCGATTTGCTTTAATTCTTCTTCGAGCAGGTGCAAGAGTGTCCATTGTCCGGGTGTAGAAGGAGTCGTATCGCTGCTTTCATTTGATTGCGTGTCAATTTTGACGTAGGAAGTAAACCTGTCAATGATTTCTTTTTTCATTCAAAAACAGCTCCTTTTTATATGTATTGAATTGATTTTAACATAAGCATTTGAAAACTTTAGTGAAAAGGTTTGTGTTCTATTAAGCGAATCTATTGGATGAAGTATGATAGAGAGGACCCGTCCATATATATGAAGTAAGCACCCGGTTGAATTAAGCTGTTTTAGGGGAAAAATGAATAGTGTTCCGTTATAGCTGGCACGCTAGCTAAAAGATTGTCATTGTCTGGAAAGGGGTTATGAAATGGACGAGAAGCTGTTGTCACTAGCATTTTCAGTAGAAGCAAATAAAGGTGTCTACGCCCTGCTTTTAGGTTCAGGCATTTCTTATTCAGCAGGCATCCCAACTGGCCGTGGCATCTTGCGGGAGTTTTGCCGAAGAATTATGTTTGTAAATGGGGCAGAGGAACATGATCCGGTTCACTGGTACGAAAAAAGATATGGGAAAGCCCCTTTATATAATGAAGTCATTGAGTTATTGGCTAAAACATCTTCTGAACGCAATGGATTGCTAAAAGAATTTTTCGAGCCAACGCTTGAAGAAGTAGAGCAAAAGCAAAAGGTGCCGACGGAAGCACATTATATGATTGCGAAGCTTGTCCAACGCGGATATATAAAGGTAATCGTTACGACAAATTTTGACCGTCTGCTAGAGCATGCACTCGATGAGCACAACGTTCAGTACCAGACACTTTATCACGATACAGACATTGAGGGCATGAAGCCGCTTGCTCATGCTGATTGTACGGTACTAAAAGTAAACGGAGATTACCGTGATACCCGCTTTAAAAATGTGACAGATGAACTTGATAATTATACATTGCCGCTTGCCCAGCTATTGCGCCGGGTATTTGACGAATACGGCATCATCGTCTCCGGTTGGTCGGCAGAGTGGGATACAGCGCTTCGGGAGTTGATTAAGTCGGTGAAAGGCCGTCGATATTCATGGTATTGGCATGCTTTTTCTGAAAAATTGACTCCAGATGCTGATGAACTGATCAGTTTTCGCGATGCCATTAAAATTGTTGATCCAAAAGGGGCCGATCATTTTTTTACAGAGTTATATGAAAATGTAATTAATATTGCGAAAATAAAAAAAGTAAGCCCAGAGAACATTCAAGTGAAAACAAAGCGGCTGAAACACTACATTCAAGATCGACGGGAAATTGAATTAAGAGAAATGCTGACAGATCAAACGAGAAAGGTTACGTCTTTCCTTTTTGAACAGCGTTACATGGGGGAGGCAACAGTAGAGGAGCTGTCCGTTCGTATTCAGACCGTCGCTGAAAAAAGCAAGACGCTCGCTATGCTTGCGGCCATCTTAGCTTACTACATCCGAACGTCAGAACAAGCCGAGCTATTGATTCAGACCGCCGAGCGGCTGACTGGTTCCCGGCATCATCATGGAGATGCTTCCCTATTAGCGACTCAGGAAATTCCACTTCAAGCCGTTTTTTATAGTATTGGCATTAGTGCTGTGATGAAAAAGAATTATCAATTATTGAATAAATTGTTCACATTGCCAAAAGTGCAGGATCCTCATCGTCACCATCTTTCCTTTTTAGCGGCCACTTCACCCCAAACGGTTTTGGATCCTTTATTTGAGAAAGTTTCAGAGGGGGAGAAACACCTAGCGCCGACAGAAACGGTTTTTACCTATCCTTTTTTAAAGTATTTGTTTATTGAAGCGAGACTGGCATTTGATGACCAGGAGTTTGAACAACATTTTGACCAGTTTGAACTGTTAAGGGCGATCAAATGCCGTTATACGAATGAAATAGGCGATATTTATGGACGATTCGGCTATAAAGCAAATCGGGAGCATCTGATTCGTTTCTTGAATGAAGGAGCAGAAACAGAAAACTGGCCGGTGCTCGCTATTTGTGATGGCAGCAGCGAAAAGTTTGTTCATTCGCTTGAAAAGTTAGCGGAAGATTTAAATGAAAAAGAAGGCTTCAGCGGCAAAGGGCTGCTGTCTGCTTATACGAAATTTGAGGAATGAGAACCTGATGGCCAACAGGTTCTTTTTTATTTGTTTCATCTAATCTTCAGAAATTCTTCAGAATTATGCTGCCTGAATGTTAAGAATTAATCGTTAAAATAACATCAAGCACAAATTACCACTCATGCTATACTTTCGAAAGGAGGCGAAATAAATGAATCCATATACAGTATTAGTCGTTGATGATGAAGAGGAAATTCGCAATGCGATTGAAATATATTTAAAAAATGAAGGCATTACGGTTATTAAAGCAAGCGATGGTATAGAAGCCATTGAAAAGCTCCATGAGCAGACAGTTCACTTAATTATCTTGGATGTCATGATGCCGCGATTAGATGGAATTTCTACGACCTTTAAAATAAGAGAAGAGAAGAACATTCCTATTATTATCCTGAGTGCAAAAACAGAAGATACCGATAAAATCCTAGGCTTACAAATGGGGGCAGATGATTATGTGACAAAGCCATTTAACCCGATGGAGCTCATTGCCCGGGTGAAGTCACAGCTGAGAAGATATGTAGCGCTTGGTACGTATGAAGGAATGAAAAAAACTATTAATTTAAATGGCTTAACACTAGATCAATCAGCTAAAGAAGTGACGGTGCATGGGGAGCCAGTGAAGCTGACACCGATTGAATATAAAATCGTAGAGCTATTAATGCTGAATGTGGGACGAGTATTCTCGATTGATGAAATTTATGAACGCGTCTGGAATGAGCCCGGTTACAATGCGGAAAATACAGTAGCCGTTCATATTCGGAAAATTAGAGGGAAAATCGAGATTGATCCAAAAAATCCAAGATATTTAAAGGTGGTATGGGGAATTGGATACAAAATGGAAAAGTAGGCTGTTGTTCGCCGGATGGCTGCTTTTATTTGTTATTGGACTAAGCAGTGTTGTAGCCGCCGTTCATGATGGGAGAACGTACTTTAAGAGAGATTACTTTCACACGATGGAATTTGACGATCATCTGAATCAATTTATCTCCTATTTAAACACCTATGAGCTGGGAAACATGTCGAAAGAAGAAGCGAAAAAAGCGATAACGGTCACTGCCGAGGAAATAGAGGAGCACCGATACCGCTACGGAAGTCTGCCTGAGCAGATTGCTAACATTAAAAGCCAGTATGAAACGGCTATCCAGGAAGCAAATGCGGCAGATAACAAAGAAGCAGCACAAATTTTAATAAAAGAAAGAGATAAAAAGATAGCAGACATTACGAAGAATTTTCAAGATGAAGAATACGTCCGACAAAAAGTCCGCGTAGAGAAGGAACAGGCAATTGATGATTACTACCAATCATTAGAAGAGGAACGATCTAACTTTGAAGACTATCAAGCATTTTTTAAATATTATTTCAAAGACACTTCAACTGGAAAAGTCTATACAAATGTCAATATGGCAGGCAGTTCCGTTAAAGAGATCTTCAACCAAAAAAATATGTTATTTATCCAGAAGTATGAAGCTGCTAATGCACTGAGAACAGGGGAACAAACCATTGGTTATGGGGAGAGTGGTGAAGGTATTTTATTAAAAGCAAGAGGAGGAAAATTTGAAGGGAGAATTGGGGCAGTCAGCCGGCCGACCGCAGCGAGTCCGCTTTATAATGACTATAAAATGTTTCAGCAAAATCAAAAAGTTTTTATCATCTACGTGGCCAGCGGCTTTATTCTTCTATTGATCAGTTTATACATAGGCAAAAGATTCTTTATTTTTCCAAGTGGACTTATAGAGAAAATACAGCCTCTCTATAATCGGGTTCCGCTGGATGTAAGTATTGCTGCTGCTCTTGTGACATGGCTGCTGACGATCGTGTCCTTACAATGGAGCAATGTGTTGATTTATTATGAGTACACCTACACGCTTATCCAGAACGTAATTAGTCACTTATTGGCGTCGCTCTGTTTAACTTTTCTTTCCTTATTGCAGGGGAAATTGCTTGTGAAGAGGTGGAAAGCAGGAGAGGGGATTCGCGAAGAGTGGCGTCAAAGTGTAATCGCAAAATTAGGGCGTCTTTTGGCCAATGCGTTTTTAGTTCGTTCCATTGGCATTCAACTCTTTTTGCTGCTGGCTGTTTTTTTCTTTACCGGTTTTGGAGTGCCAATTGCAGTGTCTCATTTGGATCTGCTGGCGATTTATGGGGTCTTATTCCTATTCATTTCCTTGCCGGCCTTAATTTTATTATTTAGGGGAATGGCTTACTTAAATCTGATTATCCAGCATACGGGCAGGCTTGCCGCTGGTCATTTAGAAGCTGATTTGCCCGTCCGCGGGAGATCAGTGTTCGCTAAAATGGCTGAACATATTAATGTATTAAAGAAAGATGTGAAAGCCTCACAAAGAGAACAGGCAAAGAGTGAACGTTTGAAAACAGAGCTGATCACGAATGTGAGTCATGATTTAAGAACACCGCTGACCTCCATTATTAGTTACACAGAGCTGTTAAAAAACGAAACGATCTCCGCTGAAGAAAGAATCGCCTATACAGAAATTATTGATCGTAAATCTAAACGGCTGAAAGGGCTGATTGATGATTTGTTTGAAGCGTCGAAAATGGCGAGTGGCAATGCTGAGCTGGTGAAAGAAAAAGTAGATCTCGTGCAGCTGCTTCAGCAGGCGCTCGGAGAATACGACGAAGCGATTGGAGAATCAAGCTTGCAATTCCGAGTAACGAATCCAGATGAGCCGGTTTTTGCGATGGTCGACGGGCAGAAAATCTGGCGAGTGTTTGATAATTTGATCGGCAATATCCTGAAATATTCCCTGGAAAATACGAGGGTGTATATTTCGATAAAAACAATGAGTGATCAAGCCATCATCACGTTTAAAAATGTAACCAAATATGAGCTTGGTGATAATGTAGATGAAATGTTTGAACGCTTTAAGCGCGGGGATCGTTCCCGTCATACCGAAGGCTCAGGTCTTGGGCTTGCTATCGCTAAGTCGATTATTGACTTGCATGAGGGAACACTCGATATTGAGGTCGATGGCGATCTCTTTAAAGTAACTGTTGCACTTCATGTCAGCTCTTAAAAAGAAGGCCGTAAGATAAAGTGTTTGAAAAAGTAACATTGCCTATAACAGGAGCATCGAATTCGGTGCTCCTGTTGTATGTGGAATTATTTTTTTAATTTTAAAAGCTGATTCACTGTAACAAACTTGTATCCCTCATTCGATAATGACTGTAGGATTCCTTCAATCGCCTTTAATTCCTCGCCAGAATGATCATACATTGGATGGATCAAGATGATGGAACCCGGTTTTACATTGTCTTTTACATAACTTACTTTGTCAGCAGCAGATGTGTAGTAAGTATCTGGTTCAAGACTCCAAGTGATCGTATCTTTATTATGTTTATACAAATAAAAAGGCAGCCCCACGAGTTTTTTTCCGTTCGGAGGCCGAACGGAAATGTTATCTTTATATCCAGCTTTTCGAATGAGTTGGTCGGTTTTTTCGATTTCATTCTTAATGAAAGAAGGCGACTTAAATACCATTCGCTTATGAGAATACGTATGATTTCCAATTTGATGCCCCGCGTTTACAATTTGCTTTGCCTCTTTCTGATTCTTTTCAATTTCATTCCCGATTAGAAAAAACGTTGCTTTCGCATTATACTGCTCCAACAAGGGCAGAATGGTATCCACATTTTTTGTCGGCCCATCATCAAAGGTTAAGGCGACTGCCTTTTGGTTCGTCTCCACTTGGTTTGTCAACCTGCCGAACAATTGAAAGGTTCTAGAGTTCATTAATTTATAGGTTCCAAACAATAGAAGAAAAATTAATAGAATGCCTATCCCAATAAAGGTTAGTTTCTTTATCATACATACAGCCTTTCTTTCAACGTATTTTAATATCGTTTTTTATCGTAACAAAAATTTGCCGCTCCCCAAAGGAAATTCTTTATAAAATATGGCTCCCTTTGTTTTTAAAGGAGATAAAAATAGACCATTTCACATTAGTGAAATGATCTATGACTTTTGGGTTAGACAGGTCTGGTCGATACGTCCAGAGACCTTTTTCTAATATTCATCGATGTTCGGCTGGTTTTTCTGGACACGATTGATATTAATAACTTTTGGAGCGGCGGGATTAATATTGTCAATTTTAGAAATGATACACCAACGGCCCGGTTCATTAGAAGTTAACGGTACATCAATTTCATCGCCGGTATTTGTTTTGACAATCACCTTGCCATCATATTTAGCAAAATTGTCGCCTTTTCTAAATGGCAAAAAGCGAAAAATATTTGTTGCAATAATAACAGACTCTACATCCTTCAATGTTTTGATGACGAGGTTTTCTTCATTGTTTCCAGATGTGTTGCCGACACCAGCATCTTTATCTAGAGCGATGAAGGGGGACTTGTCTATTTTTCCTTTGTTCCCGAAAAAGATGTGGCCATTTTGCCCATCCTTTGTTTTGTAAAAGGCATGCATATCAAGGTCGACACCTTTTGTCCATTGCAATTTCACCGCTATATGATTAATTTTATCGGCCTTCTTTAAAGAGATAAAGTCACCAGGCTTTTCAAGCGTGATTTTTGACAATTGGATCGTCGGTGCGTTCCCATTCACGGTCGGTTTGTTGTCTTGAATAGTAGCCGCTGTTTCATTTTTTGTTTGTTCTGGAGCAGGAGCAACTGCTTGATTTTCTTCTTCTACCTCCAATCCAAAATGCTCACATAGCTGAGCGAGCCCTCCAGCAAAACCTCCCGTATTAGCGGAGATTTTCCAATCGGTCTCTTTGCGATAGATCTCTGCGACGACGAGAGAGTTTTCGACTGTAAAGGGACCAAGTTCGTAATGAAGCAGCTCTGTGTTATTTGTTCTGTTTAGTATTTTCATAGAAGCATTGTTCATTTGGGCAAAGGTTTGTCCTTTTTGATCTCCTTCAAAAATAGTTAAAGTAAGTACTAACTTTTGTACAGTTGCATCAATGGCACTTAGCTTAATGGAAAATGCTTCTGTCTTCTTAGAAGACTGACTGCTTACAGAGTGGCGGACTGATTGATCTGAAGAACTGCTATTACCGTAAAAGATCATATAAGGGTCACCAGGGCATTTCCCTGAGTGATCAATCATAAAAATAGAGGCATCAATATCGAGCGCTGATGCCGCTTCCCAACTGATTTGAACAATGATCTCATCCAAGCCGGGCTGGTTTTTGGTTATATCGGCACGTGCCCCTTTTACAAGATTCATTTTTTCCATCCTCCTTTTTGCTTTCTTTGAGCATACCAAATAGAACGCTATCAAGTCACTTTCCATAACGGAGCTTGCTTATCATAGCTGAAAAATAGAAATGAACTATTAAATTTTCAGAAAAAATCATGCATAATAAAAAAGTATGGAAAATGGAAAAAGGGGCTGACTTTGTGAAACATATTTATACAGGCAAAACAAAAGATGTATACGAATTAGAAAACGGCCATTATTTATTAAAATTTAAAGATGATGTAACAGGGGAAAATGGTGTGTTTGATCCGGGAGCGAACACGGTCGGACTTACCGTGGAAGGAGCTGGCCGGGCTGGTCTGCGCTTAACGAAGCACTTTTTTGAAATTTTAAAAGAAAAAGATATTCCCACGCATTACATTGATGCTGACATTGAGGAAGCAACGATGACGGTCCAGCCGGCTACAGTGTTTGGAAAAGGGTTAGAAGTGATTTGCCGCTACCGGGCTGTTGGAAGCTTCCTGCGCCGCTATGGTCTGTATGCAGAGGAAAGCCAGCCGCTTGATGCGTTTGTAGAAGTTACATTAAAGGATGATGATCGTCAAGATCCGCCGATTTCAGAGGATGCGCTTGCGATGCTCGGTATTCTATCTCATGAGGAATACAAAGAATTGAAAGAGCTGACAAAAGAGATTGCTTCTACTGTAAAAGAAGAGCTTGCTAAGAAAGAGATTGATTTGTATGATATTAAATTTGAATTTGGCCGCGCGAAAAATGGGCAAGTCTTATTAATTGATGAGATTTCTGGCGGTAATATGAGAGCGTACAAACAAGGAGAATACATAGAGCCGCTCGAGCTGGAAAAAATGATGCTCGAAATGTGAGGAAATAGCCCTAAGGTCGTTGGATATCGGCATTAGGGCTGTTTTTATAAGTATAATTACCTGCTTTTTATTGTTTTTTTTGTCTTTGTTACGAGTAACTGGAAAAGAATTTTAAGCTGTCCTTTTTTCAATAAATCATAAGTATCAATTGAGTGAATATTAGCGAAATTGCTTATCTTTTGTAGTATGATAGTACGTATAGTAAAATGGAAAAAGAAAGCCAGTTCAAACAGGAGAATGATCTCCTGCTGACTTGAGGGAGTGATTAATTTGGCGATTGTCCTTCAGAAAGGGCAAAGAATTGATTTAACAAAAGGAAATCCAGGGCTTGAGAAAATCATGGTCGGTCTTGGCTGGGATCCGATACAGAGAAAATCTGGCGGGTTACTTGGCATGTTCGGCGGAGGCGGTAATGCGAACTTTGATATTGACGCTTCGGTCATCATGCTGCAGGATGACAAGTTTGTAAGCAATGAAAATCTCATTTACTTTGGCAACCTGCAAAGCAGCTGTGGCAGCATTGTACATACAGGAGATAACTTAACAGGCGAAGGAGAAGGAGATGATGAGCAAATTCTCATTAACTTAAAGAGCGTGCCTTCTCATATTAATAAGCTTGTGTTTGTAGTTAATATTTACGATTGTGTCGCCCGCAAGCAAGACTTTGGTATGGTAGAAAATGCCTTTATTCGCGTGGTGAATTCATCAAGTAGAGAAGAGCTGCTTAAGTTCAATTTGTCTGAAGACTATTCAGGTTCTACGAGTTTAACAGTGGCGGAGATTTATCGCCACGGATCTGATTGGAAATTTGCAGCTGTTGGAACAGGTACACGCGATACAGGGCTTCGTGAACTGGTTCGCCGCTACACTTAATAAAAAAATAGAAAAGAGGGTTTTGACATGGCAATTTCATTAAGCAAAGGACAAAAGGTAGATTTAACAAAAGGAAATCCGGGATTAAAAAATATTACAGTGGGCCTTGGCTGGGACACAAATAAATACGATGGCGGTCACTCTTTTGACTTAGATTCATCTGTATTCCTCTTAAACGGTGCCGGCAAGTGTGAAAGTGAAAAGGATTTTATTTTCTACAACAATTTAGAAGGCGGCAACGGTTCGGTTGTTCATACAGGAGATAACTTAACGGGTGAAGGGGACGGCGATGATGAACAAGTAAAAATCACCCTTGCCGATGTTCCAGCTTCTATTGAAAAAATTGCTTTCACGATCACAATTCATGAAGCAGAACAACGTAACCAAAATTTTGGACAAGTATCCAACAGCTATGTTCGTATCGTCAACACAGAAAATAACGAAGAGTTGATTCGTTATGACTTAGGTGAGGACTTCTCCATTGAAACAGCAGTAGTTGTTGGCGAGCTTTACAGACACAACGGCGAATGGAAGTTCAATGCGATTGGCAGCGGCTACCAAGGCGGACTAGCTTCACTCGTTAAAGATTACGGTTTGCAAGCTTAAACGAGCTTCACTTTATTCTAAATGGGGAGTGATTGGACAATGGGCATTACATTAGCAAAGGGACAAAAGATTGATTTAACCAAAACCAATCCTGGCCTTGTAAAAGCAGTAATCGGTCTTGGTTGGGATACGAATAAATACTCCGGCGGCGGGGAATTTGATCTTGATGCGTCTGCTTTCCTTGTCGATGCAAGCAATCGCTGTCAAAATGATCATGACTTTATCTTTTATAACAACCTTCAACATCCGAGCGGGGCTGTTGTTCATACAGGTGATAACCGAACAGGAGAAGGTGATGGGGATGACGAGCAGCTAATCGTCGATTTCTCAAAGATTCCTAGTTATGTAGAGAGAATTGGCATTACGGTCACGATTCATGATGCAGACTTACGCAACCAGAACTTTGGACAAGTGTCGAATGCGTTTGTTCGTTTGGCTGACGAATCAACAGGGCAGGAGCTTCTTCGTTTTGACTTAGGGGAAGACTTCTCTATTGAAACAGCCGTTGTATTTTGTGAATTATATAAGCACGGAAATGACTGGAAATTCAGCGCGGTAGGCAGTGGTTTCTCTGGAGGCCTCGCTGCCCTTTGCCGGAATTACGGTTTAGAAGTTTAACTTTCAAAGCCAATAGAGGGCAGGGCAGCCTTTTATTGGTTTTTTTCAACAGGAGGAACTAATGGATATTATTCATGGTATTTTTAGTACGTATGCGGCTTTTTTTGATTGGCATATGTGGGCAAAAGTGTTAACCGACCCTGTAAGCTGGGGCTTAATCGGTACTCTTGTGATTCTTGAAGGATTGCTTTCAGCAGATAACGCCCTTGTGTTAGCTGTAATGGTGAAGCACTTGCCGCCGAAGCAGCGGAAAAAAGCGCTGTTTTACGGTTTGATAGGAGCTTATGCGTTCCGGTTTATTGCGATTGGTATTGGTGTGTTTTTAATTAAATTATGGTGGGTCAAAATTTTGGGTGCGGCGTACCTTGCTTGGTTATCGATTAAATATTTTATCGATAAATCAAAAGGCGGCGGCGATGACGATGAAGCAGAAGGCGGTTTGAAAACAGAAGGAATTCTAATTCGTATATTCGGAACCTTCTGGGGAACAGTAGTGGCTGTTGAAATTATGGACATTGCTTTTTCTGTAGACAGTGTTCTTGCGGCTTTTGGTGTCAGTGAAGAAATTTGGGTGCTCTTGCTTGGGGGAATGCTTGGGGTTCTCATGATGCGTGGAATCGCTGGAGTATTCTTAAAGCTCATTGAAAGAATTCCAGAATTAGAAACAACAGCTTACATTTTAATTGCGATTATCGCTTTAAAAATGGCGTTAAGCGTGGTAGGCATTGAAGTTTCCCATTATGCGTTCTTTGTTGTTTTAATCATTACTTTCCTTGCAACATTTCTTGTTCACCGTGTCAATCAGCGTAAGCTGGCTGAGCAGGAAGCGGCTGCCGGCAAGAAAGAGGACTAAAAGAAGGAGTTTGTCTTCTTCTTTTAGGCTGTTTTATAAAGCAATTAGCCTAGAGAGTGTATAATTGAGACTTTGTCTACAATTTGGAAGAAGGAGCTTGCCTCCTTCTTTATTTATAAGGAGGTGTAAGCTTGAAATACTTTAATCATCTGCCGGAACTGCATTTAGAAGGTTTTTTCCACCAGAAGCCAAAGGTGATCAATAAGTATACCGATAGAAGCAAGCTTGCTTATAGTCTTGGTCCGCTCTTATACATGCCGGCAACACGGCCGGATATTGCCCAATTGATTATGACGAACAAATATAAAGAGCTTGTCGCTCTTGTCATTTGTTTGGAGGACGCAGTTGGGGATCTGGAGGTTAAGCAGGCGGAGGAATTGTTGATTTCTCACATGGCAAAAGTAACGAAAGCTGTAATGGCAGGCCAACTGATCAATGAAACCACTCCACTTATTTTTATCCGGGTTAGAAGCGCCCAGCAGATGTCAGAAATAGCCGTCAGGCTCGGCTCCTCTTTAGAGCAAGTGGCCGGCTTTGTCTTCCCTAAGTTTTCTTCAGTCAACGGAGAAGGTTTTCTTTCAGAGCTGCAAAAAATCAATGTACAATCAGATACACTTCTTTACGGTATGCCTATATTGGAGTCACCTGAGGTGCTTTACAAAGAAAAGAGAATGGCCGAGTTATTGCGTATAAAAGAAATAGTTGACCGATATGAAGAATTGATTCTTAATATTCGGATTGGCGCTACGGATTTGTGCGGACTATATGGCTTGCGAAGAAACAGCCAAACAACGGTGTATGAAATCTCCATTGTGAACGAGTTAATTACGGATGTTGTCAATTTATTTAGCAGAGAACCGGGCGGATATGTTGTCTCTGGACCGGTATGGGAGCATTTTTCAAGCAATCAGCGAATTTTAAAGCCGCAGCTACGTGAAACGCCTTTTGAAAAACAATTCGGCTTAGAAGGATTGCGATTAAGAAAAGAACTGATCAGCAAAAACTTTGATGGGTTAATCCAAGAAACTTTGCTTGATAAAGCCAATGGATTAGTTGGAAAAACGATTATCCATCCATCGCATCTTTTGCCAGTGCAAGCTATGCATGTCGTTTCGAAGGAAGAATATGTAGACGCCTTGAGTATCGTTCAGCAGGCAAATGGCCAAAAAGGTGTGTTTAAAAGTGAGTTTCAAAACAAAATGAATGAAATTAAGCCCCATTTAAAATGGGCAGAGAAAACTTTAATGAAATCAGACATTTACGGGGTGTTCCATGAAAACAGCACATTCATCGATTTACTATCCGAACCGGTATTCTCATAAAATCGGCGGATCTTTGGAAGTAAACGTACAAATAGACTCTAATCCATATGGGCTTCCCGCAGAAGTGTTATACGAGATGGCTGCGCGGATCAACAAGAAGCGGTCTTTTCTGTTCGTGAGTAAAGTGCTAGGAAAGCACATCCCGCTTCATCCTTACATTCCATCTATTGCTTCTGCTTTGCTTGCTTCTCTTTATTATGAGAGAGAAACAGGCCATCCATCGCCTAACAGGGAACTCCTGATTGAAGCTTTGAAGAGCGGATCGGCAGAGCAGCTCGAAGCAGCCTATTCTCTTATAAAAGGCTTACAATACTCTCCAGAAGAGCCTCTTGTATTCATCGGCTTTGCCGAAACAGCAACTGCACTTGGTCACGGGGTATTTGACTGTTTTAGCGAATCAACTTATATCCACTCCACACGAGAAATGCTTCTCGATAAAGATGTCACTCTTTATTTTGAGGAGGAGCATTCTCATGCGACAGATCAACGCTGCTATGCACCGGAAGAAAGCTTGCATCATGAAAAGACGATTTGTCTCGTCGATGATGAAATTACGACTGGAAAAACGGCTTTGAACATTATTGCTTCTATTCAAAAGAAATATCCAAGGAAAGAATACGTCGTTCTTTCGCTGCTGGATTGGCGAACAAAAGAAGATGAGCAACGATTGCGGGATTTTGAGAACGAGTGGAACGTCCGAATTAAAACATATTCTTTAATGTCAGGGACCATCCGTGTCCAGGGATCACCAGATTTAGAAGAAGCAACAGACATAAACACACAGCCGGATCTTCAAGAGCCCAATTATGAAGTTATTCGCCTTCATGATTTTTGCCCTCCTGTTCCGTCGATTGCTTATTCATCCGTCGATTCATTAGGAGTGAAAAATGAAACACCTTATTTAGCGATCACGGGAAGGTTTGGTCTTTCCTCGGAAAAGAAAGAAGCAGTAGAACAGTACTGCCATGAAATCGGGCGCTATCTGAAGGCTTACAGAAAAGGCAAAAAAACGCTTTGTCTCGGCACGGGAGAATTTATGTACATTCCAATGAAAGTGGCGGCTTATATGGGAGAAGGGGTTCTGTATCACTCGACGACGAGAAGCCCCATTTTTCCTTTGAACCAAAGTAATTATCCAGTGAAGAATCGACTTATCTTTGATAGTCCCGATGACCCGGCTATTGTCAACTATGCCTATAACGTGTTAGATGGGGCTTACGATGAAGTGTTCATCTTTTTCGAAAGAACAGTAGAGGAAAAAAGACGCCTTTCGCTTTTACGACAGTTTAACAGCCTGCCTCAAGTTCACATCGTAGATTTTATCGGAGAGGAGTGTTGAGATGATAAAGAATGACGTGCAAACAGTTGAGGGCAGCTATTCTGCGGAAGATGTTATCTTTTTGCTGAAAGACTTGTCTTCCGTTCATCTTGAAAAAAACACAGATGAAAGAGAACGAGCCATTCAGCAAGGCATTCATTACTCTGAAATGCTGCCGGTAGAATATCAGCCGACAAAAGAATATTTACAGCTATTTTATGAATCGCTTGATACATACAAACAAAAAGTGGCAACAGCTGTCGGCGTCGTGTCTGAATTAATCATGGAAGAAAAGGGCCGAGACATCGTGCTCGTTTCTCTCGCTAGGGCTGGCACACCGATTGGTATTTTAATCAAACGATATATAAAAGAAGTTTATGGCGACACGCTTCCTCATTATAGTGTCTCCATTATTCGAGGCCGCGGGATTGATGAAAATGCTATTCTTTATTTAACGAAACAGCATCCCGGCAAACGGCTTGTGTTTATCGATGGCTGGACTGGAAAGGGAGCTATTTCAAAAGAGTTGACACGCTCTGCCCATTTGTTTAAAGAAAAACATGGCATTGAGTTAGATGATGAGCTTGCTGTGTTAGCCGATCCAGGACACTGCTCTTCCTTATTTGGTACAAGAGAGGACTTTCTCATTCCAAGCGCTTGTCTCAATTCTACTGTATCAGGACTTGTCAGCCGTACTGTTTTAAATGACCATTGGATACAAGATGCTGATTTCCATGGAGCAAAAGTATACAAAGAGTTAGCAGATCAGGATCTATCGAATGATTACATCGACGTAATTACTAATGAATTTGCAGAAGCTGCGCCTCTTATTAAGCAAGCGAAGGCAGACGTGAAAAAGGCAGATCGAACACCGACATGGCAAGGGCTGCATTCGATTGAAACGATTCAAAAAGAGTTTAGTATTGAGGATACGAACCTGATCAAGCCGGGAGCAGGAGAAACGACGAGAGTGCTCCTGCGCCGGATTCCTTGGAAAATTCTTGTGAAAGATCAAGAGGATGTTCGCTTAAAGCACATTTTCCAATTAGCAAAAGAACGAAATGTTCCGGTGGAGGAATACAAAAAAATGTCTTACACGTGCTGCGGTTTAATTAAGCCCATGGAGAAAAAACAATGATTTTTGCGAGTGATTTAGATCGAACCTTAATTTATTCAAGTAAGTTTTTTGACGTAACAAAGCCAGAGATGCCTGTCCGCAGTGTGGAACGGTACAAGGGCAAAGAGATTTCGTTCATGACTGAAAAGGCCATCAGCCTTTTACGCGAGCTATCCGAACAAATGATGTTTATTCCAGTCACGACAAGAACAGTAGAACAGTATAAGCGGATTTCGATTTTTCAAGAGGAGATTCAGCCGAAGTACGCCATTACATGCAACGGCGGCGTGATTCTTGAAAATGGCCAAGCAGACTCTTGTTGGCAGGAGTATGTCCAGACAAAAATTAAGCAGCACACTATTTCATTAGAAGAGGTAAAAAGAAAAATCACAGAAACAGCGGATGCCGTATGGCTAGAGTCTATCCGGGTAGTGGACCACTTTTTTATTTATTTGATTATTAAACCAGAATTTGCTCCGGCAGAAGTCATGAGTGAGTATGCAGAGTGGGCAGCTGAGCGCGGCTGGGTCTTTTCACTTCAAGGAAGAAAAGTATATTTTATCCCAAGCTTCATTAATAAATGGGACGCTGTTCAATACCTTTCCAAGAAAGAGGGAAAGAACACGGTCTTTACAGCGGGAGACTCTTATCTGGATATTTGTCTCATTGAAAAATCAGGATGTGGCTTGATCCCGCGCCACGGCGAGGCAGCGGCGAAACACGGACACTTAGGACTCACGAAGGCGTCAGGCATTTTAGCAGCGGAAGAAATTATTGAGGCAGTCTTATCAAAAAGGCTCGAAACTGCTTCTAAGTTGTATTAACGTGTTTACTTAAAGGGGGGGTGAAGATGAAAAGAAAACCGATCATCATGCCGGTTGACTATACGAATTGGGCACATGAATTAACGAAACCCATTACAGAGCGGGTGCAATATCAGTATGAAAATGAGGAAATACAATACAGCCGGGTGGCTGCTAGAGTGCTAGGCGCAGGTTTTGACGAAACAGAGTATTTACTTGCACTTTATTCGCTTAGCCAGCAGCCCCATGTAGTTGTCTTATCTGAAACGCTCGATAAGACGATGCCTAATGAACGATTTCAAGCGATCCAAAAGATTTATCACATTATCCAGAATGAACCGAAGCTCTCGATTAATCGCTTTGTCGCCTTTCTAGAAGGAGCCGAGCTGCTGCCGAAGTATAAAAAAGATCCGGAATTTAACCGGCTCGTCCGGTCGGCACTGATTGATGTTTTTTCTCTCTTTCAGGCGAATCATGCAGGAACATTCAGCCATCCAGAGTTTAGACGGGTGTTTCTCGATATGGTGAAGTGGATCTGGAATCATCTGGACCCGTGGATGAAAGAAATATCGATTGAACAAGATGTGCCGCACGTGATCTGGTATGGGGATATGAGCAAAAGCCAAGCTTACTTTTTATACTATTTAATCCTTTTAGGAATGGATGTTGTCATTCTTCATCCCGAAGGAAAGGATGACTTTAAGGAAGTAGATCAAGAGAATAAATGGACAGTACGGACTGAGTATCCTTCTACAATGAAGCTGCAGCCGTTCCCGCAGGAAGAACCTAAGCGCCAAGGAACAGTGGCTTATCGTGCTTCCAAGGAAATCGAACAAGTGTTGAATCATGAGGGCTCAGCTTTTTATAAACCGTGGCAGTTTCGCAATCATTTTCCGATCTCTGTCATTCTGAAAACGACATACGATGAAATTTTTTTACTGGCGAAGGAAAAAGCATTTGTCCGGCCGGGGTTCTCTGTTGATGCAGAAGAAGTAAAAATCCCCAATCTATTTGCCAAAGTTTCAGGAGTGTCTAAAAACAGAAAAGAATATTGGGAGAACATGCATCGGTTGACGAATCGACCGAATGCGGTCACCATTACGAGTTTTCCTTATATGCAGGAAGGGAAAGCGAATAACCAGTTTCACTATCGGCATGCCTTAAATAAAAATAAGGAGCTTGATCCAAAAAAAATGATAGAAAGCAACTGGTGGCAATATGGCCAGTTGCACGATGGTCTTCAATTAGGGATAGCAGCTGCTATTTCCCGTATATGCGCCCATCCGAAAATCAAGCCGCTTGCGGGAGAAACAGAAGAAGATCTCCGTCTTTATTTATTTACACAAGCCATCAGAATTCCGGAAGAAATATTGAATTTGCTGCAGACATTCGATTATTCGCAGGATGTACCAAAAATCATCTTATACAACAACGAAAAAAATGGGGAGCTATCACGAGCTGACGCTGCCTTGCTTTTGCTGCTAAGCGAGTTTGGGCTAGATATTATCTTGTATAATCCACCAGGACACAATGATGTAGAACGATTTATAGATAAACAATATTTTGATCATCATTTGCTGGAAGAGATGGTGTTTGATTTACCATTTCAGAATGGCAAAAAAGATTCATCTATTTTAAGCCGGATTTTTAAGCAAATTTTTTGACAGAAAGGGATGAGAATCATGCAGGAAACAACCAAAAATGAAATTGAAGTGTTGGCGGAAAATGAAAACAAAGCGGAAGAGATGCGTCTGCAGCTTCGCAATGAACCAGAGGTGCAAAATCTAGTTCGCTCCATTGATCCGAGAAATCAAATGGAATTGCTAGAGTTCGGAAAAGAACCGGCTGAAGAGATTTCGGCTTTCTCTGACCGAATTTTAGCTTCTATGCGTTCTTCTAGCGTAACAGACTCTGGAGCACTATTAAAGCAGCTTGGAAAAACGATGGACAAGTTTGACAAAAACGATTTTGAAGAGCCGAAAGGGTTTTTAGGAAAGTTGTTTAATCGCGGCGAGAAAGTGATCGAAAAGATTTTCGGCAAATATCAGACACTCGGCAAGGAAATTGAAAAGATTCATATCGAAATCTCCAAGTATAAAGATGAGATGATTCGTTCGACAAACAACATGGATCAAATGTATGAACAGAACTATCAGTATTACATGGCACTTGAAAAATATGTCGTAGCCGGCCAAATGAAGACAGAAGAACTGAAAAAGATGATTCCCGGTCTCGAGCAGCGGGTCGCAAATGGAGACCAGCTGGCACAAATGGAATTGAGTACGCTAAACAATGCGATCCAGGCGTTAGAGGAACGAGTGTATGACTTGGAGATGGCGAGAATGGTTGCTTTGCAAACAGCTCCGCAAATCCGTCTTCTACAGCGTGGAAATACTAAATTGATTGGAAAAATTAACTCTGCATTTATTACAACGATCCCTATTTTCAAGAATGGCATTATCCAAGCAGTAGCAGCGAAGAGACAAAAGCTTGTAGCTGATTCAATGAGTGAACTAGATAGGCGGACGAATGAAATGCTGTTGCGTAACTCACAAAATATCGCCAATCAAAGTACAGAAATTGCCCGCCTTGCTGGTGGCCCAAGCGTTAAAATTGAGACGATTGAAGAAAGTTGGAACACCATTGTGAAAGGGCTCGATGAAACGAGAGCGATTGAAGAAGAAAACAAGCGGGCTAGAGAAGATGGGATGAAGCGGATCGCTCAGCTGCAAGAGAGCATGAAAAATTACGGGAAATAGGGGGAAACGTAAATGATTGAATTGAAGAAAAAAGGGGAATCCATTAATCTCTCCAAAAAAGGCAGCGGTATAGGAGAAGTTCTTGTTAACTTAAATTGGAATCAAAATCCGAAGACAGCTAAAAGTGGTGGTTTCTTATCCTCCCTATTTGGGGGCGGCCAGAAAAACTTTGATCTCGACCTCGGCTGTTTATATGAATTGAACTCTGGAGAAAAAGGGTGTGTCCAAGCATTGGGCAATGCTTTCGGTTCGTTGAATAACATGCCGTATATTCAGCTTGACCACGACGATCGGACCGGAGCTTCTACCGGGGGAGAAAACTTACGCATCAATGGCACACGCATTGCGGATATAAAGCGAGTCCTCGTATACGCATTTATTTATGAAGGAGCGGCTAACTGGTCTGAAGTGGACGGAGTAGTAAGACTCACTTATGCGCATGGAGAAGAAATTGTCGTCAAGCTAGATGAACATCGCAACGGGCAAATCATGTGTGCGATTGCCATGATTGAGAACATTCAAAATGAAACGTTTAGTGTGAAGAGGTTAGTTGAATATTTCCCGGGACACAAACAAATGGACCGAGCTTACAATTGGGGAATGAACTGGGTAGCAGGATCAAAATAAGAAGGGCCAAGACTGGCCCTTCTTATTTTGATCCTTTAAATATATGCCGGCATCATGAAGAACCACATACGAGCCGTTCCTTCTATAAGAGGGAACGGCTCATCATAGTCGTGATAGTTTCACGGTTGGAGGGAAATCCCAGGTTCAATATGAACGACAGCATATTGAACATCATATTTTTTCAAGAGAATGTCCTCAATCTGCTCTGTAATGAGGTGGCTATCCACAACATTAAGCCGGGGATCCACTGCTACGGTTACATCGACAAGAGTAGCGTTGCCGTGCATTCGGGCCTTTACGCTCCGTACTTGCTGCACGCCGGAAACAAGAGCAACCGTTGCTCGTATTTCCCCGATAAGCTCCTGATCAAATCCATCTGTTAATGCGTGGGTCGCATCTTTAAAAATGTCCCATGCCGTTTTTATAATTAAGAGCCCAACGATAAAGGCAGTTACGGTGTCAAGCCAGCTTAGCCCAAACTGAGTGCCGGTAATACCAATAAAGGCGCCAATGCTGACGAGTGCGTCTGAGCGATTATCCTGAGCCGCTGCCATAATAGACTGGCTTTTAATTTTTTTAGCTAAATGAAGATTATAGCGATAGACTGCATACATGATAACAGCACAGAAAACAGCTGTCCAGGCAGTGAGCATATCAGGCTTCGTATCTTCCTCTAAGAAAAAGGAGCGTCCTGCCTCAAAAAGAACTTGGAAGCCTACACTAATCATAATAAAAGCAGCGATCAGTGAGGCGATGGTCTCCGCGCGAAAATGACCGTATTGATGATCGGCATCAGGCGGCTTGCGGGCAATTTTTAACCCAATTAAAATCGCGATTGAAGCGATGACATCGGTCGTATTATTTAAGCCATCTGCCTGCAAAGCTTTTGAATGGCCGACATATCCAACAGCAAGTTTTAATACAGAAAGGAAGATATAGGCAAATATACTAAGCCAGGCGCCTTTTTCTCCTTGTTTTAAATCGTTGTAAGTATCCATTTTAGGCCTCCACAAACTTACTTTTTCTCTCTTCTTAAGGATACCAGGAAGAATTTGAGTGAGTCTAGAGCAACAGGGTTGCAGCAGGTGAACTTTCCTGCCCCTATTAAATACAATTGAAAAGAGTGAAAAGAAAAGCGGAAAAATACCTTTATTTTTAAATTGAAGCTCCTTTTAAATTATGCTAAGCTATGTGTAATCGGTTACACATGAAAGGGGCTAGATAAATGGCCACGATTAAAGATGTTGCTGCAGAAGCAGGGGTATCTGTTGCTACCGTCTCCCGCGTGTTAAACGGGAAAGGATATGTACATGAAGAAACGCTTATGAGAGTGCGAGAGGCGATTGAAAAGCTAAATTACAGTCCAAATGAAGTCGCTAGATCTCTCTTTAAAAGAGAGTCAAAGCTTGTCGGCTTGCTTCTTCCTGATATCACAAATCCTTTTTTTCCAGAATTAGCAAGAGGGGTAGAAGATGAGCTTCAAAAGCAGGGCTTTCGCCTTTTATTCGGCAATAGCGATGAGGATCCTGAAAAGGAAAAAGCTTATATTGATACATTTTTACAAAATCAGGTAGTAGGCCTGATTTCAGCGACTCAGGCGTTTAGCCTGTTGAACGATGAGCCCCCGGCGATTCCAACTGTTCTGCTTGACCGCACGCATGAGGGAAGTTATACCGTCTATGCTGACGGAATAGAAGGAGGCAGAATTGTGGCCCGCGAGTTGCTTAATCGGGGTAGTCATAATATTACAGTTTTAAAAGGACCAGGGCATATTCAGCCTGTACAGGATCGCTTTTTAGGCGCAGTTGAGGTGCTCGCCAGTTCAAATGTGAATTTTCAAGTTATCCAGATGGCTTCCTTAACTTATGAAGAAGCTGAACAGCGTGCGAAAGAGTTGTTTAGCCAATACCCAGATACAGATGGCATCTTTGCCAGCAATGATATAACGGCAGCTGCTGTTCTGCACGAAGCATTACGGATTGGTAAGTCTATCCCAGACGATGTTCAAATTATTGGATTTGATGATATACCGATGAGCAGGCTTCTGTTTCCTGCCTTGTCAACGATTAGACAGCCGGTTTATGAAATGGGCCAGCAAGCAGCGCAATTGTTATTGAAATTAATTAGAAAAGAACGGGTAATAGAGCAGAATATTCAACTGCCCGTTAGCTTTATAGAGAGAAACACAACGAGGAAGGTGAAGAGGAATGGTTAAAGTAGCAGTGATCGGCAGTTCGTCGATGGATTTAGTCGTCACATCAGCGAAACGGCCGGGAGCGGGAGAAACGGTGCTTGGAGACTCATTCAAGACCGTTCCCGGCGGCAAAGGCGCCAATCAGGCAGTGGCAGCTGCCCGTCTTGGAGCAGAAGTGACGATGATCGGCTGTGTGGGGAAGGACCATTACGGAGAAGCGATTCTTCAAAACTTTCAGGATAATGGCGTTCACATAAAGTATGTGGAACCGGTTACCGAAATGGAGAGCGGCACAGCTCATATTATTTTAGCAGAAGGTGATAACAGCATTGTGGTAGTAAAAGGAGCCAATGATGCTGTTACACCTGCCTACGTAAAGCGGGCAAAGCCGGCTATTGAACAAGCAGATATTGTTTTAATCCAGCAGGAGATCCCAGAAGAGACAGTAGAGTATGCAGTTGATCTCTGCCACGAGCTTGGTCTGCCTCTATTATTAAATCCAGCCCCAGCTCGTCCGATTAGTTCAAATGTTATTGAAAAAGCTGCCTTTATCACACCTAATGAGCATGAAGCGGCCTTATTGTTTGCCGGCATGAGCCAAGGAGAAGCATTAAAGAAATACCCGGAAAAAGTCTTTATTACAGAAGGCAAGCGGGGCGTTCGTTACTTCAATGGGAAACATGAGGTGCTCGTTCCTGCTTATCCAGTCGAAGCAGTTGATACAACAGGAGCAGGGGACACATTTAACGCAGCCTTTGCCGTAGCGCTAGCAGAAGGAAAAACAGTTGAGGAAAGCCTCCGCTTTGCCAACCGCGCTGCTTCGTTATCAGTGATGAAGTTTGGTGCACAAGGCGGCATGCCGCTAAGACAAGAAGTGGAAGAGGCAATGCGATGAAAAAGCACGGCATATTAAATAGTCATATTGCTAAGGTGCTAGCTGATCTCGGACATACAGATTTTATCGTGATCGCTGATGCTGGTCTTCCTGTTCCAGACCATGTTCCAAAAATCGATCTAGCTTTAACAGTAGGTGTTCCAGATTTTCAACAAACAGTGGCAGCTGTAGCTGCTGACATGGTCATTGAGAAAGTCACCATGGCTGAGGAAGTGAACACAGCAAATGAGCCTGTACGTCAGTATATGGAAGAGACGTTTTCAGATACAGCGGTTGAATGGGTGACGCATGAGACGTTCAAAGCATTAACGAAGCAGGCGAAAGCAGTGATCCGAACGGGAGAAGCTTCCCCATACGCTAATTGTCTATTGCATGCGGGAGTATTCTTCTAGAAAGAGGTGAATGTCATGCAAATTGAAATGAAGAATATCCATAAAAGGTTTGGAGCCAATAATGTATTGACAGGTGTGGATTTTGAGCTTCTTCCAGGTGAGGTCCATGCGCTGATGGGAGAAAACGGGGCAGGAAAATCAACACTCATGAATATACTGACCGGCCTTCATCAACATGATGAGGGGATCATTAAAATAAATGGCGAGGAACGATCTTTTTCCAGTCCGAAGCAAGCGGAAGAAGGCGGTATTGCTTTTATCCATCAGGAGTTAAACATTTGGCCTGACATGACCGTTTTGGAAAATCTTTTTATCGGCCGCGAGCGGAGAAATGCTTTCGGATTGTTGAAAACGAAAGAGATGAAAGAGCTGGCGAGAGAGCAGTTCGAAAAGCTATCTGTTTTGATTCCTCTAGAAAAAGAAGCAGGGCTTTGTTCCGTCGGCCAGCAGCAAATGATTGAAATTGCCAAGGCACTTATGACAAACGCAGAAGTCATTATTATGGATGAACCGACAGCGGCGTTAACGGAAAGAGAGATTTCCACACTATTTGAGGTTATTCGTTCACTAAGCAAACAAGGTGTTTCGATCGTTTATATTTCTCATCGAATGGAAGAGATTTTTACCATTTGTGACCGGATTACCGTTATGCGTGACGGAAAAACCGTTGATACGAAGAGGATAAAGGAAACGAATTTTAATGAAGTTGTGAGAAAAATGGTTGGTCGTGAACTTGAAGACCGTTTTCCTGCGCGAAATCCTTCTCCTGGTGAAACCGTATTAGAAGTTAGGGACTTTACGAGAAAAGGAGTATTTGAAAATATCAGTTTCTCGGTCAAAGAGGGGGAAATCGTTGGGATCTCCGGTTTAATGGGGGCTGGCCGAACGGAAGTGATGCGGGCTATTTTTGGACTTGACTCAATTGATTGTGGAGAGCTTTACATACATGATCAAAAAACGGTGATCCACACGCCTGACGAGGCCGTTAGAAAAGGAATCGGCTTCATTACGGAGGATCGGAAGGATGAAGGGCTCATTCTTGATTTTTCGATTCGTGAAAATATTGCGCTGCCGAGCGTCAAAAGCTTCGCCCCTAAAGGATTGATTGACGAGAAAAATGAGCAGCAATTTGTTGATATGCTCATTAAGCGGTTAACGATCAAAACAGAATCAGCTGAAACGAGTGCTAAGAACTTATCAGGCGGTAACCAGCAAAAGGTAGTGCTTGCTAAATGGATTGGCATTGGTCCAAAAGTTCTAATTTTGGATGAGCCGACAAGAGGGGTAGATGTTGGTGCCAAGCGGGAAATTTATTCACTGATGAATGAGCTGACTGACCGGGGCGTGGCTATTATTATGGTGTCTTCGGAATTGCCCGAAGTGTTAGGAATGAGTGACCGCATTCTCGTTTTTCATGAAGGGAAAATCAGCGGAGAATTAACGAAAGAAGAAGCGACGCAGGAGAAAATCATGACGTTCGCTGCAGGAGGGCAATAAAATGAGTAAAACAGGAGTAAAACCATTGAACGATCTGACTCAGAAGCTCGGACCGCTGCTTGGATTGATTATCTTAATCTTAATTGTTTCTATTTTAAACCCAAGCTTCTTAGCTCCTTTAAATATTTTGAATTTGCTTCGGCAAGTAGCGATTAATGCACTGATTGCCTATGGCATGACGTTTGTTATTTTAACAGGCGGAATTGATTTATCGGTTGGTTCCATTTTGGCGCTTTCTAGTGCTCTAATGGCCGGTATGATTGTCTCAGGAATTGATCCTATGCTCGCTATTTTGATTGGCTGTCTGCTCGGGGCGGTCATGGGAGCGATCAATGGCTTCCTCATTACAAAAGGAAAAATGGCTCCTTTTATCGCTACATTAGCAACGATGACGATTTATCGCGGGTTAACACTCGTTTATACAGATGGAAATCCGATCACTGGCCTTGGGGACAGTTACTTGTTTCAATTGTTTGGCCGCGGGTATTTTCTTGGCATTCCGGTACCTGCTGTTACGATGATTATAGCTTTTGCTGTTCTATGGGTGATCTTGCACAAAACACCGTTTGGCCGTCAGACTTATGCGATTGGCGGCAACGAAAAAGCAGCTTGGATTTCGGGTATTAAAGTATCACGTGTCAAAATTATGATTTATTCTTTAGCGGGTCTGCTTGCGGCTTTAGCTGGTGCTATTTTAACATCACGGCTTAATTCAGCTCAGCCGACAGCAGGGACCTCTTATGAATTGGATGCCATTGCAGCCGTTGTACTTGGAGGGACAAGCCTTTCAGGAGGACGCGGCCTCATCATCGGTACGCTGATCGGAGCTTTAATTATTGGAACGTTGAACAACGGTCTTAATTTACTCGGTGTCTCTTCCTTTTTCCAAATGGTCGTTAAAGGAATTGTCATCGTGATCGCTGTGTTAATTGACCGCAAAAAAGCGGCATAGGAGGAATGAACGTGAAAAAAATATGGATGGTCCTATTGTCGTTTTCGCTATTGATGCTTGGGGGCTGCTCGCTTGAACCCCCTCAATGGGCGAAACCTGCGAAAAAAGACAAGCTGGAAGATATAAAGATTGGTTTATCCGTGTCGACGTTAAATAATCCATTTTTTGTTTCCTTGAAAGATGGGGTAGTCAAAGAAGCGAAGAAGAACCAGATGGAAACCATTGTGGTCGATGCCCAAAACGATTCTGCAAAGCAAGTTAACGATGTAGAGGATTTAATTCAGCAAGGAGTCGATGTCTTGCTTATTAATCCAACTGATTCATCGGCTATTTCGACAGCTGTGCAATCAGCAAATGCGATTGGCATTCCTGTTATCACATTGGACCGTTCGGCCGATAAAGGAGATGTAGTGACACTCGTTGCTTCAGACAATGTGAAAGGTGGCCAAATGGCTGGCGATTTAATTGTTGAAAAGCTTGGCGAAGGAGCTAAAGTAGCCGAGCTTGAAGGAGTCCCTGGGGCGTCTGCTACACGTGAGCGCGGCAAAGGCTTCCACTTAACAGCAGATAAAAAGCTAGACGTAGTAGCGAAGCAGTCAGCTGATTTCGACCGGACAAAAGGTTTGAACGTAATGGAAAACATCTTACAAGGACATCCAGACATTCAAGCCGTGTTTGCGCATAATGATGAAATGGCGCTCGGTGCGATTGAAGCGATTGCCAGCTCTGGCAAGGACATTTTAGTTATCGGGTTTGACGGGAACGACGATGCGATTAAATCTGTTAAAGCGGGCCAGCTCGCAGCGACTGTTGCTCAGCAGCCCGTGCTCATCGGCCAGCTTGCTGTGCAAGCAGCCGGTGACACGATGAAAGGCAAGAAAGTAGAGAAAACGATACCAGCGCCATTAAAAATGGTGACGAAGTAAAAAAGATTGGCAGAGAGGGAAATGCTCTCTGCCATTTTTTTATATAAATCTATCCTGAATGCTCCTGTAAGGCTGCAATAGCGATAGGTTCCTTCTCCTGTCTCCGTGTCATAAAAATTTATGACACCTATTTGTTTAGTTAATAATAAAATAAATCAGACAGCTGTCGTGTAGAGGAAGGAAAATTGGAGTTGACAATAAAAGTTTACCTAGTGCAAAATGAGGATGTATCGTTATCGCGTGTCGCCAAAGAATGAAATAGAATGGCTTAGTAGAAAGGAAAGGTCTGTATGGTGATGGATTGGTTCACAGGTTTAAATCCGGCAGTTCAAGCACTGCTTGGCGGTTTGTTAACGTGGGGATTAACAGCGCTGGGGGCATCCATTGTCTTTTTCTTTCGCCGGATTAACCAAAATGTAATGAATACAATGCTTGGTTTTGCGGCCGGTGTCATGATTGCAGCTTCTTTTTGGTCTCTTTTAGCACCTTCTATCAACTTTAGTGAACAAAACGGACAAATTCCGTGGCTTCCACCCGCTATTGGCTTTTTGTTGGGGGGCCTTTTTATCCGGCTGTTGGATTTTGTTGTGCCCCATCTGGATTCTGGTTTATCGGAAAATGAAGCCGAAGGAGTGAAGACAGGATTACCAAAGACTACTCTGCTTTTTTTGGCCATTACGCTTCATAATATCCCAGAAGGACTGGCCATTGGCGTAGCTTTCGGTGCCGCAGCGATTGGACTTGGAGACGCTTCAGCAATAGGGGCCCTTGGGCTTGCAATCGGAATCGGCATTCAAAATATGCCGGAAGGAGCCGCTCTTTCTGTTCCGTTACGCGGAGAAGGAATGTCACGTCTGCGTGCGTTTAACTATGGTCAATTGTCTGCCATCGTAGAACCGGTTGCGGCTGTTATCGGAGCGGCAGCAGTGCTCGCTATACAGCCGATTATGCCTTATGCACTTGCATTTGCAGCGGGGGCGATGATCTTTGTCGTTGTGGAACAGCTGATTCCACAATCGCAATCTTCCGGTAGCAAAGACTGGGCAACGCTTGGTTTAATGGCAGGATTCACAGTAATGATGATATTGGATGTGGCTCTTGGTTAATAAAATGCCCCAACATCTAAAAAGATGCTGGGGCATTCAGATTGTTCACAAACGCTCGCTTTCTTCGTTGCTTGTCTGCCTTTTGCATTGAAAATAAACCTCTAAAGCCCAAAATGTGGGGTCCCTTAAAGAGTTAGACTACGAGTTCGCCAGATTCTATTTTCTGGTCTTCAAGTTTTACATATAGTCCGTGTGTAGGCGGGTCTTCCGAGATCGTTACATCAATGGTAAAATGGTTCGGATCGAGGCGGCAGTGATAGTTTTTAGCCCATTGTTTTAGTTCATGTAATGACTGCCAAATCGTATCGGTGTAACCAGTATGCTCTATATGAATATAATTTTGTGGTGGAATGGTAAAGCTTGTCATGCCAGAAGGAACAATATCAGCACTTTCTACTTCCATCGCCACACAGTGCCTGATCAGGCTACCTTGTTTTTGCAAACAAATCTCCATCATATGGCCATTTGTCTGATTAGGTATCGTATCGGCAAAGTGCTTAAATTGTTTCCACATTCTTTCTCTCTCTGCTGCCAATTCAGCTTCCTGACAGGTCGTTTGCAAGCCAATTACTTTAATCTCTCCAATTTCAACAATTTTCGGGATCATTCGGACACCTCCGCTTAAAATAATTGCTTGTGTTCTTATTTTACAACAAAAATAGGTGGAAGAGGTAGGAAGAGAGAGAAAATTCCGAAAACTAAATAGGATAATAAAAGCCGGTAGGTGTACCGGCTTTTATTTATAAGCGAATGTATTTTTACTGAGCAATGGAATAGTTTATCAACCATAAAAGACGATTGATTGACCACAAACGGCTATTTACGAGCCAAAGCGGGAAGACTCGTTCACTTTCACGAGCTGCTTACCGATGTTTTCGCCTGTAAATAAACCGAAAAAGGCTTGTGGTATATTCTCAAATCCTTCTGTAATGGTTTCTTCATAAGCAAGCTTGCCTTCTTGCAGCCATTTGGATAGGTGCTGTAATCCTTCTGGATAGCGTTCGCGATAATCGCCAACAGTAAATCCTTTTATCAACGCGCTTGATTTAATTAAATAGTGCTGGATACGAGGACCTTGATCGTCTTTTTTATTATAGGAAGAGATCGCGCCGCATTGAACGATACGGGCAAATTTGTTTAGCAGCGGATAGACGGCATCAGAGATATCACCGCCTACATTGTCGAAATAAATGTCCACACCGTTAGGGCAGGCCTCGGCAAGAGCATTGCTTACATCTTCTGCCTGATAATTAATGACCTCGTCAGCTCCTAGTTGTTTCACGAGCTGAACTTTTTCTTCAGCCCCAGCAATGCCTACTACCCTGGCACCAGCAATGGTGGCGATTTGAACAACAGTAGAGCCGACAGCACCTGCTGCCCCAGATACAACGACTGTTTCGCCTTCTTGCGGCCGGCCGATGTCCATCAGTCCAAAATAGGCAGTGAGACCGGTCATACCGAGGATATGCAAGGAAGTGGTTACCGGGCCGAGTGCTGGATCTATTTTTCGAACAGATTCAGCCGCAATGGTTGTGTATTCTCTCCAAGGAAGGGAGCCGGTTACGATATCTCCAACCTGCAGCTTATCGGATTGTGACTCGATTACTTCCGCAACAGCGCCCCCTTCCATCGGTTGATTTAATTGAAAGGGTTCTACGTAGGACTTGCCTTCATTCATGCGGCCGCGCATATAGGGATCAACGGATACGTATAGCAGCCGAACGATTGCTTCCCCGTCTGATAAGGCAGGAATAGCGGCTTCTTCAATGGATAGGTGTTCGTCTGTTGGCTCGCCGTCCGGGCGTTTCACTAGAAGTATTTCACGGTTTTTCATCAGTATCATTTCCCCTCTTATCTTTTCCCTTATCCTACCCGTTTGATATAGAAGCAAACTCTTTCTAATGGTATCTTCCTATACAGTTTGTGGAAGCATTGCTAGGGTTTCTTTATGGAGAATATTTATTTTTATGTATAATGAAAAAGGGCTCTTTCTAATGAATGTATGACTGGAAAAAGCATAAATTTCACTAAGAGAGATGAACCTTTTCTTGTTTTGTAAAAAAGGAGGTGCCGCTGATGGCATTAGCATATTTTAATGGAAAAATTGTCGGGATAGATGACCCGGTCATACCGATCGATGAACGCGGCCATCAATTTGGCGATGGAGTGTATGAAGTGATTCGTTTCTATCAGGGGAAACCTTTTATGATGAAAGAGCACCTTGAACGCCTATATAAAAGTGCCGAAGCGATTAAACTAGAGATTGGGAAAGAACAAGAAGAGCTAGAAACACTCATGCTGCAATTAGTGGAGAAGAGTGGGCTAGCCGATGTAGATCTTTATATGCAGGCTACGAGAGGAATCGCGCCAAGAAATCATTTGTTTCCAACGTGCCCGGCGTCCATTTCGATAACGGTTAAACCAGCCCGCGAGTTATCTCAAGATGTGCGCGCTCAAGGAGTTAAAGTGGCGCTGCTGCCGGATGAGCGCTGGCAAAATTGCTATATTAAATCGTTAAATCTGCTGCCGAATATTTTAGCGAAGCAGGAAGCTTTTAAGCAGGGGTGCTTTGAGGCGGTGCTTGTGCGTGAAGGATTCATTACAGAAGGATCCAGCACGAATGTATTTATTGTCAAGGAGGGCCGCATCCAAACAGCGCCTCTTTCCAACCATATTCTAGCTGGCATTACACGCATAGCCGTGAAAGAAGTGGCAGAGGAGTTAAAGCTTCCATTCGTAGAAAAGTCCTTTACACCTGAAGAGCTGTTCCAAGCGGATGAGGTCTTTTTAACGAGCACAACATCAGAGGTTCTGGCGGTTACGACTGCTGATGACCGTCAGATTGGAGACGGCCGGCCTGGTTCGCTTACAATGCAGCTGCATAAAGGCTTCCGGCAAAAAACAAGGTAAGCCTAAGGAAGAGCCCGATTCTTTTAAAGAAGCCGGGCTCTTGTCCATTAAGATAAACGATGAAAACCTTCCTCATCTAAATATTGAATGGCTTCCCCATAAGAGTTGAACGTGCCATCCAAGTTCAAGCCGGCGTACACATTCCACATATCATCTTCCTCGATTAAAACAAGAGTTTGATCGTCTTGATTAATCCATGTTTCTTCATAAGCTTCCCCGATAATTGCTTCTTCCTCAAGTGTTTTAGGAGAAAGCGATTGGATGGAGTCATGAATGATTTTACGTAATTCTTCAGCAGAAAACTCTCGAATATTGACCATGCCTTTAGCATCTGTCGGATAGCTGGTCAATTCTCCTGCATAGACAAAGCCATTTCCGTTCGGATGAAGATGGTACACAATGTTCTTTTTTTCCGTTACGCTTTCGGGAAATTGAAAGTTAACTCTGCCAAGAGATACATCTTTCCGTTGCAGTTGAGGAAAAGACTCAATAATCGATAATTTTTCATTAAAATTCAGCATAGTGCCTCCAAGATTTAAGGAATAGAATAAGCCTTTATTATAGCATATCCAACTCATGGGTATTTTTTATCTTATGTGACTTTAGTAATTACTTTTCGACTTTTCTTTGGTAAAATGAAATAAAAATGTAATATTTCGACAAGGTATTATCTACTTTATAACAGAGGAGAAACGATCATGAATCCATCTAAACAGGATCGCACTGGGAAGAAAACGAACGCCTTTCATCAGGCCGAAACGTTTGTTAGTTTGCTTAGTGCTATGTCTCCGTTAAATATAAGTATATTAGATTCTTTACCCGTTCATATCTTTATAGAAGACAGGCAAGGTCGGACGCTCTTTGCTAATAAATTAGCCTGTGAAAAGAACGGCAAGAAACTTGATGAACTTATCGGTAAGACAGTATTTGATTTTTTCTCCCCTGCTATTGCTGAAGAAGTACGTGCTCATGACCTTGAAACTTGGGAAACTAAGCAATTGAGGATAAGAGAAGCCGTTGTTGACTTTAATGGAGAGCCGATCCATATGCTTTCGGGCACCTCAATTATCCAAGGGGAGGAGGAAGGGCAAGAGTACCTACTCGGTTTTTCTCTTGATATTAGTGAACGAATAGAGGCAGAGGAGAAGTTAGAGAGGCTGGCCTTTTATGATCCGCTAACCGGCTTGCCGAACCGACGCTATGTAGAACACTATGGAGATGGTTATTTAAGGACTGGCGAAGAGGTAATATCCGCCTTACTCGTCTTTGACTTAGACTATTTTAAAAAGATTAATGATAGTCTTGGTTATGAAGCGGGAGACTTGCTTCTTCAGGAAACTGCCCGCCGTCTTAGAACATTAGAGACAGAGCACATTTTAGCTGCCCGTATAAGTGGGGATGAGTTTGCCCTTCTCATGTCGAATGTGAAGGAGATTAGCGAAGTCTCTGCAATGTGTGAAAAATTATTAGAGCGGTTTCGACAGCCATTTGCCGTCTTTGATAAAAAAGTTCCCATATCCGTTAGTATAGGTGTGAGTGTGTATCCAGAGGATGGAGAAACTTTATATTCTCTTTTAGTCCACGCTGATTTGGCGGTAAATGTTTTAAAAAATAAAGGGAAGAATGGTTATCAATTTTTTACAACTTCCATGAGAGAATCTGCCAATCAACGCTTAGAAAAAGAGATTTCGCTTTCGCAAGGATTAGAAAAAGGAGAATTTGTTCTTCATTATCAGCCTAAAGTATACATAAGCACTGGAGAAGTATACGGCATGGAGGCGTTAGTTCGTTGGAATAGTGAAAACGGATTGGTGTATCCAGGGGATTTTATTGATTTGGCTGAAGAAACCGGAATGATTGTTCCTTTAGGGGAATGGGTACTGCGGGAAGCATGTCGTCAATGTAAAGAGTGGCACGAGCTGGGACATACTCATTTAAAAGTAAGTGTGAATGTATCGGCTATCCAATTTCAAAAGCAAGACTTTGCTGAGCTGACAGCACGTATTCTAAAGGAAACGGGGCTAGAACCGGCTGCTCTTGAATTAGAATTAACGGAAAGCACCGTAATGGAAAAGCCGAAGGAGGCTGCTGCCATTCTTATGCGTCTGCAGCAGCTTGGCGTATCTATTTCAATTGATGATTTTGGAACTGGTTTCTCCTCGTTCAGTTATTTAAAACAGTTTCCAATGAATGCACTGAAAATTGATCGTTCCTTTATTCAAAATATTGAAGAGGAAGAGGCGGACAAGGCAATTGCCAAAGCCATGATCAGTCTAGCCCGCAATCTAGGCCTAATGATTGTTGCGGAAGGTGTGGAAAATGAGAAGCAAATGGAGATACTAAGAAAAGCAGGATGCGATGCAGCGCAAGGTTACTTTTTCAGCCGGCCATTAGACGCTGATGCTTTTCTAGACTATATAAGAAGAAGCAAAGCAAGATAACAGGCGTCCTCACTTCGACTAAAACGATTGAAGAGCACGCTTGATCCTATTATGCATATTAATAAAGAGAAAGGCAGGGTTTTATGAAGAAACGGGTTTTTTTCATGTTGATAACTGTTTTTCTAATAACCGCTTCCTTCTTGCCAACGAACACCGAAGCAGCGGGTGTTCGGTATGTAGCGCTCGGTGATTCACTAGCCGCCGGCCAAACGCCCCATAAAGAAATCGGTGCAAGCTATACAGATTTGATTGCTCTTGCGTTGCAGCGCACAGGTCAGCTGGCCAGCTTTTCGAAGCAGCTAGCTTTTCCTGGATACTCGACAGGGCAAGTGTTAGAGCGGCTTGGGGAAGAAGAGGCGAAGGATCTAGTTAGGAAAGCAGATTTAATTACGATTTCTGCTGGAGCGAACGATCTGTTGCCACTCATTAAAAATGACTCTATCCGGGGCATGATAAGCTACCAGGCAATTCCGGCTGCTTTTGCCCTTAACGGTGTACGAAAAAATTATATAAAAATCTTTAAAGAAATAAGGAATGTGAATGAGCACGCAGACATTTATGTGATGGGCTATTACTTTCCATACCCGCATGTCAAAGAAGAACAAAAATCTTCCGTTGCAGGACAGCTTGCGCTTTTAAACAAAATTATCGAGCAAGAAGCCAACAGGGCCGGCGCTCATTTTGTGCCAGTATCCAACCGGTTTGGAAAAAATGCTCGTGCCTGGATTCCGAATCCAGCAGATGTACATCCAGCCCCTAGAGGCTACTTAGAGATGGCGAATAGCTTTATTGAGGAATACGCGCCTGGACATCCGCTAATTCCGGAAAGTATACTTTCCCAGCTGCCAGCACCAGTGTCTTTTTCCGAGCTGCAAAAAAGGCAGCCTCATCAGCCGGAAGACAAGGAAGAAAAGAAAGGGCCATCTAAGAAAAAAGAGAAGAGCAAGATAACCAGCTTCGATAGCGGCAAAAGCTGCAAGCGTGGTGAATATACTTAAAGGAAAACCCCCTTTCTAAAACCTAGAAAGGGGGTTTTTATTGTTTCAAGCTTTGTTCGTCTCTGATTGTTCGGAGTGATATACGTCTGGGCGGCGGTTCTGTAAGTAATCCAGCAGGCCTTTTTCACGATTAATCTCATTTAAATCGATAGAGAGAACAGGCAATTCTTCATTATTGCGTCCTTTATAAATCGTTTTGCCATTAGGATGAACGACTTGGCTTTCCCCGAAGAATATATTTTCGTTATCTAAGCCGACCATATTTGCCGCCCCTATATATATATGGTTTTCAAGAGCCCTGGCACGTAAAAAGACATCTTGGTAATGTTGATAGGGGAGCATATTGGCAGCGAGAACGAGCAAGAGCTGTGCGTTCTTTAGCGCCAATATTCGGGAGGCTTCCGGAAATTCCATATCATACGTGATCATGAGGCCGATATCCCCTTCAGGAAGGGAGAACACAGGAAAAGAGTTTCCGGCTGTAAACCATTGTTTTTCTTGGTGGTATAAATGGACCTTTCTATATTTGCCAATGATCTTCCCGTCCTTTCCAATTAACAAGGCTGAATTGTACAAACAGTTTTTGTCTAGCTCGGGAAAGCCCACTATAGCTCCGACTTTACTCTTTTTAGCCTGTAATTGGATGCGGCGTATACTTTCCCCATTTTCTGGTTCTGCTAAGGAGTATAGATCTTCATCTAATGCATAGCCGCTTAAGTATAATTCAGGAAAAAGCACGTAGTCTGCCTTTTTTTCCTCTGCCTCTTTTATCGTTTGTAAAATTCGATTCAAATTTGCTTCTTTCTTTTTTAATTCACACCGCAATTGAGCGATAGCAATTTTAATCATTCTGTTACTCCTTTTTCCTCTTCTTCTCGATATTTCTTGATTTTTTTAGCAATGGTTGATTGATCGACTTGAAGAACTTCTGCCGCTTTATAGGTGCTTTTATATAAGTGATAGACATATAAAATTAATTCTTTTTCAAATTGTTGTTTAGCTTGCTTAAGTGGGAGAATGTTTTCTTTAGTCAAAAAAGAAGAATGATTGGCAGTGTCTGCTACAAGCGAACCTGCGTCTATTTGATCCGACTGGGTAACAACCATTTGTTCAATTGTATTTTCTAATTCACGAATGTTACCAGGCCAACTATAGGCTTGAAATTTAGCCAGTAGTTTTGGTGAAAGACTGTACTGGCGATGATACTTTTGATTAAATGTCTGTACGAAATAGTCAGTGAGATAGGGAATTTCCTCACGACGCTCACGAAGAGGCGGAATGATGAGAGGAACTACATACAAGCGATAATAGAGATCTTCTCGGAACTCCTTCTGCTTTACCAGTTCTTTTAAATTTTTGTTTGTTGCTGCGATAATTCGCACATTCGCTGTTTTTTCATATATACTTCCAACTTTACGATATTTATTCTCTTGAATTACTTCAAGTAACTTTGACTGGGCAGCGAAAGGCAGCTCAGCTATTTCATCTAAAAAAAGAGTTCCGCCTTCAGCGGATTCAATTAGTCCTTTTTTTCCTTCCTTTCTTCCGCCGGTAAATGCCCCAGATTCGTAGCCAAACAATTCGGATTCTACCAAGCTTTCAGGGAGAGTGCTGCAATTAACCGAAATAAATGGCTTTTCCTGCCGCGTGCTTTGTTGGTGGACATATTTGGCTAACATCGTTTTCCCGACTCCTGATTCTCCAAGCAGAAGAACTGTTGAATTGACATTAGCAATGCGCTGGATAATATCAATAATTTTTTTCATTTTTTCTGACTTTGCTATTAAAGGTTCAGATAAAAAATTTGTTGAGTAGTTTTCTAACATGGTCAATCCCATTTCACTCCTTCATAATGATTTTTATCATTATAATGAAAAAAATCATTAACTTAATTAAAACGCTCCATAAATAGGTGTTTTTCTATTGGGATAATTAAAGGTAATGAAAAAAATCATCGATTTATCAATCATTATATCAGAAAATACTAATAAATCAGCCTTTTTGTTTTGGCATAGTACTTGCAAAATGGTGAACAGTCAGCTTTATCACTAGAAGGGAGTATCAATTAATGAAGGTTGCAGTAGCACAGTTTTCTCCGGTTCTTGGAGATAAACAAGAGAATATGAAGAAAATTGTTCATTCTTTAAAGGAAGCAAAACGACAGGCAGCAGACATTGTTGTCTTTCCAGAATTGGCTCTTACTGGTTATTCAATAGGAGATCTATTACCGACTATTGCGGAAACAAAAGAAGGAGAGTCATTAAAAGTTCTTGGGTTATATTGCAAAAACTTGGGTATCCATGCGCTTATCTCGTTTCCTGAAAAAGAAGAGGGGCGTTATTATATCTCCAGTGCGCTCATTGATGATAATGGTCTTGTCGTAGGAACATACCGTAAAACTCATTTATTTAACACAGAAACAAATTATTTTACGCGTGGTGATAGCTGGCCGGTATTTCAAACGAAATTTGGAAAAGTGGGCGCGATGATCTGTTACGACCTAGAGTTTCCCGAAGTAGCAAGACTTCTTCGTTTGAATGGAGCGGAAATTATTTTAGTGAATACCGCCAACATGACACCTTATGAAAATCATCAGCATGTATACATGCAAAGCAGAGCGATGGAGAACGAAGTGCCGGTAGTTATTTGCAATAGAATAGGAAAAGAAGGGGATCTTGATTTTTTTGGACACAGTATGGCTGTTGATGGCGAAGGAAGAATAGTGTCTAAGCTCGCTTCGGAAGAAACCATTCATACAATAGACATTCAAACGGATGGGAATCGAGATCCTAAGCTTGCTTACACGAGTAATTTGCATTCAAGTGTTAAGAACAACCTGACTAATTTGATTTAATAAGTGCTTTCTTCCTCTTTGCGCGCAGAAGATTAGACAGGCAAAGAGAAGAAATAAAAAAGGGGTGGCATTAATGGGAAATGAGCAAAACTCTTTAAAAAGAACACTGACGTTAGCACCGCTTGTATTGTTTGGATTAGCTTACATGACACCGATGATCTCATTTGGTATTTATGGTGTATTGGCCGAAACAACAAACGGATTGGTGCCAACCGCTTATCTGATAGCCTTAATAGCTATGCTATTTACAGCGTACAGTTATGGGAAGATGGTGAAGGCGTATCCTGTATCTGGTTCTGCCTATACGTATACACGCAAATCTATTCATCCGAATATAGGTTTTCTCGTAGGCTGGTCAGTTTTACTCGATTATTTATTTCTTCCTATGGTGATATGGTTAATTGGCAGCGTATACTTACAAGCTGCTTTTCCAAATGTACCCGTATGGATATGGGTTATATCTTTTATCATTATTACGACCCTTATAAATGTTGTTGGGATCCGAACAACTTCACGAGTGAATTTACTCATGATGATTTTTCAGTTTCTCGTTATTTTCTTATTTATCATTTTCTCCATTACGAGTTTAACAAGCGGGGCTGGACTCGGAACACTTTTCTCAGCAAGTGCATTTTTTAATAGTGATATGTCTTTTTCTTTAGTTTTGGCAGGTGCTTCAGTAGCCTGTTATTCGTTTCTCGGATTTGACGCAGTTACCACATTGTCAGAAGAAACCATTAATCCTAAGAAAACAATTCCACGTGCTATCTTTCTTGTTGCTCTAATTGGTGGAGGAATTTTCGTTGCTACCTCTTATTTTATTTATCTTGTCTACCCGGATTTTACTAAATTTCAGAATGTTGACTCAGCGGGGTTTGAAATTGCTTCCCTTGTTGGGGGAAACTTATTTAGCGCTATTTTTCTAGCAGGGATGATCACTGCTCAATTTGCTTCCGGTTTATCTGCTCAAGCAAGTGCAGCCCGCCTGCTGTTTGCTATGGGACGCGATAATGTACTTCCAAAGAAAATATTTGGCTTTATTCATCAGCGTTTTAGCACGCCAATTCTTAACCTTGTCACGGTAGCACTCATCGCCTTGCTTGCATTAAAAATGGATATAGCTACTTCTACTTCTTTTATTAACTTTGGTGCCTTTGTGACGTTTATTTTTGTTAACCTTTCAGTCATTGGCCACTATTATGTCAAGAAAGGTTTCCGCTCTGGAAAAAATATATCTTTATATTTGACGATCCCATTAATCGGAGCGTTATTCGATGCCTGGCTGCTCATCAATTTAGACAAACATGCACTCATTCTCGGAGGGATATGGGCCTTATTAGGCTTTATCTATTTACTATTTTTAACAAAGATGTTTCGTAAAGCTCCTCCAGAAATGGCGATGGATGATGTAGACGCAGCATCATAAGAAAGAGAGAGGTCAATTGAAAAGGACTTATGCATGTGAGCATAGAGTCCTTTTCAGTCTGTTGTCAAACGTATTTACCCCGCCTCCAGGTTGGAAAATAAGCCCTGTCTATGTCTTCCTTCTATCCTTTAGGAAAAGACCATGTTAGATCGGCTATGTTCAATTGGCATAATATTTGCATTTAGCAATAAAAGGATTCAGAATAGTGAAACTGTTATATGGATCTTTTATTAAACGGAATGATACTAGGCACTGCTTACAGAAAGGGAGAGAATGATGGGAAGAGGAAAAGTGAATATTGCGCTAATCCAGCATAAATGCGTAGAAGATCGTGAAAAAAATGTAGAAACAGCAGAAGGATTAATTCGAGAAGCTGCCGAGCAGGGAGCTCAAGTTATTTGTACAGAGGAGCTTTTCGGCGGGCAGTACTTTCCACAGACCATTGATGTAAATAAATATGAGTGGGCTGAACCGATTCCAGGCCCCATTTCTAACCGGATGCAACGCCTTTCGGAAGAGCTTAACGTGGTGATCATTGTTTCACTGTATGAGTATGTACGTGATGGCTTATACTTTAACACCGTTGTGGTGTATGAAGACGGCAAGTACTTAGGAAAATATCGCAAGCACCATATTCCGGAGGGCCCTCAGTATATTGAAAAATATTATTTCACTGAAGGAGACACGGGCTACCCGGTATTTAAAACGAAATACGGCACCATTGGCGTATTAATTTGCTGGGATGAATGGTTCCCAGAGCCGTCTCGTATTCTAGCTTTAAAAGGTGCAGACATTGTATTTTATCCGTCAGCTATTGGCTCAGAGCCGGACAATCTAGACCTAGACACGTCGCAAACCTGGGTAGATGCTATTCGTGCTCACGGTATTCATAATAATATGTTTATTGCAGCGGTGAATCGGGTGGGACGTGAAGACAGCAAGGAAGGACATATGACGTTTTATGGACGCAGCTTTATTAGTAATCCGTGGGGAACGATTATTAAAGAAGCTGAAACGAAAGAGGATGAAATTATTATGGCAGAGGTTGATTTTGCGGAGATTACTCATGCTCGTAATGTTTTACAGTTTCATAGAGATCGACGCCCGGATAGTTATGGAGAATTACTAAAGCGTGTCATAGAATAAGTAAATAAAAAGTTCTTAACAGCTGTTAACTATAAAGTTTAGCAGCTGTTTTTTTTATGATGTAAATGCTGAACATGTGGAGAAGCAAAAAAACTGACCAATTTTATTCATTTTGGAATAATTTATGTCATTTTGAATGAAAAACAAGTCGAAAAAAGAAAAAATGATCGGTTTTTATAAAGTTTTGAATTGGCATAATATTTGCACTAATTTAATTAAAAGGTTTAGGGGGGGTTTTATGTCACAGGGAAAAGAAATGAATAGGTCGCTGGGGCTTATTCACGTAGTTCTCTTCGGTTTTTCATTTATGGCGCTTGCCACGGTCTTCAGCACGTATGGAATCGCGGCCGAATTATCACATGGAATGGTGCCGGGAGCCTATTTAGTAGCTTTGATTGTCATGCTGTTTACTGCCTACAGCTATGGGCAAATGTCTAAATCTATTCCATCTGCCGGTTCTGCTTATGCCTACACACAAAAGGCGATTAATCCGTACGTCGGTTTTCTCGTCGGCTGGGCGATTTTAATGGATTATCTTTTTATCCCCATGGTCAATTATTTGTTATTTGGAATTTTCTTTTCTGCGGCCTTTCCGGCTGTGCCAAATTACGTTTGGGTGCTGGGAATGTTGATATTAGTTACTGTCATTAATGTGAGAGGAGTTAAGCTGGCAACAAAGGCTAATGCTTTTATTACGATCTTCGCTATTGCATTTATCCTTCTCTTTATCGGATTATCCATTAAAGAAATTGCAGGCGGAACAGGCACTGGCACTTTGCTCTCTTTGAAACCGTTTTATAATCCTGAAGAGCCTGTTTCATTTATTGTGGCGGGTGCAGCCCTTCTATGCTTTTCTTTTCTCGGATTTGATTCGGCTACCGCCTTTGCCGAGGAAACCGTTCAGCCAGAAAAAAATATTCCGCGTGCCGTCTTCATTATCACATTGGTAGGTGGAGCCATCTTTATCACCGTTTCCTACTTTGCCCAAAACGTCTGGCCGGATTATAGCACCTTTGCTAATCCAGACTCTGCTGCCCATGAAATTATTACATTTGTCGGTGGCAAAACGTTTGCTTCGGTCTTTTTAGCTGTATATGCCGTTACTGCGTTTGGATCGGCGATGTCTTCGCAGGCAAGTGCCTCTCGTGTGCTCTATGCAATGGGCCGTGATGGTCAGCTTCCTAAGAAATTTTTCGGCTCGTTACATCCCAAATACAACACCCCTGTTAATAACATCTTGTTAATTAGTGCCATCTCATTACTTGCCTTGTTCCTAAGCTTATCACTGGTTGCTTCATTTATTAATTTTGGCGCCTTTCTTGCATTTACAAGTGTAAATATCGCCGTTATCATGTATTACTTTGTTGGGAAAAAAGAGCGTTCTGCAAAAGGAACTCTACTTTATTTAATCATACCGGCAGTTGGAGCCCTGCTTGATTTATGGCTGCTTATTAACTTGGATGTCCATTCAAAAGTGTTAGGTGGAATCTGGTTTGCACTCGGTTTTATTTATATGGTTGTTCTAACGAAAGGCTTTAAACAAAAGCCGCCAGTTATGGATTTATCAGCTTAGTATCTCAATAGAAAAGGAGAATGACGAATAATGAAAGCGGATTTAATTATAAAAAGCAATGCTGTTTTTACCGGGCTGGAGAATGAGCCCGAAGCTTTGGCGGTAGCCGTTAAAGGCAATAAGATTATTGGAGTGGATACAAAAGAAAAGATCGCTGCATTTCAAGATGAGCAAACCAAAATGATAGATGCTGGTAATAAATTGGTCATGCCGGGATTCCATGATGCACATTTGCATATTATGTTAGGCAGTTTGTTCAGCCATTATTGTGTTTCTTTAGCGGATGTCACATCAGCGGAAGAGGCGGCTCTTAAAGTGCGGGAGTATGCAAATGGAAAGCCAGAGAGCCAATGGGTGATTGGTACTGGCTGGGACCATACAGCATGGGATAAGAAAGAGTTTCCAGATCGTTATATATTAGATCAGGAGCTGCCGAACCGTCCGGTTATGTTATTGCATGCGGAAGGGCACTACGGCTGGGTGAATTCAAAGGCGCTTGAAATTGCCGGCATTACGAGTGAAACAGAAAATCCAGAGTACGGCATTATTTATAAAGACGACAAAGGGGAACCAACCGGTATTTTAATTGAAACAGCGATTGCCCTAGCTGCAGACTTTGCTTACGATTTTCCGAAGGAGCAGCTGCATGATATGGTTAGTCAATTCTTGCAGCACGCCGCGAAGCTTGGTGTCACATCCGTCAATGATTTGTATGCGAGCCGTGCTCATGAGAAACTCGAAGCTTATTCCGTTTATAAGGAATTTGAGGATAAAGGAGATTTATCATGCCGCTTCCACCTTTATCCGCCGTTAAATGGCCAAATAGAACAAGCGAAGAAATTTAGAGAAAACTATTCTTCAGATAAACTTCGGACAGCAGGACTAAAGCAGTTTATCGATGGTGTAGTGACTGGTTATACAGCCTACATGCTTGATCCTTATCTAGATAAGCCAGAAACAAAAGGAGAAACGGCTTATACGAAAGAACAATTGGAAAAATGGGTCATTGAAGCGGACAAGGAAGGCTTCCAAATCCGTTTCCATACGATTGGTGACGGGGCTGTTCGTTTAGGGCTTGACCTCTATGAAAAGGCTCAGCAAGTGAATGGACCACGGGATGCACGCCATGCGCTTGAGCATATTGAAGTCATCGCCCCAGAGGATATTCCTCGCTTTAAAGAGCTAGGCGTTATGCCTTCCATTCAGCCGTACCACATGGCCCTAATGCCGAGAGAGAGTCATACAACAAGAGTGGGGGAAGAGAAGCAATCGTATATTTATCCGAATGCTACTTTATTGAGATCGGGAGCCGTTGTATCGTATAGCAGTGATTATCCAATTGTTCCGCTTGAGCCAATGATTGAGCTTTATCACGCAGTTACAAGAAAAGACTTCACGCTAAACGACACTTGGAACGAGCAAGAACGGGTGACGCTGGCAGAAGCTTTAAAAGCTTACACTGCAGGATCGGCTTACAGCGTTTTCCGAGAGAATGAACTAGGAACGCTTGAAGCAGGCAAACTAGCTGACTTGATTATATTAGATCGCAATTTATTTGAAGTGTCTCCAGAAGAAATTCTTAAGACAGAAGTGGACATGACGTTAATGGACGGCGAGGTTGTGTGGGAAAAAACGCCTTCTGCTGCTTTGAAATAAAAGAAATGAACAAAAAAGACAGTCATGAGTCAATTGATTCACGACTGTCTTTTTATTTTGCCGCGATTAAACACCTAGATAAAAAAGCACAACTGGTATCGTTCCAATGCTGAGCAGCGTCGTAACTAACGTAGTAAAAGAGACGAGATCAGGCTCAGTGCCAAATTGAATGGCAAACATCGTCGTGTTGGCTGCAGCTGGCATGGCTGCTTGCAAAATGAGAACGTCTTTTAGCAGTTCACTAATCGGCATAAAAGCAATAATAGCAACCGCTAGCACGGGTGATACGAGCATCCGGATGATCGTAACGGCCGAGACGTAACGGTAAGCGACCCGTTTTCTAGCAATCACAGCGAGCTGCATACCGAGAACGAGCATAACAGTTGGAATCGAAGCATCGGCAACGAGGCTGACTGCTTCCATAAATGCTTGAGGGATATGTATAGACAGAAGCTGTAACGTCACACCAGCAAATGCCCCGTGAATGACGGGCATCCGAACGACGCTTTTAAGAGACTGGGTAAGGGAGGACTCGTCTTCTCCGCCAAGCGAAGCAAAGAAGAGCCCAACCGTATTCATGAGAAGCGATTGGAAGACCATCATAATGACAGCGTAATCGAAACCGGCTGCTCCGAAGGCAAACAGAACGACAGGAGCTCCATAATTTCCACTATTCATAAAAGCACCGCCAAGGATCATAGCTGACATTTGCGGTTTTGATGCTTTCATGAAATAACCTGTGAGGCCAATGATCAACACAAGCACGATACAAAGCACAAGGCAGAATAAAATAATATAGAAGTATTCCATCGTCAGCTCATTCGTGTAAAATGTCCGAAAAGCGAGAAAGGGGGACATGATATAAAGAGCTGCTTTAGAAATGGATCGGATGTCAAAGCCAATGATTTTTTGGCCGAGAAAGCCGGCAAAAAAGATCATAAAGGCGGGCAATATAATCATTAGCAATTCCACGAGTTTCATCTCCATTTGGACAATATGATTATGAATGATCGTAACAAAAAGAGAGCGCCAAAAAGCGGCACTCCCAGCTTTTAAGAATCGGTAGAAAGCTGACGCTGCATCCAGTTTTTCCCCTCTACCAGCCGTGTAACAAGCATGGCGCAAACGGTATTGCCTGTTGAGTTTAGCAGAGTAGCAGGCGCATCGATAATCGTACTGATGACGGCAATAATCGGCAATGCTTCTGGTGGAAAGCCAAATACACTCAAAATCAGCATTTCTCCAATCATGCCTCCGCCAGGAATGGCTCCCATTACAGCGCCAACGAGGAACGAAACGCCAAGAATCGCTAGAATGCTAGTGACACTCGTCATCTCTTTACCGAAAAGAGCAAACAAGAAGACCACCTTCAGCACACCACCAAAGACAGATCCATCTTTATGCGTATTTGCACCGAGTGGAATGACTGTTTCCGCGATGTCTTTTGGAACGCCCATTTTTTTCACAGCTGTTAAGTTAACAGGAATGCTCGCCGCGCTTGAACAAGTAGCAATAGCTGTGATAGAAGGGGCTGCTGCGTGCTTCCAAAAAGTTTTTACGCCGTCTTTCCCAGCCGCAATAAAAGCATATAACGTAAAGAAGACGAGATAATAAAGAACTGTCAAACCAAGATAAAGAACAAACGTCCGAGCATAACCGCCCAGGATTTGCGGACCTAGCTCTCCAATAACAGTCGCGAAATAACAGCCAAGACCGATGGGCGCATAATACATCACGATGGATACAACTTTCATCATGACAGCTGTTCCGGATGCTAGAAAGTTAGCGATTGGCTTGCCTTTTTCTTGTGCCATGGCAGCAGCGAGACCAAACAAGATCGAAAAGACGATAAGCTGCAGCATGTTACTCTTTGATAAAAGCAGTGAAAAGTCATTAACGGTAAAGGTATTCACCAGCTGAGCAGCGAAGGATACATCTTCTGTTTTGGCAGCAGCTGGATCAAATTCCTTCATGATCGTTTTGATGGCCGTTAGATCTGTTCCTTCAAGCGGATTAAATAAAAAGGCACCAGCAAGTCCTATAACAGCCGCAGTGGCAGCTGTAGCCAGGAAGACAATGACAATGCCCGCCATAATTTTCCCGAGGCGTTTCATGCCATCCATACTAGCAATAGCAGAAGAGATACTGAAAAAGACGAGCGGGATAATGATCATAAACATCAAATTTAAAAATAAATCCCCGAGCGGTTTTACGACAGCTGCCTTAGGGCCGAAAAAGACACCAGCAACTCCGCCAAGAAGGATAGAAGCAAGTAATAAAAAAGTAAATTGATAGTTTTTTAAAAAATGTCTCAATGAATTTCCAGCCTTTCTCAAAAATATCCAGCTTCCTTATCATAGTATGTTTATGAAAGGATGAAAAGGATTTTTCAAAAAGGAAAGAGCCAAACATCTCCGAATGGGCAGGAGGTGCCTGGCTCTTTTAGGATCGTTTCTTCTTATACGATGCCTTGATCCAGCATCGCATTAGCTACTTTCATAAATCCGGCGATGTTCGCACCGATGACAAGGTTTCCTTCATAGCCGAATTCAGCGGCAGCCTCAACGCTGCTAGAGTAGATATTTTTCATGATCGTATGAAGCTTTTGGTCGACATCTTCAAATGACCACGGCATGCGTGAGCTGTTTTGTGCCATTTCTAGAGCGGATACGGCAACGCCTCCAGCGTTCGCTGCTTTTGCAGGGGCAAAGAGAACGTTTGCTTGCAGGAAGACATCAATGGCTTCAAGCGTAGATGGCATATTGGCTCCTTCACCGACAGCTTTTACGCCGTTTTCCACTAACAGACGAGCTGCATTTCCATCAATTTCATTTTGTGTAGCACACGGAAGGGCGATATCGCAAGCAATATTCCAAATGTTCGAACAGCCTTCTACGTATACAGCTTCCGGATGTTCGTTTGTGTACTCGCTAATCCGTTTTCTTTCTTGTTCTTTCAAACGTTTAACCGTTTCAAGGTTGATGCCGTTCTTATCATAAATATAACCGTTCGAGTCACTGCAGGCAACCACTTTGGCCCCGAGCTGGGTTGCTTTCTCAATCGCATAGATAGAGACGTTTCCAGAGCCTGAAACGACCACAGTGCTGCCTGCGAAACTTAGGCGGTTGTCTTTCAGCATCTCTTCAACGAAATAGACAGTGCCATAGCCCGTTGCTTCTGTTCTCGCTAAGCTACCTCCATAGTTAACGCCTTTACCAGTTAGTACACCGGCATGATAAGCGTTTTGCAGGCGCTTATACTGACCGAACATAAAGCCGATTTCACGAGCTCCTACACCGATATCACCTGCTGGAACATCTGTATCTGGCCCAATGTGACGAGCGAGCTCTGTCATAAAGCTTTGGGTAAAACGCATAACTTCACTGTCTGACTTACCTTTCGGGTCAAAGTCAGATCCACCTTTACCGCCGCCGATAGGCTGGCCTGTTAATGAGTTTTTAAAAATTTGTTCAAAACCTAGGAATTTAATAATGCTTGCATTAACGGAAGGATGAAAGCGAAGGCCGCCTTTGTAAGGACCGAGAGCACTGTTATATTGAACACGGAAACCGCGATTCACTTGAACTTTCCCTTGGTCATCGACCCATGGTACGCGGAAGGTAATCATACGTTCAGGTTCTACCATTCGTTCCAAGATTCCATTTTGCATATATTGAGGATATTTAGCGAACACAGGGACGAGTGAGTCGAAGATTTCCTTTACAGCCTGGTGAAATTCTTCTTCTCCAGGATTTCGTTTTTGAACTGTTTCATAGACGCTATCTACATAAGATTTTGCTGCTTGTATATTTTGATTAGGTGTTTCTTGCGTTACGTTCATTACCATCTCTCCCACCTGTATAAAGAATTTTATGAATAGTTAAAACTCATATTTATATCTTACGGCACACTAAATAATACCGTCAATGCCATTAAGACATGCGATTAATGCCGAAATGAGATTAAACAAAAAAGCCTTCTATATAAAGAAGGCTCCTCATAAAACAGAATTAATGTAATAAACCAAGTGTATTGATGAAAACGATGATAATGGTTAAAGGCACAAGCCATCTCATTAGAAGATACCAGGTAGAATACACGCCATTGCTAAATGGGTGGCTGAGCATAAACTCCTCTCTTACAAGCTCGCGGTTCATTCGCCAAGCGATGAAGAAGGCAATGAGTAAGTTACCTAACGGCAGAAGAATGTTGCTCACAAGATAATCCGTCGCATCAAAAACGGTTTTGCCAAAAAACTGAACATCGGCTAGTGAGCTGAACGAAAGGGCGGCTGGAATCCCTGCCACAAACACAATGCCGCCAACGATAGCTGCTATTTTTCTTCGGGACGTCCGATTTTTTAGAAAGGCGGCTACGATAATTTCTAATAAGCTGAACGAAGAGGTTAAAGTAGCAAATAAAAACAACGCCAAGAAGAAAAAGAGAAACAAGCCGCCAAACGGCATTTTCGAAAATACGGAAGGGAGAACGATAAATAATAATCCCGGCCCTTCCGTCGGCTCAAAGCCAAAAGCGAATACGACTGGAAAGATGGCAAGGCCTGCAAGGACGGATACAAAAATATTCATCAAGGCAACTGAACCGGCAGATGTGGGAAGGCTCACACTTTTATTTAAATATGAACTGTACGTAACCATGCACGAAAAACCAACAGCCAGAGAAAAGAATGATTGCCCAAGTGCATACAGAACAGCTTCTCCGGTTATCTGTGAAAAGTCGGGCTGTAAGAAGAAACGCACGCCTTCCATTGCGCCATCAAGCGTTAGCGACCGGATGACGAGTACGATAAAAAATAAAAATAAGAGCGGCATCATATATTTGTTTGCTTTTTCGATGCCGTTTTGCACACCGGAAGCAATAACGAGCACATTAATGACTAAAAAAGCAGCCAGACCGCTGATCGTAATAATAGGAGAGCCTGTAATATCTCCAAAAAGCTTGCCGTAATCTGCTCCACTGCTAATCACCTGGCCGCCAAGTGCCATTAATGTGTAAATGAGCACCCAGCCTCCTACGACGCTGTAAAAAGAAAGGAGAAGAAAGCAGCCTGCAACCCCTAATTTGCCAATAATGGTCCATAAACTGTTCGGAGCTAGCTTTTTATAAGCACTGACAGCTTCTCTCCCGGAACCGCGGCCAATAATAAATTCGGAAATGAGCATCGGCAATCCAATTAATAAAGTAAACAAGACAAATAGTAATAAGAAAGCCCCTCCTCCGCTTTGGCCGGTGACATAAGGGAACTTCCAAATGGCACCCAGACCAATCGCGGCTCCGGCTGAAGATAAAATGAAGCCGAGGCGGGAGGACCATTGTTCTTTTTTTTCCATAAACATTCACCTTTTCTATCTAAGAAGTTAAAGCTTCGTACGCAAATCCCACAATTCCGGAAAGAAGCGATGATCGAGTACTTTTTTTAAATATTGTACACCTGATGAACCGCCTGTGCCCATCTTAAATCCGATAATTCGCTCGACCGTTTTCATATGACGGAAACGCCATTGCTGCAGCCAATCTTCAATATCGATGAGCTTTTCAGCGAGCTGATACAAATCCCAATGCGTTTTTACATCTTTATAGACACTTAGCCACGCCGCCTCAACAGTCGGATTTCCTGTGTAGGTAATCGAGTAATCACGCTGCAGCAAGTCAGGATCAATCGGAAAGCCGGCACGCGCAAGTGCTTCAATTGCTGCATCGTAAATGCTTGGTGCACGATACGCTTTTTCTAATATAGCATGAAGTTCCGGATCTTTTTGATAAATCGTTAAAATGTGAGGAGTTTTATAACCGAGCAAAAATTCAATTTGCCGGTATTGATAAGATTGGAACCCTGACGCCTGCCCTAATTTTTTACGGAATTCCATATACTCAGAAGGAGTCATTGTCGATAGAACATCCCATGCTTGAATAATTTGAGTTTGAATTTTTGATACACGTGCCAGCATTTTGAACGCCGGCTGCAGTTCATCTTTTTGAATAGCAGAAATAGCCCCTTGCATTTCATGAATAATTAACTTCATCCACAGTTCACTCACTTGATGAATAATAATAAACAGCATTTCGTCATGATGGCCGGATAAGCGTTTTTGGCTGGAGAGCAGGCGATCAAGCGCTAGGTACTCGCCATAAGTCATATTATTTGTAAAGTCGGTATGAATAGAGGACTCTTTTGAGGAATCATTGTTATGGATTGACATATGCACCTTCCTTTCCTAATGGATCAGCAAGTGGGCGTAAAACGGCACGGACAGGACTGCCATCCGCTCCTTCAATCGGCAAAGGGAGGGCAATTAATTCATAATCGCCGGGTGGAATATGATCAAGTATGATATTCTCTAGAATGTGGATATGATGTTGATGAAAAGAATGATGGACAGCCATTTCTTTGCTATCAAGCGCGTCAACGGATGGAACATCAACGCCTATTAAACAAATATTTTTTTCTTTCAAGAGAGGGCCAAGATCTGGGTCGAGCCGAATCACTTCTTCAGGGAATGTATCTGGCTTGCTTATCGGCAGTGTTTTTAAGAGAAGCCGTTCCGCTTTGTCTAGAGAAAATGCTTGTAATTGTTCTGCTCCAATGTTCCTTAAGTGGGACACATCAATCACCCGGGCTTTGCCGATAAAGATGGATAAATCGAGATCAAGAATCGTTTGAGCGCTAGATTCAAAGTGAAAAGGAGCGTCAATATGTGTGCCGGTGTGAAGACTCGTCGTAATTCTGCCAATATTTACAGATCCGGTTTCTTTCTTTGTAAAAGAAAGATCATAAGAAAAAGGGGTATCGCCGGGCCAGTGGGCAATCCTTTCGTTAAGTGGCTGGGAAATATCTATCCATTTCGCTGTCATTCAGAGTGTTCCTCCTCATCGTATATATGGTAGGAATAAAAATGATTCAGTTATCAATGGCTTGATAACTTGACTATAATTCAATTGGATAGGGCTGCCAATACCCTTCTTAAAGAAAATGGTTTTCATTTATTTTTTTTTACAGTATAATGGGTAATTAATTATCAGAAAAAGGCAGGGCTTATTATGGAAACAAACGCAACATCAAACCCTTTGGTACAGGAAAAAGGGCGGAAAAACCGGGGGAGATTGCTCGTCAAATGTCCAGACCGGCCGGGTATTGTCGCCGCGATCTCTAAGTTTTTGTCCGACTTTCAAGCCAATATTATTGAATCGAGTCAATATTCTAGTGATCCGGAAGGCGGCACCTTCTTTATTCGCATTGAATTTGACTGTCCTAATTTAGAAGAGAAGAAAACGATGATGGAAGCTGATTTCAAAGGATTGGCAGATACCTTTTCGATGGAATACCAATTCACTTATACAGAAGATAGAAAGCGGACAGCCATCTTCGTGTCCAAAGAGCCGCACTGTTTGCTCGAGCTGTTATGGGAGTGGCAAAGCGGGGACTTGCCGACAGATATTGCACTCGTGATTAGCAATCATGAAGCGGCAAGAGACATGGTAGAAGCGTTAGGCATTCCATTCCATTATATTCCAGCTAATAAAGATATCCGCAAGCAAGTGGAACAAGAACAAATTGCTTTGTTAAAAGAGAATAATATTGATTTAATTGTTCTCGCTCGTTATATGCAAATTTTAACGTCTGATTTTGTTAGTGCGTTCCCGAATCAAATTATCAATATCCATCACTCCTTCTTGCCGGCGTTTATTGGCGCTCGTCCTTATGAGCGTGCCTATGGACGCGGCGTCAAGTTGATCGGGGCAACATCACATTATGTAACAAATGACTTAGATGAAGGTCCGATTATTGAGCAGGATATTGAACGGGTGAACCACCGTGATCACATTGCAGATCTGAAGAAAATTGGCCGTTCGATTGAACGACGCGTGCTGGCAAGAGCCGTTAAGTGGCACTTAGAGGACCGTGTGATTGTTCACGAAAATAAAACGATTGTCTTTCAATAAGAAAAAGTAAAACCCGCCTTTAATTGGCGGGTTTTCAGGCTGTTGACAAATGTTCGCTTTCTGCGTTGCTCGTTAAGCAGTGGTGCTCATAACCTTCATGTTCACTCCGCTCCTCGCCAAGCTTCGCGCCTTGAAAGACAAATGCTTGCAATCAGCCTGGATATTGTAAATAGACTTTATCTGCCATTTCAACCCTGTCTATGGTTGGCAGATTTTTTCTTCGAAGATATGCAGCTGATTTTTCCCCGCTTTCTTCGCTTCGTACATGGCCTGATCTGCTTTTTTGATAAGCTCATCCGGGTGCTGTCCATCTTTTGGAAATAAGCTAATACCAATACTGGCAGACACATTGACTTGTACTCCGTTTAAGTCAATCGGCTGGACGATCACTTGGCAAACCCGGTCAGCGATATGAGCAGACTCTTTTTCATTTCTCAAATCAAATAAAAAAATAATAAATTCATCTCCGCCGAGACGAGAGACCATGTCCTGCTCACGAATCACTCCTTTTATTCGATCGGCTATCTTTTGAAGCAACAAGTCACCGTGGTCATGTCCATGCTCGTCATTTACTTGCTTAAAGCCATCAAGGTCAATGAATAATATGGCTCCCATTCGTTCCGATCTCTTTAATTTTTCTAAAAGTGCAGAGACTTCTTTATAGAAAAAAGTACGATTCGGCAGATGGGTTAGGCTATCCTTATAAGCGAGCTTCGTAATATGTTGGCGAAAGGTGTCAAGGGAATCCATCATCGTATTAAATTCACGTTCTAATGAAGCAATTTCATCCTTTCCCCTTATTCGTATTCGGGCAGACAGATCGTTGCTTTGCTGAATGGCAACCATGTTCCTCATTAAGCGGTTCAGACGACGAAAAACCATGCGATCGACAAAGGAAAGGGCTCCTTTTAACAATAATAAAGCAGCCACCGCGATTAAGATCAGTAAATAAAAGACACTTTTTCTGACTTGATTATAGAGATAACGGTCGTTTGTAATATGTAATATAGCAGCGGGCTGGCCGTGTAAGTCAGGAAGCGCCGCATAAGCACTATAGTCATTTGTATTGTTTGTCTCCAGCCAAATCGCGGGCGATTGACTAGATGATGCCGCCACTTTCGGAACGATGATTTGTTTTACGTCAGCTAGTTCTATTGGCAAAAGCGTATTATCTTGTAATTCACCAATCAATTTCTCATCTAAATAACGCCCTGCGATCATAGTGCCGGCGCGTGGTCCCATTAAATCATTTTTTAATATTGGATGAGAGGCAATTAGCATCGGCCCTTCATTTAGCTTAATAATCCCTGAAAAGTCACCTTGCTTCAAAGCGCGCGACAAGAGGGGGTCTGTTGCTAATTTTTCCAAAAGAGATGCAGACACAGCGGTTTCTTTTTTTTCTTCTAGCTTGACGGCCTTTTTAAATAATATTTCCTGCTCATTATTTAAGATGATCATTACATTAAATTCATTCGTAAAGAATGTTTGATTAGGCAAGGGATGTGTCCCGTATTCTTTATTAGGCTTGAGAGTGTATTCGTATGTATCGTCCCAGGCAGCATAATCTACTAAGCGGGAAGCGAGATGGTCTTCAAATGTTGTAAGCGTATGCAAAGTGCGTTGCATGTTTTCTCGAGCTTGGTTGTCTTCTAGAGACTTAAAGTGATCTAATATAAAAAGATGAGCGGAAAAATATAAAATAGACAGTCCAATAGCAACACCGGCAGTGAAAAATAAAATTATTTTTTGACGAAGAGACATGATGGTTTTTCTCCTATATAGTTATAATTTCCTATGTCTCATACCCTATTTATATTTTGTTTAAACCTCATTTTTTACTCAAATAGAAAGATTTTTTATAAAATAATAAAAAGACTGCTCTCCAAAGCCTCTGCCTTCCTATCAATAGTCCTTGCTCTAATAGGAAAAAAGAAGCTTTTATGAAGAGCAGTCTCTTTAACTTAAGAAATAGTAAATCTAACGATAACTGGAGCCTTTAACGCTTTTCCCGCAGGCGAGGTAACGGTAGTGTCTACATATAAAAAATAAGTTCCACCAGACACATAGCCGGCTGATGGTGCTTGAATCGTAACGGTTTTGCCATCAGAACTAGTTGATAAGGCAAGGCCATTGACAAATTCTCCTTCATTGCGAACAAATACACTTGAAGGGGTGACTGATTTTGGATCAATGCTTTGACTAAACCGAATGGTTAACGTATGAGTTGGACTAATGTTTAGTAGAGAAGAGAATTCCACTAAGCCAAGCTGCTGGCGAATTTGATCCAATTGAAGCTGTAATTTGCTTTTCTCTTGCTGATCTGGAAGTTTGCTAATAGCCTGCCGGGCAGAATCATAATCCCACAGTCTTTTCGTGGAATTCGCTTGAACGAGCTTGTTCGCTGCTTCTTCTAAAGCAGTCAACAGTGTGTTATCAGGAGCAGGTGCCGGAGTAACAGTCGAAACAGGAGTTGTTGGGCTTGCTTCTCCGTAAGTAGCCAGGCCGTATCCGTATAGTGGATCTCTTCCAGCTGCACCAAGGTCTGTGATGTGCTTCAACAATTCTTTTCGCAGAGAGCTTCCTGATAGAGTTGGGTTTTGCTGTTTTAAAAGAGCGAGCAGTCCAGTAATGTGCGGAGTAGCCTGAGATGTTCCGCTCATATAGGCATAATAACCGCTTGTATAGGTGCTGAGAACCTTTACTCCTGGTGCGGACACTTCCACTTCATTGCCAGTAGAAGAAAAAGAACCTCTTTTTAAGTAATTGTCAATAGCTGCTACAGCTATGACACTGTCATATTTAGCAGGATAGTCAACCGTATTGCCAGTACCGTCTGCTGTCCCGTCATTTCCTGCCGCTCCAACAACGACAATTCCTTTTTGATAAGCTTTGTCAATCATATCGTGCATCATGCGAGAGTCTGCTTCCGTACCGAGGCTCATGTTGATGATATCCATTCCGTTAGCGATCGACCAATCAATTCCTTCAAGGATGTCTTGTAGTGTACCTTCGCCATCTTTATTCATTGTTTTAACGGCGTAAAGTTTTGCATCCGGTGCCACACCGACGATACCTGATCCGTTACGGCGTGCTGCTATAATTCCCGCGACATGGGTGCCATGACCGTTATCATCAACCCAGGAAGACGTATAGTCAACTGTGGAAGTCCCGCCTGCAATCGCTAAATCAGAATGAGGAGCAATACCAGAATCTATCACCGCTACTTTGACACCTTTCCCCGTAATCCCTTTTTGAGCAGCCTCATTCGCCTTAACTGTTTGGTAGCTCCATTGCGATTCTTCACTAGAAACAAAGGCACTTGCTTTTGCGTTATCAACTTGTTTTTTAGTTACGACTTTACTTTTTGTTCCTTTTAACTTAAAAACAACGTTTTTTTCGATATAAGCAATGTTGCGGTCTTTCTTTAATTTATTAACATCACTTTGCTCCATCGTGACAGATACAGCGGGAGCATATTTAAATTGATGATCTACTTCCACACTTTCCGCTAATGCCTTCTTTTTTCCAGTGGCATTTTTATAAACAACAATCACTTCTTCCTTATGATTATCAGCCGGCTGAGCAGCAAGCGGGTGAGAAGTGAATGATAAAAGAAGTGCAGGAACAGCCATCCATTTGATCCATTGTTTGTTCATCTATTGATTCATCCCCTATATGATAAATTAGTAGAGTAAGAGACTAAGAAGTACAAGGGAAATTAGTTTTCTTACTATTTATATATCGGCAAAAATTAACTTGTTTTAATTAAAAATGTAAAGAAAGAAGGAGAGATTGACGGATAAACAAAGGCTTGATATAGTAATAATTAATTTTCAGAATAGTCTTAGTACTGAGAGGAGAAGAGAAAGATGAGTAGAGTAGAGACAGAAAAAGGTTATTTTGGCCAGTTTGGAGGCAGCTTCGTTCCGCCAGATTTGAAGGAAGCGCTAGATTACCTAGCTGAACAATTTGAGACGTATAAAGACGATGCCGAGTTTATGGGCGAATACAAATATTATTTAAAAGAATATGTTGGCCGGGAGAACCCGCTAACCTATGCAAGCCAGTTGACACAGAAGCTTGGCGGAGCAAAAATTTATTTAAAACGGGAAGATTTAAACCATACAGGCTCACACAAAATTAATAATGTCATGGGTCAGATTTTGCTAGCTAAAAAGATGGGCGCCAAGCGAATCATCGCAGAAACGGGTGCCGGTCAGCATGGAGTAGCGACAGCAACGGTCTGTGCGATGTTTGGAATGGAATGTGTCGTTTATATGGGAGCAGAAGACACACGCCGTCAGGCATTGAACGTTTTCCGGATGGAGCTTCTAGGAGCAAAGGTCGTAGCGGTTGAGAGCGGACAGGGACGGCTCAAGGACGCGGTTGATGCTGCACTTGGCGATTATGTGGCTAATTATAAAAACACGTTTTACCTATTGGGCTCAGCAGTGGGGCCTCATCCGTATCCAACGATGGTGAAGCATTTCCATGGGGTGATTAGTGAAGAATCGAAAAAGCAAATTCTAGAAAAAGAAGGCCGCTTGCCAGATGCTGTGATCGCTTGTGTGGGAGGGGGCAGCAATGCAATTGGCGCTTTTGCCCACTATATTGATGAGCCATCCGTTCGCCTTATTGGTGCAGAACCAGAGCAGGCGGCTACGCTCACGAAAGGAAGACCAGCTGAATTGCACGGTTTTAAATGTCTCGTATTAATGGATGAAGAAGGGAACCCGCTTCCGACTTATTCAATCGCTGCCGGATTAGATTATCCAGGTGTTGGTCCAGAGCATAGCTACATGAAAGAAACAGGACGTGCAGAATATTACACTGTAACAAATGAAGAAGTACTAGAAGCATTCCAAACGCTATCGCGCACTGAGGGGATTATCCCGGCTCTGGAAAGTGCTCATGCTGTGGCTCAAGCGATTAAACTAGCGCCGGCTATGGAAAAAGAGCAAATTATTATCGTAAACATTTCAGGCCGTGGTGATAAGGATGTCGAGCAAGTATTTGATATGCTAAAAAAATAAACAAAAAGAAAGTCCAGAAGCTTGTCTGCTGGACTTTCTTTTTGTTTATGATAATCATTGTAAGAAGTGTGAAGAACCGTCCCAGAACGATAATCAATAACCGATTGTTCACCTTGAACGTTTGAGCAGCCGGCGATGAGCGCGTAGGTTCGTTATATAATAGAGAAAACTAATCAGGACGAGAAGGCCGCTTCCGTAAAGCCAAATTTTTTGTTCAAAGAAGCTTGTAACGGCCGTCAAGATTAAACTAATGATGATGAAAAAGAAGGCATCGCGTTTTTTTGATAATAAGAAATCATGCTCTAACCGACGTTGTTCATGCTGCTGCTTCCATTCTCGGTATCTTTGCGGCTCCTCAAGCGTCTGCTGGATTTGCCGGGGGATGGATAGCAAGGGACGAACAGATTGAAGAAGTAAATTGAAAGCTGCCCGGTCGGAAGCAGGACCAGGTTCCGGGTTTTCCTGCAGCCATTTAAAGATGAGCGGCTTGCTTACTTCAAGCAAGTCAATATCAGGATCAAGAATATACAGAATACCAACAAATGTAGAAACGGCCCGGCCAAAAAAGGCAAACTCGCTCGGCATTTGAATTGGTTGATCCCGCACGGTTTTTTCAATATCGGCTAGCAGCTGTTTCATGACAAAATCGTCCGTTACGGACAAGTTGTGTTTCGTGTAATTATCGACGAGCGTCCGAATAATATTTTTCAGCAACTCTTTATTTGCTCCCGGGAGGAGGAAGCGCAAGTCCTCTAAGGCAGCTACTACTTGATCATAATCCTCGAGCACCACACCTTCTACGAGCCGGCGTATATAAATAGAATCGCTCTTTTGAATCTCACTAACCATTCCAAAGTCGATTAGAATAATAGTGCCATCTTTCTTTACTAAAATATTTCCTGGATGAGGGTCAGCATGAAATTGCCCTTCTTGAAGAAGCTGTTCTAGAAACATTTCAACTAATCGGGCGGCTAAATCTCGGCGGTTAATCCCATTTTCTTGGAGAAATTTCAAATCTGTTATTCGGGCACCCTCAACCCATTGCATCGTTAGCACTTTTTTTGTTGAATATTCCTTGTAATAAAAAGGAACACTTACTTTATCAAACAGTTCATACCTTTTTCGAAAGTAGGCACCATTTTGCAGTTCCTTTAAAAAGTCCAGCTCCTGACTAATGGTTGCCTCCATTTCACGATACAAGGCGGGCAGGTTTGTTTGCTTGCCAAAGGGGGTAAAAAATTCTGCGAGCCACATAACAATTCGGACAGCTTTAAAGTCAGTGGAGATAATGCGGTCAATGCCCGGCCGCTGGACCTTTACAGCAACCGTATCTCCATTTGGCAGCAGCGCTTTATACACTTGCCCTATAGAAGCAGAAGCAACAGGTTCCTCACTAATTTGGTGGAGAATGTTATCGTATGGCTTGTTCCATTCTTTTTCCATTACAGCTTTTGCCGCTGTCCAAGAAACACTTGGCACCCGGTCGATTAAATCTTCTAATTCTTCAATAAAAGCTGGAGGCATAATATCTGCCCGTGTACTTAAAAACTGTCCAAGCTTAATTAACAGGCCTTCCAAACGCAGAGCAGTCTGCCGATATTCTGCGGCCTGGCGCTTTAACAGCGCTTCCCATTTTTGAGTTGTTCTGCTTGTCCAACGCTTTCGGTGTCTTTTGCGAAAAAAAGTAACCTGCAAAAAGAATTTAACAGACATCGTAATAATAATAAACATGCGGTAAAGAGAGAAGTTTTTCACAAGCTTTCTTCCTTTCCGGCTACAGTGTTTATTCTATTTTAAAACAATCTCTTCTTCTATGTACAATAATTGCTATGAACAAAACAGTACCAGGAACTACCACTTGATTTTAATACCTAGTCACAAATTTATTGACAAATGTGAAAATAAGGTGATACGATTAGCCCTAGTTAAGAGGATTCAAGTCAGTTAATTGTATAAAATGAGATAAAATTGGAAAAGAGGGAAAGCACATTGAAAGAGCTTCAAACATTTGGCTGGTATGCTGCTCGCGTAGCACCGCATCTTCCTAAGAAAGCATTCAAGCCTGCTCCCGAGCGTCTATGGGGAGGCCTAGCCTACTTAATTGTCGTCGTATCGGGAATTCTGACGATTAGTTTAACTGATTTTAATATATGGATAAGTTTAATGATTTCAATTGTATTAGGTACATCTTTTGCGGCTATGGGCTTTTTAGGACACGAGATTTTACATGGAACGGTCGTAAGAAAAGCTTGGCTTCGTGAATTGACTGGAGGCATCGCTTTCTTTCCATTAAGTACAGGGCCGAAACTATGGGTGAAGTGGCATAACATGACGCACCACCGCCACACGCAAGATGAAGAGAAAGATCCGGATGCGTGGCCAACGATTGAGCAGTTTTCAAAAGCTAAAATATTAAAGCCTTTTTATCGTTTGCCGCTGTCAGTGCGTGGATTTTTAGGGCTGGCCTTTTTGGCGATTACATTTACGATGCACTCTTCCCGGATGTTCAAGCGCTTTATAAAAGAGTTTAATCCAGAAAAGCGTTTATCTGTATGGCTGCAATTACTGTTTCCATGGGCAACGTGGATTGGACTGCTCGTATTAATTGGACCGTTAAAGTGGACGTTTGCCTTTTTAATTCCACTTTTAATTGCCAACTTCATTGTGATGGCTTATATTGCAACAAATCATCGATTAAATCCGCTTGTACCTGTCAACGATCCGCTGGCTAATAGTTTGACAGTGACCGTGCCTAAATGGGTAGATGTGTTGCATTTTAACTTCTCCTATCACACGGAGCATCATCTATTCCCAGGTATGAGCTCTAAATATTATCCGCTCGTAAAAGAGGAACTCAAAAAACGCTGGCCGGAAAGATATCATGAAATGCCGATGATCCAAGCGCTTGCTGCTCTTTATAAGACACCACGCTTGTATAGCAATCAAGTAGAGCTTGTTGATCCTGTCGGTGGAGATGCTTACGGAACACTTGGTCATGGGTTAGACCCATCTAACATTAAACCGAAAGAAGCTAACCCGGCTGTAGTGGAAGAGGAAACTCCGACGCGCTCGATGACAGCTAACAAATAAAGACAAGCCTGATCTCTAGCAGATCAGGCTTTTTTGCTTCTAGAATAAGGGGTTGATACACAAATGCTCTTCATAAAAACTACAAGGCCGCCTGATGTTGAGTGTCAAGGCAGCCTTGTAGACAGTGTATTTAAGAAGATAAATATTTTATAGTTAACGCCGGACGGCCTCTGCGAAAGCGCTTTTTAATGTGAAAAGATGGGGTGACTTTTCACTTGGGCGAAAGACCGCCATGCGGACGTTACAAAAGTAAAAACTTACATATTATGCTGTTTTACAGCAGCAAATTCAGGCTGCAGCATCGTACCTGTCTCTGCATAACTCAAATGCCAAGAGAAAGCCTTTTCCAGCACATGAGGTGTCTGGCCGCCACGCTTAAGCGCTTCTTCAAAGTAAGCTGTCATCTGTTCTTTATAAAGTGGATGCATGCAATTTTGAATAATGAGGCGAGCACGCTCCACAGGGGCGAGACCGCGTAAGTCTGCATAGCCTTGCTCTGTCACTAATACATCGACATCATGCTCCGTATGGTCTACATGGGAGATGAAAGGAACGATGCTGGAAATATCCCCATGTTTAGCGATAGACTTTGTAACAAAGATGGCTAACCGGCTGTTGCGGGCGAAGTCGCCGGAACCGCCAATTCCATTCATCATTTTTGTTCCACAAACGTGAGTAGAATTTACATTTCCATAAATATCGGCTTCTATCGCCGTATTGATCGAAATAAGCCCGAGTCGGCGAATGATCTCAGGGTGATTGGATATTTCCTGGGGGCGCAGGACGAGCTTGTCTTTATATTGATCAAGCTTTGGGAAAACCGTTTTCATCTTTTCTTGCGACAAGGTGATAGAGCAGCCGGAAGCAAAACGAACTTTACCGCTATCTAATAAATCAAATACGGCATCCTGCAGTACTTCCGAATACACTTCTAAATTTTCAAATTCAGAATCAAGCAGCCCATGTAACACAGCGTTAGCGACAGAGCCAATACCTGATTGCAGTGGTGCCAGTTCCTTTGTAAGGCGGCCTGCTTTGATTTCTTCTCGTAAAAATTCAATCAAATGGTTAGCCATAATAGCTGTTTCTTCATCCGGCGGCACAATAGTTGAAGGAGAATCGAGATCATGCGTTAACACAATGCCTTTAATTTTGTCCAAGTTCACTTTCACTTTATTTGTACCAATTCGCTTATCCACCGATGTTAAAGCGATTGGTAAGCGCTTTCCGTATGCGCCTGCTTCATAAATATCGTGCATTCCTTCAAGTGCAGCAGGCTGTGCCAAGTTCAATTCAATAATGATGTTCTCAGCTTTTTCTAAGAAAATGGCTGAGTTTCCAACAGAAGTAGAAGGAATAATGTCTCCTTCCTCTGTAATAGCGACCGCTTCAATAATGGCAAAATCGATTGGGTTCAATACATCAGAACGCACCATCTCAGCCACGTGTGATAAATGCTGATCGGTAAAAAGCAGCTCGCCCTCGTTAATTTTTTTCCGCATGGAGGCATCGGCTTGGAAGGGTAGTCGTTTATGTATAATGCCTGCTTCTGCCATTAATTTATCAATATCCGATCCGAGAGAAGCTCCGGTGTATACATTTACTTGAAAATTTTCATCCTTCGCTCTATCCACTAACGCCAAAGGTACTGCTTTTGCGTCCCCTGCTCGTGTAAACCCGCTCAAACCAAGAGTCATGCCGTCCTTAATCCACGAGGCGGCTTCACCCGCCGAAACAATTTTCTTTTGCAGCTCTTTGCTGCGCAGCTGTTTAGTGATATGTGAGTTCATCAAAAATCCCCCTTTGCCACTTTTAAAATAATTCTAACAACCTTTCAGCATCTACTCATTCGTTTTCGCATGAAAAGCCTTTAAAAAGGGACAAAGCAGAAAAATACAAGCATGAAGCAGAAGTTAAAAATTAAGTGCTTTTCGGAACGAGCTTGCATATGTTTGGCTGACAGGAATCTTTGTCCGATCTTTCATCACGAGCAAAAAAGTAGAGTGGGAATCTGGCTGGATTTCTTCAATATGCTTGACGTTCACAATATAGGAGCGGTGTACGCGAATAAAGTAATCATTCGGCAGCATAAATTCCAGTTCTGTTAAATTCATTTTGTGATAGCCTTCTCCACTAACAGATTGCACCTTTGTTTTTCTATTTTCCGCTTCTAAATAAACAATGTTTTCATAAGCAACTGGGTACCAGCAGTCTTCAGACTTAATCGTAAAAAAATTGGCGGCGATCGGAGAAGGCTTTGCTGGGAAAATAGTCGTAACTGCTCCGACAACCTGGGCATCGTTAAATAACGGAACAGATACAGCATAATAAGGAATACCATATACATCACTATCAATGTATTCAGAGATTTCATGTCTCTCCGCGATAGCCTTCGCTGCCCCGCTGCCAGCTTTGTAGGGCTCTCCTGCACGAATGCGCAAGTCTACCAGCTTACTCGGTTGATAGTAAATAAACTTTTCTGAATCAGCTACCGCAACCGATGTATACGGTGGAAGAAACTCTTTCATCACGTTCATAATGGAAGATATAGTGACTGGATCCATAGATTACACCTCATCCCTTTAATCGTTTATACTAATTATCATAACAGGCTTATTTTGAAGAAGAAAGGAAGCTGGAAGGATGAAAGGAAAAACCAATGCGATGCGCATACTCGATAAAGAAGGGCTGGCGTATGAGACCTACTCTTATGATTCCGCTGATGGGAAAATTGACGGCGTGTCTACTGCTGAGAAGATTGGGAAAAGTGCGGATAGCGTGTTCAAAACGCTCGTGACGATCGGGACGGATAAACAAATTTATGTGTTCGTTATACCGGTTATTGAAGAGCTTGATCTGAAAAAAGCTGCCAAAGCAGCAGGGGCGAAAAAGCTTGAGATGATTCCTGTAAAAGACATTCAAAAGTACACAGGGTATATAAGAGGCGGCTGTTCACCAATTGGTATGAAGAAGCTCTATCCTACTTTTCTCGATTCCCATACCATTTCCCAGGAAAACATTATCGTGAGCGCTGGAAAGATCGGTCAGCAAATAGAATTAAAAGCAGCGGACTTAATTGCGATTACAAATGCAGTAACTGAGCATGAAATTGTAAAATAAATAAAATGACCGTAAGCAAGCCGAGGTGCCACCGCTGCTACCCTGATGGTTTACTATATTAAAATGGCACAAGGACAATCGCCCTTGCATATAGTGATAGAGGATCACTTTTAAATCTGATGCAAAGAGGTGCAGAAATGAGCAGGAACGTCATTCGCTATTTTGCAAGGGGGAACACGGCAAAGGGGCTTCATAGTCTTCTTGAGTCAAATATACAAGGGGTAAAGCAGGTTTTCCTTGTAGATGGGGGTACACCGGCAGAAAGAGCGGCTTGCCTTAAGCAGCTGGCTGATCGGCTGCTGGAAGAAGGAGTGGCGATGGAACTGCTGCATTGTCCGGGTGATCCTGATCAATTAGAGGGAATTATTGCAACGGAAAAAGGCGCCGCTATTCTTATCAAACAGGCTGCCTCTGCTATTACAGGCCCGCACGTACACTATGTAAATATTTCAGGGCAAGCAGCAGTCCCAGCTGATAAACAGCAGGAGATCACAAAGCTGGCAGAGCAGGCGGAGATCGCCCGGCAAAATGCTTACACTTGTTTTCAAAAGGCATTAGCCGTTCATGATGAATGGGAAGATATTTATATTCAACGGCTTGATAAAAAAAGAGCAAATGAGCTAGCAGATGAGCTTGTTGCTCGCTTAATCTCACGGACGTCTAAAAATGCAAAAGGGACGGTTAGGCACCGTTTTTTAGGAGCAGCCACTCCAAAAGGAGCAGTAGACTTTGTCGGAAACTTAACGGATGGTCTTTCCAAAAGGTATTTTATTAAAGGCCGTGCTGGAACGGGCAAGTCAACGATGCTGAAAAAAATTGCTGCCGCTGCCGAGGAGAAGGGATATGACGTGGAAATTTACCACTGCGGGTTTGATCCAGCAAGTCTGGACATGGTCATTGTCCGCGAGCTTGGATTTGCTATTTTTGATAGCACCGCACCCCATGAGTATTTTCCAGAAAGAGCAACCGATAGCACTATTGATTTATATAAAGAAATTGTTCCCGCTGGAACGGATGAAAAGTTTGAGTCGGAAATTAAAGAGATTGCTGAGCGTTACCGGCAGCTCATGAATAAAGGCACGGCGTACTTAGCTGAAAGCAAGAAGTGCAGGGAAAAGATTCAAGCCTGCTATCCGCAAGCGCCAAATCAGCAGGTGCTAGCGAGCACATGCAATGACATTATATCGAAGCTATAGGGAAAAGAGCAGAATCATGGAATACGTAAAACGGAATGAGATGGTAGACCAGGTCTCCTGTACATGCCATCAGGCTGGTTGAAGCGAACGTCTGTCAACAGCTTAAAGGGAATGTTTCTAAGTTTAGAAACATTCCCTTGTATTATTATTCTGACCATAGGAACCGTCCAATAAGACGATCCACTTTTTCACTTTCGTGAAGGCCGCTATGATCAATACGACGATCCGCTATTACCGCTTTCTGAAAGCGTGAGCGTGGAACAATCTTTTCTAGGGTAAGAACACTGTCAACTGAGACAAGCTGGTCTCCGGTGCCGGCAATTGCCAATACATTCATATCAGAAGGGAAGGAGTCTTTCTGTTTGAGCAGAGTTTGCAGGGCTGCTGAGTTCGGCATCAAATCAGCTGCTGCCGGACCCCAGTTTCTTTTTAAATAATCCTTATCTTTTAATCCGGAAAACGGACTGCCGATGACAACTAATTTATGAATGAATGGATAACCTGGTTTTTTCGTGTATTCTTCAAGAAACTTAACTGACACGATGCCTCCCATAGAATGGCCGACGATATTTACATTTTCAAACTTATACGTTTCGTGCAGAGCATGCAGCGCTTTAGACAGCCAGTAGGCCGTATCCTGAAAGCTCGCCCGGTTGTCTTCGAAGATTAGTTGAACAAATAGACGGCCGCTTGATGGCACTTTACCGATTTCGTTAAAGACCACTTGACCATTAGCTTTTACATGGCAAATAATCGTTGTTTTGCCCCATCGATGATCTTTTTCAAACCGCTCTAGCATCGAACGAAACGAAACAGCTGTCCCTTTATATCCATGTACGAAAACAGTGACATTGGGAGGAGAAGCATTAGTCCTTGAACTAGCTATGAGGGTATCATAACCGATAAAAATGAGAAGAGAAACAAGCAGAGAGGCTAATACAAGTCTATGTCGCTTTGTCACAAGCTGTAATCTCCTTCTTAGGTGGTTTTTTCTTTAGCTTTCTACACTTGTAAAGAGGATATTCAAGTGTTTTTATTATATAAAAAATGACGAGGTGTTTATGCAAAAATAATGACAGAAAAATGAACATAAAACACTAAGAATCAAAGGAAAGGGGAGGGGAAAATGCAAGAGCCAGTAGGTACGTGTAAAAAGTGTGGAAAAGCCCTTTATTGTTTAGATGGTTTTTTTAATGGTGTCAAAGAAAGCGGAGCTGTTTTCTGTTTTGACTGCAGCGAAGAAGAGGAGAAAGACCAGATGTAAGACCGCCCTGTGAGTGCCAGACGGTCTTCATCATTAAATATCTTTAGTGGCAGCATCTTTGATTTCACGGCGTTCTGCATATAAATTCACAACGATCGTTTTTAGAATGCCATACGTAGGAATTGCCAAAATAACTCCCCAAATACCCGCAATATTACCGGCAGCTAAAATTAAGGTAATAACGGTAAGCGGATGGATATCGAGCGCTTTTCCCATCACATTTGGTGAAATTAAGTTTGATTCAATTTGCTGGGCAATCAGCATAATGATTGCGACCCAGATCACCATCTGTGGATCTTGAACCCAAGCGACTAATAACGCCGGTGTCACGGCGAGATAAGGGCCAAGAAAAGGAATCACATTGGTTGCCATGCCGATCAGCGCTAAAATTAATGAATAGTCCAGGCCGATGATCAAGTAGCCGATTAATAGCATAGTTCCCACGAGAAAGCTAACGAGCAGCTGTCCTTGAATATAGGATTGCAGAGTTTCATCGAGATCTTTCAACGTCCGCAGTATCCATTGTCGGCGGTGGCCTGAAAAGAAGTTAGCTAAAAACGGAGCAAATTTTTCTCTGTCTTTCAGCATATAAAACAAGAAAAAAGGGACGAGTACGGTTAAGAACACGGTTTGCAGCAATCCTTGCAAAAAGTTAATGAGCCACGTTCCAAAGGCCATCGCCCAATCTTCCACTTTTCCTTCCGCATCTTCAAGCGACTGAATCGCAAACTGAGGAAGCCGCTCTTTCTGGTTCATTAAATAATTAATAGCATCCTCTGCAACTTGGACCATCTGTGGCGTATTTTTCGCCAGCCTTGCTCCTTGCTCATTCACAATTGGACCAATCATAGAGAATAAAACCCAAAAGGTGACAACTAACAAGAAGAATACGCTTAATATAGAGGCCCATCTTGGCAATCTTTTTCCTTCTAGCCAGTTGACGACGGGGCGGGTTAAATAAAACAAAACCCCGGCAAGAACAAGAGGTAAAAAGACGGTTTTCGCCACAATGACTAGTGGGTTGAAAATATCGTTTATTTGTCTAAATAACAAAATAATAATCAGAATTAGCACTAGTGCAATTCCCGTTTGAAACCACGTTTTATTGACCACTCAACTTTACACTTCCTTCCGCCCTCTGAAACTGCTATTCACATTATACCGGTACTTACTGGAATAAAGAAACTATTAAGACAAAACAAAAAACGCACACTTTCAATCGAAAGCGTGCGTAAACGTGCTTCATTAAAATAATAAGTGCGCCATGCCTGCAATAATAGGCAGAGAAATAAGTGTTCTTAATAGGAAAATAAGAATCAAGTCTTTAACTGAGACTGGAATTTTTGTTCCAAGAAGAAGGCCTCCGACTTCAGACATATAAATTAATTGAGAAACAGAAAGACTGGCGATCACAAAGCGTGTTAAATCGCTCTCAATGCCCGTACCGATAATAGAGGGCAAGAACATATCCGCAAATCCAACAACAATTGTCTCCGACGCTTCTTTCGCAAATGGCACTTGCAGCAATTCTAACAGCGGAATGAACGGTGTACCAAGCCATTGGAAGAACGGTGTTGTTTCAGCGATGATTAGAGCAAGGGTACCGATCGCCATTACGATAGGAGCGACCCCGAGCCACATGTCGATTACGTTTTGCAGCCCATCTTTCACAACGGCTGCAGGTTTATTTTTCTCAGCTTGGGCAACAGCTTGTTTAAAGCCATAGCTGAATGGTGTATAACCTTCTGGAATGCTTTCATCATCGTTCTTTCTCTTCTCACCATTGACAAACGTATCCATTTTTTTTGAAAGAGGCGGGATACGCGGCAAGATTAAAGCACAGACAATTCCTGCTAAAATAACGGTTCCATAAAAAGGAAGAAAATGGCGAGCCAGACCCACTTGGTCGATTACGACTAAACAGAATGTAACAGATACGACAGAGAAGGTAGTCCCAATAATAGCGGCTTCTTTTTTTGTATAAAATCCTTCTTCGTATTGCTTGCTCGTTAATAATACGCCAATCGTTCCATCGCCGAGCCAGGAAGCGAGACAGTCGACAGATGAACGGCCTGGCAGCTTGAAAAGCGGGCGCATAATTTTAGTTAAAGAATATCCGAAGAACTCTAATAGACCAAAATTAAGTAACAATGGCAACAACAATCCGGCAAATAAAAAGGTAGAAAACAAAATAGGTAACAATGAATATAGCAGCATGCCGCCAGTATTTTCTGAATGTACCCATTCGGGTCCAAGCTTATAAAGTGTCATCACAGCGAACACCGCGCCGATCACACGTACAAACGCCCAAACAGGCGCTACATCAAACAATGAAGCTAGAAATGGAGAGCGGCGGACAAAAGCCGGACGTACTGTTTTGACGAAAATGGTGCCTGCAGCTGCCAGTATGACTAAATAAGTCATAATGGTTGGGATTGCACTGCCCATGGCTGACTGCAAAGAGTTAGATAAAATAGCAATGGGAATAGTCAGCTCGCCATCAATAGGCACGGGCGTCATAAAAAAGAAAATTCCTATTAAGGAAGGAATGACAAAGCGTAAAATACTCGGTAAAGAGCTTCTAGAAGTAGTAATTTCCATTCAATTCTAGTTCCTTTCTATGAATATCTTTGTATATTTATTAAATTA
>NZ_LFZU01000001.1:3814789-3917223 GCF_001183975.1 Bacillus sp. FJAT-27231 | reverse complement strand
TATTTAATTTAAAAATAAAGATTTCTAAATATACAAAAAATGTGAAAGTCAAAAGAGTTTTTTTATATTTTTTTGTTCAAAGTTAAATAAAAAATTTCCATTGAGAGACAAAAGAGAAATCTATGTTAAAATAACTGAAATAAGAAAATTTAAAGAAATATCGGGATTTTTTCTCCATGTCCCGAAGAGGTATGTTAAAATAATTCTTAAAATTCAATTAAAGAAGGGGAAAAATGTGAGTAAAGCCTTAACAAAAATAAAAGTAGAAGACATCGTAGTGGCAAATCAAACATTAAAAGACGTCGTTATCAAGACACCGCTTCAAAAAAATGAACTGCTTTCAGCACGTTATGGGTGTAATATCTTCTTAAAGAGAGAAGATCTGCAGGTCGTTCGCTCATTTAAATTGCGCGGTGCGTACAACTTTATTTACAATCTGCCTGCCGAAGAACGAGCTAAAGGAGTTGTCTGCGCAAGCGCCGGCAACCATGCGCAAGGGGTTGCTTTTTCTTGTAACCAGTTAAATATTAAAGGCGTCATCTTCATGCCGTCTACAACACCAAGACAAAAAATTTCCCAAGTGAAATTATTTGGAGGCGAGAATGTAGAAGTGATCTTAACAGGTGATACATTCGACGATTCGTATGAAGCCGCCATGGAGTACTGCACGAAAGAAGGGATGGTATTCGTCCACCCGTTCGACGCCTATCTTACAATCGCTGGCCAGGGGACAGTAGGAGTAGAGATTATGAACGAGGCTCCTCAGCCGATTGACTTCGTTTTTTGTTCCATTGGGGGCGGGGGATTAGCAGCAGGGGTCGGTTCTTACCTGAAAAGCATCAGTCCGCATACCCATGTGATCGGCGTAGAACCAGAGGGCGCGGCAGGTATGAAAACGTCATTGGCGCAGGACAAAGTAGTGGCCCTTGAATCCATTGACCCTTTCGTAGATGGCGCAGCAGTTAAGCAAGTCGGTCATTTAACAATGGAAGTATGCCGCGAAGTACTGGATGATATCGTTGTTGTGCCGGAAGGAAAAGTATGTACAACGATCTTAAATCTTTACAATGAGAATGCAATTATAGCAGAACCAGCTGGTGCCTTATCTATCGCGGCCCTTGATTTTTACAAGAATGAGATTAAGGGGAAAAATGTTGTGTGCGTTATTAGCGGCGGCAATAATGACATCGATCGCATGCAGGAAATTAAGGAACGCTCGCTCATTTATGAAGGCATGAAACATTATTTCATCGTGAACTTTCCACAACGTGCCGGCGCTTTACGCGAATTTATGCACGAAGTTCTTGGCGAGCATGATGATATTACACGTTTTGAATACACAAAACGCACAAATCGCGATGAGGGACCTGTATTAGTCGGAATTGAATTAAAATCAAAAGCAGACTATTTGCCGCTCATCGAACGGATGCAGCAAAAAGGCTTCCCATACATCGAAATTAATAACGATCCATTCTTATTCAACTTGTTAATTTAATAGGCCACACGCCAGCCGAATCCAAGGCTGGCGTGTTTTTTTAGGGATTGATAGGGCGTGAAGAACCAGCGAAACAAACAACACCTCCAGCTTATAGCTGGAGGTGTTGTTTATAATTCGCTTACTTTGTCATCGTCCCAGCGGTAATTCCAAAAGCGTTCGAACATAATACGCTGGACGGTTGTTTCATCTTTTTGATGAAGGAGCTTTTCCATTTCTTTTAACATCCAGGCCGTTTGAGAAATGTGGGCTCGTAAAGCAGCCATTTTTTGTTCAAATACATCTGAGATGTCATAGACGAGATCGGGTGCTCCTAGATCTGCATCTGTGTTGTTGGCAAAAGCGACAAGGTGCAGCTTTGGCCGTCCTTCTTCTGGAAGCCGGCGAACAGCACGGATAACAGCACGCGCGGTTGCTTCATGATCGGGGTGGACAGCGAAGCCTGGATAAAAACTAATGACAAGAGACGGCTTTAGTTCAGCAATTAAGCCGGAAACAAGGTCAGCCATTTTGCGGTCGTCTTCAAATTCCAATGTCTTATCACGCAGTCCCATCATGCGTAAATCTTGAATGTCGAGGGCTTCGGCTGCATTTTTTAATTCTGCCTTGCGGATCTCCGGCAGCGATTCCCGGGTAGCAAATGGCGGATTTCCAAGATTTCTTCCCATTTCTCCAAGCGTCAGACAGGCATATGTAACAGGTGTGCCTCTTTTTCTATGTGTAGCGATCGTGCCGGACACACCGAATGCTTCGTCATCAGGATGCGGGAAAATGACAAGAACTTGCTCTTCTTTTTCTATTTCCGTTAACATGGCGGAGAATCACCTTCCTTTAACTCAATACTTAAACGGTTCCTTGCCTATTTGCAAAGCAACCGCGAGCTTTCCATCAAAACCATGTCCAGCCAGCAGCAGCCTGCCTTTTTCATCAAAACCAAAATGGGTTAATCCTTCAGCGTATACCCAGCCAATTGCAAGCTTTAAGCCAACACGGTATGGTCCTTCTCCAACGATTTTTCCATGTTCATAGCTAATTTTAGCATTGCGTATATAGGCACCTGCTGAAAAAAACTTTTCGTCAAAGTGAGAGGCATACGCTCCGTTCGTTGTTTCTAGATGAATGTATACTTCTTGATTGGCGAAACTATCAATTGATTCTTGAACTTTTGCGGTAATAATTGGCTCCACGTTCATCCACCTCCATAAGCGCCTGTACTGAATATTTTACAAGAAATAACTAGGGATTGCGAAAAAAGAGCCTAAAAGGCCATCCTTATAAAAAGGATGGCTCATCGGTTAGTTTCGGATTTGGTTAAAAGCGCCATGCATAACTGGGCCGACGTATTGATTTAATTTGAAACCGTGACGGATTGCTGCGCTGACAAAGTCTTTCGCATTAGATACTGCTGTTTTTACATCTTGTCCTTTTGCCAGGTTTGCTGTAATCGCAGCCGCGAACGTACAGCCAGCCCCATGGTTATAACTAGTGGCTACTTTTTCTGCCTCGAGGACAGTAAACTCGCTGCCATCATAGAATACATCGACAGCTTTGTCATGCTCTAGCTGTTTGCCGCCCTTAACAACGACGTTTTTTGCCCCTAATTCATGGATCTTCTTAGCTGCTTCTTTCATTTGATCAACTGTGCGGATGGGTCCGAGCTCTGATAGTTGTCCTGCTTCGAATAAGTTTGGTGTTACGACTGTCGCAATCGGCAATAAAAATTCACGCATAGCAACCGGTGCTTCCGGGTTTAACACTTCATCTTCGCCTTTACATACCATAACTGGGTCAATAACAACTTTATCCAACCCATTTGCTTTAATATGCTTTCCTGCTACTTCGATAATTTCGGCAGTAGCAAGCATTCCTGTTTTTACAGCATCAATACCGACAGACATAGCTGTTTTTAATTGGGCTTCTAGCGTATCAATAGATAGCGGATGAACACCGTGGCTCCAGTGATTGTCCGGGTCCATTGTAACGATGGTTGTCAGCGCTGTCATTCCATAAACACCGTGTTCCTGGAATGTTTTCAAGTCTGCTTGAATGCCGGCGCCGCCGCTTGTATCTGATCCTGCGATGGTTAATACCTTTTTCATTTCCATGCTGTAAAAATCCCCCTTTAAATATAAAGCGATATAAGTTGCTATTACCATTTTAAAAAAATAAAACGCTTTGTACAAGCCTTTTGGAGTGCGTCACTGTTAAGATGGGGGTAATAGATGAATAGAGGAGGGGTGAAATGGACCGCAGGGAAAGAGAGAAGCTAGAGCAGGTGGAATCAATCTTAAAGGAGCTAAAAGCTGGACAAGAAGAGACAGCCTCTGCTGCAACGGCGGGAAGAGTGCCAGCTGTCAGAACTGGCAAGATTGCCAAGTGGCTGCTTGCTTCTTTTATTTTATTGCTGTTTGTGCTTGGAACATCGGGAGTCATCTCCTTATACACCGGATCTAAGCAGCAGGAACCAGCTGCTTTTGTGGAACAGATTAAGGGACTAAATTCGTTAGCAACAGCTGAAGCGTATACAAAAGCAGTCATTGAACAGGAAGATAATAAGATTTTTGGTCAGGAGATTGGCATCGATGTGCCTGGTACAAAGCGGAAGGTGCTTCTCATTATTCCAGGTAAAGTGCTAGCAGGTGTTGATTTAAGCAAGGTGTCCAAAGCAGATGTTAAAGTAGACGAGAAAAAGAAAACGGTTGAAATTCACATACCAAAGGCGGGAATTTTACAAGAACCGGCTCTTCTTACAGATCAAGTGAAAATGTTTTCGGTGGAGGGTCTTTTCCGAGGAAAGGTAGACTGGAAGGAAGGATATGCGCTCGCTGATAAAGCTAAACAGCTGATCGAGGAAGAAGCCATTAAGCAGGGGTTGCTCCAGACAGCTGAAAAAAATGCTGTGCAATCGTTGGAGCAGTTTTTTGAGCATGTCGGGTATAAAGCTACTGTAAAGATTTCAGGCTAGTAAGAGGTTATTGTCAAACTAAAATAGTTATTTACTTTTATTTCTTAACACGTGTGAGGAGGAATGTTTGATGGCAAAGAAAATACTGCAAAATGATTGGGCAGAGCTGCTAGAGGACGAATTCGAGAAGCCTTATTATAAAGAGCTTCGTGAATTTTTAAAAGAGGAGTATGCCACAAAAACGATTTATCCTGATATGAACGACATTTTTAATGCACTTCATTATACAGCTTTTAAGGATGTAAAGGTTGTTATCCTTGGGCAGGATCCCTATCACGGTCCAGGGCAGGCTCACGGACTGAGTTTCTCTGTTAAACCGGATGTGCCGCTGCCGCCTTCGCTCCGAAATATTTTTAAAGAGCTGCATAACGATTTAGGTTGTCCTATTCCGCATAACGGCTATTTAGTGCCATGGGCGAAGCAGGGGGTACTCTTATTAAATACCGTACTTACTGTCCGGAAAGGCGAGGCCCACTCTCACCAGGGAAAAGGATGGGAGAAGCTAACAGACCGAATTATCTCCTTGATTAGCAGCCGAGAAGAGCCGGTGGTCTTTATTCTTTGGGGCAAGCCGGCTCAGAAGAAGCTAGCGCTGATTGACCAGCAAAAGCATTGCATTATTCAAGCGCCGCATCCGAGCCCCTTGTCAGCTTCAAGAGGATTCTTTGGAAGCAAGCCGTTTTCAAAAGCAAATGAGTGCTTGAAGCAATTTGGGGAAAAGCCGATTACCTGGGAAATAAAAGACGCATAAATTCGTCAATTTCCGTTGTTTCACGTGAAACAACGCCATTAATAGACAGTCTTCGCTATTGTCAAAAAGAATCCTTATGCTGTCCCAGCAAAATTTGTTAAAATGGAGGGCAGAAGGGGAGTGAGCGGGCAAAATGGAAAAAGTGAATTGTTTTCAGTGCAGACACTTTTTTGTAACATGGGATCAAAAGAGCCCGCGTGGCTGCCGCGCATATGGCTTTAAGTCAAACCAGCTGCCATCAGCGGTTGTTTTAAAAACTTCTGGACACCCATGCTATCAATTTGCACAAAAGCCCGGGAAAAAGTAGCAGGAGGTGCATGAATATAAACATTTCCCATTTATCCGTTTTAAATAAAATAGAAGAAGAAATACGACAGGCACGGCTTGCTGAAAAAAGCGGTACAATGAAACAGCATATCTATACTGTTCGAACGTTGTGTGACATGCTGCTAGATGAATCAGATAAGCCGGGAATAGGGGCTGGCTTATCTGAAATCCAGCCAATCCAGCCGAGAGTGGTGCAGCCGGCACAGCCCGCTTTAAACCGTTCAGAAAAGCTCCAAACAGACGATGGAGCGAATGGCGATTCTATATTCGATTTTTAAGGAGAAAGAGCATGAAACTATTTATTATCATTGGGGCAATCAATGCCTTTTTATCGGTGGCGCTCGGTGCATTCGGCGCTCATGGTTTAGAAGGAAAAGTAGAACCGAAGTATTTGGAGATTTGGAAAACTGGTGTCCAGTATCAAATGTTTCACGCTTCAGGAATGATTTTAGTAGGTATTCTTATGGGACAATTCCCGTCTAGTTCTTTATTGAACTGGTCTGGATGGATGATGTTGATCGGAACCGTTATTTTCTCAGGCAGTTTGTATGCCCTTACTTTATCAGGAATAAAAGTGTTGGGGGCCATTACGCCAATTGGCGGAGTTGCTTTCCTCGCCGCTTGGGTGTTGCTTGTTTTAGCCGCTATAAAATTTTAATGTAAAAGCTGCTCTTCATAACAATGAAGAGCAGCTTTTATTCCTTATCTCGACGGGTAGGTAGCAAGCGATCCTCCGCCTGCTCCCGCACCAGTCCCAGCACCCGTACCGATCGGGTAAGTATATTCGATTGGCTCGTCAAATGTGACATAATCAACTGTTACCATCGGCAGTAAGTAACGTCTTCCAGTTTGTGGATCACTTAAGATCAAATGATCACGGCCCGCGGCTTCGATAATGCCTTTGAAGACTTTTGCGTTCCATTCACGGTTGTTTTCGAAAGTTGTATAGACGGTTGCTAATTTTCCGCGGTTAAGCCGCAAAATATTTTCAATATAAGACTGTTCTGAAGGCAGCATGCCTGGTACGTTGAGGCTTCCGCCTTGTGAAGCTGTGGGGACTGTGCCAGTAGAAGGCATTGTCCCAGCAGAAGGAGTTGTATACATCGGATATGGCTGGTAATACTGGGCGGGCATACTATACATATATGGACTAGCAGTTGATGGACTCACAGGAACCCTCCTTGAACGAATGGATTTTCAAATCGATTGTCAATTAATGTGTATGTGAAAATTTAAGTTTCATGACAAAATAAAAAGCCTTTCTGTAAAATAGAAAGGCTTTAAATGGTTTTTTAGTTGATTTGCAGCATTTGCTCTAGCTTGGAATCATTAAGCAGGTTACCGACAAAGAATGTGCCGAATTCGCCGTAACGGGCACTTACTTCGTCAAAACGCATTTCATAAACGAGTTTCTTAAATTGGAGTACATCATCGGCAAAGAGCGTAACGCCCCATTCGTAATCATCGAAACCAACAGAACCAGTAATGATTTGCTTCACTTTTCCAGCATACTGGCGGCCGATCATGCCGTGGCTGCGCATAAGCTTACCGCGTTCTTCCATCGGAAGCATGTACCAGTTGTCTTCTCCCTGACGGCGCTTGTCCATTGGGTAGAAGCAAACATGCTTTGCTTTAGGAAGCTCAGGATATAAACGTGCACGGATTTGCGGATTTTGATACGGATCTTCATCGCCGGCTAAGTAGTTGCTTAGCTCGACAACGGATACGTAAGAATAGCCTGGAATCGTGAACTCAGCAATTTTCAGCTTGTTGAATTCTGTTTCAATGGCATTCAACTCTTCCATTGTTGGGCGAAGAATCATTAGCATAAAATCAGCTTTTTGGCCAACGATGCTATAAAAAGCATGACTGCCTTCTTTCGCCTCATGAACGGTGTTTAGCTTATTAAGAAATTGCTGAAATTCATAAATAGCTGTTTGACGGTCATCGCTTGAAAGCATCTTCCACGTTGTCCAATCAATTAGGCGAAAATCATGAAGACAATACCAGCCATCAATCGTTTTTGCTGCTTCACTCATGTTATCCACTCCCTATGTAAATGTTTTCGTTACTAATATAACACACATTCACAAGCAATCCACAAAAGTGCTTTGACGGGTGTGTGAACACAAAGAGAGAGGGGAATGATGAAAAGGCGGTACTTTATTATTTAAAATCTGGCTTATAGACGGTATGCTGAATATATGAAAAGGCAAGGAGGGAATGGGATGAGTGATTTATTTACAGGTTTAAAGAATAAGCTTTCCGGACAAAAGGTGAAAATTGTTTTTCCAGAAGGGCTGGATGAACGCATTCTAGGAGCTGCCAGCCGGTTGGGGAAAGAAGAGTTAGTGGTGCCTATTATTATTGGCAGCGAACAAGAAATTCAGCAAAAAGCTGCTCAGCTGCAAGTTGGTCTAGAAGGAGTCGAGATTGTCGACCCGGCCAACGATAGCCGTCTTAATGAACTGGTGCAAGCATTTGTTGAACGCCGAAAAGGCAAGGCGACAGAGGAAGAAGCACAGAGCATTTTAATGGACGAGAACTATTTTGGCACGATGCTTGTCTACCAAGGGTATGCACAAGGCCTTGTAAGCGGTGCGGCTCATTCTACAGCTGATACAGTCCGTCCCGCTTTGCAAATTATTAAAACAAAACAAGGCGTAAAAAAGACATCGGGCGTATTCATTATGGTGCGCGGGGAAGAGAAGTATGTCTTTGCTGATTGTGCCATCAATATTGCTCCAGACAGTAATGACTTAGCGGAAATAGCGATCGAAAGCGCTAAAACGGCAGAAATGTTTGATATGGACCCGCGTGTAGCCATGCTCAGCTTCTCAACGAAAGGATCGGCCAAGTCCCCAGAAACAGAAAAAGTGGAAGGAGCGCTCCAGATAGCGAAAGAAAGAGCGCCAGAATTAACGATTGATGGAGAGTTTCAATTTGATGCCGCGTTTGTTCCGTCGGTTGCAAAGAAGAAGGCACCAGATTCTATAATCCAAGGAGATGCCAATGTCTTTATTTTTCCGAGTCTTGAGGCCGGAAACATTGGTTATAAAATTGCACAGCGACTTGGCAATTTTGAAGCTGTCGGTCCGATTTTGCAAGGGCTGAATGCGCCAGTTAATGATCTTTCCCGCGGTTGCAGCGAGGAAGATGTGTACAAGCTGGCATTAATTACTGCAGCTCAGTCACTTAATAATGGTTGAAATAAATGGCCATTCTCGGTAAAGTAAAGTCAAAACGATTTAATCGAGTCTGGTGACAAACGCTCGCTTTCTTCGTTGCTCGCCTGGTTGCGGTGCTCATGACCCGGATGGTCACTCCGCTCCTCGCCAGGCTTCGTGCCTCAAAAGATAAGCGTTTTCAACCAGCCTGATAATATAAAAATAGACTTTATCTATAACTTTTAAATCAAAACGATTTGTTCGCATGAATAAATTTTAGTAAAAACATGACCAGGCTGATTGAGCGCGTATCAATAGCCTGTAACCGGCTGCTGCCGGTTTTTTTAATGTTACTATTAAAGGAGAACACACTATGAACGAATCATTACAATTACTGAAGCAGCCGGAATGGCGTTTGATTGACCAGTCAAGCTTAGGTCCGATATTTAGCGCGCTTCAGTCGTTTGCTGCTGATGATACATTATGTACATCGGTCGGTGCGGGGGTTAGCCCGCCGACCGCTCGGGCATGGGTTCATCACAATACCGTGGTGCTCGGCATTCAGGATACAAAGCTGCCTTTTTTACAGGAAGGAGTTCAGCTTTTACGGGAAGCCGGCCTCAAAACAATCGTTCGAAATTCAGGAGGGCTTGCGGTAGCACTTGATGAAGGTGTGCTCAATTTATCGCTTATTTTTCCCGACACAGAAAAAGGGATCGATATCGACCGCGGCTATGAAGCAATGTATTTATTGATTAGACAAATGTTTTCTGACTTTCCTGTACAAATTCATGCTTATGAGATTGTAGGATCTTATTGTCCAGGAAGCTATGATTTAAGCATTGAGGGAAAAAAGTTTGCAGGTATTTCCCAACGGCGTATCCGCCGTGGGGTAGCTGTTCAGATTTATTTGTGTGTAAGCGGCAGTGGCTCAGAAAGGGCTGCGATGATTCGCCAATTTTACGAGACTGCCAAAAAAGCAGAAAGAACAAAGTGGGACTATCCTGATATTCAGCCGGAAGTGATGGCGTCACTATCTGAATTGCTAGGCTGTGAACTCACTATTCAAGATGTCATGATGCGATTTTTAAATACGCTCCATCAATACGCAGGACGTCTGTATGCCAGCTCTTTGCATGGAGAAGAGATTGAACTGTATCAAGGGTATTTAGAGCGTGTCACCGAGCGCAATGAAAAAGCTTTGACTAGAGAAGCTTAATGGGAATCTAAGCAGACAGGGCATATTTAAAAATTTTTGCACATACACTCTTTCTGTCTGCTTATAAATTCAAAGATTAGCATGCAACAAAAAAGAAGGTGTCCGAAAGACGAAGCTCTCGGGACACCTCTGCTTATTCAGCCAGCTTTTCTAAATTTCCATTGCGATCCATTTTAAAAGCGGTAGAACTAGGCTCTTCTTCATCAAAGAGAACGAGCTTTCTGGCGCGGTTCATAATTTTTATTAGTGTTTCATAGTCTTCTTGCATCGTGATTGAGTTTTGCTCGAGTTCATGGACGGTTTCTTCCAGAGACGCTTTCTCTTTTGTTAATTGTTCTACCTCTTGTTTTAATCTTGCATTCTCTTGTTTTAACCGGTCTGACTGGTAAGTGGAGCTAGAAAGGGTTTGTAAAAAGGCAATCACTTTTTCCATCGACATGTCTTCTTGAGTCGAAGACGCTCTATATGGCAGCTGTTCTGTTTCTACTTCTATATCATTAGGAAGCGGCAAAGACATCGCTTCTACTTCTTCAATAGAAGGAACCGGAGGCTGGTATAATAGCTTTTTCTTGCCGCCCTGCTCTTTTCCAAGCAGTCTATTTCGTTGTTTGCGCTGTTTTTTAGCAAGCGCCAGCGCCTTTTCATATTGATGGCGAACGACCGCATTCCAGCGGAAACCGCAGGCGGCGGATGTCCGGTTTAACTGGTCTCCGACTTCTTCGAACGCATTTAGTTGCGTACTTCCTTCGCGCACATGGCGCAGCACTGTTTCGGCGAGCAAAAGGTCATTTTCCTCTGACCATGCATCTTGTCTGTTTTTCATTACAGTCAACTCCTTGTTTTAATAAAAGTTTAATTACTGACAGGATGATCCAAATACGTTAGATTTATACCAATATTAAAAAATAATTTTTTTCTGCTAGTTTCCCTGTTTAACCGGCACACAGAGGGCAGGATGGCGATCCGGGTGCTTGCCAACAATTTTTTTTCGATGTAAAATACCGTTTAGCTTAACCTTATTTGAGAAAGGATTGTATATAGATGGCAAACGAATTTCGAGTTTGCGATGATTGTCAGGCAGTTAACTTGAAAACTCTTGTGCCAAGGCTGAAAAAGATTGACCCGGAAGCAAAAATTGATGTGGCCTGTCAGTCTTACTGCGGACCTGGCCGTAAAAAAACATTTACTTTCGTCAATAACCGGCCGGTTGCGGCTTTAACAGAAGAAGAACTCATGGAAAAAGTAGAGAAGAAGCTAAAGAAATAAAGATGAATCACCTGCCGGACATTGGATAAGGTGATTTTTTGTTTAAGAAATGCCGGTCCTAGAAACGGAGAGCAATTCTATGAATTCTGCATTCTACCGGTATTTCTTCGACAAAGAGAACAGACGGTTCCCCCTTTATTTCACTATATGCAGAAGGAGGGCTGTTTCTTCCTCCTATCTTCATAATTTTTCCGTTATAATAAAAAACATGAATGAGGACGAATGGGGGGACAAAATGGAATACTCAAAAAGCAAACTAAAAGAAGAAAAAGTGTTTAAAGACCCTGTTCACCGTTATATCCACGTTCGCGATTTAGTGATCTGGGATTTAATCGGTACAAAGGAGTTCCAGCGTCTGCGCCGCATTCGCCAGCTCGGAACAACCTATTTAACATTTCATGGAGCGGAACATAGCCGCTTTACACACTCACTCGGTGTCTATGAAATTGTTAGGCGTATTGTGGACGACGTATTTGCTGAACGGCCGGAATGGAACAAAGAAGACCGTTTGCTTTCATTATGCGCCGCTCTTTTGCATGATGTTGGACACGGGCCATTTTCACATTCGTTTGAAAAAGTATTCCAATTGGACCACGAGGCGTTTACGAAAGAAATTATTCTCGGAGAAACGGAAGTAAATGCTGTTTTATCCAGAGTAGACAAAAGCTTCCCTAAGCATGTAGCGGAAGTAATTGGAAAAACGCATGAAAACAAGCTGGTTGTTAGTTTAATTTCAAGCCAGATTGATGCAGACCGTATGGATTATTTACAGCGTGATGCGTACTTTACGGGGGTCAGCTATGGCCACTTTGATATGGAGCGCTTGCTGCGTGTAATGCGCCCGCGCGAGGACCAGGTTGTGTTCAAACAAAGCGGAATGCATGCAGTCGAAGATTATATTATGAGCCGCTATCAAATGTACTGGCAAGTTTATTTCCATCCGGTCACGCGGAGTGCAGAAGTCCTGTTGACAAAGATCCTGCACCGGGCCAAAGAATTAAATCAACAAAGTTACCCATTTACATATGCCCCGTTGCATTTTCACTCTATTTTTCAAGAGCAATATAATCTTGCAGACTACTTAAAGCTCGATGAATCTGTTATGTTGTATTACTTTCAAGTTTGGCAGGAAGAAAAAGATCCGATTTTAAGCGACTTATGCCGCCGGTTTGTCAATCGCGATTTGTTTAAGTATGTAGAGTTTGATCCTGCCAAAGAGTACCGCAAGCATAGTGAATTGGAAGCGCTGTTTAAAAAAGCTGGCATCGACCCGGAATATTATCTTGTATTTGATTCCTCTTCTGACCTGCCATACGATTTTTATCGGCCGGGAGAGGAAGAAGAGCGGCTGCCTATTTATTTATTGATGAACAACGGAGAACTGCGTGAACTGTCACGAGAGTCCGATATTGTGGACGCAATTTCAGGTAAAAGACGAACAGACCATAAATTATATTTTCCTGCCGATTTGTTAAATGACGAGTCGTCAAAACGCAATATTAAACGGCAAATACGATCCATTTTAGAAATATGACGCCGGGAATGATACAGTAGGAGTTGAGAAAAGTTGTTAAAAGAGCATGCAAAATTAATGGGGGTCTTTGCGGCCTGCGGAGAAGTCATTGGGCGGAAAAAACTACAAAAGATCATCTACATTGCGAAGAAAATTTCCTTTCCTTTTCAAGAAAAATTCGAGTTCCACTTTTATGGTCCTTATTCAGAAGAGTTGACTCTCCGTGTGGAAGAGTTGTGCAATATGGAATTTATCGATGAAGTACGCGAGAAAAAAGGCGGTTATTATCAATATCGCTACACGCTTACGGAAGAAGGAGAAGCTTTTCTTAAGCACACGGAAGTAGATATACCGCATTTAAAAGAGACCGTCGTCGAGATGAACAGCCAAAGCGCCCGTTTCCTTGAATTGGTATCAACCGTTCTTTATTTTGATACACTAACACGTGAAGAAGTGACCGAAAAAATCTTCACGTTAAAAAGAAAACAGCGCTACACCGAAGAAGAAATCCAAGAAGCGTATGGCTACATCGAACAACTGAAAATGCAGCTGCAGTAAGAGGAACGACGGCTAAAGGCGTGACATCGTGTCGCAACGCCCTCACTAGCACATCGTGTGTGTCGAAGCGGAGCCGACTGCTCTGCCCCGACAAGCATAAGACGAAATGGCGAAGTGGTGCTCTTCAGCCACACAGCCAGGTCGGCTTATGACCTCGAGGGGCAAGGAGGCGCAGCTAGACAATGATAAGGCCCGCTCTGAGGCGGGCCCTATCAATCGAGTAAAAAATTAATCTTCGTCGCTTAATCTTTTACCGGCAACGGCATAATGATTTTTTGACATTTCTTCAATGAAGACGACTACTTTTTCAGCAGGGGCACCAGTCGTTTCTGTTACAGCGGCTGTTACTTTTTCAGCAAGCGCCTTTTTCTGCTCTTCTGTGCGGCCCTCTAGCATTTTTACAGTTACATAAGGCATATTTCTTGGCTCCTCTCCATATGGTTCAATGATGATACAACCAAATTGTATGCTTTTCAAAGGGGACAAGCAATATATCAAGCATGAAAATCTTTACAAAATAAAATAAAGGGGTTTAACATTTGGACCGATTTTTAGCTTTTTCACTATCAGAATTGCCGTTTGTTGTCATCACGCTTATTGTGGCATTCACTTTCCACGAGTTTGCCCATGCGTATGTTGCTTATAAATTCGGTGACGATACGGCGAAGAACCAAGGGCGGCTAACGCTTAATCCTGTTCATCACCTTGATCCGATCGGCACTATCTTAATACTGATTGCTGGCTTTGGCTGGGCGCGGCCTGTGCCGGTTGACCGCCGAAACTTTCAGAACCCGCGGCTTGCGGGAATCTTAGTTTCGGTTGCTGGACCGCTCAGCAATTTCTTAATTGCGGCCATTGCTTATGGTATTTTATTTTTTTCTGTAGGCGCTGGGCTGCCTCCATTTTTTATTGACCTGCTCAATATGATGGTTTGGTTAAATGTGGTCTTATTCGTATTTAATCTGCTGCCGTTGCCGCCGCTTGACGGCTACCGAATTATCGAGGACTTAGTGCCGTCATCTGTCCGTGTCAAATTAACACAATACGAGCAATACGGAACGCTCATTTTTCTAATTATTGTCATTACGCCGCTTTACCAATACACGATCCAGCCGATTTTCAGCTTTGTGCTGCCTTCAGTGATTCAAGGATTTAACACGATTTTTATGGTATTGTTTGGTTGATGCTAGCTAAAAGGAAGGAGACTATCTCATGGAGAAAAAGAAAAAGGTTGGCTTTAATATTATTAAAAACGACCCAACAGATGGTCATAAAGGCTTTGGAAAAGGGGCACTTTCTTTAGAGAACGTATCTCCCGTCTTTATTGATGTAGAGGAAAAAGAGGCTTTCATTGATGTGGGCGCTATGCATGCCCGCAGCGCTGTTGAGAAAGGCATTAAGTTTCTTCCTGCTAAACAGGAGGTGCCAGAAGGCGCTAAACCATACTGGCTCGTATGGGTAACAGTAGATCAGGGAGAAAACGGTCCTTTTTACACAGGGGTTACCGCGTGTGAACTAACCGTAAATCGTGAGAAACGCCGTGGTTACAAGTCGCTCCCAGAGCATGTAAACCGTATGGATAAGTCATTAAAAGGGCATATTATCGTCGACCACATGGATGCTCCTTCGAAGAAAGTGTTAAAAGACTTTCTGCAAAACCACAATGCGGACATGTGGGAGAACTCTTCATCAGAGCTAAAAGAAGGCTTAGCGGAATAACTATCCTTTTATTCCCTTTTTAGTGAACAATCTTTGAACGTTTTTTGAAAATGATGTTCACATCTTGCCCAATAACTAGAAAGAAAGTAAACTTGAAGTAATGCATAAATTGCATAAGCTAGGACAAGGAAAAACCCCGGGCCGCACACCCGGGGTTTTTCCTTGTTTGTTTAGTCATATCAGGCTGTTTACAAAAGAGGAAATAAGCGTTTAATCCAATTTTCTTCTTTTTTCTTTTCTTTTGTTTTTTCTTCTTTTGGCAAATGGTCCGTACAGTATTCTTCTGGTTCGGTTCCTTCTATAAAGTACATCGTTCTCGTTACAGGGCAATGCTCACTAGCAATTTTTCCGTTTCCGGGATTAACTTTAACAGCTGTTACGCCTTTCGGTTTTGGGAATTTTTTGACTCGTTTCCCTCTGTGGACATCCTCCATAAAATCAAACCAAATGTCTTTAGCATAATGCTTATCATCCGCTTTTTTTATTTCTGTTCCATCGTCATATCCGGTCCATATCCCAGCAGCTAGCTGGGGGGTAAACCCAATCATCCAATAATCATAAGTGGTAGATCCTGACTTTCCGGCATAAGGGCGTGTCATCTTCGGAGCGAGGGAAGCACCGGTTACATTTGCATAGCTGCTTAAGTTTTTATCAAACATGCCCGTCATCATGTGGGTTAACACGGCTGTTTGTTTTTTATCAAACCGTTGTTCACTTTCTGGTTGGTGTTCATAAATCACCTCTCCGTGCGCATTTTCCACTCGTTGGATAAAAACAGGCTCTTCGTATTTTCCGCCGTTTGCTATTGTCGCATAGGCATTCACCATTTCAAGAACACGAACACCTGACGTACCCAGTGCTAGTGAAGGGAGCGGCTTTAACGGGGTAGAAATGCCAAAACGTTCAGCTGTTTTAACGAGTGTGTCGGGCTTTAGAAATAAATGTGTCTTAACAGCATAAATGTTATCGGAAACAGCCAGCGCTTGCTCCATCGTGACATCGGCGTCAGCATAGCGGTGGTTAAAGTTGCTTGGCCTGTATACTTTTTGGCCATTGTCATACCGGAAAGCGGTCTTTTCGCTTTTTAACTGGGTAGCTGGGGTATAGCCATTTTCCAATGCTGCGTAATATAAAAATGGTTTGAAGGTTGACCCCGGCTGTCGAATCGCTTGGGTCGCCCGGTTATAAGGGCTTTGATTGAAGTCCTTGCCTCCAGCAAGAGCTGTAACGAAATGGGTTTTGGGTTCAATAGAAACAAACGCCGGCTGTATATCAGAGTCTTGGGCAATCACTTTTTTTATAGTCTTTTCGGCAATGTATTGATGCTCTCGATTCAATGTAGTGTATACACGCAATCCGCCAAGCGCGATCGTCTGTTCATCTACACCAAGCTTCTGAGCGAGTACTTGCTGGACCGCTTGTCGAAAATACGGAGCTGTTTCTGAGTCTGTGTGCAAATGTTCGCCAGTAATGCGAAGTTTGTCGGCCATGGCCACCTGGCGCTGTTTAGGTGTAATCACGCCGCTCTCTTCCATTTCCATTAAAATGACTCTCTGCCGCTCTTTTGCTTTCGATAATGAGGAGAGCGGTGAATAAATGGATGGCCCTTTTGGAATGCCAGCGAGCATACTCGCTTCTGCCAGGGTGAGAGCAGCTGCTTTTTTTCCAAAATAAAATTGGCTCGCAGCCTCAATACCATAAGCTCCATGTCCATAATAAATGGTATTTAAATAACCTTCTAAAATCTGTTCCTTCGTGTAGTTCATTTCAATTCGCATTGTATAGATAGCCTCTGATACTTTCCGCTTCCATGTTTTATCATGGGAAAGATAAAGATTACGAGCGTATTGCTGGGTAATCGTACTAGCCCCTTGTACTTTTGCCATCGCTTTTAAATCGGCAACGGCAGCACCAGCCATCCGTTTGAAATCAAAACCATGATGCTCAAAAAATTTCTTATCCTCCACAGCGAGAGTGGCTTCCACAAGATAGGGGGATACTTCATCAAGAGCGACCCAATATCGTTTTTCACCAGCATGGCTTTCACCAATCACTTGTCCATCTGCCGCAAAATAAAGCGTAGACTGAGGAACGGCTACTTTTGGTTCGCCAAGTAGCTTCATGTATAAAAATCCGGCTCCGATGAGCAGTAACAAGCCCATCGCAGCAAAAAAACCGAGAAACAATCCTGCGCGTATCCATTTAACTGTTTTACGATAGCCTGACAGGGTAATGACTGTCATATAAGGTTACCTGCCTTAAAAAGAATAATTAGGAATAGTATGAAAAAACTTCCGAATTTTTAAACATAAAAGGGGGATATTTTCATATAAGAGGACGAAGTCAAAAAAATAGCTTGAATTTTTGCAGGATTCCACTATACTTTTTTCAGTGCAATTGGAAAGCATTTATTGCAGAAAGGAAGAGATGAAATGAGCGGACTTTGGTATACAGAAAAACAGACGGAAAACTTTGGAATTACAATGAAAATTAAGCGTACTCTTCATACAGAACAGACAGACTTCCAATACTTGGAGATGGCTGAAACAGAAGAGTGGGGCAATATGCTATTTTTAGATGGCATGGTCATGACTTCTCAAAAAGATGAATTTGTTTATCATGAAATGGTAGCACACGTACCATTATTTACTCATCCGAATCCAGAGAATGTTTTAGTTGTCGGCGGTGGCGACGGCGGGGTAATCCGTGAAGTGTTGAAGCATCCAGAAGTGAAAAAAGCAACACTCGTTGATATCGATGGCAAAGTAATCGAGTATTCAAAGAAATTCTTGCCTGAAATTGCTGGAGAACTAGATAACGAGCGTGTCGATGTACGTGTCGATGACGGTTTCATGCATATCGCCAAAAGTGAAAACGAATATGATGTGATCATGGTAGATTCAACGGAACCGGTCGGTCCGGCTGCAAACTTATTCACAAAAGGGTTCTATGCTGGCATTGCGAAAGCATTGAAAGAAGACGGTATTTTCGTTGCTCAAACAGACAACCCTTGGTTTAAAGCGGACTTGATTCGTGAAGTACAGCGCGATGTAAAGGAAATTTTCCCAATTACGCGCCTATATACGGCCAATATCCCAACTTATCCAAGTGGTATGTGGACATTTACAATTGGCTCAAAAAAATATGATCCATTAGAAGTAAGCGATGGGCATTTCCACGATATTGAAACAAAATATTATACGAAAGAATTGCACAAAGCAGCCTTCGTTTTACCGAAATTCGTAAAAGATTTAACAGAGTAAACGGCTATTTTGATAAAAAGGTGGGAAAGTTATGCGTTTTGATGAAGCCTATTCAGGCAATATCTTTATCGGTGCTCAGCAGGACTATGAGAAAAGCCAGGTCGTGTTATACGGCATGCCAATGGATTGGACAGTTAGCTATCGCCCGGGTTCTCGTTTTGGTCCGGGACGCATTCGCGAAGTATCAATTGGTCTCGAGGAATACAGCCCCTATCTGGACCGTGAGTTAGAAGAAATTAATTACTTTGATGCTGGTGACATTCCGCTCCCATTCGGTAACGCAGCAAAAAGTTTGGATTTAATTGAGGATTACATTGACGGTTTGCTGGCAGACGGAAAGTTTCCGCTCGGCATGGGGGGAGAGCATCTTGTTTCCTGGCCAGTGATGAAGGCGGTAGCGAAAAAGTATCCTGACTTGGCGATTATTCATATGGATGCCCATACCGATCTTCGCACAGAGTATGAAGGGGAACCACTTTCTCACTCGACACCAATTAGAAAAATTGCTGAGTTGATTGGCCCTGAAAATGTTTACTCTTTTGGTATTCGCTCTGGTATGAAAGAAGAGTTTCACTGGGCTAAAGAGAACGGAATGCATATCTCTAAGTTTGAAGTGCTCGAGCCGTTAAAAGAAATTTTACCGAAGCTCGCTGGCCGGCCAGTGTATGTAACGATTGACATTGACGTTCTTGATCCAGCTCATGCGCCTGGTACAGGAACAGTGGATGCGGGCGGCATTACGTCGAAAGAGCTGCTTGCCTCTATTCATGCGATTGCTCATTCAGAAGTGAAGGTTGTCGGCGGCGATCTTGTAGAGGTAGCACCGATTTATGATCCTTCCGAACAGACAGCTAACACAGCTTCCAAACTGCTCCGTGAGATGCTGCTCGGCTGGGGATTGGTAAACAAGGAAAAGTAAGAAGCTTCTTAAGTGTATAGAACACCTTATTAAAAATCACCCGGCAGTTGTTATGCCGGGTGATTGCTTTATTTAGAAATCCTTTTTTTCATTTAAACGATATTCATTCAAGATGCCCATCTCATCAATATGACGTCTAGCTTCTTCGTCGCCAAACTTATAAATTAAACCGTAAATGGCGATAAGTGCCCGGTCATAATGGTCATTCTTTTCTTTGTAAGAGTAATCGAGATAGGGAACATGAGCGCGAACGAACGTTTCCAGTTCAGCGTTGTATTCTTCTTCAAAAATTCTTCTGATAAAAGCTGCTTCTTGATCAGTGGCTTCTATTCTGAAATTGCCTTGCCCTTCAGCAGTAGGCAAGACTTCCTTACTGGCGGGGTCTACGTAATATACTCTTTTCACTTCTTCCATGTTAACAGCTCCAATCCCTTTTTCTATTGATGTACCACAGGGAGGGGGCATTTAATCCTTTCGCAATTGAAATTTCCATGATGTCCATTGCATTTTTATATAAACATTTTTATACTTAATAAGTTATAAGGAGAAATTTTAAAAGGATGTGAACAGCTTGGCCAAGGATTTACAAGCACCTGTTCCTGTCAATATCCATTTAACGACGAGCATTGAGCATGAAGGAGAAAGAGAGATGTTTGAACTTATGCTCTCTGGAGAGTTTCAGGAAAAAAACGGTTCTTACTTCCTGAAATATACTGAGGTTCAAGAAGAAGGCACGATTCAAACGGTCGTGAAGTTTTCTGATAAAGGAGCCGTAATCTTGCGCAGCGGAGCCGTAAAGATGAGACTTCCATTTAACGAGAAAGAGCCGATGAATGGCTCCTATACGAGCCCGCACGGCACATTGGCTATGTTAACCAAAACAAATAAGCTGTCGCACAGCCATACATACAGTGAATCACAACTCGAAGGAACGCTCCAGCTAGACTACCACCTGCTGATGCAAGGGACGGCAGTCGGAGCTTATACAATGGAACTCAAATTTGAAAGTGTATAAAGGAAATTTTAACGCTTCACCGCATTAGCAGAGCGGGGAACTGACCCTAAACCATAAGGAGGTATATATTTAATGAATATAGCAGAGAAGGTACAGGAGGATTTACGGTCGGAAATAAAGGCGGCTGTTTTGAAGGCGGGGCTAGCTCAAGAGGAGGAAATTCCGGCTGTTGTGCTAGAGACGCCAAAGGAAAAGGCGCATGGCGATTATTCGACTAATATGGCGATGCAGCTAGCTCGTGTAGCGAAGAAAGCTCCTCGTGCGATCGCCGAAGAGATGATCGCCAATTTTGATCCGTCTAAAGCTTCCATTGAGAAAATTGAAATCGCTGGCCCTGGTTTTATTAATTTTTATATGAATAATGCATATTTAACGGATCTAATCCCAGTTGTACTAGAGGAAGGCACCGATTACGGAAAAACAAATACCGGCAACAATGAGAAGATCCAAGTAGAGTTTGTTTCGGCTAATCCGACAGGAGATCTGCACCTTGGTCATGCTCGGGGCGCAGCTGTTGGGGATTCCTTATGTAACGTGCTTGAAAAAGCTGGTTACGACGTAACGAGAGAATATTACATTAACGATGCCGGCAACCAGATTCATAATTTAGCGCTATCTGTCGAAGCCCGTTACTTCCAAGCACTCGGTCAAGAGAAAGAAATGCCAGAGGATGGTTACCACGGAAAAGATATCGTGGGCATTGGCCAAAAATTAGCCGATGAGTTTGGAGACAAGTTCGTTTCTATGTCGGAAGAAGAGCGCTACGAAGCGTTTAGAGAATATGGGTTAAAATACGAAATGGAGAAGCTGAAAACGGATTTAGAAAATTTTCGTGTTCCATTTAATGTATGGTATTCAGAAACATCTCTTTATAAAAATGGAAAAATCGATGAAGCACTCGCTGCTTTGCGTGAAAAAGGCCATATTTACGAAGAAGACGGGGCAGTTTGGTTCCGATCTACTGCGTTCGGGGACGATAAAGACCGCGTTCTTGTCAAAAATGACGGCACGTATACGTATTTAACACCGGACATTGCTTATCATAAGGATAAATTTGAACGCGGCTTTAAAAAGGTTATTAACATTTGGGGCGCTGACCATCATGGCTACATTCCGCGGATGAAAGCGGCAGTAGAAGCGCTTGGTTATGATCCGGCTAACTTAGAAGTAGAAATTATCCAGCTCGTTCACCTTTATAAAAATGGCGAGAAGATGAAAATGAGCAAGCGGACTGGTAAAGCCGTGACGATGCGGGAGCTTGTTGAAGAAGTAGGGTTAGATGCTGTTCGTTATTTCTTTGCCATGAGAAGCGGCGATACTCATATGGACTTCGATCTTGACCTTGCTGTGTCTGAATCAAATGAAAACCCGGTGTATTATGCTCAATATGCACATGCTCGCATTAGCAGTATTTTGCGTCAAGGAGAAGAGCAAGGTATCACGATTAACAAAGAAGCAGATTTATCTCTGATTAGCGCCGAAAAAGAGATCGACTTACTGAAGAAGATTGGCGATTTCCCTCAAGTGGTGGCAGAGGCTGCTGAAAAACGCATCCCGCACCGGATCGCGAACTATATACAAGAACTATCTGCTGCATTCCATAGCTTCTACAATGCAGAAAAAGTATTAGATCCAAATAATACACAGTTATCAGAAGCGCGTCTTGCGTTAGTAAAAGCTGTACAGGTTACATTAAAAAATGCTCTGCAGCTTATCGGCGTATCTGCACCTGAAAAAATGTAAAAAAAGCTTGCGCTGAAACGGTTAAGTTTCAGCGCAAGCTTTTTGTCTATTACAAGAAGCCTTTTACTAAGTGAGCAGCTTTTGTTTTTATTTTTCCAGCGAGAGTAGTAGGATACAGCTCTGATGTAGAAGGCAGCTGGCTATTTTTGATGTCTTCCTCCAAAAATGGCCGAATTTGCTCAATGAAGGCTGAACTATAAATAAAGCAATTGCATTCAAAATTGATCCTCTGACTTCTTGCATCGAAATTGGCTGTGCCGATGTCGCATATTTCGTCATCAAAGATAATAATCTTTGCATGATAGAACCCGTTCGTGAACGATAGGATGTGAGCATTTGGAAAGAGAAGCATTTTATTTAAAAAAGGAGAAGCCGCTTCCTGCACGAGTGCATGATCCTCATGTCTAGGGATGAGAACAGTGACATGGACACCACGTGCTAATGCATGAAGCAACTGGTCAAATACAGGTTTTGTCGGTATGAAATAAGGTGTCCCAATGAAAATGGAGCGTTGGGCACTGCTAATCATTTTTATTAGTTTTTTCTCAAGATTTCCGTTTACAGAGGGATAAATAGCATGTTCTACTCCGTTTTCATGTTCAGGGGCTTTTTTTGGTTGCTGCAGAAAAGAGCGTCCTTCTTGATTCCAGTCAGCAATAAATTCTGCTTCTAAGTCAACGGCACTGCCGCCATAAAAGCGCAGATGGTAGTCTCTCCATGGAGAAAGCTTAGGGTCCTTACTCTTATTCACGTATTCTAAACCGATATTAAAGCCGCCAAGATAAGCAATTGTACTGTCAATGACAGTAATTTTCCGGTGGTTTCGCTGCTGTAGAGAAAAAAAGAAATAAGGAAGACGTGGTTTTCCAAAGAAGCCGACTTTGACTCCTGACCGTTTTAGATCATTCACATCCTGCTTTTTCACTTTTAAGCTGCCATGCCAATCCATAAGTAGGTGCACTTCTACACCGCTCCTTGCTTTCTCTTTCAATAAATGAAAAAAATCCCGGGTCACACTATCATCTTTTACAATATAAAAAAGACAGTACACGCGTTTTTGGGCATTTTGGATATCGTGAAAAAATTGTTTAAAAAATTCAGGACCGCTGCAAAAAAAATCAATCTTCCCTTTTCTCTTCGGATACACCCGTTCAGGGGATTGTTTTTCTGCAGTTTTCTGACCAAAGTAAAGATCCAGCCCAAGCCATGAAGCAAAAAAAGCCAGCCAGAAAAATATCCTCATGAATCTTTTTCCTCCTTAAACGAAGCAGCATTATTTCTAGGCTTCCCAAAAAGAAACAAAGACTCTCATAGGAATGACTGAAAAAATATTTTAATTATAGGTTGACTGAATGCTCATTCATAATATAATAAAGATATAAACATTCTGAATAGTGATACTGTTTTAACAAAGGAGCAAAATGCAGCGATCTTAGAAAGGAGTGTAGGGAAAGTCATGAATGGTTTGTTATGGATCAACTTAATTGCAACTGCTTTTGTAATCGCTTACGGAGTGTATTTATTTGTTTATTTATTAAAGACCCGTTATGAATACATTCAGCTGGGCAAGAAACAAGAGTTTGATAATGATGTGAAGAAGCGGATGGAGAAAATCTGGGTATTTGTGTTTGGACAGAAAAAGCTGCTCAAGGACAAAAAAAGCGGGGCCATTCACGTGATGTTTTTCTATGGTTTCCTGCTTGTACAACTAGGAGCGATTGACTTTATTATTAAAGGCATCGTGCCGGGAGCACACCTGCCGCTCGGTCCGCTGTACGGCGGGTTCAAGTTTTTCCAAGAGATCGTCACGCTAATGATTCTTGTGGCCGTGGTCTGGGCATTTTATCGCCGTTATGTTGAAAAGCTCGTGCGTTTAAAGCGCGGCTGGAAAAACGGGCTTGTATTAATTTTTATCGGCCTGTTAATGCTGTCCGTCTTAATCGGCAACGGCATGGATTTAATTTGGCATGAAGGAGCCGATGTCCACTGGATGGGCTTAGAGCCGGTTGCCTCTGCTGTAGCCGTTATTTTGGCAGGGATCGGCACAAAGGCTGCCATTGCGTTTTTCTACGTATCCTGGTGGGTGCATTTGATCGTCTTGCTTACTTTCCTTGTGTATGTACCACAGTCAAAGCATGCGCACTTAATTTTTGGTCCGGTCAATACGTATTTTCATCGTTTGGACCGTCCGGGCACGCTGAAGCCGATTGATTTTGAGGATGAAACACAGGAATCATTTGGCGTCGGGAAAATTCAAGACTTTAACCAGCTGCAAATGATTGATTTTTATGCTTGCGTGGAGTGCGGCCGCTGTACGAATATGTGTCCGGCCACGGGAACAGGGAAAATGCTCTCGCCGATGGATTTAATCGTTAAGCTGCGCGATCATTTAACAAACACAGGAGCAGCCGTGACATCCAAACAGCCATGGGTGCCGGCGTTTGCCTTTGCGAACACACAGGGAAACCAATTAGCTCTTGCCGGCAGTGCAGAAGCGGCGGCTGAGCTGTATCATCCAAGCTTGATTGGAGAGGTCATCACCGAAGAAGAGATCTGGGCGTGTACGACATGCCGCAATTGTGAAGACCAGTGCCCAGTCATGAACGAGCATGTCGATAAAATTATTGATCTGCGCCGCTACCTTGTGTTAACAGAAGGAAAGATGGACCCGGAAGCACAACGGGCGATGCAAAGCATTGAGCGCCAAGGCAATCCGTGGGGACTGAACAGAAAAGAGAAAGAAAACTGGCGGGAGCTGCGTGAGGATGTTCACGTACCGACCGTCAAAGAAATGAAAAAAGCGGGCGAAGAGTTTGAGTACCTGTTATGGGTCGGATCAATGGGAGCGTTCGATAACCGCAGCCAGAAAATTGCCCTTTCTTTTGCGAGATTGTTAAATGAAGCGGGCGTGAAATTTGCGATTTTAGGCAACAAAGAGAAAAACTCCGGTGATACACCGCGCCGCCTCGGCAATGAATTTTTGTTCCAGGAGCTGGCTACAGCTAATATCGCTGAATTTGAGAAAAACGATGTAAAGAAAATCGTGACGATTGATCCGCATGCGTATAATATTTTTAAAAACGAATATCCGGCCATGGGCTTTAAGGCCGAAGTCTACCACCATACGGAGCTGTTAGATCAGCTTGTGAAGGAAGGCCGATTGAAGCCAATGCACGCCGTCAATGAAACGATCACGTTCCATGATTCATGTTATCTCGGTCGCTACAATGATGTTTACGATCCGCCGCGAGAAATCTTGAAGGCAATACCCGGTGTAAAGCTTGTTGAAATGGCCCGGAAGCGTCAGGACGGGATGTGTTGTGGTGCTGGCGGCGGGCTGATGTGGATGGAAGAAGACACTGGCCACCGGATTAATGTAGCGCGGACAGAGCAGGCGCTAGCAGTGAATCCATCTGTGATTAGTTCGGGCTGCCCGTACTGCTTGACGATGCTTTCTGACGGCACAAAAGCGAAGGAAGTAGAGGAAACGGTTGCAACGTATGACGTAGCAGAACTTCTGGAGAAAGCGGTTATCGGGCCACAGAAAACGGAGCAGCTTCCGGATAAAGATCCGGCTGAGGAGCAGCGAAAAGCGGTTGTTGCCGAAACTGCTGCTGACGCACAAGCGGAAAAATAAAGCAGCGGAATTAGCCTGACGGTATTTTAAAAGGGTGGTTTTCCTCTCGAAGCAGAGAGGGAAACTTCCTCTTGTTTGTTTTTTGAATATTCATCATTTTCGTTGGATTTTTTCCTCATTTACTTTAAAATAAAAGAATATAAGAGGTAAAAAAGGGAGATGTTTCCCTTTTCTTAAGGCCAAGTTTTGAGCGAGCGTTCAGTCAAGATCTGAAAGCGGTTTCTTTAAAATGAAACAAAGGGGGAAGTAATCATGGTAAAAACAGTAATTATTGATGGAGCCCGTACGCCTTTTGGCAAATTTGGAGGAGCATTAAGTGCTTTATCAGCTTCACAGCTTGGGGGAATAGCCATTAAAGAGGCGTTAAAGCGTGCAGGTGTTAGTCCGGAACAAGTCGATGAAGTGATTTTTGGCAATGTTCTTCAAGCAGGGCAGGGACAGATTCCTTCAAGACAGGCAGCGAGAGAAGCGGGAATCCCTTGGGAAGTAAAAACTGAAACGATCAATAAAGTGTGCGCCTCCGGTTTGCGCAGTGTAACACTTGCTGACCAAATTATCCGCGCAGGTGATGAAGAGGTCATTGTGGCCGGCGGCATGGAATCAATGTCCAATGTTCCTTATGCCCTTCCTAAAGGGCGTTGGGGCATGCGAATGGGTGATGCATCGATGGTGGATTTGATGATTCATGACGGATTGTCGTGCAGCTTTACCGGCGTTCACATGGGCAATTACGGAAATGAAACAGCGGAAGAGTTTGACTTGTCTAGAGAAGAACAGGATGAGTGGGCCGTACGCAGCCATGAAAAAGCAATTGCTGCTATGGAAGAGGGCCGTTTGGCTGAAGAAATTGTCGCGGTTGAAGTGCCTCAGCGAAAAGGCGATCCTGTCCTAGTAGAGCAGGATGAAGCCCCTCGTAAAGATACAAAAAAAGAGGTACTAGCGAAGCTGCGCCCGGCATTTGGCAAAGACGGAACGATTACAGCTGGCAATGCCCCTGGCATCAATGATGGAGCTGGTGCACTAGTGTTGATGAGTGATGAACGGGCAGCAAAAGAAGGGAAACAGCCGCTCGCTACAGTGATTGGCCATGCTGAAGTAGCGGTAGAAGCGAGCAAGTTCCCGCAAACTCCAGGACTAGTAATTAATGAAATACTGAAAAAGACAGGCAAATCCCTAAAGGATATTGATCTCTTTGAAGTGAATGAAGCCTTCGCTGCCGTAGCACTGGCAAGCGGCAAAATTGCCGATCTCGATCCTGAAAAGGTCAACGTCAACGGTGGAGCCATTGCTCTTGGCCACCCAATCGGTGCCAGCGGCGTAAGAATTATTTTAACACTCGCCTACGAACTAAAAAGAAGAGGCGGAGGCATCGGCATCGCAGCCATCTGCAGCGGAAGCGGCCAAGGCGACGCCATCATGATTGAGGTATAGAAAAGCGGAAGCGGCCTGATTAGCCCGATAGGAGGTTGGAGGGCTCGACAAGGAGTCGCTCTTTGACTCCGACAGAGAGACCGAAACCACCGTACGGGCTGGCTGCTGCAGCTAGACAAAAAGGAAAAGCGGAAGCCGCTTGCTCAGGGTGATAGGAGGTTGGAGGAATTTCTATAGGAGTCGTTCTTTGACTCCAATAGAAATTTCGAAACCGCCGTACGCCCTAGCGTCTGCAGCTAGACAAAAGAAAAGCGGAAGCGGCCTGATTAGCCCGATAGGAGGTTGGAGGGCTCGACAAGGAGTCGCTCTTTGACTCCGACAGGGAGACCGAAACCGCCGTACGGGCTAGTGTCTGCAGCTAGACAAATAAGAAAAGCGGAGCCGACTGTACTGCCCCGGCAAGCATAAGACGAACTGGCGAAGTGGCGTTTTTCAGCCACACAGCCAGATCGGCTTATGACCTCGAGGGGCAAGAAGGCGAAGCTGGACAAAAGAGGAACGACGGCTAAAGGCGCGACATCGTGTCGCAACGCCCTCACTAGCACATCGTGTGCGTCGAAGCGGAAAACACCAGGCGATAGAAAGAAAAATCATTGGGGATAATCTTGAAATCAAAATAGGAGGGGAAAAGATGGAAGTAAAAAAGCTGATGGTAATCGGAGCTGGACAAATGGGTTCGGGCATTGCTCAAGTATGTGCTCAGGCTGGCTATGAAGTGTTGTTGAATGACTTAAAAGATGAGCTGGTTGGACGTGGACTCGGAGTTATTGAGAAAAATCTCTCTCGCCAAGTACAAAAGGAACGTCTCACAGATGGCGAAAAAGCAGAAATCCTCCAGAGAATTGCAAAATCAACTAATTTACAAGATGCACAGGATGTAGACCTTGTTATTGAAGCAGCAGTCGAAAACATGGATGTGAAGTGCAAAATCTTTTCCCATTTGGATAGAATTACACCAGCTCATACGATTTTAGCAACCAATACCTCATCATTGCCTATTACCGAAATTGCGGCCGCCACGAATCGACCGGAAAAAGTCATCGGTATGCATTTTATGAACCCGGTGCCGGTGATGAAGCTTGTCGAGATTATCCGCGGTCTGGCTACAGCAGACGAGGTCTATCAAACAATCGAAGAAATCACGCATACTCTTTCAAAAGTGCCTGTTGAAGTAAATGATTTTCCGGGCTTTGTAGCAAACCGGGTGTTAATGCCAATGATCAATGAAGCAATTTATACGCTGTATGAAGGAGTCGCAACAAAAGAAGCGATTGATGAAGTCATGAAGCTTGGCATGAACCATCCGATGGGTCCGCTGACACTGGCTGATTTTATCGGCCTTGATACGTGCTTGTACATCATGGAAACGCTTCATGATGGGTTTGGTGATGACAAATATCGTCCATGCCCGCTGCTTCGCAAGTATGTAAAGGCTGGCTGGCTCGGCAAAAAGACAGGGCGCGGCTTCTACACATACGACTAAAGCGTGTAATTTAAAAACAACAGGAGGAAGAAAATATGGAATTGCGATTTTCAGAAGAGCAGCAGATGATGAGGAAGATGGTAAGAGATTTTGCAGAAGGTGAAATCGCGCCGTTTGTTGAGCGAATGGAAAAAGGAGAATTTCCTCGTGAATTGATCAAGAAGATGGCTGAACTGGGCTTAATGGGGATCACCATTCCCGAGGAATATGGCGGCAGTGGGATGGACTTTATATCTTATATTATCGCAATCAATGAGCTGTCAAAAGTCAGTGCCACAGTTGGAGTCATTTTATCTGTTCACACATCTGTTGGAACAAATCCAATTCTATATTTTGGCACCGAGGAGCAAAAACAAAAATATGTACCAAAGTTAGCGTCAGGAGAATACTTGGGCGCCTTTTGCTTAACCGAACCGGGCGCTGGATCGGATGCAGCTAATTTAAAAACAAAAGCGGCCAAACAAGGGGATTATTATACGATAAATGGTTCAAAGGTTTTTATCACGAACGGGGGAGAAGCGGATACATATATCGTCTTTGCTTCGACTAACCCGGCAGAAGGTTCAAAGGGCATCTCAGCCTTTATTGTGGAAAAAGATACGCCAGGTCTGATTATTGGCAAAGACGAACATAAAATGGGCCTTTACGGTTCTCGTACCGTGCAATTGACCTTTGAAGATATGAAAGTACCAGCATCGCAGCTGCTTGGCAGTGAAGGAGAAGGGTTTAAAATTGCGATGGCTAATCTTGATGCTGGTCGTATTGGAATTGCTGCACAGGCGCTGGGGATCGCCGAAGCAGCATTAAAAGAAGCTGCGCAATATGCGCAAGAACGCAAACAGTTTGGTAAGCCGATTGCAGCTCAACAAGGGCTCGCTTTTAAGCTTGCGGATATGGCGACAAGTGTAGAAGCGGCTAGGCTGCTTGTTTATCGGGCTGCTGATTTGCGGTCAAAAGGGAAGCCTTGTGGAAAAGAAGCTTCCATGGCAAAACTGTACGCCTCCAAGACAGCAGTGGATACGGCAATCGAAGCTGTTCAAGTACACGGAGGCTATGGGTACACGAAAGAATACGCGGTAGAGCGATTTTTCCGCGATGCCAAAGTAACGGAAATTTATGAAGGTACGAGTGAAATTCAAAGAATTGTCATTAGCAAACAGCTAATCAAGTAAAGGCGGGGAATAAAATGAACTTCCAACTAACAGAAGAACATGAAATGATTCGCAAAATGGTAAGGGACTTTGCTAAAAACGAAGTCGAGCCAACAGCAGCAGAACGCGACGAAGAAGAGCGTTTTGATATGGAGATTTTTCGCAAAATGGCGGAGCTCGGATTAACAGGTATCCCTTGGCCCGAAGAGTACGGAGGTATTGGCAGTGACTACTTAGCGTACTGCATTGCTGTCGAAGAATTGTCACGCGTTTGTGCATCTACAGGTGTCACTCTTTCCGCCCATACATCACTTGCTGGTTGGCCAGTTTACAAGTTTGGTACAGAAGAACAAAAGCAAAAGTACTTAAAGCCAATGGCGCAGGGCGAGAAAATTGGTGCCTATGGATTAACAGAGCCAGGTTCTGGTTCTGACGCAGGCGGGATGAAAACAACAGCTCGCTTAGAGGGCGATGAATATATTTTAAATGGTTCGAAGATTTTTATTACAAATGGCGGCATTGCCGATATTTACATCGTATTTGCTTTAACGGATCCAGCTTCTAAACAGCGAGGCACAACAGCTTTTATTGTAGAGAAAGACTTTCCGGGCTTCTCTGTTGGCAAGAAAGAGAAGAAACTAGGAATCCGCTCATCTCCAACGACAGAAATTGTTTTTGAAGATTGCCGGGTACCCAAGGAGAATGTTCTCGGTTCAGAGGGCGACGGCTTTAAGGTTGCGATGATGACGTTGGACGGCGGCCGTAACGGCATCGCTGCTCAGGCTGTCGGTATTGCACAAGGAGCACTGGACGCATCGATTGAATATGCCAAAGAGCGCAAGCAGTTTGGCAAACCAATCGCAGCAAATCAGGGAATTTCCTTTAAGTTAGCTGATATGGCAACGGCGATTGAAGCATCCCGGCTGCTTACTTATCAGGCGGCCTGGCTTGAGTCAAACAATTTGCCATATGGAAAAGAGTCGGCGATGTCGAAGCTTATGGCTGGTGATACCGCCATGAAAGTGACGACAGAAGCTGTACAGATCTTCGGCGGATATGGCTACACGAAAGATTATCCTGTTGAGCGCTATATGCGTGACGCTAAGATTACGCAAATTTATGAAGGTACACAGGAAATTCAACGATTAGTTATTTCACGAATGTTAACAAAATAAAGAAAGTTTAAATTAGAAAAAATCAGTTATAATGTTGAGCAGTAGGTCTAAAGCAATAAATTAGACTGAAAGTAAAAACAAATTCGGGAGCAGATGAAGGGAAGTTCCATCCCTCTGCTCTCGTTATGTATTTGTTAAAGGCGGTTGATAACATTGAAGGCTGACAAGAGGAAAGTACATGCATCTGTAAAAGATGAACAGCTAATCGAAAAAAGGCGCTCCGAGATGATTAAGGGGGCTGTCCAGCTTTTTAAACAAAAAGGATTTCACCGAACGACAACGAGAGAAATTGCCAAAGCAGCAGGGTTTAGTATCGGTACTCTCTATGAATATATTCGTACGAAGGAAGATGTTCTCTATCTTGTATGCGATAGTATTTACGATCAGGTAAAAGACCGTTTGGAGCGAATGGACTTAGAAGCGGGGACGTTAGAGAGTCTAAAGCTCGGCATTAGTTATTATTTTAAAGTGGTAGATGATATGCAGGATGAAGTATTAGTCATGTATCAGGAAGCAAAATCGCTGTCAAAAGATGCCTTGCCATATGTGCTAAGAAAAGAAATGGATATGGTCAGCATGTTTGAAAGGTTAGTTTACCGATGCGTGGAAAACGGAGAGCTTGATATGGAAGAACGAAAGATTCACATGCTTGCTCAAGATATTTTTGTACAAGGACAAATGTGGGGATTCCGCCGTTGGGCGCTGCAAAAAAACTTTACGATTGATGATTATATCGAGCTGCAGATAGATTTATTGTTTTCAGGCATTAATGGCTACAAAGTGAAACAATAAGGGGGAGAAATAATGAGTCAGACAGTGGAGGTTTATAAACCGAAGCATCATATTCGTTTTGTGACAGCTTCCAGTCTTTTTGATGGGCACGACGCATCGATTAATATTATGCGACGTATTTTGCAGGCAAGCGGTGCAGAAGTAATTCATCTGGGGCATAATCGATCAGTAGAAGAAGTGGTGAATGCGGCGATTCAGGAAGATGTACAGGGGATTGCCATTTCCTCTTATCAAGGCGGTCACGTTGAATACTTTAAATACATGTATGACTTATTAAAGGAAAAAGGCTGTCCGCATATCCGTATTTATGGAGGCGGAGGCGGAGTGATCATTCCGCGGGAAATAAAAGAGCTGCATGATTACGGTATTGCCCGGGTCTTTTCGCCGGAGGACGGACGGCTTAACGGCTTACAGGGCATGATTAATATCATGCTGGAAGAATGTGATTTTTCCACTGTATCGGGCAGTATTGGAGAAGAAATTAGCAAGCTGCCAAATGGGGATGTTACAGCCGTGTCGAGGCTGATCTCATTAGCGGAGAATCAGGTAGACGCCAGTCAAGAAGAAAAAGCAGAAGCCGCTGCGGCGTTCGAGCAAATTCAGTCTTTAGGCAATGAAGCACCTGTTATTGGGATTACAGGTACCGGCGGTGCAGGAAAAAGTTCTCTGACAGATGAACTGATCCGCCGCTTTCTCAACGAATTGTCCAACAAGAGAATTGCTATTCTGTCGGTTGATCCAACAAAACAAAAAACAGGCGGTGCACTGCTGGGTGACCGTATTCGAATGAATGCGATTTTTTCTGAGCGGGTGTTTATGCGCAGTCTCGCTACCCGCAATTCCCGTTCTGAGCTTTCGCTGGCGATTAAAGATGCTATTAGTGTCGTAAAGGCAGCCGGTTATGATTTAGTAGTTGTAGAGACGAGCGGAATCGGGCAAGGGGATGCTGAGATTACTGAAATTTCCGATTTGTCGATGTATGTTATGACAAGTGAATTTGGGGCGCCAACACAACTTGAAAAAATCGATATGATTGATTATGCTGACTTAATTGTTATTAATAAATTTGAAAGAAAAGGCTCCGAGGACGCCAAGCGCCAAGTACAAAAGCAATATCAGCGCAGCCGCAATTTATTTGATGAACCGCTAGAAAAAATGCCGGTATACGGAACGATTGCCAGCCAGTTTAATGATCAAGGCACGAATGCTTTATTCGCTGCACTCGTAGAAAAAATTAATGAAAGAGCTGGTACCGATTGGCAAGTATCCTTCAGCAAAGAAGTGGATGTAGAAAAGCAAAACGTGATCATTCCAAATGATCGTCGTTACTATTTAAGAGAGATTACGGAAACGGTGCGCGGTTATCACAAGAAGGCAGAGGAGCAGGAGCACCTTGCCCGCCGGTTGTTTCAGCTTGAAGGAGCGTTGACAGAGGCTAAAGCCAACGATGCTGGTGAAGAGGTAATCCGACCGCTTGAAACATATAAAGCAGCAATTGAAGAGCAGCTAACGACTGAATCGAAAAAGATCCTCGCTGGATGGAAAGAGTTAAGAGAACAGTACGCTGCTTCCGAGTATGTCACGAAAATCCGCGATAAGGAAATCGTGACAGAGCTGACGACAACGAGCTTATCAGGCCTTAAAATTCCAAAGGTCGTTTTGCCGAAGTTTGTTGATTATGGAGAGATTCTCCGCTGGGTTTATAAAGAAAACAGACCAGGCTTCTTCCCATATACGGCTGGCGTTTTTCCATTTAAACGAAAAGGAGAAGATCCGAAACGGCAGTTTGCTGGAGAGGGGACACCAGAAAGAACAAACCGCCGCTTTCATTACTTATCCAAAGATGATGAAGCAAAACGGTTAAGTACCGCCTTTGATTCTGTGACCTTGTATGGAGAAGATCCGGATTACCGGCCAGACATTTATGGAAAAGTCGGCGAAAGCGGAGTCAGTATGTGTACGTTGGAAGACATGAAAAAGCTATATGCCGGTTTTGATCTATGTCATCCCTCTACATCTGTTTCCATGACGATTAATGGTCCAGCGCCGATTATTTTGGCGATGTTTATGAATACGGCGATTGATCAGCAGGTAAAGAAGAAAGAGGAGGAGCTTGGCCGTATCCTCTCTGTCGAAGAATTTACTGATGTACGTGCCCAAACGTTAAAGACGGTTAGGGGAACGGTGCAGGCTGATATTTTAAAAGAGGATCAAGGGCAGAATACGTGTATTTTCTCTACGGAGTTTGCTTTGCGGATGATGGGAGATATTCAGCAATATTTTATTGATCACTCCGTTCGTAATTACTATTCCGTTTCCATTTCTGGTTATCATATTGCGGAAGCTGGTGCTAATCCAATTTCTCAGCTCGCCTTCACCTTGGCGAACGGTTTTACGTACGTCGAGTATTATTTAAGCCGCGGCATGGCGATCGACGATTTTGCCCCGAACTTATCTTTCTTTTTCTCAAACGGTCTTGACCCAGAGTATACGGTAATTGGCCGTGTAGCACGGAGAATTTGGGCAGTGGCTATGCGTGAGAAATATGGGGCAAATGAGCGCTCTCAGAAGCTCAAGTATCATATCCAGACATCAGGCCGCTCTCTTCACGCTCAAGAAATTGACTTCAACGATATCCGGACGACATTGCAGGCGCTCATGGCACTGCAGGACAATTGTAATTCACTTCATACAAATGCTTATGATGAAGCTATTACAACCCCGACCGAGGAATCTGTCCGTCGGGCAATGGCGATCCAGCTCATTATTACGAAGGAGCATGGCTTGTCTAAAAATGAAAATCCGCTACAAGGCTCCTTCATTATTGAAGAGTTAACCGACCTTGTCGAAGAAGCAGTATTACAGGAGTTTGAACGCTTAGATGACAGGGGCGGTGTGCTCGGTGCGATGGAAACGCAATATCAGCGCGGGAAAATCCAGGAAGAGTCGATGTACTATGAAATGCTGAAGCATACAGGGGAACTGCCCATCATTGGTGTGAATACCTACTTGAACCCAAATCCGCCATCTGAAGAAGAAATCAATAGCATGGAATTGGCGAGGGCTACAAAAGAAGAAAAAGAACATCAAATTAACGAATTGCGCTCTTTTCAGAAAAAGTATGAACAAGAGGCTGAAAAAGCGTTGAAACGTTTAAAAGAAACAGCTGTCAACGGTGGAAATATTTTTGCTGAACTGATGAAAACAGTAAAAGTTGCCAGCCTTGGTCAAATTACGACGGCTCTCTATGAGGTAGGTGGACAGTACAGAAGAAATATGTAACCTAAAGCAGCCGTGGAAGAAGCGAATCCTCTCTTTCACGGTATTTTTTTCACATAAAAAGATTATAATTGTAAAATAAAGGGTACGGTAAAGAAATAGAACTGCCTTGTACAATTTTCATGTGAAGTTTTTTAACATGCTAATCGCGATTTTTCTTTTATAATGATTGGAAAAAAGTATACAATAAGGAAAGGTAAAAGGCGGGGATAAAGGATGAAGCAAATTTTAAATTGTATATTGCTTGGCGTATATACGCTTGCTGCTAGTTGGCTTTATCAAATCCAGCTCGGAGCCGTTGCCTTTCTCCTGCTATCTTTTTTTCTTTTTTACCGGACTTTTATTGAGCTAAGAAAGATGAGAGAAGGTAAAAGGCCTTCTCCAGAAGCAGTCTCGAAAAAAGTGCGCAAAAAAAAAGCGGAAATCGTTACATAAATATGGCATAATGAAAGCGTCAATGTTTATAATGGTGAATATGACCTTTTTCACTCTCATAGAGTGCGTAAATAGAGAAGGGAAGTGCGGACGTGAAGTTAAAGGAACTGTCTAAAGAAGAACTGAAGGAAATGTCCTTTATTGAAATTGCTTATGCTCTTTTAAAAGAAAGCAAAGAGCCGATAGCATTCCAGGAAATACTTAATCAAATCCAGCAGCATCAAGAGTTGAGCGACGCTGAATTAAAAGCACGGATGGTTCAGTTTTATACCGACCTAAATATTGACGGCCGGTTTATTACGTTTGGAGAAAATCGTTGGGGCTTACGTGCTTGGTATCCGGTTGACCAATTAGAAGAAGAAGCAGCGCCAGCAGTAAAAGCGAAAAAGAAAAAGGCGAAAAAATCTACAGTCGAAGAACCGGATTTTGACGAAGAAGAACTGGATGAAGTGGACGAGCTTGAGGATGATCTTGACTTTGAAGAAGATGATCTTGACGAGTTGGATGACGAAGTGGATGATCTTGACGACTTAGATGAGATCGATGATGAAGACGAAGAAGAAGAGGATTTTGATGACGATCTTGCTGAAGAAGATGAATACGATTTAGACGATGATGAGGAAGAAGACTTAAAATAAAGAAAATTAATCTTTTCTTGACTTCCTTTATTTCAAATTGTAGTATTTTATTTGGGCTCTTTAAAGAGACATTATTTATGCTTGTAACGCTCCCTTTACTTTTTAAGTAATTGGGGCGTTTTTGTTTTTTGCCCAAATGAGTGTATTTATTTAATTAATAAAAGAAACAATAGATTGAAGGGGGCTTTTCAAGTTGACTAAATATATTTTTGTAACAGGCGGGGTTGTTTCTTCTTTAGGTAAAGGAATTACGGCTGCTTCCTTGGGCCGCTTGTTGAAAAACCGCGGATTAAAGGTGACGATCCAAAAGTTTGATCCATACATTAACGTGGACCCAGGAACAATGAGTCCGTATCAGCACGGTGAAGTATTCGTTACAGATGATGGAGCAGAAACGGATTTAGACTTAGGTCACTATGAGCGTTTCATTGACATTAATTTAAATAAATATAGCAATGTCACAACAGGTAAAATTTATTCAACGGTGCTTCGCAAAGAGCGCCGCGGTGAATACTTAGGTGGTACGGTTCAGGTTATTCCACATATTACGAATGAAATCAAAGGCCGCGTACTCCTTGCTGGCAAAGAAACAAAAGCTGATGTTGTCATTACAGAAATCGGCGGAACAGTAGGAGACATTGAGTCTTTACCGTTCTTAGAAGCAATTCGTCAAATTAAGAGCGATGTCGGTTCCGATAACGTTATGTACATCCACTGTACGCTTATTCCATATTTAAAAGCTGCTGGTGAGATGAAAACAAAACCGACACAGCACAGTGTAAAAGAGCTTCGCAGCCTTGGTATTCAGCCCAACATTATCGTTGTGCGTACAGAGCTTCCGGTTTCACAAGAAATGAAAGACAAGCTTGCTCTTTTCTGTGATATTGCGCCAGAAGCTGTTATTGAAGCGGCGGATGCCGATACTCTTTATGCTGTTCCACTGTATCTTCAAGAGCAAAAAATGGACGAACTTGTCTGCCGTCATTTAAAACTTCAATGCCATGATGCTGAAATGGATGACTGGAAAGCACTCGTTGATAAAGTACGCAACTTATCGAAAAAGACAAAAATCGCTCTTGTTGGTAAATATGTAGAATTACAAGATGCCTACATTTCAGTTGTAGAAGCCTTACGCCACGCTGGATATGCATTTGATGCTGATATTGAAATCGAATGGATTAATGCAGCTGAGCTAGTAGCTGAAAATACAGCAGAGCGCTTGAAGGATGCGGATGGTATTTTAGTTCCAGGCGGCTTTGGAGATCGTGGTATCGATGGTAAAATTGAAGCCATTAAATATGCGCGTGAAAACAAAGTTCCGTTATTCGGTATTTGTCTTGGTATGCAGCTTGCTTCTATTGAGTATGCAAGAAATGTTGTTCAATTAGAGGGGGCTAACTCTTCTGAAATTGACCCAACAACGCCATACCCAGTTATTGATTTGCTTCCAGAGCAAAAAGATGTAGAAGATCTTGGCGGCACACTGCGTCTTGGTTTATATCCATGTAAATTGGAAGAAGGAACAAAAGCTTATGAAGCTTATCAAGATGAAGTGGTATATGAACGTCACCGCCATCGTTACGAGTTCAACAATGAGTTCCGTGAAGTAATGGAGAAAAAAGGCTTTATTTTCTCTGGTACAAGTCCAGATGGCCGTCTTGTGGAAATCATTGAGCTTGCCGATCATCCATGGTTTGTAGCAGCTCAATTCCATCCAGAATTTACATCACGCCCAACTCGTCCACAGCCGCTTTTCCGTGCTTTCATTGAAGCAACGCTGGCTAATAAATAAGAATAAAAGAAGCCGACTCAAACGATCATGGTAAAATGATCGTTCGAGAACGGCTTCTTTTTTAAGCTATTTAGTCTTGTTCTTGCAAGATTTCATCGATTGTCAGCTTGAGGGCAAAGTAAATATAGAGGGCAGCAAGACTAGAAGGAAAGCCAGTTCGGCCGCCATTTTCAGAAGGAAGCAATCCTTTGGTTACTTTTGTATCAATAAATACATCAGCCAATTCATAAAGGGAATCTTTCTCCTCTAATATAAGGCCAGCTACAGCTACGAAGGGAATTCCACGTTCTTCAAGAGCAGCTGCGGTAGTTAGCGCTTCTGAATCATGGGCGAAGCGGCTGACGAGAAGTACCCGGTCGCTCTGAGTGATAGCGTCTGCTGAATCGAACGGCTGGATAGAAGAAAGTGAATCGGCGCCAGACACGGCTTCTGCCTCGACCGCTTTCATTTCTTGAAATCCCTTTATGTAAATCCGGCCTTCACCGACTACTGCTTGTGCAAGAAGGCGGGCACCATCTTCAATCTGATCGGCTTCTTTATCTGTAATTCGTTGAAAAAGGCCGTTTAATTGAGTAGTAAACATTTTTAACATCGTTCGTCCTCCTTAATCGTGAATTATATTATACCCGTCTTTTCACTTAGGAGCAAAAGTCATAAATTATTTCCGCAGGCAGGAATTTCGAGTATCGAAGAAGAATAATAAATGAATAAATAGCCAATTGTTTTACGCATACATAATAGAACAAGAATGAAGAGCAGAGGGGGCGAGGCAATTGAGTGGGAAAATACTGATTGTAGATGATCAATTCGGTATACGTATTTTACTTAATGAGGTGCTTCAAAAAGAGGGGTATGAAACATTTCAAGCAGCAAACGGAATACAGGCTTTGGAGATTGTTGACAATCATTCGCCTGATCTAGTATTGCTGGACATGAAAATTCCTGGGATGGATGGCATTGAAATTTTGAAAAGAATGCGAGAGAAAGACGAAAGCATTCGAGTCATTATCATGACAGCTTACGGAGAGCTGGACATGATCCAAAAGGCAAAAGATCTAGGTGCGCTGACGCACTTTGCTAAACCGTTTGATATTGATGATATCCGGACAACAGTAAAAGAATATATAGTTTCTTAAAGGGTAACCGGCTTCTTTTCCATTGGTAAAGGGCCGGTTATTTTGGTATGATACAAATGTAAATTTATTCGTAAGTGTATACTAAGATGTGTACTTAAGTTCATCAAGGAGGAAAATAATTATGCCTTTAGTTTCCATGACTGATATGCTGAATAAAGCAAAAGAAGAAAAGTATGCTGTTGGGCAATTTAACTTGAACAACCTAGAATTTACCCAAGCCATTTTGCAAGCAGCAGAAGAGGAAAAATCACCGGTTATTCTTGGTGTCTCCGAAGGGGCAGCTCGTTATATGGGCGGCTTTAAATTCGTCGTTGAGATGGTAAAAGCATTAATGGAAGAGTATAAAGTAACAGTACCGGTTGCGATTCATCTCGATCATGGTTCTAGCTTTGAAATGTGCGCAAAAGCGATTCAGGCAGGTTTCACATCTGTTATGATCGATGGTTCACATCATCCATTAGAGCAAAACATTGCCTTAACAAAGAAGGTTGTAGAGCTTGCGCACATCCACGGTGTATCGGTTGAAGCAGAGCTTGGCCGCATTGGTGGACAAGAAGACGATTTGGTTGTGGAAGACGCAGAAGCAGCTTATGCGATTCCATCAGAGTGTGACCAATTGGTTCGTGAAACAGGTGTGGATTGCTTCGCTCCAGCCCTCGGTTCTGTTCATGGTCCATATAAAGGTGAACCTAAATTAGGCTTTGACCGCATGGAAGAAGTCATGAACTTAACGGGCGTTCCACTCGTGCTTCACGGAGGTACCGGCATTCCAACAAAAGACATTCAACGTGCGATCTCACTTGGAACAGCTAAAATCAATGTAAACACAGAAAACCAAATAGCATCAGCTAAGACAGTGCGCGAGGTCCTCGCTGAAAAACCAGACCTCTATGATCCGCGTAAATACCTAGGACCTGCACGTGAAACGATTAAAGAAACAGTTAAAGGAAAAATGCGTGAGTTCGGTTCATCTGGAAAAGCGTAAAAGCTTATTTATTTTATAAAGATGTATAAAAGAAACCGCCTTATCCAATTAAGGCGGTTTAAATTTAGAAAAGCGGAAGGCGCTTGTTCAGCACGATAGCGGATTGGAGCTCTCGACGAGAAGCCGTTTTTCAGACTTCGACAGAGGGAGCGAAATCAGCGTACGTGCTAGCGCCAGCAGCTGGACAAAAGAAAAGCGGAGGCGGCCTGATTAGCCCGATAGGAGGTTGGAGGACTCGACAAGGAGTCGTTCTTTGACTCCGGCAGAGAGACCGAAACCGCCGTACGGGCTGGCCGCAGCAGCTGGACAAGAAAAGCGGAAGCGTCCGGTTTGCTCCGACAAGCATAAGATGGGCCGGCGAAGTGGCGTTTTTCAGTCACATAGCCGGATCAACTTATGACCTCGAGTTCCAAGGAAACGAAGCTAGACAATACAAAAGCAGAAGTGGCCATCTAATAAAAGGAGAGAACTATAATGAAATTATTTATCGATACAGCGAATATGACAGAAATTAAGGAAGCTCATTCTTGGGGTATTTTATCAGGTGTTACGACAAACCCATCTTTAGTGGCAAAAGAATCTGTGCCTTTTCATGAGCGTTTAAAGGAAATTACTAATTTAGTAAGTGATTCGGTTAGCGCTGAAGTAATTGCACTTGATGCAGAAGGAATGATTAAAGAAGGACGCGAATTAGCCAAGATTGCACCAAATATTACGGTGAAAGTGCCGATGACACCAGAGGGGTTAAAAGCGGTTTCTGTTTTCTCTAAAGAAGGGATTAAAACGAATGTAACGTTAATTTTTAGTGCGAATCAGGCTTTGCTAGCAGCAAGAGCGGGCGCTTCTTATGTTTCACCGTTTTTAGGGCGTCTTGATGACATTGGCCATAATGGATTAGATCTGATTGAAACCATCGCTTCTATCTTTGCTATCCACGGTATTGAAACAGAGATCATTGCAGCATCAATCCGTCATCCACAGCATATTACAGATGCTGCTTTACGTGGTGCTCATATTTCAACAGTGCCATTTAAAGTATTAAAGCAAATGTTCAATCATCCTCTAACAGATAAGGGAATTGAAGCATTTTTAGCTGATTGGGATAAACGTCAAGTAAAATAATTCCTCTTTTTTTACATGTTTTGACTCAGTTGGGATAAAATAAAACTAATAAAAACAGCTATCAGCATATCATGAGATAATTCTTTTTCGATGCTTAGCCAGTGCGTGAAAGAAGGGAGCAGAAAATGGAAAAGCTGAAAATTGTGGGAGGTCGTCCGCTAAGAGGTACGATTAAGGTAGATGGAGCTAAAAATAGCGCAGTTGCTTTAGTGCCGGCTACTATTTTAGCGGAATCTCCGGTAACAATTGAAGGGATGCCCGATATTTCCGATATTCATATACTCAAAGGACTGCTCGAGGAAATTGGAGGCAGAGTCACCTTTAGAGATGGCGAAATGGTTGTTGATCCGACAAGCATGGTGGCGATGCCTCTGCCAAACGGCAAAGTGAAAAAGCTTCGCGCTTCCTATTATTTAATGGGAGCGATGCTTGGGAAGTTCAAAAAAGCGGTCATCGGCTTGCCAGGGGGCTGCCATTTAGGACCACGGCCCATTGATCAGCATATTAAGGGATTTGAGGCGCTTGGAGCTGAGGTAACTAATGAGCAGGGAGCTATTTACCTGCGAGCGAATGAGCTCCGGGGAGCAAGAATCTACTTAGATGTTGTCAGTGTTGGTGCCACGATTAATATTATGCTAGCTGCCGTGAAGGCAAAAGGGCAAACGGTGATTGAAAATGCCGCGAAAGAACCTGAAATTATCGATGTGGCTACATTATTAAATAACATGGGCGCCAAGATTAAAGGCGCCGGCACAGATATCATTCGCATTGAAGGTGTGGACAAGCTGGATGGCTGTCGTCATACCATCATTCCGGATCGAATCGAAGCAGGAACGTTTATGATTTTAGCAGCAGCAGCAGGAGATGGCATTGTGATTGATAATGTGATTCCTCTTCATTTAGAGTCGTTGACAGCTAAACTGCGAGAAATGAACGTGCCAGTAGAAATTGGGGATGACAAAATTTTTGTCGGCAAAGCAGAGAAATTGAAAGCGGTAGACGTTAAAACACTTGTCTATCCAGGATTCCCGACAGACCTGCAGCAGCCGTTTACTTCACTGTTAACAAAAGCAGAAGGCTCTTCTATTGTGACAGATACGATTTATTCGGCTCGCTTTAAGCATATTGATGAATTAAGAAGAATGAATGCCATCATGAAGGTGGAAGGGCGATCGGCTGTTATTAACGGTCCGGTCCGGCTCCAGGGCGCGAAAGTAAAAGCAAGTGATTTGCGAGCAGGGGCTGCTCTTGTCATCGCCGGCCTAATGGCAGAAGGATTAACCGAAGTAACAGGGCTTGAGCATATTGATAGAGGATACAGCATGCTCGTGGAAAAGCTCCGTCTTCTCGGTGCAGACCTTTGGCGCGAAGGCCTTTCAGAGGAAGATATTGGCCAAATCAAAAGTGGTTGAATTATTACGCCTCATTTCCTCTCTAATGTGTTACAATATATATGTTAAATAGGTTATACTTATAAGACTTTTAAATTGTAGCTCTAATACGGGAGGAAAACATAAAATGGAAAGAAGTTTATCAATGGAGCTTGTCCGTGTAACGGAAGCAGCCGCCTTATCTTCTGCACGCTGGATGGGAAGAGGACAGAAAATAGAAGCGGATGATGCCGCCACTACTGCTATGCGTGATGTGTTCGACACGATTCCAATGAGAGGAACAGTTGTCATCGGGGAAGGCGAAATGGATGAAGCGCCAATGCTCTACATTGGTGAAAAACTCGGCACAGGTCATGGCCCGCTAGTGGATATTGCAGTTGATCCATTAGAAGGTACAAATATTGTGGCATCAGGAGGATGGAATGCACTAGCTGTTCTTGCTGTAGCAGACCATGGCAACCTCCTGCACGCTCCGGACATGTATATGGATAAAATCGCAGTAGGCCCTGAAGCGGTCGGACAAATCGATATTAATGCGTCCGTTCTTGATAATTTAAAGGCCGTTGCAAAAGCGAAAAACAAAGACATTCAAGATGTGGTTGCAACCGTATTAAACCGTCCACGCCACGAAGAAATCATCGCTCAGCTCCGTGAAGCAGGTGCCCGTATTAAATTAATCGAAGACGGTGACGTAGCAGCAGCCATCAATACTGCTTTTGACCAGACAGGCGTTGATATTTTGTTCGGTTCTGGAGGCGCTCCTGAGGGGGTCATTTCAGCCGTTGCTTTAAAATGCCTTGGCGGGGAAATTCAAGGAAGATTACTGCCGCAAAATGAAGCTGAAATTAAACGTTGTGAAAAAATGGGGATCGATGTGAAACAAGTGCTTCGTATGGAAGACCTTGTACGCGGTGATGATGCTATTTTTGCAGCAACGGGTGTAACAGACGGTGAATTGCTGCGCGGTGTTCAGTTTAAAGGTTCACATGGACAGACCCATTCTGTCGTTATGAGAGCAAAATCTGGTACGGTTCGCTTTATTGATGGCAGTCATAGCTTAGAAAAGAAGCCAAACTTGGTTATGAAGCCTTAATAAGGGATACAATTTTTATGTAATATATTCAACAGCATAGAGCGGGCCTGCGCCGGGGATAACCGGCTCGTCAGCCTGCTTTTGCTGTTTTTCAACGCCACTCTCAATCACGCTCGGAAATCATGTACCCATGCAAGACTCCCTCTTTTTTATTCAATTATTGCCACAACTATCATAAGCGGTTACAATAGATATTATTTTAACGAAAAGCGGAAGCGTCCCGATTAGCCCGATAGGAGGTTGGAGGTCTCGACAAGGAGTCGTTCTCTGACTCTGACAGAGAGACCGAAACCGCCGTACGGGCTGGCCGCTGCAGCTGGACAAGAGAAAAGCAGACTGGTTCTTTAATACAGCGATCTTAAAGCGTTGCTTACATTACAGACCAGCTTCATATACAAGCCTCAATCAGGCATAACTAGATGAAGAATGAATGGCTCATCTTATTTCGTAGGATGAGAATTAAATAAAAGTGTGGTGCGGAAATGGAAGAACTAACAATTTCTTATTTAGAGAATTTAAAACTGAAGGAACTTTATGAGCTAGCGCGCACATATAAGATTTCCTATTACAGCAAATTGACGAAGAAAGAATTGATTTTTGCTATTTTAAAAGCGCGTGCCGAGGAACAGGGCTTCTTTTTCATGGAAGGAGTTCTTGAGATTATTCAGTCCGAAGGCTTTGGCTTTTTAAGACCGATCAATTACTCACCAAGCTCTGAGGATATTTATATCTCTGCTTCACAAATTCGCCGGTTTGACTTGAGAAACGGTGATAAAGTATCGGGTAAAGTACGCCCTCCAAAGGAAAATGAGCGTTACTACGGCCTCCTGCACGTCGAAGCGGTAAATGGAGATGATCCTGAATCTGCTAAAGAGCGTGTCCACTTCCCAGCACTGACTCCTTTATATCCGGATCGCCAAATTAAGCTTGAAACGAATCCAAAAAATCTTTCCACAAGAATAATGGACTTAATCTCACCTGTTGGCTTTGGGCAGCGGGGGTTGATTGTTGCACCGCCGAAAGCAGGAAAAACAATTTTATTAAAAGAAATTGCTAATTCTATTACGGCTAATCATCCAGAAGCAGAGTTGATCGTACTGCTTATTGATGAGCGTCCAGAAGAAGTAACAGATATTGAGCGGTCTGTTCAGGCAGAAGTGATTAGCTCGACATTTGATGAAGTGCCTGAAAATCATATTAAAGTAGCAGAGCTTGTGCTTGAGCGTGCGATGCGCCTCGTTGAACATAAGCGTGATGTGATTATTTTAATGGATAGTATTACACGGCTTGCCCGGGCTTACAATCTCGTGATCCCGCCGAGTGGACGGACACTTTCTGGAGGGATTGATCCAGCAGCTTTTCACCGTCCGAAGCGCTTTTTCGGAGCAGCGCGTAATATTGAAGAAGGCGGCAGCTTAACGATTTTGGCGACCGCTCTGGTTGACACTGGCTCGCGCATGGATGATGTAATCTATGAAGAATTTAAAGGGACAGGAAATATGGAGCTGCACCTTGACCGTTCACTTGCTGAACGTCGTATTTTCCCAGCTATTGATATTAAACGTTCTGGTACGCGTAAGGAAGAACTTCTTATTGAAAAAGGACAGCTTGATATGATTTGGTCTATCCGCAAAACGATGTCTGATTCGCCGGATCTTGCTGAAAAATTCCTGCGTCGCCTGCGCCAGACAAAATCAAATGAGGACTTTATTGAGCAATTAGTAGAGGAAATTAAAGCGGGCGGTTCATCTAAACGAATTTTATAATTGGTATTTGATTTTTGGACAAACACTTGTTATAATAATACCAGTGTGTTCAGCCTATAAGTACGGAGTAATAACACCGTACTTCGTATAGACAACTCTGTTTCAGAATGATTCAGGGCGGAAGGAGATGACAAGAATGAAAGCAGCTATTCATCCAGATTATAAAAAAGCAATGGTGAAATGTGCATGCGGTAACGAGTTTGAAACTGGTTCCGTGAACGGAGAAATTCGCGTAGAGGTTTGCTCTGAATGCCATCCATTCTATACTGGCCGTCAAAAATTCGCTGATGCTGGCGGACGTGTTGATCGCTTCAACAAAAAATACGGCATGAAGAATAAGTAAGTTGAAAATAAAAAACAGGCAAGGAGTTATCTATAACTGCTTGCCTGTTTTTTGCCTTTTGGGACTGTATGCAAGAAGGAATGTTGAAAGTGAGGCTTACCTATGTATGTAATGAAACAAACCGGATGGGTGGAAGTGATTTGCGGCAGCATGTTCTCCGGAAAATCTGAAGAATTGATCCGCCGTGTTAGGCGCGCACAGTTTGCTAAGCAAAGTGTTATGGTGTTTAAGCCGAAAATTGATAACCGTTACAGCGAGGACTCCGTCGTTTCTCATAACGGCTCTGCTGTGATTGCTGTGCCCGTTACGGAATCAGCTGCTATTTTAGCTGCTGTATCATCAGATATCGATATCGTTGCCATTGATGAAGCTCAGTTTTTTGATGAGGATATCGTCTCTGTGGCACAGGTGCTTGCTAACCGTGGTCATCGTGTGATTGTAGCCGGTCTTGATCAAGATTTTCGCGGGGAGCCGTTCGGCCCGATGCCGACCCTTATGGCAATTGCTGAACTCGTCACGAAGCTTCAAGCGGTTTGTACCGTTTGCGGATCACCAGCTAGCCGGACGCAGCGGCTAATTGATGGACAGCCAGCCGGGTATGATGATCCGATTATATTAGTCGGAGCGGCCGAGAGCTATGAAGCACGTTGCCGCCATCACCACGAAGTGCCGCTCACCTCTGTACATAAACAGGAAGCAGCTGCAGAAAAGACCCAATAAGTTACATTTAAAGAGGGCATCTCCTGGATGCCCTCTTTTTTGATGGGAAAAAACAAGGCTTTTTCCAGATAAGCCGCTCTTTATTCCAGATAATAGCGGTTCTTGTCATGCTAGGCAAACGCCTTCCGATTTTCTTTGTCTAGCTGCAGCGGCCAAGCCCGTACGACAGTTTCGGTCTTTCTGTCGGAGTCAAAGAGCGCCTCCTTGTCGAGCCCTCCAACCTCCAATCGGGCCAATCAGGACGCTTCCGATTTTCTTTTGTCCAGCTGCGGACGCTAGCACGTACGCTGATTTCGCTCCCTCTGTCGAAGTCTGAAAAGCGACTTCTCGTCGAGAGCTCCAATCCGCTATCGTGCTGGATGAGCGCCCTCCGCTTTTCTTTTTGTCTAGCTGCAGGTGCTTAGCGGCTAGTGGACTTCCTGTTCCTTCTTGCGATAAGTCAACATCGAATCGCTTCCGCTCTTCGTGTTTCCTTTATCTCATACGGAGTGGTCCAGTCCATACGCCGCTGAACAAGCACCTTCTGCTTTTCTTTTAACGTTGTGCAGGTTTTTTCGATATATTATAATAGTAACATTATGGACGAAATTTGAGGTGACACTATGTTTGACCGTTTACAAGCAGTAGAAGATCGCTACGAGAAGTTAAATGAGTTGTTAAGTGATCCGGAAATTGTCAATAACCCGAGCAAGCTGAGAGATTATTCAAAAGAACAGTCCGACATTCAAGAAACTGTCATGGTGTATCGTGAATATAAAGAAGCGAAGCAGCAGTACGAAGAGGCTAAGGCGATGCTTGATGAAAAGCTCGATGCCGATATGCGTGAGATGGTAAAAGAAGAAATCGGTGATCTTGAAGAGCAGCTAGAGCAGCTAGAAGATCGCTTGAAAATTCTCTTGATCCCAAAAGATCCAAATGATGATAAGAACGTTATTATGGAAATTCGCGGAGCCGCAGGCGGGGATGAGGCGGCGTTGTTTGCTGGTGATTTATATCGCATGTACAGTCGCTATGCAGAAATGCAAGGGTGGAAAACAGAAGTAATTGAAGCCAATTCCACTGGATTAGGCGGTTATAAAGAAATTATTTTTATGATTAACGGAAAAGGTGCTTTTTCCAAAATGAAATATGAAAACGGTGCTCATCGGGTACAGCGTGTTCCTGAAACAGAATCAGGCGGCCGGATTCATACATCTACTGCTACCGTAGCCTGCCTCCCTGAAGCAGAAGATGTAGAAGTGGATATTCATGAAAAAGATATTCGAGTGGATACCTTCGCTTCGAGTGGACCGGGCGGGCAAAGTGTGAATACAACGATGTCTGCTGTGCGTTTAACTCACTTGCCAACAGGAATCGTCGTTTCGTGTCAGGATGAGAAATCACAAATTAAGAACAAAGAGAAAGCGATGAAAGTTCTCCGTGCTCGCATATACGATAAATTCCAGCAGGAAGCTCAAGCGGAATATGATGCACAGCGGAAGTCAGCTGTTGGTTCGGGCGATCGTTCCGAGCGTATTCGAACATACAACTTTCCGCAAAACCGTGTGACTGACCACCGCATCGGTTTAACGCTGCAAAAGCTTGATCAAATTTTAGAAGGCAAGCTTGATGAAGTGCTTGATGCACTCATCATGGAAGAGCAATCTTCTAAGCTTGAGAATCTGCAGGACTAATATGTCACAAAAAATATATGAGGCCCTTCGATGGGCTTCTTCTTTTTTAAGAGAGCAAAAGCGGGATGAGAATGCAGGAGAATTGTTGCTGCGGCATGTTGTCCAGATGACTCGCTCAGAACTGTTGGCGAATATGCATGGGCAGTTAACAGAACAGCAGCAACAGGCCTTCACGGACATGGTCAACCGGCATGGAGAAGGTGTTCCCATCCAGCATATGATCGGTCAAGAAGAGTTTTATGGAAGGAATTTTGCGGTAAATGGAGACGTGCTGATTCCTCGTCCAGAAACGGAGGAACTTATTTGGCATACGCTTGAAAGTCTCTCTCAGCATTTTCATCAGAAAAAGGAAATGCAAATGGCGGACATTGGTACAGGCAGCGGAGCGATTGCGATTACAATGAAGCTAGAGCGTCCGCATCTTACGGTGTATGCCTCTGATTTGTCAGAAAAAGCGTTAAACACGGCGAAACAGAATAGTGAGGCACTGCACGCGGACATCGAATTTTTGCACGGGGATTTGCTTGGACCTTTTATAGAAAGAGGGATAAAACTAGATATTGTTCTGTCTAATCCCCCATACATTCCATTAACGGATAGGAAAGAATTATCCTCTGTTGTAGTTGATCATGAGCCTGAGCTCGCTTTATTTGGCGGAGAAGATGGCCTGGATATTTACCGTCGCTTGTGTGAACAGCTTCCTCATGTGTTAAATCCGCGAGCATTGATTGGTTTTGAAATCGGAGCCGGCCAAGGAAAGGCTGTATCTGCTCTTTTACAAGGCGCTTTTCCACAAGCAGTCGTTGAAGTGAAAAATGATATTAATGGAAAAGACCGAATGGTTTTTGCAAAAATTTAATAGTTTCATTGTTTAAGTTTTTCTTTTCTGGACAAACTGTTTGTCAGGAGGGGAAAACAATGAATAGATTAATTGCAGGCATTTATTTACTTATACTATCAACAGCTACCATTTTAAGTTTATATATTCCAGATCATGCAGCGGAGGCGGAAGAAACAATCGTCATTCCAAAAGAAGCTATTAGATTGCGTATTCTTGCCAATAGTGATAAGGAAGCTGATCAGGAACTGAAAAGAAAGATTAGAGATGATGTTAATAAAGAAATTACAAAGTGGGTATCTGATCTGGATTCTATGCCGGAAGCCCGCCAGCTTTTGAAAAGCAAGCTGCCGGAAATTCAAAAGATTGCGATGAAGCGCGCGGAGCAGGAAGGGATTAAAACAGGTATTAAAGTGAAGTTTGGCCAAGCTAAGTTTCCAACGAAGCTGTACGGGCAGTTTTTATATCCTGCTGGTGAATATGAGGCAATTGTGATTACAATCGGGGAAGGAAATGGTGCTAACTGGTGGTGTGTCCTGTACCCGCCGCTTTGCTTTCTTGATTTTTCAAATGGAACAGCTATCAGTCCGGGAATAGAGGAGAATCATCAATCTAATCAAAAGAAAGAGCCTATTTATGCAGAGGGTGAACCACAAGCTCCAGAAGTGAAGCTGGCCATTGTTGAACTTTTTAAGGGAAAGAAGAAAGAGAAAAAAGAACTTTTCCGCCTTGTGGATAAAATCAATAACGATTGATTTTTCAGAAATTTATCCACATTTACCCACAGACTTATAAACAAACTCTCTAAAGTTATCCACATAATGTGGATAATGGGTATGAATTTGTGCATATCTTTCCAATATAATCTTATTTATTAACAAAAAACATAGAACTTATATAAAAAAAGAAGAAGTGAATGATAGGTGAGAAAAATGCAGACAAAATATTGGCATGTGGATAAAGTTGTGGATTCTTTAGCCACATATCCACAAATTGAAGAAGCGGCTGATTTTTTACGGCGAGATGAGGTAGTAGCTTTTCCAACCGAGACGGTATATGGACTAGGCGGGAATGCTCTATCGAACGAGGCAGCTACTAAAATATTCGCTGCAAAGGGCCGGCCGGCTGATAATCCGTTAATTGTCCATATTGCTTCGAAGCAACAGGTAGCAGACGTAGCAATCAATATATCGAAAACAGCTGAGCAGCTCATGGAAGCTTTTTGGCCGGGCCCGCTAACGGTCATTCTAGAAAAGCAGCCCAATCGGCTATCAGAAGTGGTGACTGCCGGGCTTGAGACGGTAGCCGTTCGCATGCCGGATCACCCTGTAGCATTAGCTGTCATTGAAAGGACCGGTTTACCGATTGCTGCTCCAAGTGCAAATCGTTCGGGAAAACCAAGCCCTACTTCTGCTAAGCATGTGCAAGATGACTTAGATGGGATCATAGCAGGCATTATCGACGGCGGTGAGACGGGGATCGGGGTAGAATCAACCGTTGTAGATTGTACAGGTGATATCCCTATTATTTTGCGGCCGGGCGGTATTACAAAAGAAGAAATTGAAGCGGTTGTCGGTGAAGCAGCCATTGATGCAGCATTGAAAGATGCAAAGCAGCAGCCGAAGTCTCCCGGGATGAAATATAAGCATTATGCTCCAGAAGCTCCTGTCTATTTATTAGAAGGAAGCCGGGAGTGGATTCAGTCACATGTAAATGAACAGCGTCAACAAGGAAAGAAGGTTGGCGTGTTAACAACAGAAGAAAATCTCTCTTTTTATGATGCGGATGTCATTCTGCCATGCGGAAGCCGGCAGGATTTAAGAACAGTTGCTCACTCTCTGTACGATGTCCTGCGCGCTTTCAACGAAACAGATGTGGATATCATTTATTCTGAGACCTTTCCAGCTGCTGGTGTGGGGCTGGCGATTATGAACCGCCTTGAAAAAGCAGCCGCCCATCGTTGGTTGTATGAAAAATAGAGCTAAAAAAGATTCCGGTTAGCAGCGGCGGCTGCCTAATCCGGAATCTTTTTTTAATTATTTTGTGTAGTTAAACGAACAGTCATATGCTGAAAGCCAGCTTTTTGATAGCTTTCAAGAAATCCTTTCGCAGCAATGCTTTCTTTTGAAACAGTCTTTTGCTTAATCGAGACCGTTAGCTCTTCTTTAAATGGAAAAGTGTCTAAGACAATCGTCTGGTTGTCCCTCCAATAAAGTTGGATTTTCTCCTTTTTGATCTCATTGAGCGCTGGAGAGAGGGGAATGCCGTTGCGGAAAAATGGATGTTCTTTCTCCTTTGTTGTTCCTGGTTCGTTTAAGCAAATATAGAGAGAAAGGTTATCCCCCAGCTGAAGCAGTCCGTAATGAAATGGAAGAAAGGACTGATTCAATATTTCAAGAGAGTCCATCAGCCGTTCCTGCCGCTGTTTTTCCTGTGCGACAAATTTCTTTGCTTCCTCTGCAGCCTCATGGGTGAGAAAGCTGGAAAAGTGCACGCTGCATAAGAGAGCTGCGTAACGATCGCGTTCTTCTACTTGGTCAATTCCCTGTTTATAGAGCACCAGCTTCGAAGAGAGGGGAAAGTCCATAAATGTGTGAGGGGCTCGTTTTTTATCATTCCAAAAGGGTGCCTTATCGAATGGCTTCCAGCCACAATCATGCTGTGAAATGGCATAGTTAACCGAATGACGCCATTCCTTTCCTAAGAACAATGAATCTCTCCAATAAGCCATCATATCACCGGATGCCCGGGCATGGTGATCCTGTTCAATCAAAACAAATTCATTTTCGCGTTCTCTTACAATCACTTGGACTCATCCTTTCAAAGGTAATAGGGGGCAAGTTTCAACTAGATTAAAGTGTGAGAAATGTTCTTTCTTTCTATTATTTATTTATTTATTTATTCCCCTTTTGTATTCCTGCAATCTAAGAGAGCTTCTGCTTTCGCTTTTTGATTTGACGGCTATTCGAGAAAGTATTGGAGCCTTCCTGCATATGTTGGAAAGAGGCACGTCCAACAAGGAAAGGAATGAAGCAAAAAATGGGTGAAGTGGTTACATTAAGTACGCTGGCTCTAGCGTTAGGGATGGATGCTTTTTCAGCAAGCTTAGGAATTGGCGTGGTGCCAATTAGGTTAAGGCGGATTTTTTATATTGGACTCATTATCGGAAGTTTTCATATTATCTTGCCGCTCCTTGGTATCATCGCCGGTCGATTTGTGACCGATACATTCGGCGCTATTGCTTCTCTGATCGGGGGTTTGCTGCTCATTATTGCAGGCAGTCAAATGATCGTTGCCTTTTTTCAGAACAAAGAAGAGGAAAGATCGGTTCCTGTTGGCTGGAAGCTTATGCTGTTCTCTTTAATTGTTAGTTTGGACAGCTTTTCGGTTGGCCTGACGCTGGGAATCTACGGAGCGGAGATTTTGCTTGTCCTTTTGTTGTTCGGCGGTACCGCAGCTTGCTTAACATGGGGCGGATTATTAGCAGGCAGAAAGGTTGGAGACTGGCTGGGAGCTTATAGTGAAGCGTTTGGCGGGTGTGTTTTGCTGGCATTTGGTCTAAAACTTCTTTTTCTTTAATTGGAAAAATATATAGAGCTTTTTACCCCCTTTTGGAAAAAATCTTATATAATAAAAAGTAAGAAGACAGCTGGAGGGTGAGAACAGTTGAACATATTATTTGTATGTACAGGAAACACGTGCAGGAGTCCGATGGCGGAAGCAATTATGAAGTATAAAAAGCAGGAATGGAACGTGCGTTCTGCTGGGATTTATGCAGCGGCAGGAAGTCCAGCTGCTGCGCATGCCATACAGGTTTTGCAAGAAAATGGTATTTCGGTAGAGCACGTTTCTCAAGGAATATCCCCTGAGATAGTTAAATGGGCGGATGTTATTTTTACTATGACGCATAGCCATAAGCAAGCCGTTTCTTCTGCGTTTCCAGATTCGCAGGACAAGCTATGGACTTTAAAAGAGTTTGTTCATGAAAAGCAGGAAGATATTATAGATCCGTATGGGGGATCATTGGAGGATTATCGTCAAACTTATAAGGAGCTTGATGAATTAATCACTCATGTGTTGAAAAAAATGCAAAATGGAACAGAGGGCATTCCGGAAAGGGGCCATGATGAGGCATAGAAGCGAAACACAATTCGGGCTAAGGAAAAAACTTGTTGTTCTCGTTACACTGTTAGCACTTATTACGTATTCTACGAGTGGTTTTTTTATCTATTATATTTATCCGAATTATTTTTCTTGGATGAATGAAACCGTATTTACGATTATAACACTGCTATTAGGGATTATGTGGTCGGGTATTCTTGCGTATATTGCCGGCGGTTATTTTGTTAGACCGCTAAAACGATTGGAAACAGCTACACTGGCAGCGGCACAGGGGAATATTAAAGAGGATGTAGAGTTGCCTGAAAGTGAAGATGAAATTCGTTCACTAGGTATCGCTTTCAACCACATGCTTGGCAATTTAAGAGAAATGGTACACAGCATTGATAACAACTTTTCTTTAACGAATGAGAGCGTGATGCAAATCTCTACAGAAGCGACAAAAGCTTCCCAAAGGGCTGAAGAAATATTCCGGACGGTGGATGAAATTTCTGCTGGAGCTGAAAACTCGGCTGCTGCAATTCAATCAACAGCTGAATCTATTGAAGATGTTACACACCTTGCTGCTGAAGTACAGACAAAGGCGAAAGCTTCAGCTGTCCAGGCGGAGGAAATGGTGGCAGACCTACAAGTGAATAAAGAGATTTTCCAATCATTGATCTCCGGAATGGAAAAATTATCAGTAGAAAATGAACAATCCCTTGAAGCAGTCAAGCGACTTGAAACAAATGCGCGTAAAGTAGAACAAATTATTCAGCTTGTTGGTGATATGGCCGCTCAAACGAATTTGTTGGCGCTAAATGCCTCTATTGAAGCAGCCCGCGCTGGTGAACATGGCAAAGGATTTGCTGTCGTTGCCGAAGAGGTTCGTAAATTAGCTGATGAGAGTGCCAAGGCAGTCAGCGGTATTTCTGAGCTGATTCAGCATATTCAACAGGAAGTCGATCAAGTAGTTCAGAAAATTTCTTCTCAAGTGCAGACGGTAGGCAAGGAAGTTCAAAAAGGATCTGAAGCAAACGCAGCCATTGAACAAATGACTGGAAAAATCCATGAGGTAGCAGAAGCTGTCCAAATCATCTCTAAACTCGTGGACAAGCAGCTCGGCAGCATTCAACAAACGTCTAATCAATCTGAAGAAGTAGCGGCCATCGCAGAAGAAACATCGGCTGGAGCGATTGAAGTGACACAAGCTACAAAAGACCAGACCAAAGTGATGAATGACATTGAACAAGCGGCTATACAGCTCAAGAAACAAGCAGAAGAATTAAAGTCAACGATCACACAATTTCAGCTTTAAGTTGGGCTGTTGGCAAATGTTTGCTTTCTTTGTGCTTGCCTGACAGTGTATAAAAGAGTTTTTGTCTGCGCTCTGTTAATGCCTTCCCCTTTTCATTTTTCTTCGGCTGTGACAAAATAGAAGAAACATCAGTTAAGCCAAAAGGAGATTACAAACATGAAAATTGCTATTGCATCTGATCATGGCGGAGTAAATATTAGGAAGGAAATAAAAAGCCTGATGGACGAGCTCGGCTTGGAATATGAGGATTTTGGATGTGAATGCGGGACATCTGTTGATTATCCAGATTATGCGCTGCCAGTAGCAGAGAAGGTAGCGAGCGGTGAGTTTGATCGCGGCATCTTGGTATGCGGTACCGGTATTGGCATGAGCATTGCGGCTAACAAAGTGAAAGGCATTCGCTGTGCTCTCGTTCATGACGTCTTTAGCGCAAAGGCAACGAGAGAACATAATAACAGCAATATGCTAGCAATGGGTGAGCGGGTTATTGGTCCAGGTCTTGCTCGGGAAATTGCCAGGGTATGGCTTACAACAGATTATGAGGGCGGCCGTCATGAAAACCGCCTCAACAAAATTAAAGCATACGAAGAAAACTAAATTGGAGGGATGAGCTTTGTTACAGCTTAAAGAGTGGGAACAACAGCTCGGTCGCCTATTGCAGGAATTTCAGCAACAGGCCCGTCTCCGAAAAGGCCAGACGGTTGTGATTGGCTGTTCTACTTCAGAAATTGCCGGGGAAAAGATTGGAACAGCCGGCACGTTGGAAATTGCTGAAATGGTCTATCGGCAGTTGCAGACGTTTGCAGACGAACATGGATTGCATCTTGCTTTTCAATGCTGCGAGCATTTGAATCGAGCGCTTGTAGTAGACCGGGAACAAATTCAACAAATGCAACTAGAAGAAGTCGCCGTTGTACCTGTTCGGCAGGCGGGCGGCTCGATGGCTGCTTATGCGTTTAATCAGAAAAAAGATAGCGCGGTGGTTGAATTTATCAAAGCGGATGCCGGGATAGATATTGGTGATACGTTTATTGGCATGCATTTAAAACATGTTGCAGTGCCGCTACGGACGAGCGTGAAAGAAGTGGGATATGCTCATGTTACAATGGCGACAACACGGCCAAAGCTCATTGGCGGTGCTCGAGCTGTTTATGAAAAAACGAATGTGAACGAGAAATGTTCCGGTTAATGTTCAGTTTTGGCCAGCTTTCAATTCGAAAAGCTGGCTTTTGTCCTTAAAAAAGATCGTATTTTATATTTATTTCGTTTGAAACAAGAGGAAAACGTGATAGAATATAATTGAATTTTTAAAATTGGTAATACATAAACACATATATTATTCTAGAAATGGAAGGGGTTTGAAAATGAGTATTCTCAAAGAGCAAGACACAGCTGTGTTTGAAGCAATCCAAGATGAATTAAAACGCCAGCAAACTAAAATTGAATTAATCGCTTCTGAAAACTTTGTTAGTAAAGCGGTAATGGAAGCACAAGGTTCTGTATTAACAAATAAATATGCAGAAGGCTATCCAGGCAAGCGTTATTACGGCGGCTGTGAGCACGTTGATGTAGTAGAAGACTTAGCTCGTGATCGTGCGAAAGAAATTTTCGGAGGAGATCATGTCAACGTACAGCCACATTCCGGCGCTCAAGCAAACATGGCTGTTTATTTCACGATCTTGGAACATGGCGATACCGTTCTTGGAATGAACTTATCTCATGGCGGTCACTTAACACATGGCAGCCCAGTTAACTTCAGTGGCGTGCAATATAACTTCGTTGAATATGGCGTGAGCAAAGAAAATCAACAAATCGATTATGCCGATGTTCGTCAAAAAGCGGTCGAGCATAAGCCGAAATTAATCGTGGCAGGAGCGAGCGCTTATCCACGTGCAATTGACTTTGCTAAATTCCGTGAAATTGCGGATGAAGTCGGCGCTTATTTAATGGTTGATATGGCTCACATTGCTGGTCTTGTAGCAGCAGGCCTTCACCAAAGTCCAGTTCCTTACGCTGATTTTGTTACAACAACAACACACAAAACATTGCGTGGCCCACGCGGCGGCATGATTATCTGTAAGGAAGAATTCGCGAAGAAAATCGACAAGTCTATTTTCCCTGGTATCCAAGGTGGTCCATTAATGCACGTTATTGCAGCGAAAGCAGTTGCTTTTGGTGAAGCATTAGATGAGAGCTTCAAGACGTATGCACAGCAAGTAATTGACAATGCGAAACGTCTTGGCGAAGGTTTAGCAAAAGAGGGCATTAACCTTGTATCTGGCGGCACTGACAACCATCTGTTGCTTATTGACTTGCAAACTCTTGGTTTAACAGGAAAAGTAGCAGAAAAAGTATTAGATGATATCGGTATTACAGTAAATAAAAATACGATTCCATTTGATCCAGAAAGCCCATTTGTAACGAGCGGTATCCGTATCGGTACAGCGGCCGTTACTTCTCGCGGCTTTGATTTGGAAGCGATGGATGAAGTAGCAGCGATCATTGGAGCTGCATTGAAAAACCACGAAGACGAAGCAAAATTGCAGGAATTAAGCCAGCGTGTAGCTGACTTAACCGCAAAATATCCTTTATATAGCTAAATAGCCCGCTCGGGAAAGAAATCCTTCATTCCCGGGCTTTTTCTATTTTTCCCATTTGTTCTTCTGTTGTTTTTTATGTAAAATTAGAAAGAAGCTTGCTGAAAGAAGTTGAAGAATGGCTGCACATGCGGCTTATTTTTTTGCCGTCGGGGGCTTGTATGGCATAATTGATATAATTAACACAAGGGAGCGATAATTTTGGGAAAAGTGTACGTATTTGATCACCCATTAATCCAGCATAAGTTGACCATTATTCGCGACGAAGAAACAGGAACAAAAGAATTCCGTGAATTAGTAGATGAAGTAGCTACATTGATGGCTTTTGAAATTACTCGTGATATGCCGCTTAAAGAAGTGCAAATCCAAACACCAGTATGTGAAGCGAATGCGAAAATTCTTGCTGGTAAAAAGCTTGGAATTGTTCCGATTTTGCGTGCAGGCATCGGCATGGTAGACGGTATTTTGAAATTAATTCCGGCTGCTAAAGTAGGCCATGTAGGGTTATACCGCGATCCGGCAACGTTAAAGCCGGTTGAATATTATGTAAAACTCCCATCAGATGTGGAAGAGCGTGACTTCATCGTGGTAGATCCAATGCTTGCTACAGGGGGATCAGCGGTAGAAGCGATTCGTTCCTTGAAAAAGCGCGGAGCAAAGAATATCAAGTTTATGTGTCTAGTAGCTGCGCCTGAAGGGGTAGAGGCTATGCAAGAAATCCACCCAGACGTTGATATTTATATTGCTGCTTTAGATGAAAAGCTAAATGAAAAAGGCTACATTGTACCAGGATTGGGAGATGCAGGCGACCGCCTGTTTGGAACAAAATAATTAGAAGTAGGTGCAAATAAGATGAACCGCCCGATTAAAGTAATGACCATTTTTGGAACGCGCCCTGAAGCGATTAAAATGGCTCCGCTCGTTCTGGAATTGCAGAAACATCCTGATCAATTTGAGTCGATTGTAACCGTTACGGCACAGCATCGGCAAATGCTCGATCAGGTGCTCGAAATCTTCAAGGTTACTCCTGATTTTGATTTAAATATCATGAAAGATCGTCAGACGCTCATTGACGTAACGACACGGGGCTTAGAAGGGCTCGACCGGGTTATGAAGGAAGTCAAACCGGATATCGTGCTTGTCCACGGCGACACGACTACTACGTTTGTTGCAAGCTTGGCTGCTTTTTATAATCAAATTGCGGTAGGTCATGTAGAAGCAGGACTGCGTACGTGGAATAAATATTCTCCGTTCCCTGAAGAGATGAACCGTCAATTAACAGGAGTAATCGCTGATCTTCATTTCTCACCTACAGATCAAGCGGAAGAGAACTTACTTAATGAAGGGAAAAAAGCTGAAACGATTTTCGTAACAGGTAACACGGCGATTGATGCTCTAAAGACAACCGTGAAAGACAGCTACAGTCATGAAGTGCTTGATCAGCTTGGCAACGACCGGCTTGTTCTAATGACGGCCCATCGTCGTGAGAATTTGGGCGAACCGATGCGCAATATGTTCCGGGCTATAAAACGCCTTGTTGAAGAGAATAGCGATATTCAGGTTGTCTATCCGATGCATATGAATCCAGTTGTCCGTGAGATTGCCGGCGAAATACTCGGCAATGATCCGCGTATTCATCTAATTGAACCGCTTGATGTGATCGATTTTCATAACTTTGCAGCGAGAGCGCACTTAATTTTGACTGATTCTGGCGGTGTGCAGGAAGAAGCGCCTTCTCTGGGTGTACCTGTTCTCGTTCTTCGTGATACAACAGAACGCCCGGAAGGAATCAAAGCTGGCACGTTAAAACTTGCTGGTGTCGATGAAGAGACGATTTATCAGCTGGCAACAGAATTGCTAAATGACAAAGAAGAATATGAAAAAATGGCGAAAGCATCCAACCCATACGGTGACGGAGAAGCCTCCCGCCGTATTTGTGAAGCAATCCGCTATTATTTCCAAGCAACTAATCAAAAGCCGGACCGATTTTAACTTGTAAAAGAGCCTCCCTATGGATGGCTCTTTTTTATCAGGAAGCATGGAAGAGAGGGGAGGGGGAGGGGAGGAAGAAAAAGAAGCCGACAAGATGAGTGAACGAATGGATATAACTGTGAACAAAATGTTCGGAATAATGAATAACACTTTCGAAATGTGGGCAAACCGTTTTTCATAAAGATACAATAAGATACAATCTAGTTATTTATAGAGAATAAGCTGAATAGATGGAAAGTTAGCTTAAAAAAGACTGATAACGCCTGTTAGGGGATGAAAAAAAGAATATTTCCTGTTTTTAGCGAACTAATTTTCGGTTTCTGAAAGATAATGATTTTTCAATTATTTTTTACTTATCACTAACAATAAGTAAAACTTATGGAAAGATTTAAATTTTGATCAATTTGTGAAATGTAAGTTACAATTTTTGAGGTTTTTCTTAGTATGCGTTGACATTAAAATACCCCTATTGTATGCTTACAAAGGGAAAAGAGCAAATACTATGAACTGAGCGTGAACGCTTTTTTTTTAGGTAGAACCCACGGTGGCAGGAGTGTTTTTACATGAAAGGCCGTAAAAATGCATTTAAGGCAATGAGTCTGTACAGTGCGGTCTTAGCACAGCTGACAGGGTCGATCCTTATCGGAATTTTCGCCGGGCGTTGGCTTGACGAAAAATGGAAAACTGAACCACTTTTTTTAATCATCGGACTGCTCTTAGGATTGACTGCGGGCATTTTTTCTATGCTTAAGACGGTTAACCATTTCAATTCGGAGGATTAATCAATTATGGGGGAACTCCAGCACTCACTTTCTAGACATCGAAAGTACATATTATATTTGCTCGCCATCTTTGTTTTCTGCTGGGGAATTACGCCTTATAAGGCAATTTTCGGCGGCCTCATTCTTGGGACAGCATTTAGCCTGTTCAACCACTGGTTAATGTTGAAGCGGATGCACCGTTTCAACACCGCACTAGAGCGCGGCAATAAAGTTCAATCGTTAGGCACGATGTCGAGAATGGCGTCTGCTGGGGTTGCGGCTATCATTGCCCTTCGTTATCCGGACCATTTCAACATTATCAGTACAGTTTTGGGATTAATGGCATCTTATATTGTCATTATGATAGATTTTTTTATTCACTTTTTAATAAACAGAAAAACCGGGGAAGAGAGGTGAAAACAGTTGCATCACGAAAATCCATTATATCATTGGGAAGTATTTGACGGTTTCACATTAACTTTCAACTTAGCCAACGTATTAATGATCACTGTTGCTAGTGCAATCGTTTTCTTAATTGCAGTCATTTCAACAAGAAAACTAGCAATGAGACCTACCGGGCTGCAAAACTTTTTTGAGTGGATCATGGACTTTGTGAAGGGGATCGTCAAGAGTAACATGGACTGGAAAACAGGAGGAAGATTCCATGTTCTTGGAATTACACTGCTTATGTACATTGCAGTTTCCAACTTTCTTGGTCTTCCATTTTCAGTGGTAAAAGATGGTGTGCTCTGGTGGAAATCTCCAACAGCAGACCCGGTGATTACTCTAACGTTAGCAGTTATGGTTGTTGGTCTGTCACACTACTATGGAATTAAAATGAAGGGCTTTGCAGAGTACGGAAGAGATTATTTCCGTCCAATGGGTTTCTTGTTCCCGTTGAAGATTGTAGAGGAGTTTGCTAATACGTTAACTCTTGGTCTGCGGCTTTATGGTAACATCTTTGCCGGTGAGATCCTTCTAGGATTGCTAGCCGGAAGCTTAGCTACAGGGGTTGGCGGACATTTAGCCGCAATCATCCCGACATTAGCATGGCAAGGATTCTCCGTCTTTGTCGGTGGAATTCAGGCATTTATCTTCACTATGTTAACAATGGTTTATATTGCTCACAAAGTGAGCAGCGACCATTAAAATATACCCAGTTCATTTAATGAACAAACCTATTTTTAAACAAATACATTATTTATACATTTAAAGGAGGAAATTTTAAAATGGGTCTTTTAGCAGCAGCAATCGCAATCGGTTTAGCCGCACTTGGTGCAGGTATCGGTAACGGTCTTATCGTATCTAGAACAGTTGAAGGTATCGCTCGTCAACCAGAAGCTCGTGGTATGCTTCAAACAACAATGTTTATCGGGGTAGCGTTAGTAGAGGCGATTCCTATCATCGCTGTAGTTATCGCGTTCATGGTTCAAGGTCAATAATTGTAGAAAAGCGAAGCCGACTGCTCTGGAGCGACAGGCATAAGACCTCGAGCGGCTAGGCGCAGCAGCTGGACAAGAGTAAAATATTAAGGGATTTTTGTTCCAATGGCGAAGATCATTCCAAGCGAACCTTCGCCATTGCTTTATGTTCGAAGTATAACAAGCAGTTCCATTCTTTTTATACAGGCTCTTCCCGAAGAAGGGGAGGGGGAAACTCTTGAAAGGAGTGAAGTGGGCGTGTTAGCAAACGCATTCGTACTTGGATCATCAGCCGGTTTTAACGGCGGAGATATTTTGTTCCAATTAATAATGTTTATTATTCTACTAGCGTTGATTAAGAAGTTTGCTTGGGGTCCTTTAATGGGCATCATGCAGCAACGTGAAGAGCATATCTCATCAGAAATCGATGCAGCAGAAAAAAGCCGTGTCGAAGCGAGTAAATTATTAGAAGAAACTCGTGCAGAGTTAAAAGCCTCTCGCCAGCAAGCTCAAGAAATTATTGAGAATGCTAAGAAAGTAGGCATCAGTCAAAAAGAAGAAATCATTGCCGCCGCTCGTGCAGAAGCTGAGCGCTTGAAAGAATCTGCTAAGATGGAAATCGAACAGCAGACAGAACAGGCAATGTCCGCTCTACGTGAGCAAGTGGCCTCTTTATCTGTATTAATTGCTTCTAAAGTGATTGAGAAAGATTTAAGCGCGGCAGATCAAGAAAAACTAATTAATGAGTATATCCAAGAGGCAGGGGAAGAGTGATGAGTGATTCCGTAGTGGCAAAACGCTATGCGCTGGCTCTCTTCGACATTGCCAAAGAACATCAACAGCTTCAACAAATTGAGGAAGAGCTGCAAGTAGTAAAGGCCGTTTTTCAGGAAACGAAAGGATTACTTCCTTTACTTAAGTCTCCAAAGTTAACAATTGAAGAAAAGCAAGGGCTAGTTAAGAATGCTTTCTCAAATGCTTCAAGTTATGTAATTAACATTTTAATGCTTTTGATAGAACGTCACCGCGAGGAAGAGATTGTTGCGGTAGTTGATGCTTACGTAAGCTTGGCCAATGAAGAACAGGGCCTTGCTGAAGCAACAGTTGAATCTACTCGTTCTTTAACAGATGCAGAAATGAAGCAGATCTCGACTACATTTGCCAAGAAAGTCGGCAAGCAAGCATTGAAGATTACAAACATTGTAAATCCAGCATTGCTCGGCGGCTTAAAAGTACGCATCGGTAATCGTATTTTCGATGGCAGCCTACGCGGCAAACTAGATCGATTAGAAAAGCAATTAATAGCAAAATAATAATGAAAGAAAAGCGGGAACATCTTCCTTATGCGTTCCGCTCGAATACAACTACTACAATTATATGAGGGGTGAAATTCATGAGCATCAAAGCTGAAGAAATCAGTGCGCTGATTAAAAAGCAGATTGAGAACTTCCAGTCAGATATTACAGTTAACGATGTTGGTACAGTTATCCAAGTTGGTGACGGTATCGCTCGTGCTCATGGCCTCGACAATGTCATGGCTGGAGAACTACTTGAGTTCTCAAACGGTGTCATGGGTATGGCACAAAACTTAGAAGAAAACAACGTAGGTATCATTATTCTTGGTCCTTATACAGAGATTCGTGAAGGTGATGAAGTACGCCGTACAGGCCGCATCATGGAAGTACCTGTTGGAGAAGAACTAATCGGCCGTGTTGTTAACTCTCTTGGACAGCCTGTGGATGGTCTGGGCCCAATCAATACAACAAAAACTCGTCCGATTGAAAGCAAAGCAACTGGCGTTATGGATCGTAAATCTGTTCATGAACCACTACAAACAGGTATTAAAGCGATTGACGCGCTTGTACCAATCGGCCGTGGTCAACGGGAATTGATTATCGGTGACCGCCAAACTGGTAAAACAACTGTAGCGATCGATACAATTCTTAACCAAAGAGATCAAGACATGATTTGTATTTATGTTGCGATCGGTCAGAAAGAATCAACAGTTCGTGGAACAGTAGAAACGCTTCGTAAGCATGGGGCGCTTGATTATACAATCGTCGTAACGGCTTCTGCAGCTTCACCAGCGCCAATGCTTTTCCTTGCTCCATATGCTGGGGTAACAATGGCAGAAGAGTTTATGTTCAGCGGTAAACATGTGTTAATCGTATATGATGATCTTTCTAAACAAGCGGCAGCTTACCGTGAACTTTCCTTATTATTACGTCGTCCTCCAGGCCGTGAAGCATACCCTGGTGACGTTTTCTACTTGCATTCCCGTTTACTCGAGCGTGCAGCTAAATTGAACGATGAATTAGGAGCAGGTTCTATTACGGCTCTTCCATTCGTTGAAACACAGGCAGGCGATATCTCTGCTTATATTCCAACGAACGTTATCTCTATCACTGATGGACAGATCTTCTTGCAGTCTGACTTGTTCTTCTCAGGTGTACGTCCTGCGATTAACGCTGGTCTTTCTGTATCCCGTGTTGGGGGATCTGCTCAAATTAAAGCGATGAAAAAAGTAGCGGGTACACTTCGTCTAGACTTAGCGGCTTATCGTGAACTTGAAGCGTTTGCGCAATTTGGTTCTGATCTTGATAAAGCAACTCAAGCGAAATTAAATCGTGGAGCACGTACAGTTGAAGTGTTAAAGCAGGACTTAAACAAACCGCTTAAAGTTGAAAAGCAAGTTGTTATTCTTTATGCATTAACACGCGGTCTTTTAGACGATATTCCAGTAGGAGATATCCGTCGTTTTGAAGATGAACTGTTAAGCTGGTTAGATCACAACCATACAAACGTGTTAGAACATATTCGCACAACGAAAGAACTTGCTTCTGATGATGAAATGAAAGCAGCTATCAACGAGTTCAAAAAGACGTTTGCGAAATCTGAATAATTATCCAGATAGTAAAGAGCGGGAGTGGGTCAGACTGATCCTTCCCTCTTTCTAGGTAAATTTCTAACATAAAAAGGGTGGTGAGAACCAGTGGCATCGTTACGCGACATAAAGACTCGGATTACTTCTACTAAAAAGACGAGCCAGATCACAAAAGCGATGGAAATGGTTTCCGCTTCTAAATTGAACCGTGCCGAAACAAATGCCAAAGCATTTGTTCCTTACATGGAAAAAATTCAGGAAGTGGTCGCATCCATTGCTCTTGGCAGCAAAGATGTAACACATCCGATGCTAGTCTCCCGCCCCGTTAAAAAAACCGGGTATTTGGTTATTACCTCAGACCGCGGTTTGGCGGGAGCTTATAACAGCAGTATTCTTCGCCTTGTCAGCAACAAAATTAAAGAACGCCATTCATCTAAAGATGAATACGTTATTATTGCAGTTGGACGTATGGGACGCGATTATTTCCTTCATAGAGGAATGAATGTTGCCCTAGATATCGTTGGTTTACCGGATCAGCCTTCTTTCTCTGACATCAAAGATATCGCGAACAAAGCGGTTAGCTTCTTCTCAGAAGGAATGTACGATGAGCTTTATATGTACTATAACCACTTTGTCAGTGCGATTCAGCAAGATGTTACAGAAAAGAAAGTGTTACCTTTAACTGATATTGCCACTTCTTCTCAAAAGCTTACAGCTTATGAGTTTGAACCGGCAGCAGAAGATATTATGGAAGTTCTTCTTCCACAATATGCGGAAAGCTTAATCTACGGAGCACTTCTTGACGGTAAGGCTAGCGAACACGCTGCACGTATGTCAGCGATGAAAACTGCAACCGACAACGCAAAAGAATTAATTGATACATTAACACTACAATACAACCGCGCACGTCAGGCTGCGATCACACAAGAAATCACAGAGATCGTCGGCGGAGTAGCAGCGTTAGAGTAGTCTAGAAAAGCGGAAGGCGCTCGTTCAGTGCGATAGGGGTTGGAGAGATTTCTGTTGGAGTCGTTCTTTGACTCCTGCAGAAATATTGAAACCACCGTACGGGCTAGCCGCTAAGCGCCTATAGCTAGACAGCCTTAAATATAATGATAGAACAACATGATAGATTGAACGATTACGACAGGAGGGAAAGAGATGAACAAAGGACGCGTTCTTCAAGTTATGGGTCCGGTCGTTGACGTTAAGTTTGAAAGCGGCCATCTTCCTGAGATCTATAACGCGTTAAAAGTGCAAATTGGTGCACAAGCTGATAAAGACGCCTTTGAGTTGACTTTAGAGGTAGCTATCCATTTAGGCGATGATACAGTACGTACAATTGCCATGGATTCAACAGACGGTTTACAGCGTAACACAGAAGTAATAGATATGGGTCAGCCGATCTCCGTACCAGTAGGAGACATTACGCTTGGTCGTGTATTCAACGTACTTGGTGAAACAATTGACTTAAATGAAGAAATTCCTGCTGAAGCACAGCGCAATGCGATTCACCGTGCGGCGCCTAGCTTTGAGCAACTTTCTACAGAGGTTCAAATTCTTGAAACAGGTATTAAGGTAGTAGACTTACTTGCTCCATACATTAAAGGTGGTAAGATCGGTCTCTTCGGTGGTGCCGGTGTAGGTAAAACCGTTCTTATTCAGGAATTGATTAACAACATCGCTCAAGAGCATGGCGGTATCTCTGTATTCGCTGGTGTTGGAGAGCGTACTCGTGAAGGAAACGACCTTTACCATGAGATGAGCGATTCTGGCGTTATCAGCAAAACAGCCATGGTTTTCGGACAAATGAATGAACCGCCTGGCGCACGTATGCGTGTTGCTTTGACAGGTTTGACAATGGCTGAATATTTCCGTGATGAACAAGGACAGGACGTTCTTTTCTTCATCGATAACATTTTCCGTTTCACACAAGCAGGTTCTGAGGTTTCTGCCCTATTAGGCCGTATGCCTTCTGCGGTTGGTTACCAGCCGACACTTGCAACAGAAATGGGTCAATTACAAGAGCGTATTACATCTACAAGCGTAGGTTCTGTTACATCTATCCAAGCGATTTACGTACCAGCCGATGACTATACTGACCCGGCTCCTGCTACAACATTTGCTCACTTAGATGCAACGACAAACCTTGAGCGTAAACTTTCAGAAATGGGTATTTATCCAGCGGTGGATCCACTAGCTTCTACATCTCGTGCCCTTTCTCCTGAAATCGTTGGAGAAGAACACTATGAGGTAGCACGTCAAGTGCAGCAAACACTGCAACGTTATAGAGAGCTTCAAGATATCATTGCGATCCTTGGTATGGATGAGCTTTCAGAAGAAGATAAATTGGTTGTAGCACGTGCGCGTCGTGTCCAATTCTTCTTATCTCAAAACTTCCACGTAGCCGAGCAATTTACTGGTCAGCCAGGTTCTTACGTACCAGTTCAAGAAACAGTTCGTGGATTCAAAGAAATTCTTGAAGGTAAATACGATAACCTTCCTGAAGATGCTTTCCGTCTTGTTGGCAGTATCGAAGAAGTTGTTGCTAAAGCGAAAGAAATGGGCGTAGAGGTATAATAAGGGACCAGGGGGTTAAACAATGAAGACATTTAAAGTCAGTATCGTCACTCCTGATGGCCCAGCGTACGAATCGGATGTTGAAATGGTGAGTGCCAAAGCCCAAAGCGGGGAGCTTGGCATTTTACCAGGACACATTCCGATGGTCGCTCCTTTACAAGTTGGCGCTGTTCGCTTAAACAAAGGCGCTGGAAAACCTGATTTGGTCGCGGTCAGCGGCGGATTTTTAGAGGTCCGTCCAGATCAGGTGACGATATTAGCACAAGCGGCTGAAACAGCGGAAAACATTGATATTGCCCGGGCGAAAGAAGCGAAATCAAGAGCGGAAAGCCGTCTGAGCAATAAACAAGATAATGTAGATTTTAAACGTGCTGAATTAGCATTGAAACGGGCAGTTAACCGTATTAACGTTTATGAAGGCAGAGTATAAAAGAGAAAACCTTCCGGAAACGGGAGGTTTTTTCACTCAGTGATTCATGCATAGATTCTATCATTTTCGTAAACGGAGGAGGGATATTCATGATGGCGAATTTTGGGCAAGATGCATTGTTCAGTATTTTGTCACATCTTGTCTTTATCGGTTTATCTTTTTGGGCGCTCCAGGCTATTCGCTTAGATCAGTTGTTAAAAGCTAACCGTGTAGTCCAAGCACGCCTGTTATTCATACTGTTATCGATTGCGATCGGTTCAGCGGTCAGCAATTTCTTCCTTGATTACTTCATGTGGTCCCGCCAATTGCCGCTTTTATTCCAATAAAATTTTAAAATAGTTCTTCTTACATGCTTGTATTTTTTTCTATTTTGTATATTATTTCTTTAGGGAGATTTATATTTTCCTACTAAGGCTTTTTGTATAAACACAAGTGAATATTTGAACAAGTTTACACTGTCGACAAAGCATGCAATTTGTCGTATTTTTCCCTGTTTATCTTTCCCCAGCCGGGTCACACTGGTGATAAGGGAGAGGATGATATCAATGAATCTATTAAAAAATAGATATTATATGCTGTTAGGCTGTTTCATTGTATTATTGATGGGGAATAACACAAGTGCAGGTGGTGAAAGTGGTTCTTTGCTGCTTTTAACGGACAGTGTGAAAAGTGTGGGGGGATCAATCGAGGAATGGACCTTACATACTCGCGAACGCTTAGAAGAAGAGCCGGATGAGGCAGTGCATAGACTCCAGTCGGTTTTAACTGAATGGCAGGTTACATCTCCTAGTACGATGAATAACAAGGGATATACTCTTGAATACGTACAAGGAACGGTTCACCAGAGGGTACAAATTGTTTCTTCTGACACAGCCGGCGGTGTTGCCTATGTGCTTTACTCTGTGGCGGCAACGGATGAAAAGGAAATTCGGAGCTTCCTAGCGAAAGAGTTTCAATCTACATATTCACAGATTTTCCATAGAAAGCCACAGGTTTTTACTTGTATTAAAGGGAAGTTTGATGATAAACTTGAAGAAGTTTTGTCAAATCAACTTCATAAATTACTATCAAGCTGGAAAGCTGAAAAAAGAGAAGCGATTTCTGAAAAAAATTTCTATTCCTTATCTATTTATTCGGAGCGTTTTAGGAGCCATCTTCCGCTTTCGGATGATGAAATGAATGTACAAGTTGGACTAAGAAAAAAACAGAGAGGCACAGAGACAAATTTTGTTATAGGCACGCCTCTCATTACGATTGAATATTAATATATAAATTGGACGCGGAGGGGAAAAGTTTGGAAAAAATTATCGTCCGCGGCGGTCATAAACTAAGCGGAACTGTAAAAGTAGAAGGCGCGAAAAATTCAGTTCTGCCAGTCATCGCCGCTACATTATTAGCTAGTAAAGGAAAGAGTGTAATTCGGGATGTACCGACGCTCTCTGATGTATATACAATAAATGAAGTGCTTCGCCATTTAAACTGCCAAGTGAAATTTGAAAATAATACAGTAACCGTCGACGCATCTGAAGAGTTATTCGTTGAGGCGCCATTTGAGTATGTACGTAAAATGCGGGCGTCTGTTCTTGTTATGGGTTCATTGCTTGCACGTACAGGAAAAGCAAGAGTAGCGCTTCCAGGAGGCTGTGCGATTGGTTCACGTCCAATCGACCAGCATTTAAAAGGATTCGAAGCAATGGGTGCTGTTGTACGGGTAGAAAATGGTTTTATTGAAGCAGAAGTAACAAAGCGATTAAAGGGAGCTAAAATTTACCTTGATTTCCCAAGTGTGGGCGCGACTGAAAATATTATGATGGCTGCTGCTTTAGCTGAGGGCACGACGGTGCTCGAAAATTCGGCAAAAGAACCGGAAATCGTTGATCTTGCTAATTTAATTAATGCAATGGGTGGTAAAGTAGTTGGAGCTGGTACGGAAACTATTCGGATCGAAGGAGTAGAAGAGCTTTACGGAGCGGATCATACGATTATCCCTGATCGCATCGAAGCGGGTACCTTTATGGTAGCTGCGGCTATTACGGGCGGTGACGTATTCGTTCAAGGAGCAGTTCCTGAGCATATGTCTTCTCTGATTGCTAAGCTGAAGGAAATGGGCGTACAAATCACAGAAGAAGATAATGGCGTACGTGTTGTTGGACCAGAGAAGTTAAAGGCTGTTGATATTAAAACAATGCCTCACCCTGGATTCCCAACAGATATGCAGTCACAAATGATGGCTCTTTTGTTAAAAGCAGAAGGCACAAGCATGATTACGGAAACTGTATTTGAAAATCGTTTCATGCATGTTGAAGAGTTCCGCCGTATGAACGTCAATATTAAAATTGAAGGCCGCTCTGTGATCATGAACGGACCAGCCGATATTCAAGGCGCTGAAGTAGCAGCAACCGACTTACGTGCAGCGGCTGCTTTAATCCTTGCTGGTTTAGTCGGAGATGGCTATACACGTGTAACAGAATTAAAACATCTTGATCGCGGCTACGTGAACTTCCATGGAAAACTAGCGTCCCTTGGCGCAGATATTATCCGTGTGAAAGAAGAAGCCGAAGTATCAGAAGCTTCTTCCGAAAAAATGATTACAGACATTAACGCTTAATATCAAAAAGCTGTTCTGCTACGAAGCGGAGCAGTTTTTTTGTTGTTAACGTAAAGAAAAGCGTTAGAATGATGAACAACCGACTATAAACGTAAATAACCAGCTAACATTGTGAGCAAGCCAGCTAGCTTAAAAGTACTGCTATTCTAAAAAATGTCATATCCCTATAAAGTGGGCCATATTGTTAAATGTGGGCAGTAATTTTGTGCTCAATCTATTAAATGGAGGCCTCTTTTGGATGAAAAAACGACATACCATTTCCGTTCTATTTGCTGGACTCATCGCAGTTGCTATTATTATTCCTTCGTTACTCGTTAGCTTATTTTCATCAGAAGAAGAGGAAGGGTCATTAAAGACCCAAAAAAACGTACATGATTCTGCTTTGCAGGAGCCTGCTGTAGAAGTAGCTGTTTTTCGTTCTGCAACAAAGCAGATAGAAACGTTTCCACTTGAAGAGTATGTGGCTGGGGTCGTAGCGGCGGAAATGCCGGCTGAATTTGAAAAAGAAGCATTAAAAGCTCAAGCTTTAACAGCTAGAACATTCATTGTGAAGCAATTGATCAGCGGCAGTAAAGTAAATGGCCAAGCTAACGTTACTGACACGGTCAACCACCAAGTTTTTAAAACAAAGGAAGAATTGAAGAAAATCTGGGGCAGCGATTTTAAATGGAAATCGCAAAAAATTGATGAAGCCGTACAGGAAACAGCTGGCCAAATCATCACATATGACGGCACTCCGATCACTGCTTCCTTTTTCTCAACGAGCAATGGATATACAGAGAATTCAGAGGAGTATTGGAACGAGGCGCTTCCTTATTTAAAGAGTGTGACAAGCCCTTGGGATGAGTCTTCTCCTAAATATAGCTCTAAAAAAATTATGCCCCTCACTGAGTTTGAGAGAAAGCTTGGGATATCTGTGAAAGGGAAGACAGAAGCGGGCACAATTACAGCACGAACAGCAGGCAAGCGCATTGCTTCCGTAAAAATTGGCGGTAAAGAGTTTTCAGGAAGGGAAGTACGGGAAAAACTGGGTCTCGCCTCGTCTGATTTCAACTGGGTACTCAAATCCGGCAACGTCATTATTACGACAAAAGGCTACGGCCACGGGGTTGGAATGAGCCAATACGGAGCTAACGGCATGGCTAAGGAAGGAAAGACGCATCAACAAATCATCGCCCATTATTATCAGCAGACGAAAATAGAGGAAGCTGAACACTTTTTGAAAGGCAAGGTAACAGCCAAAAAATAACTCCTTGCCGTTTGCTGCAAGGAGTTAAGAGCTTGTCCAGTGGGTGAATTTATTCATAAGGCGGCTGATCAAACTGTTCGGCCGCTGAAAATAGGTAAATTGAACAATAAGAAAGCAAACGAGCACCCCTGTTATATCTTTAACCGCATCAATGACGGTAGCTGAACGAAATGGAACAAATGCCTGGTGGATCTCATCAATTAATCCGTAAAAACAGGCAATTAGGGCGGCAGCCACATGGACAGCATTTGTAAAGCGGCCATGGGCTAGAAAAGCATTTACAATCAAACTATATAAAATGGCAAATTCAATTAAATGTAAAGATTCTTTAAAAAAGCGGTCTGCTTCGCTTTGGGGAAGTTCAATAATGACATTATCCGGCATACTGGACATAATCCATACTGCTATCATATAGAGGAACGGTGCAATGGTGGACAAGCCCTTTGCCAATTTTTTCAATCCTATACACCACCTTAAATAAAATAAGATTTAACCCATTCTAACATGATTTTCGACCTACTCATTTTTTGTTTTGTGGCATATTTATAACGATTTTTCCAGAAACGAAAAATTTTCCAAATGGAGGTATAGATTCATTGGAAAGTGTTCACACTGATTGCTGAGGTGATGAACATGAGAGAGGGAGAAAAGAAAAATACTTCTCAAAAAATGAAGAAAATGTTTAAAAATCGCTGGGTGTTCCCTGCTATTTACTTAATGAGTGCCGCTATTTTAATTTCAGGCATTATCTGGTACCAACTAGCAGGCCCGGAGAAAGAGCAAGTGAAAGGTCCAAAAGAAAGTGCAGTAGACAAAGGATTGTTTGATCAGCCAGCAGAAGAAGTTAACTCATCCGTAGAACAAATGGCGTTGCCTTTGAAGGATGAAGACAAAGCAGTGATCAAAACGAACTTTTACGATGAAAAGGCCTCTGAAAAACAACAAGAAGCAGCTCTCGTAGTCTATAATAATACGTACCATCCAAACACAGGAATTGATTATGCAGCAAAAGACGGCAAAACGTTTGATGTGACGGCCGCTTTAAGTGGCAAGGTAGTCAAGGTCCAAGAGAACGATGCTTTACTTGGCAATGTCATTGTCATTGAGCATACGGATGGCTTTGTAACAAACTACCAATCAGTTAAAGATATTAAAGTAGCAGAAGGCGATCAAGTTTCTCAAGGAGACGTTATTGCTAAAGCCGGCAAAAGTCTTTTCAACGAAAAAGCAGGCACTCATCTTCACTTTGAAGTACGTAAAGACAACGTAGCGATTAATCCGCTTGAATGCTTTGATAAAACGGTAGCAGCGATTGAAGAATCGATTAAGCCGGTACAAGCAGAGGAATCAACAGATCAGGTGACAGAAGAGTCCACTGACAAAACGAAAGAAGAGACGACTGAACAAACAGAAGAAAGTTCACCTGGTGAAGAGCAAGATAGCAGCACGATTGAAAATAAAGAGGATAACAGTAACTCATAATAGCCTGATCGTATATAAACTAGGTATTGGCAGCTCATCATGGGCTGCTTTTTTGTGTGCTTCTTTTGAATTGAAAGCAACTTCTAATCGGCCAGAATTTGAGAAACATTTCCCGTTTATTTATTTCCCAATCCTGTACATATTTTCCTCGCCTCGCCAATATAGTAATAATAAAACCTGTATAAAGAAAAAGGGATGGTTTGAGGTGAGGAGTCGTTAGACGAACAAATACCTGATGATAACAAGAGCAGTCTAGTTGCGGAAGAAAAGAAAGTGAGAGCTTTCTTTCCGTGTGCAGGCGCTGCTGCATGCGGATTTATATTATTTCATTCAAGCGAAAGCGAGTCTCATTTCACACGTCTCACATCCAATGAAGGAGGCGAGCGGTGTGCACGATTACATCAAAGAGAGGACGATCAGGATTGGCAAGTATATCGTGGAGACAAGAAAAACCGTGCGGGTGATTGCAAAAGAATTTGGCGTATCAAAAAGCACGGTCCATAAAGATCTGACGGAGCGGCTGCCGGAAGTGAATCCGGATCTTGCCCAGCAGGTAAAAGAAATCCTCGATTATCATAAGTCTATTCGACATCTGCGTGGAGGGGAAGCGACGAAGAAAAAATATTCAGATGCTTTAAAGAAGGCAAGCGGTTCAGGGGCTGAAGTCTGATTAATTTCAAAAATAAAAAAGGAAATCTGCCTCATGGGGGCGGATTTTTTTGTGTGTAAAGCAGGAAGAAAGTTTACAAATAATCCGGCTTTTTTGTGTCAAATATGCTAAAATAAAAAATTGGGAACTCTTCCTGTTTCATACGTAAATAGATATAAAAAGATGGAAATAAATAAAAATACATAATAAAAAAGGGGGGCTGCTCTAATGATTTCAAAAGACATTGGAATTGATTTGGGGACAGCAAATGTATTGATTCATGTGAAAGGTCAAGGAATTGTATTAAATGAACCATCTGTTGTAGCCATTGATAAAAATACAAATAAAGTTCTGGCTGTTGGTGAAGAGGCTCATCGTATGGTTGGGAGAACGCCGGGGAACATCGTGGCCATCCGCCCGCTAAAAGATGGAGTGATCGCTGACTTTGATGTAACAGAGTCGATGTTAAAGCATTTTATAAACAAGCTGAATTTGAAAGGCTTGCTGTCGAAGCCGCGTATCTTGATTTGCTGTCCGACTAACATTACAAGTGTTGAGCAAAAAGCTATCCGTGAAGCGGCAGAAAAAAGCGGTGGAAAAACAGTGTATTTAGAAGAAGAACCAAAAGTGGCAGCGATCGGCGCAGGCATGGATATTTTCGAGCCGAGCGGCAATATGGTCGTCGATATTGGCGGGGGAACAACAGATGTTGCTGTTCTTTCCATGGGTTCAATCGTTACGGCTGCTTCTATTAAAATGGCCGGCGATAATTTTAACAATGAGATTTTGAATTCCATTAAGAAAGAATATAAATTGCTAATCGGGGAGCGCACAGCGGAAGATATTAAGATTACAATCGGCAGCGTGTACCCAGGAAGCAGAAATGAAGAAATGGAAATTCGCGGACGTGACATGGTTTCCGGTCTTCCACGTCTATTAACGGTAAACTCTGAAGAGATTGAAAGAGCACTGAGAGAATCGATTGCAGTTATCGTGAAAGCGGCGAAAGACGTACTTGAGAAAACACCGCCTGAGTTATCAGCTGATATCATTGATCGCGGTGTGATCTTAACTGGAGGCGGCGCTTTGCTTCACGGCATTGATCAGCTGTTGGCTGAAGAATTAAAGGTACCTGTATTCATTGCTGAAAATCCGATGGACAGCGTAGCAATAGGAACAGGTATTATGCTTGATAACATTGATAAATTATCAAAAGCAAAGTTAGCATAAACGAGATGGAGGGCTCATCTCGTTTTTTTAAACTTTTGTTGAAATTAGCTTTCTTTTATTAACTTTTTCTAGTTTTTGGCCGATGAAAAAGAGTGATATAATAAAAAACAGAAATGAACATGTATAAAGCGATCCACAGTTTCTGGAAGCTTAAGAGCAAGAGAAGATCTTAATTTTAATGAGGTGGATATATGTTTCGTGGATTTTACACAGCCGCTTCAGGAATGATTGCCCAGCAGCGGCGTACTGAAATGCTTTCTAATAATATGTCTAATGCTAATACGCCGGGCTATAAAGAGGACCGTTCTTCCTTGCGTGCCTTTCCGGAAATGCTTTTGCAACGGATCGATAAAGCCTCTGTGCCTGTTCAAAATAAGGTGCACATTCCGCTTAGCCGGCGCGTAGGCGCGCTAAACACAGGGGTCTATATGCAGGAAACGAAGCCTGATTTCTCGCAAGGAGATATGAGGGAAACAGGACTTAAGACGGATGTAGCGCTTTTAGATGTCAATATGCCTGTGAATGAAGATACTGGACAAGTAGGAACCGTTTTATTTAAAATACAAGGTCAAGACGGCGTTCAGCGTTATACACGCAATGGGAATTTCACCTTGGATAACGCCGGCTTTCTAACAACAGCAAGCGGTCATTACGTTCTCGACTCGGCTGGAAACCGAATTCAATTAAATTCAGATAACATCGCCATTACTGAAAATGGTCAGATTACAGAAGATGGAAGACCTGCTGGCCAGATTGGTTTAGCGTTTGCTGAAAACCCTAATCTGCTGATAAAAGAAGGGAATGGTCTGCTTCGTTTGGAAAATGGAACGCTTCCTGATGCTGCCGGCCGCAATGACGTGCAATTTCAGATGAAGCAGGGGTTTTTAGAGGGCTCTAATATAGACGCCTCTCGAACGATGACAGATATGATGTCGGCCTATCGTTCATTCGAAGCGAACCAAAAAGTGTTAACTGCGTATGACCGCAGTATGGAAAAAGCCGCTAATGAAATCGGCCGCGTGAATTAATCTTCCCGGGAGAGGAAACTGAATGAATCAACTATTGATCACATCTGCTAATACGTTAGGCCAGCTGCAGCAGAAGCTGGACATACTAAGCCATAACATTGCGAATCTCGATACAAATGGATACAAGCGCCGAGAAGCCTCTTTCACTGACCTAATCAACCAGAATGTAAAAAACATGGTGCGCACAGATAAAGAGACTGGCCGCTTAACGCCGAACGGTATTCGTATTGGAAACGGTGCGAAGATTAGCCAATCACAATTAGTGGGCGTGCAGGGAAATGTAACACAGACTGGCCGCAAACTAGACTTCGCTTTCACGAAAGAAAATCAATTTTTCAAAGTGCTTGTCCAGGAAAATGGACAAGGCAAAGTTCACTATACACGTGATGGAGCCTTTGCTGTCACTCCGGTTAATGCCAATGAGGTGATGCTCGTAACAGAAGAGGGCCACCCAGTGCTTGGAGAGAATAATCAACCGATTACCTTCAATCCAAACAGCGGTGATATTGTGCTTGAAAGTGGTGGAAGGCTGCGTGCTGGCGGACAGACGTTGAATATTGGAGTAGTCGAAATCAACCGGCCACAGTTTTTAACTCAAACAGGATCGAATTTATTGACAATGCCTAATAATCCGGCTGTCCCGGAAAACGAAATTTTACAGGACGCTAACCGTGGGGATATTGCCATACAGCAAAATGCACTTGAGAAATCGAATGTTGACTTTGCAAAAGAAATGGCTGACTTGACAAATGTACAACGCGCTTATCAGTTCCAGTCTCGCTCAATCTCTCTGGCTGACCAAATGATGGGGCTTATTAACGGCGTACGCTAGAGGGGACGAAACAATGTGACAGAAGATTTGCAGAGAAAGAAGAAACGTACGAGGCTAACCCCCCTTGGCCGGTTTATTGTTAACTTATTTCTACTCGTACTCTTTGCCATAGCGGGAGCCATGGTTGGCTACAGTATTATTGGGAGTGGGAATCCGCTTGAGGTTTTCCTGCCTGAAATATGGATACACTTAGTTGAAGTGCTAGCTAAAAGTTTATTATAGTGATGGAGGAGAAAAATGTTAGATATCCAGCAGATTAAAGAAATTATCCCACACCGTTATCCTTTTCTACTTGTTGATCGAATCTTAGAGGTGGAAGAAGGGAAAAGAGCGGTCGGCATCAAAAATGTAACGGTGAATGAGGAGTTTTTTAATGGACATTTTCCAGAGTATCCTGTTATGCCGGGTGTTTTAATTGTCGAAGCTCTTGCTCAAGTAGGGGCCGTTGCGATGCTGAAGAAAGAAGAGAATCGCGGCAAACTGGCTTTCTTCGGAGGCATTGACAGCTGCCGTTTCAAACGCCAAGTCGTACCTGGTGACCAGCTTCGCCTTGAGGTGGAAATGACACGTTTACGCGGACCGGTTGGAAAAGGCAAAGCAATTGCCACTGTAAACGGCGAACTCGCTTGTGAAGCTGAAATTACATTTGCTTTAAAATAATAGAAGATAAAACAGAGGGGTTTCTCTCTGTTTTTTTTGTGATAATATAAATAGAGGGATTAAATATTTTAAGTCGATTAGCATATAGGAATTTAGTAAAATAAATCCTTTTCCCTAAAAAATATCAAGAATCTGCTACTTTTGTTTTTTCGAAAAAACTTTGTCAATTCCTGTATAAGTATGTTAAAGTAATAGATGTTACTATTTTTACAAAGTTTTATTAGGATTCTCTAGGAGGTACTTATTGTAAATGTTAAGCAGCTTATCTCAAGGTATTAAAATAAGTATCACTCGTTCGATTAAAACGGCATTTGAACAATATATGGCTAAAATTTCATGGGAAGAAAAGGCTTATCGCTTTGAAGACTTTATGGATGAGTGGAGAACTTACATTCATACAAGTTCCTCCTGGTATAGCAAGGTGGATAATGAAGTGAAGGCAAGCCCTGAATTTCATGAAGAGCTGGCTGCAAAGATTAATGAAGTCATTGAAAAAATCTTTTCAGAAGAACCGACAGCAGACCAGTTAAAAGAACTAGACGCTTTGCAAAAAGAAATGGGCACCGATTTTGACTTTTCTTGCAGGGCAGAGGCAAAGTATTATATCGATCTTTTGCATGATCAGTTAAAAAAAAAGAAGAGCAGATGATGCCTGCAAATGAATTTGAGTTATCTCTTGCGGCACTTCTTTATTACCATGTATACGAAGAAGAATTACCGGTCCGTGACTATCGAAAACAGGACATTCAATATATAATTCAAAAACTCCATAATAAAATGGATACCGGGTTGGATGAACTTCAATCCAGTGTTGTTCATTAAAGGCAGCCATATAGAGGTTGCCTTTTTTTCATAGTTTCTTAAATGACCAAGCCAAACGATAAAGCCATCCCGCCGCTTAGGCGAGATGGCTTTTATGTTTCTTTAACAGATGGAGATGGAGCATTTTTTCTTTGTTTGAGGTGAGTATTAAACGTATTTACAAGATTCTCGCCACTAAGTCCTTTTCCAACAAGATCGGAAAGGACTTGCTTAGCGTATTCATTGCGCATCTGCCGGAGTCTTCCTTCGAGAAGAACACTAGTGCCGTCCTCGAGGGTGTTTAACTCTCTCACTCGTGCAGAAAAAAGGGCGGGATCATTGTTTGGATGAGTAATTAATACTTGAACCTTCAGTTCATCCTCCCGTTTTTCGAGTTCTCGAAACAACTCTTCATACTTCGGATGAACGAACAGTTCAATTAACCAAGAGCGTTTGTCATCTTCTCTATTAATAATCAGCCCGTCCAGTAACTCGATCTCCTGAGGCTCGTCTTGCTCGGCCAGATAAAAGCCAGCAATTTTAAAGGTTTTCATGCAGTTCATGTCCCCTTCCTTTTTAATTCCTTCTACTGAGAAGTATAGCATGTTCCTATGAAGAACCCTACAAACTTGAATGCAGCGATTTTTCACGTTCCTTGCAGGGATTTGTCTTTTTTCATAGAGAACCATTAGATTTTTAGATAATGTAGCGATATAGCTCGAAAATGCGGCTTTTACTTTTAGACTGCTTTTGGACTACGATAAGAGCATACCTGCAGAAAGGAGGGACATGATTGATTAACCAAGTGACGCTCGTCGGCAGATTAACGAAAGACCCCGTCGTGAAATACACCACAGATGGCCGGCCATTCTTAAATATGACAGTTGCTGTTAATCGGCCATATCGTAATCAGGAAGGAGTGGCAGAAACCGATTTTATCTTCTGCACCGTTTGGAATAAGTCGGCAGAGAATACAGCGAAGTATTGTCAAAAAGGATCACTCATCGGTGTACTCGGTACGATTCAAACGAGAAACTATGAGAACACAGACGGGAAAAAAGTATACGTAACGGAAGTGAGCGTTCATACGGTGCGCTTTATGGATAAGAAACGCTCAACTGCTTCTGAGCTATTGCCGATCTTAACAATTCCGTAAAGGAAAGAGAAGAAAGAAGAGGGAAAAGAAAATGATGTCAAACGAACGACTTGAAAAAAGGTTAGAAGAAGTAACTTACTGCCTCGGCAAAACTCTCGCCAGACTCCGCGTTGTTGAAGAACAGCTAAAATCTATAGAACAGCGATCTCTTCAGACCGCTCCACAACCGGCTACTCGATGATTCATCTTCGCTTATAAAATGACACCTCAACTATCCTATCTTATTTAGCCATACAGGCTCTGCGATTTATGGATCTCCGAAATACTTCCTCACTAAAAGAGCCGGCTCCTCCTCTGAACCGGCTCTTTCGTGTAGGTTATTTTAAAATAAGAAGCTCTTCCAGCTCGTTGTCGTCCATTTCCGTAATCCACTGGTCACTGCTAATGATCTCGTCATTGAGTGCTTGTTTTTTCTCGAGCATCGCATCAATTTTTTCCTCAATCGTGCCTGTCGTAATCATTTTATGGACATGAACGAAGCGGTTTTGACCGATACGGTAGGCCCGGTCCGTGGCCTGGTTTTCAACCGCAGGGTTCCACCAACGGTCAAAATGGATGACATGATTGGCGGCAGTTAAGTTTAACCCTGTGCCTCCTGCTTTTAATGACAGTAAAAAGACAGGGAAGCGTCCTTCTTGAAAGTCGGCAACGAAACGATCACGCTGCTCTTTAGAGGTGCTGCCGCTTAAGAAGGGAACCGTAATGGCAAATCGTTTCTCTATTTCCTGCTGGATCATTTCCCCCATATTAATGTATTGGGTGAAGATCAAACAGGCTTCTTGGCGTTCCATAATGTTGTCGATTAGCTCCATTAATTTGTTCATTTTTTCAGAGCGTTCCACAATATGTGCGGGCTCTTGTTCTTTTAAATAAAGCGCAGGGTGGTTGCACAGCTGTTTAATTTTATTCAGCATTTGTAAAATTAACCCGCGGCGCTCGAAGGCTTCTAATTTCCTCACTTCCTCCATCGTTTCATTAACGAGCTGCTCGTATAAGACAGCCTGTTCTGTTGTAAGCGGGCAATATTCTTTCTGCTCGAGCTTTTCAGGAAGATTTAATTCCACTTCAGGGTCATTTTTCGTCCGTCTTAGTAAAAACGGGCGAATTTTCGCTTGCAGCTGCTCGATTTTCGATTTCAAACCGTCTTTCTCAATCGGTACAATATAATGCTTCTGAAAGTACGCAAGGCTATTTAAATACCCGTGATTTGTAAAATCAAAAATAGACCATAGCTCAGCAAGGCGATTTTCCATCGGCGTCCCTGTTAATGCAATGTGATGACGGCCTTTCAGCTTGCGTACAGCCCGTGATTGCTTCGTTTGAGCATTCTTTATATTTTGCGCTTCATCTAGTGCGACTGTGTTCCATTCAATGGATGACAATGTGTCAAAGTCGAGATGGGAAAGGTTGTATGTCGTCAAAATAACATCTGTTTCATTAGCTAGCTGCTCAAAGCTGTCTCCTTGTCTTCGATTGTTGCCATAATGAAGAGCGACCCGTAATCCAGGAGCAAACCGTTCCAACTCTTTTTGCCAGTTTCCAAGAACAGAAGTTGGGCAAATAATCAGGGCAGGGGTGGTTGGCTGTTCTTGCTTTTTTACATGCAGCAAGTAGGAAATCAGCTGGATCGTTTTACCGAGCCCCATGTCATCGGCAAGGACCGCACCGAATCCGCAAGAGCGTAAAAATAGGAGCCAGCTCATGCCAAACTGCTGATATGGCCGTAATTCAGCATGTAAATCAGCGGGGGCTGGCAGAACTGGAAGGGAGGACACATCCTTCAGCTGGGCAATCATTTTACGGAATGAACGGTTCAGCTCAATCTGTATATGAGCAAATAGCCGTGGATCCGTCCAATCATCTGTTTGCTCTTCTAGAGGGACGAGCTCCTGCTCAAGTAGGTCCTGTAAGCGAAGTCCTTCTCTTTTTGCTTTCTTCATTAATCCTTGAATTTTACGCACCATTTCAGGATCTAATTGAATCCATTCTCCATTTATTTTTACAAGCCGGCGATTATTAGCCGCTAGGTTCAGGAACTCTTCTTCAGACAAATCCGCCCCGTTCATTGATAAACGCCAGTTAAAATCAAGAATCGCTTGCAGACCAACGAATGAAGGCCGGCTCGAAGTGGTTGAAGACACTTTGGCAGACAGCGACAAAGATGCATTTCGAATGGATTCCCACCATGAAGGCAAGAGAATAGGGACACCGAGCTGAATTAATTTTTCACTGGCTTCTGTTAAAAAGAGAAAGGCCCATTCTTCCGATAAATGAGAACGAAGCGTCCCAGCTTCTTCTAGCCAAGGAAAGAGACACAGCCAGCGCGTCTGCTCTGCTTCCGCTTCAGGAAGGTAGGGCTGCCAGTTTTTTAAAATTCTTCCTTTTAGCGGATATACTTTTTCGGTGTTATTACGGCTAATAAGCACGGTCTCAAGTGACCAATCTTCATGATCTTCCGCTGGTTCTATTAGCCGCAGACCAGCAGTAAAAGGAGCAGTAGTCTCATCTGTCCCAAGCCATTCACGCCAGCGGGCCGCATCAAAATAACGGTTTAACTCTTCTGGTGTTAACTTCCCGCTAGTAAGCTGATTCGCTTTTGTGTAGTTTGCTCCTGCTTCGTTGAAAGCCTGTTCGGCGCAACTTTGAAAAAGAGAAGTGACTAGCTCGCGATTACTGACTTCCACGACGGATTCTTCCCAAAACTCAGGTCCAAATTCTTCCCAAACAGAGTCGGGGACTTGAAAGGATAAGCCATTTTCTTTAAAGTGTGGGACGAAACCGCCATCTGTAATGGCCTCATAGATAGCTGGCGCAGCCGCAAGGCTAAAGTCTCCGAGTTCATCCCATTCCCAGCGGATAAAGCGATTGAATTGTTCACTTTTAAAAAGCGTTACCCACTGCCAGGCGGATAAAAGAATACCATCCTTGCCCTTGTAGGAAGTTGTTTCAAGCAAGGAGCCATAAAAGCTCTCCTCATGACTAAGAAACAGCTGCTTCACCCATTCAGCTGGAGGAAGAAGGCGTTCGTTTTCTGCTTCTGCCCAGAGAAAGAAATGCTTATCTTCTAGCCATTTTATATAAATCGTGATTGTTCTTGTTTTAAGCATCCGTTAACTGACCCTTTCTGCATTCTTCCTGGAAAGCCCGCAATCGTTTTTTCGTTTCCAACAAGCTGTGAATATACATATCCCAACGGTCGGTTCGTTTTAATTTTTTATAAAGTGTTCGCAGCCGTTTTAAATAACGGACAGCTTTTTTATAACTTGCCCGATTGCGCTCCTCGATTAAACGTAGAATGCCATGATGGTAAAGAGGTAATACTTCGTGTGGTGCCTGCTTCGCTGCTTCTTTAAGCCCATTACGGTCAAGCTCAGGCAGTTCGCTATCCATCCACAATTGCAATTCTACCCACTCGCGATATTGTTCTGTCTGAAGAAAGTAAAAGCTCAATTCTGAATAGCTATACGGCAGCATCCGTTCCAATAAGCTCTTATAAAGCAGCGGCTCTTTTTCCATTAGCCAATCCGTATCAATATAGGTTAGAAACCAATGGACGAACCGGCGGCTTTGCATACTGCCGCCTTGCTCCAGCTGCTCCAGGTAGCCTTCTAGCTTTTGATCCACAATTCTGATCAGCATTCGGGCTTTTTCATATTGCTTCGTATTAAAAGCATCTATTAGCCAGAATAGATATAGATCGACCCCTGTGTCCGGCAGACTTTTAGCGAAAGCAGTAAAACTGTCCAGTTCATCTGCTAAATAAAGGTGATGCAAGTAGCCGATTGATACCGTTAATTCTTGCTTTTCCTCCAGAAGCGCCTGCAGCCGCAGCCGCTCTTCTTTCCGCCATGCTTCCCGCTTAAAAAGAGCCGTCCACAGCTGGCGGTATAGATCAATGCGCTGTGCCGTAAACACGTGATTCTTCCGTGCTAATAGAGAAGAAGATTCTTGTCGCAAATAATGAATATACGGGTCAAATTCAAAGGGCAGGGCGTGCATCCCAATATCTTCTGCAGCATCCGCTGCTTCTTCCACTATATAAAATAAAAAAGACGAACAAGCACGATGTAACAATTCCTTAGAGATCGTCGTTTCACTGAATAGTTCTGTTATAAAAGACAGCAGCCCAAAGCTTACATATAATTCATAGAGCGGCTGCCACTCTCTTTTTGCAGGACGCTGCTTTAGTAAATGTTCATGTACATGTCTGCCCTCATATTCAACAACATAAGGATTTTTTTGAACAGATCGAGCTGACAGGCGTTCTTGGGCTGCGTGCTCGATCCTCTTTATCCAAGCATCCGGTCCATCATCGGCTGCAGTCGTCGTTTTTAATAAGTCACTGGCCCGCATCACACCAGGAATTGCTGCTGGATTGTGTGGGGTCTTCTGCCAGTCATTGAAAAAGTCATAAGCAGATTTAGATGTATCCTGGCAAGCTGCAAAGAAAAGTGCTAGCTGGTGAGCGCACCATTGGTCTTGGGTACAAGTGCAGCTGCTTAAATGAGGGGAAGACAGATCGAGATAGACCTGAAATAATTCGCTGTCTGCCTGTATGACTGAACCGCTGACTAATCCAGTGGACATGTGACGCAATGCGGCTTGCTCATTTGAGTACAGACGAAACCCCAATTCCATAATGGCTTTATCACGAGAAAGAGCGGGATTTAATGTTGTTTGTAAATCTGCCCAAAAAGCATCTAATTGTTTTTCTAGCGCCGCTGATTCAACAGACATGTTTTGAACCTCCTTCACCCAGGGGAAACCGGGGTTATTTCTAATAGAAACAAGACATCTCTATAGAAATTTCATATCTTTTCATTATAAAACAAAAAAGCAGGAGAAAAAAGCTGGATTCGGAAAAGGGGAGGGGGTGGTACCGGTAAGTCAAAATAATTTGTAATATTTAGTCTTTTTTCAATTGCGTTACACCTGTTTCTTTTTTATGGCAAATTAAGGGTAAAAATACTTTTATTTAATTAGTTAGTAATATTGTTCAATGAAATTTAAAAAGTAGTTTTTGAGATGGCCGTTTGTTTTTTTATAAATATGTTAGAATGGAAAAAAATAAGAAGGGAGGTAGAGGTGTGAAAAAAAGTTCTTTTTTAGTTCTTTTGTCATTTCTTTTGGTCATTCCTCTATTTGGAGTTAAAAATACAGCGCAAGCTGCGACAAATTTTACAGATGTGGGAGCTTCCCATAGGGCAGCTAAGGAGATTTATTACTTGGCACAAGGCGGGATTGCTCAAGGGGCATCCGCTACTGAATTTAGTCCAAATAAACGGGTCACTCGTGCAGAAGCCGCTACATTTATTGGCCGTGCACTTCAATTGAATGGCACAAAACGGCCAACTTCTTTCAAAGACGTTGGTTCTGGCATGTTTGCTTCAGGCTACATCCAGTCTGCTGCTGACAAAGGCATTCTCTCTGGATACAGTGATAAATCATTTCATCCTTATCAGGAAGTAACACGCGGTGAAATGGCGGTTATGATCAGTAAAGCATTTGGATATGAGTATGGCAACAAGCTGTCCGGCGCAGCTAGCGCTTTAAAATCCCGCGGCATTGCTCAGGGGAAAGCAGACGGCTCTTTTGGTGCGGATGAATTTATCATTCGTGCAGATTTCTCTGTCTTTTTGGCGCGCGCTATTAATCCGCAATTTCGTTTGATTGACAATACCGTTACTTTTAAAGATGCCCGCTGGATTAATGTAGATAGCTTAAATGTTCGTACAGGACCAAGTGACGCCTATCCAAAGGTTGGGGCAGTTAAGCAAAATGAACAAGTACTAAGCGCGTATAAAGTAGGTTCATGGAACTATATTAAATATGGCTCTCTTCAAGGATTTGTGCATGGTGCTTACTTGCGCAATACAGCTGAAGCAACGAATGCCGGTAATGTTGACCCGCGCATTGCTAAGCAAGTGATTGTGCTCGATCCGGGACATGGAGGCCATGATTCAGGTGCTACAGGTTTCGGAATCTATGAAAAAAATGTCGTCCTTGATACAGGATTAAAGGTAAATAACCTATTCAAGCAAACGCCTTTCCAAGTAAAAATGACACGTTCCACAGATAAATTTGTCGAATTAAGAGATCGTGTCAGCTACGCAAAATCTGTCGGAGCTAACACTTTCATCAGCATTCATGCGAATGCTGGCGGCGGGACAGGAACAGAAACCTACTATTATTCTGCTTACCAAAATCCAAATGTCGCGGACAGCAAGCTGTTGGCCTCCAAGATTCAAGCGCGTATGCTGACTGCATGGAACTTAGCTAACCGCGGCGTGAAAAACGGTAATTTCCACGTCATTCGTGAAAATACGATGCCCGCTGTTTTAGTAGAGCTTGGTTTCATTGACACGAAGAAGGATAACGATATGCTTCGTTCTGATTATTGGAGAAACGCAGCTGCCAAAGCGATTTACTTTGGTACTTTAGACTACTATAAAGCGAAGGGCTATGATGTTGACGCCTTATACGGCGTAGCAAAATAGGAAAATAATAAAATAGAATTCTACTAGAATAAAAGTTACAATGAAGGGGAGGCAGCTTACTGCCTCCCTTATTTTATTTCGCGAAAAGAGAGGTGTTTACTTTGGGTAAAATGATGAAATACTTTCTTCTTTTGTTTACTGCGCTTCTCTTTCTTCACATTTTTCCGGCAAATGCAGATGCGAACGCACTTGTGAAAAAAAGAGCCATAGTTTTGTTTAACGAAGAAGTGGATCGTCAGTTATTACAGAAGTATACGGAAGACGTAAATTATATATTTGATGAATTACCAGCCGCTGCTGTTGAAATTACCGATGTTCAAAAGAAGCGGTTAGAGGCTCAGCCGACTATTCATTCGATTAAATATGATAAACCGATGCAAAAAAGTGAGCAGCGGATAGAATGGGGGTATAAAGCAGTAGGAGCGGATAAACGTGTTCCGAGTACGCTGACGGGTAAAGGAGTAAAAGTAGGAATTCTTGACTCGGGGATTGATACGAAGCATCCGGATCTTCAAGTGGCCGGCGGTGCTTGCATGATGACGATTCTTCGTATAGATGGTTGTAAGAATTCTTACAACGACGATAATGGTCATGGTACTCATGTTGCCGGAATCATTGCTGCAAAGAATAATTCAATTGGTGTGGTCGGTGTTGCACCTAACGCGCAAATTTATTCGATTAAAGTACTGGATAAATTAGGTGATGGAACCACATCGACGATGATGGCTGGAGTCGAGTGGGCGATTAAAAATAAAATGGATATTATCAATATTAGTATCACATCGCCGTATGAAGACGACTATTTGCACCGCATGATTCAGCGGGCTTACGACAGCGGAGTTCTTGTTGTAGCTGCTGCAGGGAATGAAGGGGAGCCGCTAACGGGAGAGCCTTCATCTGTTCAGTATCCAGCTAAATTTCCGGAGGTCATCGCTGTTTCTTCCGTTGATGCAAATAAAGGTCATGGTTCGCTTGCCTCAATTGGAAAAGAAGTAGAACTTACAGCTCCAGGAGAAAAAATCTATAGTACATACCCAACTACTATAAAAACAAGCGAGCCGGTGGGATACAGAACACTTTCGGGCACCTCTATGGCTTCTCCTTATGTGGTAGGTCTTGCTGCTCTCTATAAAGAAAAGTATCCGGAAATGTCGAATAAGCGTATACGTATGCTGTTGCAGAAAAACGCTATAGATCTAGGTGCGTCTGGCAGAGATGATTTCTATGGTTACGGATTGGCACAGGTTGACCAAAATCCGACTGACCCTGCCTTTTCCTTACCCTACAGTACTGATGGCAAAGGAAAAGTGACAATCGATACGAGCGATGCAGCTGCCAAGTTTACTGCTTACAACGTCTATCGTTTCGATACGTTAATAACAAAAGGGGCAAAGGCTTCAGAAATGGTTGATTACGCAACCAACGGGACCGTGCAGTATTATTTCCACCCTGTTGTGAATGGCAAAGAAAGCCCCAATTTTGTATCGCTTAAAGTTGGAAATCCAGCACCCGCGCTGAAAGATGTCTCTCTTGATAAATGGTATAACCGCTTTGTCGTTTACTTATATCATGAGGGAATTATGAAGGGCTATCCAAATGGGGAAATCCGGCCAGAGCGTTCTATTTCGCGGAGCGAGGCTGCTATCTTGCTCGGCACCTCTTTAGGCTTGGACGGCACAAAGAGAAATACGAGGTTTAAAGATGTAACGGCTGCCGTTGGTTCATCCGGTTACGTTGAATCTTTGGCTCAAGCAAAAGTTATTTCTGGTTACCCAGATGGAACCTTCCGTCCTAATGAACCAGTTAGCCGTGCAGAGATGGCGATTCTAATTGCCAAAGCTTATCACATTGCTGGTCAGTCAACAGGTCCTTTCAAGGATATTAGTTCAAGAGTAACGGGCTATGAATATATTAACGGCCTAGCTGCCAAGAATATTATTAACGGCTTTGAAGATCGGACTTTCCGTCCTTCAACAGCCATTAACCGAGCTGGGTTTTCTGCTTTTCTAGCAAAAGCAATGAACGAGCAATTAAGGTAAAACAAAGGAGCTGCCTTTTTTCATAAAGGCAGCTTTTTTCTATTATAGTTTGCAGCTTTTTGCTGCAGGATATCGGCAGTGTATAAGTTGATGCAAATGTATGACGGAAGAGTCGCCACCTTCTGGTAAAATCAACTACTAAAAGAATAATCTATAACTTTAAAAAATATAAAGATACTTAAAATGGAATTTTTTTAGCGGCAGAAAGTTAAATAACTTTTGAAATCAACCTAGCCCAAAATATCTGAATAATCAGTCTTGTTACGAAAATATTTCTATGTTACATAAATATGTGTATTTATCTAAAAAACAGACATTTTCCTACAAAGTCTTCTGATTCCTTAAAATGTATCTATTGGAAGCACTGTAAATTCAGCCTTTTTCTACATTACATAGGGAAACGTGAATGTAATGCAAACGTAAAAGAATAGTAGGTTTATATTTGCTACAATATCCTCAGTGAGAAAAAACAGGAAAAAAGACAAATATTTTTAAAACTATGCAGGGGGTTTACAGTGGGTAAATTTAAGAAAATCGTAGCAAGTGGATTAGCTTCGTTTATGTTAATGACAACCGCGCCAGTCGCCATACCAGCACTTTCACATACAGAAGTACAAGCAGCGTCTATTGGAGAATCATTAGTAGATTACGGGAAGAAATTCATGGGTGTTAAGTATGTATTCGGTGGAACAACGCCAAACGGATTTGACTGTTCAGGCTTCACTCAATATGTATACAAACATGCAGCAGGGGTTTCTATCCCGAGAACGACAGAACTGCAATATAAAATTGGCACAGCTGTTTCTAAGAGCCAGTTAATGCCTGGGGACTTAGTGTTCTTCTCTAACACCTACAGAGCGGGAATCTCCCATGTTGGTATTTATGCAGGCAATAACATGGTATTAAATGCAACATCAAGCCAGGGGATTGCCTTAGTTTCATTAAATAATAGCTACTGGGGCCCAAAATATACCGGCGCAAAACGTGTTGTCGAATCTTTCGATGGATTCAAAGATGTTGAAAAAACAGCGCCAACTTACGATGCCATTACTTCTTTGACTGATCAAAATATCATTCAAGGGTTTGATGATTATACTTTCAGACCGGATGAGCCGGTTACACGCGGACAAGCCGCAGCCATTATTAATCGTGTATTAAAAGGCAAGCCAGTCGTCATGAGCCATTTCAAAGATGTGCCAAAAACAAACCGTTTTGCGGTAGACATTGCAGCGATTCGTGAAGCAGGCATTATCAATGGTTTCCCTGATAAAACTTTCCGTCCTGATGAGTACATGAGCCGTACAGAGATGGCGGTTATTGTTCAAAGAGCTTTCGATTTGAAACTAGGCAATGCAGCGGCTGCTTCTAACCCATACGCTGAAATTAAAAGCAGTTACTGGGCATACGAGCCAATTGTAACAATGAGTGCAATTGATCAAACGGGAATCTTTAAAACTGAAAAGTATTATGGTGATCACCGTGCGACTCGTGAAGCATTCTCCGTAGCAATCTATAATGCAATGAACGCGAAATAATAGGAGACTAATAGCCTTGGAAATGATTCCGGGGCTATTTTTTTAATAAAATCTTTATAAAAATTATCCATTTATACTATTAAATTCTGAACATAAACCGATAGAATAAGAGAATCTAAGAAACCTAGAGTTACCGGAAAGGAGTATTACAGTGAAAAAAAATAAAGCTATTGCACTGGTTATGTCATTCAGTTTACTATTCCCGGTTGTTACCCCTTTAAACACAGAAGCAGCGATGAAAGATGAAATCCAAGCTATGATCGATGCAGGAATTATGCAAGGTTATGCGGACGGTGACTTTAGGCCGCAGCAAAGTGTTACGCGTGCAGAATTTGCCACTTTTTTAACAAGGGCTTTAGAACTGCCTGATGGTCCATCTGTCTTTAAAGATGTGCCATCTTCATTAAGGCTCTCTGCTGGTGTAAATGCAGCCGCAGCAGCGAAGATTGTAAATGGAGGGTCAGATGGCCGGTTCCATCCCGATGATTTCATTACGAGAAAAGATATGGCATTGATGATTAGCAATGCGCTTAACTATCTAAAAATGGATGTTAAATACGAAAGGGTAGCCCCTTTTACTGATATTAGCGATTTAAGCTCGGCTCATAAGGTAGCGATTAGTAAAAACTATGTTCTGAATATTATCCGCGGATATTCCAGTACCATTTTCAATCCTTTGGAAAATGCGAGACGCGATCATGCGGCTGCCTTCATTTATCGCCTGTTAGAGGCAAAGAAGACGTCAGGCAGTACGGAGCCAGAGCCGTCACCAACACCAACACCGGTGCCAACGCCTGAGCCGCCGAAGGAAGAGCCAGCACCGGCGCCATCCGAAGCCTATCAAGTGGCGACTATTGACGCAAGCGGCAAGCTGACATACGCTTCCGGTTCATACAGTACCTTTGAAGCTGCTAAACAGGCAATGGATCAACGTGGGCAGGAGTTAGTGTTAAAAGGTGATAAGATTGTCCATATGCGTACGAATGGCGGTATTGTGTTTGCGGGTAACAGCGGAGCCACGGTGAACTTGTATAGTGATTCAGGATTCGCTACAGCTCGATCTTATGCTGTAAAAGGAGCGGAGCTAAAATATATTACATCGACTGACAGCTATGTAAAAGCATCACTTGGCGGCAGAGATTATTATATGAAGCACAGCGACAGCACGCTTGTTCCATTTGAAGGAGCGCCAGGCCGCAGTTATTACCGGGTAAGCAATGGGGAATTACAGCATTTTATGTACCAGCCTGCTTCTAAAAATTATGTATCCTATGTAGCCGGGAAAGCGCCGAGCTTCTTGAATGCCGGTCAAAAGTATTACAGCTGGGATAATGCCACTTTCTATAATGACCAAGGCCGGGTTGCAGGAACGGCTTATCAATATTTTCAATTTCTATCAGCTAGAACAGCTACTAACTACACAGCCGCAGAACTAGATAGTTTTATTAAAAAAGCATTAGCCGAAAGAGAAGCTACTGGTCTTGCAAAGTATAAGGATGCTTCGAAAAAGAGCAAGTTAATAGGGCTTGGCGCTACGCTTAAGAAAGTCGAGGCAGAAAAGCGTATCAATGCGTTATTAATTCTCGCTATGGCCATCCATGAAAGCGACTACGGCATGAGCCGCCATGCTCAAGTCAATAATAACTTGTTCGGTATTGCTGTCTATGACAGCAAGCCGGAAGAAGGAAAGTCGTTCGCCTCTCCAGTGGAAAGTGTGTATCATCTAGCCGATGGCTATCTCAATGATCGTTATGTTGTACCTAATCCTGTCGGAGCTTGGAAACAAAGTATTTCTAATGGGGCCGCCGCAGGGAATAAAGGGGTCGGCATTAACGTAAAATACGCTTCTGATATTGCTTGGGGAGGAAAAGTAGCGGGTCACATGTATCGGATTGACAAAGACCTTGGTAGTAAAGACTTTGGAAAATACCAAATTGGTTTAACGAATGTCGAAGGCTTAAATGTCCGCTCTGCTCCGAACGGCGCTATCCAATTTACGTATAGAGAAGCCGGCATGCCTATTGTTATGATCGGTGCTTCTGTTTCAGGATGGCAAAAAGTCATTTCAGACGATTTGAACTACAAAGAGGCTTATGTCTACTCTCCATATGTCACCCCATTGCCAGTTGTAAAATAAAAAGGTACTGCTTTTACGTAATATATTGTTTAAAAAGAGAGTAAAAGCATAAACAAAGCCATCCGGTCATTACCGGATGGCCTTTCGTTTGCTTTCCATTAATTTTTGTAGAATAGGGCTTTTTTTGCCGCCGATTGCTTGCCACTTTTTTTCGTGACGCTCAAGGTCATCTAGTGTTAATTGTTCATAGTCGTTTCCGTCAAAGGTCAGGTCATAATTTACCTGGTACCAAAGATCGCCGTTAGGACGGATCCATTTTGTGCCGAGTGACTCGATGCCGAGGCGAATTTCACTAGCAGCGAGCAAGTACTTTTTGTCGCCGGTCGCTTTATAAGTATCCATAAGCAAGTTTGCTTCCCCTAGTGCATGGTTAAGGGATGTGTGAATAAATTGCTTGCCCTGATATGGCGAGTAGTAATCAGCGGGTAAATAGCCTTTTTTCGTTGGCACGATATTGTCAATCGCGATTAAGTTCAACAAGTAATCTGCATAGGTTGGCAATACGTTCATTAACTTTTTGTCATTGAATTCCTTGCCGATTCGGTATAAATACAGAGCGATTAGCTCATTGTGCCGTGTATCTACATAAAGAGAAGTAATATCGTATTTTTGTTTTAGCCAGGTGCTGGTATATTCAGTTTGCCAAATCGAACTGCGTTTCTGCTTGCGGTATTCAAGCAGGTTTCCAACGGATTGCGCCATCAAATCATAGAAATACCGGTCACCTGATGAAAAATATTGGTCAATCGCTGCTTTCTCAATGAGAGTGCCGAGATGTCTGCCGTAACCGTTTTTTGTGAAAGGCTCAATGGACCATGGAAGCTTCTTGATCGCTCCATTCACCGTGAACCAGTTATTCACTCCTTGATAATGAGCATATTGAAAATCAATCCAGCTGCTTAAGTGGTCACCACTTTTAAATAAAGGCTCTTTAGCGAGTAAAAACCATTGCTCTGTCAGCTGTTCTGGAGGTGCTTCAAGTAAGAAAGAAAAGCCAGATACATCGTGCTGCAGGGCTTCTTTTTCCGCTGTCAGTTCACGTATCGTGCTTTGCTGGCCATTTTCATATAGTTTTGTTTTGACTCTTGATTGATACTGTTTGCTGACAACCGCTTCGTATAAAAAATGGCTGTCTGCTGTGTAACGAAGCAAGCCGGAAGGCGGAGTGGTGACATCATTTCCGATGACTGGGTTGTGCTGCCGCCGCTTTGACTTCCGATGCCAATCAATAAAGTAATAGTCGTCCGCTTTTGGCTGTGTCACTTTTGCTTTAAGAGTGAGTGGTTTGGCCGATACATTCTTTAGCTGAACCATCACAAATTGATCGCCGTTGTTCACCGTGCGCACTTTAATCTTTAACTGGCCTCGATCTTCCCAATTATAGGTGTAAAGCGTATCCTTATAAAAGGAAGAAAGGCTGGACTCTGTTTTGCTTTGCAGGGACAGATTTTGAGAGAGAACGAGCTTCAACTCGCCAAGAGGCACGGTTTCACCCGCTGTTTGTCTGCTATGATCAGCTTCCATGCAGCCTGCTAATAGCAACACTACCGCCACCACCGCCAGCATCCATCCTTTCATTTTACTCACCTGCCTTGCGCACGCGCTTTTCTTTTAAGAAGGTTCAGCAATTGATGAAACCCTTCCTTATAAAAGAAGAACAGGCCGGCTACGTAAAACAACACGCCGAGCGGAACGATAATCGCTAGCTGCCATAATGAATACAAACTGGAAATTGGCGTAAATTCTTTTAAAAGATAGAGCGGGATGACCATGAACGCCGTTACGATCAGCACGCGTCCAATAAGGCCGATCAGCCGCGTCGCCTCTTTTTTCTCAAAATCTTTATAGACGAAAACAGTACTGACGACTAAATAATAAACAGACACGAACGAACCGGTCAGCGCTAATCCTGGATAGCCGAACGGCCCGACGAAGAGCCAGTTTAACAGGGCATTTAACGCGATGGTCGTCACACTAATCCGGAACACAACCTTTGTTTTTCCGCGGGCATACATTGATTTCGAGACGATGTATTGCAGTCCTTGCGTCACAATGGTTGGCAAGTAATACAGGAGAGCGAGATACGTATTATACGTATCATGAGCAGTAAATTTCCCTCGCTCAAAGATGAAAGAAATCGCTTCTTGTCCGACTAAAAGCAATCCAGCCGCAATCGGAGCCAGTGTTAACAAAGAAACTTGCATTCCCATGAAAAAGGTATTTTGGAACTTTTTCTGCTCATCGACTTGTTCAGACAATAAGGTAAAAATGATAACCGCAATCGTTGTTCCATAAATCGTGTGAGGAATGCTCGTAATGAGTGATGCGTTATTTAAATAAGTGACCGCACCAGGAATTGTGCTGGCCGCGAACGATTTATTCACAAACATATTAATCTGGCCAACTACTGAATTAAGCAAAGAAGGAATGAGCAGCACGAGAAACACCCGTTGAAACTCTTTTTCTACTTTTAAAGCAGGGGTCCAGCGCCAGTCTTTTTTCCATAAAAAGAACAGTTGAACGAGAATGCCGAGCACCGTTCCGAAGATAAAACCGTACGCTAAGCTATTAATGCCCCATTGGTCGGAAAAGAGTAAAGCGAATATGGCGCCCATTAGCGTAGCGGACAGCTTGGAGATTTGTGAAGGCACAAAAATCCGCCGCCCTTGCAAATAAGAATCTAAAATCCCGTTAAGCGCGATCGCACTCATAAATAGGAAGAAAAAGCGTGTAACCGAAATCGCGATTTTAGCTGTTTCTGGCGTCATTTTTCCATAGATTAACGGTACGAAATAAGGCGCCAGCAGCCAGCCGACAAAGGAAATGACAAGGAACAGCAGCACGGTCAAGTTCATGATCGCATTGGCATTATGTTCCGTTTGCTCTGGCTCATCCTTTCGATTTTTCACGTACATCGGTAAAAACACATTATTAAACCCGCCGGAAATCATCGCAATCACGAGGGTGATGAATGAAAATGCCAGCAAATACCCATCTGTATAATGACTTGCCCCAAACTCCTTTGCAATAATACTCTCTCTTAAAAAGCCGGAAAACTTGACAACAATCGCCAGCAATCCGAGCCAGAGAGCCGTCTTTTTCAACGACACAAAACCCACCTCAATATAAAATAGGAATAGAAAACTCAATACTTTATAATACCGTAAATTAAGTGGGAAGTTAACTAGGAGCATGGGGGTTGCACTCACAAAAACCTGGATTGCGCTCATATCCGACAAAAGATCGCGCACATTCGACAAGGTTGCGCGCACAAAGCTGCGCCCTCCGCTCACAAAGCAGCAAAAAAACGCCGCACAGCACGGCGTCTTAGTTCATTTTCCAGATAGAGTAGTTTAATCCAAGAGCAAATGTGACCCAGGCGGCATAAGGGATCATTAAATTTCCAGCGGTTTGATCCAGCTGGTAAAATTCATACGCTGTTAAGGTGATCATGCCGAGGAGCAGGGCGATCTCTACAAAGGCAGCTCCGCGCAAATTCCATTTAAAAAATAGGAAGGACCAGAGAAAATTCAAGCCGAGCTGAATGTCGTAAGGGAGAAGCCGTTCCTTCTTTTCCGTTTTGGCGGCCGCTCGGTAGCGAGCGATGCCCATTGCGGTGTACAACCCGGTCCAGACAGTGGGGAACACCCAGGATGGAGGGGAGAAGCCTGGCTTTTCTAAGCGCTTGTACTCTTTTTTGGCATTTCGTGTGGCAAAATAACCGACCAGTGATCCGCCTACAACGGGTAATAGGACACTCGCGGCTAATTTTCCGGCATTGATTTTTCCGTTTACTTTTAACAATTCCATGTCGTACCTCCTTAAGGATCTATTCTATGTATTGCTTTCTTTGGGTTCGTTTAAACTTTTATTTGGTTCTACTTTCCAAATTGTTATATAATACACCATGGAGACATATGCCAGTCAGGGGGAGAGCTAATGGAATTAAACAAAAAGATGTATACGTTTCTAATAGAGAAAGCAAAGCGGCTGACAGAGGAATGGTACAATTCATTAGATAAAAGCGATCCATCCGGTGTGTATGCTTCGAATGATCCTGAAGTGGTGGAGGAGCTAAAAGAGCAGAACTTCAGATTCCATGGATACTTGTGTAATCTTCTCATCGAAGAAGAAGAGGATTTCTATAAAAAGTTTGATGACTGGATTTTTGAAGTATCCAGAAGCAAAGATCATCTTAACACACCGATTCATTTTATTATCCGTGAATTCATGCGTGTTCGCCTGCAATATATGGAATTTATCAATGAATTCGCCAGAGAGAATAGCGATATCAGCCATGAGCGTGTAGATGAGTGGAAGGACAAGTTTGTCAAAGCTTTTGACAAGGTCGTGCTGAAGTTTACGGAAGAGACGTATACATATCAAACAAAAATGCTTGAGGCCCAGCGGGAGATGATCAACGAATTAAGCTCACCGGTTATTATGCTAAAAGGCGGCGTCGCTCTGTTGCCGTTAGTCGGTGACATTGACACGCAAAGAGCAAAATTCCTGTTAGAAAATACATTAAAACAATGTGCTAAGCTGCAGGTGAATCATCTATTAATTGATATATCGGGCGTCGTGATGATTGACACAATGGTAGCCTATCAGTTATTCCAGCTGATTGAAGCCTTAAACTTAATCGGAGTCAAGTCCACTCTATCCGGCATTCGGCCTGAAATTGCCCAGACGGCTGTTCAGCTCGGACTTAATTTTGATTCCGTTCATACAGTCAGCACGCTATCAAGAGCGCTTGATTTTTAAAAAAATGCTCCGGGACACTTTCCGGGGCTTCTTTAATAGGAAAGGAGAGGGGACATGAATATAAAAAAGCGGGAATTCCCCTTAAAGATTCATAAATTGGAAGCTTTGTTTCGTCGACTGCCTGAGTTTCATGCAAAAAGATCTATTATAAAGGCTGAGCTCGATAAAAGCTGGGCGGGGCATCGCGGTGAGGAGGCGCTTGATTACCACCTGGCTAGTTTGCAGGGAAGCCAGCCGCTGATGCTGCATGGACTTCGAATTCTTGGCAAAAATGGCTACTTTTTTCAACTAGACACCTTACTTCTTTATCCAAACATGGCCGTCATTCTTGAGACAAAAAACATAGCCGGCACACTATTTTTCGACCGATCCTTTCATCAGCTTGTACGTCTTCAGGAAAGCGGGGAAGATATATTCTCTGACCCTCTGCTGCAGATCCAACGCCAACAGCGTCAGCTTCTAGCCTGGCTCGCTAGCTATCGTATAACTGAACTCCCTGTTATTCCCCTCGTTGTCATTAGCTTCCCCACTACGAAAATTACCGCTGATCCCACTCACACAGAAGCGTTTCAAAAAGTCCTCCACGCCGTCGCCCTTCCTAACAAGATCGAAGAACTGCACCGGCGTTACCCGACTGACATTCTAACGCTAACAGAATTAGAAAAAATGGCTTACTGTCTCAAAGCTCAACATATCCCCACGATCCTAATCTCCTCGAAAAATTTCAAATTTCCCAATCCGAACTGCTAAAAGGAGTCCATTGTCCCGCCTGTCAACACATTCCGATGCAACGAACAAGAGGGAAATGGCACTGTCTCCGCTGTAATCATCAATCAAGTGATGCCCATATTCAAGCTTTAGCTGACTATGCATTTTTTTACGGCAACATAATCACCAACAAAGAATTTCGCAAATACATGCAGCTCGACTCGCGTTTCACCGCGACCCGCCTTTTAAAAGAATTAAATTTGACCTACTTTGGCAGTCAGAAAAACCGAACTTACCGATTGTGAGCGCAAATGGCTTAGTTGTGCGCGCAAGGTTGTCGATTATGAGCGAACTTTTGTCGAATGTGAGCGCAACACACAAAAAATCCCCCGCGGCCACCAGGCAGCAGGGGATTGCTCACATTATTTTGCTTTCAAGTAAATTTCTTCATATTTCTCCGCAGCTGCTAAGTGCGAATACTCCGCTTCGATCTTCGCGCGGGCGCGGTCTGCGAGCTGGCGGCCTTTTTCTGGGTTATCTAATAGCTCGGTCATCGCGGCTGATAATTCTTCTACGTTTTTCTCTTCAACGAGCAAGCCATCGACGTTATGATCGACGATTTCCTTTAAGCCGCCGACAGCGCAGGCGATGAGCGGCTGGCCAGAGCCCATTGCTTCAAGTGCAGAGATCGAAGTAGCTTCTTCGACACCAGCAGAGTGGACGCTTGGCACTAAGATAACGTCTGCTAGTGCGTAATATTCCTTAATAACATCATGCGGAATCGCACCAAGCAGTGTCACATTGTTCTCGAGCTTTCTTTCCGCGATCAAGCGCTTCATTTCGTTCATCGCTTCACCCGTTCCCGCATAGATCAGCTGGGCGTTTGGGTACTTCTCCAATACGGCTGGCAAGGATAAAATCGGATAGATGACGCCGTTTTTCTTCGTCAACCGTCGCGGTACGAAGAAGATTGGAGCGTCAGCAGACAAGCCGTGCTTTTGGCGGTATGCCGCTTTGTTTTCTGTATCCGGACGGAAGTCGTCCACATTAATAAAGTTGCGGATGGCGGTACCTGTCACACCCGCTTCACGTTCGACATATTCTTTAATGCGCGTATCAACGGTAATGATCGCACGCGTGCTGCGGTACGCTTTTACTTCTTCTTCCATTAAAAAGCGTTCTTCTGGACTGTCTTTTAAAATATTGCCGGCACTTAACGCTTCATACGTTAAGTAGCCATGCACAGTGGACACAACCGGAAGGCCGGCATCAAGTGCCGCGAATGTTGCATAGACTTCTTGAGCATTCACAATGTCATAGTTTTTATGCTTCACTTGTTCCATCAGCTTTTGCAGCATTTTCTTCCGTGCTTTTAAGCCGTAGACAAAGCCTTTTCCTTTAGATAGTTTATTCATTAAAAAGCCAGGGCCGCGCACCTTTGCTTTTTGTTCAAACTCGGGTATATCAGAAAAAGAAAGAACATCCACTTCATGGCCGCGCGCTTCCAACCCTGCTTTCAGCGTTGCCACATGAACCGACAAACCGCCTGTATGTGGATAATGGTAGACCGTCGCAAGCAAAATCTTCATGAAAAACCCTCGCTTCACATAAATTTTTTCTTTAATAGTTCAATATTTTCTAAGGCCTCTCTGCGCATCTCCGCCGCATTGGCCGCAACCACCTCACTCAGCTCTTGACGGTGAGCGAGTACATAACGGGCATTTTTTTTCATCTTCTCTGGATCGAATGCTTCGAGCGGGAAAGAATACTCCCACATGCCAGAGCGCTTTAAGAGGCTTTCTACTTTTTTATCATAGCTGATTCCAATATGAGGCACATGAGAAAGCGCCGAGAAAATTAACGAATGAAGACGCAGGCCGATCGTCATCTCGCATTCACCGATAAAATTCAAGTATTGGTTTGGCGTAAAGTCGCCGCCGAGAAGGAAGCAGTCATCTGCCCGCTTCATCAGCTGCATTACACGCTTGGAAGCATCGACATCGTGATGGCCTTCCATCGGTACAAACACCGGGGTAATGCCTTCTGTCTCAATCAGTTCATCGAGCACATCGGCGAGCTTGCTGTAATAGTCGTCATGCGCAAACCACGGACGGGTGGAGACAGCGACAAGCTTTTCTGTGCCTTTCACTGGCAGGCTCTTCATGCAGGCATCGTCCGGCTTCTTTTGGAAAGCAAAGACGATATCCGCCGTTACAACGGTTTCTGGCCGCTTAACGCCAAGGTTATGCAAATAGTCTTTTGAATACTGGTCGCGCACCGTTACAAAATCGGCGCGGTTCGCAAATACTTTCATTAAAATCTTGCCCCACGTAGACGTAACCGGGCCGATGCCTTGTGAAAAGAACATCACTTTCGCTCCGCATAACTTTGCTAAAAAAGCGATGAGCAAATAATAAGGAAGCGGACCGAACAAAAATTTCGTTGGATATGTATCCTGCAGCAAGCCGCCGCCACCGCTAATCAATAAATCCGCTTCTCGCAGCGCCCGAATCTTTCCTTTATTATCATGGCGCCAGCCGCGGTAGACAGTCTTGACGTTGTGTTCTTTTGCCGTCTGTTCCGGCGACAGGGAAAACACGGTTATATCTATGTCTTTTATCTCATTTCGCAAATTATCAACAATCGCTTCCAGGATCGCTTCATCACCGGTATTGCCTAATCCATAAAATCCCGAAATCACAACCTTCAAACGGATGTCCTCCTTCAAATCAAATGCTTAAAAAGCTAAACTACATTTTAACACTTGTCCTATATACATTCAACGAAATTAGTGCAAGCTGGAAGTGAATTTGCTATACTATTGGAAGCAATGAAATTCAATTATACTAGCATAGGATAGACGTTCAAAATGGGATCACCATTTTTGAACAACTTCTGTTAGAAAGGATTTTTTTACATGCAAAAAATTTGCGTCATTGGTTTAGGATATATTGGTCTGCCGACAGCGGCCGTATTCGCCCGTGCCGGCTTTTCTGTAGTAGGAGTAGACGTCAATAAGCAAGTAGTCGAACGTTTAAATAAAGGTGAAATTATTATTGAAGAAGTAGGCTTGCCAGAAGTCGTAAAGGAAGTCGTCGATTCAGGCAGACTGCGTGCTTCACTCGAACCGGAGGAAGCAGATGCTTTCATTATTTCTGTTCCGACACCGATTCATGAAGACTGCACAGCGAACGTGGATTATGTGCGCAGTGCCACAGAAGCGGTCGTTCCGTATTTGAAAAAAGGCGACGTCGTGATCGTGGAATCGACTATTCCGCCACGCACGATGGATGATGTTGTCGCGCCAATCATCGAAGCTGCTGGCTTTAATCCGAAAGAAGATGTAGCGATTGCGCACTGCCCAGAACGGGTGTTGCCTGGCCGGATTTTAATTGAGCTTGTGGAAAATACGCGCATTGTTGGCGGTTTAACACCAGAAGCTACAACAAAAGCCGCGAATGTGTACCGTCAAATCGTCACAGGGGATGTCATTGAAACAGAAGCCGTGACAGCCGAAATGTCAAAGCTGATGGAAAATACATTCCGTGATGTGAACATCGCGCTCGCTAATGAATTGGCGAAAATTTCAGCTCGTCTTGGCGTGGATGCGCATAAAGTCATTGAGCTTGCGAATAAGCATCCACGTGTGAACATTCATCAGCCAGGTCCAGGTGTTGGCGGCCACTGTCTCGCGGTTGACCCTTACTTCATCGTGGAGAAAGCACCGGAAGAAGCGCTCATGATCCAGCTTTCCCGTGACATTAACAACTCGATGCCAGACTTTGTCATTGAGCAAATCATTAAGCTGACGTCGGAGTTAAAAGAACCAAAAATTGCCTTGTTTGGTTTAACGTATAAAGGCAATATTGATGATGTACGCGAAAGTCCGGCAATTGAAATCGTGGAGAAGGTGCTGGCTAATCCGCGTTATGACGTTCGCGTCCATGATCCGCATGTTAGAGACGAACAAGTGCCGTTCCCGCTCGTTTCCTTTGTGGAAGCTGTTAAAGGGGCGAATCTGCTTGTTGTATTAGCGGATCACAATGAATTTAAAATGATCGACAAAAACGTCTTGCTGTCCGAAATGGAAACGCCAGTTGTCTTCGATACGAAGAACTGCACGAACCTGGAGCAAGAAGAAGGGCTTACGGTCTACCGTATCGGGGACGTAACTGGCCTGCAAGCCATTGCGGTCAAACCAATCAATAGCTGAGGGTGTCTGTAATGGAAAAGGAACAATACTTAGGCGTGTCTGTCTCGCCTTACACGTATGAAGAGATTATCGATGATTTGCAGCGAAGAATGGCAGAAGGGCTGCAGTCTACTGTGATTGCCGTGAATCCTGAAAAAGTCATCACGGCTAACCGGAATCCTGTCGTCAAAGAGCTCATCAATAATTCCACTTACCAAATCCCGGACGGCATCGGCATCGTGATTGCCTCTAAGATGAGAAACGGTGACGTTCGGGAGCGGGTGACCGGGGTCGATATGATGGGAAGGCTGTTGAAATTCGCGGCTGACAATGGGCATGGTGTCTTTTTCTATGGGGCAAAGGAAGAAGTCGTCCGCACAGCCAAGGAAAAGCTGGAAGCGAGCATTCCGAATCTGCGTATCGTCGGCTATGCGAACGGCTACGTAGAGGATCAGCAGGCGCTCTTGGAGCAGATTCGTGAATCTGGTGCCGCTCTCTTGTTTGTGGCGCTCGGCAGCCCGCGTCAGGAGCTGTGGATTAAAGACCATATGGCCGAACTGCCAAATGTTAAGGTATTCCAAGGAGTAGGCGGGAGCTTTGATGTTTACTCCGGCCGAGTGAAAAGAGCCCCGGCTTTTTACCGGAAGCTTGGTCTCGAGTGGCTGTACCGTTTAGCGAAGGAACCGAAGCGTATTAAACGGCAGCTGGCCTTGCCGAAATTTTTGCTGAAAATTTTATTACAAAAATAAACCAAGTGCCCGGCTCCTCGGATAGAGGCGCCTGGCACTTTTTTTAAAGAGGTGTTTCATTTGAAAGTACTTCATTTTATCACCGGAGCGGAAACAGGCGGCTCACGCAAGCACGTGATCACGCTGTTGGAGCAGTTTGCCCAGGATGAAGTGACGCTGGCGGTTATGCAGGAAGGTCCGTTTGCCGAAGAAGCAAGACAGAAAGGCATCCGCACCGAAGTGTTCTCGCAAAGCTCCCGCTATGACCTGTCAATCTTAAAAAAGATCGTCCAGTTTATCCAGAAAGAGAAGTTTGACATTTTACATACACATGGTCCGCGTGCCAATCTGTTCGGTATTTATATTAAAAAGAAAACCGGCATCCAGTGGGTCACGACTGTTCACAGTGATCCAGCCCTTGACTTTGTGAAATCCGGTTTAAAGGGTAGGCTTTTTACTACTCTTAGCATGTATGCCATTCGAAAAATGGATGCTTATTTTGCGGTGTCGGAGCGCTTTAAACAAAATCTTGTGAAGCTCGGCATTGACGCCAGTAAAATTCAAACGGTTTATAACGGAATTCATTTTACTAAAGAAACAGCACAGCCAATCCCGCGCAATGAATTGGGTGTAACAGATGAAGACTTCGTGATGGCGATGGTCGCCCGTCTTCATCCGATCAAAGGCCATACGATCGTTTTTGAAGCGATGAAGCAGATCGAAGAGGAGAAACGCCCGCACTTACTGTTAGTGGGAGACGGCCCGATCAAAGACGAGCTGGAAAAAGAAGTCGAGCGGCTGCAGCTAAATAGCCACGTCCATTTCCTAGGCTTTCGCTCGGATGTCGATCAAATTTACACAGCTTCGGATCTGGCGTTGCTCGCTTCCTACAGCGAAAGCTTTCCGTTGGCGCTTCTAGAAGCGGCTAACCAGCACGTGCCGATTGTGACGACGGACGTTGGTGGGGTGAAGGAGCTCGTGGAGAATGGAAAGACGGGCTGGATCGTGCCAGTTAAGAGCACGGCGGGTTACACAGAAGCCTTGCGGAAGGCAATCGAGTGCAAAGACGCAGGAGAGTTGACTGAAATGGGTGACAAACTATATCACTTTGCTTCTCAACATTTTTCATTAGAAAAATTGAAGAAAGCGACAAAAGATCTATATACACAATTAATTAATAAGAAATAGTAGAATAATAATATATTCCTATCCCGAAAATATAGTTTTCGGGATTTTTTTGTGGGATTTTATGAAAATC
>NZ_LFZU01000001.1:3203907-3814779 GCF_001183975.1 Bacillus sp. FJAT-27231 | reverse complement strand
TAAGTAAAGTATAGTATTTTAGGTAATTTTTAGCCAATAAAATACAATAAAATTCATTTTTAATTATAAATATTTCATAAATATATATAATGTAACAAAAATATTAAAATGATTAACTGGAAAAAAAGTAGTTGAAAAATACTAACACTTTGGTAGAATGGAAATAGCTCAAATTACCGCCTAATCCATTTATTACATAACTATGAAATGATCGGATGGTAGAGCTCTTCAAAAATTAGGTAATGTTGTGAACTGATAGCCCTACGGCTATTTGGTTTCATGCATTAAAGAATGCTCATACAAAACAGGAGGAATTATTACATGGCTTACCAACCAAAGTCTTATCGTAAGTTTGTTGCAAGTGCAGCAACAGCTACTCTAGTAGCTTCTGCTGTAACACCAGCATTTGCAGCATCAGTGGAAGATTTCACAGATGTATCCAGCAAGTACAAAGAGGCAGTAGGCTTCTTAGTAAAGAATGAAATTGCTAAAGGGGTAACTCCAACTCAGTTTGGTGTAGCTCAAGAAATCAAACGTTCTGACGCAGCGGTTATGCTTGCGACAGCACTTAAATTAGATACTGAAAATGCTAAAGACGCAGGTTTTACTGATGTTCCTAAGCGTGCTGTAGGTGCGGTTAACGCTCTTAAAGCAGCTGGTATCGTTGGCGGTAAAACAACAACAAAATTTGGCTCTGATGACCAATTAACTCGTGGTGAAATGGCTTTAATCCTTGCTAAAGCTTATGAGTTAAAAGGCAAAGCTGACAATAAATTCACAGATGTGGGAGCTCGTTATACAGATGCTGTTTCAGCGCTTGTAGCAGCTGGCATCACTTCTGGTAAATCAGAAACAAAATTCGGTACAGCTGATCCAATCAAACGTGGCGAATTTGCGATTTTCGTGTTCAAAGCTGAAAATCCAGGAAAAGTAACTGCTCCTGAAGTAGCAGATGTAAAGGCAGTTAACGATACAACAATCGAAGTAACATTCGATGGCAAGTTAACAGCCGACCAAGTGAAGGAGCTTGAGTTCACTTTCGATCCTGCTTTAAAAGTAGAAAAAGTTGAATTGAAAGCAACTGCATCTGTTAAAGCGGCTGCAGAAGAAAAATCAACAGTTGTTTTAACAACTGAAAAGCAAAAAGAAGGCACTACTTACAAATTAACAGCTGTTAACGGCACAGACCTAAAAGCTCCAGTTGAAGTAAAACAACCTGAAGCTCTTACAGTAAAATCAGTAAGTGCAGTTAGCGACATTGAAGTTAAAGTAGGTGCTACTTCTGTAGAACTTCCTAAAACAGTAGAAGTAACTCTTTCCGATGATTCAAAAGCTACTAAAGATGTTGAGTGGGACAAAACTGGCCTTGACTTATCTAAAGCTGGTGAATACACACTTAAAGGTGATGTAGCTGACACTGATCTTGAGGCTTCTGTGAAGGTTGTTGTAAAAGCAGTTGCTGCTGAGGTAGTAAGTGTAAGTGCGATTAACGGTACAAATGCACCTCTTTCAGTTGAAGACTCAACTAGTGTGCCTGTAACTTCTAGCTTCAAAGTTAAGTTTAGTGGAAATGTAGATGAGAAAACTGTAAGCACTAACTCAATTAAATTGTTCCAAGGCACTACACAGATTCCAGTTGCTAGTCCAACTGTTAACTTAGACACTGTTGAATTCAAATTGCTTTCTCCTTTAGACAAAGCTTCAGATTACAAAATTGTGATCGAAGGTGTAAAAACAACTAATGGAGAAGCAGTTCAAAGCAAAACAATTTCATTCAAAACAGCAGATGAAGTTGGTGTAAGATCTGTAACAGTTGCAGGTGGCGGTCTTGCTAATGCTAACTTATATGACACAACTACTAATTTATCTTACAGATCGATTGAAGGTACTTGGACAGGGGCAAATACATTCCGTATTGCATTAGATACTGCTGTTGACCCAACTACTTTGAACGGTACAACTGTACAGTTAGTTGACTTGAAGTCTGGTAAAAACTTTACTATTGCTCCTACAGTATTAGCTGGAGCGGGAAATGAAAAGATAATCGACGTTGCAATTAAAGGGGACAGAGATTTCTTTGTTAAAGGCCAAGAATATAAACTAGTTCTTAAGGGAGTAAAGGCGCTTAATAATAAAGAAGTAACTCCGTTTGAACTAAAGTTTGTTTATAACGCTACTCGTCCAACTTTTAATTTAACAGCTACTGGTGATGAAACTGACGCTGTTTACCCTACGTTGAATGCGAATTTACAAGCGGTTAATCCATCTTTAGAAACTCAAGTGCTTCAGAGTGGTTCAGTACGTCAAGCTCCTAAGTTTGTATTCTCTTTAGGTACTAGTCAGCCGAAGTTAGACGAATCAACGTTAAACAACAGCTATATCTGGGTGAGAGAGAAAGACAAGCCAGAAAACAAAGTAGAAGTTGAATTCAATTATATTAAAGATGCTAACCGGTTAGAAATTAAACCTAAGACAGCATTAAAAGGTGACACTGACTATCAAGTTGTGGTTAGCCCGAATGTAAAAAATGAGTTTGGTGTTGCTAGAGATGTTGCTACTTCTCAACTACAATCATTTGATTTCAAAACTTTGGATATTACGGCTCCAACTGTAGTAAGTGTAAAAAGTTCATTAGAGGATGGAAGAGTAACAAACCTTCCTGTTGGAAAGCAGGTTGATTTAACAATTCAGTTCTCTGAAGAAATTGCTAACGTAACAGGCACAGATGTTGCTGGTGCTGGAACAACGATTGCGAACTTTGTAAATGGTAGTGCAGGCAAAAAAATCTTTATTGCATCGGTAACTAACGATGCTTCAGCAGTAACAGCGGCAACTGCTAACATAACTAATGTCCGCTTAGGTGCTGATAAGAAGTCAGTAATCGCAACTATTGATACTACTTCTGCAAATCCTGCAACTGTTAGAAATACAAGTTATAAAGTGACTATTGGGGGATATAACGCTCAAAAACCAAAAGGAACTCTAGGCAGCACAACATTAAGAGACGCAAATGGTGTTGCTCTTAACGATGATTATACATTTGTATTCGGTTTTGAAGGTGACGACAAAACAGCTCCTGTAGCAACTAGCATACAAGGAACAGTTGATGGAGATACATTGCAAACTCTTGAAGGGTTAACAAACGTTGATCCAAGTAATATCCGTGTGAATTTTGATTCCAAAGATGTAAATGATTTATCCGGTATTTATGTTAAACAAGGTGCGAGTAATAGAACAGTTCAAGTTAAGCGTAATGACAATTCTTGGGTAAATGTAAATGGTGGCACTTATACACTCGATAATAATGCAACTACTGGGGTATTCACATATGTTGGTGGCTCATCTTATGTAACCTTAAAGGCTCAAGGAACTACAGATGGAAGCGCAGAATTAGTTTTAGATAACGTCAAAGACACATCTAATAACACAATGTCACAGAAAAAAGTGTCATTTGTGGTAGGTGATGGCCCACGTGTAGCTAAAGCACAATTCGTTGATGTAGAGAAATTATCTTCTATTCCTGCTATTGCTTCTAATGTTGGAGCTGCTGTTGGAACACCTAACTTTAGTACGGTTGCGCCTACTGAGGGGGCAAAATCTGCAGTATTTATTCAATTCGGAAATAAAGCGGGTAATGTAATTGACAATGTTGATGTTTCAACATTCAAGAATAATATTACTCTTAAAGATTCTAAAGGCGCTGCTGTAGAATATGAAATTGATTCTACAAATCTCTTAACAGATGGTTATATTATCCTTGTGCCAAAAACTCCTTTAGCTTCTGGTAAAGCTTATGAGCTCACTGTTGCAAAAGGATTAAAAGATTATAACGGAAACCATTTGCAACAACAAGTAGATAAAGCACCTGTGGATTATAAAGCAACTCTAAACACAACAACTGCTGATGCAAAACCGGCGTTAGTAGGAACACCAGTTATTGATACTGCTACACGCACTATCACATTCACATTTGATCAAAATATTAAGTCTGTAGATAATATTCCTAACATTATTTTAACAGCTCCAAATGGCGATCAAGTAAATATTAAAAACGATGCTACACATGTCGAAATTGATAAGGATAATAAGAAAGTTGTAACTGTAACAGTTTATGAAGAGTTGCTTGCTGGTCTAAACTATAAAGGAACTCTAGAAGTTACGGGTGAAAACCAGAATGGTAGCGCTATTGGTAGTGCAGATATTCCGTTTGATGTATTATTGTCAAGCAAGTGGAAATCAGATGTTACTGAGCCGCTGACTGGAGTAGTATTAGGTAAACCAGTTATATCTGACTTGGAAGACGAAGCTGGAAGAGCTGCTGGCAACACAACTGCAGTTACTACTGATAACTCTGGGAAGTTTACAATTGTATTCTCGGAACCAGTGAAAGTTAACGATGTAAAATCTGCATTAAAAGCATATAATGCTACGACAGCAAAAGATGTAAATCTGTATAGCAGTTCCTTTACATCTGATGATGCGACTGATTTGATACCAAATGACGGATATGCATCTAAAATTACTGTTGATATACCGGGATCATTTACAACAGATACAGAATTAGTAATTTCATTTGCTAAAAACACTATTAAGGATATCGCTGGATTTGCAAATGAAGATGCACAAGACTTTAAGGTTACTTACACTGCAGCTCCAGTTCTATTAAATGGTCCTGTAGTAGTAGCTGATGCTAGCGTGACAACAGATGATACTAGCTTTGCTTTGACATTCCCAACAGATGCAGCTTATGCTTCAGCTATTACAGGTGTAAGTGTTGACGGTGTTTTAAAAACTGTTACTAGTGGTGATGTTGTTGTAACTCCAACTGGCGTTACAATTACTAACAACTTTACTACTCCAGGTAGCAAACCTATCGTAGTAAAAGCAACTGGCTATAATGATCGTGCCATAAATCAAACTGTAACAACAGGCGCTGTTGCTTCAGTTGCAATCTCAGGTGCTGACTCAGTTACTCCTAATGAGGCTGGTTTAGGTAGTATTACATCTACTTATACTGCTACTGTAAAAGATGCTGATAACAATGCAATTGCTGGTGAAGCTGTTACTTGGTCATTGCAGTCTCCAGTAGCTGGAGTATCTGTAAATAGTACTTCTGGTGTCGTAACGGTTGCAGATAAAGGAACTACAATTGCAAGTTCATTTGTATTAGTTGCAACTTCAAATAGTAGTGGTACTGTTGAAGCAACTAAAATCGTAACTATTAACCAATAATAAAACGAAACGTTACTTTATAAGTTCATTTATAGTATGAACGAAAAAAGTGGAAATTAGACCTCATGTTTTAACCCTACGGTTAGTAAAAACGTGGGGTCTTTTTCTAACTGTCCTGTCGAATAGATAGGTGGAATTCCTATTCATAAGAACAGCCTGTCATTATGTGCCTAATTCTCCTGCGTCCAGTGAGGTGCTAACAAGCTGAAGGGACGAAGTCAGGTGAAGTCGTACTCAAGAACTGAGGCGGGGTTCCTTAAAAGATGACTACGGTTAGGAAAACGAATCCATGGAGGCAGGATGAGGTAGTGCATGCTGCGAGATTGCTGTTAATTCATCATGCATCCCTGTGCTTGAGATAGCATAGCAGGCGATCAGCATAATTTAGGCTGTTAAACTGGTCGTTCTCATTCCTGAATAGTGGAAGCCTAAGGTCATTAAAAGAAGGGATAGACAGGACGGAACGTTTGAAGTCTTGCTAGAAGAGGTGGGTTAGCACCAGTGAAGCTAGTAAGATGGCAGCGGGTTCGTAGTAGTGTTGATCGCTGGCCGTTTGGACTTGTATGGTAACATATGAGAAGGATAAAACTAGTGGGAGCGAAGGGGCCCAGTCAGTAGTAGATTCTTTATGTAAACTTATTCCCTATATAAGTTAAAAAACAAAGGTAGACAACTCAGACAAGACATCCTGTTTGTTTGGTTGTTTACCTTTTTCTTTTTCTACTATTGGTGGATCGCCGTGTGCGGTGAAAGCCGCCTGCACGGTGAAGGCGTTAACGAAAGCCGGGAAGGTATAAGTGACGAATGGCACATGGGTAAATCCTCAAATTAGCAGTGCATCTTATTCAGATAGTTATCGTGGTGATCCGATATCCAATGGACAATTTATTGGGTGGAATGCTAAAAGTCAATATGGGTGGATCACGCTTAATTTTACGGAGCCACAAACCTTTGATTCTGTCAAAATTTCCGCTTATGGACAGCCAGCATCTTCTGAGACATATACACTTTACAAGGACGGAGGAATTAAAATTGGACAGTCCACACAAATGGTCAGTGAAGCTGGCTCGGCATTTGTGATTCCTGTAACTAGCGGAACCTATTCAAGTTTAACCATTTATGTTTCTGTAGGAGTGGGTCAATCTTGGGCAGAGATACAACAAGTGCTTCTTGGCTTTAACAACTGAAGTTTGTAAGGCGCGCTCTTTTTAGAGTTTTCTTCGTTGCTTTTTTGCTTATGAATGCAACGAACCATTTTTCAAGTATATATTATAATCATGAGCAAGCTTATCTAAGGTCCTAATTCCCTTGTGGAGTTAGGGCTATTTCTATTTTAGGAGGAATGCGGAATGATCACGCATGAAGAGCAAAAAGTGAAACAGATGGAACGGCTGGGCGTGAGGGGAAGCGAAAATAAGATACCAGCTAAACGGGTGAACATCGTTAGTCTAAAAATGGTTCGTGAGAAAAGCTTCTTGTATGCAGAACGCGCTGTGAGAAGTCCAGAAGACGGATACAGGTTGTTCAAACAGTTTCTAGGCGAATTAGACAGGGAGTATTTTGTGGTGATGTGCCTGGACACGAAGAATCAGCCGACGGCAATTAACATCTGTCATATAGGAAGTTTGAATGCTAGTATCGTTCATCCTAGAGAGGTGATGAAGGCCGCTATTTTGAGCAATGCTGCTTCTATTCTCTTGTGTCATAATCATCCCAGCGGGCAGTCAGACGAATCGAGAGAGGATGTAGAGGTCACCAAGAGATTAGTAGAGGCTGGCAAAGTCATCGGCATTGATGTAATTGATCATCTAGTGATCGGCGACGGAGAGTTTGTTTCTCTCAAAGAAAAGGGCTACATCTAAAGGAGGAGGAGAAAATGGACTGTGTAAACTGGTTCATTGAAGGTTACAAGAAGCTGACTGGTAAAACTATATGTGCAGAACAAGTTGGCTATGAAGCTGTAGAATTAGCTCAAGAAGAGATTGGCTATGAATTCATACCAGAAGAGGACTTGAGGAAACTACCCGATCCATTGCTTGTGGAAACATGCGTGTATGATGATGAAAACGGCAATGAGTGGATCGCTGGGATTGTTCTTTGCGGTGACCTGAATGCAGGAATTTACACGTTTTGGACAAGAAACGGGGAGGGCATCAGCCGACAATTTACAAGTGAATGGGGAGGAGAAGGGTTATGATCGAAGAAAAATATCATCGCATCGTTATTGATGGAACACCGTACTATCGTGAGTATTACATGGGGAGTGGGCGCTACGGCGACGATCTTTATACGGAGGAAGAGCTGGTTGAGCTTCTTTTAGAAGATGTTATAGAGGATACGATCGAAGTAGACCCGCACAAGGTTGAGTGTGCTATTCGAAGAATAGCGAATCATGACGATCGCAACCTGATACGAAATTACCTTCTGTTTTTAGAGCGCTTAATGGAAAATTAGATGGATACTCACGACATTTCTTGAGGAAATCTCACGACATTACTAAGTATAACAAAGTATAATTCTGTGAAATGCAGTCATTACATGAACTTCCAATAGAAATCATCCCAAAAATCTAACGGCATTATTATATTACTGTCGTAAGTGAGCGATTCACCTTGAAGGGAGGTGAAAAGAAATGTGGGATAAAATTATTATCACGACACTCATAGCTATTGCGACAGAAATCATTAAAGAACTACAGAAAGAGGACTAAAAATGAAGACAATGAATTTTATAATCAAAAATTAGAGCCATGGATGCATACAAAAAAGCATTCATGGCTCTTTTTACGTTAGGAGGAAGCTGAATGAGTGACTTGATTCAATCATTTGGACAATGGCTTACGGAAGAAGGAAGAGCCCTGAAAACGATTGAATCCTACGTTAGTGACGTGAAAGGCTACCAGCAATTCCTAAGTGAGAAGGCAGTAAATGAGCAACAGCCGCTTTCCCGCTTTTCTTTTGTACGCTATAAGCAATATCTCTTGGATCGGAAATTTGCTGTTTCGACAATTAATAAGAAAATAAATAGCTTGAAAGTGTATAACGACTTTCTAGAAAAGAAAGGACTCGTTCAGGAAAATTTTATTCAATTAAAGAGAGACCGAGTGCAGATTGCGGCAGGCAGTGAACATGTTGTTACTGCATTGTCAGAGGAAGAGGTAGAAAGGCTACTCTTTTACGCTGAAGATCAAACGAAAGTAAGTCAAAGAAATAAATTGATCCTTTATCTTCTGCTCTATACAGGGGTTCGAGTGAGTGAATTAACCCATATAAAAATAGAAGATATTGACCGGCTGACGGCCTCTTTAACGGTTCGTGGGAAAGGGGGCAAGATTCGTGAGATCAGTCTAAGGCAGGATCTTCTAAATTTAATTAATGATTACATGAAAGGAGAACGGTCTCATTCAAAGTTTACGGAAAGCGATTATCTACTTGTCAGCCAAAGAAGTCCCAGGTTGCATAGAGATGCTGTTCGTAACTGGCTAGCTATCTTATCGAAGGAGCTAGGAATCAAACTACATCCACACCTATTCAGGCATACCTTCTGTACACGATTACTGAATAAGGGTATAGACCTGACAACTGTCAGCAAGCTAGCGGGACACGCAACGGTTAACATGACAGCAAAATTTTATATTCAGACGACTAGAGAAGAAAAGAAAAACGCGGTGGAAAGGTTGTAGAGGAAATGAAAATGATTCAAGCACTGGCAGACATTGAAGCATTGAAAGTATTTAGCATACTGCCGCTACCTTATATAAAGGTAATAGAAGAACAGTTTTTGGAGTGGTACGAAGCAAGGAATAATGGAGAATCAGCAATGGTATTTCGACTACCAAGTGAATCCTGCCTGCTTCATTTGGAAGACGAGTCGGATACTCAGCTGCTGTTGAATCATCTGATAAAAGTAATATCAATTGATTATAAGGAAATAGAGGACTTGAAGTATTACCGGATGGAATTGCTAGATAATCATCAGCTGAACTTAATCTACTTTCTGGAAGGCACTCTCCACCCGCGATTAGAAAAGTGGCTGAGAAAATAAGGAGAGAGATTATATTTAAGAGAACAGCAAAGGGTGATTCATAGACAGGAGAAGTCTTTCGGAAGAAGGGAATGTTTCGTTTCGTTAAAAAGGCCCAGGTTGATCGAGAGAATGGTCTGATACATTGACTCAAGCGAAATAGGAACAATGATATTTTGGAAGACTACTAAGCTACCCTGGTTATTGAAAGAAGGTGAGCCACCAAGTGAGAGGATATGCTGATCAGCACGCTAGTAGCTTTCTTAATGATAGTTGCAAGTGAGATATGAAAAGAGAAAGCAGATAATTTAGGAAGATAGCTGTGCAGAAAGTCATCTAAGAAAGACCTTCTGCATCAGCTTTTTTTGAAGGATGTCCCACTGAAATAAAGTTTTTGAAATCAATTAGCTATCTGTCTCCTTTAACGCGATGAAATCACCTTCTATTAGTTGGTCCATTAATTTCATAAATCTCTTCTTATCTTGAACAGGAAAATACATAAGAACCTTACCTGATGGAGTCGCAAGCGCGCAGAATGGATCAAATAATACACTAAATACCTCTTCTAAATAAAGAGAGATAATAGGAGCAGTTTTTGGAGACGCTTCGATTATCCTTACTGCTAATGCTCCGGAATAAAAAGAAGCCTCGTCTGCAAGTAGTAATTTATATAATTGATTCTGTTTTTGTAAAAACTCACTTTCCTTAGTAAGAAGAATTGCTTTTGATTGTTTATTTTTTTTATAGCCTAACTCCTTTAAATCACGTGAAATTGTTGCGCGGCTAGTTTTGATACCATAGTCATTTTTTAAAATCTCAACAATATCACTCTGCGTCGGTTTGTTATAAATTTCTATAATTTCTCTTATCTTTTCCTGTCTTATACGTTTACTCAAATAATCGCCCTCTCTCCAAATTGTCACATTTTCGACACATTTTCGCAGTGTGCATCTCATTTATCTAAAATATCAGATTCACCTCATTATAGCGTGGATTCTTTGAAAATTATGATTTGGATAGATCTTCTTACCTAAAAGATGCAACATGAGAAAAATATGAACATTACTGATTATAATGAACAAATAGATCCGATGAAAGGCTTAAAATCAAAGTGGTTTTGAACAAAAATGGATTGATAGATGAACAATGTGCAATTATTATGTGGTTATCAGCTGAAAGAAAAAGCTGTCAAAAAAACAGAAACGGGGGAGAGAATATGCAGAAACTAGGAAAAAAATCATTGAAGAAGCCGATGAAAGGATTTTCAAAAAAAAATTTAAAAATACCACAGGATGTTGGGGATGACCGCTGTGAAGAAACAGACGAGCTAACTGTTAAAGAAGAAGTATTGGAAGAAGCTTTGTCAGAGAAAACACTTAAAAATGAGTTGGAGACTGTTTCATTAATAGAAGAAACCTTACCAACAGTTCCTAGTGTAGAAACTCCTATTCAAAGGGATGTATCTTGGTTGAGTTCTCTCGAAGAGATTGCTCCATCTGTAAGTCGCACAGATTCGGGAGAGGGAGTCCTTTCCATTGTAAACAGTAGCAACGGTAAACGGATGAAACTATCAAAGCCTATTTTAGAATTACTAGGCTTTCCTGAAAAGGTTCGCCTGATGATCCACGAGGAGAAAAAGCAATTGTACATCTGCCAATGTGGGGACGGGGAGAAGGGGCATGTTTTGAAAGGAAAAGACGTGAAAAATACTCTCTACTCAACAGACCTTGTTGAACGCCTCACACAACTTTTTGACCTGGATTATTCTTCTCGCACATCTCGAAAAATTGGATCAATTAAAAGTTCAGATGAAATTGATGAGCAAGTGATGGTTTGCATCCATTATCCCAGTCAAGATAAGTAAAAAAATATAAGTCATTTGAAATCACAGTTTACTTGCTAATTTTTGAAAAGGAGAATTTCTGATGGAACTATTTCCCGAATATAGCCCTTGTGAAGAGGCAGTTTCGTTGTTAGTCGAACGGGCTAATTTTCAGCCATTACTGATCTCCCGTGTTGTATTGATTGCTCATGCAGCTATTTGTAAAGAGCGTTTTGAGCTTACGAGAGTCTTAGCGATCTGCCAAGAAGCAATCGATTGTTATTCACACTTATTTAGTAATGTTGAATTGGATGGAATCGAAATTCAATTTTTATTCAAAAAGACGGTCAAACTAGGGAACCGAAATGAAATCTTGAACTTCGTTAATTTTTTTGAGTTTTTATTGCAAGACCTGTATGGAAAAGTTATTTACGGCTATGAGTTTGCTTAAAGCAATGAAAAAGATAGTCATGGTTTATAAAGCAGTATGAAGGCATGGACGGAAAATAAAAGTGAGGGGTGGCTGCCATTGCCCCTCATCTATAAAAAGGAGACCATTGATCATGATTAAAATGAAAGAGTGTTACAACTACGATTTGCTAAAGGACACAGAATTAACCACCTTACCAGATCCCCAGCAAACCATCCAAATTGGGAATTACATTGTGGAAAGAAATCGACTGTACGGCATCCAGGAAGATAAAGAGACAAAAAAGATTAACAAAAATCTAATTGGTGATCTAGTCTGGATTGACAAAGTGAAACGAAATCTGGAAAAAGGCATCATCCTATTTGAACTTCTCTACTACTCTCGTAATCAATACCATAGGGTAGCAGTTACCCGTGATATTTTTAACGAAAAAAACATCATGATGCTCACCGGGATAGGGGCTGATATTCGCCTTGAAAACTATAAGGCGGTAGTTCGGTTTCTCCAACAACAAGAACGTGAAATTCGTAAAACCTACTACCAACACACATCATTAGGTTGGGATCAGAAGACTGATTCACTCGTATATTACCATAGTGAAAGTTTAAAAGGCGCTTCTGATTCAGATACCCCTTCATCTTCATACAACGGTAGCCTAGCAATTCAACCACAAGGGAATTTGGAAGAGTGGAAAAAGGCCATTACTGAGCATGTCCTTGGTCACATCCCGCTTGAATTCGCACTTGTTTATGGATTTACTGCGACAATAAATGCATTACTGGCAAAGTGGCGCCCGATGGAAGTACTGATTACTCATATTTATGGAGAAAGCTCGACAGGGAAGACCACCGCCTGCAGATTAGCAGTGAGTTCATTTGGCAAACCGGGAAGTGACGGTCTTTTAAAAGCTTGGAACTCAACTTTTAATGCCCTGATGAAGATTATAGGTTCAAATTACGGTGTACCGCTTGTTTTAGATGAATCCAGCACAAAGACCAATTCTGACTTTACGTCAATTATTTATCAATTAGCGGAAGGGCGTGATAAGAATCGTCTTAATAGTGATATTGAACTTAGAGAGCAGGAGAAATGGTCTGGTGCGTTTCTGTCGACAGGCGAACATCGCTTGACGGAGAAGTCTAACAATAACTCCGGCTTGATAGTTCGTGTACCGGAATTTGGAAGCAAGCCTTGGACCAAGTCTGCAAGCCATGCGCAAGCAATTAAAAATGCACTAGAGGTCAATTATGGACATGCAGGACCGATCTTTGTCCAATATATCATCGATACATTTGATAAAGAAAAATGGCTAAATATGCTCGATGCGTGGCGTGATGAAGTATTGATAGCGATGGAGCATAAAGATTCATTCTCTGAACGAATAGCGGAAAAATATGCTGTCATTATGATGACAGCAGAAGTAATGAACGAATGCTTTGACTTTCAGATAGACATAGAGGGATTGTTGCATTTTATTATTGAGAATGATCGAGAAACCATGGTTGGTCGAACACTTGAATCAAAAGCTTTTGATTTGATTGAACAGCAGATCATCAAACATCAATCAAAATTCAATCAAGGTAAGGATGAATTTATTGGAAATGTTTGCTATGGATCAATCACGAAGAAATCGGATTATCTTGAAGTGGCTATTCTAAAAAATGTCATGGATGAATGGCTTAAAGAAGCTCAATTCTCCAGCACACAAGTCGTCCTCAAAGGATTAAAAAAAGAAGGTATTCTCGACCATGAACAAGGAAAGAACACAAGACAAAGAAAAATTCCTGTTTCCCAACAAGAAGAGCAAGGTGCGATGCAAGCCCTCCGCTTTGCTAAACAAACGGTTTATGTGTTGAAGGTGTCGAAGAATCTTTTAGAAGATGTCAAACCGTCTATTGACGTTTTATCAAAACCTTCTCTTAAGAAAAGGCTAACTAAAGAAAGATTTTCTTCACTAGGAATGAATACATTAGACCTTGATGACGAAGATGACTTTTTATAAAAGTGGAACGAAGTTGCTGAGTCGGTCCATAAGCGATTTAACAGCATGTATTACGTATATATTATGATCTTGACTCTATCTTGGGAGGGAACTAGTATGCTGCTAATGAATAGTTTAGAAGGATTTGAAACCCAATTGAGACACGCGAACAAAAGTGAATCGACTATCCGAAGCTATCTAATGAGTTGTAAACGATTCATTGATGTGGTCCAGGCCATCCACAATAGTCCCATCATGCTGAAACAAGTAAAAGAAGAAGATATCCAACACTTCCTGCATTACTTGAAACATGAAAAGAATTACAAACCCGCCAGCCTCAATGTTACTCTAAATGGCTTGCGCAATCTGTTCCAGTACGCTATGCGAAATGAACTGATTGAGAAAGATCCCACAAGGTATCTGGAGCCTGCCAAGGAATATAAACAGAAACGAGACTTCCTCACCATGAAGGAAGTTCAGACCCTGCTTGCTGCTATTGACCATGAATTAGGCGCTTTGGTAGTGAGGACACTGGCTTACACGGGACTTCGGATCAGTGAGTGTTTAGCACTAACTATGGACGACATCGATTTTGAAAAGGATCGCATATACGTTCGGAATGGGAAGGGAAACAAGCCGCGTACCCTTCCGTTATCGAAGGACTTAAAATCATTCCTACTGCAATATAAGGAAGGACCAAGATGCTACGTAAAAGATAGTAACTTCTTCTTTGCGACCAGTAAAAGCGGCAGAATCTCTGCTGTCTACATCAATCGCTTATTGACCGAAGCCGTGAAAAAGCTGAAGTGGAAAAAGCATGTCACTTGCCACACCTTAAGACACAGCTTTGCATCCCGGTTGGTGAAGAATGGAACAGGTTTGCCAACAGTGGCCGCTCTCTTAGGGCATTCGGATTTTCGGACAGTCACATCCGTTTACGTACACATTGAAGATGCCGAATTACAATCGGCTGTCGATCAGTTGACATTATAATAGTAAAGGAAGTGTTTCTAAGTGAATGCACTCATTGAAGTAGTTTCCCCTGAGGAGGATGAGCGTATCCACGTGGTCCTCACCAAACTGGCAAGCGGAATGGACCGTGATGCCTTAGCGAAAGAGCTGAATTATGCCAGTTACAAGTCCATGGACATGTACATGAGAAGAAAGGGGTATCGCTTTGATACTCGCAGCAAAAATTATATCCCACAGTTAGAGGAAGTATCGGTTGCAATCGACACTTCCAAAGCTTCCCGGATTGTACAATTACTTGCGAACATGCCGGATGATCCATTGCTTGTCTGTAGCAAGACTGGATTTCGAGATATGCAGGAAATGGGACAGTACATGAAAACTAAAGGCTACAAGTGGAACACGGAAAAGAGCAACTACGAAAAAGATCCTCAGTTGAATGACCCAAAACACCGATCGGACGTTCTCCCAACCGAAGACGCACAGGAAATAATAGAAATGTCATCACAACCAGAGTTATCGATTGCGCCGTATCTTCCGCTTCTAAAGATGCTGAAACATAATGAAGAAAGATTAACGGAACTGCTGATCCCTTACGGCAAAGGTTGCAGCATCCCACGTTACACAATCGAAGGTCTTGCCCAAACGAAGACTGTCCAAATGATTCATACCTTATCTACCATGGTCACGGATTTCGCGAAAGAGAAGAACATCAGCCAACGAGATGTCTTCGAAGTGGCACTAATTGATTTCTTTAGAAAGTATGGCTATGAAAAGGAAGTCGCTCAATTACTAAAAATCCGATAGGAGAAGCAGATCATACTGCTTCTTTTTTATCGGTTATCTATTTTCCGGAAAAACTGGAAACAAAACTCCGCACTAATAATTGTATACACTTCCAAAATTCCCACTTGCAGAAGCGGTAACTCGATATATTCCAACGAGTAGGTAGAAAAACCCCGAAACCCCGCATTTTTTTTGGGGATAAGCCTACTCGAAAAATATTACACACTCATTTCTTACTGTTCTATCTACCGGAAAAGTTAGTTTCTGTATATCCTGTTATCAATATAAGATATTTGATAGATAAATGCGTATGGGGCATACTCTTCATGATTCTTCCTTTAAGGGTTGATTGAAAAATCTGTGAATGTAATTTATATAAGAACTTTTTCAGCAATTTTGTAAAATCCTTTAGAGTTGTTTTCTGTATTTATATATTAATAATAGAATTTTGATTAGGAAATTTGTAAATTATGTACTTAATAATATTTTACTCTTTTATTCCATCGTTTGTATTATGTGAATGACCAATGCTCTTCTGAATAAAGCAAGGTGAAAGGATAACTTCTTTGTCGGTTTAACAAGGTGAGATTATATAATAAGTGATACGGTCACGATTTTAGTCAATATTCTAACCATCAAATAGAGTAATACATACAGACTCCTATCCAAAAAATACAGCCGATAGATGAAATATATACTTAATTTCTAGGAGTAGTTATTGAGAAATAGAATAGGTACCTTTTTAAGTAAATCACTTATAAATTCATTCAGCTCTTCTCTTCCAATTATTATTGTCCCCCGAAATTTATTCTTGTCGACAAAAGATAAGATTTTACAATAGATTCGATGACTACAAGGAGGAGGGGCCTTTCCAAAGTTTGTTAACATGATGAAACTACACAATCATGTAGTTAGAGGTGTCTCTGTCTAGAAAAATGCTAGGGATTTTGGATTTTTGCTGTAACTCCTTGGGACACATGGATTGGCGAAACCTAAACCTTGGGGTTTTTGTACCATTTGAGAAAAAAAGACTGGGATTTAGAGAAGTTGTTCCGAGGAAGAGTTGCCAGGTCTATTGGCTCTCTTTTTTTGATTCTGTATTGCTTTTCTTTTTACTGCAACATCTTCTATTGATTCTTTATCGAACATCTTTTGTAGGGATGAAGAAGTTCCTCAAACTCTTGATAGACATGGGTTTCTTGTCATCCTTTTTATTCCAAATTTTTAGTTGTTTTTGTGCGATTAACGCTAAAGGTGACAAAGTTGCTCTTGATGGTGCTACTGTTGGACGTAACGTATCATTTGAAATCGCTATTAATGAGTCATTAGATCCTAAAACAGTCAATACTAATACTATCAAAGTTTATAAAGGTTCAGAACTTGTAGCAATTGATGCTCCACAAGCTGATAATAAAGTCATTAAGTTCTCTACTTTATCAGTATTAGATTCTAACACTGAATACAAAATTGTATTAAATGGTGTTAAGACTCAAAAGGGCGCAGAAATCACTAACAAAACTGTAGCTACTTTCAATACGACAGCATCTGTTGTTGCTAAAAAGGTTCAGGTTACTGATTTGAACTTAATAGCTGGTGGTCCTGCTGCACCTGCGACACTTTACAATACTTCTACCACAGATGCTAATCCTTATATACCTGCAACTACAGAATGGGATTATGCTACTGGGACTGCTTCTGCTATCGTAACTGAATTTGACGAAGCAATTGACCCTGCGTCATTATCAGCATCTACCTTAAAATTAGTAGAAGTAGAAACTGGTAAAACTTTCGCAGTTGATTATACTGCTAGCTCTACATTACGTACTGTTTCATTGAAAATTGTTGATAATAAACACTTCTTAACACCTAAGAAACAATATAAAGTTGTTTACGATGGTTTAAAAACTTTAAGTGGTAAAAATGTTGATGCATTTGAATTAGCATTTGTATATCAAGCTAATAAACCTGCAGATATTACGAATGCCAATGTTTCAATTGCTAATGGAACATTAATCAGAAATCTTACTTCTGATGTCAATCCTAAACTAGACTCAGTTATGTTAGATTCAGGTTCTTCTAGTGACTATCATTTAGGAGTTAAATTCATTGCTGATTTCGGTGCTGGTGAAGCTAAATTAGATAAATCTACAGTAACTTCTGACTATTTCTTCATTCGTGAAGTGGAAACTCAAGAAAAAGTTGCTGTTAATGTAACATATAATGAAGCTGCAAACCGCGTTGAAATCGTGCCGACTAAAGATCTAAAAGATGACACAGATTATGAAATCGTTCAAAGTCCTTACGTTAAGAATATCTATGGTGTAACTGTAGGAACTCGTAATAGTGAAGAAAAAACAGTGAAATTCCACACTTTAGATGTTACTGCTCCAACTGTAACGGAAGTTACTAGTTCTACAGGTTCCTTAAATAACTTACCGTTAGATAAAGTAGTAAAACTTACAGTGAAATTCTCTGAAGAAATTTCAAATGCAACTTTAGCTTCTTTAGCTGCAGGTAATACAGCAGTAGATTTTGCTGCAGGTACAGCTGCATCCAATGTATTAATAACACGTTCTGATGATGATACTATTGGTTTGAACACAAACTTATTAGGTGCTACACCAGTTACAAGTGTAACTCGTGGTACTGACAATAAAACTATCATTATTACGATTGATGGTGCTAAAGCAGGTAATGATTCAAATGGTAAGAACGCCTTAACAGGTAAGTCATTCCGTACGACATTAGCTGGTTATACACCAGTACGTAAAAATACTGCAGGTAAAGTAATTACAGATGGGGCAGCAGTTCCAAACTCATTAGACCAAGATTATGTATTCTCATTCTCATTTGAAGGTGAAGATACAACTGCACCATCAATTACAAGTACAGAAGCTACTCAAGATGGCACTAAATTAGTTTCAGCTAATGGCTTAACAAACGTTAAACCATCATTACTTCGTGTATACTTTGATTCTAAAGACGTGAAAAATTCTTCAGTTTCTGGTGCTACAGTTAAGTCTTACCTAAATGGTGCTGCAGCAGGTACTGTGAGCAAAATAGGTTCTGTTGTTCAAACAGCGAATGGCTCTTATGTTGATTTACAAGTAACAGGCCTTACTCCAAATGCAGCAGGTCAAATTGAAGGTAATCTAGAACTTAGATTAACAGACATTGAAGATGCTGCTGGAAACAAAATGTCAACTAAGAAGGTTAACTTCTTAATCGGTAATGGTCCAATTGTAACGGATGTGAAATTTGTAGATGCTACTTCTGTAAACTACTCTGGTACTTCATATTCTAAAATTGGAGATGCAGCTGTTAAGGTTACATTCGATAAAGATAATGTTGATCGCTCTACATTAAAAAACATTAAATTGTATGATGGTACAACTGAAGTAGCGTTTGATATAGTAGATTCTTACTTAAACAATTCTGCTGATAAATTCGTTGTGTTATTACCGAAGACATCTTTAAAAGAAAATACAGCTTACAAAGTAGTTGTAGGTTCTGAGGTTAAAAATAATCTAGGAAACAAACTACAACAAGACAATACTAAGGCTCCAGCAGACTATAGTGTCCTGAAAACAACTGGTATTGTTACTGGTCCAAAATTAGTATCTTCAGCTTTAGATGCGAAAGCACGTACATTAACATTAACGTTTAATCAAGATATTGAGTCTGTTGACCCAACTAGCAACGTGGTGTTAAACGATATTACTGATTCTTCGATCGGCGATGCAAAATTATTATTTGATAATGTAAATAATGATACGAAAGCACCTGGCGCTGATGGCAAGGCAGATAATGTAAAGATTGATGGTAATAAAGTAATTATTACTATTTTCAATGATGCCAATGACCCGGCTAATGATGCTGTAATTAGAAAGGATCATAGCTATGCTAGTACAATTACTGTAGCAAGCAAAGCTGCTCCACGTACAAATAAAACAGTAGAATTCGACTTAGATTCTTTAGTTAAAATAAAGAGCGATGTGAATCAAACTCGTCCATCATTAGCTTCTGCTAACGTTTCAAACATTGTAGACGGTAAGTTCACAGTACAATTTAACGAATATGTAAATATTGATAGCGTTAAAGCTGCACTTAAATTAACGAATGTTTCTACTGCAAAAGCAGTAACATTACTTGGTAGCACTATAGTTCCAAAAGATATAACTGATATTGATGGTGGTGTATTCACTGGAGATGCTAAATATCTAGGTGATGATGATGACTACGCTAAAACATTCGAAGTGACTATTCCAGGTTTCGGTGGTACAGAAAACTCAGCTTCACACCAATATGCGCTAGAAGTTGCTAAAGAGTCAATCACTGACTACGTTGGATTTACAAATGAAAAAGCATTTGACAAAGTATTAACAGCAACTACTCAACTTGCTCTTGATACTCAAGCTGTAGCAGATGATAAAGCATTGGTTAATGTTTCTCCATTAACTAACTTAACTGCTAATCCAGCTATTACACCAGCAGGTACTCTTACTAATGGTTCAACATTAGCTTGGACTGGAGCAACTGGTGCAATTACTACAGCAGGTGTCATTACTCGTGGGGCATACAATCCAACTGAGCTTGTTGCAGCTACTACAACAGCAGCAACTTTAACAGGAACAATTACTAAAGGTGCTGCTTCGGATACTAAAGTATTTAACTTAACTGTTAAAGATTTAGCTCCTGCAGCTACTGGTACGGTTGCAGGTGGAATTGAAGACTTCGCTAGTGGAGTCGCATTATCAGGTTTAGATATTACAATCAATAATGATGATGCTACTCCTGCTCCAATTACTGGTTTAAATCTTGCTTCAGCTGGTTTAACTTTAGGAGCACCAACAAATCTTACTGGTGACTTGACAGGGCAAACAATTGCTATTACAGGTGGAAATTTAACAATTGCTAGTTTATCATCTGGTGATACAGGAACATTTGATTTACCAGTAACTGATGCAGCTGGACGTACATTTACGTTAACTGTTACAGTAACACAATCTTAATAATTAAACGAAACGTTACTTTATAAGCTAGTAATCTAGTGAAAGAAGTGGAAATGATGCCTCATGATGATAATGACTTTGAATAAAGCATTTCTATCATGGGGTGTTTTTTCTAACTGTTACTTCAATTTATTGGGTGAAATCCCTCAATTATGACAACAGCCTATTGTCATGTGCCTAATCCTCCTGCATCCAGTGAGGCGCTAACAAGCCGAAGGGGTGAAGTCAGGTGAAGTCGTACTCTAAAGAGGCGGGGTTCCTTAAAAGGTGGCTATGGTCAGGTAGACGAATTCATGTAGGCAGGGTGAGATAGTAAATGCTAAGAAAATGCTAGGTTGTTAGTGTTTACCCTTGTATTTTTGATAATACAATTGGCGATTGGAACAATTCAGGCTGTTAAACTAGTCGTTCTCACACCTGAATAGTGGAGACCTACGGCCATCAAAAGAAGGGATAGAAGTAATGGAACGTTTGAAATCTTGCTAGAAGAGGTGGGTTAGCACCTGTGACGCTAGTAAGATGGCGGCGGGTTCGTAGTAGTGTTGATCGCTAGCCGTTTGGACTTGTATGGCAACATATGAGAAGGGTAAAACTAGCGGGAGCGAAGGGACCTAGTCAGTAGTAGACTCTTTATGTAAACTTATTCCCTATATAAGTTAAAAAACAAAGGTAAACAACTCAGACAAGACATCCTATTTGTTTGGTTGTTTACCTTTTTTCTTTTTTCTACTGCTGATGGATCGCCGTGTGCGGTGAAAGCCGCCTGCACGGTGAAGGCGTTAACGAAAGCCGGAAAGGTATAAGTGGCGAATGGCACATGGGTAAATCCTCAAATTAGCAGTGTAACTTATTCAGATAGTTACCGCGGTAATCCAATATCCAATGGGCAATTTATTGGGTGGAATGCTAATAGACAATATGGGTGGATCACGCTTAATTTTGCGGAGCCGCAAACCTTTGATTCTGTCAAAATTTCCGCTTATGCACAGCCAGCATCTTCTGAGACATATACGCTTTACAAGGCCGGAGGGATTAAAATTGGACAGTCCACGCAAATGGTCAGTGAAGCTGGCTCGGCATTTGTGATTCCTGTAACTAGCGGCACCTATTCAAGTTTAACCATTTATGTTTCTGTAGGAGTGGGTCAATCTTGGGCAGAGATACAACAAGTGCTTCTTGGCTTTAACAACTGAAGTTTATAAGGCGCGCTCTTTTTAGAGTATTTTTCATTGCTTTTTTGCTTGTGAACGCGACGAACCATTTTTTAAGTATATATTATAATCATGTATACGCTTATCTAAGGCCCTAATTCCATTTCGGAGTTAGGGCTATTTCTATTTTAGGAGGAATATAGAATGAACATGTATAAAGAGCAAAAAGTGAAACAGATGGGTGTGAAGGAAAGCGAGAAGAAGATACCAGCTAAACGGATGAACCTCGTTAGTCTAAAAATGGACCGTGAGAAAAGCTTCTTGTATGCAGAACGTGCTGTGAGAAGTCCAGAAGACGGATACAGGTTGTTCAAGCAGTTTCTAGGCGAATTAGACAGGGAGTATTTTGTGGTGATGTGCCTAGATACGAAGAATCAGCTGATAAAGATTAGTATCTGTCAAATCGGCAACCTGAAGCAATACAGTGAAAGTAATGCCTCTTGTGGAACTTTATGGTTATCATCATGAGGTGTTTCTTCTGAAAGAGAGGATTTATCATCCCTCCTGAAGTTTGTAGGTGTTGTCGAAAGACGAGTAGGGGCAAAAATCCTTATGGCTCCTTGTTTTCTTTTCGCCATAAAGCTCGGATAGATAATAAAGGTGAAATAGGGATATAGTGAACTGGCCCGATAAAGTTAGACGCAAATGTCAAATAACTTCCAAGACCTGAGATCGATATTCTACCGGACTCGGATCGTTTAATTTTGCTTTTCTTCGTTTGTGATTGTAATAAGGAATAAGACTAGCATGTGAATAACACAGAATGTAACAGTTTGAAAATGAGGACTAATTTTTCTAAGGGGAAAGAACCATAATTGGGAGTGAGGTAGAAATGAGAAAAATCTTTGTCATTTATGAAATATGCGCATGGGATTTGTTTGGAATTAGAGAAGATAACTAGATGTTAGGGAAGCTAACTGCTAAGCCTATTTTCATATTTTAAGGGAGCCATTTTGTAAAATTTGAAAATAGGCTTATTGATTATTTATTAAAGTTGAAATGTATGTAATCGATCATTGTCGTTTTGTGTACAATTTTTATGAGTTTGTTCTTAAAGTAGAAACTAACGACTTAGCTATTTACTCTTATTTAAAAAGATTAAATGTATAAAATGTGACGGAAAAGTTACAAATATCACTTTGGAGAGGGATTATATGGGTACTATTTTAGGGGAAAAAGATTGATAAAGTATATATTTTCCTACTTTTGTCCCTTTTTGTAATATTACACGTTTAAGTATAGAAAGCAAGGGGTAGAAGAACGATGGTTGGCTATTTTACCATATTCGTCAAAAAATGGAGGTGTCATTCAAAATTTTACATCAATGGAAGCACTACATAATGTTATTAAATGTAAAAAAATCTATTAAAATCTAAAAAATGAGTAAAATAGTCTTATCATATGGAATAATTATCTTGTTTCATGGAAAAAATTTAAGGCTTTTGGTATTTGTGTAGATTCTAACAATTGTGGGAAAATGTAATCGTTCAAGTTAAAAAAATGGAGGTATGACATAAATGGCTTTCAAATCCAATAATTACCGAAAATTTGTCGCAGCTTCTGCGACGGCAACTCTTGTAGCTACAGCAGTATCACCAGCATTAGCAGCTCCAACAAGCGCAGCAGCATCTTTCACGGATGTGTCAGATCGTTACAAGGAAGCGGTTGATTATTTAGTAGACCACAAGATTACTATTGGTATCACACCAACAAAATACGGCACTCAAGAAAATATCAAGCGTGTAGACGTGGCAGTTATGCTAGCAAAGGCAGTTTTAACTGAAGGCCAAATCGCTGATGCGAAAAGCTCTGGCTTCACGGATGTTCCAGCTCGTGCAAAGCTTTATGTTGATGCTCTTAAAGAGCAAGGCATCGTAAATGGTAAAACAGCTACATCATTCGGCGCAGATGCTTCCATCACACGCGGTGAAGCAGCACTTATGCTTGCAAAAGCTTACAATATCGAAGGCAACGTAGATAATGTGAAATTCACTGACGTGTCTTCTCGTTATAAAGCAGCAGTTGCGGCTTTAGTAGATAACGGAATCACAACTGGTAAATTAAACAACCGTTTCGGTACAGCTGATCCGATCACTCGCGGTGAGCTTGCGATCTTCCTTCATAGATTGGAAATGTTAGTTAAAGATACAAAAGCTCCAGTATTGAATTATAACGGAGAAAAAACAATTAACGTTGAAAATGGTGCCGAATTCCCGCTACCTGAAGTAACAGCTACTGATGATAAAGATAAAGAAGTAAAAGTAACTTATGTTATCAAAGATGCTGAAGGTAAAGAAGTACAAGCAATTGATACAAAAGTTGCTGGTACGTACACAATTACTTACACAGCTACAGACAAAGCTGGCAATAAAGCTGAAGAGCTTGTTATCACAGTTAAAGTTGGCGAAGCAGCAGCTGTTGCTCCTACAGTTACAGAAGTAAAAGCAGTTAATGATACAACAATCGAAGTAACATTCGATGGTAAGCTAACAGCTGACCAAGTGAAAGACCTTGCCTTCACATTTGATCCTGCTTTGAAAGTAGAAAAAGTAGAATTGAAAGAAGACGCATCTACTAAAGGGGAAGCAGCAGAAAAAACAACAGTTGTTTTAACAACTGAGAAACAAAAAGAAGGTACTGCTTACCAGTTAACAGCTGTTAATGGTGCAGAGCTTGAAGCGCCAATTAAAGTAGAAGCTCCTGAAGTTGTTGCTCCAGTGGTAGAGTCTATCAAAGAGATTACTACAACTGATGTTACAGTTACATTTGACAAGGCATTCGGCACTGCTGGTGAGCAAACTATTACTCTAGTAAAAGGTGACAAAGAATACGAAGCGAAAGCAAACGTAGCTGCAGATGCTACTACTGTTACATTCAAGTTCACTACTGCTTTAACAGAAGATGGTGTCTACACAGTTAAAGGTACAGACGTAAAAGCTACTCTAACTGCATTTAGTAATGCAGCTGCTGTGAAAGCTGTGAATGAAGCAACAAACCAAGTTCAATTGCTTGATGCTTTGAAAAATAATGTGTTCAAAAACATTAATGCTGACCTTATTGCGGCTTACCGCAACGTACTGGGTGCAGGTACTCCTGCGAAAGCAACAGTTGCTGAAGTGCAAAAGGCAGTTGATACTGTGAATGCAGTAACGGCTGTAAACGCAGCAACTACAGAAGTTCAATTGCTAGCTGCTCTTAAAGCCGGCGCTGAAAATGGCGTATTTACTGGTGTAAGAGAAGAGTATATCTCTACTTATGCAAATGGAATCATTAATAACGATGTAAAAGAAACAGCTGCTCAAATCCAGGCAGTTATCACAAATGCAGCTGAGGCCGTAGTAACAAACGCAGTGAATGCTCTGACTACAGCTGAAGGTGCACCGACAGATGCAAATCTTGCAGCAGCAAGAACAGCTGTAAATGCAGTTCCTGCTGACCTTGTTGATGCGGACGGCAAAAATGTACTTGAAGGCTTGAAAAAACGCCTTGCAGACGTAACTGTAGTTAATGCTGTTCAAGCTGCAGACGCAGTTAGCCAAGTTCGCCTCCTTGCAGCTCTGAAGGAAAATAACTTTGCACGTGTGAATGATGATTTAATTGTTCAGTATGCAACAGCAATCACTCCTTCTACTCTTACAGTAAAAGCAATTCAAGCTGCTATTGATGCAGGTAACCTTGAAGCTGCTACCACTAAAGTAACAGCTTTATCAAATGCATCTACAGAGGCACAATTTAACGAAGCAAGTGCATTACTCAAAAACCTTGCTCCAGATGCGGAAGGCCAAACAACTGTAGCAGATTTAAATGCAACATTTAACTTACAAAAAGCTTTAGCTCAAGTAGGTACGTTAAATGCAAATTCTACTGCTACTCAAATTAATGCAGCTCTTACAGCTCTAGACAAGGCTTCTGAAGACTTTGACGCTACTACAATTGCTCCAGAATTGCGCACTCGCATTGCAACTGACATTGGTACAGCATTCACTGCTAATCCAGCTAGTGTTAACACAGTAGCAGAAATTCAAGATATTGTTGTAAATGCAGCTCTAGGTAATATTGCAGATTTAACTGCTCAAAGTTCAGATGCTCAAGTACTAGCAGCTTTACGTGCACTTGCCAATGTATCTACATTGGACGCTGAAATTATTAATCCTAATTTAGCGGCACAATACAAAACAGCACTTGTAGATTTTACTGCGACCGGAAATCCGGCAAATGATTTAACAACTGTTAACGACGCTGTAGTAACTGTAAATGACCCTAGTGCTGTTCTCAATAGTATTGCTGGGGCTTCAAATCCAACTGATGCAGAATTGCTTACTTTATTAAATAATGAAGTTTTAGCACTTAAAAATGTTGCTAATGCAAATGTAGCAGCTTATCAAACTAATTTAGAAAGTATTAAAGCAGCTATTGATAGTGCTAACACAAATGACGAACCAGGCATTCAAGTAGATGAAGCTGGTGCGGCTAGAACGGCATTAGTAGAAGCAATTAATGAAATTAACAATCTAGTAGATGCTAACGCTGCTTCTTCAGCTACTGCACTACGTACAGTTCTTAACCGTGTAGCTGTTCAAGAAGGGCTTACAGATTACATTGACCTTAATTCTACTGCTAAACTAGAAGTAGCTGCCGCAGTTCTTGCTGACCGTCCAACTAACGGTTACACTAGTACAACTGCATTAACTACTGCTGTTACTAATGAGGTTACTGACCGTACTACATTATTCACTAATGCTGCAGGTGTTAACTTAGGCTCAATCTCTCAAGTTAGAACAGCATTAACACAATACGAGTTAAAGGCATTTACAGATTTAGGTGCTGCTACTCAAGTAGAAGTGGCTGAATATCTTGTAGCTAATCGTCCAGCAGTTGTGACTGCAGAGAATGGTGCATATGTATCAGGTGGTTATACTACAATCGCACAAATCGAAGCAGCTATTGCAGCCGCTCAAAAATAATTTATAACAATCTGTTATAATGAGATTAAGCCAATCACTTCGGTGGTTGGCTTTTTCTCTAATAGCTATCATACTAAGTAGGGGGATGCCATGCAGTTCTTACAAAAAGGTACAATTGCAGATAATACATTGCATGATACGTCTTTAGGAAACCTAAATTCTTTAAACATTAAGTCTAGTGAATCTTATGATATAACGGCTATTTTTCGCCGGTTGTCTATTCAACTGGACCAACTTGATAAGCAAGAAAGTGGTACCCAGGAAGACCTTGACCTGCTTTCTGAAGAGTTAAATCGTCTGCCACGCTTCTCCGAGGAACGGCTGGAGTGTGATATTCGTATTAAGTTTTTACGCGGAAAATGGGGGCTGCATAAGCAAGTGGCTAAGCCAGAAATAAAAGCTGTTTCTTTTCCAATTAAGACAGAACTCATAGATAACGTTCTTATTGAGAAGATGCATACTGCTTATATTGACAGCGGCAAAGCCGGCCGTTTATGGATCCAGTCGTGGATGAGAAATCAAGGGATTACAGTTATTGAATCAAAAGAGAAGCTAGACCAGCTTGTTAAGCGTGCGATTGGTGAACTAGAGAATTACATACAAGGTGCCAAGTCAGCTTCCTCCGAAGAAAAATGGAAGAAAGCACTGAATAATTTAGGCATACAGGTAGACCAGAAGCATGTCTCTGTTCTGTTTGATAACTGGATAAAAGGCAATACAGAGCTGTTAAAAAATATTGGTGAAATTCAACGATGGATCTCTGTTCAAGGAAAAGCTATTTTGATGAATCAAGAATCTACAAGCGTGCTAGATGACCGGCTTATTGAAAAAGTAATTAAGAGAGAAGAATAAGGAGAGAAAAAAGAAGTAATGTCCTAACGGATAAAGACACCTTTTAATATTGAATTACGCATGAAGCCCTAACTCCTTAAAGGAGTTAGGGCTAGTTTTGTTGAAAAAAGACTAGCTAATAAAAAGCTCATGGAGTTTTCAATGTTTTTAAGTTTCTATTCGTTTAAGAAAGTTAAACAGAAAAGGTGACTATTTAGGAGAGTAAAGGGATTTAATAACAAGGAATATATCCTGATCCTCTTCAATACGAGGGAGTTACACTATTAGAGAAGATTACTTGGTAAACAAACTAGCATTCCAGCAAAATGAAGGCACACTGTATATGACTAAGCAGGTGAAGTGGTGATGGTTGCTTCTCAAAGTTTTATCAATAGTTAAATAGGTGTGATGTATTGAAAAGGTAGTGAAAAAGCTGGTATATAGAAAGCAAACATGGAAGACATTAAACAATATATTTTAGGCATATGGGAAATGAGAAGGTCTATACTAAAGAATATTCGTATTGAAAAGTATATCCATTAATGTAAAATAATAATAGGTTAAAATGACTAGGGATTTTTGGAGGGGAATAAGATGAAGAAGTACATAACTGCCTTATTTGTTTCATTGTTTATAGTTGTAATTTTTAATGGTATATCCGTTTCTGCTGCTCAAGGCGCATTCGAACAGTCATATAATGGAACAATAGCGGATGACAATACAGAGGACCAGTATACTTATACACTTGCTAAATCGGGTACTCTTACAATTAATTTGCAATCTTATATGGAAGCAGTGAATTGGGAAGTACGTGACGAAAATAATAAGCAGATTTGGAGAAATAGTGTTTGGTATGGGAAAACTGGAAATCCAGCTAAAGATCAATATTCTGTGGATTTAGAAGAAGGGAATTATACGGTTATCATCCAAAGGCATTCCTACTCTTATAATGGAGATTATATGATTAAGGCCTCTTTTGAAGAGTCAAAGGCTACCGAAATAGAGCCTAATAACGGAACAGAGATCGCTGAAAAGATTTCACTGCCTCAAGCGCCAATTACCGGTTTTATCAGTTGGAATGACTCTGAAGACTACTATGAGTTCGAGGTGAAAAAAGCAGGGAAAGTAACAGTTCAGCTGGATTCTTACATAGAAGCAGTTTATTTTAATCTAATCAACTATGAAACCGGCAAGAGTGTCTGGGGAAATACAAGCGTTTGGTATGGCAAACCGGAAACACCTAAAAAGGAATTTCTTAACGTCTATCTTGAGCCAGGGAAGTATTATGCGAAAGTCAGTAAACATTCATACGGCTACACAGGAAAATATAAGATTAAAGTTTCTTATGCTACAGCTGGCAATACGGAAATAGAGAATAATAATGGTACTGTGACAGCTCAGGTATTTCCGATTTCCGGTACGGTAAAAGGGCTAATTAGTTGGAACGACCGCGATGATTACTATAAGCTGCGTGTTAAAGAGCCGACAAAAGCAAATATTAAAGTAAGTGCCTCTTTTCGTTCTAAAGTTTCATTGCTTGACGAAAACGGAGATCGGCTGGAACGCGTAACGACTTATAATGGAGAAGAAAATAATCCCCAAACACAAGCTATTACTTACAGTTTGATTCCTAATAAAGATTATTTTTTTTATGTGACTGGGGAGAGTTTCAACGATCAGGGAATATATACACTTACTATTCCTGAACTCCAACCGGTGAATGTTCAATTTAAAGACGTGACATCCGCTTATCGTCCAGCTGTAGATTATTTAGTCCGACATCAAATTACAAGTGGTCTATCTAAAACAGAGTTTGGCATTTCAAAAAACATTAACCGTGCAGATGCTGCTGTTTGGTTAGCTAAAACATTAAACTTAGACATAGAAGCAGCAAAAAATTCCGGATTTGTTGATGTGCCAGCTCGTGCAGTGGGAGCAGTGAATGCGTTAAAAGAAGCAGGAATTATAGGGGGGAAAACAGATACAAGATTCGGTGCGTACGATCCATTAACACGCGGAGAAATTGCGATTATATTACAGCGGGCGTATAATCTGTCTGGAAATGGCCAATCTTCTTCTTTTACAGATGTGTCTGACCGATACAAGGAAGCAGTAAATGCACTAGTTGCCAATGGAGTCACAAATGGTATCTCAGCTAGATCTTTTGGTGTCTCTCAAAAACTAACACGCGGCCAGCTGGCTATCTTTATTTATCGATTATCATCTAAATAATATATAGAAATGAAAAGAGGCTGTTCTAATTTTGTTAACTATTAACTTTTAGGACAGTCTCTTTTTCAAACAATCGCTAACATACTGCAATCGATGTTTCTGTGGCCAAAAAGCAAAGGATTGTAATCGGTTGGGATGGGGGAGTATACCTTTCCTCCATTTAACTTAAATGGCCAATTCATAAAAAATATTAACATTCCGGTAGAGCCGATGGATGTTCTGCAATATGACTCAACGAATCGTACGATCTTGTATGTGTACAAAGGAAAGCTGGTTCAATCAAAGTTTTAATTAGGAAATGGCACAGGTTAAAAAAAGGCTGTTGGTGATTCCCCAACAGCCTTTTTCATAGTGTCTATTCATATACTTTTTCTTATATTAATAAATAGAGGGGTAGTATGGTAACGGTGATGACTCTGGTGCGAGTGCCCAAGGTGAATAGTAAGTCAGGCTAATAGAAATAGAATTCTCTTTATACGGCTCTTTTTTATTGGTCACTAGCAGCACAGCGTCATGCTCGTCATGGGCAATCCAGGAGGTCCGTAAATAAACATACTCTTTGTTAATTTCTTCTTCAGTCCTATACGACTCACCGAATTCCTCGATAGCAGTGTCTTGTAAGTCTCTATATAAGGTTTCCAGCTGATTATTAGTATAATCTTTCGAGTTCACGTTAAATTCATATACAGCAGATTCCAGTTGGCCCGCATGGAAATGATAGCCTAACCGGCTGCTTAACCCATACTTTTGTGCATCATATTCGAGATAGGGAATAGCTGGGTTATCTAAAATCAGCTTCCTTATCTCTTTACTTTTTACTTGTTCATAAGTCATTTGAAAGGCAGTGATCGGCTTATCCTCTTTTACCACCACATCTAACTCAGATGGATAATCCACCGTCATTCCTTTTTTCTTTAATAGTTTTATAACTTCTAGCGCATCCTGAGTTAGAGGATTCCCCATTAAATTAAGGTACTCAACTGAGTTCTTCCAATCTCTTAACGTACTAATATCTGAGATTTGGTTGTCATATAACCCTATGTCTGTTAAATTCGTTAAGTTTTTAATGGCACTAATATCAGAGACTTTATTTTTTGAAACATCAAGTGATGTTAAATTTATTAAGTTTTCCAATGCACTGATATCGGTAATCTGATTTTGTAGTAAAGTGAGTCTTGTTAAATTTGTTAAACTCATTAGAGGGCTAACATCTGAAACTTGATTATTAAATAAATCCAGCTCTGTCAGGTTTGTTAAATTTCTTAATTCAGTAATATCAGAGATTTGATTGGCTGATAAATAAAGGATGTCTAAGTTTGGTAATCGACCGAGCACGTTGATATTTGAAATTTCATTATTAGTAATATCTAAGTTTGTTAAGTCTATCATGTTTCCTAAAGCGCTAATATCGGAAATTTGATTAACTGACAAATCAAGCGTAGTTAAATTCGTCAAGTTTTTTAATGCTCGAATATCAGAGATTTGATTATTTAATAAATCTAGTTCTGTTAAATTCGTTAAGCCTTCTAAGGCGCTAATATCCGTGATGTTATTTACGGCTAGATCTAATTCTGATAAATTTTTCAAATTTTTTAAAGCGTTAATGTTTGAGATTTGATTTCTAACTAGTTCAAGATCGGTTAGGCTCGTTGCAAACTCCAGCCCTGTTAAATCTGTTATCTCTTCATCGCTTCCATCTAACCATATTAATTTTGACATATCCTCTTTTGTAATCGTTCCCGTTGGTTTTCTAAGTGCCTCTCGTATGACCCTCTCTAAGTTAGGATCGGGAATTCTTACTTTTTCTTGGTTAGGTACCTCTGGGCCTGTGTTTCCTTCAATGCCCATAGTTTTAGAGACAAACACGGAAAATTGGGCTCTAGTTACAGGAGTTTTTAATTTAAAAGTTCCATCAGGATAACCTGAAGTAATATGGTGGTACGCCAAAGCGTCTACATATTTGTAGGCCCAATAACTTTTTGGCACATCTTTAAAGCTGGAATTGCCTGTGCCTTCGAGATAATAAGCAGTTGCCAAGATCCTGGCCATTTCCTCTCTCGTCAGTGCCTGGTTAGGATAAAAGTTCTTTGAAGGGAGATAGATCCCGTCGTCGGCTAAGGCAGCGATTGCTTTATAAGCGGTATGACTAGCCCCAATATCGGAGTAATGAGGATTTGGTCTATTTTTTAAATTTATATTCATTGCTTTAGCGACCATAATGGCAGCCTGTGCTTTCGTTACATTCTGGCTAGGTTTAAAAGTTCCATCTGGGAATCCATTAATAATTCCCTTACTATTTAATTGTTTAATTTCATTGATAGCCCAATGATCACTCGGGACATCTTTGAATTTTCCAGATGCCTCTGTACTCATTTGAGCAAAAGGAGCTGAGAAGACTATCAATAGAATAAATGACAGCATTATTTTCAATGCTGATTTCATTTTTTATCACCTCTTTTTGTTCGTTTAGTATGTAATACGCAATCTTGCTAAGCAGAGTCTGGCAAGTTGATAATGCTGAACGCAGGAGGCGTTATGAAAACAAGAAGCCCGTATGTTTAATAAAGCTCCAGATACTCCCATGAGACATAAGCAGGATTCTCTTTATAGACGATTTCTGCCCAGCCATTTGAATACACGCCTACTACATATATGTTGGCATAACGTGGAAGTGAGCCAATGACTTTTCCTTTAGGGCTTGGGGTAGCTCTCACATTTAATGAGCTGGCGTTGATCCACATGAATTCACCAATATATTCATAGGTTACTTTAGATTGAGGTGCTTTCAAGTAAGCGGAGGCGACAAATCCTACTTTGCCGTTATAGCGGACCTCTGCCCAGCCGCCCGGTCTCGTGCTGTATACATACACCTTTGTTCCGTTGGAGTATGATCCAATTATTTTTCCTTTCGGACTTGGTGTAGCACGAACATGCAGCTTTGACGCATTTACAACCATTTCTTTCCCGGTTACGGGCGCAGTGGAAGGGCTGCCTGGAAATTTCAAATGACCCGTAGCTACATATCCCGCAGTGTTGTTAAACTTAATTTTAGACCAGCCGCTCGAGTTTGTTTCATATACATATACACCTTTTCTCTTTGGCAGAGAACCGATAACTCGTGCCGTTTTGCTAGGGTTCTCCCGAACATTTAGTTTGTCAACAGCGACAGTGGCATTTCCTGTGCTAGCATTCGCTAAAATAGGGGCTGCACTGAACAGCATAACAAACGTTGCAAATAAAAAAACAAGCTTCTTCATCCTATTCCTCTCCTTACATAATATTTGTCTCACTAACTCTAAATATACTCTAATGCACCAGGAAGTTGTACCCTTTAATGGTAAAAGAGGAAATGAAAGAAATTTATTCCTCCGGTTGTTTCTACATGATGAGAAGCCTTCTTTGTTTAAGGTTATTTAAGTTCTGCCCATTGCGGCAAATGAGTCAAAATCGATGTTTCTTTGCCTAGAGAGGGGGAGGAAATAGGTTTTCAGGACATGAAGAAGAAAGTTACCTTTTTAAGGAATGGTTTAGTCAGCTTCTTACTTTATGGGGCTTAAAAAGATGAATTTATCCTAATTCGACAAATTTATACATATTCCCCCGTTATCTTATGGGATAATAAGCCTGGTTCTATTGACTTGAGGAAAGCGAGCATTAAATTGTTTGAATGTTTCCTATTTTGTTGATGGAATTGAGGCTTTCTAAGATAGTAAATTAGATGTAGGGGGACGTAGAATGAAGAAGTTATTTATGGTGCTGGCGGCTTTTTTGGCATGCTTTGTATTCTCCGAGAAGGCAAGTGCAGAAGAGGTATTGAATTTGCCTAAAATAGCAGAATTAAAATCCGATAGTACTATTTCGACAGGGATTTTTAGTCCGGATGATAAGTTTATTGTGACAGGTGATTCGTCCGGCTACATTACGGTATACAATGCGGCCACGGGGGCGCAGGTGAACAAATGGGCAGGTAGTAATGACTACGAGATTTCTAAAGTACTATTCAGCCCGGACGGCCAGCGTCTCGTATCTATTAGCGCAGGTTACAGCGGAAATGTAAAGGTTTGGGATGTGCAGACTGGTCTTTTGCTTTCGACTTTAACGGTAGAAAAAAATGACTACAGAAAATTTTATGACATTGCATTAAATAACGATGGGACTATTTTGTATACTGCTGATAGTAATGATACGGTTATTTATTGGGATGTTTTAAAAGGAACAAAGCTACTGGAGTTGACGATGCCTTCATTGCCAACTACCTTGGCGTACAATTCCGCTAAACAGCATTTAGCCATTGGGCTTAAGGATGGCAGTCTTAATATAAGGAATGCAGTGAATGGAGAGTACATAAACACTAAATCGGTTGGTTCTGCTTATTTCTCCAATATTGTGAAACTAAAGTATTCCGCCGATAACCAAGTTTTATACTTTTCTTTAGTTAATGAGAATCAGCCATATCTATTTGATGTAGATTCTAATTATGGAATGATCCCTTTAGAAGAGAATGATTACAGTAACCAATGGAAAGACTTTGATTTTAATGTAAATCACAAATATATTGCAGTGGCAGAGCAGTACAGCCCCCTTAAAATATTTGATACCGAGACGAAAAAGTTGGTAGCTGAGGGGAAATCTAACTTCTACTATTATAATACGAATGATGTGGCATTTAGCCATAATGGCAAGCGTTTAGTTGTCGGAGGCACGGTGTACGATACAACGATTCTCTTTAACGAACTGACTAGTATTCAGATCACTCCAGCCTCTCTTTATATGGGCATCGATGATGTTCAGGGTTTTACAGTTAAAGGAAAATACAGCAATGGAGAGGTAAAGGCCATTCCTTCTGCGGAAGTCCAGTGGAGCTCGGAAAATCCGGATGTGGCAACTTTCATCTATGGAAAGTTCCAAGCACTGAAGCCGGGGACCGCCACGATTACAGCTTCTTATAAGGGATTTACGGCCAAGGCTGTGATCCATGTAAATGCACAGCAATTTACAGACTTGAAACCGATTCACGTTGATGCTGTCAATTATTTAGTGGGCAAAAAGATTACGAGCGGTTTATCCAAAACGACATTCGGTACTGAGGCGACAATTAAACGGGTGGACGCCGCTATTATGATTGCCAAAGCACTTGCGTTAGACACGGCTGCCGCTCCTAAAGCAGGATTTACAGATGTACCGGCACGTGGACAAGCTTATGTGAATGCTTTAAAAGCAAGCGGAATAGTCAGCGGCAAAACGAAAACATCGTTTGGAACGAATGATCAGATTACACGCGGTGAAATGGCATTAATCCTGCAACGTGCGTACAAATTTACACCAGGCAGCACCCGTCATTCATTTGTGGATGTGAACCCGCGCTATGATAACGCTATTTCTTCACTCGTTCGCTATAAAATCGTTACGGGCATTAACGATTATGAATTTGGAACATCTGTTCCGATTACACGAGGTGACTTTGCGATCTTCCTTTATAATTCGGAAATGGCTAAGAAGTAACGAACAAACTAGAGAGCCAACCACGAAAAGTGGTTGGCTCTCTGTTGTTTTCTAATGATAACATCCTATTTAAACACCGCCACCGACTCTTCCAACTTCTCTGCAAACTTCTTCAATATAATCGTCGTTTCTTCGATTTTATCCATTTGGATCAGTTCTTCCTTCGAGGCGTCTGCGACGTCAATCGTGTCTTTGGCTGTTTGTTTCGTGATGATTGAAAACTGTTCGAGCGAGGCGAAGATTTCTTCTGATCCGGCGCTTAATTGTTCTGTGACAGCCGATACTTCCTGGATTTCTTCGTTTACCTTTTGAACAGAATTCAGAATGTGGGTGAACATTTCCCCTGTATGCATGACGGCCTCTGTTCCTTTATGTGCTTTTCCAGTACTTTCATTCATATCGGAAATCACACTATGAGTCGTATGGGTAAAGTCATTGATCAGCCGGGATATTTCTTCTGCGGAGAACTTCGACTTTTCAGCGAGCTTTCTGACTTCTTCCGCCACGACAGCAAATCCCTTTCCATGCTCGCCGGCTCGTGTTGCTTCAATAGCGGCATTTAATGATAACAAATTGGTTTGGTTTGAGATATCGGTAATGACTTTTGTAATTTGGCTGATTTCGTCGACTTGGTTAATCATGTTTTTCAGCTTGTTGGCTGTTTCGGTGATAGACGTTTCGACGCCTTGGATTTCATCAATAACTTTGACGATGTCCTGGTCGCTTGCTTCAACGGTTTTCGTAACATCATTCGATGATTCGGACACACTGGAAGAAGAGTCGGCAATTTTCTGAATGCCGATCGCCATTTCCTCCATCGCTCTCACTGACTCCTCTGACTGCTGCAAGTTGCTTCTGCTTCCCTCTGCGATATTATCAATCTTCCAAAATATATTTTTATTTGAATCCTTGGCAGAATGCACGTCTGCTGAAAGCTGTTCAGCTGTCTGAACGAGATGGCCGGAAATGTCTGCAATATGAGCAAGCAATCTTTTAATTCGCTCGGTCATGCTTTTAAATGACTCTCCGACATGCTTGATTTCGTCATTTCCTTTAATCACAAGCCCGTTAATTAATTGCTCTGCTTTTTCAAGCTCTCCATTCTGAATTTCTCTTGCCGTCTTTGAGATTACGGATAGAGGAGCAAGGCGTGATTTTGTATAAAAGAATAGCAGGGCGCTTGTGCCCGCAACCAGCAGCAGAAGAATAGACAGGTACAGAGGCAGAGAGTGAGAAATGACATGGTTTTGTATAGCCCCTACATCCTCCGCCATAATATCGACCCCTAATATTCCAATCACTTCATTGTTCTTATTTTTAATAGGAGCAAACGCCGATAAATATTTTCCATACTGGGGATCATTAATAATGTCTGTTGACGCTGTGCCCCCTTTTAAAGCGGGCTCCACGTCTTCATATGTAGTACCTGTTGTGGGAGCCCCAATCTCAGCCGCATCCTCTGCATCCTTCGGTGAACCGTCCACAAGGATGGTAATCGCTTTATTTTTTTCGTTGAGGATATAAACGTAAGCAGCCCCAGATTTCACTTGATAATCACCAAGCTGCTCTCTCAGCTTCCAATAGTCATCTGATTCGACGGGGTTGTCCAGGAATTGTTCAAAGGTTTCCGTGTCTAAGCCAGAAGCGATGTTTTTAGCTGTGTTCATACTAAAGTTAGAGATTGTCTGTTCCACGGTCATTTTCGTATTCTTAAATAGAATAAAAGTTGTTACGACAAGAATAAGTAACATTCCTATCAATAAAGGCATCGTAATTTTTGTACTTAACTTTCCTTCTCTTTGTCGCATGAGGTCTCCTCCAATGTAAACGTTTCTATGTACTTTATCGACTATTTTTGTGTTTAATAAAGCGAAAATAAATAATAAAAAGAATTATCAGAAACATAGTAAGGTAAAAGGCAGTTCATCGAAATGGGAGAACAGCGGTGACTGCTCTCTTTTCTAATTCTATTTTAAGGAATTTCCTTATATCTTTTTACTTGCTAAATCAGCAATCCATGATAATCTAGAACAGTAGTAAAATGTTCATAGGGGATTATAAAAAGGAGAACTCATACAATGGAAAGAAAAAGAGCTAGGCAAAAAAGAAAAAAGAAAAAGTTTGTTGGTATTGTATTATTGATCCTATTAGTTATTGGAGCTATTGCGGCATTCAGTATATATTCTTCGTTTAACAGTGCTTACAAAGACATAGTTAACAAGTCAGCGCTGGAGAAATCGGATAAACGGAATAAAGATGTGTCGTTACAAGACAAGGAGGCTTTTACCGTATTGCTGTTAGGTGTAGATGAGCGGGAAGGCGATCGGGGACGTTCGGATACGATGCTGCTTATGTCCGTAAACGGCCAGAAGAATTCTGTAGAAATGTTAAGCATCCCCCGGGACACGCGTGTGGAAATTGCCGGAAAAGGTAAAAAAGATAAGATTAATCATGCCTATGCATTTGGCGGAGTGAACATGGCTGCGAAAACCGTCGAAGGGTTTCTCGATGTACCGGTCGATTATTATGTTGAAATGAACATGGATGGCTTTAAAGAACTGGTGGATGCCGTCGGCGGCGTGACAGTCGACAATCCGTTTGCTTTCTCTTATGGGGGAGAAAGCTTTGACAAGGGAACCATTCATTTAACTGGGCAGCAGGCGCTGCAATATACGAGAATGAGACACGAGGATCCGCAGGGAGACTTCGGCAGACAAGCCCGCCAGCGCCAAGTGATACAGGGAATCCTTGATGAAGGGGCGAGCATCAACTCGCTTTGGAAATACAACGATATACTAGGTGCTCTTAAGACGAATATGCAAACAAACCTATCGGTGGATGAAATCAGGGCTATTCAAAAGAACTATGCCGGTGCCAGAAGTAACATTAAGCAGGAGCAAATTGAAGGCAATGGACAGAAAATCGGCGGCATCTACTACTATTTAGTACCAGATGAAGAGAGAGAAAGAGTGTCAAATATCTTTAAAGATCACTTGAACTTACAGTAAAAGATCTCATCAACAGCTTGAACACACGGCCTTTGCCGTGTGTTTTTCTATTTAAATGAGTAAAAAAATGATACAGCCTACAGGGAGAAGGTGATAGAATAATATCGTTAAATTGGTATTTTCCACCTATTTATTGAAAGTTGGATAAAGCTTTGCCTCGATTGAATCAGCGAGAGCGGGAGAGTATGGCAAAGGCTTTAGCGTGGTGTCCGAGGAGATTAGAAAGCTCGCGGATCAAACACGAAAAGCAACCGATCACATTAAGGAGATTATGCATTCTGTCTTAGGAGATGCGGACAATACCGTTCATGCAATGAAGGATGTAGAGGAAATGACTTCGAGACAATCTTAGTCAGTCATACAGGCCAGCAAGGCTTTTTGCAGTATGTCAGATTCTATTGAAAAGATGACAAGGAAGATTCATTTAAATGGAGACCATATATCAGAATTGCATGAAGATGCTGCCCAATTAGTGACAGAGGCAGAGTCGATCTCGGCTGGGTCAGAAGAGAGTGCGGCTTCTTCGAGACAGGTCGCGATGCCCATGCAGGAGCAGACAAGAGACTGTGAAAAAATATTATTATCAGTCGATGAAATGAATCAGTTAGTGCAGCATTTAAATGAATTGGTTGTTAAGTTTAGGATTTAATCAGGCTATCCGCTTTATGTATAAAGGGCTATTTGAAAAAGTAAAGGAGAGGTGAAGAAATGTGAGGCTGAAGCCGCAAGGGAAGGAACTGTTTTGGAATGTTTGCCGGCATTTGAATGAGGTGGGGTTTATGATTGACGATTCAGAAGCTAAAAGGCAAAGTGTTCCCTTCTTTTTTCCGGTAGGAGGGCACACTCAGGCAGCAACGGTTCAGTATAAAGGTCATAATGGTGAAATGATTGAGGGGGTTGTTCTTCGGTTTTATGTTCGGCCCTTTCAGGCGGCTGATTTGTTAACAGTAGTAGAGGAACATATAGATTTCCGGACAGAGTTAAAAGAGGGAGAGGCCTCTCCCTACTATGAATATATTTTTAAAGAATCCTATTTTCACCCTGATGTCCATCAGGCAATTTCTAAGCTGTTTGTAGATTTGGCTAGAAAGAAGAGCCGATTATTGGCCGGCGTTGAATCGGAACGGACTCCAAATTGGATCACTGATTTGCCACGCTAAACAAGAGGAGCTGCCAAATTCGGCAGCTCCTTTAAAAATCAGTAGCTTACAGGCTCTTTTTCCCAAAATCCGAATCATCATCGTATTGAATCACCCGGTCAATTTCCTCATTCATATGCCGGTCGGAATTAGCCGTTCCGTATTTAGACATTGACGTCTTGTAGAAAACAAAACCGAGAATCACCCAGGCGAAGACAATCATCCATTCATAAGGCCAGACGAGGGCAGAAGGCATGCCGGGCATATAAAGAACGGAGACGCCTAAGGCCATGAGAGCGGCAATCCAGCCAAGTGTTGTGCCGCCGGGCAGCTTGAACGGCCGGTGCATGTTTGGTGCTTTTTTGCGCAGGATGATGAAGGAGACGGCGACCATGAACCAGGCGACGACTAGTCCTAATCCGCCAGCATCGACAAGCCATACTAGCGCTGGACGGCCCAGCAGGGGAGCGGCCGTAGATAAAACAGCAATTAAGAGAATGGCTTTATGAGGGGTATTATACTTTGGATGCAATTCCCCAAGCGATTTCGGCAGCATACCGGATTTGGCGAGCGCATAAATGGCACGGCTTCCGCCTACATAGAACCCGATCCAGCTCGTTAGAATGCCGCCGATTCCTCCGAGTACGAGAATATTGCCCATCATCGGACTGTTTCCGAATGCTTTTGCCATCGCATCAGCGGTCACGAGATTGGATTCGGCCATTTCTGCTGGTGTTAACACGCGGGATACACCGAATATAACGGCAACGTACCAGACAACAGCTAGCATGACTGAGAAGATTAAGAGCTTTCCAATTTGTTTTTGCGGGAGGTTAATTTCTTCAGAAGCTTGCGGAATAACGTCAAAACCGACGAACATAAACGGAGTCATAATAATAACGGTTAACAACCCGGCTGTCCCTTTTTCAAAAAGCGGCTGCATGTTAGCCGTGCTGCCGGAGATGGAGCTGCCGGTAATGAGCAATACGCCGGCAATCGCAATAACGAGTGTGAGGATAAAGGTGATCGCCATTGAGAACTTAATACCGCGATAGTTGATCCAGGCGATGATAATAGAACCAAGAATACCGACACCAGCCCAAGTAATCGTAACATCCCAGCCTGCAATCGTGTACAAGTAGCCTTTACTGTAATGGGGGATTAAATACTCAAATACGGTGGGGAGAGCTACGGCTTCAAAAGCCACGACCGATACGTAGCCAAGAACGATCGCCCATGTCGTAATAAAGCTCGGAACCCGGCCCATCGCCTTGTAGCTGTATACGTGCTCGCCCCCGGCCAGTGGAAGAGCGGATGCCAGCTCTGCATACGTTAAGCCGACGAATGTCACCACGATGCCGCCGATCATGAAAGCCAGAATAGCGCCTAATGAACCTGCTTCTGTAATCCATAGCCCGGTCGTCACCACCCAGCCCCAGCCAATCATCGCTCCAAATGCCAAAGCAAGAACATCTCGATTTCCTAACGTCTTCAAAAACCTTTGTTCACTCATTCCTTTCCCTCCCATCAGAGTTTAGTAGAGCCTCGTGCCAAACACTAAATATTCAGGTGAAAATAAGTGCAAAGACGTCAAATAGGTCGTCTACTTTTATTATATGATAAATTGTTTGTTAATTCTAAAAATTCATTAAAAATTTGAGTTTCCTTTGTGTCTTTAAAATACTCAACAATGTGAAGTCGGTAAAATAGTCTTAGAGAAGTTTTGCTCCCATTTTCATATTGACGGTGCTCACTATTTAAAAGAAAATGATAATCATTATCAATTGATTTTATTTAGGGGGAATTTTTATGTTTATTCGTTTTTTAAGGGGAAATTTGTATGCATCTTATCTATTGTTTTTCTTACGTTTATATCTCGGATGGCAGTGGCTGCAGGCGGGCTGGGAGAAGATCAGCGGTGGACAGTTTGATGCCAGTGGCTTTCTAAAGGGGGCCGTCGGCAAAATGTCCGGTGATCATCCGGCTGTGCAGCCCTGGTGGGGAGAGTTTTTGAAGGAAGTCGCTTTGCCAAACGTTGGGATCTTTAACGTATTAGTGCCTTGGGGAGAGTTCTTAGTTGGCCTTGGTCTGATCTTAGGGGTTTTCACTTCCTATGCAATGCTAATGGGGCTTGTGATGAATTTTTCTTATCTGCTTTCAGGGACGATGAGTACAAATCCGCAACTGGTAATCCTTGGCCTATTGATTCTTATGGCTGGGATGAATGCGGGAAGAATAGGGGGAGATCGGTGGATTTATCCGTATATGAAAAAGTCATTTGCCGAAAACAAAGACTCTGACACTCTGTCTAAAAGTGCCTGAATCTTAAAAATTTTACTGCCGGCTTATTTCCTGAAACCTTTTAGCCAAAAATCCGTATAGATTGGTAAAAATGAAGGGAGGAGTCACGTAATGTCATCTTATACAATACCTGAAGTATCGAATCATAATCAGATGAATGCGGTTCTGCGAGCGTTTGCGATGTCACTCGGTGTGGCACTCGTTGGCATGGGAGTAGGTACCGTTGTTCCACCAGCACTCTTTCTGCCGCTTGCGGTGTTAGAGATTCTTCTATTAGTAGGGGCTTTCTTTTTACGTAAAAGAAAAGCAGTAGGGTACACGTTCTTATATGTATTTACTCTCTTATCTGGAATCACGACCTATCCAATCGTTTCTTATTATTTAATGACATCGGGAGCCCAAGTCGTACTAGGGGCTTTAGCCTCTACGTTCGTCGTCTTCTTTGCAATGGCGGCAGCGGGGACAAAAACGAAAAAAGATTTATCTTTTTTAAGCGGCTTGCTGCTTACTGTTTTATTGGCACTGCTTACCTTGTCGATCATGAATTTCTTTTGGCCGTTTTCTTCTACTGCCATGTTCGTTTATTCCATCATTGGAACGGTTCTTTTCTCTCTTTATGTCATGTATGACTTTAATCAAATGAAGCGAATGACGATTACGAGTGACATGGTGCCGCTCTTAGCGCTTAATCTGTATTTAGATCTTGTTAACTTGTTCATTAACTTGTTGCGTCTCATTGGGTTTTTGAGTGAAGACTAAAGGGTCAGTCCCCCACCGCTTTCAAGCGGCAGGGGACTGACCCTTCGTTATTACATATTCTCGAATACAGCCGCAGCATCTCTCTTTAACACTTTTGTATGAATAACTAAGGTAATAAATCCTACGAGTATCCATGAGACGCCTACTATTTTTCCTATGGGTCCCATTCCCAACATAATGTAACTGCATACAAATAACCCTAACAAGGGAACGGCTAAGTTCAGTAAAACCCCTCTTATGCCTCTTTCTTTACGTCTTAGATAAAACTCAGCGATAACCGATAAATTAACACACAAGAACCCGATGAGTGCTCCAAAGACGATTAACTGAAATAGGACAGGCAGGGGGATGAGTACAGCGCCTGCATACCCCACAATGGCTAGGATGATAATACTGACATAAGGTGTTTGATATTTAGGATGCAGGCGGGCGAGTATGCTCGGTAACATTTGATCTCCGCCCATGCTATATAAGATTCTGGAAGCAGAAGCCTGGCCGGCTAATGCTGTTGAAATTCCAGATACCGCAATAATAAGCGTACAGATGGTGGCTAGTCCGCTGCCGCCGACAGCAGTGGCAATTTCAAAAAAGGCCGTTTCTTGAGAAGCAAAAGAAGTAAAATCTGGTGTAATAAGAGTTGCAAAGTACACTTGTAGAATGTAAAAAAAGGAACTAATTAACAGGGCGAGCACCGCTGCCTTCCCTACCATCTTGCCCGTTACTTTGGAATCCTCCGACATTGTCGTTACAGCGTCAAATCCGAGGTAAGAAAGTACGGCAAGAGAGGCACCTGTAATTAAAGAGTCCATTGTAAACGTTTCTGGGTTGTAAATACTCTGCATAGAGAAGAGACTGCTGATTCCACCTTGTGCTAATAAGCTTTTAATGGCAAAACCAATAAATAAAACTAAACTGAGAAGCATGAGTGCTGTCATGATCAGATTAACACGGGAGGTAATTTGTGCGCCAAAGTAATTGCTCAAGGTGACCGGCACGACAAATAAAAGCAACATGAGCCATAAAGGAACAGAAGGGAGCAGCTCCATTAAGAAGACAGCACTTAGTTTATATAGCAGCATCGGGATTAATAAGTAGTCTAAGAGGATCGACCAGCCGGCCAGATAGCCAATCTTGGGATGAATCGCCTGAGACGTATAACTATAAGTAGAACCGGCCTTCGGAAAGGCGCCCGCCATTTTCCCGTAGCAGATCGCTGTAAAAATCATCGCCATCAAACCGACTAAATAGGACAATACTGCATGGCCGTGGGATACTTGTGTCAGTTCGCCAAAAAGGGTCTGGGCTGATACGGGGGCCATAAACACCATCCCGAAGATAACGAGATCTCGTGTCTTAAACACCTTCTTTAGTGACGGTTCACTTACATTTATATGAGGAGCTTTTAATTCTTCCATTAGTCACTCTCCCTACATTTTTTTACGGTAAAGCCAAAGGAAAAGGTCTTGCCAAATGATAAGAGAGATATCCCTCTTATTGAAGAGGGATATCTTTCTCCATCATGACTCTATAAAGCTTTCTTTTCAAAAGCTCGAATCGAGTCTGATAGTTTTTCGATCATCGTTTCAACATCCTGTTTGTTCACGATGAGCGGCGGGGCGAGGGCAACGACGTTTAATCCTCCGAACGTGAGCGGTCTTAAGATAAGATTGCGTTTTTCGCATTCTTCTACTACAGCAGGTGCCGCATAGATCGATGAATCAAAAGGAACATCATTTTCAGGATCAGCCAATAATTCAATGCCGCCCATTAACCCGATGGTTCTTGCTTTGGCTGTTGTTTTGTGGGTATTTTCAAGGTATTGAAGCCCTTTTAGCAGCTCTTCTCCCATTTGTCTCGCATTTTCTACAAGCCCCTCTGTTTCGATGATTTCGAGATTTTTCAAGGCGACAGCACAGGCTGTTGGGTGGCCGCTGTAAGTAAAGCCATGGAAAAATACACTTTCTGACAGTTCCGCTAATTCATCTCTTAATTTTTCAGACATCATGACGGCACCGAGTTGGACATATCCGCTTGTAATCCCTTTGGCGACGGACATTAAGTCAGGCACTACATCCCAATGCTCGACTCCAAACATTTTGCCGGTGCGGCCGAAACCACAAATGACTTCATCTGTAATCATAAAGATTCCATATTCATCACATAGTGCTCGGATGGCCTTTAAATAACCCTCAGGTGGAATTCGAACACCGCCGACTCCTTGTACCGGTTCAAGAATGACCGCTGCAATCGTTTCCGGACCCTCTGTTTCAATCATGCCTCTGATGCTTCTATCGTAGCCTGGCGCTGATTTGTCGCCGAGTTCACATTCGGTTTGGAATGGCAGCGCATGCAGAAAGTCAGGAGCGATCGCTGTGATCATTTCTTTAAATTCTGGAACGCCAGTGGCACTAGTGGCTCCCATCGTGACGCCGTGATAGCTTTGATCTAGGGTGATGATTTTTTTTCGTTCTGGCTGTCCTTTTAACTTCCAATAATGACGAACGATTTTGATCGCACTTTCATTTGATTCAGAGCCGCCAGATGTGAAGAAGCTTACATTTAAATCCCCTGGTGCCATGCTGGCCAGTTTTTCAGAAAGGCGAATGACGACATCGTGAGAATTATTAAAGAAAGAGGAGCCATATGAAAGCGTCATGATTTGCCGACTGGCGGCTTCGGCTATTTCTTTTCGTCCATAACCAATATTGACATTCCAGAGTGAAGAAACGCCGTCAATGTATTCTTTTCCGTAGACATCTGTCACATGAATGCCTTGTCCTTTTGTGATAATCGTGGCAGGGCCAAACGTTTGTTGTGCCTTCAAAGGAGTAGTAGGATGAAAGAAGTGTTTTTTATCTAATTCGATTAATTGTTCAGCTGTTTTATTGGCTAATGAGACATTTGTTGACATATGAATACCTCCTAAAATTTTGATTTATAGTTAAAAGTGGCTTTTATTGACCATACCAATTCAAGCCTTCATCGCTTAAGTCAATCCAGACACTTTTCGTTTCTGTGTACATATCTAACGCTTGAATTCCAAGCTCTCTGCCAAATCCACTTTGTTTTGTTCCTCCAAAAGGCGCCGCGCTGTCTAACATGCTAAATGTATTGACATAGACCGTACCGGCTTTTAGTCCTCTTGCCATTCGATGAGCCCGTTTTAAATCAGATGTCCACAATCCAGAAGCTAAACCGTAGATCGTATCGTTTGCTCTTTTCAAGACATCTTCTTCATCCTTAAAGCGAATAACAGAAAGAACGGGCCCAAATATTTCCTCACGGGCAATCGTCATTTCGTTCGTTACATTTTCGAAAACGGTAGGGGTGAAGAAGTAGCCATTTCCGGCCTCTTTATTTTGCTCACCGCCTATTACAAGGTTAGCACCTTGCTCAAGACCGACTGCTACGTATTGCTGGATTCTATCTAATTGCTGCATCGAGACTTGCGGTCCCATTTGTGTGGCTGGATCTAACGGGTTGCCAACTCGAATCGATTGGGCTTTTTTAACGAAGGAATCCATGAATTTGTCGTAAATGCTATCTTGGACAAAGAGGCGCGTTCCGGATGCACATACTTGGCCTTGGGCAAAGAACACGCCAAACATCGAACCGTTGACAGCGTTTTCAATATTGGCGTCATCGAACACAATATTTGGCGATTTTCCTCCTAATTCTAAGCTGATTGGCTTAAGGTTCTTACTAGCCGCCTGCATAATTAAACGCCCAGTTGAGGTGGATCCGGTAAAGGCGATTTTATCAACGTCTGGATGAGAAGAAAGGGCATCTCCTGCCACCTTGCCGTAACCTGGCACCACGTTAATCACGCCATCCGGAATGCCAACTTCTTGAAAAATCTTTACCATTTCTAAGATGCTTACCGGTGTTTGTTCCGCTGGCTTAATGACAATCGTATTGCCGGCAGCGAGAGCAGGAGCCAGCTTCCACATCGTCAGCATTAAGGGGAAGTTCCAAGGAACAATCGCTCCCACAACGCCAATCGGTTCCTTTAAGGTGTAATTAAAGCGGTTGGATGGAGAGGCGAGCGTGCGTCCTTCCACTTTGTTGGCTAAGCCGGCATAAAACTCTAACACATCAATCATGGCTGGCATGGCGATAAATTTTGTTTCATTAATCGGCAATCCGTTATCCGTTGATTCAATTTCAGCTAGCCAATCTGCTTTTTCCCATAAAACTTGCGCCGCTTTATACAGCAATCTGCCGCGATCGCCTGGTGCCATATGAGCCCACGGACCACTCTCAAATGCCTTACGAGCTGCTTTTACAGCTAAATCGACATCTTCGCGTCCGGCTTCGGCTACTAAAGCATTTACTTCACCTGTTGCCGGATTAATTGATTCGAATGTCTTCCCGGATAAAGCCTCTACCCACTTTCCGTCGATGAACAATTTATAGCTTTCTTGCATCTTCAAACCCCCTTGACAAATGATTGTTAATTCAAAAAATTTAGTATAGACTGAATATAAAACTCTTTTCTTACTGGTTTCTTACAAAAACAACTTAAATGACTTACAGAACAAAAAATCTTATCGATTACGTGAACGATTTAAGTTGGGGGGACACTTCTTGAATATTGCAGATTCAAAGCTAAAAATACCTAATTACACTCCACATCTTACACGCCATCGTTTAGTGGCCGAACTGGATCATCCTCATCCTTCTTCACTCATTTTAGTAACAGGTGACACGGGCTATGGGAAAACGATTTGTGTCTCAAACTATATCATGGAGAAAAACATCCCTTGTGTTTGGTACAGCTTGTCCAATACAGATTGTTATGCGCATGTGTTTCTCAGCTATCTAAAAAAAGGAATTTTACAGTTAAAGGACAAACACGCTCCTAACGAAATCATAGAGCCTCAATATGTAGAGACAGAATTAAATACCCTTATTTCTTTGATGGCTGATCTGTCGCAGCCTGTATGGATCGTATTAGATGATTATCAATGGATCGATAAAAGCCCCGAAATACAATCTATTATGAATAGGTTGCTAGATGAATGTTCATCAGCTGTACGCTTTATCATCATTAGCCAGGTACGCCCGCATTTGCCTCTTTCAAAGTTGAAAATAAAACATAAATATAAAGAGTTAACGACGTTTGATCTTGCCTTTACAGTAGAGGAGACGCGTGATTTTTTTAATAGCATGCACGAGCTAGAGCTGGAAGACCATGAGATCAAGTTAATTCAGAGAAGAACAGAAGGATGGGTAGCCAGCTATCAGCTGTTGCTGGGGCTTATTAGCAACTTAAATCGGGAGGAGCGCGCCCGCTTCTGGACGTCCTTTCCACACGTCCAAGATATTTATGATTATCTTTCAACAGAGGTGTTTGAAGCTCAGAATGAAGAAATCCAATCTTTTTTATGTAAAACAAGCCTGCTCTCTGAGCTAGACCCAACCGTTATGAACCGCTTTTTACATATCGATCACTCCGAAAAAATCTTAAAGCATCTGTTAACCCGTCATTTGTTTATTTATCAAGACGATCAAGGGGTGATTCGGTATCATCGGCTTTTCCGCAGGTTTTTATATGAAAAATATAAGGAACAAGTGGGAAATGAAGAAATTCGAAGTACCCATCTTGCACTTGCGCATATTTATGAAGAGCAATATAAATTCGTTTTCTCCTTTGTGCATTTAATTATTGGGAAGGATTACTCGAAGGCAGCGAAGATAATGGGGATGATTGGAGATCGTTATAATCCGATCGAGTCGATGACTTTTTTAAATGGGTGGCTTGAGGAAATTTCTTTTGAGGAATCGATCGCCAACAATACTCTCTTTCTCATCCGCTGTATTCCGCTCTCTGTATTAAAAGAGCTAACGGTGCATTTAGAAGAAAATATCATGCTATTAAAGAAAGAAAAAAACGAATTGTGGCTTTGTAATCTCCAGCATCGGCTGGCGACGATTTGTTTGATGAGAGGGGAGTTGATGAAAGCAAAGCACCTATTTCTAGAATCCTTAAAGGGCTCTGAGAAGTTTCGAGACTACCCGATGACAGCTTTAAATTTAAATCTTCTGGCTGAGATTTATCGTTATTTAGAAGATTATTCAGAAGCGATGACAGCGATTCGCCGTGCTCTTTATATTTCCGATCAATATGGAAACAAGCATACCCAGCTTCATGCTCTGGATACGATTGCAACCATTTATCTTGATGAGGGAAAAATAAATGAAGCGACTCCTTACATTCAACAAGCGATCGACATTGCGCAAAATGATGATCATTCCTCACTTGTGTTCGTCTATACAACAAGGGGGAGAATGTCCAGGCTGCAAGGAAATATCTATGAGGCAATAGAGTGGGGGAAAAAAGCAGTTGAAATCGCGGATATGTATAATACCAATTTTGATAAAGGCTGGGCCAATCAAGAATTAGGGAACAGCTATTTAGAGAATCAGCAATGGACAGAAGCGGAAGGGTGTTTTTCAGAAGCCTATCAATCCTTTTCGCTCTTTACCCATTATCAATGTGTAGTACTGATGTCTCAGCGAACCATGTACGAAAAAAGAGGGGATTCCAAAAAAGAGAAGGAAAAAACCAACGAATTGCTCCAGCTTTGCCGGGAACATGATTATCATTGGCTGGTGAAAGAGATCAAGCCGGTTAATCAAGTAATGATAAAAGAGAAAGAAGCACCTTCATTGGAAATCTATACACTTGGCCATTTTAAAATTTATTACCGAGGCAAACCGATTACGATTAAAAGAAAATCCAGCTTGCAATTGCTTCAGTTTCTTATAACGAATCGAAACAAAAAAATAGAAAAAGATATTTTAATGGAGGCACTCTTTCCGGAAGGCTTGCTTGACTCCGTGCAAAATCAATTTCATGTTTCTTTGTCGGTACTAAGAAAAACGATCGAACCTGATTTGGAAGCAGGCAATCAGTCAAGTTATATTCTTCGTTCCAAAAGCCATTATTTGTTTGATACACGCCATGTGCATTTAGATGTGGAAAGGTTTAAGGAGTTAACAGCAATCGACAATGAGCAAAATGTTCAAAATATGCTGATGGCCGTGGAGTTATACAAAGGAGACTATTTTGAAGAGTATCCTTACGCGTCTTTTCTAGAAGCGGAAAGGGACAGTCTGCGGCTGCAATACTTTAACATCTGCCGCAGCTTAGCACATTACTACTCAAGGCAAGGTGACGACTCCAAATCATTTGAGCTGTTCGAAAACATCTTAAAGAAAGATCCATATCAAGAACAAGCTTACTTTGAATACATTCAGCTTCTTTTAAATAAAAACTTTTCTGCCCAAGCGAAGGGTATAGCCGAGCGAATGACTCAATATGTGGAAGAAGAGATGGGGATAGAAGTGCAAGGCCGTCTAACTGAACTATTTGAAACCTTTCAAACACCAATAAAGTAAAAGGGTCAGTCCCCCGCCGCTTTCAAGCGGCAGGGGACTGACCCTTCATCATTTATAAGGACTTTTTCTTTAATTCAGGCTGATCATCAAACTGGATGACTCGATCAATTTCTTCATCCATATGCTTGTCCGAGTTTTCTGCCCCGTATTTGGACATGGATGTTTTATAGAAGATGAATCCTAAGATGGCCCAAGCGAATACGATAATCCATTCGTAAGGCCAAATAAGTGCTGAAGGCATGCCCGGCATATAGAGAACGGATACGCCTAAAGCCATACACGCTGCAATCCAGCCAATGGCTGTACCGCCAGGAAGCTTAAACGGACGGTGCATGTTAGGCACTTTTTTACGCAGGATAATAAAGGATACCGCTACCATGAACCAAGAAACAACCAATCCTAAACCGCCGGCATCCACGAGCCATACTAGAGCAGGGCGGCCAAATAATGGTGCTGCCGTAGATAAAACAGCAATGAGCATAATCGCTTTATGAGGCGTATTGTATTTCGGATGCAATTCTCCGAGAGACTTAGGAAGCATGCCCGCTTTAGCTAATGCATATATCGCCCGGCTTCCGCCTACGTAGAACCCAATCCAGCTCGTTAGGATGCCTCCAATTCCACCTAACACCAACACATTCCCCATAAACTGGCTTCCACCAAATGCTTTTGCCATGGCATCTGCTGTGACAAGATTCGATTCAGCCATTTCAGAAGGAGTCAAAATGCGTGAAACGCCAAATATAACTAGGATATACCAAATAACAGCAAGGATAACAGAAAAGATGAGCAGCTTGCCGATCTGTCTCTGCGGGAGGTTAATTTCTTCGGCAGCTTGTGGAATAACGTCAAATCCAACGAACATAAACGGGGTCATAATAATAACAGTTAAGAGTCCAGCCATTCCATTTTCAAACAGCGGCTGCATATTTGCAGTGCTTCCAGAAAAAGAGCTTCCGGTAATTAATAAAATTCCAGCGATGGCAATAACAAGTGTAAAAATGAAGGTAATAGCAGTTGAAAATTTAATACCGCGGAAGTTAACCCAGGCAATAAGAATAGATCCTAAAATTCCAACACCAGCCCAAGTGATCGTAACATCCCAGCCGGCAATAGTGTATAAATAACCTTTACTGTAGTTAGGGATTAAATACTCGAATACAGTTGGAAGAGCTACAGCTTCAAAAGCGACAACGGACACGTATCCAAGAACGATCGCCCAGGTTGTAATAAAACTTGGCACCCTGCCCATGGCCTTGTAGCTGTATACATGTTCTCCTCCGGCTAATGGAAGAGAAGACGCCAATTCAGCGTAGGTTAGGCCGACGAATATAACAAGAATTCCACCAAGGATAAAGGCGAGAATGGCGCCTAATGATCCTGCTTCTGTAATCCATAATCCTGTTGTGACAACCCATCCCCAGCCGATCATGGCTCCGAATGCTAAGGCAAGGACATCTCTGTTTCCTAATGTTTTGAGAAATTTTTGTTCCTCCATTTACTTTCCTCCAGTTTTTCCTGATTGTCTTGTACGATGATTCAATCAATAACATTTATAAGAGCTAGATTTCTTAAGAATAAAGTTCCAAACCATCCAATAAAAAACCAAAATGGTAATGAACCCCCTTTCAAGGATGTTAAATACAATTTTGAAACTTTTGAACTATTATATTACATAATTCGATAAATTCGCAATATTTTTTGTTATATGAAAGAATTCTGTCGTAAGGTATTCTATTTTGCAGGGAGATTTCTTCTTGTAAATGATAGATCGTATTTAAATTTTCAAGAAAAAGTATACCTTTTTGAATGGTAAGGGGTCAGTCTCCCATCGCCTTAAAGCGAAGGGGGACTGACCCCTCTGTTCGTTAAAAACATTGAAAAGAACGGATTCTTCGCAAGTCTGTTCCAAAATAAACCCAGCGCCAGTTTTGCCAGCGCCAGCCGGCTATGGACGTTCTCCCCACGAATACTGGGTAAAACCAGAAGTTTTGGCCGTTTTCGAGCCACACGTACGTGTAACGGAACAAGCAGCCTCTTATAGCACCAGGATCAATAGCAAAAGCAGAGGCGCCTTGTTGAAGCTGGGGAGTGAAGGCGGGAGGCGGTGAAGACGGCGGCCCGCCCGCTTGTTGCCCGCCGCCTGGAACTCCGGGTGGCGGGGTTGATGGAATTGACGGGAAACCTCCGGGCGGTCCGAATGTTCCTGGAAATCCTGGACCTTGCAGCCGATCAATGGGGACATCGTATAACATCCCATCTTCAAATAAGAGGTCTTCTTCTACTGGAAAGGGGGAATAGTAATAGGAGTAATCTCTATCATACATTCACTTTTATCTCCTTTCAGAAATGTTTCCATTTACTGTATGCGAACAATCGGTTTTCGGTGAGTTGCCTATAGAAAATTAGAAGCGTTCAATGATCCGACGTAATAAGTAGCCAAAGCCAAAAAAGAATGACCGGACAGCGAAGATAACTAGTTCCGGAACAGCGAGAAGCAAATCGAGAAAAAATCAGACAAAGAATAACGTTTGCCCTCTTTCCTTCTTTTTTCTTTCCGTTTGAAAGGCATGATCCTCACCTCTTTTATTCAATCCTTGCCTGTTATGGTAAATCCATATAGAGAACTAGACAAATTTTACTTTCTTTGTTATATTGAATTAGTTACCCAAGCTAACTATTTTCATAGGAAGTGATTCTAATTCAAACATTTCAAAAGTTTTTCTATCAATTTTTAATGTTATACCGGCCGTTTGAGAATCGGTTAAATATACTTCTTGGCGAACATGATCTCTATAGAGCGCAATGGACGGTGTTGTACTATTTAGCTAATTTTGGGCCGTCTACGCTAGTGGAGCTGGCGAACTATCAAAGCGTGGAAAAGCCGACGATGACCCGAACGGTTCACCGCTTAAAAGAGCTAGAGTATTTAGAAACGATTCCCACGAAAGATAAGCGTGAAAAGAAAATGCAGTTAACAGCGCTCGGCAAAAAAGTGTATGAGGACGTTCGTGTGTCCATTGACGAATTTGAACAGGACATTTTAAAGGGGATCTCTGAAGAAGAACAGCTGAAGGCGATCCAGATTATGAAAACTATTCAACAAAATATTTTAAAATAGGAGATGAAAGTGTGAGTAAATCAGGACCAAAATTATGGACAAAGGATTTTATCGTTGTTTCGTCCATTAACTTTTTCATGACGCTGATTTTTTATTTATTAATGGTGACAATCGCAGTATATGCGGTCGCTGAATTTCATGCAACGACGAGTGAGGCAGGTCTCGTAACGGGAATTTTCATTATCGGAACCCTAATTGGCCGCTTATTTATCGGCCGGATGATTGATTCAATTGGCCGGAAGCGAACATTATTTATCGGTCTCATCTTGTTTACATTAACGACGGCTTTATACTTTGTTAATTTAGGCATTAGCTTTCTGCTTTTAAATCGCTTTGTTCATGGGTTGACGTTGGGGATCGCCAGTACGGCAACGGGAACCATTGTCGCGCAAATTATACCAGCGACACGAAAAGGAGAGGGAATCGGCTACTATACGATGAGTGCGACGCTTGCCACAGCAATTGGTCCTTTTATCGGACTGTTCATGAGCCAGCACACGACTTTCCCTGTTATCTTTAGTTTTTGTCTGGCGCTAGGGATCGTCAGCTTAGCAATTGCCTTCTTTGTGAATGTCCCGCCGTTCGAATCAACTGTAAAAGCAGCAGACATCAAAGGGTTCAAGCTTTCAAGTTTTGTAGAGCCGAGAGCCTTGCCGATCGCATTTGTCACGCTGGTTGTTGCTTTCTGCTATTCGAGCGTGTTGTCGTTTATTAATTTCTATGCGATGGAAATCAATCTTGTGGAGGCGGCCAGCTTTTTCTTTATCGTCTATGCTGTAGCCGTATTAATCTCACGTCCATTTACCGGCCGTTTAATGGATCTGAGAGGGGCGAACTATGTGATGTATCCGGCCTTTTTATTGTTCGGCGCAGGGATGCTGTTATTGAGCACAGCAGGGCATGGCTTCGCTTTATTAGCAGCTGGCTTTTTAATTGGGCTTGGCTTCGGAAATATGCAGTCCAGCACGCAGGCGATTGCGGTGAAGCTGACACCGCCGCATCGCATGGGACTTGCGACATCCACATTCTTTATTTTTCTCGATGCCGGTCTTGGATTTGGTCCTTACGTGCTCGGCCTTGTTATTCCACATACAGGATATAGTGTGTTGTATATGAGTCTTGGTCTTGCTGTTCTTGCTTTTTCTGTTCTGTATTATTTCTTATACGGCAGAAAGGAAAAAGAATTAAGAGCTGCACTAGAGGCGACAGCGACGCTGTAAGAGAGTGACCCAAACCTTGGTTTGGGTCTTAGGATGTTGACAAACGCCCGCTTTCTTCGTTTCTCGTCTGGCTGCGGTGTTCATGATCCTCATGGTCACTCCGCTCCTCGAAAGACAAATGTTTTCAATCAGCCTGGGATATTGAAAATAAACTTTATCTATAATCTGTGACCTAAAGCCCCAAACTTTTGTTCGGGGCTTTTTTTGGTGCATATTCGTTTTGTGAGCGGAGTTTTGTCGAGTGTGAGCGAACATTTGTCGATTGTGATCGATTTTCTACATTTTATAAGCAAAATACGCAAATTCATGCATAAAATTAGAATAATTATACAGACGATAAGAATCGCTTCTGCCAGTAAGAAGCTAGTTTTATTCACTAACAGTATAAATTTTTTTTATATAAGGTATATAAACCTTCAATGATGGAGCATGAAAAACTGTGATACGATTACAGTGTAAGAGGTTTCAAGTTGAAAAACTATTGCGCAATAGTTGTAAGCGGCTACATCCTTAAGTTTTAGACTGATTTTACGGAATATTCTCAACCGTCGGGTGTGCCTTTTAAAGTCTAGGTTATGCGCTTTTTATGCATGATAGGAATAAAGAAACAATGAATCCATTACTTCGTGGGGAGTGCATTTATGAAACGAATTATCCTGTTATCCATTATCCCTTTTATCGGGTCATTAGGATTATTGCCGTTTGTGGACGAGGTTGACCAATACGTCCTGGGCATGCCATTTATTTTCTTTTGGGTCGTGTTGTGGACCTTATTAATCAGTGGGTTTTTATGGCTCATCTATCATTTAGATCCTAGGAATATGGAGGATGCAGACAAATGAACAGTGCACTTATCGTGATTTTACTCTTTTTATTGCTGTCCATCTTTTTAGGGATTAAAGCGAAAAAGGGCAAGCAGATGGATTTGGACGAGTGGGCAGTAGGGGGCCGAGGTTTTGGTGCTTTCCTGATTTTTATCTTGCTTGCGGGTGAAATGAATACGACATTTACTTTTCTCGGTGGAAGCGGCTGGTCTTATGATAAAGGGGCACCCGCGGCGTACATGATCGTTTATTTGCCGCTTTCAATTATTATGATGTATTGGATTGCACCAGCGATTTGGAAATACGCGCAATCCAAAAAATTAGTGTCCCAGCCAGACTTTTTTGCCAGCAAATATAACAGTCCATTTTTAGGTGTATTAGTCGCTATCATCGGCGTGATTGCAATGGTGCCGTACCTCGTTTTACAGCTGAAAGGTCTCGGCATTATCGTTTCCGCTGCTTCTTATGGAGCGATTTCACCTTCTACAGCAGGAATGATCGGCGCTGTCGCTTTAACCATTTATGTGATGGTGTCAGGGATTCATGGTTCGGCTTGGACGGCTGTGTTAAAAGATTTTATGATTTTCTTTATCGTTCTTTTCTTAGGGATTTATTTGCCGCTTTATTATTATGGTGGTATCCAGCCCATGTTCGAATCGGTGGAAAAGATGAAGCCGGGCTTTTTCCACTTGCCGGATCAAGGCCTTAGTCTCTCTTGGTTTATTTCCGCTACGCTGCTAAGTGCCATTGGTGGAATGGTTTGGCCGCATTTGTTCAACGCTATTTATTCCTCTGAAAGTTCCAGAGCGATACGAAAAAACACGATTATGCAGCCGATTTATTCGTTGATGCTGTTGTTCGTTTTCTTCGTCGGGTTTACAGCGATTGGACAAGTACCGGGATTAACAGGACCGGATACAGACTTTGCCCTTTTAAAATTGTCGATTAGAACATTTGATCCGTGGTTTGTCGGCTTAATTGGAGCGGCGGGCTTATTAACGGCACTCGTTCCAGGTTCTATGCTCTTGATGGCAACGAGCACCTCGCTTTCATTAAATGTGTATAAAGTGATCGTGCCATCCGCAACGGGCCAGCAGGTGACAAAGATGGCCAAATACTTGGTACCGGTGATCGCTTTAATGGCGACGTATTTCACGGTCAACGGCGGAAGTACCATCGTGACGCTGCTGCTGCTCGGCTATGGATTCATTGCTCAATTGCTGCCAGCGCTACTTTTCAGCTTTTTAAAGAATAACTTTGTGAATAAGTATGGAGCAGTCGCCGGTATGATCGCCGGAGTAGCGGCTGTGATGTATACAACTTTTAATAACTCATCTTTTGGGACGCTTTTCCCTTCATTGCCACAGTTCGTTAAGGATCTGGACATCGGGATCGTCGCTTTAGTATTAAATACAGCTGTCACGGTCATTGTCAGTGTGGCGGCACAAGGCCTAAAGGCGAAAGAAGCTGTGAAAGGAAAGGAGTCTTTATCATGATCGATCAATTAGTTGCCAAATTGGAAGGGATTTATCCTGAGATGGTCGCTTTTCGAAGAGACCTCCACATGTATCCCGAAATCTCTTTCCAAGAGGAAATTACACCGAAAAAAATCAGCCGATATTTGAAGGAGTTAGGGCTCGACGTACGCACAGAAGTAGGCGGCAGAGGCGTTGTGGGTGTATTAAAAGGCGGCAAGCCGGGTAAAACGGTTGCCTTGCGCGCTGATTTTGATGCCCTGCCAATCCAGGATGAAAAAGAAGTAGAATATAAATCACAGATTCCGGGAGCGATGCACGCTTGCGGCCATGATCTTCATACGGCGGCCTTGCTAGGTGTAGCGAAAGTATTAAGTGAAGTAAAAGAAGACATCAGCGGCACGGTCGTGTTCATTCATCAATTTGCCGAAGAGCTGACACCGGGCGGAGCCAAGCCGATGATTGAAGATGGCTGTTTAGACGGCGTGGATGTTATTTATGGAGCGCACGTCATGTCCACGATCCCGGTCGGAACGGTAGGTGTATGTGAAGGCTACGCTTCGACTGCTGCAGATGAATTTGAAATTGTCGTAAAGGGAAAAGGCGGGCATGGCTCTGAACCGCATTTAACGGTTGATCCTCTCGTTACCGGCTGCCAGCTCGTGTTAAATTTACAGCAAATCATCAGCCGGCGTGTTGATCCTTTAAAGTCAGCGGTGCTCACAGTTGGAGCGATCAATTGCGGCAGCGCGCCAAATGTCATTCCGGATGCCGCTGTCATTAAAGGAACCGTGCGCACATTCGATGAAGAAACAAGAACATTAATCGAAGAAGCGATCGGGCAAATAGCGAAATCCACTTGCGCTGGAGCGGGTGCTTCCTATAACTACAAATATGACCGGGATGCCCCTTCCATGTGGAACGACCCAACGGAAACGAAACGTGTTGAAGAGATGGCGATTTCCCTGTTTGGTGAAGAGCAGGTGGAACGAATTTCACCGATGATGGGCAGTGAAGACTTTGCTTATTATCAAAAAGAGATTACAGGCACGTACTTCTTTGTCGGCGGCGGAAATCCAGCGATTAAGGCCACATTCCCGCACCATCACCCGAAATTTGATGTGGATGAGGAAGCGTTGCTGACGATTGGAAAAGTGTTTATTGCCTCTGTTCTTAATTATTTATCAGATGGCCGCATTCGTCCGTAAAAAATGTGAATAATAAAGAAAAGCCATGCAGAGGAAACAAGTCGGCTGCATGGCTTTTTAGGCTGTATGAGCGGAATGTTGTCGAATGTGAGCGATGCCGGTGAAAATATGAGCGAAAGCTTGTCGAATGTGAGCGATCACCACCAAAATACGCATCCCTCCAGTGGCTTCCTCTCTTTTTCTCGTGTAAGATGGAACATTATGAAATGAAAAGTGAGTGCGAAAAGATGGAGTTACGAAATTTAAAGACGTTTATGGCTGTTTCTGAACACCTGAACCTGTCAAAAGCAGCGGAGCAGTTAGGTTACACGCAGCCGACCGTTACAATTCAGATTAAGGCGCTGGAGGAAGAACTGGGCCACACGTTGATTTCTCGTTCAGGCAATAAAACGTTTTTAACACCTGCGGGAGAATTGCTGAAGAAACATGGTGAAAAGGTTTTTGCTCAACTACAAGAGATGAAGCAGGATTTAAATCAACTCGATAAAGTATATGGAAACCTTGTGATTGCGAGCCCGGAATTTTATTGTTCTCACTATTTATATTTAATTTTAAAAGATTATTTTAAACAATATCCGCAAGTAAATATTAGGCTTGTCTCCTGTAATAGTATTGAAGCCGTCAGGATGGTTCATGAAAATAAGGCGGACATTGGAATTGTAGGAGCAGAATATCAACTATCTGATATCGAATCCATCGTGATTGACAGGGAAGATCTGCTATTTGTCGCCTCCACGGAATTGCTGCAGCGTATAGGGGAGGTTGACGTATTAGAGGAATTACCTATTTTATTCGACAAGAACTTGGAAGCTCTATCGAAAAAATTATTTGAAGAAATGAACTACTCACCGCCCTCTATTATTGAGTGCAGCAGCGAGGAGACGATTAAGCGGTCGGTTCTGAATCAAATAGGAGTGTGCATCATAGGCTCTGCTATGGTTGAACGAGAAGTAGCGGATGGAACGTTAACGGTACTGCATCGTTTTGCCAAAGGATTAAATACTTCTATCGTGTACAAGAAAAGCCGGAAGCCAGAACAGACGATCCAGACATTTTCCGAGCTGGTGAAGGAAAAATGGGGATCGATCAAAAGATCCATAAAAGAATGAAGAGCGTTCTGCCAACAGGTAGGAGCGCTCTTTTCAAATTTCTTTTAATTTCCAACATAAAAATTCAGCTTGGAAATAACATGGTAAGGAAGGCAGACTTTTAGAAAGGAGAGAAAAATGGCAAATTTTCTTTCGTTCGATAAAATGATCACGCCAACAATTATTAAAATTATTTTTTGGATTGGGGTTGTGATGTCTGTTCTTTCCGGGCTTAGCATGATTATCACAGGCTTCAACTCTTATTACGGCAGCGGCTTTGCTGTATTGATGGGCCTTCTTACAATTGTGCTCGGTCCATTGTTAGTGCGTGTATATTGCGAACTTCTTATTCTTTTCTTTAAAATGCATGATTCGGTGAAAAACATTGAAAGACAGATGGCTGCTATTCAAGCTGCACAGGGAGACAGAGAATAGTGTAAATCGGAATTTTTTATTCATATCGTAAATGATCCTTCAGGCTTTTGAGACCTGAAGGATTTTTTTATGGCTATAAGGTATTGGCCGTCTTATATAGATTTTCAGCGGTCGTCGCGACTTTCCGGGTATCGCCGCTAATGGACTGGATCACCTGGACCAGCTCCATGACGTCTGCCTCGACTCGATTAATATGTTCATCGTTTTGATCAATAGATGAAAGAATCTGTTGAAACTTTTCCTGAGTTTGAGCGGAATCCTCCAAGCCGAGAGTGACTTTTTGCTTCACGTCTGCCGTTGTGTTGACAGCTTGATTCGTGAGGGAGGCCGAGTCATGAACAAGACCAGTAATTTGCTCAACTGACTGCTTTGATTGTTGGGCTAGCTTCCGGACCTCCTGAGCGACAACGGCAAAACCATTCCCATGCACACCCGCTCGTGCTGCTTCAATAGAGGCATTCAACGCCAATAAATTTGTTTGCTCCGCGATTTGTTTGACCATGGAGATAATATTCGTAATTTGGCTTGAAGACTGCTTCAACTGATGAATGATTTCTCCCATTTGCTCGGAGCTGTTCGCGATGAATTGCATATGGGACTGTACTTGCTTCACCATTTCGTATCCGCTCGCTGCGTCTATTTGAATTTGCCGTACACTTTCTACATTTGAGTGAATACTCTCACTAATGCCGCTTGCATGCAAATCCACCTGTTCAACCGACAAGTTCGTTTCCTCCGCTAGCCCGGCAAGATCTTCACTAATAGAAGAAATTTTATGTTTTAGCTCGGTCTTTACTTTTTCATATTGATTTTCTCTTAATTTCATATTTTCTTTTTCATATTCTTCTAAAACAATTTGCATTTCAAAATTAATAAGCTTGGCAATCGTCATCATCGCCCGCTCGCGCATTTCATAGGAAGTCATTTCTTCATTGACGAGCTGGATAATCACTTCTTGTACTTGCTGAAACGTCCCCATATACCATTTAGGCTGCAGGCCGACTCTAAAGTGCATTTGGGCCACTTTCATTCGCTTTTGAATAGAAGCTTCATTGAGGTTCCCATCAAACATATCGATAATGTAGGCACTAAGCGTTTGCTTTAAACGACTAACCTCGCTATGCTCCTCGATGATTTGACGAAGCGACGGAACGGCCAGCACTCTGTCATAGAAAACTGACACAATCTCATTAATACGATTTTTCACAATGGGCTGCAGTGAGTGGATAAAAGTTAAGTCATGTTGGGTTAAATGAATTAATTCCATTTGTTTTTGTAATTCAGGATGTGTATATAAATCGACTGTGGGCATAGGTGTGGTCGCTGGTTCGGATTTAGCCGGCTCTTCTCGTTTGCTTTTCCATTTAAAGAATGTATTCATCCTTCATCTCTCCCGCTAGGTATCTTTTTCTTATACCATTAATAGCAAAGATCAGCACCTTTGTCAAAAGTTTGTATAACTTTTATCTAAAAACATTGTACAAAAAGTTATCATCCTTTATTCTAGTAAATAAGATGATGATAAAAGCACAGGAGGGATTGTGTATGATTCAATGTCAGGCGTGTCATCCATTAGAACTTCATTATGAAATTCGTTTTTTAGGGGAGGAAAACCTAAGTTACATTCCCGATATCGTAACTTACCTGGATCAAAATAACTTGTTAGTGAGCCATAAAAAAGGGGTTATCGTCGTAAAAGAATCCGGAGCAGCTGGGTTGTATGATTTTTTTGTGGATCATCTGGATGTTCATCAGCTTTCCTTTCGCATCGATCATCATGAATGGCGGCCGATCCATGAGCTTCCTAGTTTAATGGAGTTTCAATGGATTGATCAAGTCATTGCGAAGCAGTCTGTTACGTGCTATATGCAGCCCATTGTAGACGGTGAGGAACGAATCATTGCTTACGAAATGCTGTCACGGTTTAAAGGAGAAGCAGGGCAATTTATTTCTCCAGCTGAAGCTTTTTCGGCTGCCAAAAGCCGTAACCGCACGTATGCGCTCGACCGGATTTGCCGGATGGCCGCTGTCCGCCATGCAGCGAGAATCAAGGAAAAGGTATTTATTAATTTTATCCCTACCTCCATTTATTCACCGGAGCATTGCCTAAAATCTACGGTTCAATTAGCGAATCTGCTCGGAATTGAGCCTTCACAATTTGTCTTTGAAGTAGTAGAAACGGAAAAAGTGGAGGACATGGACCACTTGAGAAAAGTTTTACAGTACTACAAAGAGAAGGGCTTTCATTATGCTCTAGATGATGTAGGAGCAGGCTTTAGTACAGTAGAGGTATTGGAGGAATTGGCGCCCCACTATATGAAGCTAGACATGAAATATGTGCAAGGTATTGCGATGAATCCTTTGAAGCAGCAGGCTGCGAATACGATGCTGCAAACTGCTTTAAAGGTCGGGGCTGTTCCTCTTGCGGAAGGAGTCGAGGAGCGGGAAGATTTTCAGTGGCTTAAAGCGAATGGCTATCAGCTTTTCCAAGGTTATTTATTTGGGAAGCCCGCTCCTGTTCCGGAAATGGTGACTTCTAATTAGACTCTCGTTCTCTTGCAAATAAGCAGCCTAGCATGAAGCCGTAGAGAGCATGCCCTCCCAGCCAATAAAGCAAAGAAGGGATGCTCGTTATGGATGGAGTTCGATCAGAAAAAGCTGTTGTAGGAAAGAGAAGCAGGCCAATCAGCAAGCAGGCGGCCGTACACCATAAAATCGCGTTTTTACGCAGGGGGATGTGATGAAAGTGGAGAACAAATGCTAGAGTAATGCTTAATAAAATCGAGATCACCAGGTGAAAAGCAACCTCTATCATTTCGGGAAAATGGTATCGATTGATGATAGGAATATAATCGACATTGAGCAAGAGCGTATAGACCTTTAAATGAGTAGATTGTTCAATCACTTTAAAGAAAATCGCTAAGAAGATGCCTGAAAGTAATCCATACCAGCCAGCTTTTTGGATGCTTTTTCGATTAAGCGTCAACTTGTTCCCTCCTTGTCGCGGTCATTTCCACCTATTCATAGCAAACCAATTGTACAACGTCAAGTAATTGTCTAATCTTTTTTTGATAACATTGTACAACAAACGCAGATACGCTATACTAAATTTGTCAAAACATGAAGGCAATCGTTGATCCGTTGCTTAGAAGGAGGAGAACTATGGATCAGTCTAACGCCAACGGAATATATTATATTCAGCAAGTTGCTGAAATTACAGGACTCTCTAAGCAATTGATCCGAAAATGGGAAGAACGGTACGGGCTCATACAGCCGCAAAGATTAGAGAATGGCTATCGGGTCTACAGTGAGAAAGACATCAATACACTTCTAACGGTGAAGGAGCTATCAGCTCAGGGGCATTCTATTAAGCAGGCGGCTATGATTTTAAAAGACAAAGCGGAGTTGTTCGACAATGAACCTGCGCGCGTACAAGAACTCGCTTATCGCCGTGAAGAAATAAATGATTATGTTCTACAGCTATTGCAGCAAGGAGCCCGCTGTGATGAGACGGAACTGACCCTTATTTTACAGCAGGCCTACCATTACCTTGGGTTAAACGCTTTCCTCCATTCTGTTATCATCCCTTTTTTAAAAGAGGTCGGCAGCCGCTGGGAGCGCGGGGAATGGGATGAGTACCAGGAGGCTCTTTCGAGTCTAGCGGTGCGGGACTTTTTAGTGCAAATTCGCCGCAGCTATCAGTGTCGAGAAGAAGCGCCTCTTGTAGTAGGAGCTTGTCTTCCTCACGAGCAGCATGAAGTGCCTGTCCATATCTTGCTATTACAATTTATGATTAGAGGCTGGAAAACGGTATTGGTCGGTGCGTCTCCGGCGCCGGGTTCGATTGAGCTGCTCGTAAAAAAGCTGCAGCCAACGAAGGTGCTGCTTTCCGCTACAACGACCATTCCCTTTGAACGGGATCCGCGGCTTTTAGAGCACCTTGATCAGTTTGCGCTCGCGAACCAAAAGGTCGATTTTTATCTCGGCGGAGCCGGTGCCGTTCAGTATGCATCCGGTAAGTCGCTGCAAGCCATCCATGTTGTTCGTTCGATTGAAGAGATAAAAGAATATGCTAGTTAAAGCTGGAGAGTGAGCTCTCCAGCTTTTTTCTATTTAATGAAACTGGCTTTTTAGTTTGTCCATAGCTTGTTTACGCCATTTTTTCACAGCGGATAAGGAGACTCTTTCCTGATCGGCGATTTCTCGTACGGTCATTTGATGATAGAAGGTGCAGACGAGCCAGTTTTTCTCTTTAGTGGTTAAGCCGGCTGCATAGGAAAGCAAGGTTTCTAATTCAAGGGTTCTTTCCGGCTGTTCGTCTACCTTCACTTCCCAGAAAAGCTCACTCGGATAAACGTTCCGCTCTTCTGACTGGTTCACTTTCGTCATCACTTTTCTCATTTCTCCTTTCATGTAGGCATAAGCAAAATTGGAAAATTGGCCTTTGCTGGCGTCAAACCTTTGTTGAGCTTGCCAGAGAGCGATTTTTCCGATCTGGACAAACTCTTCTTGATCTTTATGGATATGCAATGTTTTGATCACATGATGAATCATAGGGGTAAATTGCTGGACTAGTTCATTAAAGCTTGTCATGGAATTCTTCCTTTTGGAAGCGCGCCTTCCTCGTATTCCCGGGTCACGTTAAGCATAGCGAGAATCATATTTTAAGAGCGACATGGCAAATAAGCAGTTTCTCCCCAGCAAATGAGAAGTTTGACCGGTGGATACCGATTATGTGGCAGGAGCAGACTGACGAAAGGGTGTGAATTTGCAGAAAGCATAAAAAAGCTGTCTGACAGCCAGTTGAACACTGGATTTCAGACAGCTTTTCTATACTATATTCCCCCTGTTCTCCTAAAGGACAGGGGGAGATGTTACATCGACATTTTATCGTTTCTATAGTAGTTCATACAAGTAGCGGTCCGTTCTAGCTGCTGTTTAAATACTTTGAGAGAACAATCAACCGGCAGCTGCAGCCCATTGGCAAAGGTGACGATTAGTTGGCCTTTTTTCATTTTGAAGGTACGGACAAGATTAGCAAAAAACCAGCCGCAGCCATGCTTAGACGGCGACATGATGGGGAAGGCATAGATGTCTTCATCGGGGCAAATCAACAGAGGGGTCTTTTTAAAATAGCGGGTCCGTTTGCGCATCGATTTGATTCTGCCGTCATATGTACAAAAACGCTGGAGACAGGCTTCTTCTAGTATTTTCTTGACTGTTTTCTTAGAATAGTAGATTCCCTTTCGATCATAAATAATGGTGTTGTAATCTGGATGGTGTTTTTCGGTAAGAGCCATGGTGTTCAAAGATACACTGTAATCTTCTAAAATGATCATCACTCTCTCCTCCTTTGATTACTTCTACCTTACTATAGCATAATGGATATATTTTACTAGTAAAAAATACTCAAATATTGTAAAAAAATATCTTTTTTTGCTATAGCTATTTTTTTAATCACAGTTAAACGGACTTTCTGGCGAAAAAATAAAAAAGAAGAAAAATATTTTTATGAAAAATTACCCTTTTTTTACGGAATAACCTTCACGAACTTGTAAAGCAATAAGAAGTGTCTTCTAAGATAGGAGAAACCCCTTGTAGTATAGGGAATAAGTATCTTCTATCATGAATATATAAGCACAGAGTTACTCACAGGGACAAGGCTTGTACTAGTTATTATTCTAACTGGGAGGAAGATAGTGAGGTAACGTTCAATGGCTGGCAAGCTGACGGCCGGCCAAGTGCTGCTCGTCCCGGCCATCATTATGATTGTGGCGAGTCTTATCGCTTCGCCGCTTGCTTGGTGCGAAAGCCGGACAAAAAATGAATACAAAAATCTTGCAGTGGCTGCTTGCTATCCTTATCGCGGCTACAGCTATTAAAATTCGGTTCGACATGTTGTAAAACTCTTCCTTGCATTCGGAAAAATTTAGGTTATAATGTAAGAACATACGTTTGTGTTTGTTGATTCAAGGAAGGGGAGTTTTCTGTGTCTGCTTATCATAGTCTCAATTTACCGAAAGAACTGGAACCGTATCGTGAGGAATTAGAACAAACGGTAGAGCCGGTAGTAAAGATTACGGGCACTTGTGCGCGTACAGGGTTGCTTGACAGTAAGTTTGGCGGTCAGCCGTATTTGCCTAAAGGGATGGAGCATCCGAAAGATGAGCATGGAGATTATCTGAGTCTGCTCGCTCAAATTAATTTTGCGGAAGTGCCGCCAATCGCGCCTTTTCCGGAGAAGGGGATTTTGCAATTTTACATTGCAGGAGAAGATGACTTGTTAGGAATGGACTTCGAGGATGGAACGAATCAGGAGAATTTCCGCATTCTTTACCATCCGGACGTTACAGAAGAGCCTTCGGAGCTCGTAACGGATTTTAGTTATATGAAGCCATCGGAAGAAGGGTTCTTTCCGGTCGAGCACGAAATTAAGCTGTCTTTTGAGTTAGGAGAAGAACCTATTTCTGAAGGGGATTACCGTATGGAGCAGCTATCCTTTGATTTATACGGAGAAGCGAGTGACGGAACGGAATTAGGAGAAATCTATGCCGAGGCGCTTGGAGCCACTGGTTCAAAAATCGGCGGGTATCCTTTCTTTACCCAAGAAGATCCGCGCAGCTACAGGGAAAAGTATCAAAACCATCAAGTATTATTACTTCAAGTAGACACAGATACAGACCTAGACATCATGTGGGGAGACAGCGGAGTCGGGAACTTCTTTATCACAAAGGAAGATTTGAAGAATCGTAACTTTGCGAATGTCCTGTATAACTGGGATTGCTGTTAATTGAGGGAGACGAGAGGTTATTTAGCCTCTCGTCTTTTTTATTGTTTTTCTAGAAGTTGTTGAAGGGCAGATTCATACACGCGATAATCTTCGGGTGAGAAGAGAGTCATGACGACTTGACCGAATGAATGATGTTGCAAAAAGTACATGATTGTTTTCAAGGCGGTTATCGCGGCTAGGTCGATCGGGAATCGGTAGACTCCTGTAGAAATAGACGGAAAGGAAATGCTCGTCATACCCTTTTCCTGTGCAAGCTGCAAGGAGTGTTTGTAGCAGTTTGCCAATAGCGCTTCTTCATTTTGTGTATTGCCATGCCAAATGGGTCCGACTGTGTGGATGATGCACTTCGCGGGAAGGTTGTAACCGTTCGTGATCACGGCTTCTCCCGTCGGTAAATAATCTCCACCGAGCACTTCTTCGCGAATTTTCTTGCATTCCGCTACCAATTCTTTGCCAGCTGCACGATGAATGGCGCCATCTACCCCGCCGCCTCCCAGTAAGGAACCATTAGCTGCGTTCACAATCGCTTCCGTCGTTTGTTTCGTAATATCCCCTGTTATCAGCTTAAGAGCATTGCCGTTCATGTGTACTTCCATCTTTTCACTCCTCTCGTTTTTAGCGTGAAATAAAGATAGGTACCCTTCTATAGTAGAGGTACCTGGAGAATGTAGACAAAGTCTATTTTCAATATCTCGGGTTGATTGAAAACGCTTGTCTTTCGAGGCGCGAAGCCTGGCGAGGAGCAGGGTAACCATGAGGGTCATAAGCACCGCAGCCAGACGAGCAACGAAGAAAGCGAGCGTTTGTCAACAGCCTGTAGGTACCGTTCATAGTAACGGTACCCTGTTTTGCTTATTTTTTATCCTCTAACATAAATTGCGGCAAGGCAAAGCTTGCTTGTAAAATCGCTTTGTTGAAATATTTCGTCGTTTCCTCATAGGTTGGTTGAATAAAAGCTTCATACTTTTTAGAAGCAAGGGTAAAGCTCCAAAGACCGCCTGGATAAGTAGGAACGACGGCTGTGTATTGTCTTACAGTAGTAAATAACTTATTTAACGATTCGTAAGTATTTTGCATCGTTTCTTTGTAAAAGATCGGTGATTCGCTTTGACACACCATTAATCCATCTTCTTTTAAGGCTTCAAAGACATTTTTATAAAAATCAAACTCGAATAATTGAGTGGCTGGTCCAACTGGGTCAGATGAATCAACAATGATGACATCGAACTCATTTGTATGTTCCTTCATATATTGAATGCCGTCTGCGAAAAGATAGTGAACGCGATCATCATCCAAGCCAGCGGACACACCCTTTAAGTGCTCTTTGCTCGCTTTGACGACAAGCTCATCGATTTCACAAAAATACAGCTCTTCGACAGTCGGATATTTAATGATTTCCCGTGCTGCCCCACAATCGCCGCCACCGATAATTAACACCTTCTTCGGATGAGGGTGAATGTGCAGCGGGACATGCGCAATCATTTCATTATAAATATATCCGTCTTTCTCGGTCGATTGCACGACGCCATCTAATACTAGCATTCTCCCAAAATCATATGTATCGAGAACCATCACATGCTGGAAAGGGGACTGTTCTGCAAAGATGATTTTCTTCACCCGGTAACTCACCTTCAGATTTTCCCGGTCATCCTCCACCAGCCACAGCTCTCCATTTATCTTCTTTATGTATTGGTCAACTTTTTCCTCCTTCATAACCATACCCTCCTACTATTACTTTGATCTCTCTACCGCTCATCTTATCCAATCCCCTGTCTTATGTCTAGAGGGGCAGTTATCGTCAGTGAGAGGCCACTCCTAAATGTATCAATATTGAAAGATGAATTGCAGATTTGCAAGAAAAGCAGCTATTTTCGCCTCTCTTTGGATGGAATAAAAATAGAGAGAAAGTTTTGTTTTGCTCCTAGGTATTAGGATTTAAAAGGGTTCTATAATAAATTTTCTATTTATTTTGAATATTTAACACTTTGGTCTCGTACTTGCTTATAGAAAAGTAGCCTCATGGAATGACTTATTATCAAAGTTTATAAGCAAAGGGGGAATTTTGGATGGTGGAGAGGATGCAAGTAGAAGAGAAAGGGAAGAACAGCCAAGAAGAAAAGAAGGATGACTTTTCGCTGGAGAAAGTGCCTGTAGAAGGGCGGACGATGGGCTGGATGAGCATCACGAACGTGACACTCGGAGTAGCAACAGCCATGCTGTTTATTCAAATGGGCAGCTTAATGGCCATCTCATTTGGAGCCGTAAATGCCCTCTTGGCGGAAATTTACGCCACGGTTGTAGCGGGTGTAGTAGGAATCGGGATTTGTTATTATGCTGCTAAATCAGGATTAAACGTGAACTTAATGGCAAGGGGCGGCGGCTTTGGCTATTTCGGGGCTTCGATTACTTCCTTAATTTATGCACTCAATTTTATTATGTATTGTGCAATCGAAGGCTCCATTATGGCCGCAGCTGTCCATGAATATATCTCTTTTGTGCCGATATGGGGACTAATGGTGTTCTTTGGTTTAATTGTAATTCCATTAAACTGGTTCGGCATTAAGCAGCTTGATAAGCTGCAGAAATGGACATTGCCGCTTTTTGTTCTGTTGCTCGGCTCCGGTTTTTGGATCGTCTCCAGTAAGTCCGATTTTGAAGGGAACATTTGGACGTTTTTACCCGAGGGAGGGGAAGTTGGCGGCGCATCCCTGCTGGCTTGTATCGGAATTATGAACGGTCTCGTGGGGATTATGGCGTTACTTGTCTCTGACTACGCACGCTTCATTAAAAAAGAAGAGCTTAAAGTAGGGGTGTTCGCCGTAGGATTTCTTCCACAGCTTGTCTGCTTCTTTATTATGGGCGTCATCGGGATTTGGTTCGGTGTACAAATGGAGGAAGCTAATCCGGGTGTTTATTTTGTACAAATTCTCGGCATCGGCGGAGCGCTCTTTACGATTTTGACACAGCTGCGGATTAACATTACCAACTTATACAGCAGTTCGCTATCATTAGCTAACTTTTTTGAAAACGTCTTCAAATTCAAGCCGGGCCGGAATTTTTGGGTCGTCTTTACTTCGATTGCCGCTATCATTTTAATGCTTGGCGGTGTGCTGGATCACTTAGGCAGTTTGCTTACTTTCCAGGGAGTCTTCCTGCTTTCATGGGCCGCCGTGCTCTTGAGTGATGCTTTTATTGTAAAAAGAGTCCTGAAAATGGGCCCTAGATATTTTGAGCATAGACAAGAGTATTTATATGCCTGGAATCCGGTTGGCGTCGTCTCTCTCATCGTAGCCAGTGTGATTGGTTCCATCGCTGCTTTCGGCTACATGGGCGTCTTCCTGCAAAACGTCGCTGCCTTTTTCGCAGCCATCATCGCTTTCGTTCTAACGATTGTGATTGCTATCGCCACAAAGGGAAAATATTACAGCAAAAAGGTGGCAGATGATGTAGAGGCGGATGAATATATTGCATAATTTTTAAGAGCAGGCTCTAGGCCTGCTCGCTTTTTTGTGTTTATCAGGAATGGGTAGATTTTATCTAGGAAGAAATGCTATTTATCATGAATCCAGCAATTATTATCAAGAATGGCGGCTTATTTATCAAGACTGGACACAGTAACGGTTCCTTATCTTAAAAGTAAATATGTTTTGCTTCCAATGTTTCTCCTATTTCAATAACCCCGTAAGAGAACCTGGGCTGAAACCGCCTGTCAGTCGGTGAACCGGGATTAAACAAAAACGTATCATCATGCCTTTGGGAATAGGGGATATGGGAGTGTCCGAACACAATGAGATCCAATTGTTCCTGTTGGAACGCTTCTAATGCGCGTTCGGGTGTCTTTTTCTTTTTGCCGATATGGCCATGGGTGACGCCAATGCGAAATGGACCGGCTTCGATGATCCTCTTTTCTTCAAAGACATCCTTTACCTCAGGCGGATCAACGTTCCCGGAGACACCAACAACAGGGGCCATTTCCTTTAGCTGCTCATATACATCAAGGCTTGTCCAGTCTCCTGCGTGAATAATTAGATCGACATTTTGTATTCCTTCCATGACTATTTCCGGAAGTTGTTTTCCCTTCTTAGGCATATGCGTATCGGATAAAACAGCTATTTTCATGAAAGATTTCACCTCTATTTTATACTGCTGATTTTTAATGTAAAACAGCCGGCAATATGGAAGTCATAATGAAGTGCCGGCTGTTTATTGATCGTAATAATCCCGCTGCGTCAGGCTTGGAGCAGGTTTTCCTGCAGAGCGTTCCGTAAAAATGGACTTGGTTCGCCTACGCTGTAAAGCTGTAAATCATGCATCGCTCTGGTGCAGGCGGTGTAGAACACTCTGCGCAGGCTCTCATCGCCGTATACTTGTTTGGATGCGTCGTAAATGATGACGGCATCAAATTCGATGCCTTTGGACAGGTACGATGGGATAACCACCACGCCTTGTTCATATTCCATGGAGCCGTTTTTCAAGAGCTTAATGTCCTCGATGCTGGACAGGGATTCATAGGCGCGTTTACTTTCATCAGCTGATTTGCAGATGATGGCAATGCTGTGATAGCCTTGTTGTCGCCAATCTGCGACTTTGGAGGCGATACAGCGGTGCAGGTCTGCATGATTAGACAGTTGTGTCAGCACAGGCCGCTCTCCGTCTCGTTCGAAAGGGACAATTCGGTCGCCGTTCGGTAGGAGTCTTCGTGTAAATTCAATAATTGGTTTGGTGGAACGGTAGCTGCGTGTCAGGTTGATCACGTCTGTTTCGACTGATCCGTATAAGCCGGTCAAGGTTTGAAAATCCACCATTTCGCTGGCATGGGCGAATATGGCTTGGTTAAAGTCCCCTAGCACCGTCATTTTTGCCCAAGGAAACAAGCGTTTAAGAAACTCGAATTGAAACGGGGAATAGTCCTGTGCTTCGTCAACGATGATGTGCTTGATGGAGCTGTTCGTCTGAAAGCCTAGTATGAGCTCTTTCATGAGTAAGAACGGAGTAGCATCTTCATACAATAGTTTGTCTTCGTCTAGCGCATCTGCCGTCAATCGGCAAATATCCGTCCACTCCGCAGGTGTTTCCTCCAGCCACTGTTTGATCTGCAGAGGGTCAACGAAAAGCTGTTTATATATTCCCTTGATGTCGATGAAACGAAACGCTCGGATTCGTTTTCGTAAAGGCGTCAGTTTCTGCCGGACAATCAACTGGGCCAGTGCCTTCGGTTCCATGTCATAATCGGCGATGTCTTCGTCTTTAAATCCTCGCTTTTTCGCTAAGTACGTATAAGCCTCATGATACTCCTCATTGCTAAGCAGCTCGATTTCCTCCTGTACCCACGGCTTCTTTCGTTCGGCCTTTTCGGCTTCCTCTACTTGCTTGATTAACCAATCCTTCAATTTTTCCAGTCTGTTGTGAAAGCGGAGGGAGGTATCGTGGCTATAAAACCGATCGGCTATTTGTTGAGCCGTTACAATAGACGTTCCTCTGAAGCTAATGCCTTTGAATACCATTCCAGATGACTCCAGCGACTTCCGGTAGGAGTGAATCGCCTCAAAAAAAGCGGTGGAGGCTTTGAAGCGGATGCTCGCCACCCTTGACTTGTGCGCAGGAGTATCCGCTTCCGTTAACACATACTCCAATTGATCGTAGGGATGTTCAATTTGAAACTGTTTGCTCAGCCGATGGTCCAAATATTCCTGGAAGGTGACCTGCTGCATATTCTCTTCGCCGAGCTCCGGCAGCACATTCGACACGTAACTGTTAAACATCGAGTTAGGTGAAAAGAGAATAATTTGATCAGCGTTCAAGCTATCTCGATATTTGTAGAGCAAATAAGCAATCCGCTGCAGAGCAGCTGATGTCTTGCCGCTGCCAGCGGCTCCGTGGACAATAAGCAGTCTCCCGCGATCATGACGGATGATCCGATTTTGCTCCTGCTGAATGGTCGCGACAATATTGTGCATATGTTTATCCGTGCCTTTGCCCAGCACCTGTTGTAAAATCTCGTCTCCAATGGTGAGGCTCGTATCGAACATCGATTGGAGAGTGCCGCCGCGAATCAGGTATTGCCACTTTTTCTCCAGTTGGCCTTCGATGACGCCTCCCGGTGTGACATAGTTAGCGGGACCAGGCTGGTAATCATAGTAGACACTGGAGACCGGCGCTCTCCAATCGTAAATCAGGAAATGCTCGCCGCTTTCATCTGTGAGAGTGGAGATGCCAATATAGACTTGTTCGGGAGTAGAAGTTCCCTCTTCCATGAAGTCGATTCGGCCAAAGTAGGGAATCTCCTGCATGCGGCGCAGCGCGGCCAGTCGTTTAGATGCATGTCGGTGGGTACTTTGGCTGACGGACAGAGCTTGCGCCTCTTGTCTCAAGCCGATGATCGTCTCGAGATAATCATCAAAAGTATCCACATTCACCTTAACTTCATCCCAGAAGTGTTTGCGGATCTGAACTACTTCATTCCGATGCCGGGAAGTTTTTTTCTCCAACCTGCCGATCTGCTCTGTAATCGTCTCAATAACACGATCCACTCGTTTTTGCTCCTGCTGAAATTCTGAATTCATCGCAAACACTCCTTAAAAAAATAAATATAAGTGTTGACTAACTAATAAATTATATTGTATAATTAAAATAGGGATAATATATTAAAAAATAATTATACAATGTCTATCTATATAAATGTACCATAGGATCTTATTTTTTTCAATGGAAAGTAGGGGTCAGTCCCCATCGCTTGAATGCGATGGGGACTGACCCCTTTTTTAAACCACACGTTTTTTAGTTTTATTTTGTTTGCAAAAATGAACGAATAGCTCGAAAAGCTTTAATTGTTCTTGGTGGACATCGAACATCATTTCTGGATGCCATTGAACGGCAGCGACAAACGGGTAGTCCTTATGAACAATTCCTTCTATTACGCCATCCTCTGATACGGCGGCAATGTCGAGTCCTTGGCCAAGGGTATCGATCATTTGGTGATGAAAGCTATTGACTTCTACTTCTTCTTTTCCAAAACAATGGTGAAGCACCGAATCCTTGGCCAGCTTAACTTTGTGTGCAATGTTCCATTTAGGGCCCATGTAGCCTGCGTGGTTAATATCTGTTTGATAGGCGTGGTCCATATCTTGGATTAACGTGCCTCCAAAAAAGACATTCAACAGCTGTAATCCCCGGCAAATGCCAAAGATCGGCATTTGCCGTTTGATGGCTTTTTCAATCAGTTTGAGTTCGAACGTGTCTCTCATAGGGATAATGTCCCCAAGTCCCTTTTTATAAGGATGACCGTATAAGTGAGGATTGACATCACTTCCCCCGATGAGCAACAGGCCATCTAGACGATCTAATAGAGACTCTATATACTCCTCATCATCGATAAGAGGAATAGCTATTGGAATGCCGCCCCCTTTTTGAATACTAAGGGGGTCGTCAAGTGCCGACATGAAATGATCTTGCGCCACGCTGAACCTTAATTTACTTTCCTCGAAAGCGCTGACATAATAAGTGGTACATCCAATAAGCGGTTTCATCGCTGGCATTTCTCCTTCACATATATTCTTTCATAACAGCATAAGTAAAGATTTCAGCAGAAAAACCAAGAAAATGTGTGATCTCTTCCACAATTTGCAATACCTCTCACATGATTTACCGACTTTTTTGTTAGTGGTCATGGAAAAGGGGTGTTTCTTCATCTACTTCTCCGGTCTTCATGTATCTTGCTTTGTAATCCAATAAGAGCTTCTTGAATTGATGGCTTAATACTAATAAAACAAAAATGTTAATGATGGTTGGAACAGCCGTAGTAATATTGGACATTAACCAAATATATTTGTCGGGAAAATGAAAGGCTGTTACATAGACGACGAATAAGAATTCAGGAAACGCATAAAAAAGTTTTAAATACTTTAATAAGATGCTCTTAAGCGCCGGTGTTTTCCGTAGCAAGTGCCTGACAATGACCTCGCTATAAAAGTAGTAGCCGACCGATGTAGTAAAAGCAAAGAAGAAGAGCAGAATGGTCACCATATACCTTCCTGACATTCCAAGTATAGATTCAAAGGAATGCAAGGCCAATTCAATTCCGGAACCTCCCGTCATCCATTCTCTAGATATTATAATCACGATGGCTGTTAGGGTGCAGATGATAATGGTAGTAAAGAACACCTCGAAGCAACCCCATAATCCCTGTTTAACAGGATGGTCCACTTTAGCCGTAGAGTGGATAATAGGTGAAGTTCCCCAGCCGAATTCTCCACTGTAAACTGCCTGCGTAACCCCCATCGTGATGGCTTGAAATACAGTCGCTCCTGCAAATCCTCCAATGGCCGCGGTGCCAAAAAAAGCATCCTTTATGATTAATTCAATGGACGGCAGGATCATATTAACATGTGTCACAATGATCACAAGCACTAAAGAAATATAAGACAGAGACATCATTGGCACAATGAACTTTGACACTTTCCCTACATACTTAATTCCTCGTCTAATCACCAGAAACACAGATGACGCATAGAGAAAAGAGACAATAAAAATATTCTGACCAAATGTTGAACTGATGGCGTGAGAGGCAACGTAGTTTTGGATGGATATGAAAATAGTTGAAATAATGCCAATTCCAAATAAGGCTGCCGGGATCATCCACTTTTGAAAGTTCATCTCTGTACCGATTCCTTTTTCGATATATAAAATGGGGCTTCCATATACATTTCCTTCTTTATCTGCTGTTCTATAGTGAACGGCAAGCGTCACTTCCGCCATTTTCACCATCATGCCGACAAGTGCAGCAACCCACATCCAAAAGACTGCGCCCGGTCCGCCGATGGCAATCGCTGCAGCAACCCCGCCTATGCTGCCGATTCCTACCGTGCTGCCGATGGCAATACTGGCAGCCTCAAAGGAGGACAGCAATCCTTTGCCATGTTGAAGGGCTTTGCTCTGAGTGACGCTATGCCAAAATTCGCGAAAAATATGTATGGCATGCCTAAATGGAAATAATCGATTTTCCATTGTGTAGTAAAAACCGGTGAGAAGAATAGCAAAAACCAGCGGTGAGTCCCATAAAAAATTCCCTAAAGTCTCTACTATCTTTCCGTGCAAAGGAATCTCTCCTTTCTTTGTTTATTAGAGAAGGCAACTTCACGTATGTGAAAGAAACCATAAGATTCACGTAATTTCACACATTTGCTTGAAATTTATTTTACATTACTTTCTTAACATTACAACAAGTAAAAAAATTCAGTTATTAGGGGGCTTTTTATCAAAAATGTAAAGAAGTTGTTGTTGTCCGTCGTGTTGAGTGCAGTGATTCTGAGTATGATAGGTTGTTCTTCACAGGAGAAGAGCGGAGCGGCAGAAGAAAGTGCCAATAATGTCTTAGTATTCGCTACGGCTCCAGATGGCGGAGCGTTTAGTGAGAAAAAGGATGGAGAGTTAGTGGGGTTTGATATCGAAATCGTGGAGTCACTCGCAAAAAAAGCCGACTTTAAAGTTGAATGGAAAGAGATGAAATTCAACGGCATCATTCCTGCTCTTCAATCTAAGCAAATTGATGGCGCTGCTGCGGCTATTACCATTCGTGACGACCGTAAAGCCGTTGTAGATTTTACCGATTCCTATTTTGATTCAGGGCTTGTTCTTGTCGTAAAAAAGGGAAGCGCTATCAAAACAGCAGAAGATCTTAAAGGGAAGACCATTGTAGCCAAACAGGGAACAACTGGTCTTGAAAAGGCACAAGAGCTTGCAGCTAAGTATGGAGCCAATGTGAAGATTTTGGAAGACGAACCGACTCTTTATATGGATGTAGAAAAAGGAGGCTCCGATGCGCTCGTTAATGATTTTCCATTTGTTGCAGAGAAAATCAATTCGGGTACGGCTGGCGATTTGGAAATCATCGGGGAGAAGCTGACAGGTGAAGACTATGGGATTGCTATCGCTAAAGGCAATGAAGAAGTTGTGAAGAAGTTTAATCAACATTTGAAAGAAATGAAGGAAAACGGTGAATACCAAGCGATTTATGACAAGTACTTTGGCTCCAACTAAAGAAGGGAATGATTACACCTAGCCCTTAGGAAAGGAAGTAGAGAATGGAATTTTTCAATTTAATTGCAGATTCGATGCCACTCCTTTTGCAAGGAGTGCAGAAAACGATCGAACTTGCCCTTTTGTCTCTGCTCTTAGCAACAACCCTTGGCCTTGTTTTTGGAATCATGCGTGTATCCAAGAAAGCCTATTTACAAGTGCCGGCTAAAGTTTATGTCAGCATTATCCGGGGAACGCCGCTTTATGTGCAAATTATCTTTTTCTACTTTGGTTTGTTTCCTCTTATTTTTGGCCGGGCTACCAGTCCGATCACAGCGGGCATCTTTGTGCTTAGTCTCCATGCTGGTGCCTACTTAGTCGAAATATTCCGTGCGGGAATTGAGTCAATCGACAGAGGACAGTTTGAAGCCGGGAGAGCTCTTGGTTTTACACACGGGCAAACGATGCGATATATTATTCTGCCGCAAGCGATCAAAAGGATGATCCCAGCCTTCGTGAACCAGTTTATTATCAGCATTAAAGACACTTCCCTTCTGGCGACGATTGGGATAGCGGAATTGACGTACTCTGCTCAAACGATTTATGCGGTCAATTTTAAAGCATTTGAGTTTTTAGCCGCGGTTGGAGTCATGTATTGGGTCATCATCAATGCTCTTACTTGGTTTTCTCATTGGATCGAAAGGCGGTTATCTGCTGTATGATTAAAGTCAACGATTTAGGTAAATCATTCGGAAGTGCCGAGGTTTTAAAACATATTAATGTAGAAATCTACAAGCAAGAGGTGGTCTGCATTATCGGACCTTCTGGATCAGGAAAATCTACTTTTTTACGCTGCTTAAATCGGTTAGAAGAACCGTCAACGGGCGAAGTTTGGATTGATGGGAAGAATATTATGGATAAGCAGGAGAATATCAATACAATCAGGCAAAATGTCGGGATGGTATTTCAGCACTTTAACCTCTTTCCGCATAAAACAGCCTTGGAGAATATTACACTTGCTCTCCTAAAAATAAAAAAGTATACCAAGGCGGAGGCCGAACAACGCGGCATGAAGCTTTTAGAAAAAGTAGGGTTATCGGCGAAAGCAAACCAGCATTCACACAGCCTTTCTGGAGGGCAGCAGCAGCGTGTCGCTATCGCAAGAGCTTTAGCTATGGAGCCCCAAGTAATGTTATTCGATGAACCGACATCCGCCCTTGATCCTGAAATGGTAGGAGAGGTTTTGCAGGTAATGAAAGACTTGGCTCGAGAAGGAATGACCATGGTGATCGTCACGCATGAGATGGGGTTTGCCAAGGAAGTGGCGGACCGGATTTTATTTATGGATGGCGGTTCTATCCTAGAAGAAGGGCAGCCAAATGAACTGTTTTTACAGGCAAAACAAGAAAGAACACGGGAATTTTTAAAAATGGTTTTGTAAGAGACTTTTTCAAGCAGACCCCTGAAATGGATAAATTCAGGGGTCCTTTTAGCTCTTCTTCTTGTATAATAATTCATTATGTAGGACAAAGGGTGGGGGATTAATGTCTAATACAATATATTTAGTGGAAGATAATGAAGATTTAAACTCAATTCTGAAGACTTATTTAGAGAGGGAAGGCTATCTAGTCGAAGGTTTTTTAGATGGAATGTCCGTGCATACTAAACTTCATTCGCCGCCGGATTTGTGGATTTTAGATATTATGCTGCCAGATACGACCGGCTATACGTTATTTAAAGAAATTAAAAAGGTTCATCCGCACGTCCCTATTATATTCATTTCTGCTAAAAATGAGGAAATTGACCGGGTAGTAGGCTTAGAACTCGGATGTGATGATTATATATCGAAGCCATTTTTGCCAAGGGAGTTGGTGATCAAAACCAATAAATTAATCGAGTTAACCTATGGTTCGAAGCATACTCATCATAAGGTGATTAAAATGAACGATTATGTTATTAATCGTGAGAATTACACCGTTTCTTACGATGGCGTTTCATTATCTTTATCCAGCAAGGAATTTGAATTGTTATTATTCTTTATTGATCACGCCAACCAAGTTTTTTCAAGGGAACAAATTCTCGATCGCCTGTGGGATAAGAATTACTTTGGCTCAGATCGTGTAGTGGATGATACCGTTCGCCGTTTGCGTAAAAAAATACAGAACATTCCTATAGAAACGGTCTACGGCTATGGATACCGGTTAGTAAAATAATGAAAGATAAACCGTTTGGATTGCAAATTTGGGTTACGATGACAGGCTTTCTTGTGTTCATTACCATTATTATTACTCTTGTACTCGTTAACTATCTATCTATCGACTTGCTGGGGAACTTAATTAGGTTTCTTGTGATTTTGTCTATCGTCAATATTTGCATCGCCAAAATTATCTCGAATAAAATAACAGAGCCCTTACGTTATTTAGAAAAAAGAGTGAAGAAAATCGCCAATAAAGAATGGGGAGAACCCATCGCGCTGGACAGGGGAGATGAGTTTGGCAAATTGGCGGCCTCTATTAACATGATGCAAGAATCGTTAAAAAAAATGGAAGTAGAAGAAGAGATTTTTTTGCAAAGCGTTTCCCACGATTTGAAAACACCCATCATGGTCATCAGAAGCTATGCCCAGGCGCTGCAGGATAAGGTCTATCTCCACAATTCTTTTGAAGGGACGGTTTCAGTGATTATAAAAGAAGCCGCAAATTTAGAAAGTAAAGTAGAAAAGCTATTATATTTAAATAGCCTGGACTATATTTTTCTTAAAAAAAATGAATTTAAAAAAATCAATCTAAATCATATGTTAGAGAGCTTAAACGTAAGGTTTTCGCTAAATCAACAGCGCATAAAGATCGAAATGGAATGGCTGGACATCGAGTTTTGGGGAAATGAAGAGGAACTCATGGTCGCTTTTGAAAATATACTTGAAAACAATGTAAGGTATGCGGCAACGACGATTTGGATCGCAGCCCATACCGTAAAATATGAAGGGATGGATTGTATAAAGATATCCTTCAAAAATGACGGGCCGCCGATTGAAGACAACACACTGGAACAGTTATTTAATCACTTTCACAAAGGGAAAAGCGGAAAGTTTGGTCTGGGCTTATTTATCACAAAGAAAATTATTGATTTTCACAACGGGGACATTCAGGTGAAAAACACAGATTCAGGTGTGACCTTTAACGTGTTTATTCCGTTGCAGTACTAAAAGGGTCAGTCCCCACCGCTTGAACGCGGTGGGGGACTGACCCTTTGTTTTATTTCTTATACACCGTCTTACCGTTAACCACCGTTTCCAGGATCGGAATGTCTTTGATCTTCATCGGTTTCACGGTTAATGGATTGTCGCCTAAGATGACAAAGTCGGCGTATTTGCCGGTTTCAATAGAGCCTTTGATGTTCTCGTCGAAGTTTTGCCAGGCGGCGTCAATAGTGACGGCGCGCAGGGCTTCCATGCGGGTGACGCGCTGTTCAGGTCCGATAACTTCGCCGCTTCTAGATGTGCGGTTGACGGCGGACCAGACGGCTTGGAGCGGGCTCATCGGCGTAACGGGTGTGTCTAGGTGGATGCTGAAGCGGATGCCTCGTTTCACCGCTGATTTCAGTGGACTCATGCGTGCTGCTCTTTCAGGACCCATAAAGGTTTCCCAATGCTGGTCTCCCCAGAAGAAGGTATGTGAGACATAGAAGGAAGGGGTAATGCCGAGCTTCGCCATTTCGTCGAGCTGGTCTTCTCTTGCCATTTGAGCGTGCTCAATGCGGTGACGCGCATCTTTTCGCGGGAAGGCTTCCTGTGCTTTACGGAAAGCGTAGAGAATGTCGTCAATGGCGGCATCTCCGTTTCCGTGAATGGCAATTTGATAGCCGTTTTTATGCAGCTCGATCACGCGTTCGGTTAATTTTTCGCGGCTTTGAAGCGGGTGTCCCCGGTATTCTGGATCGTCTCCCGGCGGTATGTGGTATGGTTTGCTTAAATAACCGGTGTACCCTTGAATCGATCCGTCCTGCCACATTTTTACGGCACCAAGCTTCAGCATGTCATTGCCAAAACCGGTCACAAAGCCGCCCAGTTCACCTGGGGAAGGAGAGAGATCACCGAGCCCGCCGCTGCCCATCGTCGTGATTCTAAGCGGCAGTAGGCCTTCTTTTGAATACTTTTGCAGATTCATGACGCTTGTTTTGCTGCCGGCAGCGATAATAGAAGTGGTGACACCGGCTGCTGTATATTGTTTGACGGCTTCTTTTAAAGCAACCAGTTCTTTTTCTGGTGAAGCGGCCGGCACATACTTGCTTACTAACGCCATGGCGCTTTCTTCTAATACGCCAGTCGGCTCCCCTGTTGCACGGTCTCTTTGGATCGTGCCGCCTTCAGGATTAGGGGTATCCTTCGTGATGCCGGCGAGCTTCAAGGCGGCACTGTTCGCGACAGCAAGATGCCCGGACGTGTGAGTAATGAAAATCGGGTGTTCGTCGGAGGCCTGGTCAAGATCGGCACGGGTCGGGTGGCGTTTTTCCGCTAAGAGTGTCTGATCATAGCCTCGCCCTTGAATCCAGGCGCCCGCGACTGTTTCTTCTGCCCGTTCTTTTAACGCCGAGACAAGGTCAGCGATTTTTTGAATCTTTCCGACCGGCGGGCTGTTTAAGTTCACATAGACAACGCCTTCCAAACCGGAGCTTGGGAAGTGGCTATGAGCATCAATTAATCCCGGCATCATGACCTTTCCTTTTAAGTCGACTGTTTTCGTCTGACGGCCGGCCAGCTGACGGATGTCTTTGCTTTTCCCCACAGCAATAATTTTGCCACCTTTCACTGCTACTGCTTCTGCAGAAGGAGAGTTGTCATCCATCGTAATGACAGTCCCATTCGTATAGACTGTATCAGGCGCCAAAGGATCTAGCTTCTTCGGAAGCGTGCCAGAAGAAGAAAAACCCATACACATAGCTGCAACTAGAGCGAGTGCCATCATTTTTTTACCGCTTGCTTGCATGCTTTTCAATAAAATTCTCCTCTCTTTGTTCATAGTCAGGTGCTTGGCGGACAAATCTTTTTGCGAATGCTTCTCTTCATGAATCGCCTCCCGATTTTTCCTGTAAAATAGGGTGATCCGGATGTACGTACCAGTAGCAGCACACTCCCTGCACAGTTACTTATACAAGCTATTTATTATAATGGCTCTTTGATGTAAGAAAGTAAATGGTATAATTATCATAATATTTAGACAATTATTTAAGCCAACTCATTGCTTCAGTGCGGTGAAAGACGATTCCCATTAAATTATGATAGAATCTTGAGGAAAGAAAAATTATTATACACCGAGACAGAGGAGGAGTACAGGTGAAGCTGTTAAAGGTGCTTTTTGTTACGGTGATCATCCTAGCGTTATTAGCAGTTGGGGCTTTTTATGTGGGAACGAAGATTGTGTCGGATAAAGTGATGGAGCAAGTCTCAAATCAGTTAGAGAATAGCGGCCAGATGGACCAAATTAAGGAAAAGGTAAAGAATGATCCAGAGCTGCAGAAGTTTATTGCCGAAGGAGCCAAGGTGGATAGTAAGACGCTGCCTTTTCAAACAAAAGAAGAAGCGACGCGGCAATTAGTGAAAAAATTTAACGTATCAGAGCTGCGAGACATGCAGGCTGATTTGCAACAAGGGAATAAGCAGGAAGTGTTGAATAAATTAGAAGGAAAATTAACAGACAAAGAATTGCTCGCTTTGAAGGTGCTGGCTTATAAAGAGTTAAATAAATAGAGGGAGACTGACCCTTCAACCGTTGTTCTTGTCGGCTGCCTGTCTGAATACCTTCAAGTAAACAGCCTTTTTCAAGGGGTGGTTCTTTGTTGAGAAAACGGCGCAGACGGAGGAATGTGGTGTTCACACTGTTCCTCCTTCTCTTTTGTATAGGGGCAGGCTGGCTTTTTGTAAGAGGGCTTTTCACATCGCCGAGCGAGCAGGCACAGAAAGTGGTAGATGATTTTTATCGATATGAGCAGGAGGGGAATTTCTCGAAGTCGTGGGAGATGTTCCATCCGTTTATAAAAGAAAAGTTTACAAAAGGGCACTATGTACAAGAACGGGCACAGGTGTTTATAAACCATTTTGGTGTAGAGTCTTTTTCTTATACGCTCGGTGAACCGGAGGAGCTGGAGAAGTGGCGGGTATCTGCTGACGGACCGGAGCTTAGTTTTGTGTATAAAGTGCCGGTTGTGCAGGTGTACAAGGGGAAATACGGGAACTTTTCATTGCACCAGGACGTTTTTGTCGTACAGGAAAAGGAAAACTGGTTCATTTTGTGGGACTACAATCAATAATTGCTTATGAAAGCGGGAAGGGTTGCAGCCCGCTGGTTGCAAGGAAAGAGTTTCAGGTGAAATCTATAGCAGTGATCATTTATTCTTTTTTCCCAAGCGTACGAGGAGCCATCGCTCGTTCCGATGATGCAAAAAATGCTTCCGGGTGAGCGGTTCGCAGATGTGTTATCGCAATTTAAAGTGACGTATTGGGGAAAAGAGATATCGGTTGAGACGAAAGGCTAGTATTACTTTCTTGAATTTTTTATCCGCAAGTTTGTGCATTTGCTTCTATTTGGCCTGCTGGCGGCGGCGTTCCGCGTATATTTATTTGTGGAAGTCGGACCGTTTCTTCAGAGGCATTCTTGTCGCCCTTATCGGTACGGATATCTATGCGGCTTTTGATGAATGACACCAGCTGCAAGCAGACGGCCGGACACCGCTCGTAAATGATGTGTTTTTAGATCTTGCTGGCGGGATCATTGTGCTCCTGCTGTACATGCCGTTTTACTGGCGGGGAAGGATTACCTGGAGAAAAAAGAATAGCGATAAAAACCTGTGATAGGGTGGGAGTTTTTTCGCCCTATCACAGGTTTTTTGTGTTAGGTCTTCTAAGAGATAGGGGTGTCAAATTTAATAGGAAACTATATACTCATTTAGAAGATTATGATACTTTATACTTACTAACCATGATACTTCAGGAGGGACTTATGAAGAGGGCAGCAAGAGTTGTAGTCGCGGCGATTTTGTTAGCTGGATGCAATAATGGGACGTATGAGAAGGCGATGGAGCAAGGAAAGCTGGCGTTGGCGAATGGAGAATTTGACAAGGCGCAGGCATCGTTTGAATTGGCGCTGGATGAAAAGCCGAAGGATGAGAAGGCAAAAGGTCTTTATGAAGATTTGACAGCTTATCATGAGGTAGAAAAAGCGATCGAGGAGGCTAAATGGGAAGACGCATTGACGAAAGCGAACCATTTGCTTCAGGAAGACCATTTAGCGGATAGTCTAAAGAAAGAATTAGAAGAGTACGTAAAAACAGCTGAGAGCCATGATGAGGAATCTAGTGAAGTAGCCAAAAAGCTAGAAGAAATTAAGAGTTCGATCGGACAAGGGAACTACAGCGATGCACAGACATCCATCAATGAGCTCAAGCAAAATGAAGAGACAGCAACGGCGTTGTCCGGTTTTTCCGACGAAGTGAAGAGCATTGAGGAATCGATCAATGAGCGGCTGCAGAAGCAAAAAGCCGCAGAGGCTTTAGAAGAGAAGGAAAGAGCACGCGCCGAAGCAGCTGTCAGCAAGAAAGAGGAGTATTTGCAGAAGCTGTACAACATAGAGGCAGGTATGTCTGACTTAACGTATATTTACGAACACGGCACGACAGTGGAAATGAGAGAAGCTGAAGCGGCCGCATACAAAAAGTGGGATGACGCCCTGAATGACATTTACAGTGTACTGAAAACGCAGCTTTCCTCTAGTGAAATGACGAATTTGCGGGGCAAGCAGCGCGAGTGGATTAAATACAGAGATCGTACAGCTAAAGCAGAATCAGCCACATATGAAGGAGGATCATTTGCCTCTGTCCAATACGTTAGCACTCAAGCACGGCTGACAAGAGAAAGATGCTACGAGCTTGTTAACATTTATATGAGATAACGGATTGATAGGAGAAGGAGCGATTCGCTAGGTGGATCGCTCTTTTTAATAGGGTGATATCAAGAAAGAATGATGATTTATCCAGAGTTGTCTCGCTTTTATCTGGAAACAAGGTCAGGATATCCAGAATGGCGGCATGTTTATCAGGAAATCTTCCGTTTAAAAAAGGCTAAACAAAAGGCTGGGTGTGACGAAATAACTATAAAGGGGTTTTATAGGGGGTAATATATGTTCAAGTCCATAAAGACAAAAATCATTAGTACCATCTTGGTGATATTTGGTCTAGTTGTTGCTGTAATGATGATTGTAAGCGGCTTACAGATTAAGCAGAAGACAGAGGAAAATGTTGTCGCTCAAACGAAAATTATGATAGACGAAATGAGCTCTTCTTTTCAGCTGTTTCTTGGCCAGTATGAGAGAGGCCTGAACCAAATGGCCGATTCGGCAACGGTGAAGCGGTTTACTGATCTTAATAGTGTCACCGATCCAGTGCAGAAACAGCAGCTGGCAAAAGAATTTGACCAAGATTTTAAAAAGTATACGGATACTTATCAAGAGGCTTCATACATTTATATTGGATATCCAGATAAGAGCATCAAAACATATCCATTTCTTAAAGTGGCAGATGACTACGATGCTACTGCCAGACCGTGGTATCAGGCATCGGTGAAAGAGCCTGACAAAGTCCAGTGGTCAAAGCCATATGTGGATGCCTTTACAGGGGAGTATGTGATCACTGCTTCAAAAGCGATTACGAAGAATGGAAAAGCTGCCGGGGTGCTGGGAGTAGATATTATCTTAAAAACACTCTCGGAAAGCATGCAGGAAAAGAACCTCGGATTCAAGGGCTTTCCATACGTACTTGATGCAGACGGAACAGCGATTGTATATCCAGACAAACAAGGGGAGGATTTGACCGATTATCCGTTTGTCGCCGATATGTATAAAGCAAACGAGTCAGAAGGCGTCTCCCGTTATACAATGAATAACACAAAAAAAGTAAGCGTTTACACGACGGTTCCGAATTTAGGCTGGAAAATCGGGGCGATTTATCCTGAGAAAGAAATTTATAAAGTAGCATCAGAATTGAGAAATCTGCTAATCTGGCTTTCTGTGGCAGGGGGACTTATTGCTTTTGTGATCTTATTCTTTATGATTAGTAGAATTATTAAGCCGCTCCACCATTTGAAAGCTGTAATGGATCAAACGGCTGCAGGAGATCTTACGGTGCGGGCAGAAGCTGCTTCAAAAGATGAAATTGGCGAGCTGTCTCATGATTTTAACTCGATGATTGAAAAGATGCGCGGGCTCATTGCCGTTATTAGTGCCTCTGTGTCAGAGGTTCGCCAATCGGCTGAAAGCTTGAATGCCACTTCAGAAGAAACGAATGCGGTTAGTGAGCAAGTAGCGGCAGCGATTAGTGAAATCGCAAGCGGCGCTTCACAATCAGCCGGTAATGCGGAAACCGCCAGTGAAAATTCTGGACGTCTTGGCAGGCAAATCAGCAAAATCAATAAAAAAGCGAGTGGTATGACGGCGATTGCTGAGCGGACAGATAAAATTAATGAAAATGGACGACAGCAAATACAGCAGCTGCAGAATTCGTTTGATAACTGGAAAGATAATTTACAAGTCATGGCGGGTGTTATTGATCAGCTAGATGAGAAAGTTAAAGCCATTGGGGGCGTCATGGAGACGATCACGCAGATTTCTAATCAGACGAATTTGTTAGCTTTAAATGCGAGCATTGAAGCGGCAAGAGCTGGTGAACATGGAAAAGGCTTTGCGGTTGTAGCCGAAGAAGTCCGAAAGCTTGCGGAACAATCGGCACAGTCAACGGAAAAAGTAAAGGCCACAGTAGAAGAGCTGCAAGCGGGTGCCCGACAAGTTTCCGGCCAAATGCAAGAGACGAGAGAAACCTTCCAGCACCAGGAAGCAGTTGTCCATAATACGGGCACAGCCTTTGGAGAAATCGCAAAGCTGATGGAAGAAATGAAATACTCGATTGATGAAGTCTATAATGAAGTTCAGGAAGTAGCCAAACATAAAGAGGAAGTCGCAAGAACGATTCAAATCATGGCAGCGACCTCGGAAGAAACAGCGGCCTCCTGCGAGGAAGTCAGCGCTTCAACGGCAGAGCAGCTCCATGCGATTCAGGCGGTTGCGGAGTCAGCGGAACAGCTCACCAACTTGAGTAATGACCTGCAAAGTGCTACGAACCAATTTAAAGTTTAATTAGAAAGGCAAACATTTTGAGGGTCTACCAAGTAGACTCTTTTTTTACGATGATACTAATTTAAGAAATTAAGGAAGTAATTTCATTTTATTCTTTTTATTAGGGTAATGCTATGTTACTATGATATGGTTATTTGTTTGATAAAATATAACTATATTATAGGGAAGAGTGGGAATTTTGAGAGTCTTAAGTATCAGGATTATTCTGATTGCCAGTGTTTCTTTTATCTTGATAAATGGTTTTTTTATAGAAAGAGGACAAGCGGCTTCTTCATCAAAATGGATAACGGTAAGACAGCAGGTTACTGCCTATGACCAAGTAGATGGCCGGCCGCTCGTAGTAGGGACGCTTTTGCCAAATCAGTTTTATGAAGTGCTGCAAGAGGATTCGGACTATTACTATATCTCCTTTGGCAATGGAACAGTTTCTGTGAAGAAAAGCCCGGCGCTTTTAGTTGCTAAGAAAGTGCAGAAAAGCATGCCAACAAAGGCAGCCAGCGATAGCAATTTATCAATTATCACAAAGTCAGAGACTGTTGTTTATAATAAAATTGGTAAAGATCAAAAAGGAATCGCCGTTATTAAAGGCAATATTCGCTATCCCATCGTAAGAAAATTAGGGGATTGGTATATCATTACTATCGCTGGTCAAATTGGCTACATTCACAAGAATAAAGTGACAGAGGATTTAGGGATCCCTGTCTTAATGTACCACCATATGGTAGAGAAACCAGAGGAAACTCCGTTCTATAATAATTCAATGGTTATTAGAGTAGATGAATTTGAAAAGCAAATGAATTATTTAAAGCAAAATGGCTGGCGGACTATTTTACTAGAAGAATTAGAAGACTATTTGAATCACAAACAAAACTTGCCTGGAAAAGTGGCCGTTGTGACCTTTGATGATAATTATTTATCGACACAAAAATACGCTTACCCAATCTTAAAACAAAACCAACAAAAAGCTGTCGTATTTGTCATCGGGGGCAAGGTAAGAGGTTATGCTCAACCTTGGGATCCCATGACGCTACAGTATATGGGGCATAAAGAGATTAGTGAAACACAAGATGTTTTCAGCTTTCAGCATCATACACAGGGCATGCATTTAAGAGAAAGAGACACACAAGTGCCGTATCTAATTTCAAAAACGGCGGAAGAAATTGAAGCTGACTTACTGAGCGGAAGAGAATACATCGGACGCGCTCTTAAAGACCCGGCTTCCATTAAATATTTAGCCTATCCGTGGGGGCAATACGCTCCCCATACCATTGAGGCGGCCAAAGCAGCAGGTATTCATCTAGCCTTTACTACCGAAACTGGAAATGTAAAGCTTGGAGACGACCCGTACACACTAAAAAGGCAAGGGGTCAGCCCTGCGCATACAATGGATGACTTTATTAAAAAAATTGAAGGCACCTATTAAAACAGGGGTCAGTCCCCATCGCTTTAAAAGTGATAAGGGACTGACCCTTTATTCATAGCTTTGCTGTTGCGCACATAGGATAAGGGAAAAGGTCTTTGTAGGAGGTTGTGTGATAGGATGAAGATTCGTGTGCGAAAGGGGGATACACTCTGGCACTATAGCCAGTTGTTTCATATTCCTCTAGTGCTGATTGTCGATTCCAATCCTGATGTGAACCCCAACACCCTAAAGCCGGGGGAGATTATCGAGATTCCAGGTTTTACAGTGGCACTACAGAAGGTTGGAAAAGGAGATACGCTTTGGAAATTGGCAGCCGCCCGGAATATAAATGTGAACCTGTTATTGGTACTGAATCCTGATGTGGATCCTAATCAACTGCAGGTTGGACAAAAAGTGCAAATTCCAGAAAGGGTCACTACATTTATTGTAAATAGCAAGAAGCCTTATGATTTTCAGCAAATGAAAACCGATATTCATCAATTATTAAGCATTTATCCATTTATGAGAAGAAGAAAAGCTGGAACAAGTGTGCTTGGCTTGCCTCTCTATGATTTGCGGATTGGAAAAAGTGATCGTAAGGTACAGATGAACGCCTCTTTCCATGCGAATGAATGGATTACGACCCCTATATTAATGCGCTTTTTAAACGAGTACTTGCTGGCCTTAACAAACCAGCTTGTGATTAAAGGGGTGCCTGCTCTTCCTTTATATACAAACACGCAGCTCTCGGCTGTGCCTATGGTTGATCCCGATGGAGTGAATTTAGTGCTGAATGGTCCTCCTCTTGAAGTGGAAAAAGAAGTCATCGCTATTAATAAGGGCAGCCGTGACTTTTCTGGATGGAAAGCAAATATTCGCGGGGTAGACTTAAATAAGCAATTTCCGGCGAATTGGGAGTTCGAGGTGACGAGAAAGCCAAAAAGACCTTCTTCGCGAGATTTTCCAGGATACGCACCGCTGTCTGAACCAGAAACAAAAGCCATGGCCGATTTGGTGAAAAAAGAGAATTTTGACAGGCTGCTCGCCCTGCATACACAAGGAAAAGAATTTTATTGGGGGTATGAAGGGCTAGAGCCGCCAGAGTCTGAACAGCTTGCTAATCAATTTTCCCGGGTGAGCGGTTACAAAGCTGTTCGTTATGTAGACAGTCATTGCGGCTACAAAGATTGGTTTATTCAAGAATTTCGCAAGCCGGGGTTCACTATTGAACTTGGAGAAGGGCAAAACCCGCTTCCTTTATCTCAGTTTGATGAAATGTATGAAGCAGCCTCTCGTCTACTTGTTCACTCTTTAGTATAAAAAAGGATTAGCCCTCTCTATCACGAGTGGCTAGTCTTTTTTATTGAGAAATAGGACAAAAAGTAAAATCTATGTGCTCGCTTTTCATTATAATTTTCTTTACGTTTAGTAGGAAGCAGCTGATTTAAGAAGTAAAAAACTAGGCTCTCATCTATAACGGCTCCTAGTTTTCTTCAGTTGATTCTTTTTAGGATTAAAAATAATAGAGTTATGACAGATTTATCGCTTTTTTTGCTTGCGTTTTGTTAACTCAGCCGCTTTTTCCCCATCGCTGCCTAGCAAAAAGTAGGAAATCACCCCTGAAAAGATGGCAGCTCCTGCAGTAATGAGCCATCTAGTTTGCATATCAATCTCTGAATAATCTTTATTAAGCATCCACAAAGAAATCCAGCCTACAAGGATCATAATGGGAATGACAAAGGTAAACTTTTTCACTTTTTTCCGTCCTTTCCGTCAAATTTTTATTTATTCATTTACATAGTCTAGCACATGTTTCACATCTGTTACGTTTTCAAATGAAGCATAGAGAAGACAGGGGAAGAAATATTTTTCCGCTAAGGAATTTATCCTGAATTCAGACATAAAATGTAGTAAGAAGGGAGGAGTAACAATGGCTATTCGATTAATTAAGATTTCTGTAGTGTACTTTGCGATTGGCGTATTGCTAGGTTATTACATGTCCATCGTCCATTCTTATGAATTAACCGGAGTACATGTACACGTAAATCTTCTTGGCTGGACCGCTTTAATGCTTGCAGGTATCTTATATCATATTTTCCCCGCTCTGGCATACAACGGAATAGCAAAAGCACATTTCTGGCTCCATAATCTTGGTCTCCCCATTATGATGATCTCCTTATTCCTGCTTCTTTCTACCAAATCTTCTTCCTATACAGCGGGTGTTGCCATAGGAGCTACCTTAACTGTACTTGGCATTCTGCTCTTTGTCATTAATGTATTGAAAAATTTAAAATCAAGCAGATAAAAACGAATAAAGACAGCTATCGACTGCTTTAATGCAGCAAATAGCTGTCTTTATCGTGTAATAAGCTCCTAGAAGTCTTGAAAAAGTTATAATCGCTCATCTTTGATTTTCTCTGCTAGTTTTCGGCAGCCTTCTTCCAACAGGTCATATGTTTCCTGAAAGTCACCAGTGTAGTAAGGATCGGGGACGTCTTTTTGTTTGTCTGTCAGATCCAATAGGCGAACAATGACCGGATGCTCGGGACGCCCAAGAAGCTTATGGATATTTTGAATATTGCTTTCATCCATGCCAATAATGTAATCAAATTTCTCCATATCTTCTTTGACGAGCTGTCGGCCGGAAAGTCCTTTTGCATCAATATTATATTTCCTTAATATTTCCAGCGTCCCTTTATGAGGGGGAGAGCCGAGATGCCAGCCGCTTGTGCCTGCGGAATCGACAGCGATTTGGTCCTCTAGTCCTTGCTTTTTTACAAGATCTCTAAACAACGCTTCGGCCATTGGAGAACGGCAAATGTTCCCGAGACAAACAAACAATACGTTGATCATATAGAACAATCCTTTCTGCCATGATAATAAACAATAGTAACAGAATATAGTAAGGCTGTCATTTCAGCTTATTTATTTGGTTGTTTCTTGCTATGAGAGGCTATGGTATACCATAAAAGGGACAATCCTTCACAGCTGTAGAGCAGCAGGATTGCCCCTTTCGTCAGTTGGATAAATTACTTTCAAAATAATTCAAGCAATTGGCAGTGCGTTCTCTTTGACGGTTAAAGACATAAAATGAGCAGGAGAGAGTCAGCTGGACCCCGTTTTTGAAGGAGGCGATAAGTTGTCCGTCTTTCATTGTGCCCATATGAAGATGATATGGGAAGATCCATTTGCAGCCGTAATTGTCTGGTGATGTAGTTGGGAAGGCACAGATGCGCTCTTGGAGGCAAATCACTAGTGGTGTTTTTTTGCGGTATGGAAAGCGTTGGCGCACAGCTTTAATCCTTCCATCATAAGTGGAGATTCTCTCGATACAAGCTTCGTTTAATAAGGAGCGTACAGTTTGCTTTGAATAGTATGTACCGTTCTTGTCATAAATGATGGAGTTGTAATCTTGATGATACTCTTCTACTAACGCCATAGTGTCCGTTGTGATTTTGTAATTTTCAAGAATTTTCATGACCCATTGCATCCTCCTTTTCGTACTTTCCCCTACATTGTAGCAAATATAGTTATTTTTTACTATTAATATATGACTAATTAATGTAAAAATATCCTTTATTTTATTAAAAAAGCACATGATCCATTATAAAAACGGATAATGTGCTTTTCTTATTGTTTTATTTGTCGAAATGTCTCCACAAGTTCGAGTTTGCTGCAGACATACGACTAGGTAGGATATCTGTTAATTTAGAGAAATCTTCTTGGAAAATATAAAAACTTTTTGGAGAGTTCACAGTAACGATGGTTCCTTCAAAGGTAGAAAAGACCTCTACTTCATGCATTTCCAAGCGCTTTTTCACATCCTCAGTGGAATAGCTGTGTTCACTGTCAGTTGACAAAATGGCAATAAGCGGATTGACAGCCTTAATAAATGCCTCGGAAGTTGCTTCTTTTGTACCGTTCTTCGCCGTTTTTAAAATGTCTGCTTGGAGAGAAGGATTTGATAGCAGCTGCTTTTCTACAGATGTGCCTGCCTCGGAAGCCAATAAATAGCTAGTGTCTCCATAAGCAATGCGGATCAAAGCAGAGCCGTCATCTGCATTTTTTGCGTGGCTATCGGCATGAAGGACAGCTACGTCTGCCCGCTTATCAGGAGAGAGGTGCTGGCCCGTTTTCATCGTTTCACGGATGATTTTTTTCGTCTCTGCTGATTTAATGTATTGTTTATATTCTGCGTCTGTTCCTGGCAAACCTGAGTCAAGGATTTTTTCGACTTTCATATTATTGATCACATAGTCAGCACCGCCGATGTGATCCACGCCGGGGTGAGTAGCGACAAAAATATTAATTTGATCAATGTGGAGGGCAGCCAACTCCCGTTTGATGGCTGATTCGGAGGCACCTGCATCAATTAACATTGTTTTTTTATTGGGAAATTGAATTAAAGTCGCGTCTCCTTGTCCTACATTTAAGAAGCTGACGGAAAAGTCAGGAACTTCATTGCCCGGGATAAAAAAAGGATTGAGCGCACGTGCCATAAAGGCTGCAAACTGATCTCGCTTCAATACGAGATTTGGTCTGTACGTACTGTCTTCATAGCCAGAAGCAATGCCGGCAGCTATCAACTTTTTGATAGAAGCATAAGCCGCCATTTTAGCGTTCACATCGGAAAATGGAATCTCTTCTTCCTTCGTCAATTCAAATGCTTTAGCAAGCAAGATGGCCATTTGGCCGCGTGTTACAAACTCATTTGGCCGGAAGGTGCCGTCTGGGAATCCTGAAATAATCTTTTTTTCTGTCGCTGAGGCAATGTAGCCAGAGGCCGTGTTTGCAGGATTTACGTCTTTAAATGGCGTTTTTCTGTTTGCTCCGTCAAGATGCAGTGCCTTTCCAATCATAATAGCTGCAGCCGCACGGGTTACTTCCTGTCCTGGCTTGAATTTTCCATCTGCAAATCCACTAATGATGCCTTCATCTGCTAAAAAAAGAATTTCATTATAAAAACGATTATTTGTCGTTACATCACTAAACTGAGCCGCTTTAGCCAAAGGGATAAACAGGCTAAAACTCAAAATAAAAGTACAAAATACCATAAAAGTTTTTTTCAATTAAACAATTCTCCTTTCCTGATTACCGAACAATAGTAATAATAGTTTATTTTTACAATAAAAAACAGGGTTATTAGGAAAAAAGTTTCAGTTACTATTTTATTATATAAAATGGAAAGGAATAGAAAAGTGAATGATTTCTTTGATGCTTTTATCAACAGGTATTTTTTATTATGCTAAATCAATCTGAACAATCCGTGTATAAGTTATGTGAGTTGTTTATATGCTATGGGTGATGAGCATCAGATGAAAAGAAAGGGGGGAGATTTCATGAAACCAGAAGGACGAACGATTGAAAAGAGGGGCCTTTTCTGGATGGTGGGTTACATGGTGCTTGTAGGCATTATGGCAACTTATAGGGATCGATTAAGAGGATGACATTAAAAGAGGACGATACGAGTATCGTCCATAAGTTGTTGGTAAACACTCGAGCTTCAAAAGATAAGCATTCAATCAGTCCAAGAGTGTTTTTAATATATGTTTTAAAAATCGTACGAGTATTATTCATGGATAGAGCTAGTTTGTCGTCTCTCATTGTTTTTATGTTTATTTATGTAAATACCAAGTGAGTTTTAGCGAATCAATAATGGAGTCAGCTACCTCATCAGCCGTTTTTGAGTCGACAGTCACAGAAGAATGATTTACTGTGTAAGCGTCTTTTCTTTTGTCAAAAAGCTCTTTTATTTCATTTAAGTCTTTACCTTGAAGAACGGGACGGCTGTCAATTAACAGGTCTAGCCTTTCTTTCCAGTGTTCCCATGACATATCCAAATGAAAAACAATACAATTCTTTAGGCAAATCTCCCGTATTTCAGGCTGCATAAAGGCTCCGCCTCCGAGAGAAATCACTTTTAAAGGCTGTTTGCAGAATGAACGAACTGTTCGTTTTTCAATTTCCCGAAATGTTTTTTCTCCATGCACAGCAAAAATCTGATTGATGGACATGTTATATTCTTTTTCAATTTCCTCATCAATGTCGATAAATGTCCGATACAGTTTTTCAGCGACAAGAGAGCCAATCGTTGTTTTTCCAACACCCATAAAGCCTATGAATACAATACTTTTTTCTCTTTCTGACATTTGAACGTTATCCAAAATATACACTCTTTCTACCCGTTATTTTATTTTAGTATAGTATAGAAGCTGAATAGGGTAAATATTTTTTGAAATATTAAAAATTTAACAATGAAAAGAAGGAAAGAGGTCTTTACAGAAAAGTTGTAATTGAGAATATTGGGAACATATCATTTATGTTCTGGCCCTATATAATTATAGAAGAAGGCTGTGGAATAATAAAAAAATGACTAGAAATGAGAAGGCAGACCAAGTGTAAAGTGTCGTATGCTTTTGCCGCTGCTAATAGAATAAGAATAAAGTATTAATGAGCTCTACAGCCATTTTAATTTTTGACAGCGAAGTTTAAATTACAGTTAAAGTTATCGTAAAACCCCTCAAGTGGCTCATTAAATAAGCAGGGGATAACCTGCAATAAAGCGGGGAAAACTTTTGCGGAAAATGGAACTCAGGCTGTTCGGTTGACAGCTTGAATTATTTTAATAAAAGCGTTTTGAAAACGTAAAAGTTGTCATACAAAATAGATAGTATGAGAGCGGAAAAGATGATAGAATACAATGGCGGCATATTATTAAGTCAGAGTCAATATTTATAAAGGATTGACTCATTTTTGTGATATAATGGAAAAGGTGCACTTTATACATAGGCTCAGTTGTCGATATGTTTTGAGAAAACGATTAGAGAATATTAAAAAATTTTTTATTGTTGTTAAGCGTTTATATAAAAAGGAAATTGAAAGAGAAGAGGAACGAATCAACATGCTGAATCGAAAGACATTTTTACTGCTGCTTGTATTTTTGGTTTTGCAGCCGGTCATTGATGTAATGACCACGGCATCTCTCATGATTTTAAATGTAAATCTTACAGTTGGTGTTATCGTCCGCGTTCTATATATGGCGGCGATTTTGTTGTTACTGCTCAAATTGGCTTTTTCAAGCCCGCTTGCTAAAAAGTATATTTTTTATTTAATTGGATTAGCTGTGGTAATTGGTATCAACATTGTTGTCAATATGAACTTAAAAGATCCTTATTTTTTATTCAAAGAATTAAAATTCTATAACAAAGTGATTTACTTTCCAATTTTATTCTTAGGTTTTAATATGCTGTATCTGCAGCTGAAAAAAGACCGCTCACCGTTTATGGAGAAAACAACGACATACTTTTTATATTCTTCGCTCATCATTAGTGCCGTGTTTATTGTATCCTTTTTAACTGGCACAAGCTTATCCAATTATTCTCATACAAAAATAGGCTTTACCGGCTGGTTCTTTGCCGGAAATGAAATCGGGGCCATTATGGCTATTATTTTACCAGTGACTGCAGTCTATGCGATCGAAAAAACGGAATCTTTTAAGACTAGCTATTATTGGATTCCCTTCATCCTATTAGCCATCTCCATGCTCTTTCTTGGTACGAAAGTAGGGTACGGAGGAATTGTAATCGTTCTGGCAGCTGCATGTATCTCCCTTTTGATTATTTACTTAACGAAGGGACGGACGAAAAAAACAAGAGTGAATATGTTTGTTTCCCTTATTCTCCTCTTTGCTCTAGCTATTTCAACTCCTTTTACACCTGTTTTTAATAATATGTATGCTCATCTTGGTCTTCTGAACATTGACCTTAGCAAAGAGAAGCCAGAGAAGACAACACCGGATGAATCGGAAGAGGAACCTGAGGATACGCCGGAAGAGCCAAAGATTACGGAAGAACAATTACAAAACCTTGTTTTCAGCAGCAGGGAGAAGTATTTGGCTGATTTCAAGCAGGACTTTTCTGAGGCACCTGTTCTGCAAAAAATGTTCGGAATGGGATTTGCAGGCAACTACGATATGCCTGAGCCGGGGAAAGAACCAAAAATGATAGAGATGGACTTTTATGATCTCTTTTTCTCATTAGGGATTATCGGCTTCTTGTATCTTATCGCACCGCTGTTATATTATGCTGTCCGCTTTATCCTTTATTTTATTACGCATTTAAAAGAAACGTTTACCATTCCGTATGTTATGTATGGAGTTGGTTTCATTTTAGCTCTAGGGATCGGTGCAACAGCAGGACACGTCTTTACCGCACCAGCCGTTTCCATCTATGTAGCTGCGATCATATCAATGCTGATAGTCCATAGCGCTATTGTTGACGACAACTAATTAAGATAAGTATACTTCTTTGAAAATAAAGGAGCGGAGGATAATCCTCCGCTCCTTTATTCTTCTAGAGAAAGTCCTTAATCTTATAGAAGGCTGTTTTCTTATGAATTTGTTTATTCTCGTGTTAATCCACCCTATTTGTAGGACATAATAAGTCAAGAGTGGAGTCTACTCTATAGCAATGGAAAAGCAAAAGCGGGGAGATGAGGATATGCATTTGGTGAAATTCGTATATCGAGTCAGTATTCGTTTTTTTACTGAACAATTCTTTGATCAGGCGGCTCAGACAGCTTATTATTTATTGCTGTCTATTGTGCCTTTTCTTATTTTTATGCTCTCATTAGTAAGTTTTTTTCCAATCCAAGAAGATGACATACTTAGTGTAATACGCCCTTATGCTCCTGCTAATACATATAATCTCATTCATGAAAATGTAGAGACTGTTTTGGAAAAAGGGAAAGGCCAATTAATGTCAATAAGTTTTTTTTCTACGTTTTGGTTGTCTTCCATGGCCATTCAGTCGCTTGTTCGATCGTTAAATGAAGCTTACCGAATTAAACGCAAGCTTCGTTTTTTGCATGGCGTCATACGGGATTTAGGAGTAACGCTCATTTTTATGTTTCTTGTGCCGCTCTCCCTGCTTATTCCACTTGCTGAACGTTTGCTTCATTTGTTGATCTCCACCGAAGTACTCATAACGATTGAAACTGCCGCTCCCTTTCTCGCCACATGGACTGCTATTAAATGGGGACTTGGAACAGTATTTTTATTTGGCTTTTTTATTTTATTTTACAAAATTCTGCCAAGCGGCAAACAAAGAGTACGCTCTGTTATACCAGGTGCCGCTTTCGCCGCAATCAGTTGGCAAGCGATGTCCGTCATCTTCGGTGAGTACGCAAGCGCCGTCAACTACACACGCATTTACGGCCAACTTGCCGGAATCGTTATCCTCACATTGTGGTTTTATCTTACCGCTGTCGTCCTGTTGGTAGGAGGTCTTATTAATGCGGAGAGGAAAGGAGTTAGTCCTCGTTCATCTTAAAGTATTAAACAAAAAGGAGTTGTCTCTAAGTCGAAAAGTCGACGTATGAGACAGCTCCTTTATTTTTAGTGTTTATTTATAGTATTTCCACTGGTGTTCATAATCGAGTAAAGCATTGTTAAGCTCATTCAAGTTAACTTTGTTTTTGATTTCGCTGGCTGAGAAGTAAAACACCACTGCTTTTTTCTGATTAGCCCCGACAGAAATATTTTTGTATTCTCTTGCTTCATTTGATTTAGCAACTAATGTATCACCGATATAAAGAGCATATTTCCCTTTAATGTTAAGGGCTGTTTGACGAGTATTGTTATACATCATTAGATTCATTTTTAAACGGCCGTCTGATAAGTATTGAGCGCTCTGAATATCTACTTGTACGCCTGTGCGGAAGCGCGGCTCAAATACGCGAGCGATGAAGACAGAAAACTCTGTGCGGTTAAGAATCTTATTTGGCATAAAGTAGCCATTGCTGCCTCCCGCAATTCCAGCACTGCCAAGCGTAGTGATATATTTGTAGAACGGATCACTGCTTTTTACATCTTTAAAAGTTACAAGATAAGAATAATCAAATCCGAAGCCCTCTGTAATAATTTTGGCCATATGAGAACGTTTTAATTTACCATTTGGATTGAAGTAATTCGCTTTACTGAATACTCCGTACTTTGTTAAAACGGCAATCTCATTGTACGCCGGGTGAGAAGGCGGTACATCTTTGAATCCCGGATTCGGTGCAGTTTGTTTGTCTACACCTAAAGCTCTTGCTAAAATGATGGCTGCATGATCGCGTTTAATCGGATCATTGATACCAAATTTACCGTTTTTATAACCGGCAATAATCCCTCTCTGCACGAGATAATCGATTTCGTCTTTTGCCCAAAAAGTTTTCGGTACATCGCTAAAGGATGCTGTTGTTGCTGTATTTGCCGCCTTTGCATTGCTGTCAAAAGTGACGGTTCCTTGAGAGCTTCCTTGATCGGCTGCAGCTGACGTTGCACCGACAGATGGTACTACAAGAGCTAGAGACAATAGGGAAGCAGCTAGCCATTTTACTGTTTTTCTCACTTTTTACACCCCATTCTTTTTCTATGTAATCATATACATATTTTAGCAAATTAGTAAAAAACTTAACATGCTCTTTCGTAAAATGAGCGGTTAACACTAGATTTTGAAAGATAGAACTAGAGTAAGGGCTTCATGACAGGGATAAAAGTATGGTTTTAGATAAAAGGTTGATGATTAAAATATAAATTACGACTAATTTCGTGGTCGGATAGTCACAAAATAGAAGTGCGTGTCTAATTTGTTTGCAAGCTTTCCCTTAATAGGTTGCTTTTTTCTTAAAAACTACTAATCTTTTAATATAAGTGTTTTATACAAAGGAGGAGTTATCTTGGGTAAGGAGAAAGCATCGTCTCATAAGTTTCTAGCTTTAGCTGCAGCTGCTGCGATTGTGGTGCCGGCAGTAAGCCCTGCCGCTGTTTCGGCAAAAGAACATTCATTCAAAGATGTGCCCGCTCGTTACACAGAAGCGGTAGCTTATTTAACGAATAACGGCATTACGAAAGGGTTAAGCTCTAGCCAATTTGGTACGAATGCCTCCATTTCTCGCGTGGATGCAGCGATCCAGTTAGCGGCGGCTTTAGGAATCGACCCAAAGGGAACATACAAACATGCAGGTTTCAAAGATGTGCCTAAACGTGGACAGTGGGCGGTCAATGCGTTGGCAGAAAAGGGGATCATATCTGGAAAAGCGGCAGGACTGTTTGGAGCTTATGATGCCATTACCCGCAATGAAACGGCTCGGCTGATTTCCTTAGCCTATAAGCTTACGATTGATGAAACAGTGAAAAAGACGCCATTTACAGATGTCAATGCACAGTGGGCTAAGTATGTTGATGCCCTTGTGAAAAGTGGTGTGACAGAAGGAAAAACGAGCAGCCATTTTGGGGCGGATGATCATTTGCAGCGTGGGGAATGGGCGTTGTTCTTGTACCGGTTAGCTCATCCTGCTGCAAAAGAACTCGACTTAACGATTATGCATACGAATGATACTCATGCCCATATTGAAAATGTCGCTAGAAAAGTAACGGCTATTAAAGAAGTGAGAAAAGCGAAACCGAATAATGTATTGCTAGATGCAGGGGATGTGTTTTCCGGTACGCTTTATTTTAACGAGTATTTAGGCCAAGCTGATTTGAATTTCATGAATCTCGTCGGTTACGATGCGATGACGTTCGGAAATCATGAATTTGATTTAGGAACGAAGCCGCTCGCTAATTTTATCGCGAAAGCAAAGTTTCCATTTGTAAGCGCTAATGTCAATTTTACGAGCGATGAAAATATTAAAGGACTTGTGACAGGCGGAATATCAGCCACACCAAAAAATGGGTCAGTGTATGACGCTATTATTAAAGAAGTCGATGGAGAAAAGATCGGTATTTTCGGTTTAACGACAGCTGAAACAGTCGATATTTCCAGTCCAGGGGCAGGAGTTGCGTTTGAAGATTATTTAGAAAAGTCTAAGAAAACAGTGGCCTCATTGGAGAAGCAGGGTGTTAACAAAATTATCGCTTTAACACATATCGGTTTTAAAGATGGCGGCGGCGACAACGATGTAACGCTTGCGAAAGAAGTAGAGGGGATTGACGTCATCGTCGGCGGCCATTCTCATGACCTGTTGAAAGAGCCGGTATTGGACACAACGGGGAAAGAACCAACAGTCATTGTCCAAGCCAATGAATACAATAAATATCTGGGTACATTAGATGTCAAGTTTGATAAAAGCGGTAAAGTCATTGGGCACGCTGGCAAGTTGATCGAAATTGATGCCAAGGGGGAAGATGGCACTTATATATTGAAGGATGATCCGGAAGCGGCAGAAATTTTAGCGACAGAGTATAAGCCAGCCATTGATGCCAAGAAGAAGACCATCGTTGGTAAAACGGCTGTTGCTTTAAATGGTGAACGCGCTGATGTGCGGACGAAAGAAACAAATCTCGGAAACTTGATTACAGATGGCATGTTGGAAAAAGCGAAAACGATCAATAAAGAGGCTGTTATCGCCGTGCAAAACGGCGGCGGTATTCGCGCTTCCATTAACGAAGGCGATATTACACTCGATGAAGTGCTGACAGTGATGCCATTTGGCAACGCGCTTGCTATTATGAATTTAACAGGGGCAGAAATCCGTGCTGCGCTTGAGAACAGCGTAAAGGAAGTACCAGGACAGTTTGGCGGATTCTTACAAGTATCCGGTTTGAAATTCACGTATGACAGCAGTAAGCCAGTTGGCGAACGGGTACAAACGGCAGAAGTAAAGAAAGAGAACGGATATGCACCGCTTGTTGATACTGAATCATACGTTGTCGCAACGAACACATTTACAGCTAAAGGCGGAGATGGGTACAGCACATTCGGCAAAGCTTACGAAGAAGGCCGCGTCAGCGAACCAGGCTTCGTCGATTGGGAAATGTTCAGAGACTATATCCAAGCAAACCCAAATGCCGCTCCAGAACTGGAAAATCGCATTACAGATATTAATCAGCCATAACAGTAAAAAGCGCCGGTGGGGTTAGTCTCCGGCGCTTTAATGTGTCAGTGTAGTGAGAGGGTCTTATCCTGTATTATTTTCCCATTGTTTTAAGTTGATCCATGAGCTTGCCGCGTGATTTTTCGTTTCGAAGAAGGTAGGCTGCTCCAAGAGCCAGCGCAGTCATTGCGGCTTTACTTCCCGTAGATTTGCTTTTTTTCATTATATGCACTCTCCTTTTGTGAACAATTTTTGCAGTGATTGATGGTGCGCATGTAATAGATATTCCCTGAATTAAGCAAAATAAACAAGTTGGAATGAAGAGGAAATTTATACTTATTGGAGTAAATATCAGATTATTTCTTCTTTTTTCATGCAGACAGTGGTATAATTTTTCAAATAAAACTTTTCCATCATGAAAATCTAACGGTGACTAAGGAGTGAAACGGGAATGAAGGTATGTAAATTTGGGGGGACTTCCGTAGCGAGTGCAACACAGATTAAGAAGGTTGCAGCCATTATTAAAGAAGATGCTACGCGAAAAATTGTAGTAGTTTCCGCCCCAGGTAAACGTTTTGATGACGATATTAAAGTAACCGACCTGCTGATTAGCCTGGCAGAAGCTTCTCTTTCCGGCAAAGATGCAGAAAAAGAGCTGCAGGCGGTCGTAGAGCGGTATGGTGATATAGCAGCTGAGCTTGGTCTTGATCATGAGATTGCTCAAGTAATCGAACAGGATTTACGTGACCGGATCAGCCAAGACAAAGAAAACCGCGATTTGTTTATCGATCAGCTTAAAGCGAGCGGAGAGGACAATAACGCAAAATTAATTGCTGCTTATTTCTCCAGCATTGGGTTAGAGGCAGAGTATGTGAACCCGAAGGATGCTGGCTTAATTGTGAGTGATGAGCCTGGACGAGCCCGTGCTTTACCTGAAGCTTACGAAAACTTGCGGAACCTGCGTGATCGCAAAGGGATTGTTGTATTTCCAGGGTTTTTTGGCTATTCAAAAGATGGTGTCATGATGACATTTGCCCGCGGAGGCTCCGACATTACCGGCTCTATCTTAGCAGCAGCGATCGGCGCAGAGCTGTATGAAAACTTTACAGATGTCGATTCAGTTTTTGCGGCTAATCCAAAGATTGTTGATCAGCCTGTTGAAATCAAGCGGATGACTTACCGAGAAATGCGCGAGCTCTCTTATGCAGGGTTCTCTGTTTTCCATGATGAAGCGTTAATGCCGGCCTTCCAGCATTCTGTGCCAGTTTGCATTAAAAACACGAATAATCCATCTGCAGAAGGTACGATGATTGTGGCAGAACGCGAGTATTCTAACAGCCCAGTAATCGGTATTGCGGCGGATGGCGGATTCTCAACGATCTATGTGAGCAAATATTTGATGAACCGCGAGCTTGGCTTTGGCCGCCGTTTGCTGCAAATCCTTGAAGAAGAAGAGATCTCTTATGAGCACACGCCTTCAGGAATTGATGATTTATCTGTTATTGTTCGCAGTCATCAGCTCTCTCCGGAAAAAGAGGAGCGTATCATTCAAAAATGCCGTGAAGATTTAAAAGTGGATGACGTTCACATTGAGCATCATTTCGCGATGGTCGTGCTTGTTGGTGAAGGCATGAATAATACAAAGGGCTTGACAGCAAGGGCGACAACCGCCATTTCACAAGCTGGAGCAAATATCGAGATGATTAACCAAGGATCCTCTGAGGTTAGCTTAGTGTTTGGCATTAAAGAAGAAGATACGAATAACGTTTTAAGAGCGCTATATAAAGAGTTTTTTAGCACAACGGCTGTGCTGGGAGTGTAAAAAGTTAAAACAAAAAATCCGGCAATAGGCCGGATTTTTTGTTGCGTTATTGTATATGTGAACAGCGTTTATTCGCAGAGACGAGCGCTGCCGCTTGGGCGACAACCGCGACGATATTGGCTTGTTCTTGTCTGTCGATCATATATTTTGCTTTGACTAAGGGCTGCCGGCTGTCATTCACAATATATCTCGGTGTCACTTTATTTAGTGAAAGAGCTAAAATGTCCTCCTGGCATCGTTCGCATTTACAGGAAAGATGCAAGTGATCGAGCTGGTCTGTAATAATTCCTTTGACAACTTCCTCCATTACATTATGAATTGCCATGTTAACTCCCCCATTCCTTCCCAATTATAGCATTTTCTTTTGAAAAATCTAATAGTTAATTAGAGGTGAAGGGAGGGCTCTTGCCAAATTAAAAATAAAAACCCGAAAGGTGCGAGGCACTTTTCGAGTTTATTGTTTACTTGCTTAGTTGTGATGTTTAGCCAGAGATTTTCTCTAGAATACTGTTATGATTCATGCGTACACGGTGTGCATTTTGGTAAGATTTGCGTAGTTGCTGTGTTTCTAATCTTTCTTTAATCTTCGGTAACATGATCGCTACAAGCAATCCATAAGTTAATAATTTCTTTGCGTTCATCTTTCTTCATCTCCGTTCTTAAAAGTTCGTCTAATCCTATTTACCCAACCATCATCAAATAGAAACGTTCGTCCTTCTTGTGCTGTATGTAACTAAGGGGCAACATGCTTAAAAAAAGCGGGTAGAAGCTAGTGAAACCACATTCTTTTTTATTATAACATAAACAAATGGAAATTAAACGAAACTGCCCCTTACCAACACACCTCCATCCGTTTATTTTGGTGAATGTCTTTAACCATATGCATCGGCGTGTTAATAAATATCCTTCTCGTCAGCGTCTAGCATGAAAAGCAATTCACGTACTCTTTTTTCATTTGAAGGGTTTTATTAACAAAAATTACATAGACGCCGAGCTATAAAGAAACTATAATATTTCCGTTAGGGGTCAGCCCTCAAAATAGGAGGAAAAAGAATGAGGATAGGGTTAAGGCTGCAAAAGGCCGCGGTGATAGGCCTAGTTATCATAGGGTCGAGTGCTATGGTTGCTTCGGCTTCAGGAAAAGGTGCGGTCAAAGCGGCGGAGCTGCCGAAACAACAGGTTGAGGAGAAGTTTCAGGGGAGCTATGAAAAAGGGGAGTTGGTTATTCAGTTTGATCATGTGCTGACGAAAGCGGAGCGTCAAGCTCTCTATACGAAGTACGGATTAACTGAAGAAGGTGCTCTGCAAAATGGGCTCTTTGCCAACGTTTCGTTGCAGAGCAGGCAGGAGCTGTCAAACGTAGCAGCTGCGTTAAGGAAAGAAGCGGCTGTGAGGCAGGTAGAGCCGAATTATCAGTTAGAGCGTCAATTTAAGCCAAGTGATCCTTATTATAAAAGTCAGTGGTTTCATTCAAAAATCAATGCGCCAAAAGCATGGGATCGAACACGCGGCAACTCGCAAATTACGGTTGCTGTTATCGATGGAGGGATCGATTCCCGTCATATAGAGTTTAAAAACCGCCTCGTTTATCCTTATAATGCGGTTACTAGCAGTACGGTTTTACCAGTGGATCATCACGGTACACACGTAGCTGGCATTATTGGAGCAGCTATGAATGGTTCGGGTGTGACAGGTGTTGCGCCGGGCGTAAAGTTGATGCCTATTAATGTGTTTGAAGGAGAATATGCCGATAGCTATACGATTACTGAAGCGATTCTCTATGCGGTAGACCAAGGGGCAGACATTCTTAATTTAAGCCTTGGCAGCTATTCTTATACCGGGATTCTGGAGTATGCGGCGAACTATGCAGTGAACAAAGGAGCTATCGTCATTGCAGCTGCGGGAAATGAGGATACTAGTTTGCCGTTTTATCCGGCTGCTCTTTCTAACGTGATCGGGGTTAGTGCTACGAATGCGGCTGATAAAATCACAAGGTTTTCTAACTTTGGCCGCTACATTAACGTGTCAGCACCGGGGCAAGACATTTTGTCAACAATCGCTGGGAACTCATACGGCTATATGGATGGCACTTCTATGGCAGCGCCGGTAGTTTCGGGGACGGCAGCCCTTATTTTATCAAAAAATCCGTTTTTATCTCCCCAGCAGGTGATGCAGATTTTATACAAGTCATCTGTCGATTTAGGAGCAAAATCCTGGGATTCTTTTTACGGGAATGGCCGTATTGATGCGTATAAAGCTCTTGCATTAACACCTGAACCGGTGGGAGCTATTTCACTTAATACAAAGGAATTTAAAGTAACTGGCGGTAACAATCTCAGGGCTAGTCTTGCTGTCAGCGGCAGTATGAGAGGATCTATCTATATAGAAAATGCAGCAGGAAAAAATGTTCGTACCCTTATGAGCGGCGCTGCACCACAAAAGGGTGGCTTTGTCGCTTATTGGAACGGGAAATTAGCGGACGGCTCAACCGCTCCGGCAGGCCGATATTCCATTGTATTTCGAGTAGCTGATCAGCGCCAGTCTTTGAGTAAAAAAGCAGTCATGAATGTGAGTTATAAGTAAAATAACAAAAGAAATGATAGACAAAGTCTATTTTTAAAAATTCAGGTTGATTGAAAATATTTGTCAATAGCCTAAAAAAAGTTCCCAGCGTTTGGCTGGGAACTTTTTATCTTTGAGTCGGCATAACGCGGGCCGCTTTCCGTTTGTCTAGCATCTTTTTAATAAACGGGTAAACGATAGGCCCATATTTTAGCGCTAGTTTGATCAGTGAAGCAAAGCCTCTTTTTTTACTCATCCTGCTTACCACCTTTTTAAAGTGTTTCTTATACCGTTAGTTTCCCTTTTTTCAAATTTATTAAACAAGCCGAGTTAGCGGTGAAGTTTTTTAAAGAAAGAGTACGTCACCAGAAAAGCCTGTTATAATTAAAGCCGAAACGGGAAGATTGTTAATAAATATAAGTGAAAGAAGGATTTACCCTATATGTATAATTTACAAGCTGGCACGATTGTTACATTAGATGTGAAAAATGAAGCGCCCTTTGGCTGGTTTTTAACGGATGGAGAGGAAACGGTTTTGCTTCATCATTCAGAAATAAAAGAGGGGTTTGATCCCGATGAGCCGGTCGAGGTCTTTTTATTTCAAGATCATCAAGGCCGCCTTGCTGCTACGATGACGATGCCGCTCATCACTCAAGATACGTACGGATGGGTAGAAGTAGTCGGAGTACAAGAAAAATTGGGCGTCTTCGTTTCAATCGGCATCACGAAAGATATACTTGTATCAGAGGATGATCTGCCTTTTATGTATTCTGTGCGTCCGATAGTTGGTGATCGCCTTTATTGTACGTTGAAGCTGGACAAGAGAGACCGCTTGTTTGCTAAACCAGCAACAGAAGAAGTGATGGCGGAGCAGTTCACGAAGGCTTCGAAAAAAGACTTTAACAAAGATATTACTGGCATTGTGTACCGAGCAGCAAAGGTTGGCACATTCATTATTACAGCAGAAGGGTACCGTGGATTTGTTCATGAGTCCCAAAGACAAGTCGAGCCGCGCCTTGGCCAAAAGGTGGATGGCCGTATTATTGATGTCAAAGAAGATGGCTCTGTCAATGTGTCCCTCCTTGGCCGTAGGCAGGAAGTCCAGCAGGATGATGCCGAAAAAGTATATGAGTATTTATTGCAGCGAGGCGGCTCTATGCCATATAGCGACAAAAGCTTTCCAGAAGAAATTGAAAAGCGCTTTTCGATGAGCAAAGGTGCTTTCAAACGGGCACTCGGTAAGCTGATGAAAGAAAAGAAAGTCTATCAAGAAGACGGCTGGACGTATCAAGTAAAAGAATAAAGATTACAGGCTGTCGGACTTGATCCGGCAGCCTGTTTTTCTATCCATCCCATCGGTTACTCGCCACAACTTTGATTTTACTGACCACCACGAGCCAAACGACATAAAAAAGCAGCCCTCGGGCTGCTTTTTATTGCTCATAATCATTTGATATTTTGAGTTTATCGATAATTGTAAAGAAGATGCTAACCAAAATGGCAATGACTGTAGCAAGGGCCATTCCTTTTAATTCGAAGTTACCGAACTTCAATGTAGCGCCGCTAAGGCCGATGACGAGCACGACTGTCGTTAAAATCATATTCGTTGCTTTAGAATAATCAACTTTTGATTCAACGAGCATGCGCAGACCTGATACAGCAATACTTCCGAATAGCAAGAGCGAAAGGCCGCCCATAACAGCTGTTGGAATTGTAGAGATCAAGGCTGCCAGTTTTCCTAAGAAAGACAGGATAATCGCCATGACAGCGGCCCCGCCAATGACCCATGTTGAATATACTCTCGTTAAAGCGAGAACACCGATATTCTCTCCGTATGTTGTATTTGGTGTTGAACCGACGAAGCCAGAAAGAACGGTTGAAATCCCGTTGCCTAACAAAGAAGTGCCAAGTCCTGGCTTCTTCATTAAGTCGCGGCCAACGATGTTTTGTGTCACGACTAAGTGGCTAATATGTTCCGCGATAACAACGAGAGAAGCTGGTAAAATAATGGCTATACTTGCCAAGTGGAATTCTGGACGGTAAAAAGTCGGCAGGGCAAACCAATGAGCGTCTCTTACCGGCTGAAAATCAACAAGCCCGTACAAGACTGCAATAATATAGCCTGCCACAATCCCAATAAGAATCGGGATAATTCGTAAAAATCCTCTGAACATCACATTTCCGACAATGGTAATCCCTAGTGTCAGCAGGGAGACAGTAATTACATCTGTATCGGGCGTCCATTTTGCTGGATCGGCATCTCCTGAAGGAATTAATCCTGCCATGCCAGCAGCAACTGGAACAAGTTCAAGTCCGATGACAGCCACGATGGCTCCCATAGCAGCTGGAGGGAAAATGACATCTACCCATTTTGTTCCGGCCACACGAATGATGAGCGCTACTAAAATAAAGATAATACCAGTGGCAATAAAACCGCCGAGTGCTGCCCCATAGCTGTCTGTCGCGAGCACAAAGAGCACCGGTGAAATAAAGGCAAAGCTGGAACCGAGATAAGCCGGTACTTGTCCTTTACATAGAATAAGATAAATTAATGTCCCAATACCATTCATTAACAAAATAGTTGCGGGGTTAACACCGAATAAAATTGGCACGAGTACCGTTGATCCAAACATTGCAAACAAATGCTGTAAACTAAGCGGGATCATCGCCGGAATCGGCGGCCGCTCATCAACCTGATAGGTACGCATAAATACCCTCCCTTTCATAACCACAAATTGTAGCTATTATACAGCAATCAGACGATACTTTTCCATAAAAAATTAAATTAATTTATTAAAAGAATCGGAGCCTCCGTTAGTTCATTGTATGACATAGGAACCATTCCTATGAGTCATTGCTAATAGTAAATACTATTATGAAGCAATAACAAACTCTGTCTCCAGGAAATGATTTTCTGGAGACAGAGCTTGCTAATAAGCTTCGCTGCTTTCTGTCATGATTCCGGCAGCAATTAAATCATTTTCATCTAAAATGCCGTCACCGTTTATATCGGTCGTTAGATCACTGACATCAATGACGCCATCACCATTCATATCGACCACTTCATCGGCCGGTTCACTTGCAGAAGGCGGCTCTGCACTGTCCTCCTCTGTGCTTGTATCTGGGTAGGTTTCGTCCGGGTAAGGAGTGTCAGATGGGTCTGTTTCCTCATATTCTTCGTATTCACCATAGCTGTCATCAATGGAGCTATCGTCTTCATAGGCGGACGGTTCATCGGGAACATCTTCATATTCATAGCCGTCTTCTTCGTTATACTCTCCGCCATCAAAGTAGGCGTCTTCATCCCAGAATTCTTGATAAAAAAGCTCGCCGTTTTCATTGTAGAATAAAGCGTTGATCTCTTCTTCTGTCAGCGGATTTTGAATCCAGCCCTGGACCAGATTGTTTACATCTTTAACGGGAATGCTAAAGCCGATCGCATCTTGTCCCATTTGTTTGGCCGAGTTGATGGCTAGCACTTTTCCGGTTACCTTCGAAACGAGCGGTCCACCGCTGCTCCCGGGAGCGATAGCAGCAGATGTTTGATACACCCCGTCGTAGGAAAAATCGCCGATGTAAAAGCTGCGGTCCACACCGGTAATATGACCAAAGGTAGCTGTGTTTTCGAGTGAAAGCGGGCTGCCGAGCGCGATAACTTCTTCACCGACTTTGGCTTTGCTGCTCTTTTCAAGTGAGAGAGGGGACTGGCCTGCTAAATCAGGCACACGGACAACGGCTACGTCAATCGTATTGGAGTAGCCAATAATTTTCCCCTCGTGTGTATTGCCGTTTTTATCTTTGATGGTTAAAGAGTGAGCGCCTTCTACAACGTGGGCATTCGTCACCACATCGCCTTTTTTATTTACAAGAAAGCCAGAGCCTTGGCCTGTATCGGTAAAAAGCGTGTACACTTTTTTCTGTGTTTCTTCAATGATCTCTGTTAAGGCCTTTTGTTCTTTTTTAGTAACGTTCTTTGGAAAAATCACCGGTTGCTTCGGTGCTTCGGCTGGTTCTTTATTCTTCACTTTTACAGGAGCAATCGCCGTTTGTGACGGTTTGTCAGATTCATAGAACATATACGCAATGACTCCAGCGAAAGCGAAAATACTAATCAAGCAGAGTGTAAATAAAAGCTTCACGAAAGAGAATTTCTTTTTCTTCGATCCGCAGCCAGGACAAAAGCGGGCATGTTCGCCCATATTTGTTCCACAGCGCGAGCAATACATAAGGGCCACCTCCATTATAGTAAAAAAGTAGTGTTTCACCCATTATAAACCAATGTCGCAAAATAGAGCAGACATTCTTGTCAAAAATACGAGAAACAACTCAGTATTTTTCGTAAAAAGCAAAGAAAGCGCTCTCTTTTTTAATTTTATAGAAAACTAAATAAAGCGAACGAATTGATAAAAAAGACAAAAAATGTTCGTAATTTTTTTCGGTCCCTTTAGAAAAGCAATGAAAGCGGTATCAATGAAAAAGTAAGAAGAAAGTTACTGGACCTCCCCTTGATATGTGATCGCGAATAATTTATAATTCATGAATATTATTAATGTATAAATTTTCAGATTTCCAAATTTAAAATGAATGAGGGAGTTCACGTGAAGAGAGTATACAATTTTTCGGCAGGACCTTCGATGTTGCCGCTGCCAGTATTAGAAAAAGCACAAAAAGAATTAGTTAATTATGCAGACTCTGGTATGTCTGTCATGGAGCTAAGTCATCGTTCGGGGTTATTCACGGATATTATTACCGGGGCGGAACAGCTGCTGAGAGATTTAATGAACATTCCAGATAACTACAAAGTACTGTTTGTTCAGGGAGGCGCTTCTCAGCAATTTGCCATGGTGCCGCTAAATTTGCTCACAAACAGTAAAAAAGCAGATTACGTGAATACTGGTTCATGGTCTAAAAAAGCCATTAAGGAAGCAAAGAAATATGGCGATGTTCGTGTTATTGCTTCTTCAGAAGAGGAAAACTTTAGCTATATTCCTGAGATAGACAGCAGCATGATTGATCCGGAAGCCGACTATGTACATATTACAACGAACAATACTATAGAAGGAACGGCTTTCAGAAATATTCCGGATACAGGCGGCGTGCCGCTCGTTGCTGATATGTCTTCTAATATTCTATCAGAAGACATTGACGTATCGAAATTCGGCTTAATTTATGCCGGTGCCCAGAAAAACATTGGACCAGCTGGTTTAACAGTTGTCATTATTAGAGAAGACTTGATCGGAGGCGCACCAGAAAGCTGTCCAACGATGCTAGATTATAAAACACATAGCGAAAGCGGATCTTTATACAATACACCGCCGACTTATGGCATTTATATCGCGAAGCTTGTGTTTGAATGGCTTACAGAGCTTGGCGGCTTAAAGGAAATGGAGAAGATCAATCGTAAAAAAGCAGAACTGCTATACGATTTTCTTGAACAATCGAACATGTTCCGATCTCCAGTTAAAAAGGACAGCCGTTCTATTATGAACATTCCTTTCGTATCACCATCTGCTGAATTGGATGCAGCCTTTGTGAAGGAAGCGAAAGCAGCTGGTCTTGAAACGTTAAAAGGCCACCGTTCTGTTGGGGGAATGCGTGCTAGCATCTATAACGCAATGCCAACTGAAGGGGTCGAAGCACTTATTCAATTTATGAAAGAATTCGAAGAAAAACACGCACAATAAAAGGGGAGACGGACAGTTGTTTACTATTAAAACACTCAATAGCATTGCCGAATGCGGCTTAAATGTTTTTAATAAAGAAAATTTTACAATCGATAATGACAGCCAAAACCCTGATGCCATCGTTTTGCGCAGCTTTAACATGCATGACATGGAAATCGGTGAAAATGTGAAAGCTGTTGCCCGTGCTGGTGCCGGTGTGAATAACATTCCGGTCAGCGACTATACGGAACGCGGCATTGTTGTTTTCAATACACCAGGTGCAAACGCGAACGCGGTAAAAGAGCTTGTGCTCACTACTTTAATTTCTTCTTCTCGTAATGTATTTGCCGGTATCGCTTGGACAAGAGGTCTTGAAGGCCAAGGAGATCAAATTCCAAAGCTTGTAGAAGCGGGCAAAAAGCAATTTGTCGGAAAAGAAATTAAAGGAAAAACGCTTGGTGTTATTGGACTTGGCGCGGTTGGTGCGCTCGTTGCGAACGACGCTCTTGACTTGGATATGGATGTCATCGGTTTTGACCCATTCATTTCTGTCGACACAGCGTGGAGCTTATCTCGTAACGTTCAACGTGCGATGACGATTGAACAGTTGTTTGCGCAAAGTGATTACATTACAGTTCACGTTCCGCTTACCGATACAACGAAAGGCATGTTCAACGCCAATACGTTTGACATCATGAAAGAAGGCGTTCATATTTTGAACTTCTCTCGTGGTGAGCTTGTGAACGAGCAAGATATGGCAGTTGCCCTTGAAAGCGGCAAAGTCGGCAAATATGTAACGGACTTCCCGAATGAGAATGTCTTAAAAATGAAAAACGCGGTGCCAATTCCGCATCTTGGTGCTTCTACGAAAGAATCAGAAGAAAACTGTGCGATTATGGCAGCCCGTCAAGTAAAAGACTATTTAGAGACAGGAAACATTAAAAACTCTGTGAATATGCCAAACGCTTCTCTTCCTTACACTGGAAAGCGTCGTGTGACGGTATACCATCGCAACATTCCAAACATGGTTGGACAGATTACATCTGCTCTATCTGATTACAACTTAAATATCGCAGACATGGTGAACAGAAGCCGTGGCGATTTTGCTTATACAATGATTGACATTGACAATAAAGTGAACGGTGATGTCATTCCCGGATTAGAAGCAAAAATTAGCCAAATTGAAGGCGTTGTAACAATTCGGATTATCTAATAAAAGAAGCTGCAGCCGATTTAATAACGGCTGCAGCTTTTTTGTCTACCATATGGAAAAAATAACCCTTATTTCAAAAAATATATAAAAAACAAACTATTTTTCTTCCTTTTAAGCTATTATTAATTGGGTAAACAAAAAAATTTGGAGGATAACATAAATGAACACGTGGAAAAAGGTGTTGGCCCTCGGTCTCTCTGCTGTCATGGTTTTTCCAACAGCCACCGGCGCAGCCGTGCATAACGACGAATTAAAAGTTTTTAAACAGGCCTCTGAACAGACAGCAGTGACTGACGCTGCTTCCGTGAAAAACAAGGAAGCATATAAAGCCATAAAGGAAATGAATGAATTAGTCGACACGAATACACTCGTTATTAAATACAACAAATCACTCGATAAAAGCATTCACAAAAAAGCGGGGACGGTGCTTGTTCGTTCACTGCCAAAGCTGGGCTACGATGTCGTTCAAGTGCCAAAGTCCAAAAAAGTAAGTGATGTCGTCAAAGTATACCGACAGCAAAAAGGGATTTCTTCTATCACGCCGAGCATAAAGTATAAACAATTTGCTGCTCCACAAGGAGATCCCAAAAAAGATAAAATGTACTATTTGCCGCTTCTGAATATAGATAAAGCACTGAAGCTTTCCGGAAAACACCGAGTAACGGTAGCCGTTGTGGATGGGGGAGTCGATTATAAACATCCCGATTTGAAAGACCAGCTGCTTCCACCCTACAATGCTGCAGACCCGGCCAGCAATCCAATTCGTGATTTACATGGAACACACGTTGCAGGCATCATCGCTGCTAAAGCCAATAACGGCATTGGCGGGCACGGTATTAATCCAAATGCCAAAATTTTGCCTGTGGACGTCTTTAACGGCAAAGCAGCGGCAAATGATTTTACGATTGCAGAAGGAATTTTATACGCCGTTTCTAAAGGGGCAGATGTGATTAATCTGAGCCTTGGCGGCTTTGCTTCCTCACCGCTTGTGGAAGAAGCGATCCGTGAAGCCATTGACAGCGGGGCAGTGGTCGTAGCTGCTGCTGGCAACGAATCGACAGATATGTATTCTTATCCGGCTTCTTATCCTGGCGTTATTAGCGTAGGGAATGTTGACCGCAATAAGAAATTATCGGACAGCTCGAACTTTGGGCCTTCAGTTGATATCGTGGCTCCGGGGGAAGATATTTATAGCACAGCTTATGAGAAGGAAGGCAAAGGTTCCAGTTTTGCCTCATTAACGGGAACATCCATGGCCGCCCCGATGGTAGCTGGTGTTGTTTCTTTGTTGAAGTCAAAGCATCCGGGGTTAACATCCTATGATATTGAGAACATTCTAGAAAAAACAGCAACAGACTTAGGGGCTAAGGGATATGACACCACTTATGCGAACGGATTAGTGAATCCGCTTGCTGCGCTTTCATATGATGTGAAGAAGCTGCCGAAACAGCCGGTATGGACAGGGGAAGCCCTTATCCGTTCTGCAAAGGCGCTAAAGGCAGGCAAGAATACGATCAAGGGCCAGCTCAAGACACCGGGAGAAACGCAGTGGTTTAAAGTGCATTTAAATGAAAACGAGCATGTGCAAACCTCCTTGGAAGCAAGCCGCAATTACGATTATGGGATGGATTTTTACTTTATTCCTGAAGGAGCAGAGGCTGAAGAAGGGATGCTGACGGAGCATAACAAAGGCCGTGCTGGCGAGAAGGAAGGCCACTTATTTACGGCCGAAGAAAAGGGCACCCTCGTTATTGGCATAAAGGATGTGAACGGCAACTATAGTACATCCGGTTTGTCATCCTATACGTTCACAGCTGAAAAAATCAGCGGGTTGAAAGCAGATCGTGATACAGCTGAGAATCCTGTAAACATTCAGTCACTTCCTTATAAAAAAGGGGATTTCACGTTATATCCGCAAGAGGCGGGAATGCCTGATTATGACTATTACAGCATAGCTGTTGATGAAGCAAAAGTACTTTCTGTTTCCTTATCTGCCTTGCCTGGTGTGAATTCCGCCATGAGATTATCTGTTGTAACGGAAGAAGAAGGAACAAGTACAGAAGAAACGATTGCCGAGGCCAATGATCACGGCATCAGCCAAGGAGAATCTCTTTCTTTTAAAGCGGTGCCTGGAGTGAAATATAAGCTCGCCGTCACAAATGAATCTTTTAGCGGTATGGGGGACATAGGGTCTCTTCTCGATTTATTAACGATGAATCCAGGGACATTTGAATTTGCTGATTATGAGGCATCTGCTTATCCATACGAATTAAAAGTAGAAGGAAAGCAGCTTCCTGAAGATGAAGATGGCCTGCCGTTGAAAAAAGATTTAGAGGCTGCGCTCGAAAAGGGTACGATGAATCTAACGGAATATGCAGAAGCAAAAGCCATTGATGCAACAGAGGATACGGATGGCGAAGAGCCAACAGAGGAAGTGGAAGATGAAACAACAAAAGCCATCTTAGCCCAGGCTATTCCTTATAAGTTAGGGAAAGCAATGTCTGGCTACTTCCAAGTAGAAGGAGATGAAGACTATTATTCTTTCACTCCGTCTGAGAATGGAATTTATGAATTTAACATTGATAAGGGCTCAAGTCAGCTGCCTATGTTATCTATTCTACAGCACGATAAGGAAACAGGAGAGTTGATCCCGATTTCAGCCGGAGAAGACGACATTCTTAACATGATCATGATCCTGCTTGGCGGGGCGAAAAATAACAACACGACCATCGCCCTGAAAAAAGGGGAAACGTACATTCTGCGCTTAACGAATCAAATGTACAATATTTCCGCAGATCCATACACGATTCGTTCGAAAAAAGCAACCAATATGCCGCAAGAAGCGGATCAGGATGAAAACAATCCTGAGAAAGCACGTGTCTTAAAAGCTGGACAAGCAGTGAAAAACTATTTTATTTTTCCAGGAGATACCGATTTTTATTATGTTAAAAATACTGGTAAACAAGCGGTTTATCGTTTAACTCTTAATCAAGGAAAATTAACAGCGGCTGAAAAAGCAGCAATTCCATATGACCTTCGTCAGCCAGCTATTTTCTCTGGTGCCCTTATTGAAGATACGAATGGTGATAAGATCATAGATGAGGATGAGCAGTTAAAGTCCATTCCGTTTGGTCCTAATTTGCTGGAACTCTCATTTGAAACGAAAGCCAATCTTTCTTTCGTGGCAAAAGAAGGAACAGGCTACTTTGTGGCAGTTAGTCCATTTTTGGCAGTAAAGCCAAGCCTCCAGCCATATGAAGTAAAGGTTGCAGATATGAAAGATGCATTAAAGGACGGCGATGGCAAAGTGGTTAACCATGTGCCTCAGAAGCCGATTTCCTTGAAGAAGATGGATGGGCATTTAGGCGCCAAAGGTTATATAAATGCCGGTGTTCCGTTCGGTGACGTGGATCATTTTGTTTTAAATGTTGCGAAGACTAAAACATTCTCATTGAAGCTTGAAATGGAGAGCGGACTAGACGGCAAGATTGAAATTTACAACGCAAAAGGCGTACTTGTTCAGAACTTTGATCAATATGGAAGCGGGGACGAGGAATTAGCTATGATCTCACTGAAAAAAGGAAAATATTTTATCGAAATCAGTGAAACAGAAGGCCGGGCTTCCTCACAGCCATATAAACTGACAGTTAAATAGAAAAAAGGTTTGGTAACAAAGGAAACACAAAGTGGTTGGCAGCGACAACTACTTTGTGTTTTTTACAATCTACTTTTGGGAGAATGGGATATGAATCGTTATGATGTCATAGTAGTTGGGGCAGGACAAGCTGGTTTAGCGATGGGGTATTATTTAAAGCAGGCGGGGCTTTCTTTTCTTTTAGTAGATAGCCATCAGAGAATAGGTGATTCGTGGCGGAAGCGCTATAATTCTTTGGTGCTCTTCACGCCTAGAAAATACAGCTCCTTGCCGGGCCTGTTAATGAGCGGTTCGCCTGAAGGCTTTCCGACAAAAGATGAAATCGCTGACTATTTAGAGGAGTATACCGCTCATTTTCATTTGCCTGTACAGCTTGAGACCTTTGTAAAAAAGGTAGAGAAATGTGAAAATCTGTTTGAGATTGAGACGACGCGGGGAACTTTGAAAGCAGGGCAAGTAGTGGTGGCATCAGGTGCCTTTCAAAAGCCATTTATTCCTCCAGTGATCAGTGAAGAGGAGAGAATGCCTTTGCAGCTTCACTCCTCTTCTTATCTTGTCCCTAACCAGCTTTCTGAAGGAGCGGTTTTAGTAGTAGGAGGAGGGAATTCAGGTGCACAAATTGCTGTTGAATTGGCAGCTGATCGGGAGGTTACATTAGCTGTCAATCATCCTTTTAAATTTTTGCCGCTGCGCTTTTTAAGTAAAAGTATTTTTAGTTGGCTGGAATGGGCCGGACTCCTATATGCGGGAATTGATACGAAAAAGGGCGAGTGGTTTAGAAGGCAAAGCGATCCGATCTTTGGAAAGGAATTAAAGAATTTACTTAAAAAAGACAAAGTTACATTAAAGCCAAAAGTCGTTTGCTTAAAAGGAATGGAAGCGACATTTGAGGATGGCAGTATGGCTTCTTTCCCTACTATCATTTGGTCTACAGGCTTTGTGCCCTCTTATGAGTGGATTCAGATACAAGAAGCGATTGACTTAGCAGGCAAGCCGATCCATCAGCGGGGGATTAGTCCGGTGAAGGGCCTATACTTTATTGGCCTTCCTTGGCAATATCAACGCGGCTCTGCGCTAATCTGTGGCGTTGGCCGCGATGCTGCCTACTTGCTATCCCCTATCGTCGAGATGAAGAAAAGATGATAGGGGCGGTTTGTTCATCGCTCAGGTGAAGTTATTCATGTGTGAGCGGTTTTGGTTTAACTGCGAAAGGCTGCCCTGAATAGGAGCAGCCTTTTTGTTTATTTAATCGTTTCATTTGCGAGCATAAGTCCAATTAAGTTATTTTGTTTCCAAATGGAAGAGAAGTAACTGATCGGTACTGGGCCATTGCCAACGTAAGGAGCTACTTCAATGGTGAATCCCGGTTTTTTCTGAGATTGGACGAACCAATCCTTATAACCGCCGCCGCTTGGATTTGGCTGCGGAGAGACGAGGCGATAGCCGGTCTTTTTATTTACTTTTACTGCTAAATTGTAGTCACGTGTTTTCAGAGCGCCTGTTTGTCCGAAATGCCAAAAGACAATTTGGCCGGAGCTATGATAAGAAACGGTCGTTTTGAAGTGATGATTTAATGTGAAATCGTATAACGCTTTCGCTTCTGGCTCACTTAACGGCTTTGGTCCTTTATAATTTTGCGGACTCGGTTTGCCTGGGTTACAGCAGATTGTTGGCCATTTGGCTGGGTATTGCCGGTTCAAATCAACGCCGCGTACATTCGCTTTCCAAGCAGCAAAGCTTGTTTTATTGCCGTTGATCTTTAAGGCTGCAGCCTTGTTTTTAGCACTGCTGGCTCCTTTTTGAACGAGTGCCACTCCATCTGGATTGACCATCGGCACAAAATAAATAGACGTACGGTTAAGGATTTGCCGAGCGGAATATCCATCGATTTTTCCATTTGTTTCGTAAGCGTAAGCGTATTGATCGATCATTTCCATCGTTAAATTGGTAGTGATATGCTCACGGGCATGATGAGAGGCGTTGATCATGATTTCTTCTTTACCAGTGCCGAGCTTCAGAGCATAGAGATTCCGGCCATCCACCGATTTTCCGATTACTTCTAAGGAAGCAATCCCTGGATACCATTGTACGAATTTTTTTAAATCAGCTGTCATTTGTTCATATGAATAGGCAGTAAAAGGATTTACATAATTTCCGCTAAATAAAGTAACATCGCTTTTCTTTACGTAAGCGTTTCTGCCGCCGATGTCTGTAATGTAGTAATCACGGTAGGTGGCAGTGAAGGTAATCATTTCGTTTGACTGAATCTTCGCCATAGAAGTAAGGACGTTGTCTTTACTATAGAAAAGATCGGTCACTTTTTTCGTTATCGCTTTATTTTTATAAGGAGTGCCGGATTGGACACCGCCTGGCAGGGACGTTGTCGTTACAGGAGTAGTTTCTGCTTTTAAAATATAAGCAGGTTGTCCGCTGAAGTTAATTGTTACATAACCAGCTTCTTCACCTGTTTTCAGAAAAGTTTCTCCTTTTAATGCACGGGCAAATTTCGTGAGCTTTCCATTCGTTTTCTTATAAATGGCAGCGTCTACCGTTGTTTCAAAACGGGTCGCCTGCGGATAAACATCCCAATTGCTGACGGCTGTTAAATCGGCTGAAGGGACCCATCCTTGCTGGCCGTTCCAATCGACCTTTGTTTTATCGGCTCCTTCAGCTAGCAGCTTTACATTTGTACCAGCGGGAATAGGAGAGGTTGTTGTGCTATCGTCGTCTGCATTTGTTGCATAGAATTCAGAATCTCGTACCACTTTCATATAGTGCTCTTCGTCAGCTGCAGAAACAGCATTCGTGAAAGGCAAGAGCATAAAGGCAAATAAGAAAATGGTAATGGAGATCCTCTTTTTATTGTTCATTCCTTTTCCTCCATTTTTTTCAATATCATTCATTGATAGTTTAGCAGATTGTTAGGAAAAAAGAAGGGGATAAATAAAAAAAAACAGAGCGATTTTTCGCTCTGTTGCGTGTTTTAAGACAATATTCCCATGAGCAATAATTTAAGCCGTTCTGTTTTGGACATTTGCTGCAGCTGCTGTTTTTGTACGGCTGTATAATCAAGCGGCGTAACAAATCCGCCATGATCGGTTAAGAGCTTTTCGGGATGGGCGACTACTTTTTCGCCAGGCTTTAAGCCGCTCTTAATTTCTTGAATGCCGTCAACGAGCAGTCCTTTTTTAATGTCTCTTTTTTCAATTTGGCCCTTTGCATTTAAGACAAGCACGTATGACTTCTTACCGTCCTTGATTAGAGCAGAAGCTGGAACCGTTACAGCTTGTAATGCCTCTTTTGTGACGACTGTCACGTTCGCTTTCATGCCTGGCAATAATTGATTAGCTGCTTCTTCCATCGTACTTTTGTCGAGCTGTGCAGTGAATGGGTACAGGCTTTTTCTTTTGACGGAAGGTTCTTGTTCTGGGAATTTTTCGATACTGGAGATTTCTCCATGGAAAGTAACGGGCAGAGGATCGACGGAAGCATGAATCATCAATCCTTCATTTACCTTGTTCATTTGCTGTTCGTTAAAGACGCCTTGAACGGCTGCTTCCGGCGAACGAATCGTAATAATTGGATTATCTAACCGAGAATTTAACGTTTTAACAATTCCTTCTCTTTCACTTCTCACGACCAGATTGCTTTTCTTTGACTCAGCTTGTGAAATTAACGTATCGTACTTGCTAATTTCCTCTTGCAATTTAAGCTTTTCTGTTTCCTGGTCAATGATGTCTTTTTCAACAGTTACTTTAGCTGCACTGTCTTTTTCTTTTTTATTGTCTGTCTCATCATCCGCTTCTTTTTCGATCTCATCTAAAATGGAATTTAATTTAGCTATTTGTCCATCGATTAGCTGAATCTGTTTCTCAGTTTGCGTTTTTTCTGCTTTCAGTTCTTCTATCTCTTGTTCAAGACGAGAGGATGAATATTCAAATAGTGGTGTGCCTGCACCGACTTTTTGTCCTTTTTCTACGAGGAATCTGAGAAATGTACCCTCATTTTTATCAAAGTAAATTGGATATTCATCTGCCGGAGTAATGACGCCGGTCGTCTGGAAGGTTTCAACGACATCGTCTTTCGCTGACTGCTTCCATTCCGACAGCCATTGTGATCGGTCAGCTTTGCTGTCTTCTTTAAGAGTTAAATAAAGGTTGCCGGCAACAATCAGCACGCTTGCTGTTAGCCAGACTGATTTCTTTACTCGTTTCATTTATTTCGCCGTCTCCTTCTCTATTAAAATAAGCGGCCAACCTGGATGGATGTAAATAAGGTGGAAAAGAGCCAGAGTGCAAGAGTCACGGCCAAAATTAATAAAAGAACAAAACGCGGACTTTTTTCCGAGCTTTGTGTTAAAAATTTATATTGCAGACTGATGGCCCAAATTTGAAAAAGTGTAATAAAGCTAAAAAAGCTCGTTGCTAATTCATTTTTTGTTGCATACTGAGCAAGTACACCGAGCGAAAAAGGGGAGGAGTCTCTCGGAATAGCGAGCGTCATATTTAATAGAATTAATAAGCAAAATTCAATGAGATAAATGACATAAACAAATGATTGCAAGACAACTAATTTTCGAAAATCTATTTCTAAAAAAATCCAAAATAAAAGCGCAGGCAGGAACAGAATAATAAGTGGATATAGAAAGCCCCAAATGGTGCTCCCGATCATGAACCACATTTTTTGTCCCTGAAATTCCGCGTTGTTTATGTTTGCCAGATGGGCAGAAACGGATTCAGATTGGATGCCTAATAGGCCGCTTAAAAAGTATAAGGCTGTACTCATGATGATTAATAAAGAGATACGGCTCCATAATCCTTTAAATTGTTCCGCATGGTCCAGCTGATAAAAACGATCATTCGGGCGAAACAGCCCTTTAATTAGCTGCACACGATAAATCATCTAACATCCTCCAATGAAGTAATATAAATTGACATCTTTTTTTATTATATACAACTCCCTCCCTTCATACCAATATAATCTAACAGAATTTGATAAAAAATGAGGGGGTTTGAAGGTGTCATAATAGATAACCATCGTAAAACAATGTAACAAATAAAGGGCTGGACTTTAAAATAGCAATGAAATAACTGCTATTTTCTAAAACGATTAAATACGACAAAAACCTTGTTATATCAAGGTTTGTGCCGATTTTTGAAGAAGAAGTTTTATTTCAGAATATTATAACGTTTGAAATATGTGTGTAAAGAAACAAACATGCTAGTGTAATAGTCTCGTTATATTTACATGGTAGAATGAGGCACATGTTAGAGAAAACAAGGGGGTCTTTCATTCGTGAGGAAAGCTATTATGTCTTTGGTTGTTGCTTGCGTACTATTCAGCACGTCTGCTGTAGAAGCAGCGTCAGTAAGTCACACAGTACAACAGGGAGATACATTATGGAGCATTGCACGAGAGTATAAGACGACTGTTAATGAATTAAAACAATGGAATAACTTAAAATCAGAAAACATCAAAGTCGGCCAAAAATTGGTCCTTCAAAATACAACTACGAAAGCTGCAAGCAAGCCGCAGGCAGCAGTCAAAGCAGCAAAAGTTATTACAGTGAAATCAACAGCTTATACAGCTTCATGTAAAGGTTGTTCAGGAGTTACAGCAACAGGGATTAACTTAAAGAAAAATCCAAACGCAAAAGTGATTGCGGTTGATCCAAAAGTGATTCCACTTGGCACAAAAGTATATGTAGAAGGATATGGCCAAGCGGTTGCCGCTGATAAAGGCGGTGCTATTAAAGGAAATAAAATCGATGTTCATGTTCCGAATAAAGCACAAGCATCTCGCTGGGGAGTAAGAACAGTAAAAGTACAGATTTTGAAATAAATAGACTATAAGAAAAAAAGAAATCCGCTTTGCGGGTTTCTTTTTTTGTTTAGGTTCTAGCAAAGATAAATGTTTATTGTTCAATAGTTAATTAGCGGAAAAAGCGTTCCCCTGAAGTGAAAACCACTAATCAAATATAACGGAACCTTTGTCCAAGAAGAGAAAAAACGTATTCTACAGCTTGCAGGAATTGTCTTATTTATTTCATCGAAGTTACAAGTATGCATAAAGTATCTTTTTGTAACAAGAAAGTTATATAAAGCGGAAAAGCGTAATGGCATCTTAAAATCATTACACGCCCTGGCGTGATACAATGAATTTCGTCAGCGGGTTATCGAATGGATGACCGCGTTGTTTATATAAATCTCATTCCTTATCAATAGTGCCACTGGACGCATAGTTTTAAAAAAAGTTTCTTGCAGGCGGTTGTTTCTTATTTTCCCACTTCATTGGAAAGCTAAACTGGGAAGTTACCGCGTGTTAGAACAATCAGGAGGTTTTTCTATCATGAAAAAACAAATTATCGCACTTGCAGCTACTACAATGATCGGCGGAGGTCTTTTTGGAACAGCTGCATCCGCACAAACATATACAGTAAAAAGTGGAGATACATTATGGGGCATCTCTAAAAATCACAATACAACAGTTCAACAATTAAAATCTTCTAATAGCTTATCATCTGATTTAATTTTTCCTAATCAAAGATTAGAAGTAGGAGGCCAAGCGGCAGGAACAGCTTCTGCAGCATCCAACGGAAACGGTACATACACTGTTAAACCTGGAGATACTTTATTCAAAATTGCTTCTAGAAACGGTTTGTCTGTACAATCGTTAAAAGCTATTAACGGCCTGTCTTCTGACAGAATTTATGCAGGTGAGAAGCTATCTCTTTCTGGTCAGGTAAAAGGAGTATCAGCTTCAAGACCGGCAGCAGAGACTAAAGCAGCATCAGCACCAGCTCAAGCTCCACAAGGAAAAACGATTTCTGTTTCTGCTACTGCTTATACAGCAAAATGTGCTGGCTGTTCAGGTGTGACAGCGACAGGTATCGATTTAAATGCTAATCGAAATGCGAAAGTCATCGCAGTGGACCCTAATGTCATTCCACTAGGTTCAAAAGTACATGTAGAAGGATATGGTACAGCTGTTGCAGGTGATACAGGCGGTGCCATCAAAGGAAACCGCATTGATATCCATGTACCAACAGAATCTGAAGCTCTTAACTGGGGACGTCGTACAGTCAATGTTACAATTTTAAACTAAGTCAGAAGCCGGCAACTGCCGGCTTTTTTTGATGAAAAATATAATCCAAAGTTGCCGATGCGTGGACAATGGGCGCGGAATGGTGAGGATTCGTGAACAACAGGTCTGAAGCCGTGAGCAAGGTGTTGTTCAATATATTTTTCGTTCAAAAAAAAAGCCGGCTGCTGTAGAGAACATGTAGCAGTCGGCTTTTCGTTATTCTTTTAAGGCGTTTAGTACAGCGCGGGTCAATATGTCAGTGCCGATTTGGATAGCGCGTGGATCAAAAGTCATTTTGGGATGATGCAGTCCGGGCTTTAAATCAGCCCCGATTCCCATCATGGCGGCTTTTAATTTTGGCCGTTTAATCGTATAAAAGTGGAAGTCGTCGCTGCCTGATGTGATCAGCGGGTCCGCCAGCATGACGCGGCCGCCATATTCAAGGATGCTTTCGCGCAGTAATTCTTCGGCTTCTTTCGCCACTTCCGCTCCTGGAGTGAAATCCAGCCACTCTGTTTCGATTTTTACCTCGAATAGCTGGCTTACTTTTTTGATTTTCTTTTCAATGATTTTCTGCATGTCCATTAAGACTGAATTTTTTTGAGCACGGACATCAAGCCCAAATTTGGCGGAGCCGGGAATGATATTTAAGCTTTGGCCCCCGGCTTCGACGTGAGTCATTTTCACAGAGTACGGTTCAAAAGGTGAAAAGTGGATCAACTTTAGCTGTTCATTGAGCGCAGAAATGACATCGATTGCGTTAGTTCCCTGATGGGGGCGGGCGCCGTGCGCGTCGTCTCCTACTACTTTCCCGGTTAGAAAGGTAACCGCGCCGTGGTGAATGGATGGCGTCATTTTACCAAAGGGCAGCTCCTCGATTGGGCGCAAATGAATGCCGAATAAATAGTCTGCATCATCGACTACGCCTTTTTCAACCATTTTCAAGGCGCCGCTTCCCGTTTCTTCAGCCGGCTGGAAAATAAAACGGGCTGTGCCGTTCGTTACTTGGTCTTTCAACTGTAAAATGGTACCGATCACGATGGACATATGGGCGTCATGTCCGCATGAATGATTGGCTTGGAAAACGCCGTCTACTTCTTGCCAAAGGGCGTCTATATCAGCACGGACGGCTACGATTGGCTTGCCATTGCCAATTTCAGCGATCAAGCCTGTGCAATCATCAAATAGGGAAACGAAGATTCCTTCCTTCTTTAATAGATCTGCAATATAAGCAGTTGTTTCTTTTTCTTTCCAGCTAACTTCCGGGTGAGTATGCAAATGCTGAAAAATATCCATTAGCTGGTTGTCTATTTTCTTCACGAATAATCCTCCTTTCTTATTTTATCGTCGCTCGAGAGATGGTTAGTTCTTCTAAGATCGGTTCATCGATCACAAGGCCGAGGCCTGGTTTCGTATTGAGGTGAACAAAAGGCACTTCATATGAGAGGTCACCAATATCCTTACTGAATAGCAGCGGGCCGGTCAATTCAGTGCTCGTAATATTTTTTCGTGAGATCGCAGTGTGATAGCCGGCGGCTGAGCCGATTGATGATTCCACCATGGAGCCGATCTGACAGTCGATTCCAGCGTATTCAGCTGCTTTGGCGATATGAATAGCCGGAAAGATACCGCCGCTCTTCATTAACTTGATATTGATTTTATCCACCGCTTCTTTTTTAATCATCTCCATTAATTGTTCGCCATTTTGGATGGATTCATCCGCCATAAGTGGAATCGTACAATGCTGCTTGATTTGCGCTAGGCCGTCAATATCACCCATCCGGATTGGTTGTTCCACCCAGGCAAGCTGTAAAGGCTCAAGCTGTTTCAGCGCCTGAATCGCAGCCGTATAGGTGTGCCAGCCTTGATTGACGTCTATCCGAATAGGAACATCAAAACCGACTGCTGCGCGGACTGCCTGAATTCGTTTTACGTCCATTTGTGTATCCAGGCCGACTTTCAGCTTTAATGAGTGGAAACCGCTTTGAATGGCTGCTTGTGCTTTTTCCGCCATTACTTCTGGTTCTTCAATGCTTAATACTTTTGGATAAGTCAATTCTGTATGACTCTTTCCGCCGATCAGATCGTACACAGGCAGTCCAGCCGCTTTGCCCATTAAATCATAGCAGGCAATATCAATTGCTGCTTTTGCGGCTGGATTGGCAGTGATCGCTTGATTCATCTTATGATGAAGGTGTTCGATTTGGAAGGGATGTTCCCCCAGAACGGCTGGTAAAAGAATGTGCCGCAAAACTTCGATACAGCTATAAAAGTTTTCACCTGTTACATGTTCATCAGGTACGGCTTCTCCCCAACCGATTAGTCCCGTATCTGTTTCTAATTTAAGAATAACAGATGGCATAGAATCAAACGTGGCATAAGAAATAATGAAAGGGGATTTCAATGGCAAATGAATGCCAAAGAGTTCAGCTTTTACAATCTTCATTTGGCTCTCTCCTTTGTATGTATATATCCCAGTATAAGTGAAAAAATCAGGTGAAGCAGAGGATTTTAAAATCCATCTCACGAATGAACAGAACTTTCAAATTTTTTCTTGAAATAAAAAATGCACCCAATAGCAGGAACCAGAACGAACGCCATTCCTAAAAAAGCAAGTCCGGGTTCTTCTTTGTATAAATAACCGCCAGCGACTGTCAGCAGCGAAGAGCTTAACCCCATGCTGAGGGAAGCGTACATTCCTTGAGCCGCTGGGATTTCACGACTGTCAAATTCTTCGTAAAGAAGACGGATAAAAGCGAAGTGTGCCAATGCAAAAGTCAGGGAATGTAAAAGTTGGGTCGCTATATAGACTGCCACATTAGGAAATAAAAATAAGAGCGACCAACGCACGATAGAGGCAACAGCTGAAATAAGGAACATGGAAGAAATGCGTGTCTGCTTCAGCAGCCGGTCAGCAACGATGAAAAAAAGAATCTCGGAAACAACGGCAACATTTAGAATAATACCACCCCATGTGTTGCTGACGCCTAAATCCTGTAAGTAAATAAAGCCATAGCTATAATAAGAAGCATGGGCCCCTTGGACCAATAGAGAAATGACCATCGCGATCACGAAACGCTTAGAATGAAAGAGGGAACGAAAAGGAACAGAGTGTGTTTTAGATCGCTTTTTTAAAGAAGCTGGTGTGTAATAAAAAGCGGCTCCTATCATAAATAAAGAACCAAGCATCATAATATAGATGATAGAAGTATCTCCAAAAGAGGCGGTTACTCCGCCGACAACAACTAAAGCGATCGCATAGCCGATTGAGCCCCAGGAACGGCTTTTTCCGTATTGGACTCCTTCGTTTTGCATCATCGTTCCGATACTTTCTGTTAGAGGCAACATTAACGGGTAAACTAAGCTGAATAAAATCATGGCTGTCATGATCGCGTAAAAGGAATCAAAAGGAATAAAGACAAGAAGCAGGAGGGTGCTCACTGCTGGAAAAGCTTTGATCAATGTGCCGATGGAAAACTTAGCGCTTAATGATGGAAAGATGAAAAAGGTGGAAAAAGAACGGATAAATAAGCCGGCAGCGATGATGGTGCTTGCCGATTCAACGGTGATACCTTTATCGGCAATGAGCCAGGCCGTCCAATAAGGTAAAAAAACACCCCATGTAAAGAAAAAAGCAAAGAAATTAAGTGATAACCACGTCTGCGCTCTATACACAACAAAAACCTCACTTTTTTAATTTTGGCGATCTTTTATTATAGCGAAACTAGCAAGTGCTGTCATGGAAAAGAACACCAGTCGAGGATCATTCGCTAGTACGTTTATTTACTTGCTTCATTTGTCAAAAAAAGAATATAATTGAAACTTTTTTCCGATCTGATCGTAAATAAGGTATAAAGGATCGGAGAAAAAGGAGAGAACGTACATGACAAGTACAATGAAATGGATCACGGGTGGCATAGAAGCCTTCCTAGGCATACCGCTGATCGGTGGATTTTTTATTATGGGACACGCCTGGGCACCGCTTGGATTTATGGCGATTTTGCATATTATTACGTTGCTGATTGCTTTAAATGCCGGAAAAAGCTTAGCCGGCAGCATTCTTGGTATTATTACATCTGTCGTTGGCTGGATTCCATTCGTCGGCATGGTGATGCACTGGATTACGGCATTAGTTCTTATCACGAGCGCTTTTAGAGGAAAATAAAATAGTGCAAGTGGACAAGCAGAAGCAAAGGAGACAAAGTGGGACAGTCATCCCACTTTGTCTCCTTTTTAAGTTCCTCCTTTCTTTATAATTAAAAATAGAGGGATTTCTCTCTAATTCCGCTAAGATAAAGAAAAACATGAAAAGAGGGGTTGAGATGAAGATTTTAATCGCGCCTGATTCATTTAAAGGCTCGCTTTTAGCTGTTGCTGCCGGAGAAGCGATCGCTAAAGGAGTGGCAAAAGCTGTTCCGCACGCTAAGGTGAAAGTTGTGCCGATGGCAGATGGCGGTGAAGGCACAATAGCGGCATTAACGGGCATGCCTCAAAAGCTAACTGTTCATGATCCGCTCATGCGGCCAATTGAAGCTTCCTGCCTTACGATTGACTATGAGGGAAAGCCGGCAGCTTTGGTAGAATGCGCGGAAAGCAGTGGTTTAATTCTGCTGTCGGAGAAAGAACGGTCACCAATGACCGCGAATACATACGGGCTTGGTGAACAGATCAAAGCGGCACTGAATGACGGGTTTCGCCAAGTCATTATTTCACTTGGCGGCAGTGCGACAAACGACGGCGGTCTGGGGATGCTGCAGGCGCTTGGCTGGAAGCTGTATGATCGTGACAAAAACGAAATCCACACAGTGGGCAATCCACTGCTGTGTGTAGATTCACTCTCTGATGAGCAGATTCATCCAGCTATTCGGGAAACGCGATTTCTTGCAGCAAGTGATGTGCTGAATCCATTCCATGGGCAAGAGGGAGCCGCCTATATGTTTGCTCCACAAAAGGGAGCAAATGAGCACGAGGTGCAGCAGCTTGATGAGAAGTTGCAAAAGCTCGCTCGTTTATTTCAAGAAGCGTACGGAATAGACGTGAAGGAGATGAGAGGGAGTGGAGCAGCCGGCGGGCTCGGCGGGGCTATAGCTGCAGCGCTTGGCGGTGAAATCATATCGGGCATTCAAATGGTGATAGAGTTAACCGGCCTGGAAGCGGACATAAAATGGGCTGACTTAGTTATCACGGGAGAAGGCAGCCTGGATGGACAAAGTTTGCTCGGGAAAGTGCCGGTGGGCATAGCAAAACTTGCAAAACTGCATGATAAAACCGTGATTGCTCTTGCCGGCCGGCTTGGAAAAGATATCGAAGCGCTTCATCCATATTTCGACGGTATCTTCTCTATTCAGACAGACTGCCTCACGATTGAGCAAGCGATGAACCCTGAGACCGCTGTCCGTCAAATGAGTCAAACTGTCGAACAGATTCTGCGTCTTTACAGTTTAAAGAAAGAAATTAAATAAGCAGTGAGGTTAATCCTCACTGCTTATCAAAGCAGTAAATATCAATAGGTTCTTTCTTCTACAACATTATGATCAGCATCTAAAATCTCAAGCTTGCTCGGACTATTTGCTTGGGCTATTTCTTCTGCTGCCTGAATAGCTCCATCTACAGAGCTGTAGGTTTCTGCAGGAGCAACATCTTCAAGTTTCACAATCCAACGCGAAGCATCTTTATTCGGTGCAACACTGTAACATTTCATTCTATCCAGCTCCTTTATTTAAAAAATAAGATACTACTTAACTCTTTCCACCTAATTTTTTAGATAAACAACATTTCCTTTTTCAATGAATTATTCATCACTTTACCGTTTTTGAGCGATAGGGACATTACCTGTAAACGGCTGGTTCGTTTATATGCCTTTGAACCAATGAGTATTGAAGGAGGAATCTATTTTTTCTCTTGCATCGTTGCAATCAGGATGCATAGCAGCAAGTTTATGCACATATGTACTAGATGATTGTTTTATTGTCTTAAAAGCGCATGCTTTGAGCGTTTTTTTTTCTTTTTGGAAAAGCAATGAAAAGTATAGTTACTTATTATTTTAATGAGGAGGATGTTCTTGCATAATTGCAATGTAACTTGCAACTTTGCAAGAACGAAAAAGGGATTATCAGAAGAAATGTCGAATAGCGTTGAAGACAAAGGGAAAAAGAGGAGAGCCTAAATCGCATTAGAAGAAGCTTTCTTTTCAGAATTTTTGTTTTATTTATGTGTTAGTCTCTGTTTGGCATGATACTTGCTTATAGAAAAGTAGATGTAAACGTATTCAAACGCGTTTCAGCCGTTTGATTAACACATAAAAGGTTCTTTTCCCGTTGATGCGATGGAAAGGGGTTTGGTCATAATGAGATGGAAATGGCAGGAGATCTTATTGCCTTTGCCACCCGGCGTATCAAGTGAGGCGACGGTACAAGATGCTATCAGCTTGCTTACCCGGGAAGAGAGCCAGACGGCATTTGTTTATGAAAAAGAGGAACTTGTCGGTTATCTCACACTTGGTGCTTTAATGAAACAAGTAAAGGGAGCCGAGTCATTGAATCAGCCGGTTCAGTACAAAAAAGACCTGCTTCTTGTTCGTGAAACGAGCTGGGTAGAGTTTTGCCACAACTGCCATATCGTTGCTGGCATGAATGAACAGAGAGAAATAGTAGGCTACATCACGATACCAGAAGCAAAAAACCAGCTTGCCGAGCTGCAGCTGGAGATTTTAAATCATAGCTTGAACAGTGCTGAAATCGGTATTGTCACAACAAACCGGCAGTTTGAAGTGAATTTTATGAATGAGACCGCCGGCCAGATTTTAGGATTGCCCCGTTCGATCTTGGCAGGAAGAAATTATAGGAAAATCGTTGCCGCGGATGTGGATTTGGAAGAGATCCTGGCAGGCGAGAGGAAATTTGGTATAGACAGTTCCTTTAATTTTAAAAAGATGACGGGCCACTTTTCACCCGTGTATCATGAGGGGCAAATAGAGGGAGTCGTTCATGTATTTTACCTGCAGGAGCATTTAGAAAAAGCAGTAAGCGGATTGGAGTTTGTCCGTGAGCTTACGGAGGAGCTGCAAACGATTTATGCAGCCTCTAATGAGCAGATTATGGCGATACAACCGTCTGGGGAGATTTCCAATATAGCTGGTGCTTTTCTCGAAAACTTTTGGCAGCCCTATTCAAAGGGTGAATTAATTGGGCAAAACATTTATGAGCTTGAAGCAAAAGGTCTATTTGAGCCTAACATTGTGGATCTCTGTTTAAAAGAAAAGCAGAGGATCAGCATAACACAAAGCAGCCGGCGGAATGTAAAGATTCTATCGACGGCAGCGCCGGTCATGAAAAAAGGCAAATTGGAGAAAATCATTGTTCTCTCTCGTGATGTCAGCACAGAAGAAATTTCCGAGAGAAGACAGGAAGAAAGCGACCATTCGTTGGTGCCAGATTTAACGAAAAAGCTAGTGTATCGTTCACAGGAAATGTCAGAGCTTGTGAAAAAACTAAAGGAAGTAGCAGAAACAGAATCAACTGTGTTAATTACCGGAGAATCCGGAGCGGGCAAAGAAGTAGTGGCTAGTCATATTCATTCTTATAGCCGGCGTGCGGAGGCACCGTTTGTGACGATCAATTGCGGTGCGATCCCTGAGAATCTCTTGGAGAGTGAATTGTTTGGACATGAAAAGGGTGCCTTTACAAGTGCCGTAGAAAAAAAGAAAGGGCTATTCGAAGCGGCAGACGGCGGAACAATTTTTCTTGATGAAATTTCCGAGATCCCACTCCATATGCAAGTAAAGCTTCTGCGGGTCTTACAGGAACGCGAGGTTGTCCGCGTCGGCGGTCTTGTGCCTATTAAAGTGGATGTGCGTGTCTTAGCGGCAACAAATAGAAGCTTAAGAAAAATGGTCGCAACCCAAACATTCCGTGAAGATTTATTTTATCGGCTGCACGTTGTTCCGCTTCAAATCCCGCCGTTAAGAAGAAGAAAAGAGGATATTGCTCCACTCGCTCTTTCTTTCCTAGAAAAATTAAATGAAACCTACAATAAGGAAAAAAGGCTGTCGAGGGAGGGATTGCAGTTGTTGGAAAGCTATCAGTGGCCGGGGAACATTCGGGAATTGCAAAATGTGATGGAAAGGCTTGTCGTCATCGGAAAACAGGAAGTGATCTCTGGGGATGATGTATTTCGGGCTGTCTGGGACAGTGAGTCGGAAGAGCCGGGTCACTTAACTGTCCGGGGAATTATGCCGCTGAAGGAAGCGGTTCAGGAAGTGGAAGACCAGTTGATACGACTGGCTCTCGGCAAATACAAAACAGCGGCCAAGGCGTCAGATGCACTGGGAGTCAGCGCCTCGACAGTCAGCCGGAGAATGAAGAAGGCATCCAAATGAAGGAGAAAACAACATGCTAATTTTTCCGGAAACTAAATTTGACTTTTGTGGAGATGAATACATCTACGCGGAAATTTCAACAGAAATGAGAATCGAGAGCAACTTTAAAGCCATTTCCATCACTAATGAATTAAGGAAGCGTAATATCCCTGGCATGATTGAAGTTTATCCGAGCAATGCATCTTATTTAATCCGTTATGATCCAACGGCGATCTCTCCCCATCATTTGTTGGATTATTTGCAGGAAATTGACCAGCAAAAAAGTCATCGCTCAGAATTGTATTTTAGCAGCCGGATTATTGAAATTCCGGTTTGGTACAACGACAAAATTACAAAAAATACGATTGAAAGATACCAGCATCTTCAGCCAGAAGCAGGCGGGGATGACTTTATACATGTTATGAGAGCGAACGGATTCACGGAGGCGGATGCTTTTATAGCGGCCCACTCATCACCGCCTTATTTTATTACATCACTTGGCTTCAAGCCAGGGACAGCGTGGGGATTTCCGCTTGGCGTGCCGCAAAATAAAATCATTCAAGCACCAAAATATCCAAGTCCGCGGTCCTACACACCAGGGGAGGCGCTAGGAATCGGCGGCGCTTTCACAGTCGTGTATCCGACGGAATCAACCGGCAGCTATCAGCTGATTGGAATCGCGGCTGTTCCTGTCTACGATCCGGGACAAAATCTATCTCTCTTCCGGGATTCATTTTTTCTCGCCAAGCCGGGAGATCTATGGAAATACCGACCGATAACAGAGGCGGAATATTATAATATCCGCGAAGAGGTAGAAAAGCGTACATATGAATACAAGGTGAAGGCCATTGAATTTTCCGTAGAGCAATATGATGAAAAGGGTGATCACTACATTTCTCAACTGATGGAGGGGTTTTAAACCGTGCTCAACATACTTGAACCAGGATTAAAGACAACTATTCAAGATACTGGCCGGTTTGGCCACTACCATATGGGCGTTCCTCCATCTGGAGCAGCAGATAAATATTCTTTTTTGCTAGGAAATACCCTCCTTGGCAATCCGCCTGACTATGCTGGTTTAGAAATGATGTTAACGGGCCCGGTCATTGAATTTCAAAAAAAGACCGTCATTGCCCTAACGGGGGCGTCAGCAGAAGTGAAATTAAACGGGGAAGTGATTCCGCTTTGGCAGCCCATAGCTGTATCAGCGGGAGATGTGCTGATAGTGGGGAAGATTTGCGATGGGATCTTTACTTACCTTACTGTCTCCGGAGGGCTCGCCACACCGGAAATTTTGGGCAGCCGTTCTGCCTGCTTTGCCAGCGGCTTTCCCGGCGTGCTCGGCCGAAAGCTGTTAAAGGGTGATCAGCTTCCGCTTCATGAACCGCTTCCGGGCGTTCTTCGACAAGTTGGAAAAAGCATACCAAATGAAATCAAGCCTGTTTTTAACCGGCAGCTTGATCTTCATCTCGTATTAGGCATTGCCAGTGAAAGAATCAGTGACGAGGGGTTAACGGGGCTGCTCAATCAAGAATGGACTATTCATACACAGTCCAACAGAGTAGCTTATCGGCTGTACGGAGGGCGTGTCCGTTATAAAAAAGAGGCTGCCCCATTTGGATCCGGAAACAGTCCGGGCAACATTGTTGATATTCCTTATCCTATTGGCGGTGTCATTGTGCCAAACGAGGAAGAGCTCATCATTTTACTGAATGATGGCACGGGTGGCGGCGGCTTTGTGACAACAGGCACCGTGATCAGCCCAGACCTTAGTGTGCTCTCACAGGCGAAGCCGCACTCTGTTGTCCGCTTTCATGCGGTGACCGTTGAGCAGGCTTTCCAGCTGCGCCGTGAAAAAGAACAGCTCATTGAAAAAGTAAAAATGACCGTTCAGCAAGCGTAATTCAGCGCTTGCTGCCGAAAGTTAGTTCAGAATATTCAGTCTTAACACTCATTTTGGGAGGTGGTGCCCAAAAGCACTAGAAAGGCAGCAGAGAAACATTTTTATAAATGAATCATTCATTTTATTAATAAACAATGGGGGCGATGAAGTGAGTAAATACCATGTAGCTGTTGATGTTGGAGGAACATTTACGGATGTGTTCATATTTGATGAAAAAACAGGAAAAATCCACGTAACGAAGACGTCTTCTACACCGTCTAATCCGGAAAAGGGAATGATGGATGGAATCGCCAAAGCAAAGCTGACAGGTGATCAAATCGCGATGTTCTCTCATGGTACGACAGTTGGAACAAACGCGCTGATTGAAAGAAAATTGCCAAAAGCTGCACTTGTGACGACGAAAGGCTTCCGCGACGTAACGGAAATCCGCCGCGGGACGAAGCTTGATCTGTGGGATGCTTATAATGATGTGGCAGAGCCTTATATTAAACGCCGTGATCGTTTTGAGATAACAGAGCGGGTAGATTTCGCTGGGAATATTATGACAGAGGTAAACGAAGCAGAAGTGCGTGAACTGGCGAGAGTATTAAAAAGACGTCAAGTAGAATCTATTGCGATCTGTTTCATGAATGCTTATGTAAACGGTGATAATGAAAAACGCGTAAAAGATATTTTACAAGAAGAGATGCCGGAAGTATACATTTGTACGTCTTCTGAAACATTGCCGGAAATCTTCGAACATGAGCGGATGAGTACAACGATTGTGAATGCAGTTCTTGGTCCGACTATTAGCAAGTATATTAAAGTGCTGGAAGAGGAAATGAAGGGAATTGGTTACAAAGGTGACATTCTTGTTCTTCACTCTGGCGGCGGCGTGATGACGTCTGAAACGGTTCCCCGCTATGCAGCTCGCCTGGCAAGCTCCGGAATTGCAGCAGGAGCCATCGCAAGTAAACATATTGCCAACATGTGTGGATTCAAAAATGCCATCGGGCTGGATATGGGCGGAACAAGTACAGATATTTCTTTAATGTATGATAACGATTTGCGTGTAACGAAAGATTGGTACATTGAATACGGCTATCCAATTGGCTTCCCAAGCATTGAAATTTTAACGATCGGGGCTGGCGGCGGAAGCTTATCATGGATCGATGAAGGCAGCTCTTTACGCAATGGTCCGCAAAGTGCTGGTGCTGTACCTGGACCCGCTTGTTATCAACGAGGTGGAACGGAGCCGACAAACTCAGATGCAAACGTCGTACTTGGCCGGTTAGGAACGAAGCTTCTTGATGGCCAAATGACACTGGATAAAGAAGCGGCTGTTAAAGCGATTGAGAAGACGGTCGCTTCGAAATTGGGCTATAACGTGTATGAAGCAGCCGATGCAATTATTAAAGTGGCTAATGCGAATATGTGTGACGCGCTTCGCTTAATTTCTGTGCGCCGCGGTTATGATCCGCGTGATTTTGCTCTTGTTGCCTTCGGTGGTGCGGGCGCCCTTCACGGAGCGGAATTGGCGAAAGAGATGGAAATACCAAACGTTATCGTGCCGGCTCATCCGGGCGTAGCAGCAGCAATGGGCTGTTTACTCGTTGATGTTCGTCATGATGTAACGAAAACATATTTGGCGAATGTGGCAGAAATTGAAAAAGATGACGTGGAAAAAGAGTTTATTGAGATGGAAAAAGAAGCCATCAGCTTGCTTGAAGAAGAAGGCATTGCGCCAGAAAACATGAATTTAATCCGCTACGTTGATATGCGCTATGTAGGCCAGTGGAGAACATTGTCTGTCACGGTGGATCGACCGCTGCAATCACTTGAAAATGCAGTTGAACGTTTCCATCAAGAGCATGAACGTGAATTCGCGTTCAGAGACGAGGAAACGGGCATTGAAATTTACGGCTTGCGTGTCGAGGCGATCGGAACGGTAGAGAAGCCGGAATTCAATAAAGAAGAGCCATCAGGAACGTTAGAAGAAGCATTAAAAGAAACACGTGAAGTGTATTTTGAAGAAGCGGACGGCTTTATTGAAACGGCTGTTTACGACCGGGTGAAAATTCCTGTTCTATCTGAGTTCTCCGGTCCAGCTATTATTGATCAGCTTGATTCAACGGTTGTTGTACCTCCGTATTGCACAGTAAAAGTAGATGAATATCGCAACATCATTATGTCCTTCACAAAAAACAAAGAAAAAAGTCAAAATCAAACAGACGAAACAGTACCAACATTAGCTAACTAAAGGGGTGGGAGTATGAGCAAAGTATTTGAAAGCCAATTAGATCCTGTTACATTTGAGGTTTTAAAAAATGGTTTCGTCAACTTAGTTGACCAAATGTCTGAGCAAGTATTAAGAACTTGTTATTCCTTCGTTATTTATAACCGTGATTTTAGTGCTGCTTTATGTGATGCAGAGGGAAATACAGTGATGCAGGGAACGCAAGATATTTCTGTTCACGTCGGCACGCTTCATTTAACAGCAAAAGCTGTTATCGAGGATTTCGGCGATGATATTCATCCGGGAGACGTTTTTATCGTCAATGACCCGTATCGCGGCGGTACACACTTTAACGATACACGTGTCATTCGTCCGGTATTTTATGAAGATAAGCTGATTGCTTTCATGCAGCTGAACGGTCACTGGGCAGATATGGGCGGTTCTGTGCCGGGCTCTTTTGATATTACGTCAAAAGACCATTACGGAGAAGGGGTAAGAATTCCTCCGCTGCGTATTTGGAGAAAGGGCGAATATTTGCACGATGTAGCGAACGTGCTTGTTTCCAACATGCGGCTGCCAGAAGAGCGTCTCGGCGACTTGCGCTCTCAGACAGAAGCGACAAAAACAGGTGAGACACAGTTGTTGGCTCTTGTTGAAAAATACGGATTAGATACCATTTTAACCGCTTTTGCGGAGGTGCAGGATTACGTAGAACGCCTGGCGCGGGCGAAAGTAGCTGCTCTTCCAGACGGCGAGTGGGAGACAACGGATTATATTGACATGGATCCCGAAGTAGGTGATGGTCTCATCCCGATTAAAGTGAAAATGACTATTAAAGGTGATGAGATCTTTTACGACTTAGCTGGTTCCCATGACTATATCGGCTGTTTCTTGAACTCAGCATTTGGTTCTTCGCTGTCTGCTGCTTATGCCGGTACGAAAACCTTTTTCCCGGATATTCCGTTAAACTCCGGCTTCTACCGTGTCGTGCATGTTGACTTGCCGGAAAACTCAGTCGTGAATGCAGCGTGGCCGGTTGCTGTAACAGGTTTCTGTTCCGGTGCCTATGAAAAAATTATGAATGCCTGCTTTGAGCTTTGGTCTCATGTTATGCCAGAGCGCGCCCTTGCCTGCTCGTTCAACTTAGAGTATTTATTAATTGGCGGCTGGGATAAGCGCCAAGGCTATGATAACTACTTTATGTGGTATGACTGGATGGCAGGCGGGCACGGAGGCCGTGATAAGCGTGACGGAGCAAACGCCTTGTCTCCAGTATTTGGCGTAGGCCTCAGCATTCAGCCATGTGAAGGACAGGAGCGTCTTTCTCCAGTAATTACAACGAAACACGAAATCGTGACAGATTCGGCTGGTCCAGGACAATTCCGCGGTGGCTGCGGGGTCGAAAAAGGCGGGATATTAACAGATGCGAATGATACCGTAATGTCTTATTGCTGCGACCGCTCCCGTTCTGTCACATGGGGAATCTTCGGTGGACTTCCGTCTACTCCGCATGGTGCTTGGTTAAATAAAGATACAGAAGATAGGAAATTTTTAGGTGCCATTTTCTCGAACATTAAATTGAAAAAAGGTGATATGTTCACAAGACCATCGGCAGGCGGAGGCGGACTTGGCGATCCGCTCGAGCGTGATCCAAAAGCGGTGCTCGAGGATGTTATTGATGAATATGTTTCGATTGAACGTGCGAAAAAAGACTATGGTGTCGTTATTCGCGAGATTGATAGAGAGATTGATTTATTTGAAATTGATGAGGAAGCAACAAAAGAAGAAAGACAATTTATTCGCGCTTCGCGTGCTGGCTGGCTCGAAGAAGATATGGACAGTGTTATCGCTAAATATCGCAGCGGTGAAATCGATCAATTAGACCTAATCCGCCGATATGGTGTCATCGTTGACATGGCAACAGAACAAGTCCTCACTAAAACAACCGAGCAAAATCGCGAAATGATGAAAAAACGCTCACTCGCCTACTGGGCATAATGAAAACAGAGGGACTGGCCCCAGCGCTTTATAGCACTAGGGTCAGTCCCTTATTGCTGTAAAGCGCTAAGCCATTCACTTTCTGAAAATTTTTCATTGCGTGCAAATTTAAAGATACGTTATAGTGAGGGCAGGAAGGTTTGATTGTTATTGGGGGATTTTGGATGAGACCAATTGTGTTAGGTGTACTTTCTGCTTTTTTCTTTGCTTTTACATTTGTGTTAAATCGACTAATGGAGGCAGAGGGAGGCAATTGGATGTGGAGTGCTTCCCTGCGCTACTTGTTTATGGTGCCGTTGCTTGCCATCATTGTCGGCTGGAGAAAAGGCTTTAGTTCGCTATTTTCTGAAATGAGAAGAAGCCCTTCTGCCTGGCTGCTCTGGAGCATTATAGGGTTTGGTTTATTTTATGCACCGCTTTGTTTTGCAGCCGCTTACGGACCTGGATGGCTTATTGCAGGCACATGGCAAGTGACTATTATTTCCGGCTCACTCTTAGTACCGCTTTTTTACATAACGATTCAAACGCCAAGCGGTCCAAAAAGAGTAAGAGGGAAAATCCCATACAGAGGCCTTGCCATGTCACTTATTATATTGGCTGGTGTCGCTCTTATGCAGGCGGAACAGGCGCGTCAGCTGTCATTACAGGCTGTTTTATTATGTATTGTGCCAATCGTTATTGCATCCTTTGCCTATCCGCTCGGCAATCGTAAAATGATGGATGTTTGTTCTAACCGTCTTGATGCTTATCAGCGTGTACTTGGGATGACACTGGCGAGTTTGCCTTTTTGGCTCATTTTATCAAGTATTGCTGTCTACACAGATGGATGGCCGAGTAAAAGCCAAGTCGTCCAATCAGGTCTTGTCGCCCTCTTTTCGGGCGTGTTTGCAACGGTCTTGTTTTTTGCAGCGACTGACCTTGTTAGAGGCAGCATGAGTAAGCTAGGAGCAGTAGAAGCAACGCAATCACTGGAAGTGTTATTTGCGGTGATCGGAGAAATGGTATTGCTCGCTGCCCCTTTACCAGCCCCGATTTCGATGATCGGGATGATTTTAATTGTGATTGGCATGGTGCTGCACAGCTATGTCTCTCACGCCAAACAGACAACGCCAGGCACTTAAGTGTCTGGCGTTCAGGCTGTTGGCAAACGTTCGCTTTCTTCGTTGCTCACCCGCCTTTGGTGCTCATGGCCCTTATGGCCATTCCGCTCCTCGCCAGGCTTCGCGCCTTGAAAGGCAAAGCCTGACAGGATGGAAAACAGGGTTTACCAATAAACTTAGAAGAAGCTTGTCTCCTTCCGCTATTGCTGGTAAACGAGAACCTATAAAATAAACTTTGTCTGATACGATGTTTGTTATAATAAAGAGAAGAGGCAGTGAAAGATCGCTGAATGTAAATCCGGGGGTGAAAGGATGAGGAAATATTTGTTTTTAACCGGCCTGTTTATACTGCTTTTCAGTCTAGCTGGCTGTAACAAACTAGCTTCACCGGAAGAACGGCTAAGCGAGTATACAAAGCTGTGGAACGATGAAAAGTTTGCAGAGATGTATAAAAGCTATGTCGCTCCTTCTAGCAAAAAACAAGTAAAAGAAAAGGATTATGTAGATCGCTATGAAACGATTTATGAGAGTTTAGGAGTAAAAAATATAAAAGTGACCTCACTTGCGAAAGAAGAAAAAGATTGGAAAGGGGACAAAGCGGTTCTTCCGATCAAAGTAAAAATGGATACAAGTGCAGGACCTGTTTCGTTTGAGAAGAAGGCCGTCTTGAAAAAGGGAGAAGTAGATAAGAAAGAGGAATGGTTTATTGATTGGGACGCTTCTTATATCTTTCCTCAAATGGAGGCGGGCGATAAGATTCGAATCAAGACAACGAAAGGCAGCCGCGGCCAGATTTTTGATCGCAATGGCAACTCGCTAGCTGTTAACGGCCATGGTTACTCAGCCGGAGTCCAAGCTGGCGAAATAGATGATAATTCGGCGGCTAAAAGCAAATTAGCCAGCTTGCTCGGTGTGACAACGGAATTTATTGATAAACAGCTGCAGCAAAGCTGGGTACAGCCGGGCTATTTTGTCCCGTTAAAAGAATTATCTGCCTATGAGGAACAAAAGCTGCAACAGCTCCGGGCGATACCAGGAGCGGCGGCAGAAGAAATAACAATGCGCCAATACCCATATAAAGAAGCGCTTGGACATTTAACCGGCTATATTGGCGACATTAACAGCGAAGAGCTCAAAAAGCTAAAGTCAAAAGGATATAGTGCACAAGATAAAGTAGGAAAACGGGGATTAGAGCAATTATTGGAAGATCAGCTGCGGGCACAGGACGGCAAAAAAATATACATTGAAAAAGAGAAGGGCGAGCCTATAACGGTTGCAGAAAAGGCTCCGAAAAACGGCAAAGACATAAAAGTGGCCGTGGATGCTGAACTGCAAAAGATGATGTATGAGCAATTTAAAGGAAAGCCTGGAACCGCGGCGGCTGTTAATCCGAAAACCGGTGAAGTATTGGCATTAGCAAGCTCTCCAGCCTTCGATCCGAACGAGTTTGTTCTCGGTGTATCAGGCAGTCGTTATCAGCAGCTTGAAAATAATCCGGCTAAACCGCTTTTAAACCGCTTCGCCGCTACTTATGCACCTGGCTCATCTATTAAACCAATTACAGCAGCCATTGCGTTGAAAGCAGGCACGCTTGATCCGGCAAAAGAACGGCCGATTAAAGGGCTGAAGTGGCAAAAGGATGCTTCGTGGGGCAGCTATTCCGTCACAAGGGTGAAAGATCCAGGTGAACCGGTAAATCTCCAGAAGGCTTTTATCTACTCTGATAATATTTATTTTGCACAAACCGCCATTGAAGCAGGAAAAGACAACATGACAAACGGACTTCGCTCATTTGGCTTAGGAGAAAAATTCCCGTTTGCCTATCCAATACGGGCATCGCAGATCTCTAACAGCGGGACGCTAGATAAAGAAATTTTGCTCGGCGATACAGGGTATGGACAAGGGGAAGTGCTAACAAGCATGCTGCATCTTGCCTCCACTTATAATGCAATTGTCAATGATGGCGTAATCATGAAGCCTCAGCTTTATGCGGAAGCAAAACCAGAAGTGTGGAAAAAAGACCTTCTTTCCAAAGAATCAGCTGATTTGTTAAAGCAAGATCTGCGGCTTGTTGTCCAAAAAGGAACAGCTAAAGAAGCCGATTTACCAGGCTTTGCAATCGCCGGCAAGACCGGCACAGCTGAAATAAAAATGGAACAAGGCATAACCGGAAAAGAAAATGGACTTTTTGTTGCGTATGATCAGCAGAACCCCGCCTTTATCATGGCCCTTATGGTAGAAGGAGCAGAAGAAGCAGGGGGAAGTAAGGCAGCTATTGGGATAAGCAAACAAATCTTTCTTAAGTGGAAAGAAATGAACTCTTAAAACAACTAACTAGTCGTCAGAAAAAACGAAGGCTCTCGTTTTTTCGGCGGCTTTTTTCATATTTAAGAAGGGTATTTTTGCCTGTTGTAGAAGTAACATGTAGAAAGCTAGCTGTCGAAATTAAAAAAAATGAAAAATAACCGATAAAAAGAGAAAACGGATGGTCCGTTGCAGGCTGCAGATAAAAGTTTATTGTTCATGCTGCTAGGCTGGTTGAAAGCGTTTGTTAAGCCACGGTGAAGCTTGGTGAGGAGCGGAGTGGCTGCTACAGACAAACGAGCAATGAAGAAAGTGAGTGTTTGTCAATAGCCTGAAACGGATTCAATCCAGTAATAAGGGGTTTGTGATGAGAAAAAAACTATTTACGCTATCAACTGCTGCTTTTTTTTCCACCGGGGCAGCCACGATGGTTCATGCAGCTGAACAGCATGTCGTCAAACCCGGTGAAACATTGTCCAGTATTGCTAAGCAATATGAAATGGATGTTCATACGCTTAAAGCTTTAAACCATTTGGAAAAGGATCAGCTTCAGGAAAATCAGGTCCTTCAAGTCTCCGGAAATGCTGTAGCAACTTCAGAAAGAACACATACTGTTCAAGCTGGAGAAACCGTTTACTCGATTGCGAAGCTTTATCAAATGAAAGAAACTGAATTAACAAGCCTGAATCATCTCGGAGATCAAACGATCTATGTTGGACAGGAGCTAAAAGTATATGCAAAACCAGCGGCCGGCCAGTCGGCTGCTGTTCAACGGCCGCTCCCAGAAGCCGAGTCCCATACGAGAGCAGCCAAGCCTGCAGTAGAGGCACCTGTAAAGCAAACGTCAGCCACAGGAATCTATATCGTTCACAGTGGCGACACATTGGGGGCTATCGCAAAAGCATATCAAATGGATGATGCTCAATTGCGGGAATTAAATGGATTAAAAGATAATATCATTTACGCTGGACAAGAGCTAAAGGTAAGCAGTCCAGCAGCTTCGGGAAGGGAACCATCAGCCGTAAGCGTTAAAATGGCTTCAGTCAGCACGTATACGATAAAGAGCGGTGATTCGCTTAGTGCCATTGCAAAAGCACATAATATGACCGTTGCCGAGTTGCAAAAATTAAACGGGCTGACGTCTCATTTTATTTACGCAGGCCAAAAATTAAAGGTAAATGGAAAACCGGCTGCCGTAGCGCCGCAACCTCCAAAACCGTCTTCAACTGTGACAAAGCCTTCTTCACCAGGAGCTTACACAGTAAAGAGCGGCGATTCACTTAGTGCGATCGCTAAAAAATATCAAATGAGTCTAGCTGCATTGAAGCAGCTGAATAATCTAACATCTGACATCATCTTTGTCGGCCAATCGTTAAAAGTAAGTGGACAGGCCAAGCAGCCGTCCCCTGCACCCACAGCGCCAAAGCCAGCTTCTCCTGTAACGAAGCCAACTGAATCCGGGGTGTACACAGTACAAAGCGGCGATTCACTAAGCCGGATTGCCCAAAAATATCAAATGAGCTTAACGGAGCTAAAACAGCTCAATAACTTAACATCAGACGCTATCTTCGTCGGTCAAAAGTTAAAAATCAGCGGGCAGCCAGCGGCTCCTGCACCGGTACCAACAACACCAAAGCCGTCTCCGCCCGTAACAAATCCTTCTGCAACAGGAACGTATACAGTGAAAAGCGGCGACTCCTTAAGTTTGATTGCCAAAAGATACAATATGGGCTTGGCCGAGTTGAAGAGGCTTAATAACTTAACATCAGATTCTATATTTGTTGGACAAAAACTGAAAGTAACAGGTAAAGAAACAAGTGGCAGTCAGTCACCGTCAAGCCAACCGGAATTCTCTAGCGTTCCTTTTTCAGTTGCTGCGTTAATCGCAGAGTCGAAAAAACATCTCGGTATTCCGTATGTCTGGGGAGGCGCTCAACCTTCAGGCTTTGATTGCAGCGGTTTTATTTACTATGTTTTTAATAAAACTGGAAAAAATGTTCCTCGAACGAATACGGAGGGCTACTATAGTCGCTCTTATTATGTAAATAAGCCTCAAGCAGGGGATCTTGTTTTCTTTGTAAACACGTACAAACAGGGCATTTCTCATATGGGAATATACATTGGGGGCAACCAATTTATCCAGGCGAGCTCCTCGCAGGGCATCACGATCACAAGCTTAGACAATGCTTATTTTAAACAGCGGTTTGACAGCTTTAAGAGATTTTATTAATAAAGACAAGGGGGCAGAAATATTTGCTCTCCTTGTCTTTGTTACTTTATCTTTACACTGAATAGAATGGTAAATAAATAGAATCTATTATTTAAGACAATATATCCATTATATGAAAATATTTCTTGTGAAAATGTTGGGATATGGTACAATAAAAGTATAGTTTTCTGTTTTGTAATTTGATAATAATAAAGTGGCAACGGTTGGATGGCCCGAAAGCATCTGCTCTTAATGAGCAGATGCTTTTTCTTTTTATTTTGGTAAAAGTTGGGTGGTAAAGGCTTTTAGTTTGGTATAATTGTACTAGTTGAGTAAATAGAGGGGGACATAGGGATTGCAAAAGAAAAAAACAGGACTATTGCTTTTATGGATTGTCCTAATGCTGGCTTTTCCGCTGGAAGGCCTGGCAAAAACAACAGCATTGAGTAATGGTGTCAACTGGAGAAATGTCTATACGAAAGTTAATGGAAACTACCAGGCTATTAATATTATGGGGATCGATTTAACGAAGAGAGGGCATAGTGTCACGTATCATTTGCCAGTGCCATACTATCGTCTTGATAAGGTCTCGGCCCTTTCAAATCGTAAGATGGAAGCGGGTCAAAGACAGCTAGGGGCTATTAATGCTTCCTTTTTTCACTTTAGTACGAGAGAGCCAGCCTATTTGCTAGCAAAAGAAGGGCAGCTAGATAACCTTGGAGCCGTATCTAATAGCTACAATGATTATATGTACGTGCCAGCGGCATTTGGTTTAAAGCAAAATGGCTTTGCCGTAATTGATCAATTCCATTTGCCTATTACGGCAGAAATTGAAGGCACTTCCCTTTCTATACCAGGCTATAATGAATCTCGTGAAAAAGATGAGTTAATTCTTTATACAAGAAGCATGAAGTTTAACAATACGAGAACGAATCCATATGGCTATGAAGTTACCGTTGATGGGCTGGATCAGCAGCTGGATCCCGGGGCTGTATTTGGCGACACTGTCACAGGAAGGGTAACAGCTATTAGAAAATACGGCGAGCGCTCAAGCTCTATCATTCCGAAAAACGGATTTGTGCTATCAGCACATGGAGAAAAAAATCAGCTTTTAAAGTCGTTAAAGCCAGGTGATCCCGTTTCATTGACAATTGATATAGAAGAGAAGTGGAAAGACAGTCATTTTATGCTTGCAAGTGGTCCTCTCCTCGTTCAAAAAGGCAAAGTCATGATGACCATGTCAGAAAAGAGCCCGAACTCACGAGCAAGAGCACCACGTTCAGCTGTGATGGTTGATCAATCTGGCAAAAAAGTATACTTTGTTACTGTAGATGGCCGTCAAAAAGGACGTGCGGGAATGACTCTTAAAGAGTTTGCTAGTTATTTAAAAAGTATAGGAGCCTATCAAGCACTCAACCTAGATGGAGGCGGTTCCACAACCATGACAGGGAGAGCAGTCGGCTCTAGTAAAGCGAAAGTTCTAAATAGACCTTCGGAAGGCCGTGAAAGAACTGTTTCAGCTATTTTGGAAGTATTTCAAACTAAATGAATGTTGGAAGGGGCCTAAATAAGGTCCTTTTTATTTGTGCTAATATTGTTTTTTACACAGTTAATTGTAGAGGAAGGAAGTGTGAGGTCTTAGTGAGTCCCGCAGGAACACACGTGACAAGGAGGATACCGGGTTGCCTGTAGTGAAAATAGAGTCTTAAAAAGGAAGCTGCCGATCATAAGCGGCAGCTTGAGAAACTTTAAATCTAACTAATTAATTGTTTTTTACTTGCACACTCCAGCTTGAAAGATCAGGAGTTTCATTTTTTACTAGTTCTTTTGGGAAAATAAAAGACCAAGGTTTTGTTGTGTTTGGTTTAATCTCCAAGCTGCCCAAGTTGAACTGTCCTTCAGCAATTACTTGTTTTTGGCTGTCCAATACTTGCAGCGGCAGCTGTTCAATGTTAATCAGGCGGCTATAGCCATTGCGAATAAGAACAGTGACATGAAATTTGCCGTCCTCCGCCAGCTTCGCCTGCAACCCAGTAAAATTCAATTCATCCTTCCCGGGAACACCGAGCTGCTGAACAATTTGCTGCAGCTTTTCTTTTTCTTCTTCCGGCAACGCCTCTTCCCAAGAATCGGCTAAATCCAGTTTATGTTCTTTTGAAGTTAAGTCAAATGCCAATGTCCAGTTTTCCTTTTCAAGCTCCACTTGCTGATTGACTGAAGAAGCTGGAAAGATAAATGTCCATGGGCGGCTGCTTTTAGCCGGAATTTCACCTACCTCAGCTAAGTTAAAATCATGTCTTGCTTTTACTTCATTTTTCTCATTGATTAGTAAAAGCGGCACATCGCCGAGCTTAATTCCTTTGTCTACCGAGTTACGCACAAAGGCGGAAACGGCTAAGCCTGCTGGCTGTTCATCCCATTCAATACCAGACAAAGACAGCTGGTTCGCTTTTAGGGGAGGGAGCTCATTGTTCAAAAAGCGCAGAACATACATTTGCTCTTTCGGTACATTGGAGGCTGGATGAAGAGAAAGCTCTGTTTCTACTTCTTCAGCTGATTCAGCTGTTGCACTATCAGTTAATTCACTAGAAGCGACCGCGCTTTCGCGTCCGTCATTTTTCAAGTTATCTGAATCACTTTTTTTCTTTTTAAAAAATGAAAACATAGTTATTGCAACTCCTTATGATTTAAGTCCTTAACGAGATGACCGAATTGGATAGCGATCTCTTTTTGGAGCTGGTGATGCATGTCTGTAAATATTTGAAGGCCTTCACGTGCGTAAATTCTCATTGGGTCTTCCTGTTGGTAGTAGCGAAGGCCAATGCCTTCTTTTAAACGCGTCATATTCTCCAAATGTTCGACCCAAAGACGGTCGATCGTAGAAAGGATGATCCGCTTAATGTACTGATCCCATTCTGGTTCGTATGCTGCAGTTAACTGTTCGACATAGGCCGATACAGCTTGTTCCGCGATTTCCTCAATTTCTTTTCTGCTTATCACTTCCTCAGGCAACTGAACGGGATGGCTGCCTAACAAAGCACTAAGATTACCGGCAAGCTGATCTACCTGCCATTCATCTGAAGACTCATCTTCCGGGCACAGGAGGCTTATTTCGTCTTGAACAGCTTCCTTCAGGATAGAAAGAAAACGGTCAAAGTGCTCGTCTAAGTCAACTGCTTTATTGCGCAATCCAAAAATAATACCGCGCTGTTCATTGATGACGTCATCTAGCTTTAAATTATATTCACGCATAGAGAAGTTAGCTCCTTCAACAATGCGCTGTACACGATCTACAAACTCAGACATTTTTTTATTGAGAACAAGGCCATTTTCATCTGTTTGCAGCTTTTTCTCAAGCTTTTCTAATTCTTCTTTTGCAAAGCGGCGGAACATAGTGTCTTCAAATGAAATAAAGAATTGGCTCGCTCCTGGATCACCCTGACGGCCAGAGCGCCCTTTAAGCTGATTATCAATCCGACGGCTTTCATGACGTTCTGTTCCTAGTACAAAAAGTCCGCCAAGTTCGGCGACTCCTTCCCCTAAAAGGATATCTGTACCGCGGCCCGCCATGTTGGTCGCAATCGTAATGTGATTTTTCTGACCGGATCTTGAAATTAATTCAACTTCCTGTTCGACACTTTTGGCGTTAAGCAGCTCAAAGGATAAGCCGGCTTCTTTGAAATATTCAGCTACTTTTTCAGATTGAAGGATAGAAGTCGTACCGACAAGGATCGGCTGACCGTTAGCATGCCGCTTTATTACTTCAGCTGTGACAGCTTTATATTTTGCCTCTTCGGTCGCATAAATATTATCCGGCATATCGATCCGTTGCTTAGGACGATTCGTCGGAATTTGAATGACTTGCATGTTATAGACTTGCTGGAACTCTTTTTCCTCTGTTTTGGCCGTACCTGTCATGCCGGAGAGGTGAGGATACATCCGGAAATAATTTTGAATCGTAATGGAGGCTTGCGTTTTATTCTCCTCTGTAATTTCTAAGCCTTCTTTTGCCTCAAGAGCTTGATGAAGCCCATCGCTTAATGTCCGTCCTTCCATTGTCCGTCCGGTAAACATATCAACGAGCAAAATTTTTCCGTCTTTTACGATATAATCCACATCGCGTTCAAACATGACGTGCGCACGCACCGCTTGAATCATGTAATGGTACAAGGTTTGGTGCTCTAGCTCGTATAAATTGTCGATGCCAAATGCTTTTTCGACTTTTTCGATCCCTTGTTCTGTTAAACTGACAGCTTTTGTCTCGTCATCAAGATGATAATCTTCATCCCTGATGAAGCGGCTAGCGACGCGCGAACCAATGACGTGAAGGTCAGCGCTTGCGGGCATTTTGCCAGCGATAATTAAAGGCGTTTTGGCTTCATCAATTAAGACGCTGTCGACCTCATCGATAATAGCGAAATGATACGGACGCTGCACACGCTGCGAAGGATGCCATACCATATTGTCGCGCAAATAATCAAAACCGAATTCTGTCCCGACACCGTATGTGATGTCGGCCTGGTAAGCCTTTTGTTTTTCAGCCGGATCCATCATAGGCAAATTAAGCCCAACTGTCAGCCCCAGGAACTCGTGAAGTGGACCGATAGTCTCCCGGTCACGGCTTGCCAAATAATCATTTACCGTAATGACATGTACTCCTTTTCCTTCCAAGGCACGCAAATAGCTTGGCAAAGAAGCAACAAGCGTTTTTCCTTCTCCTGTTGCCATTTCGGCAATGTTCGCTTCTGTTAACACCATACCGCCGATTAATTGAACATCATAGTGACGCATGCTGAGCACTCGTTTAGACGCTTCGCGGACAATAGCGAAGGCTTCAGCTTTGATGTCATCGACTGTTTCGCCATTTGCCAGCCTTTCTTTAAAGACAACGGTCATATGGGCTAATTCTTCATCAGAAAACTTTTCAAAACTAGGTTCGAGGGCATTAATCTTTTCCACTATTTTGTAATATTTCTTTAAACGCTGATCGTTCGAGTCACTCAGCTTTTTAAAAAACGAAATCATCTATCTTTACGCTCCCTTGGAGAATTTTCAATTATGTGAGTTTGGGACCATGAATCATTATTCTATTTTACCAAAAGTAGAGGGGAATGACTAATATATCTAAAACATTGTAAAAACAAAACAATGTTTCTATTAAAATCCAACGGGAAAGGTGTTTAAAGAATCTTAAAAGCAGGAAAAAGAAAAATTACATGCTGCAGATTAACGCTTGCTTTCTTTACTGCTCGCCTGCTTGCACATCTTGAAAAGTGAATGGTTTCAGCTAGATTGATGGACAAGAACAGACCTCGTTTGCACGATGGATAAGTGAATTTTTGCTTATTTTTTATGGAAGTTATTTTAAATTGCCATTATAATGTTGAAGGGAAATGAATTTATGAGACAACATAAAATAAGCGGATAATATTTATTTAATCACCGCCAATTTTTATTGAACCTACAATGTAAAACGTGTTTGTATATAGCTGAAGGAGGTACTTCATGGTTTCCCTAGTCTTTGCGATCTGTGTTTTATTATCGCTTGTGATCACTCCGCTCGTTAAAAAGATGGCAATAGCTGTCGGAGCAGTGGATAAGCCAAACCACCGGAAGGTCCATGAAAAGATTATGCCTCGTATGGGTGGGCTAGCAATATTTATTAGCTTTATGATTGGTTTGTTTTTGCTGAAGCCACAGTCGCCATTTAATTCTGCGATCGTAGTGGGCGGCTTCATTATTATTGTAACCGGCATGCTGGATGATCGGTTTGAGCTATCGGCAAAAGCGAAACTTGGAGGCCAGCTGCTTGCTGCTCTCATCGTTGTGTTGTACGGCGGAGTGAAAATGGAGTTCATTACCTTGCCGTTTGGCGGCGAAATGGAGTTTGGATTTCTTAGTGTACCGTTAACCATTCTTTGGATTGTTGGTATCACTAATGCCATTAACTTAATTGACGGATTGGATGGGTTAGCAGCAGGGGTTTCGTCGATTGCGCTCTTGACGATCAGCCTGATGGCTTTCATGAAAGGCGATGTATACGTAATGAGTGTAGCTTTGCTCGTTTTAGGAAGCACGCTCGGCTTTTTACGTTACAACTTTCACCCGGCTAAAATCTTTATGGGAGACACAGGCGCCTTGTTTCTTGGTTACATTATTGCCGTCCTTTCCTTGCTTGGCTTTAAAAATATTACCGTTATTTCACTAATTATCCCAATTATTATTCTCGGTGTACCGATTTCTGATACGTTTTTTGCAATTATTAGAAGAAAGGTGAACAAACAGCCTTTATCGGCACCGGATAAATCGCATCTTCATCACTGCTTGCTGCGGATGGGATACACTCACAAGCAAGTCGTCATTATCATCTATGCGATTGCTTCTATGTTCGGCTTAGCGGCTGTTATTTTCTCCATGGCAACCATTTGGGGAGCTTTTATTATGATGGCAGTCATCGTCATTGCCATTGAGTTATTCGTTGAAAGCATTGGTCTTGTCAGTTCCAACTACAAACCGCTCCTCAATTTTATGCGCGTTCGCGTTAAAAAGAATTAAATAAAATAAAAAAGATCCATCCGTTGCTCTAAAGCAACGGATGGATCTTTTTCTTAATCAAGTTCAAGATGACGAGCAAGTTTGCGTTTAATCACTTCAAGGTCTTCGTCGTCAAGACGGTAAATATAAGCGCCATTCGACATTTTGTCATCTGTCCCTTTTAAAGTAAGGGATTCAAAGTCGATATCTCCCGATTTTCCATAATTAATGAGAGCTTTCATTTCACCAAATGTCATGTTCGTTGTCATGTTAGAACCGACTGCTTCGAGAATTTCATCGTATTTTGTAATCGAGTTAAAAGAAGTGGCTTTTTTAACAACGGCTCGCAACAGCTGTTGCTGACGCTTGCCGCGTTCAATATCGCTGTCATAATGGCGCGTACGTGCCAAAGCGAGCGCCTCTTCTCCGTTTAATTCCTGAAGGCCGGGCTCCAGCTGGATCGCATTATGTCTGTCGTTAGAGTCTTTTTCTGACAATTTATACGGAACATTAAATTTAATGCCATCTAATGCGTCGACTACATCCATAAAAGCATAGAAATTCATGCGGACATAGTAGTCAACGGGTACATCTAGTAATTCTTCCACTGTATCGATGGTAGCTTTCGGTCCGCCATAAGCATGGGCATGGTTGATCTTTGTTTTGTAGCCGACTTTTGGAATGTACACATATGAATCACGTGGAATACTAAGTAATTTAATGGATTTATCTTTCACATTTAACGTAGCCAGCATTAAGGCATCTGAACGTGACTTGTCTTCCTTTGTGCGTACATCGCTTTCATCAATTCCAATAAATAAAATAGAAATATTATCTTTAATTGGATGGACTTTTGCATCCCGCAAATCAGATTTTTTACGGCCATCATCCATGTAAGAACCGGTAAAAATCGTTTCTGCTTTTTTGTATAGAAAGGCACCATAACCTGCAGCTGTAAATGTAAGGAATACGATAGGCAATAGGATAAAGAATGCGATGCGGCGCTTTCGCTTCTGTCTCTTGCGCCTTTGCAAACGCTGTCTATCTGACGACATAAATTGTATCTCCTTTAAATAGGGTAATATGGCAAGGAATCATTACATTCAATAATTGTCATTTTCCAAAGGCCAAGTACCATTTTACTATGAAATGCAATGGGCGTAAATTTAATTTTTAAGCCAATTCTTAAAAATTTACAAAGATTTGACAACCTTTTCTTGATAAAGGAGAGAACCTTCTTTTATTTGGGCTTGCCCATTCGTTAATTCTGTCATCCAGTTAGTGAAGTCTTCCTTTTGGCTTTCCTCAACAAACGTCTCCACTGTTACTTTATCAAGATAATGAATGTCTTTAATCGTATAAACAGATGAACGCAGCTCATTTTCCACTTTACCAAGCCACGTGTAATCGAGTGATGCTTCCATAATTTGCATAAGCCGGCGTTCAACTACTTCAGCAGCATTAATCCCTTCTGAAGCGGATTTTCCGTACGCGCGGATCAGTCCGCCTGTCCCTAGTTTGATCCCGCCAAAATAGCGAGTGACGACGACAACCGTATCTTTTAAGCCGCGTTTTTTTAATACCTCAAGAATAGGGAGGCCGGCAGTGCCGCTTGGTTCTCCATCATCGTTGGCCTTCTGGATCTGATCCTTTTCACCAATCATATAGGCGGAACAATTGTGCGTCGCATTCCAATTTCTTTTCTTAATGTCAGCGATAAACTGCTGCGCCTGTTCTTCCGTTTCTGCGCGATTGACGTGAGCAATAAAGCGTGATTTTTGAATGATGATTTCCTCTTCACCATATCCTTTAACTGTATAATAATAAGGGAGCAAGATTCATTCCTCCAATAAAAATTAAAAATTTCTAAAATAATAAGTTTAATCGACAGGAAAATGGGTACTAATCATTCTTATGATATATGAAAACAGAAAAGGAGCAAAGCGATAATATCTTTATACGTAAAACGGAAATCTTTTTAACGCAATAGTAATTAAACTTTAATGTGTAGGAAATTTAGGCATGATATAATGAACGCATCCTTAATGTGTATAATCATAGGGAAGTCAGGTTAAAGTGGTAAAGAGGACCTAATGGAATGAAAAAAGCATATTAAAGATTTAGGTCGAAACGTACCTTTATTTTCCAATATTTTTAATTTTAAAAGGTCTTTTAGTGGGATTTTATACAAAAGCCTATCCTCATCATAGTGATACAGATGAAATGAAGGTAAAATAGGATTGTCGAGGAAGGGATTGCCTAATGGCTGCTAAGAATGCCAATACATCACTTTTAGATACCATTCTAAGAAAAATGGTTGTAACAGTAGACCAAAGCAAAGGAGAATTATTCGCGATTGCTGAGCAGAGCAGACGCGACTATGAATCTTTGCTTGGAGAACTCGAACAAGTTCGCATTCAAGTACATACTTTGATTGCTGAGCAGGATGATTTAGAACAAAAGGTTAGAATAGCAAGAAACCGATTATCAGAAGTGAGCCGAAATTTTCATACATATTCTGAAGAGGCTGTCCGTAAAGCATACGAAAAAGCTCACGATCTGCAAGTGAAGCTGCTCGTTTCGAGACAAAAGGAGAAGCAATTCCTTGAGAAAAGAAACGATTTGGAAAGACGGCTGTCGACTATCGAATCGACAATTGACAGAGCAGAACATCTTGTTTCCCAAGTATCCGTTGTCTTAAATTATTTAACACAAGATATGAAGCAAATCGGCGAAGTATTGGAGGATGCCCGTTTAAAACAAGAATTCGGCTTGCAAATCATGGAGGCGCAGGAAGAAGAGCGGAAACGGTTATCGCGTGAAATACATGATGGCCCTGCTCAAATGATGGCGAATGTGCTGCTTCGATCTGATTTAATTGAGCGGCTGTATAGAGAGCGGGGCGTGAATGAAGCATTTAAGGAAATTCGTAATATGAAACAGATGGTTCGTTCCGCTTTATATGAAGTCCGCCGGATTATTTATGATTTGCGTCCAATGGCTCTTGACGACCTTGGTCTCGTTCCAACATTGAAAAAATATTTAGCAACCGTTGAAGAGCATGTTCAATCATTAAATAAGCAAACAAAAATTCAGTTTATAAACATGGGAGATGAAAGACGTCTCCCATCCAAATTGGAAGTGGCCATGTTTCGTCTCATACAAGAATCTGTGCAAAATGCGCTGAAGCATTCAGAGGCCTCATCTATTAACGTTAAATTGGAAATAAAAGCACATCAAGTGCTGGCTGTTATTAAAGATAACGGCCGGGGTTTTGATATAAGAGAAAAAAAATCAAGTTCATTCGGCATTATGGGGATGAAAGAGCGTCTTGAATTGTTAGAAGGCGACCTTTCTATTCATTCCAAGCCGAATGACGGAACGATCGTTATGATCCGCGTTCCGATTGTAGAGTAAGAGCGATTAAGGGAGGAAAGACGAATGACAACGAAAATCGTTATTATTGATGACCATCAATTATTCCGTGAAGGGGTTAAGCGGATTTTAGAGTTTGAAAAATCTTTTGAAGTAGTAGCTGAAGGGGACGACGGTAAAGATGCCGTACATCTGATTGAACAATTTCATCCAGATGTTGTCTTAATGGATATTAATATGCCAGAGGTAAATGGTGTAGAAGCGACACGTGAACTTGTAGTGAAATTCCCAGATACGAAAGTGATTATCCTTTCTATCCACGACGATGAAAATTATGTGACCCATGCTTTAAAATCTGGGGCTATGGGGTATTTGCTGAAAGAAATGGATGCAGACGCATTAATTGAAGCGGTCAAAGTGGTTTCTGATGGTGGCTCTTACTTGCATCCACGTGTTACACATAACTTGATTTCTGACTACCGCCGTCTTGCTAATGATGAAGGGAAAGGAAAGGGTTTCCAACAAACAGAAGTACGCCGCCCGCTTCATTTGCTTACTCGTCGGGAATGTGAAGTACTTCAGCTCCTTGCGGATGGAAAAAGCAACCGTGCTATCGGTGAGGCGCTCTATATTAGTGAAAAAACAGTAAAAAACCATGTTAGCAATATTTTACAAAAAATGAATGTTAACGACCGTACACAGGCCGTTGTGACAGCGATTAAAAAAGGCTGGGTAGAAGTTAGGTAATTGTTTTGTACAAGCTTTGTTTAGGATGTAAAGCAGCAGACGTTTATGTCTGCTGCTTTTTTGTTAAAACAGGTTGTTGCATTTGGAACAAGATAAAAGATAAATGGTTAGCATTAGGCGGGTTCATTGCATAGGATGTAGGGAGTTTTCGATTAAAAGGAGGAAAACAGTATGTATCCTGAAGAAACTGAACTAATGACAGACTGGTCTGAAGAAGAGATGATGCGTCAGTCGCCGTACGGTTTTGGATATGGTTACCGTCCGCGTCCGTATCCGTATTATGGTGGAAGTCCTTTTTTTGGAGGCTATCCGTATTATCCATATTATCCGCACTATCCACATTATCACCATTATCCATACTATCCTTATCGTCCGTATTAATCGAGAAGCACCGTTTGGATGCACTTCAAGTATCCAAACGGTGCTTTTTATAAAGGGTTAGGAGATACATAAGAAAGATTTCGTACCTCGGGATTCCCTTTTTCTAAGTACAATAGTTGAGAGGAGAAGGGATTATAGCATACAATAGGGCAGAAAGGGCGTGAAGACGTTGAGGATAAGATTAATAGGGCTTGCTTTGCTAGTTGGCGTTCTCCTGGTTGGTTGTGGAAATGAGGATACAAAAGACGAAAAGTCAGCTCCATCACAAACAACAGAAGAACCGAAGCCAGCAGCTGATCAGCCGGCCGAGACAAAACAGCCGACTGTGACTCAGCCGATTGAAGATGCAGATAATATTCCTCCTAAGGAAAAAGAAGAATTAATGAAGACACTCGCTCGGCATGTAGATGCCTTTAATGGGAAAAATCTCGATGCCTATATGGATACGATATCTAAAAATACAGAACGCAATTATGATGAGGAGCGCGCTTATGTAAAGAAGGTATTTGAGACATTCGATGCGAAAATGGCGCCGCAGCATACGGCCATTATTAAATATGATGATAAGAAAAAAGAAGCCTATATATTTGTCGCAATGAAATCTATCACAAAAGATTTGCAGTCAGGAAAAGAAGTAGAAGAAACAACACGGCAAATCATGAAATTTAACAAAGAAAAAGATGGTTGGAAGCAAACCGCTTTGTCTGCGATGAAGTAACCAAAACGGACAAGATACCTGATATAATAGAATAGGACAACTTTCTGATAAAGGAGCGATCGCAATGGCAGAACAAAAACAAATGAACGTAGAAAGCTTTAATCTGGACCATACGAAAGTAAAAGCGCCGTATATCCGGCTTGCCGGCAAAAAAGAAGGGATAAATGGTGATCAGATCTATAAATATGACCTTCGTTTTTCCCAGCCGAATAAAGAGCATATGGACATGCCCGCCATTCATTCACTTGAACATATGATGGCTGAATTTAGCCGTAACCACTCGGATAAAATTGTCGACATTAGCCCAATGGGATGTCAGACAGGCTATTACTTATCTGTCATTAACCACGACGATTACGAGGACATTTTACGCATTGTGGAAGCAACGCTGGAAGATGTGCTAGAAGCGACAGAAGTTCCTGCCTGCAACGAAGTACAGTGTGGCTGGGCAGCTAGCCATAGCCTTGAAGGAGCAAAAGAGCTAGCTCGTTATATGCTGTCAAAGCGTGAAGAATGGACTGAAGTATTTTAATTACAAAAGCGGAGCCGACTATTCTGGGGCGACAAGCACAAGACAGTTCGTCAAGAAGGTTGTTTTGTAACCTTCAGGGCGAAGTGGCTTGTGACCTCGAGCCCCAAGGAGGCGGAGCTGGATGGAACGAAAGCGGAGCCGACTGCCTTGATAAGGGGTTTTTCGTGAAAAGCAAGAAAGAGACTGGCAAGCTGCCAGTCTCTTTTTTTTACTCTTCACCAATCGGGACGAAATATTGGTCTTTTCGGTATACAGTGGCTTCCATTGTGGCGAGGAGGTTTCCTTCGCTTTCGACAGTGATGCGATACCAAGCAATTCGCCGAGTTTTCTTTTCTTCGGTCGCTGTTGCGGTTAAAACAGCGCCTTTACGGCCGGGAGCCATGAAGTTCATGTTTGTTGATAAGCCGACAGATACTTTACCGTAGGAGTTGCTTGCTGCGGCAAACACATAATCGGCAATGGCAAACATGACGGCCCCATGAACGGTTCCATGAGCATTTAGCATGTGCTCTTCAATGTGCATTTCAGCTGAAGCTGTTCCTTTTCCCAGCTCTGTTAGCTTGATGCCTAAATGATTAGCATAAGGTTCATTCTTCAATGTTTCCCTGATTTGCTCGTAATGTGTTTCATGAATTTCTTGCTCATCGAGTTGTTTTGTCAACTTCATCACCTGCTTTCATTAATGATCTTTTGCAGAGCTAATGCCGTAGCCTGTGTTAGATTTGAACAGGACTTCTGCGAACGATTCTTCATTTGCTTTTTCACGAGAAAGAATGGTTCCTAAGTAGACGCCCAGAAAGCCGAGCGGCACCGTGAAGATAGTCGGATTGGCCATATGGAAAATTGGATCGCCTGTAAAAATAGCGGCTCCTGGGACTGGATTCCATACATTCGGGCTTAAAAGAACGAGAACAACGGAACTGACAAGACCGAATAACATACCGGTAATCGCACCTGCAGCGTTGAAACGTTTCCAGTAAATTGTGCACAAAATAACAGGCAGGTTTGCGCTCGCTGCAATGCCAAGCGCCAATACGGATAAAAACGCAACGTTTAAAGTTTGAGCAAAAATAGCTAGTAGAATGGAAATGATGGCTACTCCAACGGAAGCAATCCGGGCAACGAGCACTTGCTCTTTTTCTGTCATGCTGCCGCCTTTAATAATTTGGCCGTAAATATCATGGGCAAAAGCGGAAGCAGACGTTAAGACAAGCCCTGAAACAACGGCTAGGATCGTAGCAAAAGCAACGGCAGAAACGAAAGCGAATAAAAACTCGCCGCCGACGATTTGTGCAAGCAGAGGAGCGGCCATGTTGCCTGCCGGATTAGCCGCTACAATTTTATCAAAACCGACGAATGCAGCTGCGCCAAAGCCAAGGAAAATCGTCATGATGAAGAAAGCCCCGATAAACCAAGTAGAATAGACGACTGATTTTCGGGCGGTTGCTGCATCTTTTACTGTAAAAAAGCGGACAAGTAAATGCGGCAACCCTGCGGCCCCTAATACGAGTGACATATTAAGAGAAATCATATCAAGTGCATCTGTGTACTTATTTCCTGGATGAAGAAACTTCTCGCCGAGCGGCGTCGCTGTTTTTACGTGCTCAAACATATATGTTACATTAAAATTGAATTTTGCAAAAACGATAAACGTTAGAATAAATGAACCACAGAGCAGGAGTACCGCTTTAGTGATCTGTACCCAGCTCGTAGCTGTCATTCCACCAAAGATAACGTAGATCGTCATAAGGATACCGACGATCAAAACAGACAGCCAGTAATCAATACCGAGAAGAAGTTTAATAAGTCCACCAGCTCCAACAAGCTGAGCAATCATGTAAAAAATCGAAATGACTAGTGTGTTCACTGCTGCCATTCCACGTACTTTTTTAGAATTAAAGCGTGCAGTGATCATATCAGCAAGCGTGTATTTTCCTAAGTTGCGCAATGGTTCTGATACGAGAAATAATAAAAACAAGAAAGCGACAAGGTTACCGATACTCATATAAAATCCGTCGAAACCGATTAGGGCGATGGCACCGGTAATACCAAGAAAGGAGGCCGCAGACATAAAGTCACCGGCGACAGCCAGTCCGTTTTGCCAAGCCGTTAATCCGCCGCCGGCGGTATAGAAGTCGCTTGCATTTTTTGTTTTCTTAGAAGAGAGATACGTGATAAGAAGAGTTAAAAAGATGATCGCTACAAATAAAATCAATGATAATACGCTCATGTATCCAACTCCCCCTTATTCTTCGTTAAGATGGCTGCGGCGAGACTGTCATAATGAGCAGATTTTTTTATATAAACAATCCCGGCTACCCAAACGACGATAAACTGTGCCAGTGCATATACCCAGGCCCATGTAAGACCAGCAAATGCATCCGCTTTCAAAATATTTGTGTAAGCGGCTAAAATAGGCAGCATAAAATAGAAAACGAGGAAGAAGACAGTCGCTGGTAGAATGAATGATTTCTTTTTCTTCATGAGATTTTGAAAATCTGCCTCTTTTGTTAATTTTGAGTAGTTCGGTTTTTTTGCTAGAGTTCCTGTAGAATCGTATTCTTTTTGAGATAAGGCACTCATTTTGTAGCTCCTTTCCTTATCAAGGATGTATAATAGAATAAGTTCGCTGTGGTTCTTTACTGCGCTGCCCAAGTAAAAACCTTAGCAGTAAGAAATAATCTTTCCTCCTTTCTCGTTCAATTCATAACAATAAGTGATACTACGATTTAAAAACGACACATATGAAAGCGCTTATAAATCTTGAAACAAAAATACCATAGCATTGTGTATGTGTAAATTAAAAATTCAAATATTTCTGTTAAATATTTGATAGTTTATAAGAGAAATAGAGCATTCTTGATCATATAGAAATATAAAAAAAGGCTGGTAGTTATAGGAAGTCAAGAGTCTGAAAATAAAGGAAAAATGGAAACGTTAACAAATCTGAATGAAAAGAATATACAAATCAGAAGTTCAAATATGAATTTTCAGAAATTATTATTGACAAGTAGCCGTTCAAATTTTAAAATTTAATTATATTACTATTATTTGAACTCCGTATTAAAATCGTTATGAATATTAGGGTAACAATTTCCAAACAAAAGTTATATATTACGCAATTGGAGGGCTACACATGTATAATCCACAAATTGAAACGATGGCGCGTTCCGAAATGGAAAGCTTGCAGCTTGGACGCCTTCAAGAAACAGTTAAAAGAGTTTATAACAATGTTGAATTTTATAAAAAGAAATTCGAAGAGCTTGGGATTACTCCAGAGGATATTAAAAGTTTAAATGATATCGTCAAGCTGCCATTTACGAAAAAACAGGATCTGCGAGACAACTATCCATTTGGTTTATTTGCTGTTCCACAGGAAGAAGTTGTTCGTATTCACGGATCGTCTGGTACAAGCGGAAAACCGACCGTTGTTGGTTATACGGAAAATGACATCAAAGTATGGAGTGAAGTAGTAGCCCGTTCCATTGCAGCGGCAGGTGGAAAGAAATCAGATATTTTCCATAACGCTTACGGCTACGGATTATTCACTGGCGGCCTTGGCTTGCATTATGGTGCAGAAGCTCTTGGCGCAGCAGTGGTTCCAATTTCAGGCGGAAACACGGAAAGACAAATTACAGTCATTGAAGACTTTAAACCGAGAGGCATTTGCGGTACGCCATCTTACATTTTAAATATTGCTGAAAAAATGCAAGAGATGGGTCTAGATCCAAGAGAGACGTCCCTTGAATATGGTATCTTTGGCGCGGAGCCGTGGTCTGAAGAAATGCGCACTAAGCTTGAAGAAACATTTAATTTGAAAGCGGTTGATATTTACGGTTTAAGCGAAATTATGGGGCCTGGTGTGTCAATTGAATGTTATGAAGCACAAGACGGACTTCACGTTCAGGAAGACCATTTCTTTGTTGAAGTAATTAATCCGGATACACTTGAGCCGGTTGCTGAAGGAGAAGTGGGAGAGCTTGTATTTACAAGCTTAACAAAGGAAGCGTTTCCAGTCATCAGATACCGCACGGGTGACCTTGCTTCTATTACAAGAGAAAAATGTAAGTGCGGCCGGACAACAGTAAGAATGTCTAGAGTAAAAGGACGCACAGATGACATGCTCATTATTCGCGGCGTGAACGTTTTCCCATCAGAAATTGAGCGTGTGCTTCTTCAAATTGAAGGACTTGTCCCACATTACCAAATCCACCTCATTAGAAAAGGCACAATGGATGGTGTGGAGCTTCATGTGGAAGTAGAAGGCGAACTATATAAAGAGATTGGAGAAGATTTAACTCATCTCCGCATTCAGCAAATGAAAAAGGAAATTCAGCATTTAATGAAATCTACATGCCTGGTGTCCATGAATACTGTCTTCAATGTGCCTAAAGCGATTCCTAGATCAGAAGGGAAAGCGATCCGAATCGTTGACTTGAGAAATTCTGATACGGTAGGCGTATAATAAGGGAATCACTAGATTTAAGGAGGAAATACAGAATGTCTGACAACCAGGAAATTTTTGACGTTACCATCATCGGAGGAGGGCCAGTTGGATTATTTACAGCTTTCTATGCGGGGATGAGACAAATGTCTTGCAAAGTCATTGAAAGCCTTCCGCAGCTCGGCGGCCAGCTGTCCGCTCTCTATCCTGAGAAATACATTTATGATGTAGCCGGCTTTCCAAAAGTGAGAGCACAGGAGCTTGTCGATAACTTAAAAGCACAAATGGAACAGTTTAGCCCGACGGTCTGCCTCGAAGAAGCGGTAGAAGAAGTGGAAAAACAGGAAGATGGTGTTTTTAAGCTCACAACGAATGCGGGCACTCACTTTACGAAAACGATTATTATTACAGCCGGAAACGGAGCGTTCCAGCCGAGAAAGCTGGAGCTTGAAGGATCAGAAAAATATGAAGGCCAAAACCTTCACTATTTTATCAACGATTTAAACCAGTTTGCCGGAAAGAAAGTACAAGTATTCGGCGGCGGCGACTCCGCTGTCGACTGGGCGCTCATGCTTGAGCCGATCGCGGAACAGGTGACAATTGCCCACCGCCGTGATAAATTTCGCGCGCATGAGCACAGTGTCGAAACGATGAAAAATTCTTCCGTAAACATTAAGACGCCGTTTGTGCCGACTGAACTGATTGGTGAAGAGCGCATTGAACAGGTTGTCCTTCAAGAAGTGAAGGGGGAACAAAAAGAAGTCATCGACGTGGACGATGTAGTCGTGACGTACGGCTTCGTCTCTTCCCTCGGCCCGATCAAAAACTGGGGGCTGGAAATCGAGAAAAACAGCATCGTCGTCAATTCCAGAATGGAAACGAACATTCCAGGCATTTACGCAGCCGGTGACATTTGTACGTACGAAGGAAAAGTAAAATTGATTGCGAGCGGCTTTGGCGAAGCGCCGACTGCCATCAGCAATGCTAAAGTTTACATTGACCCGAAAGCAAGAGTACAGCCGCTTCACAGTACATCTGTGATGGGCGATTCAAAATAATTTAAAGCCTCACTAATCAACAAAGGAGGAAATCACATCATGCCAAAATATACGATTGTTGATCAGGACACTTGTATTGCTTGTGGTGCTTGTGGTGCCAGCGCGCCAGATATCTTTGATTACGATGACGAAGGTATTTCCTATGTTATTTTAGATGATAACGAGGGAACAGCTGAAGTGCCTGAAGAGTTTTTTGATGACTTGGAGGATGCGGCAGAAGGTTGTCCAACAGAGTCCATTAAAGTGGCTGATCAGCCGTTTTGTGCTGAAAGAGTCTGAATTAAATAATTTGATCATAAGATGATCCATATAAGCGCCGGTCGATTAGACGGGCGTTTATATGTATGTCAGATTTTTTAATGGCTCTGTTAAAGGCTGTTGTTGGTTTTTAGATAGGTAATTGGAACAGAAGCCGTGAAGATTCCTCCATCATGCATTTCGCATGATCTCGTGCGGTGAGAATTTAAGGATGTTATTCAACGCCCGCGGAATGCAAACCTACACTCATTATTAACAGAGCCTTTTAAATGACAGCAAAGCTCATGAGAACAGCCTGAAAAAAATTTTAAATAAAATTATTCAGAATATATTTGCATTATGTATAACAATAAATTATAATTACGTTATAAAACTGTTATATATGATTTTAGAGATGGAGATAGAATTAAAGGAGGAGTAGACAATGTCTAACCTGACAATGATGACGGAAGAAGAGAAGTTAGAACAATTTACCCAGCGAATTGAGGCAGGAGATAAGATTGAAGCGGATGACTGGATGCCTGAAGAGTATCGCATGGCCCTCATTAAATTAATTTCTATGCATGGGATTAGCGAAATAATGGGAGCGCTTCCAGAGAAAGAGTGGGTGCCGAAAGCCCCTTCCCTTCATAGAAAACTTGGCATTATGGCGAAAGTTCAGGATGAGATGGGACACGGACAGCTTCTTCTTCGGGTAGCAGAAGACTTGTTGAAACCTTACGGCAAAAACCGTGGCGACTTAATGCAGGATTTGTTCAATGGTGATTTGAAATTCCATAACGTCTTCCATATGGATACAAGAACATGGGGAGATGCCGGATTGATCGGCTGGCTCGTTGACGGCGCAGCGATTATCACACAAACGAACATGCTAGGTGCTTCTTACGGACCGTATGCAAGAGCTCTTCAACGCATTTGTGCAGAGGAAGTCTTCCACGCGCAGCACGGTGAAGCAATTATTATGGCACTTGCGGAAGGAACAGAAGAGCAAAGAGCCATGATCCAAGATGCATTAAATCGTTGGTGGGATGCCCTCCTGATGTTCTTTGGTCCAGCAAGTAAAGATACAACTGGTTCATCTAAACAAGATGTAACGATTAAATATAAAATCCGTACAAAAACAAATGAACAATTGCGACAGGCTTTCTTTGATAAATATGTTCCGCGTATTCTATCACTCGGATTAACTCTTCCAGATCCGACGATGCATTATGATGAAGAAAACAAAGAATGGGTTTACCAACAGCCAGATTGGTCAGAATTCAAAAAAATTATTAAAAACCAAGGACCTCGTTCACAAGCCCGCTTGAACCTGCGCCGCACTTCTTATGAAAATAATGCGTGGGTCCGCGATGCACTTGCGGCAACAGTTAGCTGAGCGAACCGAAAGGAGCAGAAGAAAAATGGCAGAAAAAACATTTTACCAAGAATATGAAGTATTCAGTAAGCGGACGCCGAGCTCTGCATTCCAGCATCAGTTCAGCCTGCTTGCTCCGAACGAAGACATGGCACTCGTCATGGCTCAAGAAAACTTTATGCGCCGCGAGCCGGTTGCTGACATCTGGATCGTCAATCGAAAGCATATCCGGGCAATGGATGCCGAGGAAAAATTAACACTAGCACGATTAGACAATAAAGAATACCGCACAACAAAAGGCTATGGCTACTTAAAGAAAAAGTGGCGTCACTATGAACAACAAATGCTCGATGAAAAAGAAATCTTGTCATGGGGAGGCGACAGCAAATGAGCAGCACAGAAAACGTATTAAGCCCGGAATATAAAGAAGCAGTAACGAATCTGTTATTTCAATTGGCGGATGACGACTTCTTAATTTCTTATCGGGGCTCTGAGTGGCTCGGGCTCGCTCCTCACATAGAGGAAGACGTTGCTTCTTCCTCTATCAGCCAGGATACGATGGGACACGCGGCAATGTATTATACGCTTCTTGAAGAAGTAGGAGCAGGAAAAGCGGATGATCTTGCCCACCTTCGTCCGGCTCAGGAAAGAAAAAACAGCATACTGGCTGAACGTGTGAACGGTGAAGGATATTACATGGAAACACCTCAATACGATTGGGCTTATGCTGTCGTGAGAAACTTCTTTTACTCGCAGGCGAAAAAAGTGAAAGTGGATTCTTTACGTCAAAGCTCTTATCAGCCGCTTGCAGAAACAGCGGTAAAAGTGAACATGGAACTTTACTATCACTTATTGCACTGGAAAACATGGTTTGTTCAATTGTTAAGCTCGACAGACGAAGCAAAACAAAAAATGAACGACGCAATTGATCTTGTAATGAAGGATTTTGGAGATGTTTTCTCGTATGGTAATGATAAAGCGGCTATTGAAAATAACAATCTAATTGCCAGCGAAGAAGAATTGAAAGATAGATGGAAAGCGAATATGGCACCGATTTTTGAATCTCTTGGCTTGGCCGTACCGGCAATTCCTGAAGCGCCAGCTAAAAACGGACGTAACGGGGAGCATACAGAAGATTTAACAACTGCCCTGTCTACTCTTTCCGAAGTATACAGATTGGACCCTGTAGCCGCTTGGTAATTAACACCGAAAAGAGGTGGCCTTAATGAATACATCCATAGAATCTGCTAACAAACAAGTATATGAGGCACTAACAAATGTAAAAGACCCGGAGATTGATACAGTCAGTGTGATTGATCTCGGAATGGTAGAAGAAGTCATCACAGAAGGAAGCCGCGTCAAAGTAGTTCTTCTGCCGACATTTTTAGGGTGTCCGGCGTTAGAAATTATCAAAAAGAATACTGTGAACGCCGTCAAGGAACTTTCTTTTGTAGATGAAGTTGAAGTGGAATTTGTTTTTCACCCGCCGTGGACATCGGACCGGATTACAGACGAAGGGCACAAAGGCTTGCGCGCGTTCGGAATTGCCCCGCCGCCGGAGCACTTTGAAGAGGATGGCTCGTGGCATGTAGATTGCCCGTACTGTGGTTCCACCTATGTCACCATGGAAAATATCTTTGGGCCAACTGCCTGCAGAAGCATTTTATACTGCAAGAGCTGTAAAAACCCATTTGAAGCAATGAAACCTGTTTCAACAATGATGTAAAAGTGGAGGGGATAGACAATGGCAAAAGTAGTGGCGTTATACAAGCAGCCAAAAGATAAAGAACAATTCGATGAGCATTATTTCAATGTTCATGGACCGATCACAGCGAAGATTCCTGGACTTCGTGAAATGAAAGTAACAAGATTCAACAAAAATGTCATGACAGGCGGCGAACCAGAACATTATCTGATGTGCGAAATGATCTATGACAGCATGGAAGATTTAAAGAATGGCATGCGCTCCGATGAAGGAAAAGCTTCTGGCAAAGACTTAATGGGATTTGCAGGTGATCTCGTTACATTGATGATCGGTGAGGAAGTGGAATGAGCCGCTTTGAATTTATCGAAACATCTGTAACAAGCGGAACGGCGGTTGTCGAATTAAACCGCCCCCGCCAGTTAAATGCACTGAACCGCAAAATGGTTAGTGAGATTGTGGAAGCGATCGAAACATTCGACCGTGACGAAGAAGTGCGCGTTATCGTCTTAACAGGAAAAGGCCATTCTTTCTCAGCAGGTGCTGATATTGACGAAATGGCAGAAGATGATCCGATCCGCCTTGAGTTATTAAATCAGTTTGCAGATTGGGACAGACTGTCATTAGTGAAAAAGCCGATCATTGGTGCTGTAAAAGGGTTTGTATTTGGTGGTGGATTCGAGCTGGCTCTTAGCTGTGACATTTTAATTGCAGCGGCTGGTACAGAGTTTTCTTTCCCTGAGGTATCTATCGGTGTTATGCCGGGCGCAGGCGGCACACAGCGGCTGACAAAGCTCGTTGGCCGCACGAAAGCACTGGAATGGCTATGGACAGGTGAGCGGATTCCTGCAGAAGCCGCTCTCGCCCACGGTGTGATTAATAAAATTGTGGCACCAGAGCTGTTGATGGAAGAAGCGATGAAATTCGCAGGCAGAATCGCAAAACAGCCGCCTCTTTCCGTACGACTCATCAAAGATTCGGTCAACAAGGCAGTAGATTATTCACTGTATGAAGGCATGCAGTATGAACGGAAAAACTTCTACCTGTTGTTTGCTTCACAGGATCAAAAAGAAGGCATGAATGCGTTTGTTGAAAAGAGAAAACCGAATTATAAAGGAAAGTAAGGAGGCTTTGTCGAATGTTTGAAACGATCCGTTACGACGTAAAAGACGGAGTGGCCTGGTTATTTTTAAATAGACCTGACAAATTAAACGCCTTTACAGCGCAGATGAACCGTGAGATTAAAGATGCGGTAAAAGCTGCCTCACAGAATGACGAGGTTCGCTGCATCGTGATCACAGGGGAAGGGCGGGCATTTTGTTCTGGCCAGGATTTATCAGAAGTCGATGAAAGTATGGACCACGGTGACGTATTAAGAAAGCATTACGGTCCGATGGTGAAACAAATCAGACAATGTGAGAAGCCGATTATAGCTGCTGTGAATGGAGTAGCGGCTGGTGCAGGATTTTCTCTTGCGCTCGCTTGTGATTTTAGGCTTGTTTCAGAAAAAGCAAGTTTCATAAACGCTTTTATTCACGTAGGACTGATCCCTGACTCCGGCAATCTCTATTTTCTTACACAGCTCGTCGGCCCAGCAAAAGCAGCTGAATTATCGATTTTGGGAGAGAAAGTGTCAGCCGCTCAAGCAGCAGAGCTTGGCCTTGCTAACCAACTGATTCCTGCTGAAGCATTTGAAGACGAAGTGAGTGCATTTGCAGCTCGTCTTGCCGCTATGCCGACAAAGGCAATCGGCTTAATTAAACGATCATTAAAAGCCGCTTCTGTGCTTTCTTTTGAAGACTACCTTGAGCAGGAAGCGCAAGGACAGCGGACAGCAGGATTAACGGCTGATCATCGTGAAGGTGTCGAAGCATTTTTGCAAAAAAGAAAACCTGTTTTCTCAGGAAAATAAAGGGAGTGGAACTTATGTCAACGACTCAAGAAACGAAAGTAGAACAAGAAGCGGTCAAACGCGACTTTTATCATTTAATCATCAATGGCGAGAAAGTAAAAAGCAGCACAGGTGAAACGATCAAGACATACAATCCGGCAACTGGTGAATTAGTAGCTGAAGTAGCAAAAGCATCTAAAGAAGATACTGAAAAAGCGGTTGCAGCAGCACGCGAAGCATTTGATAACGGCAAGTGGAAGAAGTATCCTGTTGGCCGTCGTGCGCAAGTGTTGAACAAAATCGCAGCTATCATGCGCTCTCGTTTTAACGAGCTTGTTGAATTGGAAGTTCTTGATACAGGTAAGACAATCCACGCTGCCCAAGGACAAATCACACAAGCGATTGAAGACTTTGAATTTTACGCTGGAGCGATCGTTGGCCATCGCGGCACAGTGAATAATGTCCCTGGACAATTCCATAACTATACTGAAAAAGAACCGGTTGGCGTTTGTGCGCAAATTACTCCATGGAACTATCCAATGATGATGGCTGCTTGGAAAATTGCTCCTGCTATTGCTGTTGGCTGTTCCGTTATCGTGAAGCCAGCTTCTCTTACTCCGTTAACAACAATTGTTCTTGGAGAGATTTGTCAAGAAGCAGGCGTTCCTGCAGGTGTTGTCAATATCGTTCCGGGATCTGGAGCAGAAGTGGGCGACTATTTAGTAGGACATCCGCAAGTAGACAAAGTAGCGTTCACAGGTTCTACACCAATCGGAAAAGATATTATGGCGAAAGCTTCTCAAACATTAAAACGTGTAACTCTTGAACTTGGCGGTAAATCTCCTAATCTCGTATTTGCCGATGCAGATATTGACGCGGCAGTAGACGGTTCATTATTCGGAATCTTCTATAATAGCGGACAATCTTGTGAGGCTCGTTCCCGCCTGTACGTTCATGAAGACATTTATGATGAGTTCGTGAGCAAGTTCGTTGAGAAAGCAAAAAACATTAAGCTTGGCGATCCATTTGATAAAGGAACACATATGGGTGCGATCATTGACCAAGGCCAGCTTGATACAGTTGACGGCTATGTGAAGTCTGCTATCGAAGAAGGCGCTGAAATCCTTGCTGGCGGAAAGGCAGCACAGCCTGAAGGCTATGAAAATGGCTTCTGGTATGAGCCGACGGTTATTGCCAATGTGAACCATGATATGAAAGTTGTAAAAGAAGAAATCTTTGGTCCAGTTGTTGTTGTCATGAAGTTCAAAGATGAAAAAGAAGCGATCAGACTGGCGAATGACACAGAGTTTGGTCTCGGTTCTGCGATCTGGACAAAAGACGGTGCTCGCGCAACTCGAGTAGCGAATCAAATCCAAGCAGGAATCGTGATGATTAACTGTCCGTTCTCTGCGTTCCCAGGCACACCATTCGGCGGATACAAACAATCCGGCTTTGGCCGCGAGCTAAGCATTGAGTCACTGGATCTCTACACAGAAACGAAGAGCATCCTGTCTTACTATGGCAGCCGTCCGATCAATCCATTAGGAGTTTAATTTATTGATGAAGACGGACAGGTGGCATTCAGGCCTCTTGTCCGTTTTCACGCATAAGGGGGAGAACAACATGATCAACCGTATTGGAGTCGTCGGTTCTGGCGTGATGGGCAGGGGAATTGCCTATGTTGGAGCTGTCGGCGGTTACTCAGTGACAGTGGTAGATATTAATGAAGCTGCTTTGCAAAATGCTAAGCAGGAGATTGACGCAATTTTTGAAAAAGGTGTAACGCGAGGGAAAATTACAGCCGAAGCTGCTGAGCAAGCGCGCAAGAATTTAAGCTATGAGAGCGACCTGGCACAAGTAGCAGCTGCCGCTGACTTAATTATTGAAGCGGTTCCTGAAAAAGCGGAAATTAAAAAGCAAGTATTTGAAACGATTGAAGAGCATGCACCGGAGCATTGCTTCTTCGCAACGAATACTTCTACAATGAGCCCGACTGAGATTGCTTCATTTGCTAAGCGCCCGGAAAAAACAATTGCGATGCATTTTTTCAATCCGGTACATAAAATGCCGCTCGTTGAAATTATCCGTGGCCTAGAAACAAGTGATGAAACAGCCGCTGTTATTAAAGAAGTAGCCGAGAAGATGGGCAAGGAAACAGTCGTGATTAACGAATTCCCTGGATTCGTGACAAGCCGAATCAGTGCATTAGTGGGGAATGAAGCATTTTATATGCTGCAAGAAGGACTCGGCACACCAGAAGAAATCGATAAAGCGATCAAGCTAGGCTTAAATTATCCAATGGGTCCATTTGAATTAGTTGACCTTGTTGGTTTGGATGCCCGCTTGAACAACTTAAAATATTTGCATGAAAAGCTTGGCGAGAAATACCGTCCGGCACCGCTTCTTGAACAGTATGTCAAAGCGGGAAGACTTGGCCGCAAGAGCGGAAAAGGCGTTTACGATTATACGAACAAGGAAGAGTTGGTAAAAAAATGAGAGAAGTAGTCATTGTTGATGCAGTCCGCACACCGATTGGGAGATATAAAGGGGCTTTAAAAGACGTCAGACCTGATGATCTTGGTGCCGTCGTGATTAAAGCGTTACTCGAAAGAAATCCAAATCTTCCGCCTGAGCAAATTGAAGAAGTTATTTTCGGCAACGCTAACCAGGCAGGCGAAGACAACCGCAACGTCGCTAGAATGTCCGCGCTTCTTGCTGGCCTTCCAGTGGAAGTAGGCGGAACAACGGTGAACCGTCTGTGTGGTTCAGGGCTTGATGCTGTCATGTATGCCGCCAGAGCGATTGCCGTTGGTCAAGGAGATATTTTTATCGCTGGTGGAACAGAAAGCATGACACGTGCACCGCTCGTCATGGCAAAACCTGATAAGGACTTCCCGCGTGGAAACATGGAATTGCAGGATACGACGATTGGCTGGCGCTTCACGAATCCAAAGCTTCATGAAATGTATGGTACAGATTCGATGCCGCAAACAGCAGAAAATGTAGCACAGCGCTACAACATTTCTCGTGAAGATCAGGATAAATTTGCGTTTGAAAGCCAGCAGCGTGCGAAAAAAGCGATGGAAGAAAATCGCTTTGCAGAAGAAATCGTGCCGGTCGTCTATAAAGATCGAAAAGGCAATGAAGTGGTAGTGGATACAGATGAGCATCCGCGTCCAGATACGAGTCTTGAAAAACTGGGCAAGTTAAGAGCATTGTTTGAAGGCGGTACGGTTACAGCTGGAAATGCTTCCGGTGTAAACGACGGAGCTTCTGCTTTGATTCTCATGAGTGCGGAAAAAGCGAAAGAATTGAACCTGAAGCCGCTCGCTAAATACGTGACAGGAGCAACAGCGGGTCTAGAGCCTGCTGTGATGGGACTTGGTCCAATTTATGCATCGAGAAAAGCACTCAGCCGTGCTGGACTTACAGTGGATGATTTAGGCCTAATTGAGTTGAATGAAGCGTTTGCTTCCCAATCACTCGAATGTATCCGTCAATTAGAGCTTGACCAAAGCAAAGTAAATGTCAACGGAGGAGCCATTGCGTTTGGCCATCCGCTTGGCGCAAGCGGCGCTCGCATTTTAACGACGCTTCTGTATGAAATGAAAAAGCGTGATGAAAAGTACGGCTTAGCGACTATGTGTATTGGCGTTGGCCAAGGGATTGCTGCAATCGTAGAAAATATAAACGAATAATGAGGAGTGTAGGCAAAAGCGATTTTCTAGGCTCTTAGGCTGATTGAAACCATTTGTCTACAACCTGGGATAAATAGGATCACTCGATAAACAGGCTGTCCTTCAGGCGCCAGAGCTCTTTTCTATTAAAGAAAAGGAAGAGCAGCGGCAGGCGTTGGACAGCTTTTTTCTATAGAAAGGGAGAATGAACATGTCGACTGTTTTATATACGAAAGAAAATAACATTGCTTATGTAACGATTAACCGCGAAAAAGCGTTGAACTGCTTTAATTACGAGACATTAAAAAGTCTGCAGGAAGTAACAGATGAAATTTCGATTGATCCAGAAGTAAAAGTCGTTATTTTTACCGGTGCGGGCGAAAAAGCATTTAGTGCCGGTGCGGATTTAAAGGAGCGCAAAACATTAACAGAAACTGAAGTGCGCCGCAATGTAAAAGCGATTCGGGACGTCTTTAATAGCATCGCTGCCCTGCCGCAGCCGACCATTGCTGCGGTAAATGGTTATGCCCTTGGCGGGGGATTTGAATTAATGATCGCTTGTGATTTTCCGGTTGCAGTAGAAGGTGCCATGATGGGATTAACGGAAACGAGCTGGGCGATTATCCCGGGAGCTGGCGGCACACAGCGCCTGCCTAGACTTGTCGGAGAAATGAAAGCGAAAGAATTAATTTTTACCGCTAAGAAATTTACAGCCGAGGAAGGACAGAAGCTTGGGGTTGTACTGAAAGTAGTGAAGAAGGAAGAGCTCATGACTGCTTGCGAACAGCTTGCTGCGGACATGATGAAAAACGGTCCCGTCGCGCTGAAACAAGCAAAATATGCGATTACCCAAGGCATGAACACCGATCTGCAGACAGGTCTTGCGATTGAATCGAAAGCATACGAATTAACGATTCCAACAGAAGACCGCTTAGAAGCACTTCAAGCATTTAGTGAAAAAAGAAGCCCGAAATTCACAGGAAAATAAGCTTTTTTCCTATTGTCACGTTATAATAAGATGAATAAAAGGAAAGTGATGCAAACGATCAAGGGAGAAAGAGTGGGAGAAATGGCGAACACACAATCAATGATTTTTACCATTTACGGCGACTATATTCGCCATTATGGCAACAAAATTTGGATTGGCAGTCTCATTCGTGTATTGAAAGAATTTGGCCATAACGAGCAATCGGTTCGTGTAGCCGTTTCACGAATGGTGAAGCAGGGGTGGATTCAGTCGGAAAAGAAGGGAAATAAGAGTTACTATTTCCTGACACCAAGAGGCGAAGTGCGTATGGAAGAAGCGGCCCGCCGAATTTTCAAATTACAGGCTCACGATTGGGACGGCAAATGGCGGATGCTGATGTATACCATCCCAGAGGAAAAAAGGCAAATTCGTGATGAATTACGGAAAGAGCTGTTATGGAGCGGATTTGGGAGCTTTTCCAATGGCTGTTGGATTTCACCGAACAATCTTGAAAAAGAAGTGAAGATGCTCGTAGAGAAATACGACATTAGTGAGTATGTCGATTTATTTGTTGCGGATTATAAAGGGCCGCAGGAAGACCGCGCGCTCGTTGAAAAAAGCTGGCCGCTTGATGAAATTGAAGGAAAGTATGAAGAGTTTATTTCGACATACAGCAAACGGTATATCATCCATCAGAGCGCGATGGCGAGCGGACAAATGACTGATGCCGAATGCTTTGTAGAACGGACAAACCTCGTTCATGAATACCGTAAATTTCTTTTTACCGATCCAGGACTGCCAAAAGAGCTGCTGCCGTCTATGTGGAACGGCGATCATGCTGCTCTTTTGTTCGCGCAATATTATAAATTGCTCGCAGAACCGGCCAGCCGCTTTTTCGAGGAAGTGTTCCGTGAAGACAACGATATGCGCCGCAAGGATAAATCTTATGATGCCGCGGATCATCCGTACATTGTGAACCAGAGCGCATACCAAAAATAAAAAGAGAAAGGCGCTCAAAATAGCGCCTTTCTCTTTTTTACGGGCAAAATGATGGAGTGTGAGCGGAATTTATGGATTTGCGGTCGTGTTTTCGCCGAATGTGAGTGCAAACCATGAAAACGCGAGCGATAGACTTAGTCCTTCTTAAAGACTTCGCGGAATTCATAGCCTTTTTGGACGTATGTATCAATCGAAAGCTGGATAAGCTCGAAGTCTTTGTCGTTTAATTCACGCACGACTTTTCCGGGCGAACCTACAACGAGTGAACGCGGTGGGATTTTTTTGCCGCTCGGAATTAACGTGTTCGCTCCAATAATGCATTCTTCGCCAATTTCAGCATGATCGAGAATAGTGGAGCCCATGCCGACAATAGAGCGCTTCCCTATTTTGCAGCCATGTAAAATAACATTGTGGCCAACTGTCACTTCATCTTCTACAACAACCGGTGCCTCTTCATATAAGTGAATCGTTGAATTGTCTTGAATGCTGCAGCGCTTGCCGATCGTAATCGATCCTTCATCTCCGCGGAGAACAGCATTAAACCAAATGGTCGATTCCGCACCGATGTGAACATCACCGATGAGATAGGCTCCTGGAGCCACAAATACTGTTTCATCTAATTCAGGTTTTTTCCTGTTATACGTAACAATCATGGAATCCCTCCAAATATAAATTTACGCAATTGTTTTTCTTTTTTATTTATTATAACATTTCTTTTAAGAGGAGGAGAAAAAATGAAAGATGTTTGTGAATTACTCCAGATTGACTACCCGATTATTCAAGGGGGAATGGGCAATATTAGCAATGCCCAGCTAACGGCAGCTGTCTCGGAAGCAGGCGGTCTCGGCACGATTGGCTGCGGTACGATGACACCGGATGAAGTAGAAAAAATTATTCTAGAAACACAACAGCGTACGAAGAAAAATTTTGCTGTCAATATCGCGCTCAGTGTGTCACCTTATACGAAAGAATTGATTGATCTCGTAATTCAACATAAAGTGCCTATTGTTTCATTGTCAGCTGGAAACCCTGCGCCGTTTATTCCGGTGCTCCATGAACATGGAATAAAGGTCATTACGCTTGTCGCTTCGGTGAAGCATGCGCAAAAAGCGGAAGCCGCCGGAGCGGATGTTCTTGTGGCGGAAGGCTTTGAGGCCGCTGGCATTAACTCCAGCCTGGAATTGACGACCTTTACGCTGATCCCGCAAATTGTTAAGCATGTGAAGGTGCCGGTACTGGCCGCTGGAGGAATTGGGGATGGCAAAGGATTAGCGGCCGCTCTCATGCTTGGAGCGAGCGGTGTGCAAATGGGAACTCGGCTGATTGCGACGAAGGAAGCTCCGTTTCATGAAGTGTACAAGCATAATTTAGTAGGTGCAGGCGACACTGAAACGATGATTTTTGGCCGGAGTGTTGGCCGGGTAAGAAGAATTCTAAAAACGCCTTATGCTAAACAACTGAACGAACGGGAACAAGCAGGAATGACACTGGAACAATATGCGGAATGGACATCAGAAGAAAAGCATATTAAAGGAGCTGTGGAAGGCGATATGGAAAATGGCTTTATTAACAGCGGTCAAATTGCTGGCTTGATTGAGGATGTGCCGACTGTCAAAGAACTGCTAGAAAGAATGATCGAAGAAGCCGATGAACAGTTGAATCGCTCAGCCCAAGAATTAAAAGAGATTAGGCTAAGAGCGGAAAAATAAACAGTCAACACTATTGCCGACAAGGAAGCATTCGTGGTAATATGTTCAGGTGAATCGTTATGAGAAGTGAAATCATTTTATCGAAAAAGCTTTTCAAGGGAGAGGGGATCAACCACTCTCTTTTTTTATCGGAAAAATGACTGTAATTTTGCAAGAGAAAGATTTTTCTAAAAACATTGTTGACTGGAATATTACCGATTGGTAAAATGGCGTATGAATAACGTTATACATAAATTGGGTAATGCGAAAGAAAAGAATGTAAGCGTTTTCTGATTTTAAAAATTTATGGGGTGAAAAAATGGAACAAAAAGAACAGTGGTCATCGAAGCTGGGATTCATTTTAGCAGCAGCCGGTTCGGCTATCGGACTAGGGGCTATTTGGAAGTTCCCTTACGTAGCTGGCACGAGCGGAGGAGGAATTTTTCTTTTAATTTTTATCCTCTTTACACTGCTTGTCGGTTTGCCGCTTCTGATCGGGGAATTTATCATCGGAAGAAGCACTCAGAAGGATGCAATTGAATCTTATAAGGAGTTGGCACCGAACTCATCCTGGAATTTCATTGGACGTCTCGGTATTTTTACATGTTTTGTCCTATTGTCGTTTTATAGTGTAGTAGGTGGATGGATATTAATCTATATTTTTAAAGGCTTTACCGGAGACTTGAGTGGATTGTCAGAAGCTCAATACGGCTCCTTATTCGGTGAAACGATTTCCAATCCATTGTTAGCTGTGTTCGCTCAGCTTCTCTTTATGGTAATTACGATTTATGTTGTATCCAAAGGAGTAACAGCCGGAATTGAAAAGGCAAGTCAATTTATGATGCCGGCTTTGTTTATTTTGTTTTTGTTAATCATTTTGCGTTCTGTGACGCTTGATGGAGCAATGGAAGGGATTGAATTTTTCTTAAAGCCTGATTTAGGAAAAATCACGTCAGAAACGATCTTGTTTGCGATGGGGCAGTCTTTCTTCGCGCTAAGCGTTGGGGTGTCCGTTATGGTAACATACAGCTCTTACTTATCGAAAAAGGAAAGTATTCCCCAATCCGCTATTTCGATCGTTGTGTTGAATTTGCTTGTCGCGATTTTAGCAGGGCTCGCTATTTTCCCGGCCGTTTTCTCATTCGGATTAAAACCAGATGCCGGTCCGGTTTTATTGTTCAACGTCTTACCAACCGTGTTCAACCAAATTCCATTTGGCGTTCTGTTCTTAATCGCCTTTTTAGTGTTATTCTTATTCGCAACTTTAACGTCCGCTTTTTCTATGCTGGAAATCATCGTTGCCGTTCTAGCTAAAGGGAATGACAGCAAGCGAATGAAATTCTCATGGATCATTGGTTTGCTTATTTTCATCGTAGGTGTTCCTTCTGCTTTATCATTTGGGGTGTGGAGCGATATACTAATCTTTAATAAATCGATTTTCGATGCAGCAGATTTTCTCGTCAGTAACTTGTTGATGCCGTTGGGCGCCTTATTGATTGCTATTTTCGTTCCGTTAAAAATTCCAAAGCAAAAACTGCTGGATGAGATTTCCACTGGATCCTCTATCGGGAAAAAGATTTTTGCAGCTTGGTTCCTGTTAATTAAATATTTAGCGCCAGTGGCGATTATTATTGTGTACTTAGACGTACTTGGCATTATTTAAGAGCTAGACTCAACGTGACAAAAGGGTGTGAAGGTGAGCATATGGATGAAATAGATATTCAGTTACTAAAAACTCTTCAGGAAGACGGCAGGATTACATTAAGTGATTTATCGAAGAAGCTCTCTCTCAGCCGGCCAAGCGTGGCGGAACGATTCACTAGATTAATGGAAAAGGGCATTATTGATAAAATAAGTGCAAGAGTATCTCCTAATGCTGTCGGCCGCAACATTCTTTTATTCATCCAAGTGAGCGAGGTCAGCGTTCCATATGACGTATTTGAGGATATGACGTGTAACCATCCGGACATTATTGAATGTCATCGCTTGACTGGAACCGTGAATTATTTACTAAAAGCTGCCGTCAATGATATGGAGCATTTAAACAAGCTGATTGATTACTTAATTCAGTTTGGCATTATTCATACGTCCATTGTGCTGAAGTCGCCTGTTCCTGAAAAAATTATTTTGCCGTCTGACGAAGAGCAGGAATGGCCTTAAATTAGGCTTTTTAGCTTCATAATAAACTGTTGAAACCTCCTTAATCCTAGATTAAAGAGGTTCTTTTTTATGGAAATGAAAGCGTTTTACAAAATGAAGAGGAATAAAAGAAAATACATACAAAAAGTAAACAAAAGCCTGAAAATTCAATCGCATTGATATGTATATATTGGAATTAACCTTTTATAATTAAAGTAACAAAGTGCCTTTAGAAACTATTTCTTGGCCTCTTTATGAAAGGGCTTACAAATATAGAGAATGACAAAGGGGCCAGCGCTCTTTTGATCATGTCAAGTGAAAGCGCTTAACTATTCATAACGAAAGCAGGGATTGAATATGAGTCTAGTAAAAAAAACCTCTATCACAGAAGATTTTACTCTTTTTGAAAAAATGTCTGAGCATGAACAGGTTGTTTTCTGTAACGACCCGGCAACAGGACTAAAGGCGATCATTGCGATTCATGACACCACACTCGGTCCTGCGCTGGGCGGCTGCCGTATGCAGCCTTACAACAGCGTCGAGGAAGCGCTCGAGGATGCTCTTCGTCTTTCCAAAGGAATGAGCTATAAATGTGCAGCATCTGATGTGGATTTTGGCGGCGGAAAGGCAGTCATTATCGGTGACCCGCAAAAAGATAAATCTCCTGAATTATTCCGAGCTTTTGGCCAGTTTGTTGATTCTCTGGGCGGCCGCTTCTACACAGGTACGGATATGGGAACGAACATGGAGGATTTCATTCATGCAATGAAAGAAACGAACTGCATCGTTGGTGTACCGGAAGCTTACGGCGGTGGCGGCGATTCTTCCATTCCAACGGCCATGGGTGTTCTATACGGCATTAAAGCAACGAACAAAATGCTATTTGGCAAAGACGATTTAGGTGGAGTCACGTATGCCATCCAAGGGCTCGGCAAAGTAGGCTACAAAGTGGCAGAAGGCTTGCTGGAAGAAGGAGCCCATCTGTTCGTGACAGACATTAACGAGCAAAGCTTGCAAATGATCCAAGAAAAAGCGAAAGCGACACCGGGTTCTGTAACGGTAGTAGCCAGCGATGAAATTTACTCCCAAGAAGCGGATGTTTTCGTTCCATGTGCCTTTGGCGGAGTGGTCAATGACGAGACGATGAAGCAGTTCAAGGTGAAAGCGATCGCAGGTTCAGCCAACAACCAGCTGCTGACAGAAGAGCACGGAAGACAGTTAGCGGATAAAGGCATTCTTTACGCTCCAGATTACATCATCAACTCCGGCGGCCTCATTCAAGTAGCCGATGAATTGTACGTAGTGAACAAAGAGCGTGTACTTGCTAAAACAAAGCACATTTACGATGCCATTTTAGAAGTATACCAGCAAGCTGAGCTTGATCGGGTAACGACAATGGAAGCAGCGAACAGAATGTGTGAGCAAAGAATGGCTGCGAGAGGCAGAAGAAACAGCTTTTACACTTCTTCCGTTAAGCCAAAGTGGGATATTCGCAACTAATATCGTTCGGGGAGGATACTATGGAGACTCAATACCCAATCAAAAGAATTATTGATGATGAAGGGAATTTAGTGGACGCTTCTTATGAAGAACAGCTAGATGAAGAGCTTGTCAAAACCCTTTATTACCATATGCATAGAATCAGAACGTTTGATAGAAAAGCAATCAGCCTGCAGCGTCAGGGACGCCTCGGCACGTATGCCCCATTCGAAGGACAGGAAGCTGCTCAAGTCGGCAGTGCACTGGCACTCGGGGCAGACGATTGGATGTTTCCAACTTACCGTGATCACGGAGCAAAGCTCGCGTTCGGCGCCGATATGGCTAAAACCTATCTTTATTGGAACGGCCGGGCAGAAGGCTGTGTGCCTCCTGAAGGAAAAAAGATTTTCCCGCCCGCTGTACCAATCGCAACCCAGCTGCCGCATGCAGCAGGAGCCGCTTGGGCTGAAAAGCGTAAAGGAACGAAAAACGCAGCGATCGCTTACTTCGGTGACGGGGCTACGTCAGAAGGGGACTTTCACGAGGGATTAAACTTTGCCAGCGTTTTTAAAGTGCCAGCGGTCTTTTTTAACCAGAACAACCGCTACGCCATTTCGGTCCCGATTGAAAAGCAGATGAACTCGGAAACGATTGCCCAAAAAGCCGTCGCCTATGGCATGCCAGGTGTACGCATTGATGGCAACGACTGCTTCTCGGTGTATTTTGAAGTAAAGAAAGCATTGGATTATGCACGCAGCGGCAATGGCCCGACACTTATTGAAGCGGTCACATGGCGTACTGGTGCTCATACGACAGCTGATGATCCGACGAAATATCGTCCAGAAGACCAAGGAAAAGACATTGTGGAACCACTTTTGCGCATGGAGCGTTTCATGAAGAATCATGGTTACTGGGATGAAACGTGGATGGCGGACATCGATGAAAAGATTAAGGCAGAAGTAGAATCTGCTGTTGAGGCAATGGAGAGCTACCCGAAAGCAAATGTTGAAGATTTGTTCGACCACGTATATGCAGAAATGCCGGCTCAGCTTGCTGATCAGAAGGAATCCTATCTCGCGCATTTGAGGAGGGGGTAAAATGGCAATGGAAATGGAAGTAAGAGACGTATCGCAAAAAAAGGAAACGACTCAATTTCTCACGATTGTGCAGGCCGTAAATGATGGTATGAAGACTTTGTTGGAAACAGACGACAGCGTCATGATCCTCGGGGAAGATATCGGGAAAAATGGCGGAGTATTCCGGGCTACAGAAGGACTTCAGGAAAAATTCGGTGCCGACCGCGTGGTGGATACACCGCTTGCAGAAGCCGGTATTATTGGAACGTCGATTGGCCTTGCGGTGAATGGGTTTAAACCGATTGCGGAAATTCAATTTCTTGGCTTTATTTATCCAGCCTACGAGCAAATCATGACACATGTTTCCCGGATTCGAATGAGAACGATGGGGCATTTTACCGTACCGATGGTCATCCGCGCACCTTATGGAGCCGGCATTCGTTCACCGGAGATTCATTCCGACAGTACCGAAACACTTTTCACTCATATGCCGGGAATCAAGGTCGTATGCCCATCCACTCCGTACGATGCAAAAGGCTTGTTGATCGCCGCGATGGAAGATCCAGATCCCGTGATCATGCTGGAACCGATGAAGAGCTACCGCGCTAAGCGAGAAGAAGTGCCGACTGGAAAATACACAGTGGAAATCGGCAAAGGGAAAAAAGTAAAAGAAGGAACAGATGTCACGCTGATCGCCTGGGGCGCGATGATGGCAGTAGTCGAGAAAGCAGCCGAACAAGCGGAGAAAAAAGGCATCAGCTGTGAAATCATTGACTTGCGCACACTCTACCCGATTGATCGTGACATCATTGCAGAATCTGTCCAAAAAACAGGCAGAGCCGTCATCGTCCATGAAGCCCAATTAACAGGCGGACTAGGCAATGATATTGTCTCTATCATCAACGACACCTCTTTCTTACACTTGCGGGCACCAATCGAACGCGTTACAGGCTTCGACGTCCCCGTTCCATTCTTTGCTCTTGAAGAAGACTTTCTTCCAACCCCAGCACGTGTATTGGAAGGCATCGAAAAAGTGGTTTATTTCTAATGTTCTGGCTTAAGGCGCCACTAAGCGGGCGCCTTAAGTTTTTGTCCTATCTAATTCCAGGCGCTAGCTAGCCACTAAGCGAGCGGCTTACACTTTTAAATTTATCCAGTTCCAGCGCCTTGCCCCTCGAGGTCACAAGCGAATCCGCCCGGAAGGTTAAAGACCAACCTTCCCGTCGGCTTCTCTTGTGCTTGTCGGGACAATTCAGGCGCTTACACTTTTAAATAAAGGGGGAAATAATGTGCTAGAAGTGAAACTGCATGATATTGGGGAAGGGATGACGGAAGGCGAAATTCTTCATTATCATGTGAAACCAGGAGATCGGGTAACGGCGGATCAGCCGCTTGTTGAAGTACAGACGGATAAAATGGTAGCCGAGTTGCCATCACCAGGCGCCGGTACGGTAAAGGAAATCGTCATAGACACCGGCACAACAGTTCAAGTCGGCACGACACTGCTATACATTGAAGGAGAAGGCAGTCCGGCAGCGGCAGAAGTAAAAGCAGCACCGAAAACAGAAGTGCCGGCTACAAAGAAAGAGGAGAAGAAAGCCTTTATTTCTTCTTTTAACCGTGTGCTGGCCACTCCCTATACACGAAAAATCGCCCGCGACAACAATATTAATATTGAAGATGTGACACCTTCCGATCCTTCTGGACGGGTAACAGAGGAAGATGTGTACCGGTTCTTAAAAGGAGAACAACAGCCACAGAAAGAAACAGCCCCAACAGCTGAAGCGTCTGTTTCCAAACAGCAAACAACACCGGATGAAATTCCATTCCGCGGCATGCGCAAGCAAATTGCGAAAAAGATGACAAAATCACTGTTCACGATTCCACATGTTACTCACTTTGATGAAGTGAACATGACGAACCTGCTTAAATTACGAGAAGAATTAAAAGCGGCAGGTGTATCAGTATCCGTACCGGCGTTCTTTGTCAAAGCGCTTGTCATCGCGTTAAAAGACTTCCCGGTATTCAACGCAGAACTTGATGAAGAAAATGAAAAGATTTTATTGAAGAAGGAGTATCATATCGGTATGGCAGTAGATACGGAAGATGGCTTAATCGTTCCGGTTGTCCATGATGCCGATAAAAAATCAATTAAAACGATTCATGATGACATTAAGCGTCTGAACGAAAAAGCACGGGAAGGCAAGCTGAAGCCGACGGATATCCAAAACAGCACCTTTACTGTCAGCAACGTCGGACCGCTTGGCAGCATTGGGGCAACGCCAATTATCAACTATCCGGAAACGGCTTTAATCGCGTTCCATAAAACGAAAAAGGTGCCGCTTGTCAACGAACAGGATGAAATCGTCATTGGCCATATGATGACACTGTCTATGTCATTTGACCACCGCGTTGCGGATGGGGCAACGGCTGTTGCCTTCACGAACCGGTTTGCCAGCTTAATTGAGCAGCCGAACAAACTGATGCTGGAGATGATATAAATGGTTGTTGGAGAAATCAGTCAGGAAAGAGATCTTGTTATTATTGGCGGCGGACCGGGCGGCTACAGTGCGGCGATCCGGGCCGCCCAGCTCGGTTTGCCGGTCACACTGATCGAACAAGAAGATCTCGGCGGTGTTTGCTTAAATAAAGGCTGTATTCCGTCTAAAGTGTTTACATATGCGGCGAAAAAACAGTCGGAAATGAGCCATATGGAAGAGCTTGGCCTGTCAACAGGAGAAAGCGCATTTAATGTAGAGAAGCTGCTTTCTTACAAGTCAAAGGTGACAGAACAGCTTCGAAAAGGCGTAGAAGCCCTTTGCAAAGCGAACAAAGTAGAGGTCATTAAAGGGAAAGCCGGTTTTATTGCCGAAGATCGTGTCGGTGTTGAAAATGGCCACCAGTTTGATATTTTTGTGTTCAAGCAAGCAATCATCGCTACAGGAAGTTCACCAATTTTACCACAAGGAATATCGAAAAATGGTGAACGTATTTTGCTTTCCCATGAAATTTTTGACTTACAGGAGCTGCCTGAACATTTAATTGTGTACGGCAACGACTATATTTCTCTTGAAGTGGCGACAAGCTTTCACGCTTTAGGGGCTAAAGTGACGATCCTGTTAGAAAACGCAGCTGATTTTCCATTTGATGAGTCAGTCGCTAAAGAACTGAACCGATTGCTTAAGAAGAAAAAGATCAAAGCGATAAAGGAAGCAGCTATTCAATCAGCGGAAGAAACAGAAAGCGGCGTACGTGTTGCGTTTACGGCTGGCGGAAAAGCAGAAGAACTAACCGGCTCTCATGTATTTATCGCTGGCAGCCGCAAGCCGAACGTGCAAGATCTAGGTCTCAACCGCCTTGGTGTCGAACAGACAGACGAAGGGTTTGTGAAGATAAATGGAAACATGCAGTCTTCTATTCCTTCTATCTATGCGATTGGCGACGTGACGGAAGGTCCGCTTTTAGCAGTTAAAGCGATCAAGCAAGGAAAAGCGGCAGTAGAAGCCATCGCTGGCGGCAAGCCGGAAGTAGACTTGACGTTCTTGCCAACCATCTCTCACTCGATCCCGCCGATTGCCTCTGTCGGATTGACGGAACAACAGGCACGCGAACTTAGCATCGACATTCGTGTCAGCCAATTTGCTCTTGGCGGAAACGGCTACGCCATGATTACGGGGAAAAAGGATGGCTTCGTCAAAGTAATTTCCGATGCTTCTAACGAGATCATGCTCGGCATTCATATGATTGGCGAGGGAGCAGTTGAATTATCCAGCACCTTTGTACAATTGCTTGAAATGGCCGCCAAAGAAGAAGACGTAAAATTCCCGGCATACGCTCACCCAAGTTTTAACGAAGGCTTGCTTGAAGCAGTCGAAGGCCTCATCGGACAGGCGATTCACATGGTGTCGAAAAAATAAAGTCAGGCTGTTCCTTTTGCGGGAACGGCTTTTTTTGCAGGAAAAACTCGGCTGGAATGATAAACAAACTCTTATAAATATGAGCAACCGAACTGCCATACAGAACAATCTTGCATTTTAGCGAAAAGAGATGCAAACAAGCCCTATATTTAATAGAATAGAAGAAAAGCTTTTTACTACGAGAAACAAGGGGGTGACTTTTATGAAAACGGCTATTGTAACGGATAGTACGAGCTACCTTCCGAAAGAATTGCGTGACGAGCTGCATATACATATGATTCCGTTAAGCGTGGTGATCGGGCAGGAAACCTACAGAGAAGAACTGGATATTAGGGCAGAAGAATTTTATGAAGTCGTCCGCACAGAGGAGAAGCTGCCGAAAACGACGCAGCCGCCGATTGGTGAGTTTGTGAAATTATATGAGCGTTTGGCAGATGAAGGGTATGAGGCGGTGGTCGGCGTCTATTTATCGAGTGGGATCAGTGGTACGTATCAGACATCTATCGCAGCTGCTGATATGGTGGAAGGCTTAGCCGTCCACTCGTTTGACTCGGAAATCAGCTGTGGTCCGCAGGCGTTTTATGTACTTCGTGCTGCTGAACTGGCTTTGGAAGGAAGAGGGCCAGAAACGATTATGCAGGAGCTGGAAGCGATGCGGTCATCTGTGAAAGCGTATTTTGTTGTGGATGATTTGAATCATTTGAAGCGCGGCGGGCGATTAAGCAGTGCTCAGGCTTTAATCGGCGGGCTTTTGCAAGTGAAGCCTTTGTTGCAGTTCGTGGACAAGGTCATTGCGCCGTTTGAGAAAATCCGCACGAGCAAAAAAGCGCTCAAGCGGGTCGCCGATCTATTCGGAGAAGACTATGAAAAGGGTGAGCCGCTAGAAGCGGTGATTATTCATGCTAATCGGGAGAAGGAAGCTCGTCTTTGGATGGAAGAGCTGAAGGAGCGATTCCCGGAAGCTGCTTTCACGATTAGCTACTTCGGTCCAGTTATTGGAACCCATCTTGGTGAAGGCGCCTTTGGTTTTGGCTGGACAAAGAAGCGAGATTAATGTGTTTCGCTAATAAAATGGTGAATTCGGATGATAAAATTAATTTTTGGCTAATAAACTGATGAAATAAACAAGCGGCCAGCTAGCTCATTATCTATGAAAAAACAGAGAGGGATCGTTTTATATGTTTGACTTTTCAACTTTAGGTACATTCATCGCAGTTGTAATGGGACTGTTTTTAATTCCAGGTCCGGCTGTTTTTCTGACCCTTACCCGGACGGCACAGAGTGGTCGTAAAGCGGGCATTATGGCTGGGGCTGGTATTGCGACCGGGGATTTTGTCCATACGGTGTTTGCGGCTGTTGGACTTTCCGCCATTCTCATGACGTCTGCGCTTGCCTTTAATATCGTGAAATTTGCGGGTGCTGCCTATTTGCTTTATATGGGCATCCGGGCGATGTTGGAAAAGCCTGCCGATCCGGAAATGCCTAAGGTTTCACTGGTTTCGAGCGCTAGCATATACAGCCAGGCGATTATTGCTGAGGTGCTCAATCCCAAAACAGCGCTATTCTTCTTAGCCTTTTTACCGCAGTTTATCCATCCAGAGCAAGGAGCTGCGATCATACAGTTCCTTGTGCTCGGTCTCATTTTTGTATTCATGAGCTTTACGTATACCACGCTCATCGCTGTCGGCATAGGTCCGCTTGGAAGGTTGGTCAAGCGGATTTCCTGGATCGGCAGGTGGAGCGGTAAAATTGTCGGCACGATTTATATTGCACTCGGTTTAAAAGTAGCTTTTCAGAATCAGTAATGACACACATAAAAAAGCTCTCCCTATACGTAAGGGAGAGCTTTTGCTTATTCAGCGAGTAAATCTAATTCATCTTTTGGAAGCTCATCAAGGTTCAGCTTTTCGTTTTGTTTTTTCGCGCTGGCAGCGGCAGGCTTGACAATATCCCCAAATCCTTGCTGGTCAAGAAGCAGGACGATTTGTGATTTGATCGGAATATCGTTATTAACGAGGTACTGTGCCTTCGAACGAATCATGGCATCAAAAATCGAACTGCGCTTCATGCCGTTTTCTTCAAAGGCAGTTTGTGAGAGCAGCAAGTCCATTAATGTCAGCCAATCATAGTCATTGCCAGTAAACTGAAGCTTGCCGTTCACCTGATACCACAAGTCACCATTTGACCGGATCCACCGTGGATAAAGGTTTTCAATGCCGGCTTTCAGTTCCCGTGCTGTTTTTAAGTAAGCTGGATTTTGCGTTTGTTTATACGTTTCTAATAAAAATCTCATTTCACCTAAAGCATGGTTAAGTGATACGTGCGTTTTCTGGCTGCCTGGTGCATAATAGTCAGCAATTAAATGACTAGAAGCGGTCACCTGAATAATGTTTCCAATCTCTTTTTGCTTCACAAGAAAATCAGCATAGCGAAGGTTTGCTTCGGACAGCTGTGGAATATCCAAGGCTTGTGCAGCGTTCTTTAAGAATAAGGCTGCATTTTCATTATGGCGCGTATCGACGTAAGGAGCGGTCGTTCCATAAGCATTCTTCAGCCATGTGCTCGTATACTCTGTTTTGAAAATTGGTGTCTTGCCTGAAGCGATAACTCCACCAGAAAAAACATCAAGATCAGCGATAGCATTTACCACAAGGTCTTCAAAATAACGCTCTTTGCTGCCCTCATAGGATGTCAGATAAATGCCGCCCTGCAATCGGCCGATATTACGGCCATATCCCATTTTATAACCAGGCTCAATCGACCATGGCAGCTTCGTATAAGCGCCATCTGCTGTTAGCCAGTTATTAATAGAACTGTATTCTTTGATGGTCCGCTTAAACCAGTCATCCCGGTTAGCATTGTCCGCAAACAGACGCTTGCTCGAAATCAATACCCAATTTTCGGAGATGGCTTTCGCTTTTACGGACATATTTACATGAGCTGTAACGAGGTTCCGTGCGGTATCTGTGTATAGTTGATAGCTTTCATATTCATTGATCAGCTCACGAAGGACTGAACGCTGTCCATTTGCGTAATTTGTTTGGCGATGAAGAGAAATATAGTTTTTCCCCATCATCATTTCATTCGTAACGGTGCTGCCTTTCTTAGCTGATAAAATACCGACTGGATGGGATGTTTTATCAACGCCGAAGGTAGAATCATGTGTTTGCTCCACTTGGCCGAAAGATTCATATTTTGCTAATGAATAGTTGTCCGACTGTTGGAATGGCACAATGACTGAAGCAGAGTAGGTGTTATCACCGTTATGGATAAATTTTGTAAAGATGAATACATCGCCGTTATCAAGTTTTCTTAATGTCACCCTCAACGAGCCAAGCGGTTTAGAGGCATTCCCCATATGATAATAATAATGGTAATCTGTCGAACGAATGTGATCAGCTGTCGTGCGTTTGTCATATGAAAGCGGCACACCGCGTGTGTTCATTCGCACTTTGATATACTGATAGTCATTAACAGGAACGACAACCTCTGAAGAATCAACGGGTTTAGGAATCGTAATTGGATCTTTATTAACAGAAAATAAATCAAGCTTTTCCATCAAGCGGTACACGAAGACGGCTGATTCCCCGCGTGTAGCGATCTTTTTCGGCAGGAAGTAGTTATCTGCTGTTCCCTTGATTAATCCGTAATGTGTCATGCGCTGTACGGATTCATAAGCATAGCGTGTAATTTCAGCTGTGTCTTTATACGTTAGTGCGGCTTTTGTCGGGTAATTTCCTTTTAACTGCATGGCTCGATCAAGCATAACCGCAACATCTGAGCGTGTAACCGGATCATTGGCGAGTGCATAGCCCTCGGCATTCCCTAAAAGAAGGCCGGCCTTTTTGGCTGCTGCAATATCTTTATATAAATTGCTGCCTGGAGGGACATCCTTAAACGCGGAATCTCCAGGTGGCAAATCCAATGCCCGAACTAAAAATGCAATAAACTGTCCTCTTGTTACTTGAGCGTCTGGCCGAAATGTTCCATCGTGATAGCCGTTGATGACACCGGCATCGACAAGCGTCTGTATTTCTTTTGCAGCCCAATGATTTTTCGTGTCATTCAGCACTTGAGCAGACGCTTGAACCGTCAACGTAAAAAACAAAACGATCACGGTCAGGCTCGCTAGAAATTTTTTCATAATTTCCCCTTTCCCCATGGAATTTTTAACCCTTGACATTATATCATATTAGCAATTTCTTATCATAGGAAGCTAATGGAAAAGCGCTTACTTTACATGATAATATAAGTAATTCGCTGTTTGAATGGGAAAAAAGCCCTCTTCAAATAGAAAGTCATATATAATAGAAGAAACTCATCAAAAAGGAGATAAAAAATGCTTTCCTCTCATTCCATCGCCGCCTTTCTTTCCGGCCGGCTCCTGCTTCAAGAAGAAATCCCCTTTCCACTCCCGGATTCCCCAAACATCAGGTGGCTTCCCGGTATTTCAAAGAAAAAGCAAACTTTTTATTGTGAGCGCTGTGGCAACGATCAACAAGACCGGTTCGCTGTTTTTCCATGTGCCCGCTGTAAAACAATGTGTCCCTATTGCCGTCATTGCCTAATGATGGGGCGCGTTTCGGGCTGCTCCCAGCTCATTCACTGGACAGGCACAGAACCAGCGTACGAAGGAAACGGCACGCTTCAGTGGAGCGGCCAGTTATCAGAAGGACAGAAGGCGGCCTCCTGCGCTGTCGTTCAGGCTATTCACGATCATAGCGAGCAGTTAATTTGGGCGGTATGCGGAGCTGGTAAAACAGAAGTGCTTTTTCACGGCATTGAGTCTGCATTACTTGTGGGAAAACGTGTTTGTATCGCCACTCCCCGGACAGATGTAGTACTTGAGCTGGCTCCGCGTCTGCAGAAGGTCTTCCCAGAAACCACTGTTACAGCTTTATACGGCGGCAGTCCTGACCGACACCGTTACAGTCCGCTCGTTGTCTCTACCACTCACCAATTGTTTCGCTTCTATCAAGCATTTGACGTGATGATTGTCGATGAAGTCGATGCTTTTCCATATTCCTACGACACCTCCCTGCAATTCGCTGTTCAAAAAGCCCGCAAGTCCAGCTCCACCCTTATTTACTTAACAGCCACCCCAAATGAAACCTGGCAAAAAGAATGCCGACAAGGAAACAGGCCATTCGTCAAAATTCCTGCCCGTTTTCATCGACAGCCGCTGCCTGTGCCTTTGCTCAGCTGGTGCGGTAACTGGAAAAAGGCGATTCAAAAGGGACGGTTGCCGGCCAATGTAAAAGATTGGACGCTGAAGAGCCTGCAGGAGAACAAGCAAGCCCTCCTCTTTTTCCCGCATATTGATTCCATGCAGCAAGCTCTCCCGCTATTTCAGCAGTTAAACCCTTTGATCACCTCCGTACACGCCGAAGATTCCGAGCGAAAAGAAAAGGTCGCACTTATGCGTGCATGTCAGCTTCCACTCTTACTATCTACCACCATTTTAGAACGAGGCGTGACTTTTCCAAACATTGACGTCGCCGTGATCGGTGCAGAAGACGATGTGTTTACTGAAAGTGCACTTGTACAAATTGCAGGGCGTGCTGGCAGGAGTGCAGATTTTCCGGACGGAGAAGTTCGCTTTTTTCACTATGGTAAAACAAAAGCGATCGTCCAGGCGGTTTCCCGTATTGAACAAATGAACAGAGAAGGGATAGAAAAGGGGTGGCTCGATCGATGAATAGGTGTTTGCTGTGTGAGGAAGAAACAAACAGGGCGTTAAGCTGGCATCAGTTTTTCCTGCTGGAGGACCCGGCTGTCATTTGCGAGAAATGCCGGCAGTCTTTTGAAAAAATAAAGGGAGAAGGCTGCCGGACTTGTTCTCGTCCGCTTGCTGCGCTTGATCCATCTTTTATCATAGAAGGAGTTTGTCTAGACTGCGTACGCTGGGAGGAAGACCCGCTCTACCGGGGAACGCTTGCTAAAAACCGCTCACTATACGTTTATAATGACGCGATGAAAGAAGTAATTGCCCGTTTTAAATACCGGGGCGATTATGTACTGGCTAAAATATTTGCCCAAGACATCAGAGAAGCAGCCAAACAGATTAAGTATGATTTAGTTATTGCTATTCCACTTAGTGAAGAGCGTCTATCTGAACGTGGTTTTAATCAAGCGGAAGCATTGGCTGAAGTAGCCGGTCTTGAAGTTACCTCTATTCTTGAGCGTATCCACTCTGAAAAGCAATCAAAGAAATCCCGTGTGGAACGTCTTCAAGCTCCTCAAGTTTTTAGAATAAAAGAAAAATCCTCCTTTTGTCATAAAAAAATTCTCATCCTGGACGATATATATACTACAGGCTCTACTCTTAGGCAGGCTGCTCATCTGTTGAAACAAGCAGGAGCAGCGGAAGTGAGTGCACTCACGCTTGCCAGAGGATAGGGAACCTGAGTGATTGTTGGAGGTATTGATATGGGGGAAATTGTCAACTGTCCGCGTTGCGGTGATCTTTACATGGAGAATGCATTTCGTGATGTTTGTGCGAAGTGTGCAAAAGAAGAAGAACAACTGTATGAAACAGTCTACAAATTTTTACGCCAGCGAGAAAACCGGGCAGCTACAATTGAACGAGTTGTAGAAGTGACAGGAGTGGATGAGATGCTCATTCACAAATGGATGAAAAAAGGCCGACTCCATGCAGCCCATTTTCCGAACCTCGGCTATCCATGTGACCGGTGCGGAGCCATCATTAATAAAGGCAAAGTTTGCGGAGATTGTTCAAATGACATTGAAACGGATTTAAAGCAAATCCAGCGTGAGGAAGCCTTTTTAGCCGAAAAAGCAAAGCAAGAAAAACAAACGACTTACTATGCGGCGAATAAAAGAAGTTAAAATAGAGATAGTAAAAATGACCCGATTTTCTTTTTTGAGCGGCACTGGACCTTTAAGAAAAATTGATAAAAACCGCCTATGAAACCGCTGTTAACTTTTTTTCCAAAAAACCGATATAATGAGTAAACACATGAGAAAATCGGAAAAAAAGAAAGAGAGGGATCAACAGACGTGAAAATTAACCAGAATGGCGTATCCGGCATCAATCCGTACCAAAGACAGCTAAACAAAGTGCAAGACGCAAAAAAAGCGGTCGAGGCGCCAAAAGATAAACTGGAAATCTCTTCAGCGGCAAAAGGCATGCAGGAAGTGTCTAAAATGACAAAAGAACGTATGGAAAAAATCGCAAGCCTGAAACAACAGGTAGCCAAAGGTGAATATCAGCCGCAGCCGGAGAAAATCGCTGAGGGCATTGTGAAGTTTTATAAGAAATAATGAAAGCGGAGTGCCAAACGCGCCGCAGGAAAGCAGAGGGAAAGAAATATGTCTGCAGGGAAATTAATTGACACACTAGCAAAGATGGACCGCCTGCACGAAATGCTGCTGGCGCTCTGTGAAAAGAAAACCGATATTATTAAGCGAAACGACATGGATGGACTGGATCAGCTGTTGAAAGACGAACAAAAGTACACAGCCGCCATTCAAACGCTAGAGGTAGAACGCCAGCGGGAAGCAGAAAAAGTGGCTGGCAAGGCGGAGGCGACGATTGAAGACTGTATTTCGGCAGCAACAGAAGCGGACAAGGAGCGACTAGCAAAATTGCAGACGAGTCTCCTTGAGCGGCTGAAGCAATTAAAGGAACTAAATGATTTAAACCAAAAGCTCATTTATCAGTCGCTCCAATTCGTCAGCATGAGCATGAGTATGCTCCAACCGCAGCCGCAGCAGGCAACCTATACACACCCGGCTAAACATGCCGGACAGCGGCCGAAGCGTTCCATGTTTGATTCACAAGTATAAGGTAAGGGGCTATGTTGCCCCCTTTTTTTTGAGCAATTTAAGCAAAACGATGATAGAGAAACGGAGGAACAACGATGCGTTCCACTTTTCAGGGGTTAGAAACCGCCAAGCGCGGCATGTTTACACAGCAAACCGCTATTAGCGTAACCGGACAAAATATCGCTAACGCCAACACACCAGGCTATACACGCCAGCGTGTGAACTTTCAGCAAACTGAGCCGTATCCGGCACCGGCTATGAATCGCCCGCAAATTCCAGGACAAATGGGAACAGGCGTGGAAGCCGGCTCGATTCAGCGTGTACGGGAAAGCTTCCTAGACACGCAATACCGGACTGAAAATAACAAACTCGGCTACTGGCAGTCCAAGTCAGAAGCGTTAAGTAAAATGGAAAACATCCTAAATGAACCGAGCACGAATGGCTTAGCCGCCGTCATGGGGCAGTTTTGGCAGTCGCTTCAGGATTTGAGTGTGAATCCGGAGAATGAAGGAGCGCGGGCGGTTGTCTTGCAGCGTGGACAAGCTGTCGTTGATACGTTCCATTATCTGAGCGATTCCATTTCAGCGATTAAGAATGATATTGGCAGCCAAATTAATGTACATGTAGATGAAGTCAATTCTATCCTTGAACAGATTGGCGGGATTAATAAGCAAATCAGCGAGATTGAACCGCATGGCTATTTGCCGAATGATTTGTATGATGAGCGTGATAGGTTGGTAGACCAGCTATCGCAGCTTGTGAATATTAAAGTAATAAAAAATCCTTCTGGCGGTAATGCGTTCAAGATTGCGGATGGGACTTATACGATCTCGTTAGTCAATACAAATGGCGATCCTGTAGAGCTTGTAAATGGAGATAAGTTTAATTCTATTGAACCAACTAAAGACAACAAAGGAGATATAACAGGTTTTACCGTTAAAGACTCTTCAAAGGCAACGGTAGCAAACGGAAATATAGATTTAGGGGATTTTTCACAAGGAAGATTAAAAGGGCTGGCAGATTCCCATGAAGGTCTTTACCCAAACATGCTTAACGATTTAGATAAGATGGCTTATACATTCGGACGGATTTTTAATGAAGTGCATAGCAAGGGGTATGGTTTAGAAGGCGCGATGTCTCCTTCTGTTTCTTTCTTCCAAGGGCTAGAAAACATGGACAAGGACAATTATGTTGGAGCCGCAAGCTCTATCGCTATGGGGGGAATTACCACAAAACAAATTGCCGCTTCTGCCAAAGCTTTAAATGGCGGAAACGGAGCAAACGCTATTAACTTAGCCAATATTTCCACTATATTGTTGAAGGGAACGTACAAATTAGAGGGCTTTTCAAATCCAGAGGTACCTATCAATCTTGACAGTCTCAGTGCCATTGAAACAGGTGGAACAATCCAGTCTTTTTATGAAGGGATTATCGGAAAGCTTGGTGTTGATGCCCAGCAGGCGCTGCGTATGTCAAAAAACAGCTCAGTACTCGCTCAATCGGTAGAAACAAACCGCCAATCCGTCAGCTCGGTATCACTTGATGAAGAAATGACAGATTTAATAAAATTCCAGCATGCCTACAATGCGGCCGCAAGAAATATTACGGTAGTAGATGAAATGCTTGATAAAATTATTAACGGCATGGGCACGGTAGGAAGATAAGAAGGGGGGATAAATGATGCGCGTAACACAATCGATGTTATCTAATAACATGCTGACCAACCTGTCAGGCAGCTATGACCGGCTTGGCAAGCTGCAGGACCAAATGGCTTCTCAAAAGAAAATTACCCGCCCGTCTGACGATCCTGTCGTGGCTATGAAGGGAATGACGTACCGGACGAATTTGCTGGAAGTTGAGCAGTATCAACGCAATTTTTCTGAAGCGTATAACTGGACGGAAAACTCAGATGCCGCTTTAGATAAAGCGACGAGTGCCTTGCAACGAATTCGGGAATTAACCGTACAGGCAAGCAACGATACGTATGAGGGCACCCAGAGGCAAGCGATTATGCAGGAAATTGATCAATTGAAAGAACACCTTGTTCAAATCGCCAACACGAAATTCGGGGATAAGTATTTGTTTAATGGAACCGATACGTTAAATCCACCAGCTGCAATAAGTAGTGAGGGAATAGTGACTGTTAACCCAAAAGGTGATCCGGTTAAGTTAGAGCTATCCAAGGGAGTTTACATTCAAGTGAATGCTGATCCTACAAAGGCTTTTACACAAAAGATGTTCGCGGACATTGAAAAACTTTCATCTACATTAAAGGGAGACAAAACTGATAGAGAAATCGGTGATTTCCTTGGCGATTTGGATGAGCATATCAATGCTGTTACGTATGAACGTGCGAATATTGGTGCTCGTTTAAACCGTATTGAGCTAATGGAGGAACGGGTGGCGGATCAAGAAGTTATCGCGAACCGCATTATGTCTGAAAATGAAGATATCGATATGGAAAAAGTCATTACAGAACTAAAAACTCAAGAAAGCGTCCACCGTGCCGCCCTGAGCATCGGTGCCCGCATTATCCAGCCTACTTTAATGGACTTTTTAAGATAAGCTATTCCTGCGGGGATAGCTTTTTTATTTTACAGGAGGTGACGAACGATGCAAGTGCCCCAAATTAGGATGACGTCCCAGCAAGCCAAAATTGAGATGACAACTCAGCAGCCGGTTCAGTCCATTGAACAGCCGTCTGCTGAACTAGACCTACAACAGCCACCGGCAGAAATGACGATTGAGCGCACACCGGCACGGCTGACGATTGACCAGACAAAAGCACGGGAAGATATGGACTTAAAGCATATTTCCAAGCGGATTGAAGAAGCGGCCCAGCAGGGGTATCAAGATTGGCTAGGCGGTTTGGAACGAGTGTCATCCCAGGGTGATGAGTTAATGATGATTGAAAATGGCGGTGAACCGCTTATTGATCAAGCGAAGCAGAACAGCGAAGGGCCGGAGCTTGAATTCAACATTGGCTGGATTCCTTCGGCAGGCGGGGTTAGTATCCAATATGATCCGGGTAAAGTAGATATTAATGTAAAAGTAAATCCAGTCATTAATAATACGCGTCCGCAAAAGCCAATTTACAATTATCAACCGGGTAAGATAAACATTAGTATGAAACAATACCCCTCTTTATCTGTTGACTTTGCAAATTTAAAATACAGAGGGATTAACTACGAACAAGAAATATAATAAAAGGATGTGAACAAGATGAAGATCGAAACAAAATACCATGGGCAGGTTGAAATAGAAAAGGAAGCTATTTTAGCGTTTCATCATGGAATCCCAGGATTTGTGGAAGAAAAGCAGTTTACATTGCTTGCTTTCTCTGACAATGATGCTTTTTTTGTTTTACAATCAATGAAAACACCTCAGTTGGGCTTTATTATTGCCAATCCGTTTGCCTTTTTCCCTGATTATGATATTGAACTGGATAACGCTACAGTAGAAGCGCTAGAGCTACAAAAGCCAGAAGATGCAGCAGTGTACACCATCTTGACTGTTCGAGAACCATTTAATGAAACAACGGCTAATTTGCAGGCGCCCGTTGTGATCAATATGAGTAATCGAAAAGCCAAGCAGGCTATTTTAAACGAAAATCGCTACCACACCCGTCACCTCATCATGCCGGCCGGTGCTGTAAAGGAGTGAGCGCACAATGTTACTTTTAACAAGAAGAACAGGAGAAGCCATCCAAATCGGCGATGATATTGAAATCACTGTTGTCAGTATTAAAGGCGATCAAATTAAACTGGGCATCAATGCGCCGAAACGCGTAGATATCCATCGAAAGGAAGTGTACCTATCTATACAAGAAGAAAATGAAAATGCCTCCGCCGAAGTAAAAGACATCTTTGGTTTATTAGGAAAAGTAAATAAGTGACAAAAGAGTCTCTGCATTAAGAGGCTCTTTTTCTTGCCACAGTAAGCTTTCACAATTTATACATAAAAAATAAAAAATATAAAAAAATATTCATTAAACTATTAAACTTACCCACCTGCCTCCGATATTAAACATGTAACGAGGAACAAAGGGCGGCCGACCTCAACAACCCGTTACACAATAACGGTCCACAAGGATGTGGACGTTTCATTTCAAGGAGGAAAATCAAATGAGAATTAATCACAACATTGCGGCGCTTAACACTTATAACAAATTGAACAGTGCTTCTGGTGCACAGTCTAAATCAATGGAAAAGCTGTCTTCAGGCCTTCGTATTAACAAAGCGGGAGACGATGCTGCTGGTCTTGCAATCTCTGAAAAAATGCGTGGACAAATTCGTGGGCTAGATATGGCTTCTAAGAACTCTCAAGATGCTATTTCAATGATTCAAACCGCTGAGGGTGCATTAAATGAAACTCATGATATTTTACAACGTGTACGCGAATTATCAGTTCAGTCTGCAAACGATACAAACAATAATAATGACCGTGCGGAAATCCAAAAAGAAGTTGCTCAGTTACTAACTGAAGTAGACCGTATTGGTAACAATACAGAGTTTAACACAAAGAAACTTCTTAATGGTGGACTGGGTGGAACAGTAAACCAGGCTCCTGGCACTACTACTGTCCTAGCTGTTGCAGGTGTAGCATCTGCATCTACTACAGGCGCTGCCGCTGGTACTTATACCATAACAAGTGCTGCAACTGGAAAGCTAACTATGACTGATGCTTCAGGAAAAGCGCAGACTATCGACAATGCTGCCGGAGCTCAAACACTTAACTTCTCGGATTTTGGTATTGAGATTAAAACAAACTCTAACTATGCAAAGGATGCATCTGTTGGTAATGTAGTAGTAACTGCTGGTGCAGCAAACTTCCAGATTGGTGCTAATCAGGGACAAAATATTAACCTTAGTATTTCAGATATGAGATCAGGAGCATTAGGTATTGCTGGAGTAGATGTTTCCACTAAAGCTGGTGCGGATGCTGCGATCACTACTGTACAAACAGCTATTGATAGTGTATCTTCCGAACGCTCCAAACTTGGTGCATACCAAAACCGTCTAGAACACACAATTAACAACTTAGGTACATCTTCTGAAAACCTAACTGCAGCGGAATCTCGTATCCGTGACGTAGATTATGCTTTAGCTGCTTAGGCAGTGACAAGCACAGTCGTCCTAGCTGGTAACGGTTAGTGATTATTATCGGGTGAATTGCTGGAAACCCCTTAGAGCTTTTCTTACCACAACGTAGTTGGAAACGACAAGCGTGACGGTCTAAAAAAGAAAAGATTGGGCAATCAGCAGCCAAGCTCCTGTGAGGAAACTCTGGAGAAGGTTCAACGACTAGGAAACCGTCTAAGGCGAAAGCTATGACGATGAATCCATAGGTGAAACAATGTATCATCAGCATTGTGAATCCGAAGTGCCCGACCCCTACTAGATTGCTAGAGGGTGAAGATATAGTCTGGTCATTTGTGAAAGCAAATGTTCGCACGATGGCGAAAGAAATGATGAACCAAACGAAGAATTCTATTCTTTCTCAAGCAGCACAAGCAATGTTGGCTCAATCGAATCAAATGCCTCAAGGCGTTTTACAACTCTTGAGATAATTAGATAAGAAGGGCGTCTTATCTGGTAACGGATAAGAGGATCACTGGGTGAATTGCTGGAACTTCCTAAAGCTTCATCAACCACAACGTAACTGGAAACGGTCAACGTGAAGGTGTGAAAATGATGGAGATGGAACAATGGATAATCAGCAGCCAAGCTCCTGTGAGGAAACTCTGGAGAAGGTTCAACGACTAGAGAAAACGGTCTAAGGTAAAAGCTATGACTATGAATCTCGTAGGGCAGTAAACGCTGTTCGAAGTGCCCAGCCCCTTATAGAATAAGGGTGAAGATATAGTCTATTCTGTCACTGAAAGGTACAGTCGCAAAGCAAGCGAACCAACAACCACAAGGCGTACTTCAATTGTTACGTTAATAGGTTTATCCTTAGGCTCCAGATTTTATCTGGAGCCTTTATATTTTTTATAATTTACAAAAAAATAATAGCGAAAACATTAAAAAATTTTAAAAAACAGCTAAACAAATGAATAAACCTTCCGATATAAAAAATAGTTAAAACAACTACATAATTTCACGGATGAAATTATTAAATTTTTTATTAATAATAGCACACTCAAGGATGAGTGATAACTTCTTAAGACGCTACCCGTCTACCCAGAAGTCTATCACTCAGCCTTTTTTTGTGACTAAAACAGGTAGTTAGACCTATTTAATGCAACTTGCTTGCTATATAATGAGGTAAGTTAAAGAAAGAATCATTTTAAAAAAATCATACGAGGTGAAACTATGCTAGTTCTAGGGAGAAAGCCAGGGGAGTACGTAGTCATTAATGACAATATCTTTGTCAAAGTAGTTAAAAGTGAAGATGGTAATCTTAGATTAGCTATTGACGCACCAAGAGAAGTGCCAATCGTTCGCGGCGAAATACATGAAGCCGCTCGACAAGTTGAAAAAGTGTAAAATCACAAAACAAACTGAATAAGAACTTAGCCCAAGGACGGGCAGCTAAACGAATTCAAGCAGGACGCTTGAAGCTGTTTAGCTGCCCGTCCTTTTTGTACAGAACTGGCAGAGTTTCGCCCCCTAATAAAGGTATAAGAAGCTTCACGCTTTTTATATAAATCACTCACCGGTGGAAACGGAAGTCCACCGTATAATCCAAGGAGGAAAAGGAAATGAGAATTAATCACAACATTGCGGCACTTAACACGTATCGTCAGTTGAACAGTGCTTCAGGTGCGCAATCTAAATCTATGGAGAAATTATCTTCAGGTCTTCGTATAAACCGTGCTGGAGATGACGCTGCTGGTCTAGCAATCTCTGAAAAAATGCGTGGGCAAATCCGTGGTTTAGACATGGCTGCTAAGAACTCACAAGATGGTATTTCAATGATTCAAACAGCTGAAGGTGCTTTAAATGAAACACATGATATCCTTCAACGTATGAAAGAACTTGCTACACAAGCAGCAAACGGAACGAATACTGATCAAGACCGTGGAGAAATCCAAAAAGAAATTAACCAATTAACATCTGAAGTCAACCGTATCGGTAACACTACTGAATTCAATACGAAGAAATTGTTAAATGGTGGTGGGGTTGATCCTAAATCTGCTACAAAGGTTTCTGGTAATGGATTGGATATTGCTGCTAAGCTTGCTGGTGGTTCTGGTATAACTAATGGATTAAATACTCCTGGTAATAGAGCAACAGCAACTATTGATATTGCTGCTATTAATGCAACGGCTACTACTGATGATGGTAAGTATTTCAATATTAATTTAGATGGTAGAGAGATTAAGGTAACGTTTGATTCTACAGCAACAAATAGTGGTGTGTCTGGAAATACTATTACTATCAAAACATCAAACAATGAAGCTGGAGCAGATGTTGCAACAGATATAGTAAATCAATTAACTTCACTTATTAATAATGATGAGAATTTAAAAGGTAAATATACTGCATCTGCAATTGGAGGAAGTACTGGTAGCAACAAGCTTCAAATCCAAGCGAATGCTGTGAGTTTATCAACTGATGGCAAATTACAAGGTGCACTCGATGGTGGTTCTGTAACTATTGCAAATGGTAAACAAGCTATTACTACTGCAGGTACTAATGTTACAAATGCGGGTTCACAAGGTGCACATGCAACGCAAACTATTGATTTCTCTAAAGCAACTATAGATGAATTGAAGGGGTCTGAAATCGTTGTTAATGGAACAAAAATTGCATTTTATGATAGTGCAGATGGTAGCTATAATGGAAACGCAGGACTATCTGTTGACTTAAACGGTGCAAGAAGTGCTGAAAAGATTGTTGATGCAATTGTTAATGCAGCAAACAACTCTGGTTCATCAAGAGTTTCCGGTGTTTATTTAACAAAAACGGATGGAAACAAACTACAAATCACAGCATCTCAATCAGGCTTAGCCGGTAGTGAAATTCAATTAGGTAATAATGCTGCAGTAACTGTAACTCAAACTTATGGTAATAACAAACTAGACGGTGAAGCAGTAACATCTGCTAAAGGACTTGCTGATGGTGAGCATAAAGTAACTGTTAGTTATGTAGGAACAAGCTCAACTGCTGGAACTGCAACTGGTAACGTTACTGCTGCTAAGGTAGGAATTACTGTTGACAAAAATAGTGATTTAGCAAGTGGTACTTATAGATTAGTTGGTACAGCTAATGATACATTTAAATTAGAAAAACTAGGTGATGATGGTACTACATGGGGTGCAGTTACAGGTTACGGAGCTCAAGCAGGTGCTGCATCTAGTACGGCTATTGATTATGGTGATCTAAAAGTTGCGTTCAGTGGTACTTATTCAGCGAATGATTTTTCTGCTGGAACTGACTATATTACTTTCTCTATTGATGCAAAACATTTCGAAGCAACTCTAACAGAATCTGGAAGTAATGCTGCGGGTACAGCAGTTAGAATCACAAATGGCGAGAATAACGTAACTCTTACAGCAGAAGATGGTATTGGTGAAGCAAAGGTCAATATTGGCGGTTGGGATGCAGCTAATTTTGCAGTGGATGACACAATTTCATGGTCATTTGAAACAAAAGCGGCTGGCAAGGAAACAGCTGAAGTAGTTGGTGGAACATTCACTGAAAAACTCCAAATTGGTGCCAACAATGGACAAAGTTTCCAAGTTGATTTTAAAGATATGCGTTCTCAAGCATTGAATATTTCTGGTACATCTGCTGGTGCATCTCAAGGTGTCGTTGAAGGTGCTAAATTCACAGCTACTAAAGATGTTACGAACGGAACTAATAACGATGGTGCAGAATTTGCTCTTGATGTTTCTACGCATGACTCTGCTACAGCTGCAATCAAAGTATTAGACAATGCGATTAATGCAGTTTCTGCAGAACGTTCTAAACTTGGTGCATACCAAAACCGTCTAGAACACACAATTAACAACTTAGGTACATCTTCTGAAAACCTAACTGCAGCGGAATCTCGTATCCGTGACGTAGATTATGCTTTAGCTGCTTAGGCAGTGACAAGCACAGTCGTCCTAGCTGGTAACGGTTAGTGATTATTATCGGGTGAATTGCTGGAAACCCCTTAGAGCTTTTCTTACCACAACGTAGTTGGAAACGACAAGCGTGACGGTCTAAAAAAGAAAAGATTGGGCAATCAGCAGCCAAGCTCCTGTGAGGAAACTCTGGAGAAGGTTCAACGACTAGGAAACCGTCTAAGGCGAAAGCTATGACGATGAATCCATAGGTGAAACAATGTATCATCAGCATTGTGAATCCGAAGTGCCCGACCCCTACTAGATTGCTAGAGGGTGAAGATATAGTCTGGTCATTTGTGAAAGCAAATGTTCGCACGATGGCGAAAGAAATGATGAACCAAACGAAGAATTCTATTCTTTCTCAAGCAGCACAAGCAATGTTGGCTCAATCGAATCAAATGCCTCAAGGCGTTTTACAACTCTTGAGATAATTAGATAAGAAGGGCGTCTTATCTGGTAACGGATAAGAGGATCACTGGGTGAATTGCTGGAACTTCCTAAAGCTTCATCAACCACAACGTAACTGGAAACGGTCAACGTGAAGGTGTGAAAATGATGGAGATGGAACAATGGATAATCAGCAGCCAAGCTCCTGTGAGGAAACTCTGGAGAAGGTTCAACGACTAGAGAAAACGGTCTAAGGTAAAAGCTATGACTATGAATCTCGTAGGGCAGTAAACGCTGTTCGAAGTGCCCAGCCCCTTATAGAATAAGGGTGAAGATATAGTCTATTCTGTCACTGAAAGGTACAGTCGCAAAGCAAGCGAACCAACAACCACAAGGAGTTCTTCAACTTCTTCGTTAATTTTAGATTATTTGGAAGAGACTCTAGTTATACTAGGGTCTCTTTTTATTAACTACAGAAACCTAGCTGTCATTTGAAGTTTGTTTCATCACATATAATTTTTTTACTAAAAGTTTATTAACCTCTCCGAAGTCATAGGGAGGGGAGGTTTTTATTCCATTAATTTTGTATTAAGCCTTCTCGCCGAAGCGTCCCTAGCTTATAAGTGACAGACCAATAAGTGTGGCCGAGGGCCGTAGCACTTTGATTTGTTGTTTGACCGGTTTGTTTAAGCGAGAGATCATTAATGAAATTTCCTCACATGAATAGGGCTTGCTTCTTTCTGAACTGGTGGTTATTGGCATTACTTGGCAAGCAGTTCTTTCTCATAGTTAAAACGCCAAGCTCAGTTTGTTTTGTAGTACATGCTTTGGCATGCTACCGTAATGGATTGGATAGTATTCAGGAAAGTAAGTGTGTCTTTTACCGAGGTGAATTTTAAAGCAGAGCGATAGCCGTCCGTGACGGTGGCATATTTAAAAGAAAGATTAAAGGTACGATTAATATGCTGTTGTAATATCTCTAACTGTTGTCGGGGAAAGTTCAGTAAAGCGAGCATAATAGAAGAATTTAAATAAATCTTTTTCTTTAAGTGATTTACTCTTTTCGTTACACAGTGTTCCGTCGTCCATGTAAAGTACAAATAGGCAGCAGCCGTGATGGTATTTGCTTCTGATTAGCATTGTCATAAAAATATGGATAAAGCTCTATAAAGAGAGAACTAGATTTTGCGCGTAGTGTGTTGCTTTTGGGAGTGAGATACAGCAACTCTGGTATGAGCGTTTGTTTCCATTCACGATATGCTAGTTGTTAGACGCCATAGTGTTCCCCATAGCTGTTATTCCTGCGTCGGGAACCTTTATAAAGATTAGTTATTTCTCCGTCTCCTGCAATACTTGCGATCAAAACATTTTGCTGGACGGAAGACAATTTCCATGGCTCCATTCATCATTACCTCATCTTTAAAGAATGTTTGTTCTTATGGTAACATGTGAATGAGGCATTAGCCAATGAAGAAGTTAAGGTGGATATTTAGAGATTTTTAATTGTACAAAGTCAGTCTTTTTAGACCTTATAAAAAATTGCCTGTCAGGAGAAAAATAAATGGATAACACTCACCAAGACTATAAAAACTTTCTTGAAGAACAACTCCAATGGTGTAAGGAACGAGATAGCATTCTTGAACAGATAGATGAGAAGCTCCGTGAAATGAAGCAAATAGCAGAGTACGCTCTTGAATATGAGCTTACGTCAATAGAGATTGATGAGTTGAATGATCAACTGAATAAATTAAAACGTGAAGTTCACTCTCTAGAGAAGCAGCTACATTCTGTGATTTATTAGAAGGGAAAGGAGGCAGTTTTATGGATATAGCATTCATGTCAATGGCATTAAGCCAGGGACAAATTCAGCAGCAAGCTTCTATGTCAGTCATGAAGATGGTAATGGGAGAGGCAAAACAGCAGGGGGAAGCCCTTCAGAGATTAATGGGTACTGCTAATGCAACAGCCATCCAACACGCTGCTCAGCCACATTTAGGGGGCAATATTGATTTGAAAGGATAAGAGAATCATTTTAGAGTAGCCAAAGTGGTTGCTCTTTTTTTATTTGCGGAAAGTATGGAATAGAGTATATCTTGATATATAGCAAAGGTTGAATCCTTCACTAGAGATGTTAAAAAGGGTAGCAGTTCTTGAACATAAAAAACAATCCTTTTTTTGCTATCTTAAAAAGGCCGTTGAATCAATCATTTCAACGGCCTTATTTTTACTATCCCAAAAAGACAGAAAAAAATTAATTATGAATATTCAGTTTTCCATTCTCGGTCGTAAACTCTGAAGAGGAAGAGTCTTTCTTCGGACGTATTCTTACATAATAATATAGGTAACAAAGAATCATAAAAGGCACTCCACAGTAAATGGCCATTCTTTGATCTTCAACGAATACCATGCTTACTAAGACAGCTGCGCACAGGAGGAAGCAGAGAATAGGTATAACTGGGTAGAACGGCGTGCGGTATTGTAAGTCTTTGAGCGGCCTTCCTTCTGCAAGAAAACGGCTGCGGAAAAAATATTGACAAATAGGAATGGATGCCCACACCACAAGACCGGCCATTCCTGAAATGGATAAGAGCCACACGTACACAGTGTCTTCTGCTACAAAGCTTGACAGCAGGCACAAGCAAGAGATCGCGAGCGTTACAAATAAAGCATTTAACGGCACTCCGCGCTTGCTTAGCTTGCGGAGAGCAGAACTTGCCATTCCATCGCCAGACATGGCCCATAGAATACGTGTGGAAGCATATAGCCCGGAGTTCGCTACGGAGAGTACCGCCGTAAGAATAACGAAGTTCATAATATCAGCTGCATATGGAATACCAACACCGTCAAAAACCATCACAAAAGGACTTTCAATTACACCTGCTTGTTGCCATGGAATGAGACTAACGAGTACAATCATAGACAGTACATAAAAAAACATCGTCCGCCATACAGTGTTATTGATCGCTTTAGGAATCGCTTTATGAGGCTCCTTCGTTTCTCCGGCAGTAATTCCTATTAACTCTGTTCCCTGAAATGAAAAAGTAACAGCAATCATGGTAAGAAAGACAGCAGCAAAACCATTCGGAAAGAGTCCGCCATTATCTACAAAATGAGAAAGACCGGGAGCGGGTTCTGTTCCCTTTATATGAACAAGTCCAAACATGGCTGCCGCGCCTATGATAATAAATAATAAAATGGTCGCCACTTTAATGCTTGAAAGCAGAAACTCCGATTCTGCAAAACTGCGGGTAGAGCCGGCATTTAAGAGAAAGAGAAGAACGGCAAATACTACACACCATATCCATATCGGCGTGTCCGGGAACCAGCGTTTCATCAGCATACCGGATGCTGTAAACTCCACACCGACTGTAACGGACCAGTTTAACCAATACATCCAGCCGATGACGAAGCCGGCGCCGGGCCCAATATATTTGCTTGCGTACACTTGGAAAGAACCGGCAACGGGCATGGCGATAGCTAATTCTCCTAAACAGAGCATAACGAGGTATACGAGAAATCCTCCTACAAGATAGGCCAGAACCGCGCCTCCCGGTCCAGCTTGATTGATCGTATAGCCAGAGCCTAAGAAAAGCCCTGTGCCAATAACCCCTCCCAAAGAGATCATGAATAAATGTCTGCTTGTCATCGTTCTTTGCAGGCTGGTAGGGGTATGATTATTATCTTCTTGCATACACATTTCTCCTTTTATCACAGTTTGGTTTTAAGAGGGTGGACACGCCAACTTTCATTAAGAAAAGGGAAATAGCATAAGTGAAATATCTCTTGGTGTAATCGCTTCCATTTTTCTGGGGCTTTCTTTTTTCTTTGGCCAATTGTCTAATAAAATAAATAATAATCGACAAAGTATTTTTTAATAGATGGAAAAGAGTCCGTATTTCCCTGAATCACCTCCCAGGGGTTATGGAATGAATTACACTCTCTAGTTATACATGATTTTCTGAAAGACTTGCTGATTTTCGGGGAGACAAGTAAAAAATATACACAATATCACAAAAGATTTTACCTGCCTAGAAAGATGGTTTATTCGGTAGGTATGAGGTATTTCCTATGTTCTGCAAGAAAGACCTATCTGTATTATATCGTATGGACCGGAAGTTTAACATTTTGTACGAAAAATGAATCAGGGGGGAGAATGGCTAATCTCATGCCCCTCCGCACACCCTCTTTATCGTTAAGAGTACTATGCAGTAAAACGAGAGAAGGATGAGAAATGGTGCCTAATGCATGACCAGTTACAATTCAAGCAATCAAGCTAAATATCGGGCCGAATAAAACAGTTTTCTACTCCCAAGTTACCGGTATGAAAAATAAAGGGATTGAAAAAGCAATAAATCGCACTATTGTCTATTAAACCTAGCAGCTAATCGACCTGCAAGTTGGAAATATGCAGACAATCGTTGAAGAAATGAAAGGTTCCTATGAGATTAAGAATAATCAGCGTGAAGTTTTAAGCTTATCGTTCTCCAATTATACGTATCATGCTCATGCGGCTCATAGAATGACCTATATCAAGTCCTGGACGTTTAATTAGCAAAACGGAAAGCTTTATCAGCTTAAAGACTTATTTAAGCCTGGAAGTGATTACGTGAAAAGACTGTCGGATTTAGTCCGTGTACAAATCCATTAGCGTGATATCCCGCTTCTAAACGGTTTTACAGCTATTCAGCCTATATTGTCGACAAAGCGCTTGTCATCTACTTTCAGCTTTATGAGATTACTCCATATGTTTTTGGTTTTCCGATGTTTCTGATTTCCGTTTATAATTTGCAGGATATTATTGATCAAAATGGCCCGCTGGGACGAATGGCGGCGAATAATTGACGCAAAAAAGGGCCGGATTTTTTCGGCCCTTTCAACTATTTAGCAAAGAAATTTTCCGTGAAGTAAGGCTGCGCTTCCTCATTAAATGCGACTCCAACACCTAAAAAGCGGTATTCAGGCCGCAGGATGTTTTCCCGGTGACCGAGAGAATTCATGAGACCTTCATGGGCAAAAATGCTGCTGAACTGTCCGTAGGCCAAATTTTCTCCGGCCGATGTGAAAAAGACGTGATCAGCCTTCATCCGATCAAAGGGCGATTGTCCTCGAAGATTTGTATGAGAAAAATAATGCTGCTTCGCCATATCTGCACTATGCTTTCTTGCGGTTATTTTCACCTGATCATCCCATCTTAAAATTGGCAGGTGATGATTTACCCGGGCAGCATTCGTTAAATCAAATAACTGATATTCAAACCCTTCTTTTAACGGTGCACTCCCTTGTGCGTAAAAGGAAGGTTTTTCTTGTTCTAACTCTTTGTTGATGATTTGAATGGCGGTCACTGTATTATTTTCATGTTTATCATAAAAAATGGTGACGTAGCTGTTATCAATCATAAACACACTATAATCCTCTTTTTCTTGAATCTTCATATAAACTAAGCCTTTGCGCATTTGGCTCAGAGGCACTCCAAGTTTCTGGAGAACGGTTTCTTTCGAACTGCCGAGTTTGATGCCGCTTGTGGAAGAAACGAGATCCTGATTCGTATAAAGACCGGCTACCTTGTTGTGATCATCATAAGCCACCATCAGAAAATTTTGATAGTCCTGATGATACGTGTGCCACTCCACTCCGTATTCATTGTAAGAAGAGCGTTTAGGAGCACCGAGAATCTTCTCTACCTCTGCTTTGCTGTCTAAAAGTTCGATGTTGTGAATAGAGAAAGCCTGCGCTTCCGGCTTTGTTAAAGCTGGCTTTTTAAATTTTGTTGTTTCTTGTTCGGTGGCTGTATCACTTGAGGTAATGAACTGCTGCAGAGTGGCAGAAAGACTGTCAAGTGCTTTAGAAAAATAAGGGTTTTCTGTAAAAGAGATCATTTTCTCCATTAATGGGGAAGCATCGGGTTCACCCATTTGCTTTTCAATAAGAGGCCAAGAGATAAATAAAAGAACTAAAACAATAATCGTATAAAAAAAGCTTCTCAATCTGATAGCTTCCTTTCTAAAATAGGCTGATTTAATTATAGGTTTCCAGCGTTAAATTTTACAATGAAATACACCTTCCAATTTTCAGCTCTCTTTCCACTAAAAGAAAACAGGAAAAGATATCGGATGTAAGGGCGTGAGCATTATATCGGATTGTTTCTCTTTCACTGTTAAACTCCCTCCCGATTAACCGATATAAATACTGGAGAAGATAATTTAATGATCGTTACATACTAATTCCTCAAATTAGCAGATTAAACAGGTAAGGAGTGGGAGATAAATGGTTCGGATCGGCGGATTGGCAAGTGGGATGGATATCGACCAAATGGTAAAAGACCTCATGAAAGCGGAACGGATGCCGCTTAATAAAATAAAGCAAAAAAAGCAAGTATTGGAATGGCAGCGTGATGACTACCGGGCAATGAATCTATTACTTCAGGACTTTCGATCAGAGTTGACACAAATGAAACTAACGACCAAATACCGGGCGAGAACGACAGCATCGACTGATGAAGCAAGAGTAACGGCAACGGCGAGCAGTGCGGCTAGTCAATCTTCTTATTCTATTGAGAAGGTAGAACAGTTGGCTAGCGCTGCTACGAGAACTAGTAAAGAGCCCATTTTAGCAAACTCCACTGATAAGATTGATCCTTCTCAAAGCCTACGCAGCCAGCAATCCAAAATTAAGGATGGGGGCAGTTTTGGTTGGTCACAAGGAGTTGTTGATCGAGCTGTTTTAGCAGCCGACGGCACAAGTAACCCAATAGCGATTGGACTTAAAGCAGGAGAAGAGATTTCTATCACTGCCCTAAGTGAGATGACTGTAAAGGTAGGTGGGAAAGTTTTTAAGGTTGTAGGAGAGGGCGCAACACTTGGTGACGATGATGTAAGTCTAAGTAAAGATGGGAAGTTGACATTCAAGACAGTTCCTCCAAAAGATGCAAGCATTAAAGTAGACTATGTTATTAAACAAAAGCTAGACACTAAAACCTTCACCGAGGCGGGCAAGGAGATGCAGCTTTCTAAAGCGGGAATTGCCGTGGATGAAACATTCTCTTTAAAGGTAACATCAGGGACAGATATAAATTTTTATGAGCTTGACCCCGCTTCCCTAGATGTTGCTAAAGGAACTGTAAAGTTAGTTGATAAGAATACTAATGATGTTAAGGGTGAAATAAACCTTAATACAGGCAAAATCAGTTTTATAGATGAGCAGGCGAAGGACACGGTAGCAGAGGTAACGTATACACAGGAGTACTCTGCTTTTAGTATTACTTCCCAAACGTCCAAGGGAGAGGTAAAAGAAAAGTTTTTAATTAACTCTGCTGAATCAATGAATCAAATCGTCAATAAGGTAAACAGTTCAAACGCCGGAGTTTCTATGTTCTTCGATACGTTTACTGGAAACGTTTCATTAACCCGAACAGAAACGGGTAAGTTTGGGAACACGACAGGAATGGAAATTCAAACGGATGGGGATTTTATGACCGGAATATTGAAATTTTCCGATGATCCATCATTAGAAAAAGGCGGAGAAAACGCCGTATTTACTATCAACGGTCTATCAACCGAAAGAAACTCCAACACCTTCGAAATGAACGGCGTCACATTCACGCTAAAACAAGAATTCGAAACTGGCCCGGCTGTCAGCGTCTCCATCAACAACGACAGCAGCAAAGTCTTCGATAACATCAAAGAATTCGTCAATAAATATAACGAACTTATCGATAAAATCCAGAAGAAAACGGGTGAAGAAAGATACCGCAATTACACACCACTCACCGATGATCAACGTGAGTCGCTGTCCGATAAGCAACAGGAGCTATGGGAGGAGAAGGCGAAAAGCGGGCTTTTGCGTCGTGACCCTATACTAGGCAGTGTTCTGAACAATATGCGGATGAATTTTTCCCAGCCGGTGACAAACGACAAAGTATCAACTATGTTTAATCAAATGGCGAAGCTCGGTATTACAACGACGGGCAACTATTTAGAAGGCGGGAAACTGGAAATTAGTGAAACGAAACTCCGCAAGGCCATTGAAGAGAACCCAGAAGCTGTTGAAAACTTTTTCCGTGGTGACGGTACAACAGATGGACAAAAAGGAATTATGCATCGCTTGTATGATACGGTGAATAAAACGATGGACCAATTAAAGGCAAAGGCAGGAAACTCTTTCTCGACTCAGCAGCAGTTCGCCATTGGCCGGACACTTAAAGGGCTGGATACTAGCATTAATAGCTTCGAAAAGCGGCTTGTTCAAGTCGAGGACCGCTACTGGCGCCAGTTTACGGCCATGGAAAAGGCGATCCAGCGTTCCAACCAGCAATCGGTCTATTTAATGAACCAGTTTAGCAATGGCCAGTAAGATTTTGACACGGAAATTAGGTGAACCTATTGGGAAAACAACCATTAACAGAAGAGCAGTTCAGCTTCGTTCAGCAATATGTGGATCTGCTGACGACGATTGAAGAAGGCTTTGTGTATGTCATCAATAGCTTTGAAGATTATAGTAAAACAGAAAGCGATCAAATGTTATCCGATATCTTTGCGGCCTTGTACCAGGTGGCGAATGTGAATGAGACGCTGCAAAGCATTTTTGCAGACGACATTCAAGAGGTTATTGATAGATTCGAAACAGTCGCTGAGCAGGCTTCCCAGCTCAACGGGTTTTTCAATGATCAGCGGATGAAAGAGCAAGTCATAAAGGAATCGCTGTATCCGGCATTTCACGCGTGGGCTCAGGAAATGGAACAAGTACTAGCCCCTTATGTGAGAATATAAAATAGCTGTGCTGCTTCAAAAGTTGATGATGACTGGCTTTTGGAGCAGCATTTTTTGAATTATAATTTGTGTATACCAAACGATGGAAGCTCGTATTTCTATTGGCTCCGTTAAAAGGGAATATTATTTTTTCAATAGTCGATTGTAGCGGAAGGCGGCGACTCCAGCGGGAAAAGCGTGTCCTGGTGAGACCCCGCAGGAGCGCATGCGACGAGGAGGCTCACGGACCGCCCGCGGAAAGCGTCCGCCTGCAGCGAAAATCGACAACCAAGTATCACAGAGCCTTTTTATTAAGAAGGAATCCGAAAAAACAATGGATTCCTTCATTTTTTTTTCTGTCGTTAATATATTATTGATAAGTGCTGAAAACGGCCTGGCGCCTATAGACGTTTATCACGTTTATGCTGTTACTTCATACTGTACTAGTAGAATGATTTTCAAAAGGGATGAGATCAATGCCAGCGATCGTAGGGGCGGTAAAGGTCATTAGTATCGGAAGCAGCAGTGTTTTTAATATTGGTGATGTGTATGCGATTTCTCCGTCCAGCACAGCCAAAACCTTTGCCGGGGCGGGTTCCTTCAATACAGGTGATGGCATGAGGGTAAGAAATGAGTATAGCTCAACGAATACGTATGATGCCGATGCGGCCGATTCCAATATTCAGTCCGTTATGTAAGAGTGCTCTTGTGAGGGGGAGAGGGCGTGAACTTTCACATCAATCAAAACATCGTCATCCACAATTTAAGAATTGAGGGCATTTCCAACTCTTCTTTTTTGCAAATTGGGAGTGCTGGGATTATTAAGGCTTTGTCCAATCTCTACAACACAGGGGGATTTACTGAACCAGCTCCACAAACCGGTCCACAGGCAGGCACGCCGGGGCGGCGGCCTTTCTTTGTTCCTCTCACTCCCCCGACTCGTTCCTAAAACGATCCACCAACTTTGGCTGTAAGGAGGAGATGATATGTATTTTAATTATTCTCATATGATACATAATCTCCAACAAATGCACGAACAGATCAACTCCCAGCAACAAAGAATTGCTCAGCTGGAAGCGGATGTTCAAAAGCTCCAGCAAGAGATTCAATCATTAAAAAAAAATCAGTCCTCCAACATTGAAAGGGTCGAATATAAATTCGATCAATTAAAAGTGGAAAGGCTGGAAGGAACCTTAAATATCGGCATTACCCCGCATAATGGGGGAGGATCGATCGAGGACTTTTCCGTTGAGCAAAATGACTTATCAGTGCCGCCAATGGATCCGCAGCAGCGACTGTTACTGTTTGGGAACATCCAGCGGCAAGTTCATGATTATTTAAACGGGGAGTGCTACCCTGCACTACAGACGATCGAGCAGCAAAAAAATCAGCCGATAAATCCAGATTACCGGCAATATATTATTGATGATATTAGAAGACAAATTGATTCGCGCATCCATTATTATTTGAATCAAATTAATATGAGTCCTATAGGGGAAGAGCAGTTCGCAGAGATTGAGGGCCGGACAGTTAATAAAGTAAAGGAAGATATTCATAAAACATACGATGAATTTATTACAAAATTGCCAAAGGAAGGGGGCTTTTTGACATGAATTTTACGGTCGTAAACAAAAATATTTGTGTAGATAACTTAGCCATCGAAGCAGTGGCGAGCTCTTCTATTGTTTTAGTGGGGGACACAGATGCGATTACGCTGTCGTCGATGTTTGATACACCGCCTGAATCTTTTATTGTCGGGCCTTTGGTTCCTCTTTCCTCTGAGTAGGAGGTACTCCATTGTTTAAAAGAACATCCATTGTTCAAGATACTCGCGTCATCACGGTAGCTGACAGTTCAGTCTTTGAAATTGGCGATTCCGCTACTATGACATTACGGAATAGAGTATTAGCGGTCCAGCGTCAGGCAGAGCTCTTTTTCGGGAATGAAGGCAATTTTAACGATTATCCCATTTTTTCAAGACCAAGGTTGACACCGCTAATAGATGAGAATCTGACGGTGACGAGGTACAATCTTTCCCCTTTCATCCGGGTGAATCATATTAGTATAGTAGGGGTCGCTTCATCGAGTGTGCTGCATATTGGATCAACAGGCATCATAGATGCGGAATCGAGAATCAAGCATATTAGACAGTTGCTGCACACATAAAGGCGGCAATGGTTCGTGTGAGTTAGAAGAATCTAGATTGAAAAGGGTGTTCATATGCCTTCCATAGTGACAGGACCATTTAAAGTCAATACGAATAGCGGAGTGATGAATTTTGGCGATACATTAAACATTGCTCCGAAAAGCATATTCAAACAGGTAAACGGAGCAGGAGGAACTAATACGGGGGACTTTGTTACGACGAATAACGGTATTAGCATAAGTAGTGCGATAGATCCCGATGTAGCGGATCAAACACAGGCTGGCAATTTATAAATATCACTCTCATTAACTCATAAAAAGTGGTGAATATGGATGGATAACTACTTTGATGGATGGGATTCTTTATTTAAAAAGTTCTTTGACGGGGAAGTGGAAGAAAAGTTTAATCAGTATTTTAAAGGAACGGAAAACCAGCTGCGCATGAACTTATATGAATCGAAAGATGAGCTAATGTGTTTGTTTCTGCTGCCGGGCGTCAAAAAAGTAGAAGATATCCGGTTGATTGTGAACGAGAAGATGCTGGAGGTTAGCTGTGATATTCGCTTTAAAGAAGGTGAGTTTCGCGTTATTCAAGAAGAGTTTAACGAAGGAAGCTTTACACGTGTGGTGAACCTGCCTTTTTCTGTGAAAACCGACCAGATTAACGCTTCCTATAAAAAAGGCCTGCTCGCTGTTCGGTTAGTTAGACTTATGCCAATTGGCAGTAATCAAAGTGTTTTAATTAAAGAAGAGGAATGAAGTTGTATAAACGGGTCTTAAAGTGCTGCTTTTAAAGCAGTGCTTTTTTGTTTGCTGAAAATGAAAGAAATAGTAGATCAAGAAAAAAGAACAATAGGAACAAGTTAGTTAGTTTAAACTATAAAATGTGTGTTTCGCTCATAAACCCTATGGCTCCGCTCACATTCGACAAAGGTTCGCTCATAAATTGTACACTCCGCTCATAAACAACAAAAAATCGCTCACAATCCAGCTGCTAACTAAAAAATAAAAAGGATGGTGTCCAGAAAAAGGACAGTCATCCTGATTAAAGAAGCAACGTAATAAAGATACCGCATGCAGTGATAAACCCGACGACAGGACCGCCTTTCTCGTAAGCTTCCGGTGCCATGGTAGAGGAAATCATAGCGATAATGCCGCCAGCTGCGAAGGCACGAAGAATGGCTCTCATACTGTCGGAAGCGTGATCAAGAAAGACATAGCCGGCAAGAGAACTAAGAGCAGAAGCAATGAGGACGAACAGCCACATCATTAGAACCTTCTTCTTGCTGAATCCGCCTTTTCGAAGACCGGATGTACTAGAGAGTCCTTCTGGGACGTTACTAATAAAAATAGCGGTAACGAGTGCAGAGTTCACGCCGCCGCTAATAAGGCCTAGCCCGATCATCGCTGCTTCAGGAATGGCATCCATAATGGTTCCGATAAAAATAGCCATTCCCGAGCCGGAGCCATCCGGCGAAGCACTTCCTTCACCAGAACGCTTGCGATGTTGGGCGCCTTTTCGACTAATTATCATATCAAAAACAGTAAAAATAATAGCACCGCCAAGAAAGCCAAATGCAATTTCTTTTAATCCGCTCAGCTCTAAGGCTTCTTCAAGAAGCTCATAAGAAACAGCTGCAATGAGCGCGCCTGTTCCGAGTGCCATGATATACCCAATCAGCTTCTTCGGGAGGGAAGTAAGTAATACAATAACAGCTCCTAATAGATTGGCTGCACCGGCGATTGCACCCCAAAGCAAAGCTTCACCCATAACATCGCTCCTTTCACTAGATTCTTTTGGTTTATTCCCTTAATATCTGCGCTTACACATAAAGAAAGCGTACTGCCTTGAAGATAAGTAGATTTTCAAGACAGCACGCTTTATTAGTTTTTAATATTTAAAGACAGAAATAAGCTCTTTTAATTCTTCCGCCATGGAGGATAAGGCTTGTGCGGAGGCCGAGATTTCTTCCATGGAAGCTAATTGTTCCTCTGTCGATGCGGCGACTTCCTCTGACGTCGCTGCATTGCCTTTTGCAATGATGGCTAATTCAGTCGTAACCTCAGTGACCTCTTGAACAGCTGCGGCCATTTGTTGGGCTGTAGCCGATACTTCCTCCATTTGCGGAGTGATCTCTCTCGTACTTTGAAGGATCCGTTTAAACTTTTCGATTGCTTCATTTGAAATATCTACACCAGTTTGCACATCGTTTGTTACACGGGACATGACTTGTACGGAGTTCTCTGTATCCTTTTGAATGCCTTGAACGATATCGAAAATTTCTTTCACTGACTGTTGCGATTGTTCGGCTAGCTTGCGGACTTCATCCGCTACAACCGCGAACCCTTTGCCATGTTCGCCAGCTCTTGCTGCTTCAATGGCCGCATTAAGAGCGAGCAAGTTAGTTTGCTCGGCAATTCCGGTGATCGCATCTAAAATAGAGCTCACTTCTTTGGAACGTTCATATAAAGATTGAATCATCGTATTAGATTCCGCAACAGACTGATGAATAGAATGCATTTGTTTGACAGTATTGCCAAGAGCTTCGCCGCCTTCTTCTGCTTGAGTCGTTGTATGCTGCGCAAGGTCAGACACTTTGGCAGAACGGTCGGCAATTTGAGTCGTTCCTTGTGCTGCTTCATTTAAGGAGCGGGCTGTCTGGTCAATGCCAGCTGTTTGTTTTTCGGCACCGCCGGCGACTTCCTGGACCGATACGGCGACTTGTTCTGTTGCTGCGCTTGTTTGTTCGGCACTTGCTGTTAATTCTTGTGAAGCGGCTGCTACTTGTTCTGCGTTATATTCGATTTTTTGAACGAGCCGTTTAATATTCTCTTGCATGTCGTTAAAGGCTTGCGCCAAGTGTCCAATTTCATCGTTTGTCTCGATGTTAACCTGTTCTGTTAAGTTGCCTTTGCTTACGGTGATCGCTTGCTCTTTTAGTTCTCTAAGCGGTTTGATAATGGATTTAATAATGAAGAAAACAATGGCAGCACCTGCTAGTATGGAGAGCAAAATGACAAATAAGGTCTTTTTGAAAATAGGAGAAGCAGCTGCGGTGACCTCTGAATATTTCACCGTTCCGCCTATTTTCCAGCCAGTCAATTCATTCGTCGCAAAGCTCATGATTTGTTCGCTGCCTTTGTCCTCATATTCGAGTTGTCCCTTATTCTTGTCGTACATCTTTTGGTAGAATGCGGCCTTGACCTGTTCTCCCGCTTTAACAGAAGGATGAACAATGGCGGTCTGGTCTTTATCTAAAAGAAAGGCATAGCCTTTTTCGCCGATTTTCACCTGTTTAATAAGTCCCTGGATATAATTTAAGCTAATATCAACGCCAACAACGCCCGATCCATCTTCTGTCGCTTTGGAAACTGTGACGACCATGTCGCCTGTTGTGACATCAGGATAAGGCTCGGAGACAACCATTTCACCTTTTTTGTTCATCGATTCTTTGTACCAATCTCTTGTCCGCGGATCATAAGTGGACGTATCGGTAATCACTGGCTCCTCGATAAATAATCCCGTATTCGTGCCGACATAGATGCTATAAACTTCCGGGTGCAGCTTGGAATACTGCGCTAGCTTTTGACGCAGCTCTGGGCTTTGTTCGCCTTTATAAGAGGAGAGCGCGACACTTTTAGAAAACGTCTCAATGTCATGGATTTTCGCTTGGATCGTGTTATCAATGGACGTGTTCAGCAAGTTGATGCTATCGGAAAAGCCGGCCATCATCTCATGCTCTACTGCTTTTTTGGCTGTCCCATAGGAAAGAGCTCCGATTATAAGTGCTGGAATAATCAAGATAAAGGAAAAAGATAAAATCAATTTTGGACTTATATTTTTGAAATATGTAAAGCTGCTTCCCATCAAAAAAACCTCTTTTCTGTAATCGTTCTTCTTTGGCTGTTTGGAATGAAAAGGTTCCAACCATATAGAGACAATTGTATGTATCGGTAAACAATGCAAAATTTTAACATGAAAGCGCTAAAAATTTTGCATGTAAATAGTCAAATAAATTAGATATTTCTTGCTCATAAGCCTTAAAGTTTTTATTCTAATAGGCAGTGAATAATATGGAATTAAATTAATTTTAAGTAAAATTATATCTTTTATTATGGTATTATTTTAATAGGTCTTTTGAAATGAAAAACATCATAAGGGGGAGCCAAATGAAAAAACGATTAGCCGTCATGTTAACTTTTCTCCTGAGTCTAGCTTGCTTGCCAGTTTATTCGCCACAGGCAGCAGTGAATGGTCCGGGATCCTATACTGTAAAGGTGGATACACAGCTTAATGTGCGGGAAAAGCCAAACCAAAAGGCAAAAGTAATAGGCACATTGAAAAAAGGGACGAGGGTGTATGTATATAGTACAGAGCCTGGAGGATGGGCCAAGATTAAATACAACAATAGAGCAGGTTATATAGCCTCTGCTTACCTAGTGCCGATAGCGAATGCAACAGGTACATTCAAAAAAGAAGCTATTGTACTGGCCTCTCCCACTCTCAGCGTTCGGGCAACCCCAAGCCAGCAGGCAAAAGTGATGGGGAAACTTAAAAGAGGAACAACTACTGCTGTATATGCGACTGATACGGAAGGCTGGTCAGAAATTAGGTATAATGGCAAGAAAGCTTACGTAACAACTGCTCATCTGAAATTTAAAAGCCGATTAACATTGAAGGAAGCGGAACAATTGATTTTGAATAGTGAACCGTCTCCGGACAAAGAAATTAAAATGAGCTATTATGAAGGGGAGCGCGATGTTTACCGGGCAAAGGTAGGATTTAAAGGGACGCCGTATGGCTATTACTTTTTAATCGTTGATCCGGATAACGGAGCAATGAAGACGGATTAAGAGAATATGGAAGTAGAAAAGAGAAGTGCCTAAAGGGCACTTCTCTTTTTGTTCTGTCATGAACAGAGAATACTCTCAAGCTTATTCCTTCCATTGTTCCTTCCAATCCGACACTTCCTTGTCAATCCTGTTTTTGGCCTCTTCTAATTCCTGCTTTTTCATTTCATATACTTTCGTAAAGTGATCGTTGCGCAGCTCGTTCATGTCTTCAGCAAGGGCAAGGGTCTCTTCTTTTGTTTTGTCGTCGATCAGTTGATGGTTGGATAAAAAGTAAACAGCATTCGCAATCCGATTTTTTTCGTAGTTGCTTAAATCGATTAAGTGCATCTTGTAATCGGTTAGCTCGCCCGTTTTATCGACATATTCATTGAGCGGCACGCCTTGCTTCCCAACGATTTCAAAAATAGAAGGGCGCCATTTTTTGATCATTTGTGTTTCAAGTTCGTCTTTCGTTTTAACGGTGGCATATGCGCCGCCGCCTGCTTCGGCTACGGCTTTCAGTTGTTTTTGGCCAAGGTCATCAACGTCAAATCCGATAATATTTACCTTTGCTTGAATAGCTTGAGCCTGTAGTTTCTTGGCGGCCGCCACAGGATCGCCGTCACAGGTTTCTATACCGTCACTAACGATATACACGCTGTTGACATATTCATCAGCAGAGTAGGCGGAAAGAATGTCTGCCGCTTTATTGATGGCTCCAGCAAGTGGGGTCCATCCGCTTGCTTGAAAGGAGTCTGTCGCTTTTTGGAAGGCCTCTTTTTCATATGCTGCCAACGGAAATACAGATTCAATAGCTTGGCATGACTTCGCTTTATCAGCATCACTTCCAGTTCCGACATGTCCATAGACGAGAAGGGATACGTTTGTTCCTGTTGGCAGTTCAGAAACGAATTGTTGAACCGCTTCTTTCGCTAAATCCATTTTTACTCCGCCCGGCACTGCGGCTTTCATGCTGCCGCTCGCATCTATTAATGCGATGACATTTGCCTGCTTTGGCTTCTTATTGGCTTGATCTTCTCCGGTAGGCAAGTCAGGTGCTTGAAAGCCATGGCTAAAGGTGGAAAGGGGCTGGTAAAATCGTTCATATTGTCCTGATCCTAATGTGTAGACGAGATAGTCATATACTTCATTAGCGGTTGGCTGCTTGTGCTTTTCAAAGTAGCTGCTAACTTCTTTCTCCATAATAGGCTCGAACGTCACGTCGTAAAAATTGCGATATTTAAACCAGTCGATCGTTTTGACCGCTTCGATCTTTTTATCAAAATGCTTCTCCATTAACCATCCAGCTTTTTGAGTAATCATGCCCTCAACTGTTCTAGCAGCTTTAGGAATTTCTTTAACCGGTTCAGCCTTTGCTGTCGTTTTTGGCTCATTAGCCTCGACAGTCTTCGAATGATCAGAACAAGCCGCAAGGAGCAGCAAGCAAACTACCCAGATAAGCAGGCAGCTTTGTCTTGATATCGATTTCCTCATCTTTTCCCTCCTAGAAATGTTTATAGTGTCTATTATGACAAATGGAGGTGAGGGAAACTAGATGAAAAAGGAAACTATTAGGAGGTGGATAAGTCTCTTTTATATGCGTCTTTAGTCTAGTGAAAGGCCCGTGTAGAGTGGTGTTTTTCTTACAAAATAGATGCTATTGTACTTTGATTCTTTCCTCTGCAATCAATAGTAAAAAACTGTTATTCTTTTTTATTGTGGTAATATAGAACTACTTACTAACAGATAGATAAAGCAAGAATGATTGAACGAGAGAAGGAGAATGAGGAATGGGAGCAGGACGCTGGATTGGGAAGACAGTTGGAAAAGCTGGAGGAACGGTGATTGGAGGAGCTGTAAAACTTGGGGGAAAAGCGCTAAAGCAGAAGTGGATCGAAGAAGCAGGAGACAGTGTAAAGACGGCTTCTGCGGCTGCTTTAGAAAATGCCGGTCAGTTTGTGGACGGAGCTGTACAAGGTACATATGGGCTCGTGAAGAAAGATGAGCATTATCAACAGCAAGGTCTCGCTGATTTAAAGGATTCAGCTGGCAAAACGATAAAAGGCATCGGCGGCACGATTAAGTACACAGCGGGCAATGCAGCAGAAGTGGTTAAAGGGGCAGCAGCAGGTGACAAGGACCAAGCGCTAAATGGACTGAAAAATATCGGGAAAGTGGCGGTAGTGACGACATTTGCTATTGGTGTGATTGACTTGGTTGACGGAGCTGATATCGCGGAGGCCGAGGAGATTGATACGCGCAATGATCATTTGAGCGGTTACGAACATCCGGAAACCGGTGTGCCGTTTGTGGAAAAGACAGTAGAATTGCCTGGTGGCGATAGAATAGAAGGAACATTTCCTGTGTTCGACTCTGAGTTTCGCGTAGTAATAGCTGAAGAGTTGTATTGGCAAAGTGATGATATCCATTTTGCCGTCGCCAATGAAACGTTACACGAGGCGATTGAAAAAAACCCAGGATTAGCAGATGAGCTTGGGTTAAACACAGCGGACAAGCAGGCGCTCGCTGCAGGAGATACGCCGCCTGGCTACGTCTGGCATCATAGTGAAGAACCAGGGACGCTTGAGCTTATAGACAAGGAAGTACATCATCAAACGGGACATACCGGCGGCCGCGAGCTTTGGGGAGGCGGAGCGGAGTATCGCTAACAGGAGAATGGATCGCTGTCGCGGCTGTTTGAGGCAGATAGCTGCGAAATTAATCTGTACTTAAAAAAGGATAGTGATTATAATGGAATAGGAATAAATGGTAAAAATTATAAAATGCCGCAAGGGTTGATCCAAAGAAGTGCCGAAAATTAGGCACCCGACGACAAAAATCCGGCATTGATTCTATGATAGGGATCTGTCTTAAAATGGAATAAAGTGCAGGCTGCGGCCAAAAGTTCGTTTTTCTGGCTTCTTGTCTAAACATATTTTTAGTCAGCCTGTCGATCTTAGCTATACTTTAAGCCTTTGGTAAGTGGAAAAGGAGACTTGTTCAAAATGCTATTGAATGCAACCGACACGAAAGAAATGAAGATGATTCAGGCGATTTTGGGCACGATTGATGAAGGCATTCATGCGGTGGATGCTAATGGCATAACGATTTTTTACAATCATGTGGCTGCTAAGCATGATAACGTCGAGCGGGAGGAGGTACTGGGCAAGCACTTATTGGAAGCGTTTCCTTCTCTGTCTAGCGCCACCAGTACCTTAATAAAAGTGATTCAAACAGGAGAACCGATCTATAATCAGCACCAATCTTATTACAATTTGCGTGGAACGTTGATCGATATGGTGAACACGACACTGCCGATCAAAGTAGACGGGGAACTGGTTGGGGCTGTTGAGATTGCGAAAGATTTAACAAAGGTAAAGCAGCTTTCCGAAAAACTGATTGATTTGCAGGCAAGGGTGGAAACAGGGCAGCGTCAGAAAAAAACTTCGAACAGCCAGACTGGTGCAAAGTATCAAGTAACAGATATTATTACGAATGATCCTGCTCTTGAACAGTTAAAAAAGAAGGCGTTAAAGGTAGCCTTGACTTCATCGCCCATTCTAATCTATGGAGAAACCGGAACAGGAAAAGAGTTGCTCGTTCAGTCGATCCATAATGCCTCTCCCCGCCAATCCAATCCCTTCATTGCACAGAATTGTGCGGCGATTCCTTCCTCACTGCTCGAGAGTATTTTGTTTGGAACCGCGAAGGGAAGTTATACGGGCGCTGTTGATCGCCCTGGTTTGTTCGAGATTGCAGATGGTGGCACACTTTTTTTAGATGAAATCAATTCCATGCCTCTCGATATTCAAGCTAAGTTATTAAGGGTGCTGGAAAACGGTGTAATCCGCAGAGTAGGTGGAACGAAGGAGCATGAAGTGAATGTTCGGATCATCGCTGCGATGAACGAGACAGCAGATGTTTGTCTTCGCGAAAAAACATTGCGGTCAGATTTATACTATCGTCTCAATGTAATCAATTTGCAAATCCCGCCGCTTCGAGAGCGAAAAGCGGATATTCCGCTGCTGACGGATCACTTTATCCAAAAATACAATTTTCTTTTTAACAAGCTTGTGATGAAGGTAGATGATGAGGTTAGAGCTGTTTTTAACCGTTATGACTGGCCGGGAAATGTCCGTGAGCTAGAGCATGCGATTGAATCGGCAATGAACATCATGGATGGCGATGTTATTACAGTAGAGTCCATTCCAATGCATATTGCCGGAAGTGCCCCGGCGCCAGTGAAGATAGAGGACATTCCGTTGCAGCCATTGCGCAAAGCACTCATCAAAACCGAAGAAAATTTGATCAGACAGGCGCTAGCAGAAACAGAGGGGAATATTCAACAGGCAGCGAAGTTACTAGATGTTCCCCGACAAACACTGCAATATAAATTGACGAAGCTAAATATATTGTAAAATCACTCGAGCGGTTTTCCTTATTGTTTATGATATTCAAGCTTCATGCCCTCTGTCTTGAAAAAAGTGCAGCTGTTTCTCTGTTTTTAACCGCCGAAATTTCGGCGGTTTTTATTTGGTTTAGCAGGGTCATTTTATGAAATATTCTCTCTATTTTTCCTCGGGAAAATTAATTTTTCGCGCTGCTGCAAGGTTTATGAGAAGCGTCACCCTTTTTGGCATACAACTTGCTATAGAGAAAGGTGACATTCGTTTAAGGCAGTGCTATTAAAAAATGCATGAGAGGAGAAAGAGAATGAATCTTACTATTACGAACTTACCTGAAGCACCTCATTCTAAAGTTGATCACACAGCGGCACCACTTTATGAGGCTCTTTGTTTATATGAAGCAAGCAAACGTACATCGATGCACGTTCCAGGACATAAGGATGGGCGGGTATTTGACAGGGAAGCATTTGACCGCTTTGACAGTATATTAAAAATTGATGCGACTGAATCAGTAGGAATCGACGATTTGCATCATCCGACTGATTTTATTGCCGATGCGCAGAATCTAGCAGCAGAAGCGTTTGGAGCCGATCATACTTTCTTTTTAGTAGGCGGAAGCACAATTGGAAACATTGGGGTAGCTCTTACGCTGTGTGCACCTGGGGATAAAATTCTCGTACAGCGTAACATGCACAAATCCGTATTCCATGGTTTAATGCTGGCAGGCGCTCAGCCAATTTTTATTGCACCGGCTATTGAATCCACGACGAAAGTAGCGAAAATGTCTGACATTTATTTTATCGAGAAAGCGTTGAAGGAAAACCCGGATGTGAAGGGAGTATGGATTACAAACCCTAATTATTACGGAATGAGCCAGGATATTACTCATTTAGCAGAGACTTGTCACAAAGCTGGTGTCCCTCTTATTGTCGATGAAGCACATGGCGCACATTTTGGGCAAGCGGAAGAAGTGCCGCCGTCGGCTCTTTCTAAAGGTGCAGATGTCGTTGTCCAATCTACACATAAAATGCTTACAGCGATGACGATGGCTTCCATGCTCCACGTAAAAGGAAATCGTGTTTCCCGTGAGCGGCTGGCACAAGTGCTTGGAATGATTCAGTCAACAAGTCCTTCCTACCCGCTATTAGCTTCTTTGGATTTGGCAAGACGTTATTTAGTGACAGAGGGCCGAGCTCATTTAAAAGAAACCGTGAAGCGTTTGGAAGAAAGACGCATTGCTCTTGCAGACGAGTTGCAAGCGCTTTCCATCTGGGAAGGAAGCAAAGAAGTTCATTACCGTGATCCGCTAAAGTGGATTATCTCCTGTAACAATGAAATTGTCTCCGGTTATCAGCTGTTGGATATGTTTTATGAGCAAGGCTGCACGGCCGAGATCAGCGACCCGCGCAATATCGTCTTTTTGTTTTCACTAAATGAAGAACAAGAAGACATTGATAAAGTAGTGGACGCTATTAAAGCCATTGACCAAAAGCTGCAGCAGTGGGCTATGACTGAAAAGGAAGAAAAAGGAGAAACGGTTCTTTTCGCAGCAGAAGGAACGTTGTATAAGCAGGAAGTCTCTTTACGGGATGCTTTCCATATGCCGCGTAAAAAAGTGGCACTGGAGGAGGCGGTTGGCTCCCTCTGTGGAGAAATGATTCTTCCTTATCCGCCGGGGATTCCGTTGTTAACACCTGGTGAAGAAATTACGGCCACTCATGTGCAAACCATTAGAGAGTTGAAGGAAATGGGCGCCTATTTCCAAAGCCCTTCCGATGACACGCTTAAAACACTATACGTATTAGAGTAGTTTAGCATTCAATCAGCCGCCGCATCTGCAGGAGGCTGCGGCTGGTTACACAAAAGTATGAAGACTGGAATGCACAACCGAAGAATCCGCAAGCAGAACATGACAAGTCCTCATCAGAAAAAAGGGGGAACAATGTATGCCAAATAACGCCTCTCAATCTACGGTTTTATCTTCAACTGAGGCAGAGAATCAGAGAGTACAAGAGTCACCGCAGGAGTTAAAACGAAATTTAAAATCAAGACATTTAACGATGATCGCCCTTGGCGGAACGATCGGAACCGGTCTATTCCTCGCCAGTGGGAGCGCCATTCATACAGCAGGACCGGGAGGAGCTCTTCTCGCTTATGGAGCTATCGGGATTATGGTGTATTTTGTTATGATCAGCCTCGCAGAAATGGCCGCCTTTTTGCCTGTTGCCGGTTCATTCAGTACGTATGCCACCCGCTTCGTAGACCCGTCTCTAGGATTTGCTCTCGGCTGGAACTATTGGTACAACTGGGCGATCACAATTGCCTCCGAGCTTGCGGCTGTCACGCTCATTATGAAATTTTGGTTTCCAAATAGTCCTTCCATTCTGTGGAGCGGCTTGTGTTTAGCGATTATTTTCTCATTAAATTACCTTTCTGTTAAAGGATTTGGAGAATCAGAATATTGGTTTTCAATGATTAAAGTCGTAACGGTTATTGTCTTTTTAATCGTTGGGGTCATGATGATTTTTGGTATTCTTGGCGGAGAATACATTGGCTTTAAAAACTTTACGATCGGTGATGCTCCATTCCACGGTGGATTTATGACCATTCTAGGGATTTTTATGGCGGCCGGTTACTCCTTCCAAGGAACCGAGTTATTCGGGGTAGCTGCCGGTGAAACGGATAATCCGTCCCGTTCGATTCCGAAAGCGGTTCGACAAGTATTCTGGCGTATTCTGCTCTTTTATATCTTTGCTATTCTCATCATTAGTCTGATTATTCCGTATACGACAGCAAGCCTGGCAAGTGATGAGGTCACGGTGAGTCCGTTCACGCTTGTATTTGATCAGGCGGGAGTTGCCTTTGCTGCATCGGTGATGAATGCGATTATTTTAACATCCGTTCTATCAGCGGGAAGCTCAGGGATGTATGCTTCTACTCGGATGCTGTGGGATTTGGCTAGAGAAGGAAAAGCACCAAGATTTTTATCTAAGTTAGATCGTCGTGGGGTACCAGTAAACGCTTTGATTATGACCTCTCTTATGGGGACACTTGCGTTTCTTGCTTCTTTCTTTGGTGACGGAGCGGTTTATATTTGGTTATTAAATGCATCAGGGATGTCCGGCTTTATTGCCTGGGTTGGAATTGCGATTAGCCACTACCGTTTCCGACGAGCTTATATAGCCCAAGGCCGCGACTTGCGTGACTTGCCTTACCGGGCAAAGTGGTTCCCGTTTGGTCCTCTATTCGCCCTTACACTCTGTATTATTGTTATTTTAGGACAAAATTACAGCGCTTTCACAAGCGGAGCAGTTGACTGGAATGGAGCGATCATTTCCTACATCGGTCTTCCATTGTTCATTGCTGTTTGGTTAGGGTATAAATTTATAAAGAAAACAAAAATTGTACCACTAGAGAAATGTAATTTTAACAAATCATAATCGTGACAGCTTTCCATTATGGAAGCGCTCACAAATTTCACACAACGGTGAATGGAAAATAAGAAGGAGAGTGCCGAAAAAAGGCACTCTCTTTTTTATGGGAAAATGATTTTAAAAAAACTCACCTGAACGTAAAAAAACTCACTTTCTTCTTGAAAAGAGTGATTTTAACGGCTTTTCTACCCCTATTGGCTATTGGCACAGCTATTGCATTATAGATAGAAAGGCATCATTTTTATGACTTAATATTGGGGAGGAGAATTTTTATGAATGTTAAAGAAGAAGCAAAGCAATTGGGGTACACACTGCCTTATGAAAATTATGTAAATCCTGAAGTTTTTGAAGAAGAGAGACAGAAGATCTTTCTAAAGAGCTGGGTTCTGGCCGGGCATGTAAGCCAGGTAGAACGGAAAGGTGATTTTTTCACATTTGAAATTGCAGGAGAATCTATCATTATTAGCCGTGACCAGGACGGGGAGCTGCATGCTTTTTATAATATTTGTCCTCACCGGGGAGCAAAAGTGGAGCGCAGCAAAGAAGGCAACAAGAAAATTTTTATGTGCTCTTATCATGGCTGGACATTTCATTTAGACGGCAAACTAAATAAAGCACCTAATTTCAAGACGACGGATTTAGGAGAGCACAGCTGCATGACGCCAGTCAAATTAGCTGTCTATCAATCGATGATTTTTATTAATTTAGATCCAGAAGCCTCCTCTCTCAGAGATGTTTACGAAGAATTAATGGGCGGGTTGGATCAATATCCTTTCCTTGCTTCTTTGAAAAAAGTAAGAGTAAGTGAGCGGTTAATTGAGGCGAACTGGAAAGCGGTCGTCGATAATTACCTGGAATGTGACCATTGCCTGATTGCTCATCCGGCTTTTTCTAAAACCTTCGATATGAAAAATTATAATATCGATCTCTATAAGAATTATAGTTGCCAGTATTCGCGTCTAACGAATGGAAAAAGTGAAGAACCAGCCCAGTTCTATTGGGTATGGCCTAATATGATGATTAGTATTTATCCCGGTTCCGGAAATATGACAACGAGCCAGATTCTACCGCTTTCCCCTGATCAATCACTCGCTATTTACAGTTACTACTTCCCAACAGAGGAAGTATCCGAAGAGCAGGAGGAACTCATCAAGTTTGTTGATCAAGTACGGGAAGAAGACTTTGAGCTTGTAGAGCTTTTGCAAATGGGCTTCCGCACCCAAGCTTTTAAAAGAGGCGTTTATTCACCGACTGAACACGCTTTGCATCATTTTCACCAACAAATTAAAGAAGCGATGAAGTAAAGGTTTTAATCCATGAGAAACGTTCTTGATCGTTGCATTCAGCGTATCTTATGCTTGAATAAAAGCTTCTCATTCAAATTGGATAGCGCTGAATTTTTCTTTTCGATAAAATGAAGAAAGAGAATGCAGGCTGTTGACAAACGTTCGCTTGCTTCGTTGCTCGCCTGTCTGTGGTGCTCATGACTCCGCTCCTCGTCAGGTTTCGCGCCTCGAAAGGCAAACGCTTTCAATCAGCCTGATAGTATATCAAGTAGACTGTATCTACATCTCGAATGGATGTCTTTTAGTGGTAAAAGTCAGAATATACAGAAAGAGGGGGATTGATGATGGAACAATCGAGGATAGATCGATTTATTTTTTCAACGGCGCTGCTTGTGTTAGCAATTTTTACAGTCCCTGTACTGATTAACCCTGAAAAAGGAAATCAATTTTTAGGAAGTATATTGGGACTGATCAGCGGCAAATTTGGCTCGCTTTATTTACTGGTGACCTTTTTAATCTTCGTAGTTTTGCTTTATTTGGCGATGAGTAAGTATGGAAATATTAAACTAGGGGATAAACATGATCAACCGGAGTTTTCTACTGCCAGCTGGATCGGGTTAATCTTTACCTCAACGGCAGGCTCGAGCTTATTATATTGGGGATTTATTGAGTGGAGCTATTATTATACGGCACCTCCATTTGGAATCGCTCCGAAAAGTGTAGAAGCAGCGGAATGGGCATCGACTTATGGAATTTTTCATTGGGGCTTTATGGGTTTTTCCGTGTACTGTCTTCCTTCCATCGCTTTAGCCTATGCGCTGTACGTTCGCAAGATACCCAACACTCGTCTTAGCTCAGCCTGCCGGGGAGTGCTTGGGGACCGGGTAGATGGCTATTTAGGAAAGTGTATTGATATTCTGTTTATGTTTGGGATCGTCGGCGGTGTTGGAACATCGCTCGGTTTAGGGACACCAATGTTATCACAGGCGGTATCAAAACTATTTGGCATTGAACGTTCCCTGGGGCTCGATGTCGCCATTATCGCATTCTGGACAATGATCTTTTCAGCAAGTTTATATTTTGGATTGAAAAAAGGATTAAAGGTGTTAAGTGACATTAATATTCATATTTATCTTGCCTTTGCCTTATTCTTTTTTATCGCGGGACCGACTGTTTTTATCATTAACAAGTTTACGGACAGCATGGGTTTGCTGCTGCAAAACTTTTTGAGAATGAGTCTGTATACAGATTCGGTAGGCGGCTCCACCTTCGCCCAAGACTGGACGATTTTTTACTGGGCGTGGTGGTTTGCTTTAGCTCCGTTTATGGCAATGTTTACCGCTAGAATCTCGAAAGGAAGAACAATCCGTTCTGTCGTCTTCGCCATGTGTATTGGCGGAACTCTCGGCTGTGCGTTAGCCTTCTCGGTATTTGGCAATACGAGTCTTTATTTTGAATTAAATAACATTCTGCCGGTGATTGATATTCTTCAAAATGAAGGGGCGCCAGCAGCGATCGTGGCTATGATTCAGGCAATGCCTTGGGGCTCACACGTTGTGCTTGCTGTTTTCATTGTTCTAGCGTTTATTTTCCTGGCAACGACGATTGATTCTGCGGCGTATACTCTTTCATTTATGTCAACAAAAGCTACGACAGAAGAAAAGGAACCGGCCAGGTGGATTCGTTTATCTTGGGCGCTGATTATCGGCTCTGTCGCGATTGTGCTGATGTATGGGGGTGGACTGCAGGCCTTGCAGACACTGTCCGTCATTACTGGATTTCCGATCATGTTTATTTCCCTTATCATTTTAATTTCTCTATTAAAATGGCTAAAAGAGGATTATGGAACTCAGGAAGTTTCGCTTGATCGATCTGAAAAGGATGAGTATGCATCAGAGAAAAAATCGAGCTGAAAAACAGGAGCCATCCTATCTAGGATGGCTCCTGTTTTGGCTAAAATGAATGATCGCGCAGGTCTTCGCAATATTTTTGGATGAGCTTCACTGCGTTTGTCTGGCTGATTTTTAAGTCTTTGGCAACCTTTCGCGAGCTTTTATGTTTTTGAAACGATTTGCGGACAATCTCTCTTTTGGCTCTATCTACCGCTTCATTGAGAGAGGAAGGGGGAGAGAGAGCGGGATTGTCCTGAATACTTTCATAGATCGTTTCGGGAAGATCGGATACATCAATGATGGAATCACTCGTCACAACGAGTCTTTCGATTAAATTCTCTAATTGCCGTACGTTTCCTGGCCAAGAATAATACGTCAACATATCAAGGCATTCTTGGGAAATGAGCTTGTTCATTTCATAAAGACGATTAAAGGTGTGCAAAAAATTGTAGGAGAGCGGGATAATGTCTTCTTGTCGTTCCCTTAGAGGCGGCATTTTAATATCAATGACATTTAAACGGTAATATAAATCTTCCCGGAATTGCCTCTGCTGCACCATCTCAGCCAAGTTTCGATTCGTAGCAGCGATGATGCGTATATCCACTTTCTTCTCTTCATAGCCGCCAACAGGAATAAATTTTTTGTCCTGGATGACTTGAAGAAGCTTTGCCTGAAGACTTAACGACATTTCACCGATCTCGTCTAAGAAAAGTGTCCCTTGATCAGTAGCCTCGAGCAGGCCTATTTTTCCTGTTCGATTAGCGCCGGTAAAAGCGCCTGGGTTGTAGCCAAAAAGCTCCGATTCAAGTAGTTCAGCAGGGATAGCGGCACAGTTAATGGTTAAAAAGGGGCCTTCCTTTCTTTTGCTTGTTTGGTGAATATAGCGAGCCAGCACTCCTTTTCCTGTCCCTGATTCTCCTTGAATTAAAACAGTTGAATTCGTTACCGCAATTTTTTGGGCAAACTTTAAAATGCTCTTCACTTTTTCACAGTTCGTAATAAGATCGATTTCTGCTTGCTCTGAATGCTTAGCAGCTGAAACACCCGTTTTCTCCTTTCGTTTAAGCAGGTTATAGTTCTGTAACTCTCGTGCAGTGGTGACGACTAATTCAACCTCATTGTTTTCGTTTAATATCGGAATAGCCGATGTAAGCAGTTCGGCTCCAAGATTCGTTGTCTGCTTCATAAAGAGGGGTTTTTTCTTTTCGTACACTTCTGGAGCAAGAGATGGTTTCCAATAGCCTTGCTCAAACAGCTCTACACTAGACTTGCCTAGAACATCTTCTTTTTTTAATCCATAATGTTTCTCACAGGCGCTATTCACATAAATGATGGTCTTATTTCCATCAAGAACAAAAATCTCATCCGATGAGTAATCTAGTATCTTTACAAGCGATTCTAAAGTCATATCTACATTTTTAGTAAGATTAGATAGTGGATTCATATAGAGCCTCCCCAAAAGAGTAGTGCGGCGAAGAGGACAATGAACTCTAATCGCCTCATTCACTTGTTGTGATAAATAACATTCTATCTATTCTGAAAATTAATCACAAGATAATAAAAGACAAGCGCCTGCTTTCAATTAACCATTACATATCATTTTTATAAAGAAAGTCATATTTCCCTGTTTATGGAGCATAGGAGCACAAAACAAATAAGAGGAAAGCCCCCTGGAGATCTGTATATAAGGAGCTTTCTTCTATAATTATGCTGTAAAATGCGGCAGTACTAACCCGCCGTAAACAAAGGCTGCTACGATGACGATGGCCGGGTGTACTTTCCACTTGGTTATCGCCAGCAAGGCAACGGCGGCGATCAGAAGGGATTGCCAGTAGCCGATGGAATCAAAGGAGACGTGGCTGAATTCCCACGTCAGCATGATCATCATGATCGCGATCACCGGCTGAACGAGAAGGGTCATTCCTTTTACCACAGGAGAGTGCTTAAAACGGTTCAAGACTTTAAGAAGAACGACGATCGCAATGGCAGAAGGAGCGACAGTCGCTAAAGTAGCTACGATTAGTCCAAGCCAGCCAGCCTGCTGATAACCGGCAAAGGCCGCGATCTTCGTTGCAATGGGTCCAGGCAAAGCATTGGCGACCGCAAGCATATCAACAAATTGTTCATTGGTCATCCAGCCGTAATGATCGACTACCTCCTGCTGCATAAGAGGGATAGAGGCTGGCCCTCCACCGTAACCGAGCAAGTTTGCGATAAAAAATGCTAAAAATAACTGTACAAAAATCATAGTGACCCCTCACGATCTTGGCCGGTCTTACGCTTGGCCCAGCTTGAAAACTTAAAATGAACGGTACCATAAGCTAAAAACAGCGCGATTGTAATAGCTGGATGAATATGAATGATGCCAAGCAGCAGAAAAGCAACTAGGCCAGAAATAAGACCGATGACTTTTCCTAATCCTTTCCACGTTTTTGCACAAAACTCGTAAGCCATCATGCCAAGTAAAACAGCAATCACAGGACGGACCGCTGCAATCATGCCTGAAATGATAGGGGATTCCTTTAAGGTATAGAGTATCCCTAGAAGGGCAACGATTCCAACGGTAGTAGGGAAGATATGAGCGATCACGGCGATACAAGCGCCGATCGTTCCTTTTTGGCGATAGCCGAGCTGGGCGGCCATTTTGGTGGCAATCGGTCCGGGCAATGCATTAGCAAAGGCTAAAATTTCACCGAACTCTTCATCACTGATCCACTTATAGCGCGTAACAGCTTCATGCCGGAAAAGCGGAATGACGGACGGGCCTCCTCCGTATCCTAAAATTCCCGTTCGGGCCATGGCTGCTGCAATATCAATATACGCTTTCCAACTCACATGATTGTCCTCCTGTCTTCTTAAAAATGATTCGTCCTTTTCTCTTTATTTAGATAGAGTGATTACAGTTATCTTAACAAATAGTTGAGAAGGCTACCTATGGGGAAATACTTTTTATGTATTTTATTGAATAAAAAATTTCCAATAAGTGAGTGACTCACTTAAATAAGCTGATGAATGAATAGATACTTAAAAGACCCCAGGGGAAGCCTGGAGTCTTTTCGGTTAGTCTTCTTCTTTATAGAATCGTTCTCCTGTATCAGGATGCATGTAAACGACGAGTTTCTTTTTTGTTGTTGGGTCAATCGAGATTTCTTTTGTGCGGATGAAGCCCTCTGGTACTTTTTCACCGTGTTTTGTTTTGAAGCGGCGGTCCCAAATGAACCAGGAGCCGATTACTAAGATGATAAGGGCAATCAGCTGCAAGCCATAAAAGCCGACAATCCATTCTATCATTTGCTTTATTCCTGTTCCGCGACAACAGCGGTTCCATAAGCAACGATCTCACTCATATTCTGGCCGATTTCGCCGGAATCAAAGCGCATCATAATAATCGCATTAGCGCCCATGGCATTAGCGTTCTTTACCATACGGTCCATTGCTTGCTTCCGTGCATCCTCTAGCATCTCTGTATACTGGTTAATTTCCCCGCCAACCAGTCCTTTGAATGAAGCTACAATATCTTTTCCGATTCCGCGTGCTCTAACGGTTAGGCCAAACACTGGGCCCTTTACTTCAGTAATTTTATAACCGGCAATTTTCTCAGTTGTCACGATCAACATATTTTTCCACCCCTTGTAAATAAATGAACTTCTTTTTTATTGTACCTTGTTTCTTATATGTCTGCTATGTCGGTTGAATGAATAGAGCATGAAAAAAAGCGTTAAAAACTTTCTTTAACGCTTTTTAGAAGTGGATGAAGTTGTGAGCATCATTTGTATTTTAAATACAAACGATGATTTTTTATTCATATATATGCGATATCGGCCCCGCCTGCGCCAAATACCATGACAGCCACTGTTGCTGTCCAACCTAATAATAGTATAAAAGAAAACGCTTTCAATTTCAATGGGTATTTTGGATGTTTTTTGGCAGAAGTGTATAAAGAGGGTATAAGGCTATTAAAAAAAACATTTAATCCATAGTGGACATATGAACATGTTTAAATCTTTTAATCAAGGTAAAACACAAAAGAGTTAACTTTTATAACATTTGAAAAACAGCTAGGGGTGAATGAAATGCCAACATTTGAACACTATAACAAAAGTTTTTTAAACGGTGAGTGGACGGAAGGAAAAAGTGAACGAACTGGAGATATTCTTAATCCATACGATGAATCTGTTATTGCCACTGTGAAGCTTGCCACAAAAGAGCAATTAAAGGAAGCGTTTGAAACAGCAAAGCGGGCACAAAAAGAGTGGGCCAGGACTTCTGCTGAAAAGCGGCGGGACATCTTAACGAGAGCGGCCAACTATTTAAAAGAAAACAAAAAGGACGTACAAAAAACCATATCTCGGGAAACCGGCGGAACAGCTGTAAAAGCAGAAGTAGAGCTTGGGTTAACGATTGGCCTCCTTGAGCAAGCGGCGAAATATACAGGTGAGCTCTATGAAGTTAAAAAAATTGAAGATCCCATTGAGGGAAAGGTGAACCATGTTCATCGTTTGCCGCTTGGCGTGGTCTCCTCTATTTCTCCATTTAATTTTCCGATGAATTTATCGATGCGAACAGTAGCACCAGCGATCGCTCTTGGGAATGCCGTTGTCCATAAGCCGGACTTGCAGACTGGGCTTACGGGCGGTGTAATTTTGGCGAAAGCTTTTGAAGAAGCAGGTTTGCCAAAAGGGGTCTTTAATATGATTTTAACGGACCTTGAAGAAATTGGGAATGAAATGCTTGAAAATCCGATTCCTCGTTTAATCAGTTTTACTGGTTCTACTCCAGTTGGGAAGTTAATCGGACGGATTGCTGGAGAAAACTTTAAACGTGTAGCTCTTGAACTGGGCGGCAACAATCCATTTATCGTGCTTTCAGATGCCGACGTAGATCGTGCTGTAGATGCAGCTATCTTCGGAAAGTTCATCCATCAAGGGCAAATCTGTATGATTATTAACCGCCTTATTATTCATAAAGATCTATATGAAGAGTTTAAGCAAAAGTTTATAGAACGGGTAAAAGAACTACCGGCAGGTGATCCGAGCGATCCGAAAACTGTTATTGGCCCATTAATGAATAAAAACCAGTTAAATAAAGCAGTGCAAATAATTGAAAAGGCAAAGCAAGAAGGTATTAATGTTGCGCTAGAAGGAAAGGCGGAAGGCAATGTGCTAACACCGTACGTCTTCTCCGAAGTGGATAATTCGAGTGAGCTTGCCCAAACGGAACTATTCGCACCCATCGCCTCTCTTATTAGAGCAGAAACAGACGAAGAAGCCCTTCAAATGGCTAACGACACACAATACGGCTTAAGCTCAGCAATCTTTACGACTGACTTAGACAGAGGGGAGAAGCTCGCTCTTCAAATTGATAGCGGTATGACACATATTAATGATCAGACAGTGAATGACAGCCCCGTCGTGCCATTCGGCGGCAACAAACAGAGTGGAATGGGCCGCTTTGGCTACCCATGGGTGATCGAAGAGTTTACCGTTACCAAATGGGTCTCACTGCAAACAGAGTATCGAAAATTTCCGTTTTAATAAAAAACTGAACTGCGCCCTAATGGTTAGACGTGTGTTTAGCCGTTGGGGCGCCGTTTTTTGAGAGAACAGAGTGTTCATGTTCAAAATAGGAGAAATAGTGTTAAATATAGATTAAAGGATGGAGAGCGCTCTAGTCGGATAAAGGGAGAGGGTCAAGATGAATAAAAAAATGGAGATCGTAACGCATGTTTCTAATTTTATTCCGGAATGGGGGTTTTTAACTGATGAAAAAGACAGATTTCTTCCCATTGCTCATCCTGCTGCCGAACTAGCAGCACAGAAATTATTGAACTATGAGGAGGGTCAGTATCTGCCCGGATATGTAAAAGTGAGGTATGATCATAAGGAGCTCTTAACTGAAGAAGAGTGGACGGATGAATTGCTGGAAACTTGGGCTGACTTCTTAAATATTGTCATGGACGATGGTAGGGAGGAAAAATACCATATTGAATTATTAGATAATCCCGATAAGCTTTATTTAGTAAAAAAAGAGAATGGTTATTTCTTTGAAATAAACAAGCTCGCTATGAATGAGGATCAAGAAGTAATACAGTCATCTGTTGTTCCCGCTAGCAAATTGTTAGAGGGCATTTTCAGCGGTTATCAAGAATTTATAAAATTTTGCACGGAAAAAAAGTTACCTTTTAGCGAAGAGTCACTCTTATATTCAGGTATAGAAGCTTTAAAGGATCTTGAAAATAAAAAGGTTTAACCGCGATAGCAAATGATCCAAGAACATAACGAAAGAGCATAAAAACACCTTCGAGGGTAGTACACTAAATTAAGTACTAACATGGGAGGTGTTTTTTTCTGTCCTTTCACATATAAAAGAGATAGACTGTCAATTACTAATGGCCGTGCAGGATCACTTATCGAAGTATTTCATAACACCTATCGAGATGTTGAATCGTTAGCTGGACAAATTTATAATATAGTAGGGATAAGAAAAAACGTGAACTCCACATTACCTCGTACTCCTTCTTCTCTACAAACAAATGCAGCAGTGCCGATCCTAGACTAAGTATGTAGAATGTTGTCAGAATATTTAAATTATTTGTCAGTATTGTTGGGGATTATGCTCTTAGGGACGGTGACGGCTTCTTTCAGACTAACCTCCCTTCATGAGCTTAATTACTTATAAATCAAGGGGGTTATTTACATGGAAGAAAGAACACAGCTGGACAAGACGTTGAAGCCGCATTGGGTCTGGGCGATTGCCTTAGGTTCGGCAATCGGATGGGGGAGCTTTGTCCTTCCAGCAGACTGGATGGCGAAACCGGGGCCGCTTGGGGCAGCGATCGGGTTTGGAATCGGCGGGCTGCTAATGATTATAATTGCGGTTAGCTATGGGTTTTTAATTAGGCACTTTCCGGTTTCAGGAGGGGAGTTTGCCTATGCGTATCTCGGATTTGGAAGGACGCACGCTTACATCTGTGGCTGGTTTTTAGTGCTCGGTTATATGAGTATCGTCGCTTTAAACGCATCGGCTATGGCCCTTTTGTTTAAATTTACGATTCCAAAATTAGCAATGAAAGGGCAGATGTACAGTATTGCTGGCTGGGACGTCTACTTCACAGAAGTGTTGATCGCCACGATCGCCTTGTGTGTGTTTGCCTGGCTGAACATTCGTGGGGCGTCTTTCTCAGGACGTCTGCAGTTCATCTTTTGTGTCATACTTGTATTAGGAGTAGCCGCTTTAGCGCTCGGCATGTTTACTCACCCTGACTCATCTTTCTCTCATTTACAGCCAGTGTTTAACCCGGAAATCCCAGCGATGTCGGCTATTTTAACGATTGTTGCGATTGCGCCTTTTGCTTTCGTTGGTTTTGATAACGTGCCACAGTCGGCGGAGGAGTTTGACTTCCCTGCCAAGAAAGCGTTTTCTCTCATCGTATGGGCCCTTATTTTTGCTACGATAATTTACGTAACAAATATTCTTTTTACTGCTGTGGGAATGCCATGGCAAGAACTTGTCGCTAAGCAATCGATTTGGGGAACAGGAGATATTGTTGCCGGTGCGTTTGGTAACGTCGGTTTAATCGTTTTGGCTATTGCTATTTGTATGGGGATTTTTACAGGCCTGAATGGGTTTTATGTATCGGCGAGCCGTTTGTTGTTTGCGATGGCCCGCGCGAAGATATTACCTGATGTATTCGGAAGACTTCATTCAACATATAGAACACCTTATGCCGGCATCATTTTTACGATGGTCATCTGTTTAGCAGCTCCATGGTTTGGCCGCCAAGTACTATTATGGATTGTGGATATGGCTTCTATCGGCGTAGCCGTTGCTTATTTTTATACTTGTTTTGCAGCTTACAAGTTCTTCAAATGGTCGGGAGATGAATCGGTCATGGAAGGGGCTGTTTCGCCAGGGAAGAAGTTTTGCAGCTTGCTGGGGGTCATTAGCAGCCTTTGCTTCGTTGTGTTGCTTGCTGTGCCAGGCTCGCCAGCATTTATGGGTGTACCGTCCTGGATTGCGCTAATCATATGGCTCGCTATCGGTGTTGTGTTCTACATGGTGCGCGGAAAATCCTATAAGCAAATTCCAAAAAAGACACTCGATTATTATATTCTTGGGGAACATAGCCATTTGGCCGATGGATTTAATCATCAAGGACCAACGGGGACAGACGAAAAGATCGCACCTTAATTAAAAGAACCAATTTCCGTTCATCCATTCAGGTGGGGGACGGAAATTGGTTTTTTCTTTGGAGCGCTTTTAGGTTATTTTTTTCGGCGGATGCCAATCACATGTCCGGCTTCTTTTGGTCTCGGAAGGTCTGCCTGCTCTTTAGCTAAGGACGAAATTTTTTCAAAAAGTTCATTTGGAAAGGGAGAAGGACGCCGTTGTTTTTGATCAATGCCCATTAGCATTTGCTCGCATGTGGCTGCACGTTTTCCATTTTCACCAAATAATTCAAAGAAAAAATGAACGCGCTTTTCATCATAATCTAGTATATGAAGAGATACCTCAAGTGCTTCCCGCGGTTTCATTTCTGCTAAATAACAAATGTGGCTTTCTAGTGTGAAAATAGTGTAGTCATGCCGTTTGCGAAAGTCGTCATTAAAGCCGACGTCCTCCATCCAGTTAAATCCTGCCCAGCTGAATACACGTGCATACTCGGCATCGTTCATATGGCCATTATAATCGAGCCATTCATCGCGTACGTGATCTTTGAGGATAATCCAGTTTTTATGCATAAGCTGTCCCCTTTCTTCTATTAAATTAGCAAACCCTCAACATGTTGTTGGATAGACGAGAAGCCATCTGAAGGTTCGAAGCGCTTAATTACAGTGCCGTTAGAATCAATGAGAAATTTAGTGAAGTTCCATTTGATAGAGTCTCCAACCAGCCATTCGGGATTTCGATCTGCGATCATCATTTTTAAGAGTTTTTCATTTATGTTTGAATCATCAAAGCCTCGAAATGGGGCAGCCTCTCTCAAATACTGAAACAATGGATCAGCGTTTTCTCCGTTTACCTCGATCTTTGAGAAAATGGGAAAGGCAACGCCATAATTTAACTGGCAAAATTCAGCCGCTTCTTCGTTACTGCCGGGTTCTTGGCCACCAAACTGATTGCATGGAAAACCGAGAATTTCCAAGCCAGCTTCTCTATATTGTACATACAATTTTTGCAAATCTTCAAACTGCGGAGTGAAGGTACACTTGCTAGCTGTATTAACAATAAGCAAAACCTTGCCCTTATAGTCTTTTAAATCGATTACATTGCCATCTTTTTGCTTTGCCGTGAAGTCGTGTATATTCATTTTTAACTCCTTTAAGCTTAGTTTATAATAATTATTATATAATAATATTCCTTTCTAGTCAAAAAGTAGCATATGAGTGTCTTGGTAAAGGAAGAGCTGCCATTTCATTAGGAAGAAACGGATTGGTCGTTTATAGTAAGGCATAGAACCATTAAGCGAAAGGGGTTTTAACTTATGAACGGAAAGAACCGTAAAGACATTCAGCCAGGATTAAAAGTCGATATTGTATTAAAACAGGACCAGAGAACAGGAAAAAGAACGACCGGCATTGTAAAGGACATTTTGACAAACTCCACCTCACATCCGCACGGGATAAAGGTAAGACTTGAAGATGGCCAAGTCGGGCGCGTGCAGCATATCCACCCTGGAGAGTGAAAACATGACGATAGAAATGATTAAAGTAATAGATGAGAAGCGGAATGAAATAGGCATTGCTTCAAGAAATGAAGTACATAAAAAAGGTTATTGGCATGAAACGTTCCATTGTTGGGTCATCAGTAAGAAAGAGAACGGTTACGACCTTCATTTACAAGTTCGCAGTGAAACGAAAAAGGATTTCCCTAGCCTGTTGGATATTACAGCAGCAGGCCATTTGCTTGCACATGAGACGGTGCAGGATGGCGTGCGTGAAGTTCAAGAAGAATTAGGGCTGGACGTTGCTTTTAACGAGCTGATTTTGCTTGGTATCATTCCGGATCGCCTGCACATAGCGGGTTTTTTAGATAACGAATGGTGCCACGTTTTTTTATATGAAAGCATGCGGCCTATTGAAGAATATTCCTTACAGAGAGAAGAGGTAGCCGGTATTGTTTCTGTAGACTTATCTGCCTTTTTAAAATTCTGCGAAGGGAAAGAGCGTACCATTTTAGGGGAAGGTTTTTTGATTAATCAAGATAACGAACAAATCCCATTTAGGCGGATGATCAGCAAATCAGACTTTGTCCCCCATGAGGAAGCCTACTTCAAAAATGTAGCTTCTTCTATACATAAGTATATTGGTCAATGGCAATGACGATGGACTTTAACGCAGGGAGAGCAACTATTCCTGCTTTTTCAAATTTTTCACAAAACCATTCAATAAGATTCTTTTCTTTTTATTAACTTTGCCTCGCTTCTTCCGATATAACTAATAGCAAAACCAAGCCGGAAGGGGCGGTAATGAGTGATAGATAAATTAGGGAATCAAAAACATTTAGTAATACCGGTAAATGCGGTGCAAAAACCGACAGAAGTTAACTTGCAGGAACCAAAGCAGGAAGAAACAACTGAAACAGCTGTGCGTAAGCCGGAAAAAGCAAAAATGGAAAAAATCGTGCAAGGAATGAATGATTTTTTAAAACCGTCAAACACTCATTTGAAGTTTGAATTTCATGATGAATTGGAAGAATATTACGTCACGATGATCGATGACGAAACACAAGAAGTCATCAGAGAAATTCCGTCAAAAAAGCTTCTTGACATGTACGCAGCCATGACGGATTACTTGGGAATTTTAGTAGATAAAAAAATTTAATTTCATGTGGGCGGTTTAGCACTCTAGCTAGCGCCCCACAGGATCTATCTTCAATTGTTATTATTTTCGATTATTAAAGGAGTGTTTTTTTTCATGGCAATGAAAAACCCTTATCAAACATATTCAAATAACGCCGTAACAACAGCTTCTCCTGGCGAATTAACCCTAATGCTTTATAATGGCTGCTTAAAATTTATCCATCAGGCAAAACAAGCGATTGCCGATCAAGATATTCAAGCAAAAAATACAAGCATTCAAAAAGCACAAGCGATTATTCAAGAACTCATGGTCACTTTGAACATGGACATGGATGTATCAGAAAACTTACTGTCTCTTTATGATTATTTAAACCGTCGTTTGATTGAAGCAAATATTAAAAATGACACAGCGATTTTAGAAGAAGTAGAAGGATTCGTGACAGAATTTCGCGATACATGGAAAGAAGTCATCCAAAAAAATCGCCAGCTCCAGCATGCCGGTGCGGGTGGCCAAGCATAATGTCTGCGGTAAAAGCTTGCTTTGACGTAACAGACAAGCTCTTCCAGCTTTTGCACCGCCAGTCAGCCGATCGGGATCAGATGATAACAGCGATTGAAACCCTTCTTGAACAAAGAGAAACTCTTCTTGCGGATGTGAAAGCGCCTTTTACGGAAGAAGAGCAGAAGCTTGGACAGGAAATCATCAAGCGTAACGCAGTGATTGATATGGAGCTAAAGAAATTAAAGGCGACGATTCAAAAAGATATGCAAAGCTTAACGAAAAAGAAGGATTCCGTGGATAAGTATGTAAATCCGTATGCGTCTATGCAGATGGACGGTGTTTTTTATGACAGAAAGAATTGACTTAGGGCGAACCCGCTTTTAGCTGGTTTGCTTTTTTATGATTTAAAGGGCAAACTTTAAATCTCCCACATTATTTCCGTGCAGCCAGCGTATACTTCCTCAATAAGTATGTGTCGTCCTGATCTCTTCTGCTTAGATCATGAGCAAAAAACCAAGTGACGAAATAGGCACTCTTTCTTACAATTTCGACAAACATTTTTACTAGGTTAAGCAGGAGTTTCCGAGGGAAAGGAGAAGTATATACACATAGTTATTTGTAAAGGAGGAGTCAGCATGTTAGACTACAGCATCCGTGGTGAGAACATTGAAGTAACTCCAGCAATTCGGGAATATGTTGAGAAAAAGATTAGCAAATTGGAGCGTTATTTTATCGAGTCTCCAAATGCCATTGTTCACGTAAACCTGAAAGTATATTCTGATAAAAATTCAAAAGTCGAAGTTACAATTCCAATGAAAAACCTTGTGCTTCGAGCTGAAGAACGAAATGAAGATATGTACGCAGCTATCGACTTAATCGTTGATAAATTAGAGCGTCAAATTCGCAAACATAAAACAAAGGTAAATCGTAAGTTCCGTGAAAAAGGTGAACCGCAAGATTATTTTGCTATCGCTCAAAGTGAAACAGCGTCAACACAAACGGAAGAAGATACAGATGAGTTGGCGATTGTTCGCACAAAGCAATTTGATTTGAAGCCAATGGATTCTGAAGAAGCTGTATTGCAGATGAATCTCCTTGGACATAACTTCTTTATCTATACAGACGCAGAAAGCAACGGTACTAATATCGTTTATAAACGAAAAGATGGAAAATACGGTTTAATTGAGACAAATTAAGAAAGATCAAAACCCCTACTGCTGATTGGCAGTGGGGGTTTTTTTGACAGATGAAAACAATTTTCTAGAAAATAAACTCCATCAAAACGACTGTTTTTATTGGAAAAGTAGTAGGATGGACAGGCTTGCTTCCTTGAAAAAGAAAATCCATAACGATTATCTTGTTGATAGTGAAAGAACCTTATCAAAACAACAGGTAAGGCGGAATAACTCGAAAAAAGAAAGAAGGGAAGTAAGCGTAAGATTCAAGAAAATTTTCCCTTAAAATATACAAAATAAAGAGAAAAAAGGTTAAAAATGGTATTTGATCAGTGAAGCTCTCCCTTTTTCATATTAGGCCTTGGTTTCAAGTTGAATCTGCCGCTATCATGGGTAGCGTAAAGACTGTGCCAGACACAGCTGCAGATTAACTTTCGTGTTGGCCGTTGATCTTTGCTTAACTATGTTGAAGGAGGAGTAAGTGAATGACAAAAAAGAAAAAGGTATCATCCGTACTGGCAATGACTCTAGCAGCGGGAACAATTTTTTCCGCTCCGGTATATGGACATGCTGCACAACAGGATGATGTTCATCCGTCCGAAAAGCAAGAGTGGGCAAAAAAGATCAATATGGGAAAAGTAAAAGGACAAGTGAATCAGCTTAAATCAATTGACAAGCAACTTGTGAAGATAGAAGAGAAGCTGGATGGTTATAAGCAGGAGGTCGATTCCCTAAATATTGAAACATCAGCGGCCGAAGAAAAACAACAAGAGGCACCTACCGTTGAAGAAACAGAAAAAGGCGAAGAATATGCAGGGAAATTAACGAGTTTAGAAAACCGTTTGAATGCTGTCAACCATCGATTAGACACTTTGTCGCTAAAAGGCGCAGCTGATGGAGAGGTTCAGAAGCGTGAACAAAAGGTTGAAATTCTATTAGTTCAAGTGAATACGTTAATTGAAACAGTAGCTGGAGAAACACCAGCGCCAACACCAGACGAAGGTGACGTAGAAGCGCCAGCGCCAACACCAGATGAAGGTGATGTAGAAACACCGGCGCCAACACCAGACGAAGGTGACGTAGAAGCGCCAGCGCCAACACCAGATGAAGGTGACGTAGAAACACCAGCGCCAACACCAGATGAGGGTGATGTAGAAGCACCAGCGCCAACACCAGACGAAGGTGACGTAGAAGCGCCAGCACCAACACCAGACGAAGGTGATGTAGAAACACCGGCGCCAACACCAGATGAAGGTGATGTAGAAACACCAGCGCCAACACCAGATGAAGGTGATGTAGAAACACCAGCGCCAACACCTGACGAAGGCGACACAGAAACACCAGTGCCAACACCAGATGAAGGCGATGTAGAAACACCAGCGCCAACACCAGATGAAGGTGATGTAGAAACACCAGCGCCAACACCAGATGAGGGTGATGTAGAAACACCAGCGCCAACACCAGATGAAGGTGATACAGAAACACCTGCAGCAGAAGATACTACAGGAACACCGGTAGTTGAGACTCCTGAAGCGCCAGCGGTAGAGGATGTGGCATCTGTTCAAGGCATTACTGATAGATTAGATCAGTTAGAAAGTCGTTTAGATGAACTTCAAGAGCAGATCAATTCTCAAGCATTACCTGAATCAGCATTATAAAAAGCAAAAGGCAGGCTCCCGTAGCAGGGAGCCTGCAAGCTGTTGATAAGTGCTTTCCATTAACCTGATAACTTTGTCTATCATTTCTAGGCTCTATATTCTTAAACATGAATGCAAAACGAAAGAACCTTTATCAATAGTCTCCACGATTCGTCAAATTTGGATATGGGGCGCGAGAAATGACTTTTTATTCCTGGCGCCTTCTCTACTATGGATTGACAATCCATGTTACTATAGAGAAAGAGTTGATGATCCAGGGGGGAGTAAATTTATGTTAGTTGGACGAAATGAACCATGTCCATGTGGGAGCGGAAAGAAATTCAAAAAATGCTGTGGAAGAATAGAAGGTTCTGCCATTCATGGAGTGATGCAGGAGGAACTTGAAAATCTGCAGCGTGAACTAATCGATTACGCCATGGAACATCATTCATATGAAATGAAAAAACACTTTCAATCATTCTTACATACATATGAGGTGCTTCGCAAAGATCCACAGGTGTATTTAATCGCTTTTGAAATTTGGTTTATTTTAACACAGCCTTTAAAAAATGGACAAACGATTCTTCAGGAATTCGTTGCTCATCGTGCGCAAACGGTGAATAGAGAACGGACGAGAACCGTTTTCCTTACATGGCCTCAAGTGAAGTTTATCGCAGGTACGGTAAAAACGGCGCGAGGAAATGTTTACGAAGTGGAAGACGTATTATCAGGAGAAACGGTATCTATTCGTGCACGCCGACAGCTGCCGATTGAGGGAGTATTCGTAAGTGGCGGTCTTCTTCCATTTGAAAAAGAGTATACATTTTTCATGATTGATTTTCATTTTGAACAATACGTTGTACCAAAAGCAACGAATTGGCTGTCCTTACAATTTAAACAATCGGAAGAAATCAGCTCACAACAATTCTTGGCGGCTAACTGGCTGTCTGTGTTAGAAGGGCTATTTTCTATCTATGAAGAGCAAAATGAAAGCGAAGAGAAGGCTTTAGACCATAGTGAATTGACATGGGAAAAAGAATCTCAAAAGAAAACAGCAGACGCCTTGCTTGCCTTTTTACAGGAAGAAGGGATAGGGGAGCTGCGCCAGCAAACAGCTGTGCTTCTCTGGAATTTATATTGCCAAAAAGAAAATCCAACTATTCGCAAACCGGAGATTTATACGGCTGCCGTTTATTCGCTTTTGCAATCTCATCAAATGATTGATACCGACTATTCAAATAGTCAGCTCGCTTCACGCCTCGGTGTATCCGCTGCAAGTCTGGCAAAGCGAGTGAAGGAAATGGAGCAGGTGCTTGAAGGACACTTGCAACAGGATAAACAAGCGTTACAAGTATAAAAACGCTCGTTTGCAGATAGCCCGTTATGTGGAGATAGACGCTATCTATACTTTTAAACGCCCTAAATGGGCGTTTTTACTTTTTAATCTAGTCTTTCGTCTATGCCGTTCAGTTGTTTCAAATAGGGGATAGTGGTAATATTAAATAGGATTTTATGAGGGTTTTCAGGCTCACGGACTAACTTGTTGCAAGTAAAAAGGAGCGGCTATAAATGGGCTTACTAACAAAAATGTTTGATGCAAATAAACGCGATGTTAAGCGGTTAGAAAAAATGGCGCAAAAAATTGAATCATTGGCAGACCAAATGGAAAGTTTGTCTGATGAGGAACTGCGCGCCAAAACAATAGAGTTTCAGGAGCGTTATGCAAAAGGTGAATCGCTCGACGATTTATTAACAGAGGCATTTGCAGTCGTACGCGAAGGAGCGCGCCGTGTGCTCGGTCTTTATCCATACCGTGTTCAGTTAATGGGGGGGATTGCCCTTCATGAAGGAAATATCTCTGAGATGAAGACGGGGGAAGGGAAAACGTTAACGGCCACGATGCCCGTGTATTTAAATGCTCTTTCCGGCAAAGGTGTTCACGTAATTACGGTTAACGAATATTTGGCTTCACGTGACGCTGTGGAAATGGGAGAGCTTTATAACTTCCTCGGCTTGACTGTCGGGTTGAACTTAAACAGTCTCTCGAAGGAAGAGAAAAAAGAAGCATACACAGCGGATATTACGTACGGAACGAACAATGAATTTGGCTTTGATTACTTACGGGATAATATGGTGCTTTATAAAGAACATAAAGTACAGCGCCCGCTGAACTATGCGGTGATCGATGAAGTAGACTCCATTTTAATTGATGAAGCGCGAACACCGCTGATTATCTCTGGCCAGGCCCAAAAGTCAACACAGCTTTATATTCACGCTAATAGTTTTGTCCGCACGTTAAAAGCAGAGGATGATTATACGTACGACGTAAAAACAAAAAGCGTATTGTTGACAGAAGAAGGAATTAATAGGGCGGAAAAAGCGTTCGGAATTGAAAACTTGTTTGATTTGAAACATGTAACGCTTAATCACCATATTAATCAGGCGCTGAAAGCACATGTCACGATGCAGCGAGATGTTGATTATGTAGTACAAGAAGATGAAGTTATTATCGTTGACCAATTTACAGGCCGCTTAATGAAAGGCCGCCGATACAGTGATGGGCTTCATCAGGCAATTGAAGCAAAAGAAGGCGTCTCGATTCAAAATGAAAGTATGACAATGGCAACGATTACGTTCCAGAACTTTTTCCGGATGTATGAAAAGCTTGCCGGGATGACGGGGACAGCTAAAACGGAAGAAGAAGAATTCCGCAATATTTATAATATGAAAGTTATCAGCATTCCGACGAATCGTCCGATTGCCCGCGATGACCGGCCTGACTTAATTTATGCTTCTATGGACGGCAAATTCCGCGCCGTTGTGGAAGACATTTATCAGCGTCACCAGCTGAAGCAGCCTGTGCTTGTGGGTACAGTCGCAATCGAGACATCTGAATTGATCTCTTCCTTGTTAACAAAACGGGGCGTTCCCCATAACGTTCTGAATGCAAAAAATCATGGCCGTGAAGCGGAAATTATTGTGGAAGCGGGTCAGCCGGGGGCCGTAACGATTGCGACTAACATGGCTGGACGCGGAACGGACATTAAACTGGGAGAGGGCGTAAAAGAACTAGGCGGTCTAGCCGTTATTGGTACGGAGCGTCACGAATCCCGCCGGATTGATAATCAGCTGCGTGGACGTTCTGGACGTCAAGGTGATCCGGGGGTTACGCAATTTTATCTTTCTATGGAAGATGAATTAATGCGCCGTTTTGGATCCGATAACATGAAATCGATGATGGAAAGGCTTGGTATGGATGATAGCCAGCCGATCCAGAGCAAAATGGTCAGCAAAGCGGTAGAATCCGCTCAAAAACGCGTGGAAGGCAACAACTTTGATGCCCGGAAACGCCTGCTTGAATACGATGATGTCTTGCGTCAGCAACGTGAGATTATTTATAAACAACGCGATGAAGTACTAGAATCAGAGAACTTGCGTGAAATTTTAGAAGGCATGATTTTAACGGTCATTAAGCAAGTTGTACAAGTTCATATGAGTGCGACTGAATCGGAAGAGCAGAAAGATCTGCAGTCGATTGTCGATTATGTAAATGGCAGCCTCTTAAGTGAAGGGGAACTGACAACCGCTGATTTACAAGGCAAAGATGCCGATGAAATGATTGATGTCATTTACGGAAAAGTAACAGCGCGCTATGACGAACGCGAAGAACAAATGGGCGAGGAGCAGATGCGCGAGTTTGAAAAAGTCGTTCTGCTTCGTGCGGTCGATTCTAAATGGATCAATCACATCGATGCCATGGATCAATTGCGTCAAGGGATTCACCTGCGCGCCTACGGACAAATCGATCCACTGCGAGAATACCAAAACGAAGGATTCGCTATGTTCGAAGCCATGGTTGCCTCTATTAACGAGGAAGCGGCTAAATATGTCATGAAAGCAGAAATCCAAAACAACCTGGAGCGGCAAGAAGTAGCTAAAGGTCAGGCTGTCAATCCGAAAGAAGACGAAGGCAGCAAAGCAAAGAAAAAACCTGTTAGAAAAGCACCAGCAGTCGGTCGAAACGAACCATGCCCATGTGGAAGCGGCAAAAAATACAAAAACTGCTGCGGGTGAGAAGAAAAGCGGAGCCGACTGTTTTGGCCCGACAAGCACAAGACTGGCCGGCTGAAAGGTTGTTCTGTAACCTTTCCGGACGGATTGGCTTGTGACCTCGAGGGGCAAGGAGGCGGAGCTAGACAGAAGAAAAGCGGAAGCGGCCCGCTTAGCCCGATAGGAGGTTGGAGGGCTCGACAAGGAGTCGTTCTTTGACTCCGACAGAGAGACCGAAACCACCGTACGGGCTGGCCGCTGCAGCTAGACAAAAGAAAAGCGGAAGCGGCCCGCTTAGCCCGATAGGAGGTTGGAGGGCTTGACAAGGAGTCGTTCTTTGACTCAGCAGAAAGTCTGAAACCACCGTACGGGCCGGCCGCTGCAGCAGTTCCGTAAACAAAATGGCTGGAATGATCAACAGCACGCCAGATTCATGTCTTGAATAATGTGTGCACAATACAACATTTTTACACTAAAGAAGAGGTGCCTATATGGAATTATTTGAAATTCGAAATGAGTTAGACAAAACAGCTAAGAAATTGGCGGACTTCAGGGGGTCTCTTTGACTTAGAAATCAAAGAGGAACGCATTGCTGGGCTTGAAGATGAAATGCTGCATCCTAATTTTTGGGATGATCAGCAGGCTGCTCAGACAGTGATTAATGAAGCAAACGGTTTAAAAGAAATCGTGAATGAATATAAAGAGCTGCTCGATACACAAGAAAATCTTGAACTGACGCATGAGCTTGTCAAAGAAGAAGCAGACGCAGAACTGCAGAATGAACTAGAAAGCGAACTGGAGGAGTTCCGGAATCGCATCGGTGATTTTGAATTGCAGTTATTGTTAAGTGATCCATACGATAAGAATAACGCCATATTAGAATTGCATCCGGGTGCGGGTGGCACAGAGTCGCAGGATTTTGGTTCGATGCTGCTGCGTATGTATACCCGTTGGGGAGAAAAGCAAGGATTCAAAGTGGAAACAATGGATTACCTTCCGGGAGACGAGGCAGGCGTAAAAAGTGTTACGCTTTTATTTAAAGGGCATAACGCTTACGGCTACTTAAAAGCTGAAAAAGGTGTACATCGTTTAGTGCGAATTTCGCCATTTGATTCTTCAGGCCGTCGTCATACGTCGTTCGTTTCTTGCGAGGTTATGCCGGAGTTTAACGATGATATTGAAATTGATATCCGTCCAGATGATCTTAAGATCGATACGTACCGTTCAAGCGGTGCCGGTGGTCAGCACGTCAATACAACTGATTCTGCTGTCCGGATTACGCATTTACCGACGAATACAGTCGTGACATGTCAATCTGAGCGTTCACAAATTAAGAACCGCGAGCAAGCCATGAAAATGCTGAAAGCTAAGCTTTATCAGAAGAAGATTGAAGAGCAGGAAGCAGAATTGGCAGAAATTCGTGGTGAACAAAAGGAAATCGGCTGGGGAAGCCAAATCCGTTCATATGTCTTCCACCCTTATTCAATGGTAAAAGACCATCGTACAAATGAGGAAACCGGGAATGTTCAAGCGGTAATGGACGGAGACATTAATCCGTTTATTAATGCATATTTGCGTTCGCGTTTATAAAATGTAGCCTTTTACTGTTAGAGCAGTAAAGGGCTTTTTGAATGGTGGCATGGAGACATTGTCCAAAGGCCATCTAATTAGCTTTTACAAGTTTAAAGAAGCTAAAAACGGTTATGGTAATAAAGAGAGGGCTTCAATGGATACATAAAATTGACTATGATGCAGCACAATAATTTTGATGCCAAAGAATACCGAGCAGCTTCCGCGTATGTCAACAGGCGACTGAATGAAAGTTCATAAAGTGTATACAATTGATGAAAGCATTGAGGCAGCTGGAATAGAAGCGGCTCTTAGTAATTTTCAAGTGTTTAACTTGGTTTTAAAACATGGCGGCTTTGGTATACTTAACATGCATTGTTATTTTTTCCTAGGAGGAGAGAACATGGAATTTAAAAAATCATTAATGGCTCTGTTAATTGGCTCATCCGTGGCGCTCGCAGCATGCGGCGGCGGAAATGACAACGCAGACAAAGGCAACAATGAAGACGGAGGGAAAGAGACGGCCAGTGCACAGGGTGAACAAGTGTACAAGCAGAACTGCTTAAGCTGTCACGGTGAGAATCTTGAAGGACAGGTTGGGCCTGCTTTAGACAAAATCGGAAGTAAATATAGCAAAGATGAAATTTTAAACATTGTTAAAAATGGTAAAGGCCAAATGCCTCCAAACATCGTCCAAGGTGCCGATGCTGAAGCGGTAGCTGACTGGCTTGCTACAAAAAAATAATGGTAACCACAAGAATGCAGAAACATACACTGCATTCTTTATTTTTTCTTCTTTTGATCCCCTCTATCTTCCTTTACCGACAAACAAAATAGAACAACCTGACACAAAATATTACAACTTTTTCATTCATTTTATAAAGCGTTTTATATAGAGAAAAGCGATCATTTTTACATATTTATCATAGAAATAATCGGATATATTACGACCTGAAAAGAAAATGTAATGTATTTAACGGTTAACAAGGGTTTAATCAGTGATATAATAGGTCTTGATTTGAGCAGAAAAGCTGAATTTTTTCAGCTTTTTCCTGTATAATTGACAAAAAGTGACAGGTGATTTGATGATAGAAATGAAGGGTGTGACAAAAAAATACCCAAATGGAGTTTTGGCTTTACGAGGTGTTGATATTTCCATTAAACAAGGTGAGTTCGTTTACGTTGTCGGGCCAAGCGGTGCCGGCAAGTCAACTTTTATAAAGCTAATGTATAGAGAAGAAAAACCAACAAACGGCCGTATTGTCGTAAATGGAGTAAACTTGTCGACTTTAAAAGCTCGATCTGTCCCCTTACTGCGTCGTCAAATTGGCGTGGTGTTTCAGGACTTTAAGTTATTGCCAACGCTTACAGTCTATGAAAATGTGGCATTTGCGATGGAAGTAATCGAAGAAAGTCCAGCTGTTATTAAAAAGCGGGTGATGGAGGTCCTGGAGCTCGTCGGCTTAAAAAATAAGGCGAGAATGCTTCCGGAAGAATTATCCGGTGGAGAGCAGCAGCGTGTATCGATTGCTCGTTCCATCGTGAATAAACCTAAGGTCGTTATTGCAGACGAGCCAACGGGGAATCTTGATCCAGATACAGCTTGGGACATCATGGACATTTTTGAAAAAATCAATGCTCAAGGTACAACGCTTGTAATGGCTACTCACAACAAAGAAATTGTTAATACGGTCCGCCGCCGAGTAGTTGCCATTGAAGGCGGCTGCATTGTACGAGATGAACAGCGGGGGGATTATGGTTATGAAGTCTAGAACATTCCGCCGCCATTTCAGAGAAAGTTTTAAAAATTTAAGCCGAAACGGTTGGATGACGTTTGCTGCTGTTTCAGCTGTTACGGTTACTCTATTGCTAGTAGGGGTTTTTCTTACCATCCTGCTAAACCTAAACAAAGCCGCGACCGATATAGAAAATGATGTCGAAGTACGCGTGCTTGTCAAGTTAGAGGCAACTAAAACGGAGCAGGAGAAGTTGAAAGAGCAGCTGTTAAGTTTGCCTGAGGTGGCAAGTGTAACGTATTCACCAAAAGAAAAAGAACTGCAAAATTTGATTAAAGACATGGGCGAGGATTTTGCCTTATTCGAACAAAACAATCCGCTTTATGACGTGTTCGTTGTGAAAACAAAGCATCCTACGGACACGCCGAAAGTAGCTAAGAAGATTAAAAGGTTTGATTATACAGAGGACGCTGTTTACGGTGAGAAAAAAGTTGAAAGGTTATTCAGCTTTTTAAAAACAAGCCGTAACGTTGGATTAGTACTTAGTTTAGGATTGTTGTTTACAGCGATGTTCTTGATTTCAAATACGATTAAGATGACTATTTTTGCACGGCGAAAAGAGATTGAAATTATGAGATTAGTGGGAGCCACCAACTGGTTTATCCGCTGGCCGTTTTTATTGGAAGGCCTATGGCTCGGGCTAATCGGTTCTGTACTGCCGGTTGCAGCGGTATCTATCGGCTATTCGTATGTCGTGAAGGCCATTACAACCCATGTGCAAGGCCATTTTATTCAGCCGCTGCCTTACTTCCCGTTTATATGGCAAATCAGTGGCGTTATTTTACTAATCGGAGCCTTCATTGGCATGTGGGGAAGCTTTATGGCGGTTCGCCGCTTCTTAAAGATTTAACGAATACTATACTTATATCCGACTATCAAACAGATAAACTAGAAATTTTTAGAGAGAAGAGAGGAGATTGGAGTTTGAAGAAACGTGCAGGACTTACATTTGCTTTAGCGGCATCACTTGGTTTAGGAAGTACATTTGGACTGGCGGAAGAGGTATTTGCCTCCAAATTATCTGACCTTGAGAGCCGTCAGCATGACATTGATAGTAAACAATCGAATATTGAACAAAACATTAGTGAGAAGAGCAACAAAATTACCAAACTCCAAGATCAACAGAAAAAGCTGTCTGCAGAAATTAAACAGCTGGATCAGTCTATCTCTAAAGCAGAAAAACAAATCCGAGAAAAACAAACAGCTATTGCGGAGACAAAGCAAGAAATAACGAAGCTTCGGAAAGAAATAGAAGAATTGAAAGCCCGGATTGCTGAACGAAATCGTGTTCTTGAGGAACGGGCTCGCTCTCTTCAGCAAAGCGGCGGCTCAGCGAGTTATATTGATGTGCTGCTCGGCTCTGAAAGCTTTACGGACTTTATTAGTCGTGCAAGCGCTGTTACAACGCTTGTAAATGCCGATAAAGATATTTTGGAAGAGCAAGAAAAAGATAAAAAACAGCTTGAAAAAAGTGAAAAACAGTTAAAAACAAAGCTGGCTAATTTAGAGAATATGCTGGCTGATTTGAAAAAATTAAAAGCAGAGCTTGATAAGAAAAAAGCAGCGAAAGATCAGGTGATGGAGCAGCTTGCTACTGAGGAAGATCACACGCACAATCAAAAGCTAAGCTTAGAAGAAGAGCAAGAACTGCTTTCTGCTCAAGAAAAGGCGATTAAAGCAGCGATTGCATCTGAAAAATCCCGCCTGGCAAAAGAAGAACAAGCACGTAAGGAACAAGAAAGACTCGCTCGTGAAAGAGAAGCAGAAGCACGAAATAAAGCGGATCAGAAGAAGAGCCAACAACGCCAACCAGCAGCTGTTCCTGCTCCTTCTGCTCCTAAAGAAGAAACATCATCAGTTAACCGTTCAGATGAAACACCATCTGTTTCAGCAGGCGCATTTACGCGGCCGGCGCAAGGACATATATCCTCTGAATTTGGTTTGAGAAGCTTAGGAGACCATAAAGGGATCGATATTGCAAATAGTGTCAGTGTCCCGATTGTCGCTGCGGCGGATGGACAAGTAATCCGTTCTTATTATTCGTCTTCCTATGGAAACTGTATTCTAATCTCTCATTCTATTAATGGAAAGATAGTGACTACCGTTTATGCGCATATGTCAGAGCGTGTTGTTCAAGGTGGAAGTGTCTCAAAAGGCCAGATTATCGGCTATATGGGTAACACTGGCCGTTCATTTGGCCAGCATCTGCACTTTGAAGTTCACGAAGGCCCTTGGACGTTGTCTAAAGAAAATGCAGTGAACCCACGTAAATATGTAAACTTTTAATTTTTAATAGAAAGCTGCTCTTGGAATCTCAATATGAGTCTCCACGGGCAGCTTTTGTTTTATAGACACCGGTCTAAAGAGTCTGTTCTGGGCATTCGCCCGCGCAATCTCCCCCCTTTTGAATAGTCTGTAATTGTAAGTAAAGGGGAGGTGTAATGCATGAGCGCTGGTGGCGGATACGGATACGGGGGCGGCTTTGCGTTGATCGTTGTCTTGTTTATCCTCTTGATTATTGTGGGAGCAGCTTATATTGGCTGGGGTTACTAATAAATAAAAGAGGAAGAAAAGGGCTGATCTTTGGGAGCAGCCCTTTTTTGCTTATAATAAAAAGAAGTTGGACGATAAGCAGCTTTTTGTGTAATGTAATACCTATAGGTGTATGAAACGGCTGCCCATCATAGTCCCTCACAAAATGGAAGAGGGAAGGTTGTGGCAGGCAAGATTTTCTTGTAAAGGAATAGAATAAAATGAACTGGTTTACGATAGGCTCTTTAACCATTCCAGCTGCCCAGCTTGCTGTTTTGGCTGCTTTTGTCATCACGGCACTTGTACTTTGGCTGAAGAAAGAACGATATATTTTAGATATTTACGGCAATGCCATTTTTCTATTTGTTGCCGTGTGGAAAGCAAGCGTGCTTCTGTTTAGCTTTGCGATTGTCAAACAGGCTCCTTTGTCTATCCTGTATTTTAACGGCGGCTGGAAAGGAATTTGGCTCGGCTTGATCACGGTAGGCATATATGTTGTTAGGCGATGCCGAAAAGAAGAGCAGGCGCAGGCTGTTTGGACATGGATGATTGTCATTGCCTCCTTCGAGTTAGCGATGTCCTTGTTAATTGGACAAGCAGGGATGCTGGCGTTTAGCCAATTTGTTGGCAGTGTTGCCCTGCTCGCTATCCCGCTGGGGCAAATAAGCAAAACCATCTGGTTGTTTACTTTGTGGCAGTTGTTATTTGAATCACTGACTGCTGAGTTATTCTCTAACAGCAGCTTGCTTTATATGGGCGCAGCTCTGTTCTTTACTTTGATGATAAGGAGGAATCCTAGTGAATAAAAAATGGTTTGGGGTATTGCTGCTCGTGTTACTTGCGGGAATTGCAGCAATAAATATTATGAAGGATAAAAAGGAAATAACCGAAATTGAAAATCCAGGGATAAAAGCTGGGGAGAACCAAGAGGTAATGGCTGGAAAGGCTGTTGGCCTCAAAATAGGCAATCAAGCGCCCGACTTTATCCTGGAAACCCTAGATGGAAAAAAAGCAGCTTTATCCGATTATCAAGGCAAAAAAGTCATATTGAATTTTTGGGCTACTTGGTGTCCGCCTTGTAAAGCCGAAATGCCTCATATGCAAAACTTTTATGAAAAAGAAGCAAACAAAAGCAATGTAGAAATTTTAGCAGTGAACTTAACGAATAATGATCAAGGGAAAGAAGCAGTAGCTGAATTCTCCAAGCAGTACGGTTTAACGTTTCCCATCTTACTTGACCAAGACGGGACCACTGGCTCAACATACCAAATCGCCACCATTCCAACGACGTATATTCTCAATACAGATGGCACTATTCATCAAAGAATCATAGGCCCTATGGACGAACAAATGATGAATCAACTCGTAAGCGAGCTTAAATAAATGATCATACATGAACGCAGCATGGAGGCAATCCCCCGCTGCGTTCATTACTTGGGACAGGCAGGCTGCTCTATAGTCATAGAAGTATGAAATGAAACCTCTTTTCCAAATAAATAACATTGGCCATGTTGGACCAACCGGTGTAGAGTATGTATATAAAAGCTTAAGAGGGAACAGTTCCTCACAGCATCAACGTCATAAAGGGAAGGGAAGATAGGTATATGAAAGAACGATCATTTAGAACGAAAGCGGTACATAGCGGATTGGCGGAGCAGCGGAATTTCAAGAGTAAGGCAACGCCTATTTATCAGACTTCTGTTTTTTCATTTAGCAGTTTGGAAGAGTTAGAGGGCTACTTCGAAGGGGAAACACCTTATTTATATACGAGAAATGGCAATCCTAATACAGATGAGCTGGCTAAAGCGGTAGCAGCACTGGAAGAGGCTCCGGATGGTGTAGCGGCATCCTCCGGACTGGGGGCTATTCTCGCAGGAATTTTAACCGTAGCACAAAATGGAGATCATGTCGTTGCAGCGAGTGATCTTTATGGCGGAACGTATCATTTAATAAAAGAAGAATTACAGGCATTCGGCATTACGGCTTCATTTGTGGATTTCCGTGATCAACAGGCGATTGAAGCAGCGATTCAGCCAAATACCAAACTGTTGTATTCTGAAACGATTTCCAACCCTTTTTTACGTGTAGAAAATATAGAAGGTCTAGTAGAGATAGGAAAAAAATATAATCTAGCTGTCATGATTGATAATACATTTGCGACGCCTTACTTACTGCAGCCATTTACAAAAGGTGTAGATCTCATCGTTCATAGTGCAACAAAATATATCGGCGGACATAGCGACATTACAGCCGGCGTACTAGTTGGCAGCAAAGAATTAATTGAGAAGAGCCGTAGCCGGGTTGTAAATATGGGAATGAACTTGAGCCCGTTTGAATCATGGCTCGCTTACCGTGGTTTAAAGACATTGGCCATCCGCATGGAACGACAGGCAAAAAATGCGCAAGAATTGGCTGATTTTCTTCAGAAACATAACGGTGTGAAAAAGACGTATTACCCTAAGTACGTATCAGAGCAGGGCAATGGGGCGATGGTGAGCATAGAGTTAACGGAAGAAGTCAATATGAGTCAATTTTTCTCTGCACTTGGATGGATTAAGATCGTCCCTTCCCTAGCCGGCGTAGAAACAACCGTTTCTTACCCGCTTGGCACGTCGCATCGAGCGTTGACAAACGAAGAAAAAAGTGCAATTGGAATTAACGAACGAGTCGTTCGCATCTCGGTTGGCATAGAGGAATCAGCGGATATTCTCCAGCAGGTTGAACAAGCGATCAACGATGCACTAACGCGTTAATATAGCGGGGGACTGCCCCCTTTTTTCATTCATAACTTGTCCATTTTCTTCATAAAGTGGGAGAAAGGGCTGTCCGTGCGGTAGTGAGCCGGGCGGCTTTTTTAGCTTTCCAAATCGGAGGGGGCGGAATGGTGAAGAGAAAATGGGTGGCAGTGCTAGTGTTGTTTTCTTTTATGATAGGAGCTGGTGGAATGTACGGGGGGCTGCTGGTGCTGGACGGAAATGAAAACATAGCCGAGCCGCAAAGACAAGCACCAGAGCAGGGAAATGAAAATCTGCCAGACGAGCTTCATAAAGTACAGACCGTATACGAAGTGATTGCTAATCAATATGTTGAAAAGGTCAATCGAACCCAGCTGATAGAAGGGGCCATTGACGGGATGGTCAGCTCTTTAAAAGATCCTTATTCTGTCTATATGGATGCTGATACAGCGAAGCAATTCGAGGAATCACTGGACTCCTCGTTTGAAGGCATCGGTGCTGAAATTACGGTGGTGGACGGTAAACTGACGATCGTCGCTCCATTTAAAGATTCACCTGCAGAAAAAGCAGGATTAAAGCCGAAAGATCAAATTGTCACAATTGATGGAAAAACGGTCAGTGGTCTTACGATTTATGAAGCAACAAAGAAAATACGCGGCAAAAAAGGGTCGACGGTGACGATTGGCATTATGCGTCCAGGTATGACGAAATCACTTAATGTTAAAGTGAAACGCGACAATATCCCAATTGAAACGGTCTTTGCCAAAGTGAAAGAAAAGCAAGGGAAGCGAATTGGCGTTATTGAAATGACTTCTTTCTCTGAGGAAACAGCTAAAGACTTCAAATCAGCCCTAAAGAAGATGGAGAAAAAAGAACTAAATGGTCTTATCATTGATGTGCGTGGAAATCCGGGCGGCTTCTTAACGAGTGTAGAAGCGATTTTAAAAGAGCTTGTGACGGAAAATAAACCGTATATGCAAATTGAAGAAAAGTCAGGACGAAAAGTCCCTTATTTTTCTGAAACGAAAAAAGTAAAGCCTTATCCAATTGCGGTACTGACAGATGAAGGAAGCGCCTCTGCTTCTGAAATATTGGCAGGTGCGTTAAAAGAAGCGGAAGGGTACCCGATCATTGGGGAAACGAGCTTTGGTAAAGGGACTGTTCAGCAGCCAGTACCGCTTGGAGATGGAAGTAATCTGAAACTGACGACTCATAAATGGCTGACACCGAATGGCAATTGGATTCACAATAAAGGCATTCAACCTGACATCGAAGTCAGACAGCCTCATTACTTTTATGCTCATCCTCTCCAGGTCAACAAGCCGTTAACTCGTGAAATGAACAATGATAGCGTAAAGAGTGCCCAAATGATGCTCGACGGTCTCGGTTATGCGCCTGGAAGAACAGATGGTTACTTTAGCGAAGAAACAGAAAAAGCGGTTCGTGCTTTGCAGGTTCAAGAGGAAATCAAGGTAACAGGGAAAATCGATAAACAAACAGCAAATCAGCTTGAACAGAAATGGATGGAAGAAATGAAAAAGGAAAAAAATGATCTTCAGCTGCAAGCGGCTCTCTCTTATATAAAAAGCTTAAATAAATAATGGAAGAACGGTCGCTGCTGAACGCAGCCGGCCGTTCTTTTTTATATGGAAATACTTCTTTTATAAATGAAACGCGATATATACTCACGCATGTCCGCTTTTTTTGCTACAATGTTGAGTAGAATGCAATTAATGTAAGGTGGGGAGACGCCATGCTACAAGAATGGTTATTGGAGCTTTTGGCCGGCTTTGGAAAGTTATTTATCCATCCAATCTTTTATTTTTCGTTCCTGCTCGCTTTTGTTGTCGGCATGTTTCGAGTATCAAGGGAACGAAAAGACTTTCACACGCGGGTGTATGATATTTATCAGGAGGTTCGCTACATACTGCCGTCTAGTTTATTAATTGGACTGCTCCTGTCCATTATTGCGGTGGGTTTTGGATTAACCCTTCCGCTTGGACTGCTTAATTTCATCGCCGCTGTTACGATTGTCTTAAGTGCAGGTGGTTTTCGGCTGCTGTCTCCTGCGTGGATAATCGGCCTCGCTTTGCTGATCTTCGTTGTATCGGAAAAAATAGGTTATTCCTTTATTCCATACGAAGGGCTCTCATTTAATAAAATTCTTATGACAATGGCCATCGTGTTAGCGTTGTTATTCATCACAGAGGGACTGCTTATGCTAAAGCAAGGCTGGCAAGGAACATCGCCTCGTCTCGTAGAAAGTCCGCGCGGATTAAAAGTAGGCGTGCAATTGGCTCAGCGATTGTGGCTTGTGCCGGTGTTTTTAGTATTGCCAACAGGTGAGCTTACATCGCCGTGGCCTTGGTGGCCGGTTGTCTCGATCGGTTCAGAAACATACTCCTTTATTTGGTTTCCTTTTTTAGTTGGTTTTGCTCAGTTGGTTAAAAGTACGCTCCCAGAGCTTGCTGTTAAGGCAACTGGAAAAAATATTATAGCGGCTGGCGTCGTGACCTTGCTGCTCGCTATCGCAGCTTATTGGGTACCGCTGCTTGCGATTGTAAGTGCTGTATTTGCTTTTCTTAGCCGTATTTGGATTTCCTGGCGTCATCATGCTTATGAGAAGGACCGTCACTATTTCTTTACGCCACAGCCAAAAGGTGTGATGATTCTTGGCATTTTGCCGTATACACCAGCCAAGAAAATGGATTTGAAAATTGGAGAAATTATTTACAAGGTCAATGGCATAGAAGTGAACACAGAAAATGAGTTTTATAAAGCACTGCAAAAAAATGCTGCCTATTGTAAGCTCGAGGTTGTCGATGTCAATGGCCAAAATCGATTTGCTCAAGGCTCACTCTATGAAGGCCAGCATTACGAGCTTGGTTTAATCTTAGCCGATGAAGACAAGGAGCTTATGGCAGAAGAGAATGAACGATACTCTTGACCCTAGAAAGGAATAGAGCGTGGAGAATGAATGGATTCAATGGCTTCCGGCTAATTCAGCTTTAGCGTTTTTAGCAAGCATTAGTTTAAATATAATTGTTGCTGTTTCAGGTATACTTCCGAGTGCTTTCCTGACAGGAGCGAATATCGCTCTGTTTGGGTTTGAATGGGGACTGCTCGTCTCCATTATGGGGGAAGCGGCTGGGGCTGTCGTCAGCTTTATTCTTTATCGACACGGATTTAAAAAGCTTCATAAACAATTCAACCATAAGTTTTTAAATAAACTCAAGGATACAGGAGGAGCAGAGGCAATCTTTCTCGTCCTTTTACTGAGAATCGTTCCTTTTGTTCCCTCCGGTGCTGTTACGCTGACAGCAGCTTTAAGCAGGATGAGCTTGCTTTCCTTTAGTTTAGCAAGCACCATTGGAAAAATTCCTTCCTTGTTCATTGAGGCGTATTCAGTGAAACAAATTTTTGCATCCACGTCTTATTGGCAGCTTGCTGCTATTACCTGTCTCACTTTAATCATCGCTTTTTACTTTTTTCTTAAGAAAAAATAGGATTAAAAGAGCACTGATGCTTCAGTGTTCTTTTGTTTGCATACTCACGGTTATGTGACAATGTAAAAAGAAGGAGAGGCAGAATAAAAAACCCCTTTTGGGCGATTGCGTCCAAAAGGGGTTTCCGTTATGTGGAAGGAACAGGAGTTAGCTATCAGTCTTATCGTTTTCTCTGCTTTTCGATAAAGTTATCGATTGTTTCGACGTTGAGAAGACTGGCTTTGGTTCATGCCAAGCACAGAGTTCGCTATTTGTTCGACAGCCTGGTTGTCTAATGAGTTAGAGACTGTCTGAGAGAGCTGTTGGAAAGTTCCATTTTTTATCCCTCTCGATATTCCATAAATGGCCGCTCCAGCCGCTCCTACAGCTAACAACGAGGTCATGATACCGCCTTGGTTATTCATAACAACCCATCCTTCCTGTAGTAAATTGATCAAACGAAGGGCCTCTAAAAAGCAAATGCTTTAGAGCTATACTTAGTTTTACAAATTTAACGATAGATTATACTGGAGCTATTTACCGTGCAGCAGTAAATAAAAAGAGAGAAGGCTCTCTATCCTTCTCCCCGCTGAATTTTATCGATGTCATTAAGTGATTAGTTTGAAGCCGCTCATGAGAATAATGAGGGACATAACCGTTCTTAAAGGTTTGGCCGGAAACTTAGCTGACAAGCTGCTTCCTAATATGACACCTGGAATGGAACCGAGCAAGAGATTGATCACTAACAAATAATCAACGTTTCCTATTCCAGCATGCATAAGGCCAGCCGCTGTAACGAGCAGAAAAGCATGGGCAATATCGGTTCCAACTAGCTCTGAGGGGCGCATTTTATACAGATAAAGCATAGCTAAGGCAAATAATGAACCCGAGCCAATAGAGGTTAATCCAACAATGAAGCCTAATACGGCTCCAATAGCGATCGTCAAGCCTCGCTTTTCCTCCAAAGGCTTTCTTTGAAAATAATTGGACTCAAATCGATCCTTCATAAAGGTTTTGATGAGCGTAGTCAACGCCACCAAAATGAGCACATACCCTAACGCATGTTTAATAATTTCCTCCTGATTGTTAAAGAAGGAATCGAACAGGTGAAGGAGTCCGACTGCACAAATAGCACTTGGAATACTCCCGATGGCCAGGTACTTTACTAATCGCAGGTCGATCGTTTTTTGCTTCCAATGCTGAAAAGAACCGAAAAGCTTTGTAACAGAGTTATACACGAGATCAGTTCCGACGGCGATTGCTGGACTGATCCCCATTAAAACTAAAACAGGTGTTAACAAAGCTGCACCGCCAACACCTGTCAATCCAACCAAACAACCAACAAAGAGTCCCATGATAATAATCCCCATGCTCATTAGACGCACACCCCAGTCTATCTTTAATCAAGTTTTATACCCTCAATTTATGAAAGGGGCGTCCGCCTTGCTACATAGATATGTAAGGGGACTAGCGCAATAAAAAGCGATCAGAAGACAAAAGGAGCGGGGAGCAAAGAAGATTGAGAAAAAGTTTTGACCAGCTTCTTTCACGTTTCTTCGGTTTTAAGGTAATGGGAAACGTCTGTCAATAAATTAAGCCCAGTCATTAGTGACTGGGCTTAAAAGCTTAACCTTCTTCTTTTGTATTTAATTCTATTTTTTTACAGCCGACATATAAGCAGGAAAGAACATCTAAGTCGGGCTTCGCCTTAGTGAGGCCTTTTATATAAGGGGTGACTAAGTCCTTGAAATCAGCCCCTACTTCTTCCTCCTCCAATATTCCATATACGTAGAGCTTTTTTTCATCAAATAAAAGAGCTACGTTTCCGACAGCTTTATGATCAGGGTCTACGACATTTAACACTTGGAAATGAGGTGTTACAACCTCAGGTGAAAAGTATATTTGCAAATTGACCTGCTCCTTTACGTAAATTGAAGTTTTTCAAACAAAGTATCGCTTTTTTCCTCAGATGGTTCTTTTTTGCCTACCTTAATGAGCACAAGACATAGCAGTGCAGCCAGCAGCGTAAGCCCGGCGGTCCCTAAAAACATGCCTGTTCGTGACCAGGCCATTAACGCGCTGTAAACGGGCGGTCCGATTGCCACACCTAAAAAGCGGACTGAACCATATAACGAAGTGACGAACCCTCTGCGGTCGGAAGGAACCGAGCCGGTAATAAAGCTGTTTATACATGGCAGAACGAGCCCGGTGCCGATACTGCTAATGACAAGGACGGCAAAGAAAGGAACTAAGCGATCAAAAAATACTAATGTTGAAAAAGAGATTGTCATTAACAACAGCCCTATTACAATTAATGACTTCATCAGTCTCATCTTTTTACCGATTTTACTTCCGGTTATATAGGAGGTAGTGGTCATGAACAGCAGAGGAATGGCTAAAATACCTCCTTTGAGCAGACCATCAATTTTGTGGTCTTTCTCGAGAATATCGGAAATATAAAATAAAATTCCAAATAGAGTAAACAAGCAAATCGCACCTGTTAGGTAAGCAGCAAACAGCCAGCGGCCTTCTGTTTTGAAAACGGAGACGAGCCCCTTTACATACTTGCCGACAGGCGGCGGTTCTTTTTTTGTTTTCTTTTCTCTAATAAAGAAAATTGTTAACAAAATGGAAATTAGACAAAAAGCCGGGAAGACAAAAAATGCTGCATACCAGAAGAGCAGCGCTACGAGTGAACCAATAATCGGACTAATAACCTTCCCGAATCCATTGGAGGCTTCCACTAGTCCTAATACTTTACTTTGCTCTCCACCTTTGAATAAATCCCCGGTTAACGCCATGGCGATTGGGGCTGTTCCTGCGGCGCCGATCCCTTGCATAACCCTCCCAGCAAGAATCCATGTATAGGCATTTGAGAACCATGCCGCTGCAAATCCTGCTAAAAGTCCCCCAGTTCCGTACAAAATAAGAGCAGGAATGATCACAGCTTTCCGCGAAAACCGGTCTGATAAATAACCTAATACCGGAATCGATACGGCAGCCGCAATGGAAAACACTGAAATGATCAAGCTCACTTTAAATTGAGATATATCCAGTTCTGTTTTCATCCTTGGAAGAACGGGAATCAGCATGGAGTTTCCTAAGACAAGAATAAGCGGAATAGACCCGATCGCAAAAATAGTCATGCCTTTCTTTTTTTGCTTTGGCAATGATGTACACCCCTGACTGTTGAGAATATATACTTCTCCTATTGTTTGAGCAGAGATGGGCATTTATACGGGGTAATCGTCTAATTTCTATGGGGAAAAGCCCATTATCTACACGTTTACCCAGTTTTTGAATAATCTATCTTAGAAAAATAGAGGAGGCCCATTTCCTATGGAATTTTTAGAATTACCGAAAAGGACAACAGGAAACAGGACATACGGATTAACTTCCGTTATTGATTTAGGAACCCCTTTAGAGGAGCTAAAAAGTATTTTAAACGATTACAGTTCTATGATTGATATTGCCAAAATGGGTTTTGGCTCTGCTTATGTGACCCCTAATCTAAAGGAAAAGATCGAACTTTATAAGCAATATAATATCCATCCTTACTTTGGAGGAACCTTATTTGAAAAATGCTACCACCAGAATAAGATTCCGGAATACCTGATGAGCTTGCAAAATTTAGGCATTGACTATATTGAAGTTTCAAACGGGACACTCAATATTCCTTTGCAAGAACGTCTCGATCTTATTGCTCAGATCAAAAAAGATTTCTGCGTGATTGCCGAAGTCGGATCAAAAGATTCCAGCAAGGAAATGGCCATTTCTCAATGGAAAGATGAAATTAAGCAATTTTTAGAAGCAGGCTGCCAGTATGTCATTACAGAAGGAAGGGATTCTGGGACTGCTGGTATTTATGAGAAAAACGGCAAGGTTAAGAGTAACTTGATCAGTGAATTAATTAAGGACATTGATAGCAAAAAAATTATTTTTGAAGCTCCTACTCCGAAGCATCAAATGTATTTTATTAAAGAAGTTGGAGCAAATGTAAATGTAGGAAATGTGAAGTTAACGGATGTGTTAGTGTTAGAAGCTCAACGCTGCGGATTAAGAAGCGAGACATTTTATTTGGAGGATAGTGAATGCAAATTACCTTTATAAGGCATCTCCCGACAGAATGGAACAAGGAGCAAAGGCTACAAGGAAGAAGAGACATTGCCCTTGCAGCTGTAACAGAAGGATCTAGGCAAGGCATTGCTCGCAATCAACAGCAGCTTAAAGCATTATCACCATTTGATATGGTGTTAACGAGCACATTGAAAAGAACCCAGCAAACAGCCCGTCTTTATGGTTATTCGTTTGAAACAGAGCCTTTATTAGACGAATTAGACTTTGGCCCTTTTGAAGGGCTTCCAAAAGAAAAGCTGTACGAAGAATATGGAGAGCAATGGTTCGAACAGCCAAGAGCATTAATCCTAGGGGAAAGCCTTATCAACTTGGAAGAGAGAATTATCTCGTTTTTGGAAAAGTACCGAGACTTGAACAATCTTTTAGTGTTTGGCCATGGGTCATGGATCAGAGCTGTTATATCGTATTTCCAATACGGCCATATCAACAATATGAATAAAATGACGGTAGAAAACAATGAGTGCATTACATTGACCTTCCATTTCTAACGTCATCAGGGAGAGAGAAACGGGGGAAAGCCTAGTGGCTGGCTTATTAACGTATGAAAATTGGGATGAACAAAAGCTAGAAAAGATTTTAGAGAGCCAATCAGATTATTTTGATGTATTAAAATGGGCTTTTCGAGAGTACGGCGATGACATTGTGTATGCTTGCAGCTTTGGAGCGGAAGGAATCGTCTTAATTGATCTGATTGCAAAGGTGAATAAGGAAGCAAAGATTATCTTTTTGGACACAGGGCTCCATTTCCCGGAGACGTATGAATTGATTGAGAAAGTAAAGGAACGCTATCCTGCGTTGAATATTACAAAGGTGCGGCCTGCTATGACAGTGGAAGAGCAGGCAAAGGAGCATGGCGAGGAACTGTGGAAACGTGATCCAAACCTTTGCTGCCACCTTAGAAAGGTAGTGCCTCTTCAGAAAGCATTACAAGGGTCTAAAGCATGGATATCAGGATTGCGAAGAGAGCAATCTCCGACGAGAAGTCATGTTCAATATGTTAATAAAGACGAGAAATTTCACAAGGTAAAAGTTTGTCCACTTATTCATTGGACATGGGAGGATATTATGACGTATCTTCACGTTCACCAATTGCCTTATAATTCATTGCATGACAAAGGGTTTCCGAGTATCGGGTGTGCGCCGTGTACCGAACCGGTTTCCGAAAACGAGGGGCTTCGAGCGGGACGATGGGCAGGACGATCTAAGTCGGAATGTGGGCTTCATCAAAATTAGAATATAGGATAAGACACGGCAGCTTGGATTATCAGGGAGGGAAAGATGTGTGGGGAATTGCGCCGCATGGCGGTACATTAGTGAATCGGATAGATTTATTATTTTCCATTGATTCATCGCTTAACTGTGTGGAGCTGGATAAATTAGAATTAAGTGATTTGGAGCTGATTGCAAACGGCGCGTATAGCCCGCTTAAGGGATTTATGGGAAAGGCTGATTATGACTCTGTTGTGCAAAACATGAGATTGTCAAATGGGCTTCCTTGGTCGTTGCCGATTACATTGGCGGTCAACAAAGATAAGGCGAGAACGTTACAAAAGGGAGAAACCGTAAACCTTGTATATAACGGGACGGTTTATGGCGTCATGACAGTGAAGGAACTATTTTCCCCAGATAAAAAACTAGAGGCCGAGAGAGTTTATCGAACGGCTGATTTGGATCACCCAGGTGTAAAAAAACTTTTCGCACGGCCTGAAGTGTATATAGCCGGTCCGATCACGCTTGTTAAACGGCCGGAAAAAAGTAAATTTAACGATTACTATTTGGACCCTGCTGAAACGAGAAAAAAGTTTAAAGAACTTGGATGGAATACCATTGTCGGCTTCCAAACGCGCAATCCTGTTCATCGCGCCCATGAATACATTCAAAAAACAGCATTAGAAACGGTGGACGGACTTTTCCTGAATCCACTCGTTGGCGAAACAAAAGCTGACGATATTCCAAGTGAAATCCGGATGGAAAGCTATGAGGTCCTGCTTGGAAATTATTATCCGAAAGGGCGGGTATTCTTATCTGTTTTTCCGGCAGCCATGCGTTATGCTGGCCCGCGAGAGGCGATTTTTCATGCCATTGTCCGTAAAAACTTTGGTTGTACCCATTTCATCGTCGGCCGAGACCATGCAGGCGTAGGAAGTTATTACGGCACGTATGACGCCCAAAAAATATTCAGTCATTTTGAGGAAGAAGAGATCGGGATTAAACCGCTCTTTTTCGAGCACAGTTTTTACTGCAAAAAGTGCGCCAATATGGCTTCTGAAAAAACCTGTCCCCATGACAGGCAAGAGCATATTATTCTGTCGGGCACAGCGGTTAGGCAAATGCTGAAAAACGGCGAACATCCGCCAAAGGAATTTAGCCGGCCGGAAGTAATAGACATTCTTATAAAAGGAATGAAAGAAATCTATACAAAAATATAAAGGATGTAGGATATGGGAACAGCTGATCATATTACCTGGCATCATACAGCCGTTACAAAAGAAAGTCGCCACCTCTTGAATGGGCACCAAAGCTGCGTTTTATGGTTTACTGGATTATCAGGTTCTGGAAAATCAACATTGGCTAATGCCGTGGATGAGATGTTATTTCAGCAGCGCTGCAGAAGCTATGTGTTAGACGGGGATAATATCCGCCACGGTTTGAATAAGGATTTAAGTTTTGGAACAGAAGATCGAAAAGAGAACATTCGTCGAATAGGAGAAGTGGCAAAATTATTTGTGGATAGCGGCCAAATTGTGTCTTCCGCCTTTATTTCCCCTTTCCGTGAGGATCGGCAATTAGTCAGAAGCATGTTTGCACCCGGAGAGTTCATTGAGGTTTTTGTTCATTGTCCGATTCAGGTTTGTGAGGAGCGGGATCCAAAAGGCCTGTATAAAAAGGCAAGAAAAGGAGTCATCCCTGATTTCACGGGGGTTAGCTCTCCTTATGAACCCCCTCATCACCCTGAAATTGTGATTGAGACGGATAAAATGTCTGTCGAACAGTCTGTTAAAGAAATACTGGCTTATTTAAAGGAAAAGAAGATCCTATAAAAGGGATCTTCTTCAAGGATGCAGACAAAGTCTATTTTCAACAACTCAGGCTGATTGAAAGCGCTTGTCCAACGAGATGCGAAGCTTGATGAGGAGCGGAATGACGATAAGGGTCATGAGCACCGCAGGAAGGCGAGCAGCAAAGACAGCGAGCGTTTGTCAACAGCCTGTTTATTTTCTCCGCCAATGGGGGGATAGAACACTCACTTTTTGAAATCTGAAATCGTAAATATAATCGATAATACTAGTAGAGAAAAATTGACAGATGACAGCAAATATAACGATTTTATAATCAATGATAAGAGAAGTTAATAAGAAAATAAAAAGGTTAATCCCCATCATCACTTTTCCAGGGCTCCAGTTTTTATAAGAGGCAATCATGAGTGCAGGAATCACCATTCCCCCGCTTGATGCTCCAACCCGAATAAGAATCCCCACTCCAATACCGAAGAGAATGCTTCCCGCCAGCATATCGAGAAAAATGTGTATGTGCATATGAGGCACTTGATAAGTCAAAATACTAATGGTTGTCGAGGTTGCGGCTACCGAAGTGATCGTTCGAAACGTCCAAGTGAACCCGAAGTAGTTTAAGGCAAAAAGCAGAAAAACGGCATTGGCTAACCATAAAGAAAAACCGAGAGGCAGTTCAAACCAATGATTCATTAGAAGAGCTAACCCGGCCGCTCCTCCTGAGGGGATGGAGTGTGGAAACAAAAATAAAGACATCGACATCCCTTGTAAGAAAGCTCCAAAGAGTAAGTAGAAATACGTTAACAATAATTTTCTCATCGTTATTTGAATGAATCCTTTAAGTTTGTCTTTATAACCTCCATGTTTATTCCTCCCTAAAGACTTTCTCTCCTTGTCCATTTTATGAGGAAAAAATTAGAATATGTTTCATTTTAGCTGTGTTTTATGAAGAGGATGTACTAGTTCTTTGTTAAAAAATACTTGATTGTTTTACGGGCAAATAACAAAACCTATATATGCTTGAGAAAGCAATCTAATAGGGGCAGGTGGAAACATCATGAGAAATAACATTCAAATTTTACCTATTGTTGCATCAATCGGCATTGGAGCTGCTGCTTACAGCATGATGACTGGTCGGGCCGGACAACTTTCGAATGTCATTCCTCAGCTGACAGGCATGGGCGGTCAGGGAATGAATAATCAACGTGCCCGGTCAAAAAAATAAATAACACAAGGGCGCCCAAAAGCAACATTTTGGGCGCTTTTTTTCCTGCTTGAAGAAATATAATAACGTATAATCCCTTCTAAATGAGTCGTTATTGTCTGATATTTTCCTTACTAAACATTGACTGAAAAAGACCGATATTTTAAAGTAGAAGTATGGAGAAGTGAGGTGAGGATGTTGGGAAGGCAGTAGAAAGAAATGTAGAAATGTTTGCAGGCAGTGCGACTCGGTTTATGGATAAAAGCAGCCAGACTGATTTTTGTACGCAAACAGGCCGGATCAAGCCTCGGCGCACGAAAAAAAGGACGGTTGAATAGTACTATTCACTTTAATTTAACGGAGGTGTAATTCCTTACGGCACAATGTAGCCGCAAGGATCTTATTTGGACATATTAAACTTAATCATGGTTGCCTTTTTAATTGCATTAACCGGTTTCTTCGTAGCGACTGAGTTTGCAATTGTAAAGGTCAGAAGCACAAGAATCGATCAATTGGCAGCAGAGGGACGTGCAAACACGGCCGCTGCAAAGAAAGTGATTACGAATCTGGATGAGTATTTATCCGCTTGTCAATTAGGGATTACAGTGACAGCTCTTGGACTTGGTTGGCTCGGTGAACCGACTGTTGAGCATTTGCTGCATCCGCTGTTTGTTCGCCTTGATTTAGCGGAATCTGTTGTCAGTGTCGTGTCGTTCTTGATTGCTTTTTCCACGGTTACTTTTTTACATGTCGTTGTGGGTGAATTAGCACCGAAAACCATAGCGATTCAAAAGGCGGAACAAGTTACATTACTAGCCGCTAAACCAATGATTGTCTTTTACCGGCTTATGTATCCATTCATTAAAATATTGAACGGATCTTCTACGCTGTTAATTAAATTGTTTGGCTTCAAGCCTGTTTCAGAAAGTGAAATGGCCCATACAGAAGAAGAATTACGCATGATTTTATCAGAAAGCTTAAAGAGCGGAGAGATCAATCAATCGGAATATAAGTACGTGAACAATATTTTTGAATTTGATGACCGCCTTGCGAAAGAAATTATGGTGCCACGTACCGAAGTAACAGCGTTTGATAAGTCAAACACGGTTGAGCAGTGTATCGAGATAGCGATGGAAGAAAACTATACTCGTTATCCAATTGCGGACGGTGACAAAGACCGTATTATCGGAATGGTCAACATGAAGGAAGTATTGACGGATTATATTAGAGACGAGAAGAAAAAGAATGTGACGATTGACCACTATATTCGCCCTGTGATCCAAGTCATTGAGTCGATTGCTATTCATGATCTGCTTGTAAAAATGCAAAAGGAACGCATTCAGATGGCGATCTTAATTGATGAATACGGCGGTACGGCCGGACTTGTAACAACAGAGGATATTCTGGAAGAAATCGTTGGTGAAATTCGTGACGAGTTTGACCAGGATGAAACACCGATGATTAAAAGAATTAACGATCAGCAGCTTATTCTTGACGGAAAAGTGTTGCTGAGCGAAGTAAATGATTTATTCGGCTTAGATATTGACGAAGAAGATGTCGATACAGTCGGCGGCTGGATTTTGACTGAGAAATTTGAAGTTCAGGAAGGCGACACGATTGAATATGGAGGCTGCACATTCAAAATTGTGGAACTGGATGGCTACCATATTAAATTCGTGGAAGTCACAAAGGCTGCCCCAGCTCTGTCACCGGTGATCGGTGAGATCGAAGCTGTAAAAGAAGCTTAATTTACAACAAGCGAATCAGGCTTTCGATATGTAAATCCATCAAGCCTAAAATAAAAAAACAAGCGACTAACCTAGCTGCTTGTTTTTTTGTTTCAACCTGTTCTTGTAAATGGGGCGTTATAGAATAAAAAGAGGAGTTGTTGACTTTCGCTCCGAGAGGCTCCCTGCCACATTAACACAAAACAATTTTCTAAAAAATGACTTTGGGATGTTTTTGCATCCTAGTATATAAAAGATAGTGAGCTATATTAATGCATTTTTCTATAGAATCAGCTTTTCACTCTATTAACGCAGAGAAGCAAGAGCAGAGGAAAGCGTGTTTAGAAAAGAGAAAAGTCGGCAATCCCTATGATAGGGGTTACCGACTTTAGACTACTAACAGAAGCAGCAGGCTTTACTTAATTTCTATAAAAATACGAAATAAATAACGGCTGCTATCACAATTCGATAGATCGCGAACGGCGTGAGCTTGATTCTGTTAATGAGCTCCAGGAAGAAACGGATCGACAATAAAGCAAAAACAAAGGCGCTAATAAAACCAACGATAAAGAAAGGCAATACATCGATCGAGAAATACTCCCAGTTTTTAATAAGGGATATGGCACTGGCCCCTGCCATGATCGGCATTGCCATAATAAAGGTGAAGTCAGCAGCTGCTCTGTGGCTCATACCGAGAAGAACGCCTCCGGAAATCGTAGAACCGGAGCGGGAGAAGCCAGGCCATAATGCTATGCACTGAAATAAACCAATGAGAAAGGCTTGCTTGTACGTAATGTCATCAACCGTTTCGGCTTTGATACGTCCCGGGGCCAGCCAGTCCGCTGCGAGCATAAGAAAGGCACCAGCAACGAGTCCAATTAGCACTGTATTAATGCTAAATAAATGTTCATCAATGTAATCCTCGAATAAGAAGCCAAGCGCGGCCGCTGGAACTAGTCCAATAAATATATGAACGAGCGTCAGTCTTGGGCCGGATCGATAAGCTGACCGGCTTCCTTTTTGCAATCCAAGCAAGTTGAGAATACGGTCCTTAAATACAACCACAACCGCTAAAATGGAGCCAAGCTGGATGACGACTTTAAATGTATTCGCAACCGGTTCTGAAAACAATTCTTTCGATTTTAGCAAAATATCGTCTACAATAATCATATGCCCTGTAGAAGAAACAGGCGCAAATTCAGTTGCCCCTTCTACGAGTCCGAGGATAAAAGCAACGAATAATTCCCACAAGTTCATTTTGTCACCTCAAAAAATAAAATAAATAGCCACTTAACGATTGTATGGCTACAATGAAAATATGTCTAGGAATTCGAAGAAATACCATTATTTTTTTCTATAGTTCTGGAAAGGAATGATCATTTCATGGGTATACATAATTATTTTAAGAGTTTGTCCGATTTGGAGCAATTGTTTAGGCTGCCGGGAAAATTTAAATATCAGTCGCACAATGTAGCGGCGCATTCATTTAAAGTAACGAAGATCGCTCAATTTTTGGCGACCATTGAAGAATTAGAAGGAATGAAAGTAAATTGGCGGGCCTTATACGAGAAAGCATTGAACCATGACTATGCAGAGTTGTTCACTGGTGACATTAAAACGCCTGTAAAATATGCCACGAAAGAATTAAAAGATTTGTTTTCACAAGTGGAAGAGCAAATGGCGAAAAAGTTTGTCGAGCAAGAGTTCCCGGAAGAATTACAAAGTATCTATATAGAGCGATTTAAAGAGGGGAAAGATGATACGCTTGAGGGACGGATTTTATCGGTGGCGGATAAAATTGATTTGTTGTATGAAACCTTTGGGGAAATCCTGAAGCGGAATCCGGAGCCGCTTTTTTTGGAAATTTATAAAGAAGCGCTGTCTACCATTATGGAGTTCTCTGATATGAACTGCGTAAAGTATTTTATTGAAAACATTTTACCGGACATGCTTTCCGAAGAGTTTATCCCATATAACGAGTTGAATTATATGACCGAGATGATTGTTAAGAAATATGAGAAAAAGTAGGATGTTTTTTAGAAAAAGTCTTTCTAAATGGATAAGATTTCAGTATGATGGAGGCAAGAAAAGCTGCTTGCTGGGAGTGAAAACATGGTAGGTAAAATGATAATGGCAATGTTTTTGCCCGGCTTTCTCGTGATTTTTTTCACGAGAGTAACATTTAATCATTTTTTGGGCCTGGGCTTGACCGTTGCGTTAATTGCAGCCTCTGCTTATAAAGGATATACCCATACATGGCCGCTGATTATTATTGATGCTGCTTCGTTAACCATTGGGTTTTGGCTGGCCAGCCTCATGATGAAAAGAAAAAAACAATCAAAATAAAAATTCCGGCATGTCCATGAATGACAGCCGGAATTTTTTTATGCGTTTATGTAAGCTGAGTTCGTGAAGAACAGGAAGCGAACGATGAATAACGCCTTTATGATTAAGAAAGAAGCTGCTAAATCGAATGGAGATGACCGCTTTAAAAATTTCCGCTTGATTTTTTATACCCTATAGGGTAATATGAAGTTACAACAATATACCCAATGGGGTAATAGGAGGGTTAAACATGTTTTTTCGTTCTTACTTTGATGAAAAATTAGCTCAATATTCTTATATGGTCGCTTGTCAAAAAACAGGAGAGGCAATTGTTGTTGATCCAGCACGTGACATTACGCCGTATGTTGAAACAGCGAAAAAGGAAGGGTTCCAATTAACCGCAGCAACTGAAACGCATATCCATGCCGACTTTGTTTCAGGGGCACGCCAGTTGGCAAATGATTATGGCGTCACTTTGTATTTGTCAAATGAAGGCGATGAAAATTGGAAATATCAATATACTGATAACCTTTCTGTTAAGCTTGTAAAAGAGGGCGATGTTTTCACGATTGGAAATGTGGAATTTAAAGTAATGCATACTCCTGGGCATACCCCAGAGAGCATTTCCTTTGTCCTAACAGATAAAGGCGGCGGTTCCACAGAGCCAATGGGTATTTTCACAGGTGATTTTGTTTTTGTTGGGGATGTTGGCCGACCGGACTTATTGGAAAAAGCAGCTGGAGTAAAAGGAACAGCTAATTCGGGCGCTGCTCAAATGTGCGAATCCATTCAAAAGTTTAAACAGCTGCCGGATTATTTAGTCGTTTGGCCAGGTCATGGTGCCGGAAGTGCTTGCGGTAAATCACTTGGTTCCGTTCCGCTTTCAACAGTTGGCTATGAAAAAGCAAACAACTGGGCTTTGCAAGAAATGGATAAAGATGAATTCCAAAAAGAGCTGCTGAAAGATCAACCGGAGCCTCCTAAATATTTTGCGGTGATGAAGAAAGTAAATAAAGTTGGCCCGGCTATTCTAACGAATGAAACGATTCCTTATGCAGAAAGCTACAAGGACTTGGAGTCATATTTAGCTCAAGAGGATACTATGGTGATTGACACTAGACATGGCAGCGAGTTTGCTCAAGGGCATATTGAAGGTACCATCAACTTACCATATACAAAAATCTTTACAAACTGGGCCGGCTGGATTTTAGATTATGAGAAAAAATTGGTTGTGATAGCGGAAAAAGAACAAGCAGCTGATATTAAACGTTCTCTTGAATCCATTGGTCTTGATAACCTTGTGGCATTTGCAAGCCTAAGCATGGTAAGTGAAGCGCCTGAACTAGAAAAGTACGTGAATATTGATGTTGACCAATTAAAAGCTCAATATGAAAAAGATGACGTCTACGTAGTCGACATTCGCCAACAGGGAGAATGGGAGGCGGGACATATTCCAACCGCTCATCATCACATGCTCGGTTATTTAGAGGAAGAAGCAGAAAAACTGCCGAAAGATAAGAAGATTATCGTTCATTGCCAGTCTGGAGCACGTTCTGCCATTGGAACAAGCTTGCTTCAAGCAAAGGGCTTTAAAAACATTGAAAACATGGCAAGCGGTTTTGCCGGCTGGAAAAGAGAAGGCGGACCAATCAAGCAATTATAACAAGGAGGAATAACTATGAATCAAGTAACAGTATACTCAACCAATACGTGCCCTTATTGCACAATGATGAAAAATTTCTTAAAGGAGCAGGGGATTCCTTTTACAGAAGTAAATGTTCAACAAGACCGGCAAGCTGCCCAGCGTCTTGTAGAAACGACAGGGCAAATGGGAGTGCCGCAAACAGAAATTAACGGTCAATGGATCCTTGGCTATGATCCAGATGCTGTGATGGAGCTTCTTAAATAAATGATTTTATAAGGGTGTCCTGCAAGCAATCCTATTTGGGCACCCTCTACTTTTTAGAGTGAAAAACTATGCATAAGAACGATAAGAGGTACGCTGTGTGAAACATACTGTCATAATGTATAGAGGTGATAATCCGTGGAATATGGCAAAGACTTGCAAAATCGGTTGAAACGTATTGAAGGTCAGGTACGCGGAGTTATGCGGATGATGGAAGAGGGAGCGGACTGCGCAGCCGTTGCTATGCAGCTGAGTGCTGTACAAAGTGCAGTTGGACGGACAATGGGCCTCGTTGTCAGCCAAAATTTGGAGCGATGTGTCCGTGCGAATATGGAACAGGGGGAACCAACAGACGCCCTCGTAAAAGAAGCAGTCGATCTACTCGTAAAGAGCCGTTAATTTTTTTGAATAAAAATATACCCCTATGCGTAAAAGGAGAGCGAAGATGACGATTGTTTTTTATCTTGTAGTAGCGGTCTTAATTTTTATAGCTATTCGAAATATGCTGCCGGTGACAGGGATTCGTCATGCTCTAGCTGACGAGCTAAAGAAGGAGATAAGAAGAAAAGACATACAATGGGTTGACGTCCGGACGCCGGGAGAATTTAAAGCGCGTCATATTAATGGGTTTCAAAACATTCCATTGCAGCAGCTGTCTGTCCGAGTGAATGAGCTGGACATTGAAAGAGAAGTCGTCGTCATGTGTCAGAGTGGCATGCGCAGTCAAAAGGCAGCGCGCCTGTTAAAGAAAAAAGGATTTAAGAAGATTACGAATGTAGTGGGCGGTCTTGCCGCCTGGAAATAAAAAGCAGAAAAGGAGAGGAAAAGCGATGGATTGGTCAATCGGCTGGATGGCTGTCATTTTTTTAATTGGCTTTATTGGATCTTTTTTATCGGGAATGGTTGGAATTGGCGGCTCTATTATTAAATATCCGATGTTATTGTATATTCCTCCTATGTTAGGATTTGCGGCCTTTACCGCTCATGAAGTAGCAGGCGTCAGTGCGGTTCAAGTATTTTTCGCAACGATTGCCGGTGTATGGGCTTATCGGAAGAGTGAGTATTTAAATAAGACGTTAATTATTTATATGGGTATTGCCATCCTGGCGGGAAGCTTTATCGGGGGATTCGGATCGGAGAATATGGGAGAATCAACCGTTAATGTGATTTATGGAGTATTAGCGGCACTTGCTGCGATTATGATGTTTATTCCTAAGAAAAATTTAGATGATCGGCCAATGGAGGAAGTGAAATTTAATAAGTGGCTTGCTGCCTTCTTCGCTTTCATTGTCGGAATTGGGGCCGGAATTGTCGGAGCTGCCGGTGCCTTTTTGCTCGTGCCTATTATGCTCGTCTTGTTAAAAATTCCGACAAGAATGACTATTGCCAGCTCTCTTGCTATTACATTTATTTCCTCGATCGGTTCGACAGCGGGAAAATTAATGACAGGACAAGTGTTATTTGTGCCAGCGATGATTATGGTTGTAGCAAGCATTATTGCATCGCCGCTTGGAGCGAAAGCAGGACAAAAAATAAACACAAAGGTTTTACAATGGCTGTTGGCGATTTTGATTGCGGCTACAGCGATTAAAATCTGGGTCGATATTTTACTATAGTGAGAGTCTCTCCATTTAACGGAGGGACTTTTTTATATGAGAACACAAGAACATACGTACGCTTATTAATAGCCAGTCAGGTTTCATTTATGATAAAATGGGGATTATGATTACTAACATAAGAAAACGGCATAGGCTTTCAATAAAGCATTTTTAGATAAATGAACAAGTATATTTGCCAGAAGACAGGGGGTTCGAAGGTGAAAAACCAATTTGAAATTGTGTCTAAATACAGTCCGCAAGGGGACCAGCCAAGGGCCATTGCCGAACTTGTTTCAGGCATAAAGGAAGGAAAGAAAGAGCAAACACTGCTCGGAGCAACGGGGACCGGAAAAACGTTTACGATCTCTAACGTCATTAAAGAGGTTAATAAACCAACTCTTATTATCGCTCATAATAAAACGCTCGCCGGACAATTGTATAGCGAGTTCAAGGAGTTTTTTCCGAACAACGCTGTCGAGTATTTTGTCAGTTACTATGACTATTACCAACCGGAAGCGTATGTGCCGCAGACAGACACGTTTATTGAAAAGGATGCGAGCATCAATGATGAGATTGATAAGCTTCGCCACTCGGCTACATCGTCATTATTTGAGCGGAATGATGTCATTATTATTGCCAGCGTATCGTGTATTTACGGCTTAGGTTCACCGGAGGAATACCGTGACCTCGTCATTTCTTTACGAAATGGGATGGAGATTGAACGCAATCAGCTGCTTCGCAAACTCGTGGACGTCCAATATGAACGGAATGACATTGACTTTAAACGCGGGACATTCCGGGTGCGCGGGGATGTAGTGGAGATTTTTCCTGCTTCTCGTGATGAACATTGTATCCGTGTAGAATTTTTTGGTGACGAAATTGACCGAATCCGTGAAGTGGATGCATTGACTGGGGAAATCATTGGCGATCGTGAACACGCAGCGATTTTTCCGGCGTCTCACTTCGTTACACGTGAAGAAAAAATGAGAATAGCGATTGGGAATATTGAGAAAGAGCTGGAGGAACAGCTCGCTATTTTGCGTGCCGAAAATAAATTACTTGAAGCACAGCGGCTTGAACAGCGGACGCGCTATGATCTAGAAATGATGAGAGAAATGGGATTTTGTTCGGGGATCGAGAATTACTCGCGCCACTTGACGTTACGGCCGCCCGGTTCTACACCTTACACACTTCTTGACTATTTTCCAGATGACTTCTTAATCGTAGTGGATGAGTCCCACGTGACGCTTCCGCAAATTCGCGGCATGTTCAATGGCGACCAGGCGCGTAAGCAGGTGCTTGTCGATCATGGCTTCCGTCTGCCATCTGCTAAAGACAATCGCCCGTTAAAATTCGAGGAGTTTGAGGATCATGTGAATCAAATTGTTTATGTATCCGCCACACCGGGTCCTTATGAAATAGAGCATACACCGCATATGACAGAGCAAATCATCCGTCCTACCGGGCTGCTTGATCCGACAGTAGATGTCCGGCCGATCGAAGGTCAGATTGATGACTTATTGAATGAAATCAACGAGCGGACCGCCCGAAATGAGCGAGTGCTAGTCACCACCTTAACGAAGAAAATGTCCGAAGATTTAACGGATTATTTAAAAGAAATCGGCATCAAAGTCGAGTATCTTCATTCTGAAATTAAGACGCTTGAACGGATAGAGATCATTCGTGATCTTCGGCTTGGCAAATTTGATGTGCTTGTCGGGATTAACTTGCTGAGAGAGGGACTCGATATTCCGGAAGTGTCACTTGTCGCAATACTAGATGCTGATAAAGAAGGCTTCCTTCGTTCTGAACGCTCCCTTATTCAGACGATGGGACGGGCAGCTCGTAATGCTGGCGGCCACGTTATTATGTATGCCGATAAGATAACCGACTCCATGGCAAAAGCGATGGAAGAAACGAAGCGGCGTCGGGAAATCCAGCAGAAGTACAACGAAAAGCATGGCATCACACCGCAAACGATTCAAAAGGATATTCGTGATGTGATTCGGGCAACACATGCTGCTGAAGAAGTAGAAAGCTATGAAACAGCAGCTGCTAAGAAAAAGCTGACACCTCAAGAACGAAACCGTCTCATTGCCAACTTAGAGAGCGAGATGAAAGCAGCAGCCAAAGCGCTTGATTTCGAATTAGCCGCTCAGCTGCGTGACGCATTGTTAGAGTTGAAATCGGAAGGATGACGTTGATATGGGAATAGATAAGATTATTGTAAAAGGGGCAAGGGCGCACAACTTAAAAGATATTGATGTGACCATTCCACGCGATAAGCTCGTCGTTTTGACGGGCTTATCGGGTTCAGGGAAGTCATCATTAGCGTTTGATACCATTTATGCAGAGGGACAACGGCGCTATGTAGAGTCTTTGTCTGCTTATGCCCGCCAATTTCTTGGACAAATGGACAAGCCGGACGTGGATGCAATTGAAGGGCTGTCACCTGCTATTTCGATTGATCAAAAGACAACAAGCCGAAATCCGCGCTCAACGGTCGGGACCGTTACGGAAATTTATGATTACCTTCGCTTGCTGTTTGCTCGTGTTGGCCGCCCGGTTTGTCCCGTTCACGGTATTGAGATTACCTCTCAGACGATTGAGCAAATGGTGGATCGCATTATGCAATATGAAGAACGGACAAAGCTGCAAGTGCTCGCTCCGATCGTTTCTGGCCGCAAAGGCACGCACGCGAAAGTATTCGAAGACATTAAGCGTCAAGGCTACGTTCGTGTGCGAGTTGATGGAGAAATGCGGGAAGTAGAAGAAGAAATTGAACTTGAAAAAAATAAAAAGCATTCGATTGAAGTAGTCATTGACCGTGTCGTAGTAAAGGACGGCATTGAGGCGCGGCTAGCTGACTCGCTTGAGGCAGCTTTGAAGCTTGGCGAGGGCAATGTTGTCATTGACGTAATCGGTCGTGAGGAACTGCTGTTTTCTGAGCATCACGCTTGTCCGCATTGCGGTTTTTCAATTGGAGAGCTTGAACCGCGTATGTTTTCCTTTAACAGTCCATTCGGAGCTTGTCCAACCTGTGACGGACTAGGTTCGAAGCTGAAGGTAGATGTGGATCTTGTCATTCCTAATCCGGATCTAAGCTTAAAAGAGCATGCGATTGCGCCGTGGGAGCCAACGAGCTCACAATACTATCCGCAGCTGTTAGAATCAGTCTGCCGTCATTATGGCATCCCAATGGATGTGCCGGTAAAAGATTTACCGAAAGAGCAGCTTGATAAAATCTTAAATGGCTCTGGGCGCGATCGTATTCATTTTCGTTATGAAAATGACTTTGGCCAAATCCGCGAAAATAACATTATATTTGAAGGTGTTCTCAGCAATGTAGAGCGTCGTTATAAAGAAACGAGCTCAGATTTTATTAGGGAACAAATGGAAAAATACATGGGACAGCAGAAATGTCCGACGTGTAAAGGCTATCGCTTAAAAAAAGAAAGCTTAGCCGTAAAAATCAACGACCTGCATATAAGTGAAGTGACAAACTTTTCGATTGAGGAAGCGAAGCAGTTTTTCGGGGATTTGTCCTTAACAGAAAAAGAAATGCAAATAGCCCAGTTAATTTTGCGGGAAATCTGCGAGCGGCTTGGCTTCTTAGTCGATGTTGGCTTGGATTACTTAACGCTCAGCCGCTCAGCTGGCACGCTCTCAGGCGGGGAAGCCCAGCGGATTCGTCTCGCCACTCAAATTGGTTCAAGGCTGACAGGGGTTCTTTATATTTTGGATGAACCGTCGATCGGCCTGCACCAGCGCGATAATGACCGCTTAATCAGCACGATGCAAAATATGCGTGACATCGGCAACACGCTCATTGTCGTGGAGCATGACGAAGACACGATGATGGCAGCCGATTATTTAATCGATGTCGGACCAGGGGCTGGCGTTCATGGCGGCCAAATCGTGTCAGCCGGCACGCCGGAAGAGGTCATGAACGATCCGGCTTCCTTGACTGGCCAATATTTATCAGGGGAAAAATATATCCCGCTGCCAGCGGAACGCCGTCAACCAGATGGACGCTGGGTTGAAATAACGGGCGCGAAAGAAAATAACTTGCGTAACGTAAAAGCGAAATTTCCACTCGGTACGTTTATTGCGGTTACCGGTGTATCAGGATCAGGAAAAAGTACATTAATTAATGACATTCTCTATAAAACACTCGCTCAAAAGCTGCAGCGTTCTAAACAAAAACCGGGTAATCATGGAACGATTAAAGGAATTGAGCATTTGGATAAAGTGATTGATATCGATCAGTCGCCAATCGGACGGACACCGCGTTCTAACCCGGCTACGTATACGGGCGTATTTGATGATATTCGGGAAGTATTTGCTACGACAAATGAGGCGAAAGTTCGGGGCTACAAAAAAGGCCGGTTCAGCTTTAATGTCAAAGGCGGCCGTTGTGAAGCATGCCGCGGGGACGGCATTATCAAAATCGAGATGCACTTCTTGCCGGACGTGTACGTGCCGTGTGAGGTTTGCCATGGCAAGCGTTATAACCGCGAAACACTGGAGGTCAAATATAAAGGGAAGAACATTGCTGATGTTCTCGCTATGACCGTGGAGGACGCCCTTGATTTCTTTGAAAACATTCCTAAAATTAAACGCAAGCTGCAAACAATCGCTGACGTGGGTCTCGGTTATATCACACTTGGGCAGCCGGCGACGACGTTGTCGGGAGGGGAAGCGCAGCGTGTTAAGCTTGCTTCCGAGCTTCATCGCCGCTCGACAGGACGCTCATTTTATATTTTAGATGAGCCGACAACCGGCTTGCACGTAGACGATATTGCTCGTCTTTTGACTGTACTGCAGCGCCTCGTTGAGAATGGCGACACGGTATTAGTCATCGAGCATAACCTCGATGTGATTAAGACAGCGGACTATATTATTGATCTTGGGCCTGAAGGCGGCGATAAAGGCGGCACGATCGTGGCAGCGGGTACGCCGGAGGAAGTAGCGGAAACGAAAGGGTCATACACTGGCCATTATTTGCATAGAGTGTTAGCGCGTGAAAGGGAAAGGGAACACTACTCGGAAAGCTAAGAGGGAAAGCAAACTCTCTTTTCCGCCCGATCAGGCTGATGGCAAACGTTTGCTATCAGCCTGTGAAAAGGGTGAAACTTTTTCTTTCTATCTTCGTAAGAATGAACAGAAAGCCAATTCTTAATGAATGGAGTGCCTGAAATGAACGAAGAGAAAAAAAGAATTTTAGAAATGGTAGAAGCAGGTTTGATTTCAGCAAGTGAAGGTTTGACCTTACTAGAGGCGCTCGATAAAGAGCCGGCTCAGCAGGCACGCAAAGAACGCAGAGATCATTTCTTTGATGAGCTTGTCAGCTTTGGGCAAAAATTGAGCGGCAGCTGGGAAAAACAAAGCGATCAATCAACCGGTTCCTCCAACCAGCCGAAGGATAAGCTGTTTCAGTTTGTTCAGTCCGCAGTGCAAAAACTGAAAGACTTCGAGTTTCCACTCGGGAAAACAGTGGAATTTTCGCATACGTTCCAGGAAAATGGTTTTTCTCCACAGCGCATTAAGGCAGAAACAGCAAGCGGCAGCTTTACAATTAAGCCTTGGCAGGGAAGCGGTGTAAAGGCGGAGTGCCATGTTAAGATGTATGGCGCTGATAATGAAGATGAAGCGCGTGAATCATTTATTAAGAATAGCGTCTTTTATGCCCGTGAAGACAAACTTTCTTTTTCAGTTGGCTTGAAGTTAATGAAAGTGGATACGGTTTTATACGTGCCAGAAGCCGCTATAAAGGACATCTCTGTTAAGCTGTTTAATGGTTCATTTAATATGCGTGATTTGGATGTTCAAAATCTAGAAGTGAAGACGGCAAACGGTAAAATTGAAATTAAAGGATCGAAGGTTGGAGAATTTGAAGGTGAAACAGGCAATGGACAAATCTACTTTATCGATTGTGAAGGCAGAAAAGTGGAAGCCAGCTCATTTAACGGAGCGGTTCACGTGGTCGGCTCCGTCGGCTATACCGAAATTAAATCCTTTAACGGCAACGTGCTCTGTGATTTGAAATCCGATGCAGCTCATACAGTAAAAGCACAGGCTGTGACAGGAAATATTGAAGTATATGTACCTGATCATATGGCGATGAAAGGAATACTGCGTACGAATCTCGGCTCCTTGCAGCTTCCGGAATCTGGCATGAAAAAAGTGATTGAAAAAGAAGAAATGGTTCAGAAGCTTGTCCGCTTTGAAAGTGAAAAAGAAGCACTGGGGCAAGTCGTGATTGAGGCTGAAACGAAAACCGGATCTGTTTCTGTTAAAACAACAGCTTTCCATGAAAACCACAATGACGAAGAAAGTGAACCCCCTTCTATCTTTGAAGGTGAGTGATTGGAATGAATTGGATCATAGGCATTTTAATTAATGCAGTCTTATTTATTGCCATTTCCGGCTATTTCTCAGGACTGCATGTAGATAGCTTTTCGTCGGCCGTCATTGCTAGTATCATTTTATCGATTTTAAATATGATCGTCCGGCCGCTGCTTGTTCTTTTTACCTTACCGATTACCTTTTTAACATTGGGTCTTTTCTTATTTGTAATCAATGCAATCACGCTGCTATTAACTGACAGCATTATGGGATCGGCTTTCGATATTTCCGGCTTTGGAATGGCCTTGTTCATTGCTGTTATGATGGCATTGGTGAATCTTATTTTACAAGTAACGTTCTTAAAGAAAGATAAATAATGCTGTTTGTGCTTGATTTGATAGTAAAAAGGAGGCGGCTCTCATATAGAATGAGAGCCGTCTCCTTTTACCTAGCGGGCAATGGATAGATACTTTCGACGGCTTCTGTGATGGCTTGAGCGCATAACTCTCGGTAAGCTCTCGTTCGCAGCAATTGTGCTTCTTCTTTGTTCGTCATAAACCCCGCTTCAATTAATACAGCTGGCATGAGAGTTTTCCGCAGAATATAAAAGTTGCCTGTTTTCACGCCGCGGTTTCTGCGGCCAGTGAGAGTTACGAGGCGCTGCTGAATCGCTTTCGCTACAGCCTCTGCCTGTTTTGGGCGTGAAGAGTGAATGAAGGTTTCAATGCCGTGCGCCTCGTTCCAGCCATCTCCATAAGCGTTTGCGTGAATGGATAAGAAAAGGTCGGCTTTCCAGCGGTTTGCTTTAGATACTCTCTCCTCCAGAGGCACGTCCACTTGATCGGAGTGAGAAAACCCCACGCTTGCTCCTTTTCCCTCTAGCTTTTTTCTTAGTAGGAGCGCGACATCGCGGTTAAATTCAAATTCTCGCATGCCGTCCGGTGTTCTTTTGCCAGGCGTTGAGTAACCGTGACCTGCATCAATTATGATTTTCATATGCTTTTCCTCCTGCTTATTTTCTCAATTTATACATACCAAATAGTAAAGAAAAAGGTCACATTCACGGCTCGGCAGTAAAATTTCTCATTCTTCATTTTAATTGGTACCGGTAAAAATGTTACAATAGAAAAAGATTGCCATGATGAGGAGGAAAAACAGTGGCTAAAGTGCGTACATCTGATTTGCTGGAAAATCTTGATTTAGAACTTGTTAGCGGTGAAGACGGTATTCATCGTCCAATTACAACGAGCGATCTTTCTCGTCCGGGCCTTGAGCTTGCCGGCTTTTTTGATTATTATCCGAAAGAACGGGTTCAGCTGCTTGGGATGACAGAGCTGACCTTTTTTCAAAAACTTCGTTCCGATGAAAAGCTAGAAAGAATGGAAAGGCTCTGTGACGACAGGACACCGGCGATTGTTATTTCCCGTGAACTGGAAGTACCGGAAGAATTAATTGAAGCTTCCGAACGGCATGCGGTACCCGTGATGAAATCAAAATTGACAACAACGAGACTGTCGAGCAAACTGACAAATTATTTGGAAAAAATGCTGGCACCGACAACCGCCGTTCACGGTGTTCTCGTTGATATTTATGGCGTAGGGGTGCTGATTACTGGACAAAGCGGCGTCGGTAAAAGTGAGGCGGCTCTTGATCTTGTAAAAAGAGGGCATCGCCTCGTTGCGGATGACTGTGTAGAGATTCGTCAGGAAGATAATGATACGCTTGTCGGCAGTGCGCCGGAGCTGATCGAGCATCTACTGGAGATCCGCGGACTTGGTATTATTAATATTATGACCTTGTTTGGCGCTAGCGCGATTAGAAGTACGAAGAGAATTACGCTCAATGTTCATTTGGAGCTATGGAATTCTAAAAAACAATACGACCGGCTGGGCATTGAAGAAGATAAATTAAAAATCATTGATACCGAAATCACCAAAATTACCCTTCCTGTACGTCCCGGAAGAAACATTGCCGTTATTATCGAAGTAGCAGCCATGAACTTCCGTTTAAAACGTCTTGGTATTAATACGGCGAAGGAATTTACAGACAAGTTAGCAAATGTCATCAGCGAACGCGACACTGATTTTATATAAGAGAGGATGACGAGCAGAAAGGGGAAAGAGAATGGAAGGCTATCCACTTGATCCGATTGCTATTGCCATTGGACCGCTCCAGGTTCACTGGTATGGCCTAATTATTGGCTTTGGCATTGCACTCGGTTTTTATTTAGCTGTCAAAGAAGGCGACCGTCTCGGCTTGCCTAAAGATACATTTGCCGATCTACTCATTTGGGCGATTCCGATCGCCATTATTTCGGCACGCATTTATTACGTGTTATTTGAATGGGGATACTATTCTCAACATCCAGGAGACATCATTAAAATCTGGAATGGCGGAATTGCCATTCACGGTGCGTTAATCGGTGCTGTTACGACTACCATTGTCTTTTCAAAAATGAAGCACATTTCGTTCTGGAAACTGGCCGATATTGCTGCTCCAAGCATTATTTTAGGGCAGGCGATTGGCCGTTGGGGGAATTTTATGAATCAAGAGGCACACGGCGGGGAAGTGACACGCTCTTTTTTAGAAAACCTGCATTTGCCTGAATTCATCATCAATCAAATGTATATAGATGGTCATTATTATCATCCGACCTTTCTCTATGAATCGATCTGGAATTTCGTTGGGTTTATTTTGCTGTTAAGCTTGCGGAAAGTGAACTTAAAACGGGGAGAGCTATTTTTATCTTATGTGATCTGGTACTCAATCGGCCGTTTCTTTATCGAAGGGATGCGAACAGATAGTTTGATGCTGACAGATTCACTGAGGATTGCTCAAGTGATTTCGCTCGTCCTTCTGGCGACAGCTATCACAATCTTAGTCATTCGCCGCAGACAAAAAAAGGAACAGCTGCCTTATAACAGCGCAGTAAACGAATGACGATGAAAGGAACAGGGGATAATATGGGGAAAACATTGCGAAATGGTTTGCTTTCAGGGGTTAAAACGACGTGGCTGCTCGGTAAAATCATTTTTCCAATCACTCTTATTGTAACGTTATTGCAATATACACCGATTTTACCATGGATAATGGATGCTATCAGTCCGGTCATGCGGATATTTGGATTGTCAGGCGATGCTTCTATCCCGCTTGTGCTCGGTAATTTCCTGAATTTATATGCAGCGATCGGTGCCATTCTATCATTGGATTTATCAGTGAAAGAAGTATTTATTTTAGCTGTAATGCTGTCCTTTTCACATAATTTATTTATTGAATCCAGTGTTGCCGCTCGTGTCGGCGTAAAGCTGCCTGTTATTTTGGCGGTAAGATTAGGTCTTGCCGTTGCGTCAGCCATCATCATCAATTTAGTTTGGCACGGCGGCAGCGGAATAGCGAAATATGGCATGGCCCCGCCGCTTCAGGCTGATCCAGATGGCTGGGGACAAATATTCATGCTTGGTCTTGAAAAAGCAGGATACGGAATTTTTCAGCTTGCTTTGATCGTTATGCCGCTCATGCTCGCTATTCAAGTTTTAAAAGACTTAAAGTGGCTGGACGCTTTTTCTCGGTGGATGGCGCCTGTCACTCGCCTGCTCGGAATGAAAGAAAATACATCTATGACACTGGCATCAGGCTTGCTTTTTGGGCTTGCCCTTGGTTCCGCGGTAATGATTCAAGCGGTAAGAGAGGACGGGGTAAGCAGCCGGGATGTTACATTGGCGATGATTTTTTTAGTCGCGTGCCATGCGGTCGTGGAAGATACCGTCATCTTTATGCCCCTTGGTATTACCGGGTGGCCTTTACTAGCGCTATTTTTAATTCGGTTAATCACCGCTATTTTACTAACACTTGCTGTGTCGTCGCTATGGAAGCCAGCTGAATTGGTTCAAAGAAAGGAAGCAAAATTATCATGACGAAAATTACAACATTGCTGTTTGACTTAGATGGAACGCTTATTAATACAAATGAATTAATCATTTCTTCGTTCTTGCATACACTCAATCACTATTTTCCCGATCAATATAAACGTGAAGATGTTTACCCGTTTATGGGACCGACACTCGTTGAGACGTTTTCTGGTATTGATGCAGAACGTACAGAAGAGATGATCGCTCGCTATCGAAAATTTAATCTTGAAAATCATGACATGCTCGTTACTGAGTTTACCGGCGTTTTTGAAACAATCCGTACATTAAAAGAAAATAACTTTAAGCTCGCAATCGTTTCCACAAAACTTAGAGATACCGTGATCAAAGGTCTTAAATTGACGAATTTATATCCGTTTTTCGATACAATTGTCGCTCTCGATGACGTGACTCATCCTAAGCCGCACCCTGAACCTTTATTAAAGGCATTACAGGAGGTCGGCTCCAAGCCGGAGGAAGCGATGATGATCGGCGATAACTTTCATGACATCGAAGGCGGAAAAAATGCCGGCACGTTAACCGCTGGTGTAGCTTGGTCTGTGAAAGGAAAAGATTTCTTGCAATCATTCGATCCAGATTACATGCTTGAGACGATGCCGGATCTTTTAGACATCCTCAAGATTGGGGTATCCGAAAAGTGAGAAAGACGAAACGGTATAAAACAGAAGGAGCTAATTCGCTCTGGAACATTTATAAAACCGTCTCGTTTTGGAAAACATTTAAAAATACAGCCATTATTGAAATTGGCCGGTTTGTCCCGTTCATGAAAGTAAAAAACAGCTTGTATCGCACATTTCTTGGGATGAAAATTGGTGAGCAAACAGCGCTCGCTTATAAAGTGGTGCCAGACATTATGTTTCCGGAACTGATTTCAATCGGCCACAATACGATTATTGGCTACAATACGGTAATTCTTGCTCATGAGTATTTAATTGAAGAGTACCGTCTTGGAGAAGTTATAATCGGTGATAATGTGATGATTGGCGCTAACAGTCTGATTCTTCCTGGAGTGACAATTGGCGATGGCGCGGTTATTTCTGCCGCAACGCTCGTTCATCGCGATGTGCCTCCCGGAGCATTCGCCGGCGGCAATCCGATGCAAATTAAAGAAAAAAGAGAACCTGTTAAAATTTAATAATAAACATAAGTTAAAAAACGTTTCGGCAGCCGGAACGTTTTTCTTTCTTTAGGAAACGATAAAACAAACGTTGTTCATCATTCTTGCATAGATAAAAAGGGAATATACGCTGCTTCAGTGTCCCTTTCTTTTTAAGAAAAAGCAGGAGTTTGCTGCAGCGTCCACCCTCTTATTTTTCTTGACTAGAATTGTCAGAAACGTTACACTACTTGTAAATACTTCATCATGTTAGCATATTAGCGAACTAAAGCATGCTGCGTGAAATACACAGATAATCGGGTGATAAATCATGTCGAAGCTGTTAATGTTTGAAAAACCTGTCGGGATGCGGGACACCCTCCCTCACATATATGAAACGAAACGGAAGTTAAAAGAAGCAGCAGAAAGGGAAATGAGAAGCTGGGGATACCGTTTTATTGAAACACCTGCATTAGAGTACCATGAAACAATTGGAGAAGCCTCGGCTATTCTTGATCGCCAGCTGTTTAAATTGCTTGACCAGCAGGGAAACACACTTGTGCTTCGGCCGGATATGACAACGCCGATTGCGCGGGTAGCAGCGTCGAAGTTACTAAAGGAACGTGTTCCACTGCGTCTTGCTTATTCAGCGAACGTTTATCGGGCGCAACAGCGTGAAGGCGGAAGAGCCGCTGAGTTTGAACAAATTGGAATAGAAATGATCGGTGACCAGACCATTAGTGCTGATGCAGAGATTATTGCTTTGCTTGCATCGATTTTAAAGAAAACAGGCATCGACCGTTTTCGGATCTCTCTCGGACATATTCGTTTTACAGATGAATTGTTCCGGCAAATTCTCGGCACTGAGGAACGGGCTGAGCATTTACGCCGCTTTTTATATGAAAAAAATTATGTCGGCTATCGTGAACATGTGAAAAATCTTGCTCTTTCTTCTATCGATCAGCAACGGCTTCTTCGTTTTCTTGATTTATCGGGAGAGCTAAGTTGTCTAGAAGGAGCAGCTGATTTAATTGAAGGTGGAGCAGGCAGCGAAGCGATTGCTGAATTACGTAACTTATATGAAAGACTTCAGGAGTATGGGGTCGCGGAGTATATTAAATTTGATTTACCGCTCGTCAGCCATATGAGCTACTATACAGGGTTAGTATTTGAAGTGTACGTGGATGGAGCCGGTACACCGGTTGGCAATGGAGGTCGTTATGATCAGCTGCTTGAAAAGTTCGGCCGTCAGGCAAGTGCTACAGGCTTTGGGCTTCGAGTGGACGTGTTGCTTAGCGCTCTCGAACAATTAGCAGAAGAAGAAAAAGTGCATTGCATATTGTTTAGCAACGAAAGGCGATTAGAAGCTATTCAAGAAGCTAAGAAGCGCCGGGAAGCTGGAGAGGCAGTTCTTCTGCAGGACGTAGCGGGTGTAGAAGATGTGGACCGATTTACGGAATCATGTAAAAGTGTTTCGTTTTTCGTAGGAAAAGCAGCAAGCGGAAGGGAGTTTTAAGAGCGATGTTAACGATTGCAATGCCAAAAGGACGGATCTTTGAAGAAGCCGCTGACCTGCTTCGTAAAGCCGGTTATCAGCTGCCGCCGGATCTTGATGATTCGCGTAAGCTCATTATTGAAGTGCCGGAAGAAAATCTACGCTTTTTTCTAGCCAAACCAATGGACGTTGCTACCTATGTAGAATATGGGGTTGCGGATTTGGGGATTGCAGGGAAAGACGTGCTTCTTGAAGAAGAAAGAGATGTTTATGAACTGATTGATTTGAAAATCAGCCCATGTTACTTGGCGGTTGCCGGATTGCCGAATACGTCTGTGGATGAAGTAGCACCGAAAGTGGCAACGAAATACCCTAACGTCGCTTCCTCGTATTTTCGGGAAAAGGGAGAGCAGGTTGAGATTATTAAGCTGAACGGTTCGATCGAGCTTGCCCCGATGATTGGCCTTGCCGACCGCATCGTCGATATTGTCTCAACAGGGCGGACATTAAAGGAAAATGGCCTCGTTGAATATGAAACCATTGTAAATATCACTTCTCGATTAATTGTCAATCAGGCTAGCTATCGCTTAAAGGATAAGGAAATTGGACAACTTGTCAGCCGGCTGTCAGAGATTATTGCAGAAAAGGCAGTGTGAAAAAGATGAAAATTCAAAGCGTGACACAAGGATTATCATTAAAGCGTTCTGTCGATAGCGGTACAGATGAACAACGTGCCGCTGTCCAAAAGATTATACAGGCAGTTCGATCAGACGGCGACGCTGCCCTCTTTACTTATACGAAGCTGTTTGATCAAGCGGAATTAGACAGCATGCGGGTAACACAGGCGGAAACTGAGGAAGCTTATAGCGAGTTTCCAGAGCATATTACTCAGGTAATCAAAGAAGCAGCTGAAAATATTTTTACTTTTCATCAAAAGCAGCTGCGGGAAACATGGACGTACACAGATCAAAATGGGACGATGCTCGGCCAGAAAATGACGCCGCTTGACTCAGCGGGTGTCTATGTGCCAGGGGGGACAGCAGCCTATCCATCCTCTGTCCTGATGAATGTTCTGCCAGCAAAGGTTGCGGGAGTGAAGCGAATCGTTATGGTTTCACCTCCAGGTCCTGATGGCCGTCTGCCTGCCGGTGTTCTCATCGCTGCCGATATTGCCGGGGTAGAAGAAATCTATAAAGTCGGCGGTGCTCAGGCAATAGCAGCCCTTGCTTATGGAACAGAGACGATTCGGCCAGTTGATAAAATTACCGGACCCGGCAATGTTTATGTTGCGTTGGCTAAACGAGAAGTGTTTGGAGATGTGGACATTGATATGATTGCCGGACCAAGTGAGATTGCGGTTCTTGCGGATGAGAGTGCCCGGCCGGTAGAGATTGCCGCCGATTTACTATCACAAGCAGAGCATGATACACGGGCAAGCAGTGTGCTGGTGACTCCTTCGCAAAGATTAGCAGAGGAAACGGCAGCAGAAGTTGAAAGACAGCTTACCGGTCTTCCGCGGGAAGCGATTGCCCGAAAAGCGATCGAACACTATGGAGCGATTTATGTTACAAGAGATATACAGGAAGCAATTGATGTTGTGAATCAGCTGGCGCCGGAGCATTTAGAAGTCATGACAGAAAACGCGATGGATGTCGTAGAAAGAATTCGCCATGCAGGAGCTATTTTCATCGGCCGCTTTAGTTCCGAACCGATTGGTGATTATTTTGCCGGACCTAATCACGTGTTGCCAACGAATGGAACGGCTCGATTTTCATCACCGTTAAACGTGGACGATTTTATGAAGAAATCAAGTTTAATCATGTATAGCGAGCAGGCTTTCAATGAGAATGTCGATAAAATTGCCGCATTTGCCCGGCTGGAGGGGCTAGAAGCCCATGCACGGGCGGTAGAAGCAAGAAAAATAAAATAGCATGAAAGAATCTCGAAAATGAACAGAAGAAGGAGTGGCCCAATTGAGTAACCGGATGACAGAACTAAACCGCAACACGAACGAAACAAAAATCCAGCTTGCTTTCTCTATAGATGGTGAGGGCCAGGCAAATATCCAAACCGGTGTCCCATTCATGGATCATATGCTGGATTTATTCACAAAGCATGGCCAGTTTGATTTAACGGTTAAAGCAGACGGCGACGTAGAGATAGATGACCATCACACGACAGAGGATATTGGGATTTGTCTTGGGCTTGCCCTGAAAGAAGCTCTCGGCGATAAAAAGGGGATCAAGCGTTACGGAAATGCATTTGTTCCTATGGATGAGACACTTGCCCAAGTGGTAGTCGATTTAAGTAATCGCCCGCATTTTGAAATGCGCGGGGAGTTTCCAGCACAGAAGGTTGGCACGTTTGATACAGAGCTTGTTCGTGAATTTCTTTGGAAGCTTTCTTTGGAAGCAAGAATGAATCTTCATGTCATCATTCACTATGGCAGCAATACACATCATATGATCGAAGCCGTTTTTAAAGCACTTGCTCGAGCGTTAGATGAAGCAACTTTCATTGACCCGCGTGTTAAAGGCGTGCCGTCGACGAAAGGAATGTTGTAAATGATCGGCATCGTTGATTATGGAATGGGCAATTTATTTAGCGTCAGCAAGGCGCTCGAGCGCATAGGCGTTCCCTATATTATTAGCGATTCTGCTGAAGAGCTGAACGAAACGAAAGGTTTGATTTTACCGGGAGTGGGATCGTTCAGAGATGCAATGACATTATTGAAAGAGAAAAAGCTGGATGAATTTCTCCATGCCTATGTAGAGAGCGGCCGTCCGCTTTTAGGTATTTGTCTTGGCATGCAGCTATTATTTCAAGAAAGTGAAGAAAATGGACGGACACAAGGACTTGGCTTGTTAAAAGGACGAGTTGTGCGTATTCCTATTGATCAGGATGATAGAGTGAAAGTGCCGCATATGGGTTGGAATCAACTGACTTTCCATCAGGAGTCACCTGTGCTTCACGCTGTAGAAGAGGGTTTTGTCTATTTTGTTCATTCTTATTATGTAGATAGGATGGATAAAGAAGCACTGCTTGCTAGTACGGTTTATAGTGTAGAGATTCCGGCTGTTGTCGGAAGGGATAATGTATTCGGCATGCAGTTTCATCCTGAGAAGAGCAGCCGGGTCGGCATGCAGCTATTAACGAATTTTGTAAAAGCAATGGAACAATCGGAGGCGATTTTATGAGTTTTATGATCTACCCGGCCATTGATATGCGTGGCGGCAAATGTGTTCGCTTAAAGCAAGGAGACTACAATCAGGAAACAGTATACGGTGATTCTCCTTTTGACATGGCAAAGTCATTTGTAGAAGAAGGAGCAGAATGGATTCATATGGTTGATCTGGATGGCGCAAAAGACGGACGGCGGATTAACGATCGGTTCGTCATTGAAGCAGCACAAAAGCTTCAGGCAAAAGTACAAATTGGAGGCGGCATTCGCACCGAGGAAGATATTCGCCACTATTTGGACAATGGGGTAGACCGAGTTATTATCGGCAGTCTTGCTGTTTCAGAAAAAGAACTCGTTAAGCAGTGGCTTAAGAAGTTTGGCAGCCAAATCGCCATTGGCCTTGATGCGAAAGATGGATTTGTTGCGACACATGGCTGGATTGAAACGTCTTCTTTAAAAGCGGCAGATTTAGGCAAGGAACTTGCGGAAGCAGGGGCAGAAACCTTTATTTTCACCGATATTGCGACTGATGGAATGCTTTCGGGGCCTAACATCGAAGCAGTAGCCGAGCTAGCCCGCGTAACTGGAAAACGTGTCATCGCTTCTGGCGGCGTCAGCTCGCTTGAAGATCTAAGAAAAATCAAACGTTATGAGCAGGAAGGTGTCAGTGGCGCCATTGTGGGTAAAGCTATTTATACGGGCCAGTTCACTGTCCGTGAGGCGCTGAAGGAGGCGGAAACCGTATGATTACAAAACGGATTGTGCCCTGTCTTGATGTGAAAGATGGCCGCGTTGTGAAAGGTATTCAGTTTGTTGAATTGCGGGATGCCGGAGATCCAGTTGAACTTGCTAAAGTATATGACGAACAAGGAGCAGACGAATTAGTATTTCTTGATATTTCTGCTTCCCATGAAGGACGGAAGACGATGGTGGAAGTAGTTCAAGATGTGGCTTCGCAGCTTGCTATTCCTTTTACCGTTGGTGGCGGTATTAACTCACTTGAGGACATGAAGCGCATTTTGCGTGCAGGTGCTGATAAGGTATCCTTAAATACAGCCGCTGTTCTTAATCCGGAGTTAATCACAATTGGTGCCGATTATTTCGGTACGCAGTGTATTGTCATTGCGATTGATGCAAAGTGGGATGAAGCACTTGGCTCATGGCGGGTGTATACACATGGTGGACGCCAGGAAACAGATCAGGAAGTGATTAGCTGGGCACAGGAAGCCGTCGAGCGGGGAGCCGGTGAAATTTTACTGACAAGCATGGATAGGGATGGTGAAAAAAGAGGTTTTGATCTTGCCTTGACAAAGGCAGTTAGTGAAGCAGTCTCCGTTCCAGTCATTGCTTCTGGCGGAGCTGGTGAAGCGCAGCACTTTTTCGAGGTATTCACAGAAGGATTGGCAGATGCGGCATTGGCTGCTTCTATTTTCCACTATAAGGAGACCAGTGTCAGTGAAGTGAAGAACTTTTTAAAAGCTCGGGGAGTGAATATGAGATGAGTATAACCGTAGAAGAAATTCGATTTGATGAAAAAGGGCTAGTGCCTGCCGTCGTTCAAGACGCAACTACATATGAAGTATTGACACTTGCTTATATGAACAAAGATTCGCTTCAACGCACGATAGACAGCGGAGAAACTTGGTTTTTCAGCCGTTCACGTCAAGAGCTTTGGCATAAAGGAGAAACGAGCGGAAATACACAGAAGGTCGTGAACATCAAGTATGACTGCGACCAAGATGCGCTCGTCGTACTCGTTAAACCACAGGGGCCTGCTTGTCATCTCGGAACGACAAGCTGCTTTGAGAATTCTTTATATGGCGAACAAACAGGGATGCTGCCGTACACGATTTTGCATAAATTAGAGGAAGTTATCGCTGACAGAGAGCAGACTCGTCCTGAAGGAGCTTATACGACATACTTGTTTGAAAAAGGGGTCGATAAAATCCTAAAAAAAGTCGGCGAGGAAGCAGCAGAAGTCATTATTGCGGCTAAAAACCGCGACAAAGACGAGCTGCAATGGGAAGCAGCTGATTTGTTGTATCACTTGCTCGTTCTCCTTCGTGAACAAGAAGTGGAGCTCGCTGACGTTCTTGGCGTGTTAGCTAAGCGCCATGAAGAAAAAGGGAAATAATGAGATAAGCTGTCTTAAAGTTGAGAAAAGAACACTTTAAGACGGCTTTTTTCGTGGGAAACCGAGCTTGAGTAACGAACAAAGAGCCGATATCATGGACAACTAGACTGGAGCGACGAACAAAGTCTAGAGTATCTCTACTGCCAGTGGTTTAAAAAGATCGCTTTTATATTAACGAGCCTTCGATATCTATGATATACTCAATAGGTTAATTAACAATGCTCGGAGGACTTTCATGACAAAACACTCAAAGTTACGGAAGGAAAAGGGAAAGGTTATCTCTTTTTTGCCGACAGGTGAGTATTACTATACAAAAGGGTTAAAAGCGCTGCGAAAGAGAGAATTGCCAAAAGCGAAAAAGTATTTGTCACGGGCTATGGATTTGGAGCCGATGGAGCCCATGATTGCCTGTCAATTAGCAGTGGTAGAGACAGAACTTGGAAATTTTGAACAATCAAATGGCTTGCTGCATTTTGTGTTGGATGATTTAGATCCACTCATTAGCGAATGCCATTATTTTTTAGCTAATAATTATGCTCATCTCGGTTTATTTAAAGAAGCATTTAAGCATGCAAAAGCCTATTTAGAGCAGGACGAAACAGGTGAGTTCTCTGAAGATGCCGAGGAGCTGTTAGATTTAATTGAACTCGATAGTGAGGAAGATTTCGCTGAATTAGAGGAACAGGATGAGCTAATCGTTTTGCAGGAAGAGGCCCGCTATTTACTTGAAGGAGGCAGTTTCGAAAAGGCGATTGATCGTCTAGAAGGATTAATTGCCAAGCATCCGGATTTTTGGCCTGCTCATAACAACCTGGCCCTTGCTCATTTTTATCTTGGTGAGATCGAAAAAGCGCATCAGGTGTTGGAGGACGTGCTAGAAAAGAATCCTGGAAATTTGCATGCCCTATGTAATTTAGCCGTGTTTTTCTTTTATGAAAAACAATATGGTCTGCTGAGACAGTTGGTAGATCTACTGCGGAAGACGTATCCGCTGTTGCCAGAACAGCAATTTAAGCTCGGTGTTACATTTGCTTTAATCGGTCAGTATGAAGATGCTTATCGCTGGCTGAAGAAGCTCCATAAAAGTGGTTTTGAAGGCGAGCCGGCTTTTTATTATTGGCTTTCGCATTCAGCTTATTTTTCTGGCCGGCAGGAAGCGGCAGAGAAGGCTTGGAAGCAAATGTTGCGAATAAGCCCGGAGAAAGCAGGTCAAGAGCCGTGGGCGACTAAAAAAACAGAGCATCTAGGCCATGAACATCAGCCATCTTCTATAGTAAAGAGAATGAATAGTGAATATGAAGAAGAGCGTCTTTTCGGTATCTTCTTGCTTTCTGTCACGGATGATCACAAGAAGGTAATGGGACATTCTGATTTTTGTGATATTGAAACACTCGCTTTTCGTGAAAAAATCTATTTAGCTGATGTGCTCGGCATGCCGGTAGATACAAAACTGAAGGAAGAGGCCCGCATCCGGTTAGCCCACGAAACAGCCCTAGCTCTCTACAGAAGATTTCAGCCAATTGGCACGGAGGAAGCCGGCTTATTGATGCTGTGGTTTACAGTTTTTGGTGAATTGGCTGAGGAACAGACCCGTTTAAAAAACAGTGAGGCCTTTGCCGCGGCTACAGAATATATGTGGCATAAGCTTCGTGGTGAAAAGAAATCACAGACAAGCCTGGCGGAAAAATATAACCTTTCTCCTTCAACATTGCAAAAGTACATCAAGTATGTACGTGAACGATTATAGTGAGCAGAAAAATAGACGAAAAGCCCTTAATTGATTAGGATAAAGAGGAGAATAATTAATACGTTTTAGGGTATCTATATAGTACCGAAGGAAAAGGAGTGGCTAGTTTTGACGGCAGAAGATAAAATTTATGATGTCATCATTATCGGCGCAGGACCGGCGGGAATGACAGCCGCTGTTTATACATCACGTGCGAATCTTTCTACGTTAATGATTGAGCGCGGCGTGCCGGGAGGACAAATGGCAAACACAGAGGAAGTGGAGAATTATCCTGGATATGATCACATTCTTGGTCCGGATTTGTCCACGAAAATGTTTGAACATGCGAAAAAGTTCGGCGCTGAATATGCCTATGGCGATATTAAAGAAATCGTGGATGGTAAAGAATACAAAACTATCAAAGCAGGTGCCAAAGACTTTAAAGGCCGTTCGGTTATCATTACAACAGGGGCTGAATGGAAAAAACTTGGCGTTCCTGGTGAAAAAGAACTAACTGGCCGCGGTGTTTCTTATTGCGCGGTTTGTGACGGTGCGTTCTTCAAAGAAAAAGATCTTGTTGTTGTCGGCGGTGGTGATTCAGCTGTTGAAGAAGGAACATATTTAACGCGCTTTGCTAAAAATGTGACGATTGTTCACCGTCGTGATGAGCTTCGTGCTCAAAAGATTTTGCAAGACCGGGCATTTAAAAACGAAAAAGTTGATTTTATCTGGAATCACACAGTAAAAGAAATCAATGAGAAGGATGGAAAAGTTGGCAGTGTTACACTTGTCTCTACTGAAAACGGTGAGGAACGAGAATTTCCTGCTGATGGTGTGTTCATCTATGTAGGCATGCTGCCGCTTTCTAAACCGTTCTTAAACCTTGGTATTACGAATGAAGCCGGCTACATTGTGACAAACGAGCAAATGGAAACGAATATTCCAGGTATCTTTGCAGCAGGTGACGTACGTGAAAAAACACTTCGTCAAATTGTGACGGCAACCGGGGATGGAAGTATTGCAGCTCAAGCTGCTCAACATTATGTCGAAGAATTAAAAGAAGAATTAGGGGTAAAGGCATAAGTTTAACAGACTGTTAATCGACTCGTAATGAAGCTGAAATAAAAATATGGTACATTAATTCAGTAATCTGATACACCCCCTATATTTAATCATATCCCTTTTGACGAGGTTGTTCCGATGATCGGCACTGACTTCTGCGGCTCACATAGCCGTCTGAATCGCCGCTATGGAATAGCCTCTTTTTTTAGTGTTTCAGTGCGCAGAAAGGTTCGATATCAATCGTATCCTCGTTTTGTTAGATTATCCTTTATTTTCAGAGATGAAATGCTTTCTTGAATGAACCCAGCATTGAGATCAATGGAGTGAACATAGTATAATAATAAGAATGAAAGAAGAGACGAATAATCTGGTTTCTTTTGAAGTTCAAGCTTACCCGGAGGTGAAAGAATGTGCAACGTGTAACAAATTGTTTGTTATTGAAAGACGATAAGGTTCTGCTTCTACAAAAGCCTCGCCGCAACTGGTGGGTCGCTCCGGGTGGGAAAATGGAGCCAGGAGAATCGATCCGCGATGCTGTTATCCGTGAATATAGAGAAGAGACGGGCATTTACTTACGCCGGCCGGCTGTAAAAGGTATTTTTACATTTATCATTAAAGACGGCGATGACATTGTTTCTGAGTGGATGATGTTTACATTTTTTGCTCAGGAAAGTGATGGTGTATCGATCAAGGAATGTGAAGAAGGCCAGCTGGAATGGCATCCGGTTGAAAAAATAAAAGAACTGCCAATGGCGGAAGGCGACCGGCACATTTTAGAATACATGGTACATGGCACCGGGGTCATTTATGGAGCTTTTACATATACGCCTGATTTTAAGCTGCTTTCCTACCGGCTTGATCCGAACTAATAGAAGAATGTATGCAAAGAAAGTGCAGGCATAACCGCTAGAAGAGAGAGGAGAAATGTGAATGAGCAATAAAGCGGGAAATGAAATGCGGCTAGTTATCATTACGGGAATGTCCGGGGCGGGGAAAACAGTAGCGATTCAAAGCTTTGAAGATCTCGGATTTTACTGTGTTGATAATTTGCCGCCAACGCTGCTTCCTAAATTTTTAGAGCTAATGAAAGACTCCGGCAACCAAATGAACAAAGTAGCGATCGTTATGGATATGCGCGGCCGGGAATTTTTTGACCATCTTTTCCAAGCGCTAGATGAAGCCGCTGAGATGTCCTGGGTTGTCCCTAAGTTGTTATTTTTGGATGCTGAGGATTCTGTATTGGTGCGTCGTTACAAAGAAACGCGGCGCTCTCATCCACTGTCACCGACGGGACTTCCGCTAGATGGCATCCAGCAGGAGCGTGCTCTTTTAGAAGACTTAAAAGGCCGGGCCCACATTACTTATAATACCTCTTCCATGAAACCAAAGGAATTACGTGAGAAAATCTTAAGTGAGTTTTCTCTTAATAAGAAATCTGTTTTTACTGTAAATGTGATGTCCTTCGGCTTTAAATATGGTCTGCCGATTGATGCCGATCTTGTTTTTGATGTTCGTTTTTTGCCTAACCCGCACTACATCGATCATCTGCGTCCACATACCGGACTTGAAGAAGATGTATCCAGTTACGTGCTGAAATGGAACGATACTCAAAAGTTCCTTGAAAAAGTCATTGATTTGCTTTCCTTTATGCTGCCCCATTACAAGATGGAAGGCAAGTCGCAGCTTGTCATAGCCATTGGGTGTACAGGCGGCCAGCATCGTTCCGTCGCTTTAGCTGAGTATCTTGGTCATTATTTTGCTGATGATTATCAAACTCGGATTACTCATCGGGATATTAATAAAAGAACGGTTCAAAAAATATGAGAACGAAACAAGAAAAGAGAGTCGTCATTATTGGCGGTGGAACCGGGCTGTCCGTTCTTTTACGCGGTTTGAAAAAGCATCCCGTCGATTTAACAGCTATCGTTACGGTAGCGGATGATGGCGGCAGCTCTGGACGGCTGCGTGATGAGTTGAATATTCCTCCTCCAGGAGACATACGCAATGTGCTGGCGGCTCTGTCAGATGTCGAGCCGCTTGTGGAAACGTTATTTCAGCATCGTTTCAGTACGAAGAATGAATTATCAGGACATTCACTCGGAAACTTGATGATTGCGGCGTTAACATCCATTACCGGGGATTTCGTTCATGCTGTACAGGAAATGAGCAAAGTATTGAATGTACGCGGCAAAGTCTTGCCAGCAGCGAACCAAAGCGTTGTGCTCCACGCGGAAATGGAAGATGGTACGATTGTGTCAGGTGAATCGAAAATTCCGTATTCCGGCAAGCGGATCAAGCGGGTGTTTTTAACGCCTGAGAATATTCAGCCTTTGCCTGAAACCATTCGGGCTATTAGAGAGGCCGACTTAATTGTCGTCGGTCCTGGCAGCTTGTACACAAGCATTTTACCTAATTTGCTCGTTCCGCAAATTGGAGAAGAAGTTTGCCGTTCAGCTGCAAAGAAAGTCTATATTTGCAATTTAATGACACAGGCTGGTGAAACGCTTGATTTTACAGCGAGTGATCATGTAAAAGCCATTTATGATCATATGTCCTGTGCTTTTATTGATACGATCTTAGTTAACAATGAGCCGATCCCGGAGCACATTCAGGAGAAATACAAAGAAGAAATGGCTAAGCCAGTCTTTTATGATGTGGATTTATTAAAATCGCTCGGATTGAACGTAATTTTCGATGAAATTGCGATTCGAGAAGGCGGTGTCGTTCGTCATAACACAAACAAAGTCTCTGAGATACTTTATCAGCTTATTCGGGATAAAAAATAAATGGAAGAAGGTGGCGTAGTTGTCATTTGCTTCTGAAACAAAGAAAGAACTAACGATGCTTGAGGTGAAAGATTGCTGTGCCAAAGCCGAGCTTTCGGCGCTCATTCGTATGAATGGCTCTCTTTCTTTCTCCAATCGTCTCCTTGTTGTCAATATTCAGACAGAAAACGCAGCGATTGCCAGGAGAATTTATGTACTATTAAAGAAAAACTATGAGGTAGAAGTAGAATTGCTGGTGCGCAAGAAAATGAGATTGAAAAAAAATAATATCTATATCGTGCGTTTGAAAGAAAGGGCACGCGAGATTCTTGAGGATTTAGCGATTATTGAAAATTCATTTTCTTTCGTTCATAATATATCTTCTTCTTTAATTGAAAAAAAATGCTGTCGGCGTTCTTATCTTCGCGGAGCATTTTTAGCGGGTGGATCCGTTAATAATCCAGAAACATCTTCCTACCATTTGGAGATTTTTTCGCTTTATAAAGAGCATAATGATGCCCTGTGCGAACTAATGAACAGCTTTGACTTAAATAGTAAAACGCTTGAACGTAAAAAAGGGTTTATCACTTATTTAAAGGAAGCTGAAAAAATTACGGAGTTTCTTAACGTTGTGGGAGCTCACAGCGCCTTGCTCCGCTTCGAGGATGTCCGTATCGTAAGAGATATGCGCAACTCTGTTAATCGTCTTGTCAATTGTGAAACGGCTAACTTAAATAAAACAATTGGTGCGGCTCTGCGCCAAGTAGAAAATATCCGTTTTATTGAGGCATCTGTCGGTTTAGATATATTACCTGATAAATTACGCGAAATTGCAGAATTGCGCGTAGCTCACCAAGATGTTACCTTGAAAGAGCTTGGTGAAATGGTTTCAGGCTCAGCTATTAGTAAATCTGGCATTAATCACCGGCTCCGCAAAATTGATGAAATTGCCAAAAAACTTCGGGCTAGTGAACCAATAAATAAATAATGAAAGAGGAGAGAACCATGATTGAAAAAACAACGGAAGTTCAATTAAAAACAGGACTGCAAGCTCGTCCAGCTGCTTTATTTGTTCAGGAGGCAAATCGTTTTGCTTCAGAAATTCACCTTGAAAAAGAAGGAAAGAAAGTCAATGCCAAGAGTATTATGGGCATTATGAGCTTGGCGATTAATCGCGGCTGTACGGTTACTTTATCAATTGATGGCCGCGATGAAGAAGAAGCGATGAACACACTACTTGAGTTTGTTGAAAAAGAAGGCAACTATTGAAAACGACGGGCGATGTGCAACGTTTTTGCTGTATGGCTGTACAAAGCCCGATATTCCTTACATACTATCTATAAAAGTAAAAGGGCTGCTCCAGAACCAGCGATGTGCTGGCTATAGAACAGCCCTTTTCAATTTTATTTCTCAGGTAGTTCGTTGCGTGTTAAGATTTTGTCAATTAAGCCGTATTCAAGTGCGCGTTCAGCTGTCATAAAGTTATCGCGGTCTGTATCTCTTGCGATTACTTCAAGCGGCTGTCCTGTACGATCAGCTAAAATTTGATTTAACTTGTCACGCAAGAAGAGAATACGCTTCGCAGCAATTTCAATTTCTGTTGCTTGTCCTTGAGCTCCTCCAAGCGGCTGATGGATCATGACCTCACTGTTTGGCAAAGCATAGCGTTTGCCCTTCGCACCAGCTGCGAGCAAGAAAGCACCCATAGAAGCTGCCATACCGATACAGATTGTCTGTACATCCGGCTTGATAAACTGGATTGTATCATAGATCGCCATACCAGCTGTAATGCTTCCGCCTGGGCTGTTAATGTAGATGGAGATATCTTTTTCCGGATTTTCCGCTTCAAGGAATAATAATTGTGACACAATGGAATTGGCTACATTGTCATCAATTCCGCTTCCAAGCATAATAATGCGGTCTTTTAACAAGCGTGAGTAAATGTCATAAGCACGCTCTCCGCGATTTGTTTGTTCAATAACTGTAGGGATTAAATTCATTTTCTTTCCTCCTCAAAAATGAAATAGTTAGAAACTCTTATGTAGTAGTATCATACATTGATGGTCAATAAAGGTCAAATAATATGGCTTATATGGAAAATGATTCTTCTTCATAGATTTCTATTATACCCACTTGAATTCCTGCTAAACCCGAAAGAAAAGCAAGCAAGCTCACTTTTGTGAAAAACTTTCAAATAATGATTGCATTTATGCGAGTTTTACGCTATAATTTTGAAATGTACTGATTAAGCCCTCGTGGTGCAACGGATAGCACGTGAGATTCCGGTTCTTAAGATGTGGGTTCGATTCCTGCCGAGGGCGTATGAAAATGCTGCTCCATAGCATGTAACTTTTAGTTACATGCTATGGAGCTTTTTTTATCTTCGGTAAGTATTGAAGGCAGCCCTCAGCAAGGAAAGCGATTTTGAATGCATGCTTCTCCATTATGGCCGTTTGAGAGGACGATCAAACAGAGATATCTAAATAGAATGAGGGCAGTGCTTCCTCTATAAATCCGTTCTTTCATTTCTTCAAATTTACTAAACAGTATATAATTTGTATTTTTATTATAGAACTTCCAGGCTGCTAGTTTTCTCTTTAAAAAATTTTAAGGTTTTTTCTTTTTGTTGTTCTTAACGAGTTCAGCGGCTAGAAACCGCAATATGACGACGATTCTCCTATAGGTCCTGTTATTATTTTCCCAACCTGCCTAACATAGTGAGTGAAAAATTCTAAATTTTCATTCTCAAATTTTGATCCTGTTGTATAATAGAGTAGGAAGGGGGAGAGGAACTTGAGTATGCATTTGAAGCCCGGACTTTGGCAGCAGCAAACGATGAAACTCGCGATGACCCAGGAATTAACACAAGCAATTGCTTTGCTGCAATACTCTGCCCAGGAGTTAACCGAATTTTTAGAAGCAAAGACAATGGAAAATCCATTTATCCAATTGGAAGTATCGGAAATGAAAGCGCTTCAGTCCAAGGAAAAAGCGAGCGCTCGCAAAGGAAGAATCGAGAAAAAGGATGATAAAAACTGGGTTGAGCATATAGCTGATCACTCCCAGACACTTACAGATTACTTAAGGATGCAGCTTTCACTCGTCCAGATGAGTGCTGAACAAAGGCGAATCCTTGATTTTTTATTATATAATATGGATGAAAACGGCTACATGTCGATAACGGTGGAAGAAACTTCTCAGATGTGCCGCTGTCAAGAAGAAACAGTAGCAGAGGTTCTTCAATTTATTCGTGAATTAGAACCTGCTGGCGTCGGTGCAATCAATTTGCAAGATTGTCTGCTGTTGCAGCTTGAACGGATGAAAGACGTTCCACCGATCGTACCGGATATTATTCAGCATTATTTTGTTGAATTTGCCGAGAAAAACTGGCGTGTCGTCGCTAAAAAGCTAGGTGTGGATGTAAAAGAAATTCAAGAAGCAGCTGATTTTATTCAAAAGCTAAATCCGAAGCCCGGCTCTCGTTTTCATTATGAACAACCGACGTATGTTCGTCCAGATTTGACTGTGATTCTAAAAAACGATTCAATTGAAGTGCACTTGCTTGAAGATGAGATGCCGAAAATCGTTTTTCAAAAAGACTATTTTGATGAACTAGCCAGTCACAAGGATGACCAGCTAAAAGAATTTATGAAAGATAAGCATAAAGATTATCTCTGGTTATTGAAGAGTCTAGAGCAGCGCAAAAGAACGATTCAGCGCGTTGGATTAAAGATTGTTGAAAAACAAAAAGACTTTTTCTTTTACGGCCCGAGCCGTCTGCAGCCGCTGACAATGAAGGAGATTGCGGATGAGCTGGAGATTCATGAATCGACGGTCAGCCGGGCGGTACGCGGAAAATATATGCAGACACCTTATGGTACTTATGAGTTAAAGACGTTTTTCCCTGCAGGTCTATCGGGAGGGGGAGGAACAGAAGAGACGGCCTCTGCCGCTCAGGTAAAATCAAAAATTACCGAACTTGTTAATGAAGAAGATAAGAAAAAGCCGCTTTCTGATCAGGAAATTAGCAATCTTCTAAAGGAAGAAGGCTGGAAGGTATCTAGAAGAACGGTGGCTAAATATCGTGATCAGCTCTTTATTCCTTCTTCTTCCAAAAGAAAAAGATATGATTGAGAATTGAGGAACGAATGAATGAAAGAAGTTTATTTTTATACACGAGCTCAATGCTCCCTTTGTGAAGAGGCAAAGCGCACGTTAGAGCTTGTTCAAGAAGAAGTAGCATTTCATATTCATGAAATCAACATTGATGAAAGTGATGAGTTGACGGAGAAATATGGATTGATGATTCCAGTCGTTGAAATGGATGCAGAAATAATTCAGTTTGGACACGTAGATTATCCAACCATTAAAATGAAATTGGATTCCTAGACTTGTCGAAGTACTCCATTAGGAAAAATTCATATCGATTGCTTTTCATTATTCTCCCTGTTAAAATGATTTTTATAACAGGGATTTATTTTTTTTAGATTAAGTGGGACACGATTTTTAAAATAGGGACAAAAAACGACCCTTTATAAAAGAGGGATTTTAGATGCAAACACTGATTGATATCCAAAAGAAAATCGTACCGGATTTGCTTGATGTCTTACAAAAAAGATATGAAATTTTGCAGTCGATTCGCTTATCTCAACCAATTGGCAGGAGAATTTTAGCTCAGTCGCTTGGATTCACAGAGAGAACTCTTAGGTCAGAAGTGGAGTTCTTAAAAAAGCAACGCTTAATCGACTACAAGACCACTGGCATGATTTTGACAGAAGAAGGGATCTCGGTTCTTGAAGAATTGCAAGAGTTGATGGGCATGATAAAGGGTATACATACGATGGAAGAGCGGCTGAAAGAGCAATTTGGTTTGGATGAGGTTACCATCGTTCATGGGGACAGTGATCAGTCTTCCTGGGTAAAGAAAGAACTTGGCAAAGCTTGTGCAAATAGTATAAAACAGCGTCTATTGGCAAAGAATATCATCGCAGTAACAGGAGGAACAACGACGCTCGAAGCAGCAGAGGCGATGACAAAGGATTTTGCTGATGGAAAAGAAGTTGTATTTGTACCAGCAAGAGGAGGGCTCGGTGAAGATCTATTAAACCAGGCAAATTCCATTGTAGCAAAAATGGCGGCGAATACTGGCGGCAAACATCGATTGCTGTATGCGCCTGATCAGATTAGCCGTGAAACCCACGAATCCATTTTGAAAGAACCGACGATTAATGAGGTGCTTCAGCTGATTAAATCCTCTACCCTTGTCCTTCATGGTGTAGGAGAGGCGATTGCAATGGCACAACGCCGCAATACGCCTGAAGAGGAATTCCAGAAAATTAAAGATGGAAAGGCGACGGCAGAGGCGTTCGGCTATTATTTTAATGAAGCAGGGCAGATTGTCCATCGTGTGTCGACGATCGGCTTACAGCTCGATGATCTTGTGTCAGCTCATGACGTCATCGCAGTCGCTGGTGGAGCATCGAAGGGAAAAGCGATCCGCTCTTATTTGCGGGGAGCCCCAAAAATGACAGTACTCATTACGGATGAAGCAGCGGCCGAACAGTTGTTGAGTGAGTCCTGCTAGCTGGACAATTGTTTAAAAGCTGCTAACTATAAAAACTTTAAAATTTCAAGAAGGAGCGATTTACATGACAGTAAAAGTTGGTATTAATGGATTTGGACGAATCGGACGCGTTGTCTTTCGGGCAGCAATGAAAAATCCTAACATAGACATTGTAGCGGTCAATGATTTAACGGATGCGGAGATGCTGGCTCATCTTTTAAAATATGATTCCGTACATGGCACATTGGAAGAGGAGATCAGTGTCGAAGGAGAATATATCCTCGTTGGTGACAAACGGGTAAAAGTAACGGCTGAACGTGATCCAGCCCTTCTTCCTTGGGGAGAACTTGGCGTAGAAGTCGTCATCGAATCAACTGGCCGTTTCACAAAGCGCGAAGATGCGGCGAAACATTTAGAAGCGGGTGCGAAAAAAGTGGTAATTTCAGCGCCAGCCAAAAATGAAGATATCACCATTGTGATGGGTGTAAACCAAGATCAATACGATCCGGCCAACCATCATGTAATTTCCAATGCTTCTTGTACAACGAACTGTCTAGCTCCATTTGCTAAAGTCTTGAACGATAAATTCGGCATTGTGCGCGGTATGATGACGACCGTTCACTCCTATACAAATGATCAGCAAATTCTAGATTTGCCTCATAAGGATTACCGTCGTGCGCGGGCTGCAGCAGAAAGCATTATTCCAACAACGACAGGAGCCGCAAAAGCTGTTTCACTTGTTTTGCCGGAGTTAAAAGGCAAATTAAACGGAATGGCGATGCGTGTACCGACTCCTAACGTATCTGTTGTTGATTTAGTAGCTGAGTTGAATACGAACACAACAGCAGAAGAAGTGAACGATGTGTTAAAAGCAGCAGCAGAAGGCGAATTAAAAGGTATTCTTGCTTATAGTGAAGAGCCGCTCGTTTCACGTGATTACAACGGAAATCCAGCGTCTTCTACGATTGATGCCTTATCTACAATGGTATTGGAAGATAACATGGTGAAGGTGTTGTCTTGGTACGACAATGAAACAGGTTATTCTAACCGGGTTGTCGACCTCGTCGATTATATTGCGCAAAAGGGTTTATAATTCAAATAGTGTGATACTAATAATAAAATGTGTTATATTTTTCGATATCTTTATTGGAAAATGGTAACCCAACATCTATAATGTAAATGGGATGAAAGGGGAGCGGGGAAAAGATCCCCCTCCTTTTTATTTTACTTTTCTATTGAAGAGGGAGGACCTTTTTAGATGAACAAAAAGACGATGAAAGATTTGGATGTGAAGGGCAAGCGCGTATTTTGCCGTGTGGACTTTAACGTACCGATGAAGGATGGTGTCGTAACAGACGATACACGTATCCGGGCAGCGCTTCCAACCATTCAATATTTGTCTGATCAAGGCGCAAAAGTCATTTTAGCAAGTCATCTTGGCCGTCCGAAAGGTGAGGTAAAAGAGGAATTGCGCTTAACACCTGTGGCAGCCCACTTATCCCAGCTTTTCGGCAAAGAAGTGAAAAAAGCGGATGAAGCTTTCGGTGAAGCCGTTCAAAAGGAAATAGCTGAAATGAAAGACGGCGATGTGCTGCTGCTTGAAAATGTTCGTTTCTATCCAGGAGAAGAAAAAAACGACGAAGAACTAGCAAAACAATTTGCTGCGCTTGCTGACCTTTATGTCAATGATGCGTTTGGCGCTGCTCATCGTGCTCATGCCTCTACAGAAGGGATTGCTCATCATTTGCCATCGGCAGCCGGCTTTTTGATGGAAAAAGAGTTAGATGTGCTTGGAAAAGCCCTGTCGAATCCAGAGCGTCCATTTACAGCTATTATTGGCGGCGCTAAAGTAAAAGATAAAATTGATGTCATTGATCACTTGCTTGATAAAGTGGACAATTTAATTATCGGCGGCGGGCTTGCTTTCACGTTCATTAAAGCAAAAGGCTATGAAATCGGAAAGTCGCTGCTCGAAGAAGATAAAATTGAATTGGCCAAGCAATTTATGAAGAAAGCAGAAGACAAAGGTGTTGCATTTCTCATGCCGATCGATGCTGTCGTTGCCGATAAGTTTTCTGAGGATGCCGAAGCGAAGATCGTCGACATCGAAGACATTCCGGCTGATTGGATGGCACTCGATATTGGTCCAAAAACGAGCAGTCTCTATCAAGCAGCTATCAACTCATCTAAGCTTGTGATCTGGAATGGACCGATGGGTGTGTTCGAAATGGACAAGTTCGCTGAAGGAACGAAGGCAGTCGCCGAAGCTCTTGCTGAAGCGGAAGATACATATTCAGTCATTGGCGGTGGAGATTCTGCAGCAGCAGTTGAAAAGTTCAATCTGGCTGATAAGATGAGCCATATCTCAACAGGCGGCGGTGCTTCGCTTGAATTTATGGAAGGGAAGCAGCTTCCGGGCATTGTCGCCTTAGATGATAAGTAAAATCCATGAAAAATAGAAAGGATGAAGCTTTATGCGCAAACCGATTATTGCAGGCAACTGGAAAATGCACAAAACAGCAGAGGAAGCAAAAAGCTTTGCTCTAGAAGTAAAAAATCGTGTGCCAGATGCTCTCATCGTGGATAGTGTTATTTGTGCTCCTGCTTTGTTTTTACAAGAGCTTGTACAGACGGTGCAGGATTCTGACGTTCATATTGGAGCGCAGACGATGCATTTTGAAGAAAGCGGGGCGTTTACCGGAGAAATCAGCCCGAAAGCTCTGGCGGATCTTGGCGTCAAGTATGTCATCATTGGCCACTCCGAGCGTCGTGACATGTTCAATGAAACAGATGAAACGGTAAATAAAAAAGTACTGGCTGCTTTTAAAGCTGGAATGACGCCAATCGTGTGCTGTGGCGAAACGCTTGAACAACGTGAAAATGGCGACACGAACCGTTTTGTTGCAAGCCAGGTTGAAAAAGCGTTGGCCGGTCTTACGGCAGAACAAGCAGGGGAAACGGTCATTGCCTATGAACCAATTTGGGCTATCGGAACAGGGAAATCTTCGACAGCAGAAGACGCGAATGAAGTGTGTGCTCACATTCGTCAAACAGTAGCAAAGCAATTCTCACAAGAAGCAGCAGACAGCCTGCGTATCCAGTACGGGGGCAGCGTCAAGCCAAATAATATTAGTGAATTTATTGCTCAATTTGATATTGACGGAGCGCTTGTAGGAGGAGCCAGCTTGGAACCAGCTTCATTCCTTCAGTTATTGGAGGCCGTTAATCATGGCTAAATCACCTGTTGCATTGATTATTTTGGATGGCTTTGCCTGCCGGGGTGAAACGAAAGGAAATGCAGTAGCCCAGGCAAAAAAGCCAAACTTTGACCGCTATTGGGAGCAGTTTCCCCACTCGACGTTAACAGCGAGCGGTGAAGCAGTAGGTCTGCCAGAGGGTCAAATGGGAAACTCTGAGGTAGGGCATTTAAACATTGGTGCCGGCCGCATTGTTTATCAGAACTTAACCCGTATTAACATTTCGATTCGTGAAAAAGAGTTTTTCAAAAATGAGGCCTTTTTAAAAGCGATTCACCATGCGAAGCAGAATGGATCCGCTCTTCACTTGTTTGGCTTGCTGTCCGATGGCGGGGTTCATAGCCATATTGAGCATTTGTTTGCTTTATTGAAGCTCGCAGCACAAGAGGGGCTGGAGAAGGTATATGTTCATGCCTTCTTAGATGGCCGTGACGTCGGTCCGCAAACAGCAAAAGGCTATATTGAAGAAGCGCTCGAAAAAATGAAGGAATACGGTGTTGGCCAATTTGCTACTATTTCTGGCCGCTATTATGCGATGGACCGTGACAAGCGCTGGGATCGGGTAGAAAAAACATACCGTGCAATGGTATACAACGAAGCGCCGTTCTTTAAAGACCCGCTAGAAGTGGTGGAGGAGTCCTATGCAAACGGCATTTATGATGAATTTGTCGTTCCGGCTGTCATAACGAATGAAGCAAATCAGCCGGTGGCAAAAGTGCAAGATAACGACGCCGTCATCTTTTTCAATTTCCGTCCTGACCGGGCGATTCAACTCTCGAATGTGTTTACAAATGAAGAATTTGAAGGGTTCGACCGTGGTGAACTGCTGCCGAAAAACCTTTATTTCGTCTGCATGACCCCTTATAGTGTAACCGTTAAAGGCGATATTGCTTTTGATAGTGTAGATTTAACGAATACCATTGGGGAAGTATTGTCTGCGCATGATTTAAATCAGCTGCGTATTGCCGAAACGGAGAAATATCCCCACGTTACTTTCTTTATGAGCGGCGGCAGAGAAAAAGAGTTTTCTGGAGAGAAACGGATTTTAATTAATTCTCCGAAAGTCGCGACTTACGATTTACAGCCGGAAATGAGCGCTTATGAAGTAACGGAAGCCTTGTTAGATGAAATTCAAAATGACCGTCAGGATGCAATTATTTTAAACTTTGCCAACCCGGACATGGTGGGGCACTCGGGGCTGTTACAGCCAACGATTAAAGCGGTGGAAACAGTCGATGAGTGTTTGGGCCGCATTGTAGATCTAATCCTTTCTAAAGGCGGAGCGGCGATTATTACTGCAGACCACGGAAATGCTGATGAAGTCGTTACGTTAGAAGGAGAGCCGATGACAGCTCATACGACGAATCCGGTGCCGGTTATTGTCACAAAGAAAGAGGTTGAACTGCGCGAAGGCGGTATTCTTGGTGACTTAGCGCCAACGATGCTTGATCTGCTAAAAATAGAGAAGCCAGCAGAAATGACTGGAACATCTTTAATAAAAAAATAAGGGTTTTATCAAAAGGAGAGAATTTTTATGCCAATTATTACTGATATCTATGCACGCGAAGTATTAGATTCTCGTGGAAATCCAACAGTGGAGGTAGAAGTTTACACACAATCCGGCGCTTTCGGAAGAGCGCTCGTGCCGTCTGGTGCTTCTACTGGAGAATATGAAGCCGTTGAATTACGTGATGGTGACAAAAGCCGTTACCTTGGCAAAGGTGTATTAAAAGCGGTTGAAAATGTAAATGAAGTCATTGCACCAGAACTTGTCGGCAGCTTTGAAGTACTAGATCAAATCGGCATTGACCGTGCCATGATTGAATTAGACGGAACAGATAACAAAGGCAAACTCGGTGCCAACGCTATTCTTGGTGTATCTATGGCTGTTGCGCATGCTGCTGCTGATTTCCTTGGCGTTCATTTATATGAATATCTTGGCGGTGTAAATGCAAAACAATTGCCAGTACCGATGATGAACATCTTAAATGGCGGTGAGCACGCTGATAACAACGTTGATATTCAAGAATTTATGGTTATGCCAGTAGGTGCGGAAAGCTTCAGAGAAGCTTTGCGCATGGGAGCAGAAATCTTCCATAGCTTAAAAGCCGTTCTAAAAGAAAAAGGCTTAAATACAGCAGTAGGTGACGAAGGCGGGTTTGCTCCGAACCTCAAGTCAAACGAAGAAGCTCTGCAAACAATCATTGAAGCGATTGAAAAAGCGGGCTACACACCTGGTGAACAAGTGAAACTAGCGATGGATGCTGCTTCTTCTGAGTTTTATAACAAAGAAGACGGCAAGTACCATTTGAGCGGAGAAGGTGTCGTAAAAACTTCTGCAGAAATGGTTGATTGGTATGAAGAAATGGTTTCTAAATATCCAATCATTTCAATTGAAGATGGATTAGATGAAAATGACTGGGAAGGCCACAAAATGCTGACTGAACGCATCGGCAGCAAAGTGCAGCTTGTTGGTGATGACTTGTTCGTAACGAACACAGCAAAACTTTCTCAAGGAATCGAGCAAGGTGTTGGCAATGCCATCCTTATTAAAGTGAACCAAATTGGTACATTAACGGAAACATTTGACGCAATCGAAATGGCGAAACGCGCTGGTTACACAGCTGTGATTTCTCACCGCTCTGGTGAAACAGAAGACGCAACAATCGCTGATATTGCCGTTGCAACAAATGCAGGACAAATTAAAACAGGCGCGCCATCTAGAACAGACCGCGTCGCTAAATACAACCAACTTCTTCGTATCGAAGACCAGCTTGGTGCGCTTGCCCAATATCTTGGCAGCAAAACATTCTATAACTTAAAGAAATAAGAGTAAAGGGGTCAGTATCCCACCACTTTAAAGCGGTGAGGGACTGACCCCTTCTTGAATTCCTTTTGCTAATTTGTTCACTTTTTAGTTATTTTATGTTAGAGTTAGGTTATTCGTATGTTCGTTTATGGAGGTAGAACGATGCACACTTTGTTATTGACTCTTCTTGTGATTGTATCTATTGCGTTAATTATTGTGGTGCTGCTGCAGTCAGGAAAAAGCGCCGGATTGTCCGGAGCCATTTCCGGTGGAGCAGAACAGCTTTTTGGTAAACAGAAAGCTCGCGGAATCGATTTAGTATTACACCGTGTGACGGTTGTATTAGCTGTTTTATTTTTCGTTCTAACTATTGCCGTATCTTATTTTGGTCTATAATGCAAAGAGAGCTGTCCCTGAAATCGGTTTTTACCGTTTTTTAGGACAGCCCTTTTTTATTTTAACATACGATTTTATTTATCATTTCCCGCTTTTGGAGCAATGACCTCTGCTGCAATCTCAGTTTGTTCATCAGCAAACTGAGGCGGTTGTTGCCGGAACCCTTTAGTTATATACAACAAGTAGGAAAAGCCGATGAGGGCCCAGACGATCCCTAATGTTAGAGAATGAATATCCAAGTTTACCCACAGCACACCAACAATCGCTGCTCCGATGAGCGGCATGACCAAATAGTTAATAAACCCTTTGACCGTTTTATGTTGTTTCTTATGAATAACAAAGTAGCTAATAACAGATAAGTTAACGAATGTGAAGGCGATTAAGGCGCCAAAATTAATCAGTGAGGTGGCCGTAACAAGATCAAGAAAGATCGCTGACAAAGAAACGATTGCTGCAATCATAATATTGAACATCGGCGTGCGCCATGTTGGATGAAGATAACCGAACCATTTTTTCGGAAAAACATTATCTCTTCCCATAACATACAAAAGCCGTGACACGCTCGCTGTAGAGGCGAGTCCAGAGGCGAGTGTATTGACGAACGTAATGCCAAGAAAAATTGATTGAAATAAAGCGCCTCCGACGTATAAAGCGATTTCAGGAAGAGCCGCTTCTGGATCGTTAAATCTTGCGTTGTCCGGGAAAAATACTTGAATAAAGTAAGAAGTAAAAATGAAAATAATGCCTCCCCAAAGCGCTGTAAAGAAAATTGCTCTTGGAATCGTTTTTGCTGCATCAGGTGTTTCTTCTGAAAGGGTGGTGACTGCGTCAAACCCTAGAAAAGAAAAGCAGAGAATGGTTGCTCCGGCAATAAGAGCCCCTACTTCCATGCTGTCGTTAAAGAAAGGCTGAGAAGTTAATAGCTGTCCAGTTCCTGTACCACTGTTAAGCCCCTTGATCACAAGAAACACAAATACGGCCATAATGGCAATTTGTATGAGAACAAAGAGTGTATTGAAATTAGCAAGGATATTAATGCCGCGCAGGTTGATTAGCGTGACTAGTCCGACAAAACCGACTACCCATATCCATGAAGGTACCGCTGGAAATAAAGCATTCAGATAAAGTTTAGTCAGTAAAGCGTTGACCATTGGCAAAAATAAATAATCAAGCAATGAAGACCAGCCGACCAAAAACCCGAGATGAGGACTAATGGCTTTTTGAGTATACGTATAGGCTGAACCGGCTGAAGGAAAGACTTTAACAAGCTTTCCATAGCTGGCTGCTGTGAACAGCATCCCTGCCAAAGCGATAAAGTAAGCGGCAGGCACGTGACCGCCTGTGATATCTGAAACAATCCCAAATGTGTCGAACACGACCATTGGAGCCATATAGGCCAAGCCGATCATAACAACTTGCCACAACTTTAAGGACTTTTTAAGACGAATGTTTTCATTCAAGGTTTCTCCCCCTTTTACGAATTTATTTTGAAATCTCCAAACATTCTTACAATTTTCGTGCCAACTAGCAGAGAATCATGAAAACGGATTCAAAGTAATCAAAGAAAACGTAAGCTTTTAAATATACATTATAAATTATTTCCAATTTTTTGTGAAAAAGTTTTCTGGTGATTTTTATTCTATTGTGCATAAATTATTATAAAATGAATAGACAAAATGGATAGCTAAGTATTTTTTGTACATTTAGCAGGCTTCAGACTCTGGCATAGATCTTGCAATCGTGTAAAAAATAAGAGCTGAAAATGATGAAAATGATGAAAATCTAATTTATACACGTAAAAGTCGATGACGAAGAGAGTAATCATAATGAGGGGACACAGCGAATCAGGGATGGTGGAAGCCTGATCGAGATCGAATGATGAACCGCACTTCTGAGACGCCTGCCTGAAAAGATCATGATAGGGCAAGCCGGGGATTTCCCGTTATTAAAAACAAGCCGGTTCTGTTATGGAACAAAGAGAGTGGTACCGCGGGATACAAACCCCGTCTCTTCTTAATGAGGAGACGGGGTTTTTTATTTTTATTAAAAGGAGAGAACGACGATGATGTATAGTAAAGAATTTGCAGAAGTTCTGTATGAGGCATTAGAGGGCAGGGTGACGATGGATCATTTGGAGCCATTCATTGAAAAGCCAAAGCATCTAGAACGTGGAGATCTGGCGTTTCCGTGCTTTTCATTGGCAAAAACTGAGCGGAAGTCCCCGCAATTGATTGCACAAGAGGTCAGCCAAAAAATAAATTCCCCGCTTTTTGAGAAAGTGGAAGCAGTCGGGGGCTATCTTAATGTGTTTTTGAATAAACAAGAAGTAACCGCCCAAGTGCTTGAAGAGATTTTACAAAAAAAACAAAATTTCGGCGCTTCAAACAGCGGAAAGGGAAAGACAGTAGCGATTGACATGTCTTCTCCCAATATTGCCAAGCCGTTCTCTATGGGGCATCTTCGTTCAACTGTAATCGGCCAGTCACTCGCCCTTTTATTGGCTCAATGCGGCTATAAACCCGTGAAAATTAACCATCTCGGTGATTGGGGAACTCAATTTGGCAAATTGATTACAGCGTATAAACACTGGGGAAATGAAGAGAAAGTAAAAGCGAATCCAATTAAGGAATTGCTCGCTTTGTACGTGAAATTTCACGAAGAAGCAGAAAAGAACGTCCGCCTGGAAGCTGAAGGACGTGAATGGTTTAAGCGGCTTGAAGACGGTGATGAGGAAGCAGCTAAGCTATGGAAGTGGTTTAGAGCGGAATCCTTAAAGGACTTTTCTCGGATTTACAAGCTGCTGAATATTGATTTCGATTCGTATGCGGGAGAGGCATTTTACAATGACAAAATGGACCGTGTTGTTAACTTGCTTGAGAGTAGAGGACTGCTTTCGGAGTCAGAGCAGGCTCAAGTCGTTTCATTGGAAGAAGAAGATCTTCCTCCTTGCTTAATTAAAAAGTCAGACGGGGCTACTTTGTATGCAACGAGAGATTTAGCGGCGGCTCTTTACCGTAAAGAAACGTACAATTTTGAAAAGGCTCTTTATGTCGTAGGAGGGGAGCAAAGCCTGCATTTTAAACAATTAAAAGCTGTATTAAAAAAACTAGGATTTGACTGGGCAGACGATCTGGTTCATGTTCCGTTTGGGATGATGCGTAAAGACGGCAAGAAAATGTCAACAAGAAAAGGACAGGTTGTTTTACTTGAAGAAGTGCTTCAGGAGTCCATTGCGCTTGCCAAAGAGAATATCGAGCTGAAAAATCCTAACCTGCCGAATAAAGAGGAAGTCGCGAGACAGGTTGGTGTCGGAGCCATTGTTTTTAATGACTTGAAAAATTACCGGATGAATGACATTGATTTTTCACTGGAGGATATTTTACGGTTCGAAGGAGAAACCGGGCCATATGTGCAATATACGCATGCGAGAGCCTGTTCTATTTTGCGGAAGGCCGCTTGGGATGGTAAAAAAGAAATGCATATTCAACTGTCCGGTGAACAAGAGTGGGAAGTGCTCGGTCTGCTGATGGCATTTCCGGAGACGATTGAAAAAGCGGCAGCGGACTTTGATCCTTCACGAGTTGCAAAACATATTATTGATTTGGCACAGGCTTTTAACAAATATTATGCAGAGGTAAAGGTGCTCCAAGAGGATGAGCAGAAGGAATCCCGCCTTGCTTTCGTTTCGGCCGTCACGCAAGTTTTAAGGAAAGGCTTATCCTTGCTTGGAATTGAAGCGCCGGATGAAATGTAAAAAATTATTCTGTAAAAAAAGAGTTAGAATCAAAGCGGAAAACGAATCCATATGCTTTCCGCTTTGAAGCATAGGTTTACGTATCCAAGTTTATTTTAAAGGTTTAAAATAGTTTGACTTTTTAGTGAGCTGGTTTTATAGTGGAACTAACTACCGGTAGTTAGTAACATTTCATACAATAGGAGCTGATAAAAATGAAATATCCACTTTCACCCGATGTAAAGCCTGAATTTTGTACGACTGGCACGTTTATGCGTTTGCCTTCCTCAAAAGAAAATGCAAAGCTGGCGATCGTAGGCATGCCCTTTGATACAGCCGCTTCTTTTCGTGTAGGGGCACGCTTTGCACCTCAAGCTATTCGTCAGGCCTCCATGACACTTTTTCCTTATCATCCGATTCATCAGGTATACCCATTTGATGAGTGTAACGCCATTGATATAGGAGATGTGCCAGTTATTCCTCATAACATTCATCGCAGCTATGAATTAATCGAAAACGCGATGGTCGATTTGATGAAGCAAGGAATCATTCCTATTGGTTTAGGAGGAGACCATTCTGTTACGCTGGCTAACCTTCGCGCTGCAGCTAAAATACATGGACCTGTCGCGTTGATCCACTTTGACTCCCACACAGATACATGGGATACATACTATGAGGAGAAGTATTGGCATGGTTCGCCGTTTATCCGGGCGCATGAAGAAGGCCTGCTGCAGCCGGATAAGGTGTTTCAAATTGGCATCCGGGGAACATTAAACCACCCGGGCGATATGCAAGCGAGTTATGATTTAGGGTATCAGGTGATCACGACTCCTGAGCTTTATGAACGCGGATTTGAAAGTGTGCTGAAGCAAATGAAAGAAGTTATTGGCGATACACCGTGCTTTTTAACATTTGATATTGACTTTGTTGATCCTTCCTGTGCTCCTGGAACTGGAACATTGGAGGTAGGCGGTTTCAATAGTCTTGAGACCTTAAAAATGGTTCGCTCCCTTACAGGGTTTAATTATATTGGGTTTGATTTGGTAGAGGTGCTGCCTACTTATGATCCGACGCAGATTACGTCTTTGTTGGCGGCAACGCTTGTCCATGAATTTGCCAGCTTGACGGCGTTAAAAATTAAAGATCAAGAGAAAGAAAATGTTCTGGGATAAGTGTTCTGTTCAGAAATGAGCTTGAAAAATAGATAGATCTTTAAATTGTATTCATAGGGGGGAAGACTTTACCATGAATGGGTCTCCAGCATTAAAACGATCGCTCACTTTACGACACGTAATTTTATTCGGCATTGCTTTTATGGCGCCAATCACCGTGTTTACAACATACGGTATTGCCATTGAAAGCACGCACGGAATGATACCAGTTGCTTATATGATTGCTTTGATGGTCATGCTGTTTACCGCTTATAGCTACGGAAAGATGGTTCAGGAGTTTCCGATAACAGGATCAGCTTATACGTTTGTGCAAAAAGGGATTAGTCCATCACTTGGTTTTCTTGTGGGATGGGTGATTTTGCTGGATTACCTATTCAGTCCTATGATCAGTGCCTTGCTTTTTGGGATTTTTGTGAATGCTTACTTGCCGGCAATTCCTATCGGCGTATGCATTCTTTCTTTCATCGTAATTGTAACCGCTATCAATATTTTTGGGATTAAGATTGCGGCTAATGTGAATGCGCTTCTTGTCTTTTTTCAAATTCTCTTTATCGTGGTTTTCTGTATTTTGTGCTTTAAAGGACTATTGGAAGGAAAAGGATCTGGAGAACTGTTCACGTCTGCTCCGTTTTTTGACCCGGATGTTAAGTTCTCAAATTTATTAGCGGTTGTCCCTCTGTTATGTTTTAGCTTTCTAGGGTTTGACGCCATAACAACTTTATCGGAAGAAACGAAAGATCCAAAAAGAGTAATGCCCAAGGCTATTTATGGGATTGTCTTGATAGGTGGAGTGTTGTTCATCGCTTCTACTTATTTTGCCCAGTCCATCTTCCCAAACTTTAATGTATTTAAGGATCCTGAGTCAGCTGCTGTGGAGATTTTTATGTATGCCGGAGGGAATTTTTTAAACGCATTCTTTCTTTCTGTAACTGTAACAGCAGCTATTGCTTCAGCAGTTGCATCCGGCGGCAGCGGATCGCGGATTTTATATGCAATGGGAAGGGAAAATATCCTTCCAAACAAGATATTCGGCCATCTTTCAGCCAAGTTCCAGACACCTGTCTATAATATATTGATTATTGCTGTTATCGCGATGAGCGCTCTGTTTTTAAGTATAGAGACAGCTACTTCCTTTATTAACTTCGGTGCCTTATTTGCTTTTACATTCGTGAATCTTTCGGTTTTTGTCCATTATTTTATCAGAAAAAAACAACGTTCAATAAAAGGGCTATTGTTATACATGCTCATCCCGTTAATGGGGGCTGCTACAACGGCTTTATTTTGGACGAAACTAGACATTCATTCCATGACTCTGGGGAGTATTTGGCTGCTCATTGGGTTCGGGTATCTCCTGCATCTAACCAAAATGTTCAAGCAGCGTCCGCCTGAATTGCATTTTGAGGAAACAGAATATGAAATGAAAATGGTCGAATAAGTAATTGCTAGAGTTATAACTTAAAAAGAAGAGGAGACGTTATGGTGAATAAGCAAAAGAAAGCAGATATTGTTCTTATTAGCAATGCTGTGTTTACAGGACTTGAAAGCAACCCGGAGCCAAAGGCGATCGCCATTGTTAATAATAAAATTGCAGCAGCAGGTTCCAAGGAAGAGCTCCAGTCATTGATCGGAGAAGAAACTAGAGTTCTTGATTGTGGAGACAAATTAATTATGCCTGGTTTTCATGATTTTCATTTGCATGCGATGATGGGCAGTCTTGCATTGGAATGTGTAAATCTTTTTGAAGCACGCTCAGAACAAGAAGCGGTCGAAATGGTGCAGCAGTACGCAGAACAGCATCCAGATGAACCTTGGGTTATTGGCTTTATGTGGGATTCGAGCTATTGGGAGGATAAGGGGCTGCCGAGCCGCTTTTCTCTTGACCGTGTATTCCCAGACCGGCCGGTTGTGTTGTTTCATGCGGAAGGGCATTATTCATGGGTAAACAGTAAAGCATTAGAGATTGCTAATATTGATAAGGATACGAAAAATCCATCTTATGGGACCATTGAAAAAGATGATAACGGGGAACCGACAGGCATATTAATTGAGGAAGCTTCTTCATTGGTAACAGAGTATGCTTACGATCTCCCGAAAGGTAAGAAAGCTAGTTTATTTAGAAATTTTCTGAAAGAAGCAGCGAGTTACGGAGTTACATCTGTCAATAATTTATATGGAACAGAAACATTAAGCAAGCTAGATGATTTTGAACTTTTTCAGGAATTTGAAGAGAATGCCCAATTAACGGTGCGCATGCATCTTTTTCCGCAGCTTGACGGCGATATTGACTATGCCAAACAACTGCGGGAAAAATATCAATCAGCTAAATTAAGAGTTGCTGGATTAAAGCAGTTCATTGACGGTGTCGTGACGAGCCGGACAGCTTATATGCTTCAGCCTTATGCGGACGAGCCGGACACTTGCGGACATGCAGCTTTCTCTTCAGCCCAATTAAAAGATTGGGTAGCTGCAGCCGATAAAGAGGAATTTAGTATTCGTTTTCACGCTATCGGGGATGGAGCTATCCGTTTAGCTTTGGATGTCTTTGAAGAAGCTCAAAAAATTAATGGAGCAAGAGATTCCCGCCATGCGATTGAACATATAGAAGTGATGAATAGAGACGATGTTTCCCGCTTTGCTTCATTAGGAGTGATTGCTTCTATGCAGCCGGATCACATGGCTCTATCTGAGAGAGGAGTTTATACAGAACGAATCGGCAAAGAACGGGAAAAAGATGTCTTTATTATTAATACACTGAAAAAATCAGGAGCACAGCTTGCATTAGGGACAGACTTTCCAATTGATTCTTTAAATCCGATGCTGCAAATATACCGGGCAGTCTCCAGAATTGACAGCGGCGGAAAAGATGTATGGAATCCTGATGAGCGAATTACTGTATCTGAGGCTCTGCGTGCCTATACGTATGGTTCAGCCTTTGGTACATTTAGAGATCATGAGCTAGGAACGCTCGAAGCCGGAAAATTAGCCGATATTGCGGTGTTGGATAGAAATATCTTTGATGTGCCCGTTGAGGAAATTCTTGATACGAAAGTGGAAATGACGATAAGTGACGGAAAAATTATTTATTCTAAACAAGAACAGCCGTCTTTCAGTTAACAAAGAGTCCTGTTTTTAGTTCTATTGACTAAGGACAGGGCTTTTTGTGTAAGTTTATAAGGAAACACTTAGACTAAACAGCGAGAATCGTTTATCATTTTCTTAATGAAAGAAAAGGATTCGGAGGCTGCTAATGACAAAAGATAAGATTATCGCTATAGCGATTGCGTTATTTGCTAAAAATGGATATGAGGGAACGACCTTAGCGGAGATTGCAAAGGGAGTCGGGATTCAAAAGCCGTCTATCTACAACCATTATAAAAGTAAAGAAGAAATATTTTTGACGATTTATAAGAAGATTTTATGGAATCATATCGAGGATGTAAGGCGGCTGATGGAGAGTATAAAAGACGCTTCTTCTGAAGAACAATTGAAGCAAATTATGCTATTAACAGCCCAAGATTACATAGATGACGAGGAAAAAACCACTTTTCTAAGAAGAGCTGTAGTCTTTCCGCCGGAGTCACTTAAAGAGCTTGTCAATGAAGAGTTTTTGTTATCGGAGGAAGCTTTGTCTGCTATTTTGCGTTCGATTTTTACACGGGGAATAGAGAAGAAAGAAATACGTGAAGAGAACATAGAAGATTTAATCATTGCTTATTACTGTTTGCTTGATGGAATCTTTATTGAATTGTCTTTCTATGGAACAGAAAAAATGGCTCCGAGACTTCAAAATATATGGAAGATTTTTTGGGCAGGCGTGAGTAGTTAAAAGTCTTTCTCTTTAATATGAATTGGAACCGTGCTATGAAGGATAAGTATAACGAACAGCGGTCTTTTCCTATGATTTCATTAAGGAAAGGGCCGCTCAATTTTTTACAGTGAAATCGTGCAGGTAGTCTCTTATCTTTTATTAGAGCGGCGAAATCTTTTTATTAAAAGGAATTGGGCTCTCTTGCTGGTTTCTGAGGACATTATTTCGTAAAATGATAATGAATGTCTGCGGAACGGTTCATACTAGAGAAAAGGGGTTTTTTGAATTATGAGATTACGTTTGCCGAAACCATTTACGTTTGAAGCTGGGAAGCGGGCGGTGCTTTTGCTTCATGGGTTCACGGGGAACTCTTCCGACGTGCGAATGCTTGGGCGTTTTTTACAGAAAAAAGGCTACACATCACATGCACCGCATTATAAAGGCCATGGAGTACCGCCGGAGGAGCTGGTCCATACCGGCCCGCAAGACTGGTGGCAAGATGTAATGGACGGCTACGAGCACCTGAAAAGTCTAGGACACACTGAAATTGCGGTAGCTGGCCTATCGCTCGGCGGGGTATTTTCGTTAAAGCTCGGCTATACTGTTCCTGTCAAAGGAATTGTGACGATGTGTGCGCCGATGTATATCAAAAGTGAAGAAGTAATGTATCAAGGTGTGATCGATTACGCTCGCCAATTTAAGAAGTTTGAAGGAAAATCGGAAGAGGTAATTGAACAAGAAATAGAAGCATTTAAAAAAACACCGATGAATACGTTGAAAGCACTGCAAAATCTCATATCTGATGTGCGCAATAATATCGATATGATCTATGCGCCGGCTTTTGTCGTTCAAGCCCGTCATGACGAGATGATCAATCCAGAGAGTGCTAACATTATTTACAATGAGATTGAATCAACGATGAAGGAAATAAAATGGTATGAAGAGTCCGGCCATGTCATTACCATTGATAAAGAAAAAGAGCAGCTTCATGAAGATATTTATGCTTTTTTAGAAAGGCTGGACTGGAACGATTAAGATGAAATGTGAGGAGGGAATATGATGGATCAGCAAAATGAACTCGTTGATCGGCTGTTGACGTATATGAAAGAAGAGTCTTACAAGCCGCTCACAGTGAAAGAGCTGGAAGAAATGATGCAGATTGAAGATTCTGCTGATTTTAAGGACTTTGTAAAAGCCCTTGTTTATATGGAAGAAAAGGGGCTAGTCGTTCGGACGAGAGCCAATCGTTATGGCCTGCCGGAGAAAATGAACTTAATCCGCGGCAAGATTTCCGGCCATTCAAAAGGATTTGCCTTTTTAATACCAGAAGAGCCGGGGATGGATGATGTCTTTATTCCGCCCCATGAAACGAACGGGGCTTTAAATGGAGACATTGCCCTTGTGCGGATTACATCGGAAACGAGCGGATCACGCCGGGAAGGGACCGTTGTTCGCATTCTCGAACGCGGAAAAACAGAGATTGTCGGTACATACACGGACAGCAAGCATTTTGGATTTGTTATTCCGGATGACAAAAAGTTTGCGAGCGACATTTTTATCCCGAAGGAGGCTGCTCACGGCGCTGTTGAAGGCCATAAAGTCGTCGTAAAAATTACTTCTTATCCTGATGGCCGCAAGAGTGCTGAAGGAGAAGTCATCAACATTCTTGGTCATAAAAATGATCCGGGCGTTGATATTATTTCGATCATTTACAAGCATGGTCTGCCGCAAGAATTTCCTGAGGAGGTAATGGCGCAGGCACATGCTGTACCGGAAACAATTAGTGAAAAGGATATAGAAGGCCGCCGGGATTTGCGTGATCAAACGATTGTAACGATTGACGGGGCCGATGCAAAAGATTTAGATGATGCTGTTACCGTGACCAAGCTTGATAATGGCCATTATAAGCTTGGCGTTCACATTGCGGATGTCAGCTATTATGTGACAGAAGGTTCACCTATTGATGAGGAAGCATATGAGCGGGGAACAAGTGTCTACTTAGTTGACCGCGTCATTCCAATGATTCCGCATCGTCTTTCCAACGGTATTTGTTCATTGAATCCGAAAGTGGACCGATTGACGCTCTCGTGTGAAATGGAGATTAACCCAGCAGGGGAAGTGGTCAAACATGAAATCTTTCAAAGTGTTATTAAGACGACAGAGCGAATGACGTACAGCGATGTGAATCAAATTCTCGTTGACAAAGACGAAGAACTGCGGGCTAAATACGAATCGCTCGTGCCGTTGTTTGAGAATATGGAAGAGCTGGCGTCTATTTTACGCAGAAAGCGGGAAAAACGTGGCGCTATTGACTTTGATTTTAAAGAATCAAAAGTCATTGTCGATGAAGACAGCAAACCAATCGATGTCGTGCTGCGTGAACGCTCCGTTGCCGAACGGTTAATTGAAGAATTCATGCTGGCAGCGAATGAAACAGTAGCTGAACATTTTCATTGGATGGACGTTCCATTCATTTATCGAATCCATGAAGATCCAAAAGAAGATAAATTACAGCGTTTCTTTGAGTTTATTACGAATTTTGGGCTTGTTGTAAAAGGTACATCAAACGCTGTGCATCCACGGGCTTTACAAGAGGTGCTGGAAGCGATTCAAGGGAAGCCGGAAGAGGTAGTCATCTCAACAGTTATGCTTCGTTCTATGCAACAGGCGAAATACTTTGATGAGAGCTTAGGCCACTTTGGATTATCAACGGATTATTATACTCATTTCACTTCGCCAATTCGCCGCTATCCGGATTTAATTGTGCACCGTTTGATCCGTACGTATTTAATTGAAGGACATGTCGATCCAGCAACACAAGCAAAGTGGGAGGCACGCCTGCCGGAAATTGCTGAGCACACATCAAATATGGAACGCCGGGCTGTAGATGCAGAGCGTGACACAGATGAACTGAAAAAAGCAGAATTTATGCTGGATAAGATTGGGGAAGAATTTGACGGCATCATCAGTTCTGTTACAAACTTCGGTATGTTCGTTGAACTGGAAAATACAATTGAAGGTTTAGTTCACGTTTCTTATATGACAGATGATTATTACCGTTATGATGAGCGCCAGTTTGCTATGATTGGTGAGCGAACGGGCAATGTGTTCCGCATCGGTGACCAAATCACTGTTCGGGTGAGAGATGTCAATAAGGATGAACAATCGATTGACTTTGAAATCGTTGGCATGAAAAATATAAGAAAGCGTCCAGCTGTGGAGACTAAAACGATTAATGTAAAATCAAAAAGTCAAAAAGCGAGCGGCCCGCAAGGAAACAGTGAAGAAGGAGCGGGCGGTGAGTGGACGAATCAGTCGCCGAACAAAAAGAAAAAACGCGGCAAGTATTATGAAGGCGTACCGAAAAAGCAAGCGAAGAAAAGACGCCGGAATAAAGGATAATAGGTACCCGGCGGCTCTTTTAGCTGCCGGGTCGGACTGAATAATGGAAGGTGAAGAAGGATGCCAAAGGGAGAAGGAAAAGTAGTCGCGCAAAACAAAAAGGCGCATCATGATTTTTTTATCGAAGAAACATTTGAAGCGGGGATTGTACTGCAAGGAACTGAAATTAAATCAATTCGCGCCGGACGGGTAAATTTGAAAGATGCGTTTGCCCGCATACAAAAAGGGGAAGTATTCGTATATAACATGCATATCAGCCCTTATGAACAAGGGAACCGTTATAACCATGATCCGCTTAGAACGAGAAAGCTGCTGCTGCACCGTAAGCAGATTGATAAGCTGATTGGGGAAACGAAGGAAGCCGGCTATTCCATTGTGCCGCTGAAAATGTATTTAAAAGACGGCTATGCGAAACTGTTAATTGGTCTGGCTAAAGGGAAGAAAAAATTCGATAAGCGGGAAGATTTGAAGAAGAAAGAAGCGAAGCGTGACGTGGAGCGTGCATTTAGAGAACGGCAAAAAGGGTGAAAAGCGAACAGCTGTTGCTTTTTTTGCTGATTATGTTATAATAAGAACTGTAGCTAAGCTTCGGACATAGAGTCCAATTCCTATTTTTATAATGGGGACGTTACGGATTCGACAGGGATAGTTCGAGCTTGGGCTGCGAGCCGAGGGGATCGTCCTCGTAAAAACGTCAAAGCCAATAATAACTGGCAAACAAAACAACAACCTCGCTTTAGCTGCCTAATAACAGCTTGAAGCGGTTCCTCCCTCCATCGCCCATGTGGTAGGGTAAGGGACTCACTCTTAGTGGGCTACGCCGTAGTTCTCCGCCTGGGGACAAAGGAAGAGATGAATCAGGCTAGCTGTCCAGACGCCCGTCGATAGGCAAAAGGAACAGCGAAACCCGTAATATATCGACTACGCTCGTAGACGTTCAAGTGCCGTTATCTTTGGACGTGGGTTCGATTAGTAAATAGTCGCCTTGTATGGTAACATACAAGTGAAAATTCGGCTTTATCGGTGAAACCTAAGTCATCGAATGATGATAAGGCAATGCCGAGCGGTATGTGGAGCAATCCAACAGCCGTGTATCGACTTATAGGCTGCCACTTAGCGGGCAGTACTAGGATGCGGGAAGCTGCCTGAGAGATCTGGGTAAAACTATTTTTCGCATAAGACGCCGAAGGACCTGTCTTACTACGCAGGTTCAAGATATAGTCAGTGCCATGACGAAAGCATGGAAAAGCACGTCCCACCGTCTCCACCATACATAATTTGGTGGATATTATCTAGTTAATTAAAAGACTTGCCAAACGTGGCAAGTCTTTTTGTGTTCGTGAACGAGAAGGAGGTCTTTAACAGTTTTTATATGTTAAAAAAGGCTTCCTCAAATAATAATTTTGCTTTTAGCATAGCTGTTGTATACTTTCCATTTCGAGGAGTGACTCTGTCGTAGTGTTCCAATATCCATTTGGCTCGATTTCTTTTTTATCTATTCTGAGATAGGGGGAAACTTCTTTTAAAATAATCAACACACTCTCTTTGTTCTTTATAGACAATGTATAAGAGTCCTTGTGAAGGCCAGGCTTATAATTCTTCTTGTTACTAATGGCTCCGCCGGTCAGTGTTTGAATGTATAGAAGAAGCTCTTTATCCGACGAAGAAATGGTAATGCAAGGACGCCGATGTTCTCTTTGATGCATTCTAGTTAGTGTGATAGAGCCTTCCCCGTCTATAATTCCTGCTAAATAGCCCGCTTCCCAATCTTTCATGTCCTCTCCCCCTAAATTATTGTTATTCCTGAAAAAATGGAAGCTTTATGAAAGAAAAAACTCGTCAAGTTGTGATGATCATCAACTTGTATAGAAGCTTCAAAACATAGAATTGTTATTTCTATGAGTCTATTTTTCTAAGAAAGGATAATAAAAATTAAGTTTTTATTTAGATAATGATCCAAGTATAGGGTTTAGATACGAGAAGCCTTACTAACCCAGCGCATAACAGCCGTGATGACATCTTCCAGTTCTCTGCCGATTGGGGTTAAGGAATAGATGACTTTTCTTGGGGAGGATTCGAATGTCTTCTTTACGACTAGTCCTTCGTTTTCTAGCTCCCGCAGCCGTTCTGTGAGGAGCCGGTCAGAGATGCCAGAGATTTCATTTAGCAATTCGTGATATCTTTTATCACCCTTTAGCAAAGTATAAATAATGATTCCCATCCAACGCTTGCCAATGAATTCAATCGTATGGTGAAAGTTATCGCAAATCGTCGCTTTGTCTTTATGTTTCTTCTGAAGACAATTCCATTCATTTTGTTCGCTCATTCTGATAACCTCAATGTTTTTATCTTAATTTTAGCATAGAGTATTTGACAACCCAAGCTTACTAGTAGTAAGCTTATTTTTGAACTTACTATTAGTAAGTTTAATTGGGAGGGAAAAGTATGATAACAACGATGCCAAGCTTATCAGAAGTCATTCGCAATCGACATTCTGTTAGAAAATATGATCCACATTATAAAATTCCGAGACAGGAAATAGAGGAAATGCTGCAAGAAGCCATGTTAGCTCCATCATCTAGTAATCTTCAGCCGTGGCGCTTTATCGTCATTGATGATGAAGAAACGAAGAAGGAACTGAAGGCTATTGCTTATAATCAGGAGCAAGTTGAGACATCTTCAGCAGTTATTGCCGTTTTAGGTGATATTGAGATGTACAAGAATGTCGAAAAAGTATACCGCAGCAGCTATGAGGCAGGTTTCATCGACGAAGCGAGCATGAACAAGCTAATTCAGAATACGAATAATACTTATCCTAATGCGCCTGTTGAAGCAAGAGCTAATATTGCTTCATTTGACACAGGCCTCGTCTCGATGCAGCTTATGCTGATTGCCAAAGCGAATGGTTACGATACGGTAACGATGGGTGGATTTGATAAGCAAAAATTTGCTGAGCGGTTTGATGTGCCAGAAAGATATATTCCAATTGTTTTAATCGCTCTTGGCAAGGCCGCTGCGCCAGCTCATAAAACGACCCGGCTGCCGCTTGAAGAAATGGTTCGTTTTATCTAATTAAATAAATACCTCTATCAATAGGGGAGTGAAGGAGCATTCCGCGATTTTGCGGGATGCTCCTTTGTTCATTTTATTAACGATAAAAAAATAACAAATTAATCAAAAAACAGTTGACAATTACAACTATTTTTAATATTCTAAACGAAACATAGCGGATGACGATTGTGGGAGAGTGCGAGTAATGAGCCACCGAAGGAGCAAGTTCCAAAAAAGACCCTTGGAACTAATCTCTCAGGTAGAAGAACCACAATGGGACGCACCTCTGGAGAGCGCGTTTAAATACGCCACCAAAGGGGAAGACTCAATCCGATCGCTGGATGGAGTTAAACTCTCAGGTAAAAGGACAGAGAAGGGAACGTTACCCTTTTCTGTCCTTTTTTGCGTGCAGAAAAGGTGACGAGATAGAGCACTTTTCTAAAAGAGAAGAGTGAAAAAGCTTGGTTATTCAGCAGCGAGCGAACGAAATGTAAACGAATAGGAGGCGTAGAGATGAGTTTGCAAAATAATGATTTCACTATTTTCGAAGCGATTGAGCATGAGAAACGTCGCCAGCATGAAACGCTGGAGTTGATTGCATCAGAGAACTTTGTCAGCACGGATGTTTTAGAAGCAATGGGAAGCGTCATGACAAATAAATATGCTGAGGGTTATCCGGGGAAACGTTATTACGGCGGCTGTGAATTTGTTGATGTGGCAGAGCGGACAGCGATTGAACGGTTAACGACACTGTTCGGTGCCAAGTATGCCAATGTTCAGCCTCATTCAGGGGCACAGGCGAACCTTGCCGTTTTTTATGCATTGCTTCAGCCTGGCGACAAAATTATGGGGATGAATCTTTCGCACGGCGGGCATTTAACTCACGGAAGTCCTGTAAGCATCTCTGGCAAGTGGTTTGAAGTAGTTTCTTACGGAGTCAAGGAAGATACACAATTAATTGATTATGACGAAGTAGAGGCGATGGCTCGTAAAGAAAAGCCCAAATTAATTATTGCTGGTGCAAGCGCTTACCCAAGGACGATTGATTTTGCCAGATTCAAAGAAATTGCCGATCAAGTGGGTGCAAAGTTCATGGTAGACATGGCACACATCGCGGGACTTGTAGCAGCCGGTCTTCACCCTTCTCCGATTCCTTATGCAGATGTAGTGACAAGCACGACCCATAAAACATTAAGAGGACCACGCGGCGGCTTTATTTTAACGAACGACGAAGAGATCATTAAAGCGGTTAACAAAGCGGTATTCCCTGGTATTCAAGGTGGACCGTTGATGCATATCATTGCCGCAAAAGCGGTTGCTTTTAACGAAGCTCTACAGCCAGCCTTTAAAGATTACGCCAAACAGGTGATTAAAAACAGCCAAAAACTTGGGGAAGTATTAAAGAAAGAAGGAGCAGCTCTCGTCTCTGGAGGAACGGATAATCATCTGATTTTGCTAGATGTGCGCCCATGGGGGTTAACTGGAAAAGAAGCAGAGCGTCTGCTTGAAGAAGCAGGAATCACAGTGAATAAGAATACGATTCCTTACGATCCAGAAAGTCCTTTTGTGACGAGCGGAGTCCGGATGGGAACTGCTGCCTTAACAACGCGCGGAATGAAAGAAGAACAAATGGAACAGATTGCCCAAGTGATTGCTGCTGTACTGAAAAGTAAAGGGGAGCCGGCAGTGGTGGCAGAGGCTAAAGAAAAAACTGCGTCTATCTGCGGAGTTTATCCGTTATTCCAACAGCCGATCAACGTATAAGAAAGGAGCATCATAATGGAATTTCAGAGTTGCTTTGATATTATCGGACCTATTATGGTTGGACCATCAAGTTCCCATACTGCTGGTGTTGTGTCGATTGGCAAATTCATTTATGAACTGCTGGATGGTTGTCCTGAAGAGGCAGACATTATTTTCTACGACTCTTTTGCTGAAACGTATCAAGGCCATGGGACAGATAAAGCACTTCTTGGCGGATTACTCGGCATGGGTACGGATGACCCGGGAATTCGGCATGCATTGCAGCTTGCATATAAAGCGGGTCTTGATTACACGATTGAACCTCAAGGGTCTTGCCTATTCTTTGATCATCCCAATACAACGATGGTAACCGCAAAAAGAGGGGATCATCTTGTAAAAGTAGGCGGAGCTTCGCTAGGAGGCGGTTTATCTAAAATCTTTATGATTAACGGACGAATGGTGGATATCCGTCTGAGCACAAGCGATGATTTTTCAGCCTTGGCTAAAAACTACCAAGTGTACCGATTAAGAGAAGAAATTGCGAGGAATGCCTGATGGAAATTTTATCAATGAGAGAACTTCTGGAATTCTGTGAAAAGGAACAGAAAACGATCGGTGAAACCATGCTGATGCTGGAAGAAAAGAAGTCAGGAAGAGATCAACAAACGATTCTTCGTATGATGGAAGAACGATTGATCAAGATGAAGGAAGCCGTTGATATTGGAACAAAGGATTCCTCTCCTGCACCAAGCGGTATTTCAGGGGGAGATGCCGTTAAGATGGGAGAGTACGTGAAGTCTGGAAAACCGCTTACAGGCAGCTATATTAGCCAGGCTATGACATTTTCACTCGCTACTTCAGAGAGCAATGCTCGAATGGGTGTTATTGTAGCCACTCCAACTGCTGGAGCAGCAGGCATTTTACCTGGCGTGCTATTCTCCCTGCATCAAAATGATGGAACGCCTTTTAAAGATTTGGTTATGGGATTATTTACGGCTAGCATGCTTGGGTATGTAATTGCCAATCGCTCATTTATTTCAGGGGCTGCTGGCGGTTGTCAGGCAGAGGTTGGCTCGGCAGCTGCGATGGCTGCCGGTACCATTACGGAATTAAAGGGAGGAAGCCCGCAGCAAGCGGTACATGCAACCGCTATAGCAATGAAATCTCTTTTGGGATTAGTTTGTGATCCTGTTGCCGGTCTTGTCGAAGTGCCTTGCGTTAAACGAAATGCAATTGGCACATCCATTGCTTTTTCAGCTGCCGATCTGGCTCTTGCCGGAGTAGAAAGCCGGATTCCGTGTGATGAAGTGATTGAGGCAATGTATAAGGTAGGGAAAGACATGCCAAGAACACTCCGGGAAACAGCTCTTGGGGGCCTTGCCGTAACGGAAACGGGACTCAAGGTTAAAGAACGGCTGTTTTGCAGTAAAAAATAACGAGAAGTTCGTAAGTCAATCCAGACATCATGCAGGGGGAACAACATGATGTCTGGATCTAACATCACGATAAAAGGGGAAGCGTGAGTTTGATCGCTACGTATTTTCAGAGGGAAGAAAGGATAGGGTATAGCTTTTGGGAGCTGTACCCATCCATGCACAAAAAAGACGTCACGATAGAGGTGCTGTCTTACACAAAAGGGGTTTACTAAGTTTTTATATAAATAAAAGAAAAAGCGTTGTAGAGAAAGGGAGAAAAGAAACAATGACAAAAGCGACTGCAGATTTACTATATAGCAAAGAGCACGAATGGGTATTTCAACTAAGTGGAAACCGTGTAAGAATCGGTATTTCTGATTATGCACAAAAACAGTTGGGTGATATCGTATTCGTAGAAAATCCAGAAGTGGATGGCGAAGTAGCAGCAAATGAATCGATGGGAACAATTGAATCGGTCAAGGCGGTATCAGAGTTATTCTCTCCTGTATCTGGCACGGTCGTGACAGTGAATGAGCTATTAGAAGATGAACCTGCGTTAATTAACGAGCAGCCATATGAAGACGGCTGGTTAATTGAAGTAGAAATGTCTAATCCAGAAGAGCTTAAAGAACTTTTAAGCGAAAATGGCTACCAAGAATTTATTCGTGAAGAAGAGTAAGCAGAGCATGAACGCTATTCCCTCCTTTATGTAAAACAAGAGAAGGGGAAGTTTTTCGTCAGGGATGAACAATCAAGCACACAGTTTTCCGTTCTATCTTTCGCACAATCGGTAGCTAGGACAGCTCAATACTGCATGACATACAAGAGAAAGAGACGGAAGACATTCCATTATGTATGAATGTAAGGCGAAACCACTGTGAATGAAGGGCATGAAAAAGTACTTTCTAACCTGCTCATTCTAGTGGTTTTAATTAAGTCAAAATTAAGTCAAGCGTGGTAGGAGTGGATGATATGGCGAATGAGTATGTCCGCAAACCGGAATGGCTCAAAATTAAATTAAATACAAACGAAGATTATACAGGACTAAAGAAAATGATGCGTGAAAAAAAGCTGCACACGGTTTGTGAAGAAGCAAAATGTCCTAATATCCACGAATGCTGGGCTGTGCGTAAAACGGCAACCTTTATGATTTTAGGAAGTGTCTGCACGCGCGCCTGCCGTTTCTGTGCTGTGCAGACTGGCCTTCCAACGGAACTAGATTGGAACGAGCCGAAGCGTGTAGCAGAATCAGTCGAGCAAATGGGGTTAAAGCATGTGGTCATTACGGCTGTAGCTCGTGATGATTTAAAAGACGGCGGCGCAGGAGTTTTTGCCGAAACGGTAAGAGCCGTAAGAGAACGCAACCCGTTTTGCAGCATTGAAGTATTGCCTTCTGATATGAACGGAAAATATGAAAATTTAAAGCTGTTAATGGATGCCAAACCAGATATTTTAAATCACAATATTGAAACGGTAAGAAGATTAACGCCGAGAGTCCGTGCGCGGGCAACTTATGAGCGTTCTCTTGAACTTTTAAGAAGAGCAAAAGAACTAAATCCGCTTACGCCGACGAAATCCAGCATTATGATTGGGCTCGGAGAAACAAAAGAAGAAATTATTGAAACGATGGATGACCTATTGGCTAACAACGTAGACATCGTAACCATTGGACAGTATTTACAACCAACAAAACGACATTTAAAGGTGCAGAAATATTGGAGTCCAGAAGAATTCAATGAATTAAAGGAGATTGCTTTATCGAAAGGATTCAGTCATTGCGAGGCAGGCCCGCTCGTTCGTTCTTCCTATCATGCAGATGAACAGGTTCGTGCTGCTGTATCGAACCGATAAAGTGAGTAAATAAAAAGGGGAGAACAAAATGGGAGTATACGATCTTGTGATCATTGGAGGCGGAACGGGTGGATACGTTGCAGCCATTCGAGCTTCACAGTTAGGTTTAAAAACGGCAGTGGTAGAAAAGGGAGAGCTTGGCGGAACGTGCCTTCATGCAGGCTGTATCCCGAGTAAGGCATTATTGAGAAGTGCAGAAATATACAAAAATGCAAAAAATGGCGAGGAGTTTGGGGTCATTGCTCCTGAAGTACGTTTAGACTTCTCTAAGGTACAGGCTCGAAAAGAGTCAATTACGGCCCGTTTGCTTAAAGGCATCCAGCATTTAATGAAAAAAGGGAAAATCGATATATATGAAGGAAAAGGTCACATCGTCCAACCAAAGGCTGTTTCAGTTGAGTTGAGAAGTGGAGAAGAGAGCATATTGCTAAACGCAGAAAATATAGTGATTGCAACAGGGTCTCGTCCAAGAATGCTCTCTGGTTTAGAAGCGGATGGACAATATGTGATGACATCCGACGAGGCGCTGCAAATGGAAGAGCTGCCAAATTCTATTATCGTTGTCGGCGGCGGCGTTATTGGCATTGAATGGGCGTCTATGCTCGTTGACTTTGGTTTAGACGTAACCGTCATTGAATATGCAGATCGCATCTTGCCGACAGAAGATAAAGATATTTCAAAAGAAGTCCAGCGTCTTATGAAGAAAAAAGGTGTCAAAATTATCACAAGCGCAAAGGTATTGCCAGAAACATTAGAAAAAGGCGATGGAGTTTCCATTAAAGCAGAGCATAAAGGAAGCGAAAAATCATTTTCTGCTGATAAGTTGTTGGTGTCGGTTGGAAGACAGCCGAATGTTGAAGGAGTAGGCCTAGAAAATACCGCCGTCTCATTAGAGAGAGGATTTATTAAAACCAATGAGTATTATCAAACGGATGAACCAGGCATTTATGCGATTGGCGATGTGATTGGCGGGTTACAACTTGCCCATGTTGCTTCGCATGAAGGAATGATTGCCATTGAGCATATCGCAGATCAAAATCCGTCCCCGCTTAATCCGGCGCTCGTATCAAAATGTGTATATAGCAGTCCTGAAGTTGCCAGTGTGGGATTAACAGAAGAAGAGGCACAGGAAAAAGGACATCAAGTAAAAATCGGAAAATTTTCATTCCGAGCGATCGGAAAAGCGCTTGTTTTTGGAGAAACCGACGGCTTCGTTAAACTGGTCGTTGAGGAAGGATCTAATAAACTCCTAGGAGCGCATATGGTTGGACCGCATGTGACAGATATGATTACGGAAGCGGGTCTTGCTCAAGTATTGAACGCAACGTCTATGGATATTGCTCATACGATACATCCTCATCCAGCCTTAACGGAAGCAATCGGCGAAGCCGCATTAGCGGTAGAGGGCAAGGAAATCCACGCTTAAAAGAGAAACTTGAGGAGGAACAAGGCTGTTTGAGCTGCGATTCTAGAGACAATGAATAATAGAGGCATAGGCAACGTGTATCGGCAGTCTGAGTCATGATTTCTTATCACTAAAGTAAGCCTTTATAAAGACGGCTAAGGGGTGCTCACTCCTTGTAGATAACTTCTTAGGAGGCATGTGAAAATGAGGAAAATCAATAAGATGCTCGTAGCGAATAGAGGAGAAATTGCCATTCGCGTATTTCGTGCCTGTACGGAGCTCCATATCCGGACAGTAGCGATTTACTCTAAGGAAGATTCAGGGTCCTATCACCGTTACAAAGCGGACGAAGCCTATCTTGTGGGGAAAGGCAAGAAGCCGATTGACGCTTATCTTGATATTGAAAACATTATCGAGATTGCTAAACAGGCAGAAGTTGATGCGATTCACCCAGGGTATGGTTTTTTATCAGAAAATATCGAATTTGCTAAACGCTGTGAGGAAGAAGGCATTATTTTTATCGGTCCTACTTCCCAGCATTTAGATATGTTTGGAGATAAAGTCAAAGCGAGAATCCAGGCGCAGCGGGCGGACATTCCGGTTATTCCAGGGACAGACGGCCCTGTTGACAGCTTAGAAGAAGTGGTAGCATTTGGCCGGGAGCACGGCTTTCCGCTCATGATCAAAGCAGCGCTCGGCGGCGGCGGCCGCGGCATGCGGATTGTCCATAATGTCGAAGAAGTAAAAGAAGCATACGAGCGGGCCAAGTCAGAAGCGAAAGCAGCGTTTGGCAATAGCGAAGTATATGTAGAAAAGTTTGTCCAGAATCCGAAACATATTGAAGTGCAGATTCTTGGTGACCACCAAGGGGATATTGTTCACTTATACGAACGGGACTGTTCTGTACAGCGCCGCCATCAAAAAGTCGTAGAAGTCGCACCATGCGTGTCGTTGCCTGAAGATTTGCGCAATGACATTTGTGAAGCAGCTGTCAAGCTCATGAAAAACGTGGACTACTTAAATGCAGGGACCGTCGAATTCCTTGTAGCGGGCGATCAATTCTATTTTATTGAAGTGAACCCGCGTGTCCAGGTAGAGCATACCATTACGGAAATGATCACGGGCATTGATATTGTCCAATCCCAAATTTTAATTGCAGAAGGCCACTCGTTACATAGCGAAACAGTCGGCATTCCCGCACAAAAAGACATTACGATTCATGGCTATGCGATCCAGTCCCGTGTGACAACGGAGGACCCGCTGAATGACTTCATGCCGGATACGGGCAAAATCATGGCATATCGCTCCGGCGGCGGTTTTGGGGTCCGCTTGGATGCAGGAAACGGCTTCCAAGGATCCATCATTACACCTTACTATGACTCGCTGCTTGTGAAAGTCTCCACACAAGCGCTCACCTTTGAACAGGCCGCTTCGAAGATGCTGCGGAATTTAAAGGAATTTCGGATTCGGGGCATTAAGACGAATATTCCGTTCCTTGAAAATGTCATGCGGCATGAAAACTTTATTACCGGAAATTATGATACTTCATTTATTGATACGACGCCGGAATTATTCGACTTTCCGAAAAGCAAAGACCGCGGAACGAAAATGCTGAATTATATTGGCAATGTCACGATCAATGGCTTCCCGGGCATTGAGAAAAAGAAAAAGCCGCTTTTTGATCCGCCTCCCGTTCCGAATGTGAACCGTTTAGAGGCAGCTGCCTCCGGCACGAAACAAATTTTAGACGAAAGAGGCGCGGATGGTTTGGTGGAGTGGGTGAAATCCCGGTCAGAGGTCCTCTTAACGGATACAACCTTCCGGGATGCCCATCAGTCGCTGCTCGCTACCCGTGTGCGGACTCACGATCTTCTTCAGATCGCCGAGCCGACGGCGAAGCTGCTGCCAGAAGCTTTCTCTTTAGAAATGTGGGGCGGTGCCACGTTTGATGTCTCGTACCGTTTCTTAAAAGAAGATCCGTGGGAGCGGTTAGCAGCCTTACGGGAAAAAGTGCCGAACGTTTTGTTCCAAATGCTCCTTCGAGCATCGAATGCTGTTGGCTATACCAACTATCCGGATAACGTGATCCGGGAATTCGTAGATCAATCAGCCGCTTCGGGCATTGATGTGTTCCGGATTTTTGACAGCTTAAACTGGATTAAAGGGATGGAAACGGCGATTGATGCCGTTCGCCAAACGGGCAAGATTGCCGAGGCAACGATTTGTTACACCGGGGATATTGATGATCCAGCCCGTCCAAAATACAACATTCAGTATTATAAAGACATGGCGAAAGAACTCGAACAGCAGGGGGCCCACATTCTTGGCATTAAAGATATGGCCGGCTTGTTAAAGCCGCAGGCAGCGTACCGGTTAATTTCGGAATTAAAAGCGACGGTCGATCTTCCGATCCACTTGCATACTCACGATACGAGCGGCAACGGTGTTTACATGTATGCGAAAGCGATTGAAGCCGGGGTGGATATCGTTGATGTAGCGGTCAGCTCCATGGCGGGCTTGACGTCTCAGCCGAGTGTCAGCACCCTTTGTTATGCATTAAAAGGCACGGAGCGCGAGCCATCTGTCCGGGTAGAAGCGCTTGAACAGCTGTCCCGCTATTGGGAAGGCGTCCGTCATTATTATCAAGACTTTGAAAGCGGAATGAAGGCGCCGCATACAGAAATTTACGAGCATGAAATGCCGGGCGGCCAGTACAGCAACCTCCAGCAGCAGGCAAAAGCCGTCGGGCTTGGCGAACGCTGGGAAGAAGTGAAAGACATGTACAGCCGGGTGAACATGATGTTCGGGGATATCGTCAAAGTAACGCCGTCTTCCAAAGTCGTAGGCGACATGGCACTCTTTATGGTGCAAAATGACCTGACGGAAGAAGAAGTGCTGGAAAGAGGCGCTAAAATCGACTTCCCGGATTCCGTTATCGAGCTGTTTGAAGGCTATTTGGGCCAGCCGTACGGCGGGTTTCCGAAACAGCTGCAAAAGGTCATCCTAAAAGGAAAAGAACCGCTCACGGTTCGTCCAGGCGAGCTATTGAAAGAGGTTGATTTCAACGCGCTGCGGGAAGAGCTTCAGCAAGAGATGGAAGGAAAAGTAACGGATCATGATGTCATCGCGTATGCGTTGTATCCAAAAGTATTTATGGACTATGTGAAAACGATTGATCAATTTGGAGACGTTTCCGTGCTGGACACACCGACGTTCCTATACGGGATGAGACTCGGGGAAGAAATTGAAATCGAGATTGAAACCGGAAAAACGTTGATTGTGAAGCTGGTATCGATCGGACAGGCCCAGACAGACGGCACACGGGTGGTCTATTTTGAATTAAACGGCCAGCCGCGTGAAGTGGTCATTAAAGACGAAAGCATCAAGTCTTCCGTGGCCTCGAAAATGAAAGCCGATCCGAAAAATGAAAGCCATCTGGCGGCGACGATGCCAGGGACGGTCATTAAAGTGCTCGTTGAAAAAGGGGAAAAAGTCGTCCAGGGAGATCATTTAATGATCACCGAAGCGATGAAAATGGAAACGACGGTTCAGGCGCCGTTTTCCGGCACGGTGACAAATATCCACGTTCAAAATGGAGAAGCCATCTCTACAGGTGATCTGCTGGTTGAATTGAAATTAGAAGACCAAAAGCAAAAGTCATCAAAAAAGGGAGCCTCTAGCAAGGCGATCAGTACAGTATGAAAGACAACTCATCAATATAGATAATGTTAGTCAGTCTATAAGATCGATTAGCGTTCAGGTCAAGATGAAAGTTATAACATGTTCTTCAAAAAGGCACGCTCGATAAAAAGCGTGCCTTTTTGAGGAAATACCTTAACTATTGATATAAACATAAAAGGTTGTAGCACAAAGATTGCACTTATACTATAAGTAGGAGACCTACATAAAAAAGCTAGGTTCAATTTTCCTGAGCTCATCTATACAAATATTTTAAGAATCAATGCTCTGCTTTAATTGTATGACTATGGGCGTCTCTTTTCGTTCTTCTACTACTTAATCGCTATGAGATAGGTGAGACTCTTATCGACTGTTATAATTGGAAGCATTGAAACATAAAAAACCACAAAGAATTCTCAAAAAGCCGTTTTGTCTCCTTTTGGTCTCTTGTGTAGCTTATATAAAAACCTAGGAAAAGTCTAACAAACTGTGGTATTGGGAAAAGTTGTTAAATACCCCTTTCATATCCCCTTATTTAGAGGCAATGTCCCCACGGTTTTATCATGCTTTATCTGATCCCATAGAGGCAGAAAACCCTTGTGCTCTTTCTCTATTTTAAAATACGAAAAAGGGTGAATCCCTTTTAGATATTCCCCTTTTGTCGACACTCCATTAGGATTCTATCTACCTCTTTCAAATAAATGCAATCTCTACATTAGAACCTTAAGAATAAAAATGAGCTTTATACTTCTGCATTTTTCTAACAACTGTAGGCTGACTTACTCCTAAATATTTAGCCATTTCTGTTGTGCTACTGCACTTTTGTTTTGCTTTCTTTAATATATTTAACTCGAGATCATCAAGCAACTCATACATTGTTTTCTTTCCAATATTGTGCAACGGATTTGAATTGTCCGCTAATAAGACTTTTTCCGGCAAGTGGTCGGGAAAGATTACAGTAGAGTTAACAGTTAAAATTAGCCTTTCCATAATGTTCGACAATTCTCTTGTATTGCCGGGCCAGGCATAGCGCAATAAAAGGTCAATCGTTTGGGGATCAAACTCCTTCTTTTTTTTATGGAGATGATTAAATTGATTTTTGAATAACAAAATCATTTCTGAGAGATCCTCTTCCCTTTCTCTTAATGGAGGAATAAACAAGGGAATGACAGATAGACGGTAGAACAAATCTTCACGAAATTCTTTTTCTTTAACTTTTTTTTCTAGGTTGACATGGGTGGCGGCAATTAATCTGAAGTTCACATGTCTAGGTTTACTTTCTCCAATTTTAAAAAATTTCTTTTCCTGTATAAGAGTTAGAAGTTTTACTTGTAGGTTTAATGGAAGTTCTCCTATCTCATCTAAAAATAAGGTGCCGTTTTCAGCTTCTTCCACTACTCCTTTTTTGCCTTTTGAATTGGCACCTGTAAAGGATCCAGGAGCGTAACCGAATAGCTCTGATTCCAGCAGGTTTTCAGGTAATGAGCCACAATTAACTTCAACGAATGATCCCTTTCTCTCACTGTTGTCGTGGATAAACTTGGCAAGTACATTTTTTCCGACACCAGTTTCCCCAGTAATAAGGATAGTGGCATCCGAATCGGCTACCATCAGGGCGGTGTTTAAAATTTGTTTCATTTGTCTGCTAGCTGCAACCATTTGGTTTGTCCGTTTTTTTGAATTCTTTAAAGAGGCCAGTTCATCTTTAACTTTTTTCAATTCTAATTCTACTTCTGCTACATAAGTTTTTAGCTTTTCAAAATCCGTTATGTCTTGAGAATAGGTCACAACATATTGAATGTCCCCTTTTTGGTTAAAGATGATATCTCCATTTACGAGAAGTTTTTTTCCAGCAGTGGTGCTTTGTATAATGGTTTGTCTCTTGTTTTTTTCAAGAACCAGCCGTACTACAGAAGGATAAAAAACTCGCTTTTGCTCTAGTTCATAAATAGATTTACCCAATAATTCTTCTTCCTTTAAGCCAAACCAATATTCACTGGAGCTATTAGCATAAACAATTCTGCCTTTGGGATCGGTAATAAGGACATCATTATATATCCCGTCTAAAATTTCTTCCCAAAACTCTGAAACAATTGAGCTCATTTTTTACTCACCCCATAGTTCTTATACTAAAGTGTATAGATTCCTATTCTAAAGTGTATAGGTATATAAAACGCTTACACACTATTGAATTTAGAATATTTAATAAATTATATACCAAAGTGAATAAGGTAAAAAGCATTTTTCCTATTAAACCGTGATCATACGCGGGTAGTTAAATTGGCATAATTATTGCAATGTATATGAGTATAAAGGCAGACGTTATATAGAAAGGTATTTTTTCTACATTAATCAGCGCCTAATTAATTCAATTTACAGAATGGAGTATGAGAAATGGAGAATAAAACGATAATTTTTACAGGTGGACCTATTTTAACAATGGCAAAAGATATGCATGCAGAAGGGGTTGTTGTAAGAGAGAACAAAATAGAATTTGTAGGATCACTTGATGAATGCAGACAAATAGCCGGCTCTTCTTATGAAGAAATTGATCTACAAGGCCAGAGCTTAGTACCTGGATTTATTGATCCTCATGTTCATGTAATGATGCTTGGTATGTGCCATACATGGGCCGATATCAGTTATCCGAAAGTGAAGAACATAGACGATCTAGTTAACACTTTAAGGGAGTATGCTGAAAATCTTCCTGAAGGTGCACCTATCCGCGGTTTTGGGTTCGATAAACGTAAATTAGTGGAACAGCGTTATCCTACTGCACAAGACCTAGATAGGGTGGCAACGGATCGTCCTGTTCAAATCATGAACAGCAGTGGGCATTGCAATGTTGTGAATCATTACTTGCTCAATTTAATTGGAGTGAATAAAGATACTTTGGATCCACCTGGAGGTTCGTTTGGAAGAGATTCAAACGGTTATCCAAATGGTCCATTATTTGATAGTGCCAATGATTACTTGGCACAAAAATTCGGAGTGAAACCAGGGAACCATGGCCCGAATATTCATATGCCTGATACACAGGACAACTTACAGACAAATATTAAAGTAGGCCAGGAACTATTGTTATCTGCTGGCTTTACAACTGTAAATGATGTTCAGGTAACGAAGCAAGAAATGGAGTCTTATTTAATTGCACGTGACAGTGGATTGCTAAAAATTCGTATTGAACTTTCTTTCTTATCTAAGTATTTGGATGACATTAAAAAAATGGGGATCTGCTCAACATTTGGGGATGAGCAGTTAACGATGGGGTCATTAAAGTTATATGCCGATGGATCTTTAATTTCTGGCACTGCTTATATAAGTAAGGAGTATAAGGATCATGAAAGAACAAAGGGATATTTGTTCCATGAACCAGATGAATTCAAGCAATTGCTGATAGATGCCCATAAATATGGATTGCAAACCCTTACGCACGCTCAGGGAGATGGAGCTATTGAGTTAGTTTTACAGGCTGTGGAAACTGCTCAAAAAGAATGCCCAAGACCAGATATGCGTCATAGAATCGAACACTGTGGTTTGCCTGTGAAAGAACAGGTTAAGAGGATAGCGAAATTAAAAATTTGGCCGGTACCACAGCCACAGCATGTATACCTTTATGGTAACGGTGTCGTACAAGCTGTTGGTGAAGAAGGAGAAAATTATTCCCCGTACGGCTGGTTTAAAGAGTATAATGTTCCTGTTGTTTTATCTTCTGATACACCAGTAGCTTTTCCTAATGCATTTGAAGCTATTTATGCAGCTGTAACCCGAAAAACTGCGCAAGGAAATATAGTAGGGGCCGACCATAAAATTACGCTTGAAGAAGCATTAAAGGGTTACACAATTGAAGCGGCAAAAGCTGTTCATAAAGAGAATTTAATAGGTTCTATTGAGCAAGGTAAATTGGCTGACTTTGCCATTCTTGATCGAAATCCGTTTGATGTGCAGGAAGAAGAACTGGCAAGTATATCAGTTGTCGAAACCTGGATTTCTGGAAAGCAAGTTTTTGCTAAAGAAAAAAGTTTGAATTAGAAAAAGTATTTGCAACGAACATTTTTGTATCTACACTTCGAAGCACTCTTTTATAAACAATTACTGTTATCTAAGAGTGCTTCTTAAAAATCATTCTGCATTTTTAATATTAAAAATGTCAGTATGCAAATTAATCATCACTTATTTCAGAAAATTCTAACTAATAAGAGTGGGGGAGCGTTAGTGAAAAAAAATCAAACGGTTTTGATAACTTCTTTGTTATTTAGTTTAGCTTTTGTATTGTTTGGAATATTAAACCCTGAGAAACTAGGTGAGTTTTCTTCAGACTTCTTACTTTTTGCTAATGATTATTTTGGTTGGTTTTATGTCCTTTCTGCCACTTCCTTTGTAGTTATTTGTCTGTATGTTGCCTTTTCTAAGTATGGACAAATACGTCTAGGAAAAGATACAGACCGACCTGAATTCAGTACGGGATCCTGGATTGCTATGTTGTTTAGCGCTGGTCTAGCTATTAGTCTGTTTTTTTGGGGAGTAGCAGAGCCTGTAATGCATTACATGTCGCCGCCAGTGGGTGAGGGGCAGACGCCGGAAGCAGCTAAGGCGGCAATGAAAACATCGTTCTTCCACTGGGGATTACACAGTTGGGGCACTTATGCTATTGTCGGCCTCATTATAGCGTATTTTCACCATCGTAAAGGTTATCCTCCGCTTGTGAATTATGCTTTTTATCCTCTATTAGGAAATAAAATTCACGGACCAATAGGAAAGTTAATAAATATTTTAACGGTTTTTGCTATATTATCTGGACTTGTCACGTCCCTAGGTTTAGGGGCAAAGCAACTTGGTGCTGGATTGAATTACGTATGGGGGATCGAGAATACGTCACTTAATCAAATCTTATTAATTAGCTTTTTGACTGTTTTGTTTATCACATCAGCTTATTACGGATTGGATAAAGGAATTAAAAATTTATCAAATTTTAATATAGTCTTAGCTGTAGCTATTATGACGATCATTTTTATTTTAGGTCCTACCAAACAGATTCTTCAAATCTTTGTATCTGGAACAGGAGAGTATTTACAAAATATTATAGGCATGAGTTTACGTATGGAACCTTTCTTGCCGGATAACACGTGGCTTTCAAACTGGACGATTTTTTACTGGGGATGGGCAGTTAGCTTCGCTACATTTGTCGGGCTTTTTGTAGCTAGAATTTCGAAAGGCAGAACAATTAAAGAATTTATTATCGGATCAGTAATAATACCTTCTCTAGCAACGATGATTTGGTATTCAGTTTTTGGAGGAAGTGCTTTGCATTTCATTCAAAATTTAGGAGATATCGATTTAGCTAACAAAGTAATGGATGACGTAACAACAGCTTTCTTCTACTTCTTGCAGTACTTTCCTTATAGTTCGATTTTGATAGTGCTGACATTGGTTTCACTAGTAATCTTCTTTGTCACTTCAGCTGATTCTACGGTGTTTGTTTTAGGAATGCTAAGTGAGGAAACCAGTGACCCTTCAAATAAAAGCAAAATCTTATGGGGGCTTGTGATCGCAGGTTTGGCAATTGCCCAGCGGAGGCTTAAGTCCTTTACAGTCCGTGTCAGTTGCTGCAGGGCTGCCATTTACTCTTATTATATTATTCATGTGTGTTTCTTTCTTTAAATCTTTAAGAAGAGAAATAGGGGCGGAAAGCAATAAAGAAAACACTATATCTAATCACTTTAATAAAGATAGCATAGCTACGAAGGATGAGGTTTCAGCAAGTGGGGGAGCTAAGCGAGTCAATTAAAGACTTCTAAGAATAGCCTTGCTGAACTAATTGATGCTTATCTTGAGATTCTTTAAAAGGTGAATGGAAAGAGGAAGGGGTAAAGGCGTGAACAGAAAAGAAAAGGAACATATTTTGGATTGGGTTGAAAAGAATGAAAAAAGTCTTTCGGATTGGAATCAGGTTATATGGAATTATGGGGAAACCGCTTGGAGAGAATATCGTTCAGCTAAATGGTATGTAGACAAGTTAAGAGAAGAAGGATTTGAAGTGGAAGAAGGAAGCGGTGGGATGCCGACAGCGTTTTGCGCCACTTGGAGCAATGGAGAAGGAGGTCCCGTTATAGGGGGCTATGCAGAATATGACGCGGTACCGGGGAATTGTCAGGCAGCAGATACAATAGAAAAACCAAGAGATGGACTAAGTAAATATGCTGGAGGCCATACCGATCCCCATTCTGCTCTTGGAATTGGCTCACTCGGTGGATTTCTCGCAGCTAAAGAGGCAATGGAAAAGTTTAATATAAAAGGTACTCTGAAGTTTTTTGGAGAGCCGGCGGAAAAGGTGAGGGGTTCAAAGCCTATTCATGCTGCTAAGGGATACTATGATAATTTAGATGCTGCAATAAGTTTTCATCCGTTTTACATGCTTCCTCTTTGCAATACAACACGTTGGGATACTCATTGTGCTGTTGCGTATTCGGTCATGTACACATTTACTTGTGACAATCCAGAAACATGGCTTTCAGCTGCAGGTAATACGCCAATCCCGGTCGCTCATGCCACAGCACGTTGTCCCGGCGCAACAGACGCAGTAGTTAATATGTATACACTCTCCAAAATGTATCGAGAACACATGCTATCTAACAATATGGGATGGTCCATGAATGAAACTATTTTGAATACCGGTCAGGCGACCGCAGATAATATTCCGGCTCAAATGGCACAAATTTACTATTTTATCCGTGTGCCTGACATTGAAATGGCAGAAGCTGTTGTAAAGATTCTCGATCAAAACGCGGAAAGTGCGGCAAAAGCTGCACATTGTACTTGGGAAAAAGATTGGGTGACCAAATCGCGGGCGGGATTAGCCAATCATGTAATGGCAGGCGTGACATATCAAAACTTAAAACTTGCTGGAGCACCTAAGTTTGAAGGGAAAGCAATTGAAATTGCTCAAGAAATTCAGAGAAACCTTGGAATTGAGCCTATGGATCGACCTTATATGGATGAAATTGAAGAGTTAATTGATCCCAAAGAAGCAGAACGAAAAATGCGCACTATTCTTCCGTCTTGGCAACAACACTTTACTTCAGATGATTATACAGAATACTGTTGGCACGCTCCGACAGTTCGTCTCTATATTGGCAGGCCAACGCTTAAATCTCCCGATGGGATATACAAATATCCAAACTGGGTGATGAATGCACTGGGGGGAATTCGAGAATGCATTGATCCAATGATTATGAGCGCTTCTAAAACGATTGGCATGACGATTCTTGATTTATTGGTAAGACCGGAAGTACTGGAAGCTGCTAAAGAGGAATTTCGCGAGAGAACAGCAGGCGGTACAGATGGCACAAAGTGGATTGGTCCATTATGTGATTATGATCCTCCAATCAAGTTTCGTTGGCCTGAATACATTTCAACAGAGAGAGGTAAAAATGAGTGGGTTATACCCGCTAGTGAAGAGTAAATTTATTTAAAGAGCTATTGGTTCTGGTGCAAAAACTTCAAAATATCTGCAAGTATTCTCTAAATCTTGGACATACTGATACTATTACTCTAAAAAAGGAACGTGATCAGTATGGAAAAGCAAAATCTATCCGAGTGGGAACGATAGAAGAGCGAGGGGTATCAACGGCTCAGGGGAGAACTTATTCGGTAATGCATAAATACAATTCAGGTTATTGGGAAATTAAAAGTATAGATAATCCTAATTTTGTTGAGGTGGTGAAGGAAACGGACGTATCTAAAAAGCCGTTAGATGAAGAGCGGAGAATTTTAGAGATACACTGAATGTTATACATGTACTTTATCCGAGAAAATGGTATTTTCAGGGCCAATTTCGGCCCTTTTCATCGTTTTAAGGGTACTATACTGCAAATAAATATAACAACAAAAGCATTATACTTTAACAGAATAGCGCTAAAGATACTGCGTATTCTCAACGGACTTCGACAGTTTATAGCTTTTATCCCTTTAAACAAAAAACTGTCATATTTTTAGAACAATTGTCGAAACCATTCCAAAATATTTCAAAAACCAGTATATTTTTTCCTGTCGACTGTTTTATTTATAAATAAATTAACTGGGAGAGAAGTACAGTTGGAAACGCAAAAATCTTGTTGTGATGTAGTAACTGAAATTAACAATTTGCGTAAAGCAATGATAGCAACTGGAATGTCCAAGGGCCTTAATGATAGGGAAACTTTAAAATACAGCCAAGAACTTGATAAACTAATTCTTAGATGGCAACTAATTCTTAGATATCAAGTGGAATGTTAAGGCTAAATTAAACTGTGGTGGGACAAGTTGTTATTGAAAGATTTGCCCTTTTGAGAGACCAAGAATTTTCCTGGCTTTAGAGTGCAGACAGCACCTTTTTCCAAAAGTTAAATGCTGGGGCACATTCAAACTTAACGCCATTGCAGCTCATTGACTGCTTAAAAACAATTGGAAAACCAATATTGAACGATCTCGTTTTTTCATAAACCAATTATTATGTTCTACTATCTTATGGAGATACTATACCTATCTTATTTGATGCTTTCGGGCATCTTTTTTTGTTCTTTAATTGTTATAGGATAGTCAGAATTCTTATCGACTATAATAACGCGTGGCTCTGAAACATGAACAAGCCGCAAAGCTTTCTTGAAAAAGTGCTTTGCAGCCTTATGCCTAAAAAACTTAGTTTTAAGGTAGCTACTGTCTGTGTTGCGATTATTTCTTGTGTCATTCAGCCTTGGAATTACATAGATAAGCTGGATATAATTTTATCCCTATTTAGTACTACAGCAGGACCAGCACTTGCAATCATTGGAATAGATTATTATTTATTTAGAAGAAGACAATTAAATCTTGATGATCTATTTAAATCCAATGGAAAGTATAAGTATTTTAAAGGATACAACCCCGCAGCTTTGATAGTTTATATAGTTGCCACAGCAATTGGATTCTTCTTTTTCTTAGAGTACAGCTTCTTTGTTTCCACTGCATTAGCTTTTGTTCTTTACTATTTTGCTGCCAAAGCGTTCGCTAAAAAATATCCTGTCATAATAGAAGAGAACATAGTAGTACATCCTATTGAGAGTTCAGAAGCTAATATCACAATAACGTAAACTAACGTGAACTTGCTCACTTAGCCTAACCTTACGCTCTATTTGATGTATGGACTTTATTTGAACAAGAGTCCATAAGAAGCCAATTGTTTGAGACTGGAAATCAACTTTTTTATATATTGAAACTTCCTTAGTGTTGCAAATTAGCATTTTCTTGATGATAACTCTGTAAGAAAAACAGTAATAATCATTATAACGACTGGCTAACCCTAAAGGAAACTCTCTGTTTATCTGGATAGCTTCTTTCTTATTAGCATAATTATTATTTCTTAGTTAGTGATCAAACAGTCTATAATATTTAAAGTAGAACTTGTCTACAGTCCTAAAGAAGTACCAAGATAAGCTTGGTGCTTCTTTTTATATTTTTTAAATACTGCTCATATCCTGCATGACCTTTATCTGTTCGTTCTTCAATTTATTGCTTAAACAATTCAATAGGGCTATATAGTTATAATTTTTATGAAAAGCGTTTTAATTCTACTGCAGTTTGACTATGCTAAACAGTAATTGAATTATTTTGACAAGTTGAGGAGCAACTTAAAAAGGAAGGTCATTATATGTTGCCATTGCCGCCAGAAACTCGGAAAATCTCTCCTTATTTGGTTTTTTTCCTCATTATCGACGTGCAAATTGGGGTAGGGATTCTTGGGTTTGAACGATACATTGCGAAGCCAGCTGGATATGATGCGTGGATTTCTGTCATTGCTTCCGGCCTTTCTGTAAACGTTATTCTGTGGATGACTTATTATATTCTAAATAAAGGAAATAACGACATTACTGTGACCCACAAAGATTTGTTCGGCAAGTGGATTGGAGGGATTCTTAGTTTACTGCTTGTGGCATATATGGTTCTCATGTTTATTACTGTTCTGCGCACCTATATTGAAATTATACAAATTTGGATGTTTCCTCAACTGCAGACATGGTATATGGCGCTAGTGATGGCTATTACTATTTGGCTATACGTAGTTGGAGGATTTAGAGTCCTCGTAGGATTATGCGTTCTGAGTTTTTTTATTTCACTTCCTTTATTGCTGCTAAAAGGTTTTGCTTTCAAGTCACTTCAGTTTTCTTATTTATTTCCTATTTTGGACAGTTCCGTAAAAGAACTGCTTGCCGCTTCTAAAATCATGTCGATTAATTACACTGGATTTGAAGTGATTTTCTTTTGTTACCCTTTTATAAAAAATGCTCGGAGCTCTCAAAAATGGGCCCAGTATGGAGTCCTTTTTACTACCTTTGTTTATGTAATAACAGCTCTTATTTCCTTTATGTATTTTAGTCATGGCCAGCTGGAAAAAACAATTTGGGCTACGTTAACATTATGGAAAATTGTTGATTTCCCGTTTTTAGAGAGATTTGAATATGTCGGCATTTCCCTTTGGCTTTTTACTATTATTCCAAACTTGTGCTTGTATGTTTGGGCTGCAACAAGGGGGCTGAAACAATTGTTTTCTGTTAAACAGAAACACAGTTTAATCCTCCTGCTTTTTATTGGCAGTACAGCCGCTCTTTTCTTTAAAGACCGCTTACAAATTGATCAGTTAAATACGCTAACAGGCTCTATCAGCTTTTTTGTCTTATATATTTACATTCCATTCATTTTCTTGTGTCAATTAATGAAAAAAAGATCAGACAAGAATAGTGAAAATCAATGTTAGAGCAAGTTGGAACACATTTGCTTGCTTTGTTTACAAACACAACGTTAACCTGACCATACCTGTATACACATGTATAAATGGATCGAGTCATGATAAATTAATTTATCGGTATAAATGTTGGGAAATAGGGAAGAATAATAGATGTCAATAATGATGAAATTCCCCCTGTTTTGCACGCTTGAAAGCTCAAGCGTGTTTTTTTGTGTAGAAGCTTAAAAATGTTTGAACATAGAAACACCGTCCATTTACATGAACGGTGTCCTGAATAGTTGTTTAATTGGTTACTGTAGCAAGGAAATCATTGGTCGTCTTAATGGTGGCGTACAGACTTCCCAGCGCTGCCATAAAGGCACAATGTACATCTTCAGCCTTGATCGTTTTATCATTAAAAGTAAGATCAGGGCACGTACACGCATCCTCAATGACTGTACAGCTAAAACCGAGATCAACCGCTGCACGGCTGGTGGCATCTATACACATATGGCTCATCATGCCAACGATGACGACATGCTCAATGCCTTTACTTTTTAACTCGGCTTCTAGGGAAGTGTGCAGAAAACTGTTTGGAAAATGCTTTTGAATGACCGTTTCTTTTTCTAAGGGTGCCACAAGTTGATGAATGTTCACTCCTTCTGTATCGGGAGCGAAAAATGGCGCTTGTTTATTGTTAAAAACATGTTGAATATGGAAAAGCGGGAGATTATTTTCACGAAAATGGTCTAGGATAGCCCGGGCATTTCGTGCAGCTTTTTTTGTTTCATAGAGCGTCATTTTGCCGCCCGGAAAGTAATCATTTTGAATGTCAACCAATATTAATGCTGTTTTATCCATCTTACTTGCTCCTCCCTTATAAACCCGATTAATCGTTACGTAAGTATACATTCGCCGTTAACAAAAAATACCCTCTATCTCCTAGAAACTCTACACGTCTTTTAGGCTTTCTTAAATAAGATATTATAATAAGGAAGAAAAGGGGGATTATTCCATAAAGGTTAAGAGGGTTGCCATTTTATCGTTAAGATAAAAGCAATTTTTCAATTTAAAAATTTAAAGATTTTGTGCATAAAAACAGTTGAAAAGTATTGACTGGCAAAAAAGATGTGTGATATATTTGTTTATTTGTGAAAAAAACAAAGGTGTGATACCATAGAAGATGTAAGTAATATGGAGGTGGATGATTTGTTTCAGACTGGCGACAAGGTTTTCTATCCAATGTATGGGGCGGGCATCATCGAAGCCATAGAAGAAAGAGAGATCCAAGGGAAGATACAAGAATATTGTGTCATTACCATTCCTCTTAGTAAAATGAACGTAATGATTCCTGTAAAAGTGATCGATAAATCACGAATACGTTCTATTACTAGCAAAACAGTGGCAAAAGATATATTGTTTGACTTTCACCATGAGGTATCACACTGCTCGCTCTCGTGGAAAGAGCGGCTAAAAAGAAATACAGAAAAAATGAAAACAGGTGAAATGCAAGACACCGCTGAGGTAGTTCGGGACTTATTGAATTATGAAAAAGAAAAACCGCTTAATTCAAGTGAGAAACAAATGTTAGATCGTGCTAGAAGAATTTTAATTAGCGAACTAACCCTGATTAAAGATATTAGTGAAAGTGAAGCAGCTAATTTGCTAAAGTTCACTAGCTAATGAAGCCGGCAGTGAAAACAGCGGCTAAATTTGGACATCCTAAATTTTTTAGGATGTTTATTTCATTCATTTATTAATCAACGCGAAAAGGTATACATTGCCATTAGTTCGGGTAAAGGCAAAGTGGACAACTAATGAGAGAAAAAATATTATCTTAATATTGAAAAAATAAAATAGAATAAAGCATTATGAAGAAATGGTAAGTTATTTCTCTTTTTGTAACAAGAGGTTTTATCATTTTTAAATCTTCAAAATATTTTACAATAATATATTGAAATTACAGAGCAATAGAAGTAAGATAGTTCTAGCGATATATTGCATACTTCAAACGAAGATCTTTATTGAGCGAAAATAGATTTTGTATTTTGGAAAGGAATAATTATATGAAGACGAAATTACCATTTTCAGCTTACCTTGCAATAGGAGTTATGCTGTTTGCTTTATTCTTCGGAGCGGGCAATCTTATCTTTCCCGCGCAGCTTGGTCAAAATGCGGGTACGAACGTATGGCCAGCAGTCATTGGCTTCTTAACTACAGGAGTCGGATTGCCATTCCTCGGTATTTTGGCAATGGGCTTCTCAGGAAGTTCTAACTTACAAGAGCTTGCAAGCCGGATTCATCCGATTTATGCCGTTGTTTTTACATCTCTTCTTTATTTAACAATTGGTCCGTTCTTTGCTACTCCACGTACAGGAACGGTTGCTTATGATATTGGAATTTCACCGTTTGTAGGTGAAGGTTCTGCTCAAATGGGTCTGTTTATTTTTACATTAGTATTTTTTGCGGTTACGATGTGGCTCTCACTAAACCCTTCAAAGATCGTCGATCGGGTTGGGAAAATTCTTTCGCCTGCGTTAATTGTATTGCTTTTCGTATTGCTTATTACTGCCATTGTGAAACCAATTGGATCCATTGAAGCTCCACAAGAAATGTATGCAAGCGGTGCATTTGTAAAAGGCTTTTTAGAAGGATACAACACGATGGATGCACTTGCTTCACTTGTGTTTGGAATTATTGTGATTAACGCTATTCGTGCCATGGGTGTCACTTCTAAAGGTGAAGTGTTGTCTGCCACTATAAAATCAGGTACTGTAGCGATTGCTTTCCTTGCTATCATTTATGTTGGAATTGCTTATTTAGGTGCTACAAGCACGGAGAAATTTGGTGTCTTTGAAACAGGTGGCTCTGTCTTGAACAGCGCAGCTTCTTATTATTTCGGAAGTTTCGGATCGGTCATGTTAGCCGTGATCATCATATTGGCATGCTTAACAACAAGCATTGGATTAATTACAGCCTGTGGTGAGTACTTCAACACTTTAATGCCGAAAATAAGCTATAAAAAGTTTGTTGTTTTCTTCTCAGTATTTTCGTTCGTCATCGCGAACTTCGGCTTATCTAACATTATTATGTATTCAATTCCAGTTTTAATGTTCCTTTACCCTCTAGCGGTTACGCTGATGCTTTTAACATTCTTGTCACCATTATTTCACCATTCACGCATTGTATATGTCTCTGCAACAATCGTGGCATTGATGATTAGCACAATCGATGGAATCAAAACATTCTGTGACTCATTTGGGATTGCGTACTTTAACTGGGTGAAAGCCGCAGTGGCATTTTACGAACAAGTATTACCGTTATACAGCCAGGGACTTGGTTGGTTACTGCCAGTTTTAATCGTGATTCTTATCACAGGAATCATTGCTCGTTTTCAAAAATTAAATACAGTTGAAGCATAATAAAAACAGGTTTCCTTGAATAAGGAAACCTGTTTTTATGCTAATGATAAACGCTCGCTTGTCTGCGGTGTTCATCATTACGATCAATAAATGTTCAGCAAACAACAATGGACCTTCAGAGCCTGTTCTCCCGTGTTAGGAGAACAGGCTTTTATCTTCATTCACATACGAGTGAATGAAATTCTTTGATGATACGAAGCCAATTTCTTCTCATGCTTTCAGAAGCCTTTGCCGCATCACGCTCTTTCAAATATTCAATGAGTGCTGTATGCTCTTCGATCGACTCTTCTGTTAAAACAATCGAATTGTGGAAAAATAATCTTCTGACATGCGACTGCAGGGACGGAATCATTTTAAGAAGATAGGGATTATTAGCCGTGTCGACGATAATTTGATGAAACTCTTCATCAATCTTCAAAGCAACAAAGTAATTTTTTGAACGCACTGCTTGGGCAAAGCGCTCATTTGTATGCTCAAGCAGTAAAATCACTTGATCTGTTAAATGAGGGATCGCCAGCTCCGCCGCTAATGCTTGTAATGCTGCTAAGGGAGGGAGAAGATCGGCCATTGATTCTTCTTCGACTTCTGTTACCTGAGTGGACTTGCCTGGATACATTTTTACAAATCCTTGTGCTTCGAGAAGCTGTAAAGATTCTCGAATTGGAGTTCTGCTGACTCCCAATGCTTCGGCAAGCTCTTTGTCATTCAATTTTTCACCCGGCTGCAAGGTACCGTCAATAATCCATTGCTGCAGTTGATTGAATGCGCTTTCTTTTGCTGTTTTTCGTACCGGCTTTGAATGATCAGTAGGTATTGGCACTGAAATTCACCATCCTGCAAAATTCTATATTATCTCTAAGTATACAGGAAAATAATCTAGAGAGAAATATGCAATATATTTCTGAGTGTTTTTTTTAGAAAATATTAGGAATGAAATTTTTTGTTTAGAAACGAATAAAAATGTCAATAGAATATATAAATAAAATATGTCAAAATTTCAAAAATAAATTGACGAAAATGTGAAAATGTGAAATAATAAAGAAAAGGGAGATGGTTAAAAATGGACTATAAGGAAAAAATGTTAAATGCAACGAAATATATTGGCGGTACAATTCTAGCGTTTGGGATTATTACGTTCTTAATCGGTTTCTTTGCAACCAATTCTAGTGTTTTAACGCCAATGGGCATTGGAGCGGTTGTAGGAGCAGTTTTCGTCTTTTTAATTGGAATCTTCTTTGTCGCAGCAGAAGAGATGCTAGAGAAGGCTTATAAAGGAGCAGAACCATATCGAACAAAGTAAGAAACGTTGCCTTGGCTGTAGACAAACACTTACTTTCTTCAGCACTCACTTAAAAAGAAAGCGTTCTCAAAAAATGAAGATGTTAAATTAAATTTTGTTTACACGCTGGGAGCGTCATGAAGAGACGCTCTTTTTTGTGTGCTCTAAGATCTTTCTTGCGCCTTGTTCTCCAGCCGCTGCAGAGCGGAATGTAAGTCAGATGTGATCGCTTTATGTCCTGTTGCACGTGCTAAACCATAGACCGGCGTATTTCCATAGACACATTCGTATTGTCCTTTAGGAACAATATAAGTCTCGTGATAAATCCCGGCAGCTCCGTCGCTGCCTATTTTTTGATTAAAGATTCGAATGGGGTAAACAATGGTTCTATATTCAATGCTCTTAGCTGCTTTTATCCATTCGCTGTTTATTAAAAAATAGTTTGCTTCATAATAGGCTCTTGTTAAAATTAGGGAGAATACAATTCAAATTAAACCTTTTACAGGAGGATGAGCAGATGTTTAAAAAAATAGCAGCTGATGCGCTTGGACTATCCGATATTGGGACGATTATTTCACCGGCTGATTATGATAAGACTGATGCTGATGATTACGTGATGCATGAAGATGATGAAAAGATTTATTTTTTAATTAAAACAAAAGCGGATGAATATTGCTTCACAAATCTCGCTGTCATTCATGTAGATGGAGAAAGTGCCATATCTTCTAAGCGAACGCTAAAGCGCTATCCGTATGCCCAGCATAAGATTGCTAATGTTGTTCTTGAAACAGCAGGCAAAATTGATATGGACGTGGAAATCAAATTTCAATTAGGCAGCCAAATGTTCGATATAGATGTACGAAAAGATCAAATTGAGCAATTAAAAGATTTATATAAAGCTTTGCTGCGTATTGCCGAAATTACACATGAAAATAGTATATACATAGACATGGCTTCGCAGAGTCTTGATAAAGCAGTGAATATCTTGCAAAATTCCCGCACCGACGAGAAACAGTTAGGTGATACGTATCGTGAGCTGACAGACTTCGGCTTTACATGGATGACGTCTGTTCGTGAGCAATATCATCTTAAAGACTTTGGGGAAGTGTTTGAGAAATACATTAATAATTAATAAACCAAAAGTCCATCTATCAGATGGGCTTTTTTATTAAGAAAAATAGAAAAAACAGGAGGCGAAGACGGAATTTTAACTAGTCATTAATTTTTTATCAATATTTACTAATAAATATTCGGAGATTTCCATTGACCTTTTATTGAAAAGTCAATAGAATAGAAAGCAGCGAATGATAACAATTATCATTATCACATAATAAAAGAAAGAGGCAGGTATACATAATGAATCTGAAAAAACTTTTCAAACCAATGTTAGCAAGTGCTGTACTTGCGCTTGGCTTAGCCGGATGCGGAGCCAATGAGAAGGCTGATAATCCAGAAAAAGCAACTCCAGCGCCAGAGAAACAAGAGGAGAAAGTCGTTAATGTGTACACGGCGAGACATTACGAAGCAGACGATGAAGTATTCAAAAAATTCACAGAAGAAACAGGCATTAAAGTAAATGTCGTTAAAGCTGAAGCGGAAGAGTTGATCGAACGTTTGAAGCGTGAAGGAAAAAGCACGGAAGCAGATCTATTTGTAACAGTAGACGGCGGCATTTTAGCTAATGCGAAGAAGAATGATATTTTACAGCCGGTAAAGTCAGAGGTTGTAGAGAAAAATGTACCAGCGAAATTCCGTGACGCAGACAATAATTGGGTAGGCATGGCTACAAGAGCACGTGTCATTGCTTACTCTAAGGACAGAGTAAAGCCTGAAGATCTTTCAACATATGAAGATTTAACAAGTGACAAATGGAAAGGAAAAGTGCTTGCACGTTCTTCTACAAGTATGTACAACCAGTCCCTGCTCGCGTCTTTCATTGAGTTAAACGGTGAAAAAGAAGCGGAAAAATGGGCAGCAGGTATCGTGAAAAACTTCGCTCGTCAACCAGATGGCGGGGATCGTGATCAAGCGAAGGCTATTGCGGCAGGTGTCGGTGACGTAGCGATTATGAATACGTATTATGTTGGATTATTAGCGAACTCAGAGGATGCGGAAGAAAGAAAAGTAGCAGAAGGACTTGGCGTTTTCTTCCCGAACCAAGAAACAAATGGAACACACGTTAATATTAGCGGTATTGGCTTAACGAAATACAGCAAGCACCCTAAAAATGCAACAAAATTAATCGAATATGTTACGGGCAAAGAAGCACAAGAGTTTTTATCAGCAAACAACTATGAGTTCCCGGTAAATGAGGAAGCAGAGAAGCCTGAATTGCTTAAGTCATGGGGCGAATTTAAAATGCAAGATTTGAACTTTGAAAAGCTTGGCGAGCATAATCAAAAGGCAATCGCGATCTTTAATAAAGTAGGCTGGAAATAAAAGTGAAACGAAAGCTGATAGGACGTTTAATTCGAAAAGAATTTAACGGCTGGTGGGCAATCAGTCTAATTGGGGCGACAGTGATACTGTTGCCCATTCTCTTTGTTTTCTCTTCTTTATTTTTTAAGCCGAATGAAAATTGGTTTCATATCCGGGAATATTTGTTAGGGACATATGTAAAAGAAACGTTGATTCTTGTTCTTTCAACGGGGGCACTAACGGCGGTTTTAGGAGTAACGCTTGCTTGGCTCGTGACGATGTACGATTTTCCGCTCAAGCGTTTCTTTCGGTGGGGGCTTATATTGCCGCTGGCCATTCCTCCTTATATTGCTGCTTACACGTACAGGTCGATGCTTAGCTATACGGGAGTTATACAGGCTACGCTGCGAAATGAATTTGGTTACCAGATGAATCCGGAATGGCTTAATATTTCGTCTTTACGTGGTGCTGTTTTCATTTTTACGCTGTTTTTGTATCCGTATGTATTTTTAATTACGAGATCTTTTTTAGAGCATCAAAGTGCTTCCTTTTTTGAAAATGCCAGGCTGCTTGGAAGAAAGCCATTCTTCATTTTCTTAAAAGTGGTCCTTCCGCTTTCACGGCCTGCTGTTGTCGGGGGCGTAGTTCTCGTTATATACGAAGTGCTCAGTGATTATGGTGTAACAAGCTATTTTGGTATTCATACGATCACTACGGCTATTTTTCAAACGTGGTTTGGTATGTATGATGTCAATACGGCCATGCGGCTTGCGGCTTGGCTGATGCTGATTGTCGTCGGAATGTTTATTATAGAAAGACTGCTCAGAAGCCGGCAGCGCTATCATTTGCCGGCAAAATCCAGGCCTCTTGCTGCCATGAAGTTAAAGGGAATAGGGGCTGCTGCTGCTTTTATTTATTGTGCGCTAGTGTTTTTAGCTGGGTTTTTCATTCCTTTCGTACAATTAATTGCGTGGGCTATGTTAACGTTTGATAAAGTATGGAACGATACCTTTTTCACATTGGTGTACCAAACACTCTACGTAGCTTTGATTTCTACGCTGATCATTATTGTGGTAGCTGTGATTGTAGCAAATGTTTGCCGAAAGCAGACGGCGGTTTCCTACTTTTTAGCGAAGTGGATTACAACGGGCTACTCAGTCCCAGGGGCTATCATCGCGATCGGAGTGCTGGCGATCTTTATTGGTCTCGATCAGTGGCTTGCGCCAATCTATGAAATGATGGGAATGGCGGATGCCCCATTGATTTTAAGTTTATCTATTGTGATGTTAATAACCGGTTATGTGATTCGCTTTATGGCAACCGGCTATAACGCCATTGAAGTCGGGTTTGAAAAGGTAGGGACAAAGTATACGGAAGCGTCACGGATGCTGGGAAGCGGTGTGACTAAAACCTTTTTCAAAGTCGATTTGCCGATGATTAAAGGAGCGATCTTTAGTGGTTTTATCTTAACATTTGTCGAGATTTGCAAAGAACTGCCGCTTGCTCTGTTGTTAAGGCCATTCAACTTCGAAACATTATCAACAAAGACATATCAATTTGCAAAAGATGAGCGAATTCATGAAGCATCGGTGTCATCGCTAATTATTATTGCGATTAGTGCACTATCTATTGTCGTTTTGCAAATGGTGAATAAGAAGGTGAAAGAATGAAAATTGTAGATGTCCAGGATCTTGTTTTTTCTTTTTCTTCTGAAGGAGAACCAGTGATTAACGGTGTTTCCATAACGATTATGAAGGATGAGATCGTTGGAGTTCTTGGCCCGAGCGGCAGCGGGAAAAGCACGATGCTACGTTTAATTGCCGGGTTGGAGATGCCTTGGCAAGGTGCTATTTACATTGCTGAAAAGCCAGTCGTTGCCGGTAAATTGTTTGTCCAGCCGGAAAACAGGGGAGTCGGCATGGTATTTCAAGATTATGCTCTGTTTCCGCACATGACAGTAGGGGAGAACATCCTATTCGGATTATCTCGGCTGCCGCGTAAAGAACGGAAACCTCGGGTAGCTGAGATGCTGGAATTAGTAAAAATGGGCGAGTTTGCTGAGCGCTATCCTCATGAATTAAGCGGTGGCCAGCAACAGCGAATCGCTTTAGCGCGGGCACTGGCCCCAAAACCTAACGTCCTGTTAATGGACGAGCCCTTCAGTAATTTGGATGCTGATTTGAAAGCAGAAATTCGAGAGGATTTGCGTGTTATTTTAAAGAAAGCGAACATTACCTGTATGATCGTCACTCATGATCGTGCGGATGTAGAAGCGATTTGCGATCGCAGCATTGAAATGGGGCAAACAGAAAAGATAGGCTAATAAAAAGCGGTCTCTTAGCTGATGGCAGTTCAGTTTGAGAGATCGCTTTTTAATTGATTTATTTTGTTACTTCTAGTTGGTGCTCTTCATGTTCATGCAGGCCTTCTTTATTCTCGACATGAACCTTTACGATGAACGTGCCGGCGTCAGCAAAAGTATAAGAACCTGAGTATTCGCCAGGCTTGTTTTCTTTTACGTCGACCCAATCGTGTTTATCAGGATGGCTATTATTCCAAATCTCATAGCGGACTTGAGCGTTTTCTAAAGGAGCTTCTTTTAATTGCAAATGAACAGTTAAGGGAGCAGCGGTATTCGCTTTCACATTTTCAGGTTTTATAAAATGCATGGAAAAGTCGGCTGAATGATCTCCGTGATGGTGGTGTTCTGCTTGTTCTCCATGTTCATGATGTTCCCCGCCTTCTGGGACAGCTGCTCCTTCTCCGACAGTCACCGGCTTTAACGGCATCGTATGAAGGGCTCTTGCATCTACGTGTACTTGTACAGTAAAGAGGCCGTCATGATCAAAGGCAGTTTTAGCTTCGTATGTGCCGTCTTCATTGTTCTTCGCCTTAATCATTTTACTTTCTTCTTTCTTTCCATCTTCCCACACTTCAAATGCCACTTTATCGGCATCGGCTACTTTTTCATCGCCTTGTGACACCGTTACCTTCATATTGATTTCTTCCTTCACGGCCGCCTTTTCAGGAACCTCTAGCACGGCTTTAAGCGGCTGCGGCACTTTTTGTGTCTCTTTCGGTTTTTCTGTCTCCTTATTTGTCCCGCTAGTGCACGCTGCAAGTGCTGTCATAGCAAAGGCTAATAGTATGGTCCACAATAATTTTCGCATGTCCATTCCTCCAATTTATCTTTCTCTGCTGTAAAGCTCATCCGCTAATTTCCAAGAACTTTCTTAACATCCTTCATGATGTCATCGCTGTGAGTTCCCGCGGTGAAGCTATACTCGTTGATAATTTCTCCATTTTGATTAACTAAGTAGAAATTAGTGTTGTGAATAACCTGATCCGATGATGCTGGTTTCTGGACAAGAGTTTGAAAGGACTCTCTGCCAAATGCTTCAATCTGCTCTTGAGTATAGCCTGTGAGCATTTGCCAATTCGACTCGTCTTCTGTGAAATTAGCTAGATACTTCTTTAATTTTTCTGGTGTATCTACGGCTGGATCAACACTAAATGAAACAAGGTCTACAGGAAGGTGCTCTGCTTTTAGTCGTTTTTGCAATGCTGCCATATTGGCTGTCATCGGCGGGCAGACTGTATCGCAGTTTGTAAAAATAAAGTTGGCGATCCACACTTTTCCTTCCAGGTTCTCGCTTCCAAATGGCTTTCCACTTTGATTCGTAAAAGTAAAGGGCTTCATTTGGTAAGGCTTGGTTTCATTCAAGCTGCAAGCTGAAAGAATCACCAATATGATACCTAGTATAAGCAGCGGGGTTTTCCTCATGCTGCACACCTCTTTCCGTCAAGTCACTCATCATCGGGGGAAAAAGAATACTTGAGACAAGCATAAATGATGATTGTGAAATTCATGTGAGTAATCTTTAGCAAATTTTAAACAATAGTCTCAGCAAGCAGCGGCAGACGAATCGTAACAGTTGTATCTTGTGCTGTCCCGCTTTCAATTAAAAAAGTACCTTCGTGCAGCCTGATAATTTCTTTCACGATCGAGAGACCAAGGCCCGTGCCGCCGGTCGCCCTGCTTCTTGCTTTGTCCGTGCGGAAAAAGCGTTCGCCGATATGGGGAATATCTTCCTTGTGAATGCCAATACCTTGATTTTCCACCCGCAGTACCATCTCGTCGTTTTCTCCTGTTAAATGAATGGTTAGTGTGCTTCCTTCAAAAGAATACTTCACCGCGTTATCCAGCACGTTGTACATCACTTGCTGGATTCGTTTTGGATCGCCATTAATGATTAAATCTTCCTCAAAGTGTACCTCTGTCCGGATCTTTTTTTCACTAATATGAATATCGAACAGGTGAAGGGTATCCCATAATAACTGGGCGATAGCGATCGGTTCTTTATCGAGCACATACATGCTCTCTTGAAGACGGTCAAGGTCGACTAAATCATGAATTAATTTTTTAAGTCGTTCTGTTTCTTTTTCGATCGTTTCTAAATATTGTTGAGCTTCTTCAGGAGAGGTGTATATTTGCTGCTTTAACGCTTGTGTGTAGCCGCTAATATAGGTCAATGGAGTTCTAAGCTCGTGTGCAACATTGGATAGGAACTCTTTTTTTCGGATGTCTTGTTCCTCTAGAGAAGAGCTCATTTTATTGAATGCTTTAGCTAATTGTCCTACCTCATCGTTCGCTCGAATGGGCAGGCGGTTAGAATAATTTCCTTTTGATACTTCTTGTGAAAACTGCTGGATTTCTGTGAGCGGTTGAAACAGCGATTGCCGGATTTGATTTACGACAAAGAACAAAATAAGGAAAAATAACGTGCCTGTGAAAGTTAAAATCGGCAGACTGCCCTGAAATACTTCTTGAATCGCTGCTAATGGTACATAAATATAAACAAACCCAATTAGGCCTGTTTCGCCCATTATCGGAAAGACAGCCCCCATAATTTCTCGCTTGAATTCTTTTACATAGCCTTCTTTTAATACGTACTTTCCTTGTTCAAGCTGCTTCCGGTCTTGTTTATTTACAAGCGCTTTATAGTTGACTTTGTAAGGGAAATAGGTGGATAAATCATCGAGGTTATCCACCACAATAATTTCGTACTCAGAGACGACATTATACCAATGAATTTTTTCGATAATTTCTTTGCTTAATGTTCCATAGTGATAGTGGGAAGCCGTTCTTTCTCCCTGATAAATCACCGATTCTCTTATGCTGTTTAAGTACAAGTCTTTATATAGAAAATGCAAAAAGAAAAAGGCAAAAACAATCGTAAAGACGATGCAGGACAGAATGAGAACGAGCACCTTTTGGCTTAATGTAACATTCTTTTTCACTACAACACCTCAAATTTGTAGCCGACTCCCCATACGGTTTGAATAAGAGCCGCATGCTCCTTTAACTTTAGGCGCAGTGTTTTAACATGTGTATCGACTGTTCTTTCACTGCCGTTATACTCCTCTCCCCAAACAGCTTGTAGAAGCTGTTCTCGTGTAAAGACCTTTTCGGGATGCTGTGCGAGCCGGGAAAGGAGATCGAATTCTTTTAATGTTAATGAAAGGGTGCGTCCGTCCACCGTCGCCTTATATGAATTTGCATCAAGGATGAGAGGGCCGATTGTATAGCGGTCTGTTTTGGGAGGCGCAGGCTTGGTTCTTCTTAAAACAGACTCGATCCTTGCTAGAAGCTCGCCTGGATGAAAAGGCTTTGCTATATAATCGTCGCCTCCGAGCTTCAGACCATGAATCTTATCCCATTCTTCTCCTTTGGCCGATAAAAAAATAAGCGGAAGATCATAATTTCTTTTTACCTCTTTTGTAAAGGCAAAACCGTCCATATACGGCATCATGACGTCTACAATTAATAAATCAGGCAGCTGCTTCTCGATAGTGGAAAGAGCGTCTATTCCATTTGCGGCCTCTAGCACTGTATAGCCCTCTTTTTCTAAAAAGGTTCTAACGAGTTGTCGCATGGCTGCTTCGTCATCTATGATCATGATTGTTAACTCATTCATTTATATTCCTCGCTTCCTTGAAATCCTCTTCTCTTTATTGTAGCCAGTATTTGTGAACTTTTGGTGTGTCAATCGAATAAAAAAGTTACAGTTCACAAACAAAGTAGTAAAAATCTAAAAAAGTAAATTGACTCATCAGTCAAAAAGTTGTACGATCAGATTGATTCATTAGTCAATTGAGAGGTATGAATGAAAAGGAGGAGAGAAAGTGGCGATTGTGGAGCTTCATCAATTAACAAAATCGTATAAGACTAACCGGGGGATTGAGGATATTTCCTTTTCAATTGAGGAAGGAGAAATCTTCGGCTTCATTGGCCCAAATGGCGCAGGAAAAAGCACGACGATCCGTACGCTGCTGAATTTTATCTATCCGACGGGCGGCAGTGCCACGATTTTCGGCAAAGACATTGTGAAGCAGTCAAAGGGAATCAGACAACACATTGGCTACTTGCCTTCTGAAGTTCATTACTATGACGATATGAAAGTAATCGATTTGTTGACGTACTCAGGCCGTTTTTATAAAAATTTCAAGGAAGAAAGGATGAAAGGATTAGCTGCTAGTCTTGAACTGGATGTAAGCCGAAAGATTGAAGATTTGTCTTTTGGCAACCGCAAAAAGGTGGGAATCGTCCAGGCGCTGTTACATGAACCGCGGCTTATCATTTTAGATGAACCGACGAGTGGGCTTGATCCGCTTATGCAGCATCACTTTTTTGATTTACTTCATGAGGAACAGAAGCGGGGAGCAACGATTTTCTTTTCGTCCCATGTTTTAAGTGAAGTGCAGCGAATGTGTAATCGTGTAGCGATCATAAAAGAAGGCAGGCTTCTAAAGGTAGAGTCTATTGAGAGTTTAACGAAAAACAAAGTAAAAAATGTAACGCTTCTCTTTGGAAGCGCAGCTCCGCTTTCTATCGAACTAGAAGGCATTGTGAGCCAGGAAGCTAAGAATCAAGAAATAAAGCTGCTGTATAGCGGAGACATTCAGGCGCTTCTTAAAAAATTGAGCACTCTGCCCGTACAGGACGTTTTGATAGAGGAGCCATCGTTAGAAGAAGTCTTTATGCATTACTATGAGAGCTAAAGGGGAGAGCAGGCATGATTTTTCAAAGAGAATGGAAACGCGGTTCTAAGTCTTTAATCATATGGAGTTTGATTTTAGCCGGTTTAATTATTTGGCTGCTCAGCATCTTTCCTCAGTTTGCGAAGCAGCAGGAAGGATTAGAGAAGCTGTTTCAGGCGTATCCTGATTCCATGAAGGAAATGTTCAAAATGAATGAACTAAATCTTGGAACCTTGATGGGGTTTTACGGGCTGGAAGTATATATGATGATCACGTTGCTTGGCAGCATTTACGCGGCGATCTTTGCTTCCAACATCCTGGCGAAAGAGGAAAATGAAAAGACCGTTGAGTTTTTGCTCTCTAAGCCCGTCACAAGAAGTGAGGTCGTCGGACAAAAGATTGCGATCGTTATTCTGAACGTTCTCATCTTAAATGGAGTGGCTGCCATCGCAAGTATAGCTGGCTTTCAATTTGCAGAAGGTCATAAGGTGCCTTATGGAACCTTTATGTCTCTTGTGGCTGGAGCGGTGCTGCTGCATTTGACCTTCGCTGCGCTTTCTTTCCTGTTGTCGGCCTGTATGAAGAAAACGAGAAATACGCTTGTTGTATCTATCGGGATCGTTGTAGTGGCGTATCTCTTAAATATGATGTCAGGACTGTCAGAAAGCCTGGATGCTTTAAAATATGTGAGCCCGTTTTATTATGCGGACGCAGTGACGATTATCCAGCATCACCAGTTAGCGCCTTGGCATATTACGGTTATGGCCGCTGTCATTCTGCTAAGTCTATTAGGAGCATTTATCGTATATAAAAAGAAAGATCTTTCCGCTTGAAAAGAAAGTTCGAGGTGTTTGGCATTGTATGAAGCGTTTGAAAAGCAGCCCCAGGCAAAAAAAGATTTGATTTTGCAAGTGGCTATCGAAGAGTTTGTGAAGAATGGCTACGAAAAAACATCCACTGATATCATTACTAGCCGGGCGGGTATTTCTAAAGGAATTCTGTTTCATTATTTTAAAAGTAAAAAAAATCTATATGTCTATCTCGCATCCTACGTGATAGATCTGATAACGAAAAAAACCATAGAGTCGCTTGATGATGTCCGGTCTAATGATTTCTTTGAACGGATTAAAGAAGCTGTCTGGTTGAAACAAGAAGTGACAGCCCCTTATAAACAAGAGATGCAGTTTATTACGGATGTTCTGTTGCAACCACCGAAAACGGTTAAACTAGAGGTGGAGGATTTATTGAGAAGAAAGCACGAAGCATACGGAATTGCTTTCATTAAGAGCCGTTTGTACCCGAAAGAATTGATCGATGAGAGCAGGCTGCGACCGGGAGTGACTAAGGAAAGGGTCATCCAAATGACAGCCTTTATCGTAGAACAACTTTCAGCAAAATACCAGACGCTTCAAAAAAACAAGCAATATAACTTTTTTGAGGACCCGGAACTGTTAATGAGTGAGCTTGATGCTTATCTCGATATCGTGAAACATGGTGTGTATAAGCCGGAATAACGAAAGGGACTGGCAAGAGCCAGTCCCTTTATTGTGCTTTTCTTTTCTTGCTAATTAAAAAAGTAATTTGCGCCATCGTAAAAGGCAAAGAAGACTTTTTGCGATAGGCCAGATATTTAGCTTCCCACAAATCAGTGTATTTTTCTTTAAACCTTTTCAGGCCTTGAAATTGATAAAAGATTTGGCCATGCAAAAAGATTTGGGCAGCGATTTTTTCGCTCAAAAAAGAGAAGCGTGAAGTGCCGACGTTCGAAAGCGGAGCCATTCCTAAGTGGAAAAAACGATAGCCTTGCTCTTTCGACCATTCAAACAAGGAAAGAAAGATAAAATCCATCGTGCCGGCAGGAGCATCTGGCCTGAACCTCATTAAGTCTATCGAAATGGTTTTTCCCTCGTCGTATACCGGCATCATGCTTGCAAAGCCCATAATATGATTGTCAGCAGTTTTAACAACCGCTATTTTCGATTTATTGAGATAGTCTTCATCAAAGAAGCCGAGAGAAAATCCTTTTTCTTCTCTTCCTTGCAGCCATTGCTGCGAGATGCTGTTCAGTTCATTGATCACTTCTTTCGAAAAAGGGGGATCGATCATCTCGAACCGGTACTGCTCCCGTTCGAATTTGTTTTTTACTGCTCTTTCTCCCTTCATTTTTTTCCCCGACAATGTGAAGCTTTCTAAGTCTACAGCTGCTTCTTCGCCTAGTTTAAAAAAGTCGTAGCCGTATTCATGAAGAGAAGGGAGCATATCATCCGTTACTTCATAGAAAGCGAGCGTGTAGCCATAAAGGTCTGCAGCGCTCATAAATTCCTCGATTGCCTGTGGAAACTCGGTTTTCTTTCCGATGGGATTTCCAAGAATCACTAGCTTATCAGCGTATTTCTGATAAGAGAACAATACTGTTTTTTCTTCATTCCAATACACGTATTTATCATGTAAAAAAATTAAATGGGCTAGTACATTTCCTTTATGTTGATCTAGATGATGTAAAATTTCTTCCTCTTGGGCCGCCGATGTTTCCGGTATCCACTGTTTTGGTTTACGAATGAGATAACCGATCGCCAAAATCAAAAAGGCAATAAGCAAACCGATCGCCGCACTAAAAAACAAATCGGTGTAATTGGTAATAATATAAGGGGCCAATGCCTTTGGGACGTTAAGTTTTGCTGATGGCAGGTTCCAGTAACCAATCAATAGATACATGGAAGTAATCACGAAAAATAGAGTCAGATCGAATAGCGCCTTCCCCCAAGTCAATACGTAACTTTCTCTATAAAAGCGGTTCTGGGAAGCTTTGAGAAGAAGAGCAACCGCTAACATAAAAATCGCTTCCTCATAATCAATTCCCTTGAATAATGAAAATAGCGCAGCAAATCCCAATACGATCATCGTCAGCTGATAGGCCCGCTTGACGTTATAGTTAATCCCTCGTGATAGACCGAGCAACATAAAGCCCGCAGCAACGGAAAGCTGATGGGAAAGATTCATAATCGGAAAAGATAAAAATTCATGAGCAATTTTAATCCTTTCTAAAATCCCCGGAACGGCTGCGGATAAAAGTAAGATAAGTCCTGATATAAAGACGAGAACAGTTAGCAGCACGTGGCTAATGTTTTGAATGACAGCATTCGGCAAATTATCCCATGATTGATTCCACTTCTTCCAGTACTCCTTAACAAATAAAGCAGCTGCCAGCAAAAACGGCAGTAAAAAATAGCCTGCCCGGTAAAAGATCAGCATAACGAGAACTTTTTCATCTAGTATATTTAAATTTTGGGTCCCCCAAATAAAAACCAGATCAAATGAACCAAGCCCCCCTGGAATCATACTAGCTATTCCTGCACAGGACGCCACGATAAAGACAGGGACGAGTTCATGGAAGGACAAAGGGATGTGAAGCATAGCACTTAACAGCCAAATCACTGAAAAAGCAGCAGCCCACTCTAGTAACGAGACAAGCAAAAGAGCGCTGGCAGACCGAAAATGGATGAGCGACTCTTTCCCTTTTCTATTCTGATAAAAGTAAGCAAAAGTAAAAAGCGGCAAGTAGAGCCCAACGGCTAACACGGCTAAAAACAACCACTTTGTCTCAACAATGAGTGGGAAGTCCCGGTAGGCAGACGGTATAACCCAGGAGAATAAAGAAATCCCTGTAAGGTAAAAAAGAGAAACAGACGTAATAGCCGTCAAAAGTCTCCGTTTGTCTGTACCGTATTTATTATAAAAATAAGTTCTGAGCATAACGCCTACAAGACCGCCAAAACCAATTAAATTTGAAAATGAGTTTGTGATGAAAGATTGCTTGATCAGCTTTTTTGTTTCAATTTTAATATTCAGTATTTTGACTAAAATCGCGTCGTAGAAAAACATCGGAAAAATGCCGCAAAAAGGTATAAACAAAATAAGGGTCATTTCTACGTAGTTTAAGTGTTTAATTTCAGAACGAATCAAGTTAATATTTAGTCCATTCACAAATTGTTTAATTTCGATTGCAGCCAATATAAATAGAACGATCGGAAAAAAAACTTTTATAAATTGAAAGAATTTTTCTTTATTAAAATGCAGCATGAGTTACACCTATTTTCTGCTGATTATAGTAAAACTTCAGAGAGAGACTTCATTTCTTATTCTAGCCATAACTCTGTGCCTTCAAACTGATTCCCTAAAAAGACAAGCTTCAAGGCATAACAGTTACATTTTACATATAGAGACAGAAATCTACAATGACATGTCGAAAAAAGAATTAGAAACAAAGGATGTTAATCTAAATCAAATGGCCCGCACATAGATTGAACATGATACAGCTAATAGATCATTAAATTAGCAGATTTGGCGAGTAAATCTTATTTTTAAATCAGTAATCAATCAATCCGTCTCGAGTATACGGCAAACTGGGGGCGGATTTATTTTTGGCTCGATTAAAGAAAAGGGGCTTTTTCGATAGTTGACGGAAACGATTATTTAATTAATAATAAACATTATAATAATTTGTTTATTAAATAATAAACAAAATGAAAGGTTGTTTATTGATGAGCGGGATGGAACGGTTTTGGCAGGCTTCATTAGAAGAATTAAAGCGTGGCTATGTTCACGAAGAAGGGCATAGTGTGTGCTTGCTCTGTGGAGAGCGATTCGAAAAAGGCATGATCTATCCGCATGAAGGGAGATTTTATGAAGTAGAGCGTTATATGCAGCTTCATATTGAAGAAGTTCATCAATCTGTATTCGCTTACCTTATTAGCCTTGATAAAAAAATGACCGGTTTAACGGAACACCAGAATAAATTGCTGCAGCTATTTTATCAAGGGAAGAGTGATGCAGACATTCAGAAAGAAATGGAGATTGGCAGTGCATCGACGATTCGCAATCATCGCTTTACGTTAAAGGAAAAAGAAAGACAGGCAAAAGTCTTTTTAACGCTTATGGAATTATTAAAAGACAAAGACCAGCATGCCCCGGCTTTTGTAGCAGTACCACCGACAGCAGCTATGTTAGATGATCGTTATAATGTGACAGAAGAAGAAAAGGAAGCCGTATTAAATAAGTACTTTCAAGACGGCTCGCTGCAAACCTTTTCTCTCAAAGAAAAACAAAAGCTGATCGTCCTAAGAGAAATCGCTAAGCAATTTCAGCCTGGCAACTACTATAGTGAGAAGGAAGTAAACGAACGGCTCCAAGCTATTTACGGGGATTATGTGTTACTTAGACGCTATTTAATTGAATATGGCTTTTTAGACAGACGGGCAGATGGCAGCGAATATTGGCTGAAAAAATAAAATACAGAGGGAGCATATAGAATGGATCGAAAAAAAGAGCTGAAGCAGCAATACAAAGAAACAAAAATCGAAGCGGGCATTTATCAAATTAAGAACACGAAAAATGGAAAGGTGTTTATCGGAAGCACAAGAAATTTAAAGACACTCAATGGGAAACGGTTCGAACTGAATATGGGAAGCAATACAAATAAAGAGCTGCAAAGGGAGTGGAAAGAGTTCGGTGACACCGCCTTTGAGTTCGAAGTGCTGGAAATTTTAAAAAAGAAAGAAACAGGTTACTTTGATGAAAAGAAAGAACTCGAGAAGCTTGAAGAGAAGTGGCTTGAGAAAGTAAAGCCTTATGGCGAGCGGGGATATAATCGGGAAAAGGCAAAGTAGCCGGCCGTGTTTTATAGTGATTACTCTATCCATAGGTGATGTCTGCACTTTGAGATGATAGCCAGTTACATGGCTATCATTTTTTTATTGTGTGAAGGAAGTGTAAAAATTACAATCGTAAAAAAAACATATCGAAAATAGTGTTGTTATTTTATTAAACTCAACATAAATTTTAAAAAGAAAAAGCTATATAACCTTAATAAAAAGAATGTTTTTCTGATTTGGTGATTGTTAATCATAAGATCAATAGCCTGTATTAAAAAAGAGAACTTTCATTATTGTTTTTTAACGAGTGTTAAAAAAGTGTTGAAAAAAACTGTTTTCAGATATATTATAATATTCAGATAAATAGGGAGGAGGATCATAGTCGGATAGCAATCTATTTTTACCAAAAATTCACTAAGGGGTGAGTGGGTATGAAGAAGAAATGGACTATGCTTATTAGTATCATTGTCGTATTTACTATGCTGGCAGCTTGTGGAGAGAGCGCAATTAATTCTAGCAGTGAAGCAGAGGCTGACAACAATTCTAAAAAGAAATCAGGAGGCGGCGGTGAAACCATTAAAGTTGGAGCCATCCTTCCTTTCTCTGGTGTGTATGCTTCACTTGGAAAAGACTTATCAGATGGGATGAAATTGTATTTCGAAAGTGTTAATTGGGAAGCAGAAGGAAAGAAGATTGAGTTGATTGAGGAAGATACAGAAGCGGATCCACAAGTTTCACTCCGGCGTGTACGTAAGCTGATGGATCAAGACAATATTGATATTTTAACAGGAGCAGTCAGTACTGCAGTCGCTTATGCTATACGCAATGACGTTGATTCAAACAAATTGCCATACCTCGTTTCCCATGCGGGCGGCAATGATTTAACGAGAAGTAAGCGCAGTGACTATATATGGCGGTCCTCTTTCTCATCTTGGCAAATTGGACATTCTATGGGTGAGTGGGCTTATAAAAATGTTGGTAAAAAAATGTACGTTGCGGCAGCTGATTATGCATTTGGACGCGAAGTTTCAGCAGCGTTTAAAGAAGCGTATACAGCAGCCGGCGGAGAGATTGTCGGTGAAGTGTACCCGCCTTTAGGAAATAACGACTATGCTTCTTATTTAACCTCTATGCGTGGAGTAAAAGCAGACGGTGTATACGCCTTTTTTGCTGGAAGTGATGCTGTGCGCTTTGTTCAGCAATATGAACAATATGGGTTAAAAGATAAATTTCCGCTTGTTGGTTCCGGTTGGTTAGTGGCTGAAGATTTACGACAAACTATCGACCCGGCAGCAGCAGGAACGTTCGCCTCTACGTTCTGGGATTATAATTTGAATACGAAAGAGAATAAAGAATTTGTAAAGGCGTACGAAAAAGCTTATAACCGTCGTCCAACAATTGAATCTTTAGAAGGTTACGATGCAGCAAGAATTATTTCGGAAGCGGTTACAAAGTTGGGTGGAGATGTTTCTGATCCTGAAAAAGTAATCGAAGCGATATCTAACGTATCTTTCACAAGCCCACGAGGCCCGATTGAATTCGATAAAGATACACATCATGTCATCCAAAATATGTATATTACCGAAACGAAGCTCGTCGATGGAAAAACAGAAAATGAAGTGATCCACACGATTGAAACGGTCAAAGATCCAGGTAAATAACATACACAGGAGGGAGACTTATCGTGGATATTCTCGGAGCGCAGTTAGTAAATGGTCTATCGTACGGCTTGCTGCTGTTTATGATTACGTGTGGGCTTTCTCTTATTTTTGGGATTTTAGGTGTGCTTAATCTCGCACACGGCTCACTTTATATGTTTGGTGCCTATATTGCCTACTCATTGACGGCGACATACACGCAAAGCTTTTGGATCGCGTTAGTTGTGGCCCCAGTTGCAGTGGCCCTGATTGCTTTGGCGGTGGAGCGTATTTTGCTCCGCCCCACCTATCATTTAGGACACCTGTCACAAGTATTGTTAACTTTTGGATTGGCGTATGTTTTTCATGATCTAGCCTCCTCGATGTGGGGGTCAAATGTCCTGTCAGTAGCTGTTCCTTCCTCTCTTGCCGGCACAGCAACTATCTTCGGACAGGCTTTTCCGGTGTATCGGTTAGCGGTTATCTTCATTGGTCTTATCATTGCTGTTTTATTATGGGCGGTTCAAGAGAAAACAAAATGGGGAGCGATTATTCGGGCAGGGTTGAGTGACAAAGAAATGATCGGCGGACTTGGGATCAATATTAAGCTCGTGTTCACAGTAGTTTTCGTGATCGGCGGAATTTTAGCTGGACTCGGGGGAGTAGTGGCGGCGCCTGTGCTCGGGATTTATCCAAGTATGGAGTTTGAAACATTGATTCTTGCCTTAGTCGTTCTAGTCATTGGCGGGTTAGGGACGATTGGCGGCACGCTGGCAGCGAGCCTGCTCGTCGGATTGGTTGAGACGTTCAGCCGGTTTCTGCTTCCTGAGCTCAGCATGTTCCTAGTATTTGGCCTCATGGCGGTCATCCTTGTTTTTAAGCCGAATGGACTGTTAGGAAAGCAGGTGGCGCACTCATGAAAAACACATATGTTAAATTTCTCATTTCCTTCCTTGCTTTAGCATCCACTCCGTTTATTTTATCGCTTTTTCACTTAAACTTACTATCTGAAATTCTCATCTTAGCTATCTTTGCTTTAAGTTTAAATGTTCTAGTTGGTTTTACAGGGCTCGTTTCTTTAGGCCATGCTGCTTTTTTTGGTGTTGGTGCCTATACAGCAGCGCTCGTCGCTCAACACTTCTCTGCTAATTTACTTGCTACGTTAGGGATTGCCGCTTTCGTGTCACTTCTCTTTGCGGCTATTATTGGCGCATTTTGTATGAAAGTAAATGGCTTTTATTTTTTGATGCTTACATTGGCATTCTCGCAAATGATCTATTCCTTCATCCATCAGTCTACAAATTTAACGGGCGGGTCGAATGGATTGTCAGGTATACCAAAGCCGGAGATTGGCGCATTTAGTTTTGCAAATCCTGTTCTTGTTTTTTACCTTGTACTTGCCATATTCATGATCTCGTATGCAGTGCTTAGGATAACAGTAAAGTCACCTTACGGACAAGTACTGATTGGTATTCGTGAAAATGAAACACGAGTAAAGTCAATGGGCTACAACACAAGCCTTTATAAGTACTCGGCCTTCATTATTGCGGGTGTATTTGGCGGGGTCGCTGGTACGCTATATACGTATTTTAATGGGTTTATTGCGCCATCAGATGTGTATTGGACGATGTCTGGTACAGTGCTGATCATGGTATTAGTTGGCGGATCGGGAACGATGCTCGGCCCTGTTCTCGGTTCAGCTCTGATCGTCATATTAGAAACAATTGTCAGCTCTTATACGAGTCTATGGATGCTGATTCTAGGGGCGGTATTGATTGCCTTTGTTGTCTTTTTTCCAAAAGGAATGGTTGGAATCGGACAAAGCCTGTATAGGCGTTTCACGAATAAACCATCTGTTGTGAACGAGAAGAAATCGCGGGCAGCCTAGTGAAAGTTGAGGTGAGAGGATGCAGACAGATCATATTTTAACCATTAGCAGAGTAGGTAAAAGCTTTGGAGGATTGCATATTTTAAAGGATATTTCTCTTGAAGTAAAGAAGGGGGAGCGCATCGGTATTATCGGACCCAATGGGGCAGGGAAAACGACGTTCTTCAATTTGCTAACGGGTGACCTGGAACCGTCCGTCGGAGAAATCTATCATTATGGCCATAATATAACGAAACAGCCAAATTATAAGCGGGCCCGAAATGGAATTGTCCGTACATTCCAGAAAAATAATTTATTAAACGAGCTTACTGTACTAGAAAATTTATTGCTCGTCTTACAAAGAAAACAAGGATTTGGAAAAGTATGGTATAAGTTGCGCAGCATAAAGAAATATCCCCGCTTATATGAGGAAGCCGATGAATTGCTTAAAAAATGGGGATTGTTTCATCAGCGGAATGCCGTCATTAAAAATTTGTCGTACGGGGAACAGCGTCAAATTGAAATTTTGTTAGGTGTAGCGATGGAACCTTCCATTTTGTTACTGGATGAACCAACGGCTGGAATGTCTCAATCGGAAACAGACTATATTGTGAATTTGCTTTACAAGCTTCCAAGAGACCTGACATTAATGATCATCGAGCATGATCTTGACATCGTATTCGGTTTAGCAGACCGAATGGTTGTATTGTATAACGGTGGTGTGCTGGCTGAAGGAGAGCCGGAGAAGGTGAGAGCAGATGAGAGGGTGAATGAAATCTATATTGGAAGCGGGGATGAGTTAGTATGTTAGATGTTCAAAACATCCATACGTATTATGGGGAAAGTCATGTTTTGCACGGAGTATCTTTACATGTGAAAAAAGGATCTGTATCCGTCCTGCTTGGCCGAAATGGCATGGGAAAAACAACGACTCTCCATTCCATTATTGGATTTGTCCCACCTAAAAAAGGAACGATCACGTTGAGCGGGAAGGAAATACAACAAAAGCCGAGCCATGAAATATCAAAGGCGGGAATCGGATTAGTTCCACAGGGAAGACGGATTTTTCCTAATCTAACGGTGAAAGAAAATTTATTGACTACACACAGACCAGTTAGAGGCGGCTGGACGATTGGGAAGGTCTATGAAATGTTTCCGAGATTGAAAGAGCGGCAGACTTCAATGGGAGGGAATTTGAGCGGCGGAGAACAGCAAATGTTATCGATTGGCCGGGCATTAATGACAAATCCAGAAATTCTGCTGCTGGATGAGCCGTCAGAAGGGCTTTCTCCCCTAATGGTAAGAGAAGTGATCAAGATTATCAAACAACTAAAAGAAGAGGGACTGTCTATGCTGTTAGTTGAACAAAATTTAGCCATGGCTGCTGACTTAGCTGACTATGTCTACATTTTAAATAAGGGAACCGTAATATTTGAAGGTCCCGCTGAGGAATTTGATCATAATGTAAGAAATCAATTTTTATCGTTAAGCTCTTGATTTGTGAAAAGGAAGCTGGCACTGAAAGGGGATAAGAAGGAACCCTTCAAGACCAGCTTCTTTGACATTCTTATCGGTACGGATGTTAGGATGCTAATCCGCTTTTTATTGCTCTAAGAAATTAAGCAAAAAATGTTTAACATTGATTGTTTTTTAGTTAGTTTTTGTTGTAGGAAAGTGATCGGCTATTCATTATCATAAAAGGAACAGAAAGAATTTTCTGATAACAGGGAGGTTTTATTATGATGAATGGCCAAGAGTATATAGAGAGCTTGCGAGATGGGCGTGTTGTTTACTTAAATGGAGAAAAAATCGAGGATGTTACGACACATCCTGCCTATCAAAATTCTGTGCGATCAATGGCAAGGTTATATGATGCTCTTCATCAACCAGAAACAGCGCCGATTTTGACAACGAAAACAGAAGAGGGGCACACAACACAGAAGTTTTTTAAACCTTCTACAAGTGCTCAGGAACTCCTAGAGGCCCGGGACGCCATCGCCGAGTGGTCGAAGTTAAGCTACGGTTTCATGGGCAGAACACCTGATTACAAAGCAGCTTTTTCTGCTCATTTAAAGCCATACGCCAATTTTTATCGAGGATTTGAAGATAACGCGCGCCGATGGTATGAAAAAACAACGAAAGAAGTGCCGTTTTGCAATCATACGATTATTAATCCGCAAATGGATCGTTCCAAGCCGCTTCACGAAAATAAAGATGTATTTGTCCGTGTCATAGAAGAACGAGATAACGGGATTATTGTAAGCGGTGCCAAAATGGTGGGAACCTCTGCGGCGATTACGAATTATAACTTTGTGGCGAATTACTCACCTGTTGACCTGGCTGAGGATGATTTAGATCACGCTTTAATTTTCTTTATTGACATGAATGCACCAGGGTTGAAAATCATTAGCCGGCAATCGTATGAGCTGATGGCAGCAAAGTCAGGAACCCCTTTTGACTATCCGCTCTCGAGCCGTTTTGACGAAAATGATGCGGTGATTGTGCTGGATCGGGTATTGGTACCATGGGAAAACGTATTAGCGTATCGCAATATTGAAATTGCGAACGGCTTTCGCGGAAAAACTGGTTGGATGAATCGCTACACATTCCACGGATGTACCCGTTTTGCGGTGAAGCTGGACTTCATGGCAGGTTTATTAATTAAAGCGACAGAAGCCTCTGGCACGAAGGGATTTAGAGGGGTTCAAGCGAATATTGGTCAAGTGCTCGCTTGGAGAAATATGTTTTGGGCGCTTTCGACAGCGATGGCAACAGATCCAGAAAAGGGAGAGAATGGCGTAGTTCTGCCGAATGGGCAGTCGGCTGCAGCCTATCGGGTGCTGGCCCCGATGGTATGGCCAAGGGTAAAAGAAATTTTTGAAACAGTAGTAGCTGGTGGATTAATACAACTTCCTTCTAGCGCGAAAGACTTCGAGAATCCAGAGCTCCGCCAGTATCTCGACCAATATTATAAAGGATCAGGGATTGATGCTTTAGAACGGGTAAAGCTGATGAAATTGATTTGGGATGCCCTCGGCACAGAGTTTGGCGGCCGCAACGAATTGTACGAACTCAATTACGCTGGCAACCATGAAAATATTCGGCTAGAGACACTTAGAAATGCAGAGATGTCAGGTCAAACGGCAAAATATAAAGCCTTTGTTGATCAAGCAATGAGTGAATACGATCTTTCTGGCTGGACGACTGACACGTGGGTTAACGCGCACAAGAGACCGGTTGTTACAGAATAATAGTGAGCAGGTGATGATGCATGAGTAATCAGATCTTTTCGGAGACTTCTCTCCATTTGTCAGAACGAGAGGGTGTTATACAGTTGGATGATGAAAGAATCGTATTGACATCTGCAGCTGTTTTTGGCACGCTTCGTAAAGATCTGGCAGAAAATATCGGGACTGAACGAATGAAAGGTTTCCTCATTCGTTACGGCTGGAATCTTGGGGTAAACGATGCAAAACGGGCGCTGAAAAAAGATTTTTCTTCTATACAAGAGGTATTAAAACAAGGCTCCATCTTCCATGCATTAAAAGGCTACACAAAAGCAAAGACAACGAAGTTTCAAATTCACCTTCAACCTAATGAACAGGTTAAGGATGTCCACGTAGAAGGAACGTGGTTCAGCTCCTATGAAGCTGAAGAGAATATCCGCCAGTTTGGGAGGGAAAAGCTGCCTGTTTGCCATACGCTGATCGGGTATGCAAGCGGGTACTATTCAACGGTTTGTGGCCACACTGTTATTTTTAGAGAAGTAGCCTGCAAAGGAATGGGCGATCCGGTATGCCGTTATATCGGAAAATCTCTTCATCGCTGGCAGGGAGAAGTGGATGAGGAATTACATTACTACGAAAATAAAACGATTGTAAAAGAATTGGAAGTTACGTATAATCTGTTGCTTGAAGAACGCAATAACTTAGAAAAGACGGCGATGATTCATGAAAGGCTGACAGAAGAAATTATCAACGGTAAAGATTTGCAATCGATCGCAGCAGCAGTATATGAAACAACAGGCTGCCCCCTCGTCATTGAAAATCCTCAATTTGAGAAGCTTGCTTGTGCCGGTTTAACAGAGGAAGAACACGAGAAAATCGAGGCGGACTTTAAGGAGATTCTGCAGCACAGTGAGGCTGAAAGGAAGATTAAAAAGACGAAGAAACTGACAGCTGGACAGCATCAACGCCTGGTTACACCTATTAGACTGCAAAAAAAGGTATTTGGTTATTGTTCATTTATTTATGAAAGCAGCATCAGTGAACTTCCTAAAGTTGATTCCATGATTTTAGAGAGGGCAGCTGCCGTCTGCTCTCTCTATCTATTAAATGAAAAGACGAGTTTTGAAGCGATGGAGAGAATGAAAGGTCATTTTCTTGAACAAGTCTTGAACGGTTATTTCTCATCGAAACAAGAGGTTCTAAAACGGGGCCGTTATATGAACATGGATTTGAACTTGCCTTTTCGCATAATGGTATTAACCCATCAGAGTAAGCAAAGCGACATGGCCAGCGAATTGTTTTTTTATGAACAATTGACGGAAACCATCTTGCATTATTTTAAACACCAAAAGCTCCAGCTTATAACCGGTCAGCGCGGGGGGAATATTATTTTGCTCGTTCAAATAGACGCTTCAACAGCAGAGAATAAGCTGCAGGAATTGTGCAGCCGGCTCATTGATCATCTGAACGGTTTGTATCCTGCTTGCTTATTCCGAATAGGCGTCAGCACAAAAGGCCGGCAAATCGAGCAGGCGGCTACTTTTTACAATGAAGCTGCCATGTCCTTAAAGATCGGTGCTTATAAAGAGCCTATTACCTTTTTTGAAGAGCTTGGCGTAACAGGAATCTTATTAAGCTCACAAGATACAGAGGCTATCAAGCAAAAAGCCTGCTACTTGTTAGGTCCACTTTTTGAAAGTGAGGGAGCCAAAAAGAATGAGCTGATGAAAACACTGTATATCTTTCTAATGAATGGCGGCAATCTTGAGAAAACGATGCAAGATCTAGCTCTCTCCATGAGCGGCTTACGATACAGAGTGGAAAAAATAGAGTCCTTGCTTGGTAAAGATTTACGCGATCCGCAAGTAAGCTATGAATTGCTGTTAACATTAAAGGCATTGATTGTCGCTGGAGAAATTACCATCTAGGATTCTTTCAAAGAGGACATTCTAAAGTTGTAGAGAAAGTCTATTTTATATACCATCAGGCTGGCTGAAAGCGAACGTTTGTCAACAGCCTGGGAGTGTCTCAAAGGGGGCACTTTTTTTATTTTCTTTTTCTCCATATGAACATAAAGATTGAAAAAGTTAACATGGAGCCGATCAATGAATAAATAATAGTAGAGTACATGTCCATAAAAAGAACAATTTGCTCCCAAGACTCTCCGAACATCGCTCCAGCCGAGACGAGAAGAAGATTCCAAATAAAAGTGCCAATCCCCGTAAAAAGCAGAAAAAGCGAAAACCTCATTCGTGCCATGCCGGCTGGAATCGAAATAAGACTGCGGACAAGCGGGATAACCCGACAGACGAGAACCGTCCAGTAGCCATAATCGTTAAACCAACGATCAGCCTTGTAAATGTCCTTCTTATTCAGACGCAAAATGTGCCCCCAGCGGTCAATCACTTTCTCAAACCGTTCCACGTCAAGCAAGTTGCCGACTTTATATAAAATAATGGCTCCACTCAGAGATCCTCCCGTTGCGGCCAATACAACCCCTGTTACTGTCAAAGAAGAAAAGGTCGTCATCGTTCCTCCGAAAGTCAAGATGACCTCTGAAGGAATCGGTGGAAAAATGTTCTCAAAGGCAATTAAAAGAAAAACTCCAACATAACCGTACTGTTCCATCATCTCGATCATCCAGTTTTGCATATAAGCACCCACTCCAATAGAATTTTTTGCTAATGTTTTACTATGATATGAGAGAGCGGGTTAGGAAAGTCTGCTTTAGAAGATTAATTTCATCTTAGGACGACAGAAAAGCATTAAAAAATGAATAATGTTTTAGTAAAGCAAAGGATAGTATAAAAAATAAAATAACAAGTGGAAAATAGCTAGTTTTATTATGTGATGAATGCTCATAAAATAGATTACTGGAAGTAAGAAGATTACTTTTGGATTATGGGGGAATGCCTATGGGTTTTTAAGGAATTTCACTAGGACAATAGCGTTGCATGAAAAAAGAAAAATCTTATATTAGTAAACATTCAGAAATATATCAATTAAAAGAAAATTAGGTATAGACTAAATAATAAGTTTGAATTAAAATACTATTGTGTAATACTAAATATTTGATTTTTTCTAATAATTGTAGTGTAGCTGGTTTACATGCTTAGGCTCTCATTTGTTAGAAAAATCAGAAAATAGGGGGATTATGATGCGAAAGATATTTAAAAAGAAGCTTCCACACATGCTTTTGTCTGCGACTTTGGTAGCGGGCATACTGTCCGGATGTGCAGGCGGCAGCGAATCAGGTAATGGCGGTTCCGGAGACGGAGACGTTATAAAAATCGGAGCTAACTTGGAATTGTCAGGTCCAGTAGCTTCTTATGGACAATCCATCGGCAAGGGGGTAGACCTTGCAGTTGAAGAAATCAATAAAGATGGCGGGATTGACGGTAAAAAGATCGAAGTCGTTAAAATAGATAACAAATCCGACGCAGCTGAGGCAACGAACGCGGCTATCAAGTTGACAAGCCAGGAAAAAGTGACAGCTATCATCGGAGCGGCTACAAGCGGTAACTCCGTGGCACAGGTTCAAATAGCTGATGATAACAAAACAGTTCTTCTTACTCCTTCTGGCACAAGCCCGAACGTAACTGTGGGAACGAATAATAAAGTAAATGAGTTTATTTTCCGTACATGCTTTATTGACCCGTTCCAAGGCACAGTGGCAGCCAACTTTGCAGCTAAAGAATTAAAAGTGAAAAATGCGGCCATCTTTGCAGATAGTGCCAGTGATTACGCAAAAGGACTAGCAGCTTCCTTTAAAGAAACATTTGAAAAAGCAGGCGGAAAAGTTGTTGCTCAAGAAGCATATGTAGCGAAGGATACAGATTTCCGTTCTACATTAACACGTATTAAAGCAGCAAATCCGGAGTTTGTTTTCATTCCTGGATACTATGAAGAAGTAGGCTTGATCATCAAACAAGCGCGTGAAATGGGAATCACTGCACCATTCATGGGCGGCGATGGCTGGGATTCACCGAAGCTTGTAGAATTAGCGGGTGCGGATGCCTTAAACAATACGTTTATCACAAACCATTACTCTTCTGAAGATCCAGATGAAAAGATCCAAAAATTCGTAGCAGCATTTAAAGCGAAGAATAAAGATCAAGCACCAGATGCGTTTAATGCTCTTGGCTATGACTCTGTTTACTTGTTAGCTGATGCAATTAAGCGTGCAGAAAGCACTGACTCTACAAAAATTAAAGATGCTTTAGCAGAAACAAACAATCTAGCACTTGTTTCAGGTAACTTTACAATTGATGAAAACCACAATCCTATTAAGAGTGCAACTGTTTTAGAATACAAAGGCGGAAAGCAAGTCTTTAAAACAAAAATCAATCCTTAATATGAACAATTGTCCATCATGCTAGTATGTGAGAAATGGGAGGAGCATCCTCCCATTTCGGTTTTTTCATCGGCAAAAATAATCAGGTGAAAAAGTTTTAAGAGGAGTGAGAATCATGGAATGGATACAGCAGCTGGTTAACGGCATATCACTCGGCAGTATCTATGCATTAATAGCCCTTGGCTATACGATGGTTTACGGGATCATTAAGTTGATCAACTTTGCCCATGGAGAAGTCTTCATGATTGGGGCATTTATCGGATTTTATGCTATTGGAGGCTGGGGATTGAGCTTTGTTCCAGCACTTTTACTAGCAATGGCAGTTTGTGCGATCATTGGAGTCGTCATTGAGCGGGTGGCCTATAAGCGGCTCCGTAATGCGACGAGAATTGCTGCTTTAATTACAGCGATCGGGGTATCGCTTTTTATTCAATATGGGGTCATTTACATTCGGGGAGCCCAGCCGGAAGCTTATCCAAACGTATTGCCAAGCAAAACATTTGAGATTTTTGGCGTCAATATTAGCAGCCAGTCTTTATTAATTCTTTCTGTTTCTATTATTCTTATGATTATCTTACAATTTATCGTTCATCGTACGAAAATGGGTAAAGCAATGCGGGCGGTTTCTTTCGATGCGGAAGCAGCTCGTTTAATGGGGATCAATGTAGATCGAACGATTTCTTTTACATTTGCGATTGGATCTGCATTAGCGGGGGCAGCAGGAGTTATTTTTGGAACTTACTACACAAAGATTGACCCATTGATGGGAGTTATTCCGGGCTTAAAAGCTTTCGTTGCTGCCGTATTAGGCGGGATTGGCATTATTCCAGGAGCGATGGTTGGTGGTCTCGTACTGGGAGTAGTCGAAACGGTGGTTAGTGCTTTTGGTTATTCTTTATGGAGAGACGCTGCAGCCTTTATCATTTTGATATTAATTCTTATTTTCAAACCGTCTGGCCTCTTTGGCAAAAATACTAGAGAGAAAGTGTAGGTGGGACAGACAGATGAAAAAAGCTAAAGGGTTTTGGTTATCTATTATTCTCTCGTTAGTTGTTTATGGAGTCGTTCAATTTCTGATTAATTCCGGATCATTGAATCCGTTCTATGCGAATACGTTAATATTCATTGCCATTAATATTATTTTAGCTGTTAGTCTGCATTTAGTTATTGGGATTACCGGTCAGTTCTCCATCGGTCATGCTGGCTTCTTAGCTGTAGGCGCTTACATTTCGGCTATTTGCACGATGAAGCTGGAATTTCCTTTTATAGCTGCCTTAATTGTAGGGGGAGTTGTCGCTGCTGTGGCTGGCTTAATGGTTGGCATTCCGAGCTTGCGTTTAAAAGGTGATTATTTAGCGATTGCTACATTGGGATTCGCCGAAATTATCCGGATTGTCTTTCTAAATATTGATTACGTTGGCGGCGCTGCAGGTATGCAAGTTTCGCATTTGACAGATTGGACCTATGCTTTTATTTGCCTGTTGATTACGATTCTCGTAATTGTAAACTTTACGAACTCTCGTCATGGACGTGCCTGTATTGCTATTAGGGAAAATGAAATCGCGGCGGATGCAATGGGAATCAATACAACTTATTATAAGGTTGCTGCTTTTGCACTCGGTTCCTTTTTTGCTGGAATTGCCGGTGGATTGTATGCTCATAACTTCTACATCATTCAACCGACAAACTTCGGTTTTTTGAAGTCTTTTGATATCTTGATCTTTGTCGTTTTAGGTGGTCTCGGAAGCTTGTCTGGAGCTGTGATCTCAGCGATCTTGCTGACAATTGTATCAACATTCCTTCAGGATTATCCAGAAACGCGTATGATCATTTACAGCCTTGTGCTTGTAATTGTTATGCTGTACCGTCCACAAGGATTAATGGGAACAAAAGAAATCACGGATTATTTCGGCAAATGGACGAATGCGAAAGGAGGAAACTCATATGGCAAGTAAGCCATTGCTTCATGTTCAAGGCGCCGGTATTCAATTTGGCGGCTTGAAGGCCGTGTCAGGCATTAATATTGAAATTCATCAAGGGGAATTGATTGGGTTAATTGGACCAAATGGCGCTGGAAAAACAACTACTTTCAACTTGCTGACAGGCGTATATGTTCCGACAGAGGGAGATATATGGTTCGATGGAAAACGCCTTAATGGGTTGCTTCCTTATCAAATTACGCGTGGGGGAATCAGCCGTACCTTCCAAAATATCCGGCTGTTTAATGAACTTTCTGTCCTTGATAACGTTAAAGTAGCCTATCATTCGCTGGCTAAGCATTCGATCTTAAGCTCTATTTTGCGGCTTCCTTCTTATTTTAAAGGGGAAGAGGAAATGGAAGAGAAAGCAATTCAGTTTCTTAAAATTTTTAAACTAGACCATTTAAGAGACGAAGTAGCTAAGAATCTTCCTTATGGTCAACAAAGAAGATTAGAAATTGCGAGAGCGCTCGCAGCTGGACCGAAGCTGTTATTGCTTGACGAGCCGGCCGCTGGTATGAACCCGCAAGAGACGGCAGAGCTGATGGACTTGATTGCCTTTATCCGTAAAGAGTTTAATTTAACGATTCTGTTGATTGAACATGATATGAAGCTAGTAATGGGGATATGTGAACGGATTTATGTATTGGATCATGGCCAGTTAATTGCTGACGGAGAACCAGATTTCATTCAAAACCATCCGAAGGTGATCGAAGCCTATTTAGGTGAGGAGGTGGAAAGTGCCAATGCTTAAAGTTAATGAAATTAACGTGAATTACGGAAATATCCGAGCGCTAAAAGGAGTTTCTCTTGATGTAAACGAAGGAGAAATTGTGACGCTAATCGGCGCCAACGGAGCAGGAAAGAGTACACTGCTTAAAACGTTGTCCGGTTTGCTAAAACCAAAGGAAGGTACGATTGAGTACCTTGGCAAGTCGATTGCCGGAAAGCCTGCGCAAACTATCGTGAAAGCTGGCATTTCTCATGTTCCTGAAGGACGCCGTGTATTTGCGAATATGACAGTAGAAGAAAACTTAGAGCTCGGTGCTTATTTAAGAAATGATTCTGCTGGGATTCGTCAGGACTTCGCCAAGGTATATGAACTTTTTCCTCGCCTAGAAGAACGGAAAAAGCAGTTATCTGGAACACTTTCCGGTGGAGAACAGCAAATGCTCGCTATGGGGCGGGCACTAATGGCTCGTCCGAAGCTTCTCTTATTAGATGAGCCTTCCATGGGACTTGCTCCACTGCTCGTCCAAACGATCTTCCGAATTATTGAAGAAATTAATCGTGACGGAACGACCATTTTACTTGTTGAGCAAAATGCCCACATGGCGTTATCTATTGCTAACCGGGCATACGTAGTAGAAACAGGAAAAATCGTTATTTCTGGAACAGCGGAAGAATTACAAGCAAGTGAAGAAGTGAAAATGGCCTATCTTGGTGGTCATTAAAATAGCATCGTTTAAGCCCCCGGCTATTTTAGCTAGGGGCTCTTTGCAGCTTATCAGTGCCTTATTCAACTGTTCAGCTTTTCATAAATAGCTAGCAGCTGTTTTCGCTCTTCAGCTGTTAATTTCTCAAATAGCTTTCTTCTCAGGTATTGCCCTTCTTGATGAGCTTTCTTTAAAATGGCGCGTCCAGTATCCGTAATATCAAGGTAAAGGATACGGCGGTCGTTTTCATCAGCGAGCCGGACGGCTAGTTTCTTTTGAATGAGCTTTTCAGATAAATGGGTTAAAGAAGGAGGCGTTAAGCCGAGCGCTTTGGCTATGTCAGAAGGACGGCTTTTTCCATGCTCACTCAAGTGGCTAAGCACGAGAATATGAGAGATACCAAGATTTTCTTTAAAGGTTTTATTCCAGTGAATAATCAGTTTATTTGTCACTTGATCCATCGTATGCAACAGATCAAAAATCGTCTCATGCTCCATAAAATCCCTGCTTTCTATCGTACTGTTCCTATCATATCACATTAAAAGAAAAAGCCCCTTTGAAAAAAGGGGCGAAGGTGGTTATTGAGCGGAAAAGCCGCCATCGATAACGAGTTCTGCTCCAGTAATGTAAGAAGATTCGTCAGAAGCGAGGAATAGAACAGCATTAGCAATGTCTTCAGGCTGTCCTAAGCGCTGCAGCGGAGTAGCCGCTACCATTTGCTCAACATAGCCTTTTGTTGCTTCCAAGTTCTTCGTCATCGGTGTTTCAATAATTCCTGGGAATACAGCGTTCACGCGAATGCCTGCTCTGCCATATTGAGTAGCTGCCGCTCTTGACATGGCCCGGACAGAACCTTTAGAAGCGGAATAAGGATTAAAGCCCATGCCAATTTGTGCCGTGAAAGAGGAAATGTTCACAATAGCCCCTTTCTGTTGTTCCTTCATGTAAGGCACAACATGCTTAATACCGAGGAAAGGACCAAATCCATTAATGGTCAGCATTTTTTGCCAATCATCAATGTTTACTTCTTCAACAGGCTTTTCTGAAGAGATGCCGGCGTTGTTCACAAGAATATCAATTTTACCGAAGCGCTCTTTGACTTCTTTTAATAAGTGCTGCCAATCCTCTTCAGAAGCAACGTTCAGCTTCATGCCGTGAATGTTGTCAAATTGGCTGATTTTCTCTAGTGCCGCTTCATTAATATCAGCAGCAATCACAGTTGCGCCTTCTTGGCTAAAAAGATGCGCCATACGTTCTCCCATACCGGAAGCGCCGCCTGTAATAATAGCTACTTTATTTTCTAATCTTTTCATTGTTTATTCCTCCATTAACGTAATTTAACGGTACCGCCGTCCACCATAATCGTTTGTCCTGTCATATAATTCGCGTCATCGCTTGCCAAAAATACGGCTGTCCGGCCAATATCCTGCTCAGGATCACCGAGTCGGCGAAGCGGAATTTTTTGAACCATCTCATCGTAAGCTTCTTTATTGTGGTCACGCCAATATTCCACTCCTGGAGTTAAGGCAATGGGCGAGATCAGGTTGACGTTAATGCCATCCGGTCCCCACTCATTAGCCGCTACACGTGAAATAGCGCGGATCGCTTCTTTTGCTGCTGCGTAGGAAGCTTGCGTAACTTGTCCTTCAAGACCTGCTCCTGAGGCGAAGTTGATGACTTTACCTTTTGTTTTCTTTAATTCAGGATAGCAGGCTTTCATAAAATGGAAGGTTGGATAAAACCCTGTATCGAAAGAAAGATCAAAATGTTCCATCGTTGTTTCAGTAAACGGAACGTTTTTGGAAGCGTGTGCATTGTTTACCAACACATCGATTTTACCGAAGCGGCTGACAATGTCACTTACCATAGTTTCAATGTTCTCTTTTACAGAGATATCCTTAATAAAGAGCATTCCTTCAGTAAATTGATTTACCTCTTCGAAAGTCTTTTTGCCGTTTTCTTCATTCACATCGACAATGGCCACGTGAGCGCCTTCTTTAGCCATCGCTAGTGCAATTCCACGGCCTATACCACCTGCGCCGCCGGTTACAATCGCTACTTTTCCTTCGAGTCTCATCGTTTTCCCTCATTTCATAAACTATTTAGATGTCTAAATGTTTTACGATTAAATAATAGACCAAAAAGAAAATTGAAGCAAGATAATTGCTTCTAAAAAAGAAAAAACCAGGTCCCGTTACAGCCACCTGGTTTGAGAATGTAGGTAAAGTTTATTTTTCATGCCTCAAGCTAATGAAAACATAGATCTGGCAAGAGGCGAAGACTAGCGAGGAGCAAAGTAACCATGAGGGGTCAGTCCCAAAGGCGAAAGCTAAGGCCTTGGCGGCTGTTGGTCATGATCTTCTCTATGGATGTCTGTTTCTTCTGCCATCTCAGTCGCAAAAGCGGGATTCTGCTGAATTTGACTTCTGTTTTGGTCTTGCGTCAGCACGCGGCGCATCATATAAAAGTGAAAGAGCACTTCCGCAGAGGCAATCACCAATGCTGTAGAGAAGCTTGCCCATCCAAGCGAAATGTTTTCATTAATGACGACGCTCCCAATCATCCAAATACCGATATAAGCTAAGCCGAAATCAACGACAGCTGCTGTCATATTGCCATAACGCGGCAAGACAAATAAATCGCCAATAATATAAGCAGCAATAGTTAAAAGAGTACTGATCGTTAAGATTTCACCTAAATCAACGCCGTAAAACAAACCGAGAATGACCCATACGGCTGCTGTTACCATCACAAATTTGATCAACAATGCTTTCACATGTTCCATATACTTACCCTCCTTATGAAAGTAGTTTAATTCGTAGGCGAAAAATTATTCTCCGCTTAAAAAACCGTTCATTATGAAGGTGAAAATAAAAAAAAGACTACCTCTAAAGGGCAGTCCAGATGAGACTAACCTACATCTTCATAGAGATCGCTCTATTTGCCAGGGCTACATCGTTTTGCAGCAGCCTATTTAAGTCGTAGGCAGGATAGTAGCCTTTTTTATACATGTAATTAAAAATAGTGGTGTGAGCCTGGATCGCACTGTTCAGTTGCTTGACGAGTACGTTTCTTAAAGCTGGTGTAGCCGTTTCGGTAATAGCGATCGCCAAATTGCGGACTGCTGTTTTTAGAAAAGCAAGAAGATCTCCAGCATAAAAAGGCGTTTCATCCTCTCGCATTTCTTCCTCACGACCTACGTGCGGTGTCATTCGGTAAAACTGGAGTAATTCGCGAAGATTGCCAGTCAGGCTGTTAATATTCTGTTGATAAATGTTTCTTAATTCAGGATCAGTAATTCTAGGAAAGGCTTTTTTTAACTTCATGAGCCCAATTGATTGAAACGCTGTTAATTCATGCAGCTCCATCGTTTCATGCCAGGCTAGATGCCGTTGTTCATTCATAAAAGATCTCCTCCTGTTTGTGCAGTCCTGCTAGTATATTCACCTATATCGATTTTGGAATTTGTCTGTATAAATAAAAATCGGCAGCCGCATACTAACGGCGTACCACTCAACTACAGGAGGGATTTACTTTGATGAATCAAAATGAACAGACTCATACGAACATGCATACAGGTGCTGTTTCGCCAAAAATGAATCACGGAGCACACGAGGTGCTTGATGTTCATGAAGTCTTATCCGGTGCGGTAGGTACGATGAATGAATACATGATGCTTCGTTCTCACGTGAAAGATCAGGAGCTGCTCAATATTCTTGACCGTCAATATCAGTTCATGCAGCAGGAATATAACACAACATTGGATTGTTTCCAGTCCGGTAAAGATCCGGCTGTGCCGACGCAAGTCTATAACATGACACAAGACAACGACTTCGTTTACGGTTTAACATCAACTGCGCCAAAAAAACCAATGCAGTCTGCATCAGAAATTAATGACGCATTTATTTCAGGTGCTATGCTTGGATCATTGAAGTCGGCAGCTTCTATGAAAACAATGGCCGCTCTTGAATCAACAAATCCGGTTGTACGCCGCGTGCTGGCTGATTCGATCCCGAACTGTATTGAGATGGCGTACGAGCTTTCTATTTATCAAAATAAGAATCATTACTATCAAGTGCCGCAATTCGCGGAGCAGGACATGATGCAAATGATGCAGTCATATGCACCAGCGACGGGTACACCGGGCAATATGTCCACTCATTAATAAAGAGCGCCGTCCTTTTTACGAGGACGGCGCTTCTTTCATGTATAATGGAAAAAGAGGTGAACAGTTTGAATCAATTTGTAGAATTAGGAATTAGCGCCGCGTGGGGAGAAAAACTAAAGGAAAAGGGGATTGAGTCTCCTACTCCTGTACAAAAAGAAGCCATTCCACTTTTATTAGACGGAGAAGATGTCATCGCTCAGGCTAAAACAGGAACAGGCAAGACATTTGCGTTTCTATTGCCGCTGCTTGAAAAGATCAACATTGAAAAAAATGAAATTCAAGGTCTAATCGTCACGCCAACGAGAGAGTTAGCTTTGCAAATAACAGCAGAATTGCGTGGATTACTGACGGAGGAGAGCAGCATACATATATTAGCGGCTTATGGCGGCCAAGATGTGGAACAGCAAATCCGCCGGCTTCACGAACAAGTGCATGTGGTGATTGCCACTCCAGGAAGACTGCTTGATCATATTCGTCGCGGAACAGTGGACTTGACCGATGTCTCTATGCTCGTACTGGATGAAGCAGATCAAATGCTGCATATTGGTTTTTTAGATGAAGTGGAAGCTATTATAAGGGAAACGCCTTTTACGAGGCAGACCGCTTTATTTTCAGCAACTATGCCAAAAGATGTCCGCCAGCTTGCCAAAAGATACATGAGAAATCCGCGCTCTGTACATATAAAGAGCGAAGAAGTAACAGTGGAGCAGACGAAACAGTTCGTTATTGAAACAACTGATCGCCGCAAACAACAGGCGCTGTGCACTGTGATAAATGAAGTTCAGCCTTTTTTAGGCATTATTTTCTGCCGGACAAAACGCCGTGTCAGCAAGCTGTGTGATGAACTGAAGGCAAAGGGCTATAATATCGATGAATTGCACGGGGACTTATCGCAGGCTAAAAGAGAGCGTGTGATGAAAAGGTTTCGTGAAGCCGAATTGCATTTACTTGTAGCAACGGATGTAGCAGCAAGAGGACTGGATGTCGAAGGGGTAACTCATGTCTTTAACTATGACATCCCTCATGATATGGAAAGCTATATTCACCGGATTGGGCGTACAGGCAGAGCCGGGGAAGAGGGAGAAGCCTATACATTTGCTGCCTTGAAAGACAAAGACTTTTTGCAAATGATTGAAAAAGGGCTTGGCCGTTCGCTTGAACGGAAAGTGGTTGAAGAGGCTCCTCTAGACACCGAACATAACAAAAGACGAAAGCCAAGTGAACGTCCGAAAACAGGCCGGCCATCAGCAAGACAGCAGCAGAGGAAAAAAAGCAGACGAAAATAAAAAGTAAAGGGTGTCCAACAAGATGGACACCCTTTTAGTCTGTTGACGAATGCTTGCTTCGTTAGGAAAGGCAAACCTCTTCCACCAGCCTAATAGTATAAGAAACGGATTTTAACTCTGTTTTATTGGTAATTTTGTGCTTTCTTCGCCGCTTTAGAGCGAAATGGATACCACCAGTTCCAGTCGCCGAGGAGTTTCATTAAGCTTGGTACGAGCAGCAGGCGAATAATCGTCGCGTCAATGGCAATGGCGAGAGCAATGCCGATACCGATTTGCTTCACGGGAACAACGCCGGTAAAGGCAAAAGCGCCTGTAATGACAATCATAATTAACGCCGCCGCTGTAATCACCTTGCTTGTATTCGCCAGTCCTTCAGCCGTGGAATGGGTATTATCCCCTGTTGCCAAATAATACTCCCGAATCCGAGAAATTAAGAACACTTCATAATCCATGCTCAGTCCGAATACGAGGCTAAAGACAAGCACAGGCAGGATTAAGGAAATGTCCATTTCAGGCAGTCCGAGATGCCCTCCTTGGAACAGCCATACGAGAATTCCGAACGTAGAAGTGAGTCCTAGTACGTTCATTAAGATGGCTTTCAACGGAATAATAATGGAGCGGAAGGCCAGCATGAGAATAAAAAAGGTTGATAGTAAAATAATTGCAAGAATGATCCCGATTTTATCAAAGATTTCATCATAAATTTCCTGGTTGAACTTCGGGTGGCCGCCAAATTGAATCTTAACCGGCCAATGTTTCTCGCTCCAATCGCGAGCTAACGTTTGCGCAGCATCTGAGTTAGCCTCTACTTTTAAGTAAATGGGGATCATCAGTTTATTTCCTTGAACAAACGGATCAACAGCCGGCTTTAATTGCTTTTTCATTTGTGGCTGCTGAAGAGCCGCTGCTAGTTGTTGAGGATCGGCTATATTAGTAACGGAAAAGAGGGTATCGACCTTGTTCACGTGCTTTTCAGAGCGGAAAGAGTCTTCTAATTCCCTCATTTGCTTCAAGCCTGCTTCGTTGAGCCAGCCATCCTTCCGTTCAGCAATCGCGTAAATGGTACTTTTGTTTTCTCCCATAAATTTCTGCTCAATCTTTTCATAAGCTATACGCGAATCAAAGTCTTTAGGAAGAGAATTAGCTGTCGGGATGGATAATTTCATGTTTTGCACTGGAATGACTCCGGCGATTAAAATAGCCATTGCCACAATAGTAATGAAGATCGGACGCTTCATGACCGCAGAAGCAAAAGCCCGCCACCGGCTGCTGTTATCTTTGTCTGTGCGCAGGATACGCCATTTATAAATTCGCTCATCAAGCACATATAAGAGAGCCGGGAGCAGTGTAAGTGATCCGAGTACTGCAATGGCAATAACGACCATGCCGCCAATCGCGACATTTTTGAAAATATCAACATCAATAAGCATCATGGAGCCTAGACCGATGAAGACACAAACAGCTGAGAAGAGAATAGAATGTCCGGCTGTGTTAATCGTCGTAATAAGAGCCGCCGCTTTTGGCTGTTTTTGAAACTCTTCTTTATACCGATTGATGAATAAAAGCGAAAAATCAATAGAAAGGGCAAGACCAACCATCGGGGCGATATTTAAAATAAAGATCGCTAAATCTACCTCTTTGCCGATAAAGGTCAGCAATCCGAAACCAATGACAATCGTAATGCCGCCAACGATAAGCGGCAGCAAAGAAGCCGTGACAGTACCGAATGCAAATAAAAGAACGAGAAGGGCGACCGGAAGACCAATAAGCTCTGCTCGTTTCAAGTCATCTTGGCTTGCTTTATTAATGTCTTCAGAAATAATAGGTGCACCAGTTAACGCAATGCCCTTTTTGTCTTTAATTTGATTTTTAATATCCTTAATAATACCGGACATCTCTTCCACTTTGTTATCGATATGTACCATCGCATAAGCGTCATTTTTTCTCAAAAGTGACGGATCATTCAATGGTGATTCAATGGCTGATGAGACGTCTAATTCTTCTATTTCATTGAGTGTTTTGCCGATTTTGTCTTTAAAGGCTGCTTGTGACTCGTTTTTTCCTTTTTCAAACAACACCATAATAGTCGATTCAGGGAAGTTGAAGGTGTGAGTTAATTCTTTTTGAACTTGTTCATATTCCCCATCCATCCGGAAACCATCGCCTTCAAGCATAGAAGGAAGCTTTAGAGCGAAGGCCCCCATAATAACTGCGGCAGCAAGCCACAAAATTAAAAGGGGTTTATGAAAACGGACGAGGAAGGAAGGGATGTTCCTCATAACGAATGTCCTCCTTTTGTCTTTCACACCTATAATCATACGACACCGTGCTTTGTTTTGGAATGAAAAAGAGGAACAGGGACAAAACTATAAATGCGTGTAGGAGTTACACGAATCAAAGATATAGCCGAGGAGGTTATTATGGGAATTTTAAGCGGAAACCCTAAAAACGAACCAATGCATTACGGAGAAGTATACGGTGTATGGACAGCTCTGCTTGCAGCGAATGGGGCAATCGGTACTCATCAAACGTTATTAAACCATGCAGGTGATAAGCAGCTGAGAGAACTGATAGAAGAGGCTATTCGGCAAGCTCAGTCAGAAGCGGCACAACTTGAGCCATTGCTGAAAGAGAATGGTGTTGGTCTGCCTCCAGGCCCGATGGAGCGCCCGCAGGCTGACGTAAACAGCATTCCTCCAGGTGCTCGCTTTCAAGACCAGGAAATTTCTATGATCATGTCTGGCAGCATTGCTGCTAGTCTAGCCGCTTGCAGTCAAATGGCTAGCCAGTGTATTCGTGAAGACATTGGCGCTATGTTTTTGCAATTTCATAATCAGAAAGCGGCTCTTGGCGGACGTTTTCTTCAATTAAATAAAAACAATGGCTGGCTGATGCCGCCGCCGCTTCACCAAAGTGCACCTGTTACAGGAGAATAGAAAAAGAGGCTGTCTTATAAGTGATTGTTTATTCACTATAGGATGGCCTTTTCCTTTTTTGGAAAATAGGCAATTCGCTATTGACAATGAGAAGCATTATCATCTATCATTGTTAATGATAATCAATATCATTAGGAAAGGAAACCATCATATTTATTGGGAGATCAATCGAGTGTTCGTAAAATGACTAATTTTCCTGAAAACAGCCTTTCGTTTTCAAGGGCTTCTTGTGTAAACAAGTAGATACTTGTAAAATTATGAGACGAAAAGCTGTCAAAGGAGTCTGTCGGATGAAGAATAAATATCTTCTAGAGGAATCATTAGGCTATAAGTTGTTCCAAGCTTCGCGTTTAATGACAAACACGCTCAACCGTCATTTTAAAGAGCAGGGTTTTCTATTGACCCATGAACAATGGCAAATCCTGAGCCGTTTATATGAAAAAGATGGACAAACGCAGCATGAATTAGCCCGGATAAATGAGAAAGACCAGCCTAGTGTGTCACGTCTAATTGATAATATGATTAAGCGAGGCTTGATTGTTCGCAAAGCCCATCCGAGCGACAAACGAATCAATTTGATTTATCTAACCGAATGCAGCAAGCAAATGGAAGAGGAGTATACGGCATTAGCTATACAAACGATTCAGGAAGCTGCATTCGAGATAGATGAAAAAGAATTAGAGATTTGCCTGCAAGTGCTGGATCGAATCCGAGTCAATTTAAAATAATTTTTTAAATAGGCGAAATGATAAAATGATGTTTCCAATTATATACTTGTTTAAACAAGTTTCTTCAGCCAATGAAGATTATTTTTTCAATCTTTATTGATAATGAATTTCATTATCGGAATTTTTCTGGTGAACAGTTTAAAAATTACTGTTGCGACAGTAAAGTAAGGGACATGGTCATGAAAAAAAGATACTTAGTCATCGCATTGATCATCTTATCTATCCTGTCTTTATTCATTGGAGTCACGCATATTTCTCCGCTGGAATTGTTTAATTTGACAGATGATCAAACGCAAATTGTTTGGAAAAGCCGGATTCCGCGGCTCGTCAGTATTATCATTGCTGGAGTCAGCTTAAGTATTAGTGGGTTAATCATGCAGCAGCTGAGCCGAAATAAATTTGTTTCACCGACTACGGCAGGTACATTGGACTCTGCACGGCTTGGAATATTAGTCTCACTTATTTTATTTACAGCCGCCAGCCCAATTGAAAAAATGATCGTTGCCTTTGTATTTGCATTGGCAGGCACATTTCTGTTTATGAAGCTTTTGGACAAAATCAAATTTAAAGATACGATCTTTATCCCGCTTGTCGGTTTGATGTTCGGAAATATTTTGACATCTATTTCTACTTTCATCGCTTATAAGTATGATTTGATTCAAAATATGGCTGCCTGGCTGCAAGGTGATTTTTCTATGATCATCTCGGGACGATATGAACTGCTTTACATTAGTCTCCCGCTCTTAGTTGTTGCTTACATATATGCGGAACGCTTTACACTGGCCGGTATGGGAGAAGATTTTGCTGTAAATCTCGGCTTGAATTATAAGCGGGTCGTCAACATTGGTCTTGTGATTGTTGCTCTATCGGCAACGTTAGTTGTATTAACGGTAGGGATGATTCCTTTTTTAGGGTTGATTATTCCTAATATTGTTTCGATTTACCAGGGAGACCATTTAAAAAAGAGTTTGTCACATACGGCGCTGCTTGGAGCTGTGTTCGTCCTATTTTGCGATATTCTGGGGCGAGTGATTATTTATCCGTATGAAATCCCGATTGGACTGACTGTTGGTGTCATTGGGAGCGGCATTTTTCTATACTTGCTGATGAGGAGAAGAGCTTATGAGTGATAAGAAAAAGTTACTGATCCTGTCGGCGGCTGCTGTTCTATTAATCGTGGCGTTTCTATTTATTGGTCTCGGAAACAATTGGGATTACGCTTTGCCAAAAAGAGGGATGAAAATCTTTGCAATTGTATTAACAGGAACGGCTATTGCGTTTTCCACATTGGTTTTCCAGACGATCACGAATAACCGGATTTTAACACCAAGTATTTTAGGGCTGGATTCGCTTTATATGCTCATACAGACAGTGTTAATCTTCGCTTTCGGCTCCACGAATTTAACGTGGATGAACAAGCAATTGAATTTTGTCGTTTCGGTTGCCTTAATGGTGGTTTTCGCTGGCATTCTATACAAAATCCTATTTAAACGTGAAGGCGAAAACATTTATTTTCTTTTGCTAGTGGGCTTAATTTTTGGCACGTTCTTTCAAAGCTTCACTTCCTTTATGCAAGTGCTGATTGATCCGAACGAATTCCAAGTCGTTCAAGACCGGATGTTCGCAAGCTTTAATAACGTTCAGACAGATGTCCTGACGCTTGCTGTTATTGTGCTCGTTTTAACATCGCTATACTTTATCCGATTTATGAAGTATCTGGACGTTTTGTCACTTGGAAAAGAACACGCCATTAATCTCGGAGTGGATTATGACTATACGGTAAAGCGATTGCTAATGGTAGTGGCCATCTTGATTTCAGTATCGACAGCGCTTGTTGGTCCGATTACATTTCTTGGACTGCTCGTTGTGAATGTCACCTATCAGATGTTTCGGACGTTCCGGCATTCATACTTGTTGGCAGGTTCCATCCTTATGAGTATTATCGCGCTTGTTGGAGGTCAGTTGATCGTAGAACGGGTATTCACTTTTAGCACGACATTAAGCGTGATTATTAATTTTGTCGGCGGTGTGTACTTTATTTACTTACTGTTAAAGGAGAATAAAAAATGGTAGAAGTGAACAATGTATCAAAACGATATGGAAGCAAAGCTGTCATTGATCATGTCTCCGTCTCGATTCCAAAAGGGAAAATCACTTCTTTTATCGGACCAAATGGTGCAGGAAAGAGTACACTGTTGTCGATGATCAGCCGCCTCATTACGAAGGATGAGGGCGAGATTCTAATTGACGGGCAAAATGTAAAACAGGCCAAAAGCAAAGAACTGGCAAAAAAAGTGGCCATTTTAAAACAAACGAATCATTTAAATCTCCGATTGACCATTCGTGAACTCGTTTCGTTCGGGCGGTTTCCTTATTCACAGGGGAAATTGACAAGAGAAGACTGGAAGCATGTAGACGAAGCGATTCACTATATGGAGCTGGAAGAAATTCAGAACAAATACATCGACCAGCTGAGCGGGGGACAGCGCCAGCGGGCATTTATTGCAATGGTCATTGCTCAGGACACGGAATATGTGTTATTGGATGAACCGCTTAATAATCTGGACATGAAGCATTCCGTCCAGATTATGAAGGTGCTGCGCCGGCTGACAAATGAGCTTGGCAAAACGGTCGTCATCGTCATTCATGACATTAACTTTGCATCGTGCTATTCGGATTATATCGTGGCTTTAAAAGATGGCAAGGTGGCCAAAGAAGGCACCGTGGATGAGATGATGGAACGAAGTGTTTTACGGGATATTTATGAAATTGATATGAAGATTGAAACAGTCGATAATGAAAAAATTTGTGTCTATTTTAAGTGAAGGAAAGAGGAGAAGAGAAAAGATGTGGAAAAAATTATCTTTGCTAATGATTACAGCGCTGCTGGCTATCGTTATAGCGGCTTGCAGTTCAAACGCTGAAAAAGAAGAGAATAAAACAAGCAGTGAGCCGAAAAAAGAAACAGAAGAAGTAACAGTTAAACATGAATTAGGTGAAACGAAAGTAAAGAAAAATCCAGAGAAAGTCGTTGTATTTGATTTTGGTTCACTAGACACACTTGATAAGCTGGGAGTTGAAGTAACGGGCCTCCCGAAGCAAAACATTCCTAAATATTTGTCTAAGTATGAAGAGGACAAGTACGAGAACGTTGGCAGCTTAAAAGAGCCTGATTTCGAAAAAGTAAATGAACTGTCTCCTGACTTGATTATTATTTCTGCCCGCCAAGCTGAGTTGTATGACCAATTTGCTGAAATTGCTCCAACTATTTACTTAGGTGTTGCTCCAGCTGACTTTATGAATTCATTTGAAAAGAATACGAAGGTGTTAGGTGAAATCTTCGGCAAAGAAGATGAAGTGCAAACAGAATTGGCAAACGTAGAAGATGAAATCGGCAAGCTAAAAAAGCAAGCTTCGAAAGAAAACAAAACAGCCCTAGTCGTATTAGCGAACGATGGAAAAGTCAGTGCTTATGGACCAGGCTCCCGCTTCGGTGTGATTCATGACGTATTTGGTATTACTCCGGTTGATAAGGGCATTGAAGTCTCTACTCACGGTCAAAGCATTTCCTTTGAATACATCGTGGAAAAAGACCCTGACTACTTATTCGTTATTGACCGCGGTGCTGTTGTAGCAGAGGGAGGCGGTTCATCTGCTAAGCAAGTGATTGAAAATGATTTGGTGAAAAATACAAAGGCTTATAAAGACGGCCATATTGTTTATCTTGATCCTGGCTATTGGTACTTATCCGGCGGCGGATTAGAATCTGTTTCTGCCATGGTCAAAGAAGTACAGTCAGCATTGAAGTAAACCAATTTATCCCTGGCACTATGATGCCAGGGGATTTTTTGTTTAAAAAAAGGCAGACGTGGAATAACATACTATCTTCATCCTAACCAAACGAATCTGGTTCATTAACTAAAACAGCAAAGGTGGCAGTGTATGTTTTTCCATAAGAAAGAACTTCAATTCCACGCAAAACCAGATAAGCCAGATCCCGTTTACGCCAAGCAGCTGCAAGAAATTCTCGGCGGGCAATTTGGTGAAATTTCAGTGGCTATGCAGTATTTATTTCAAGGCTGGAACACAAGAGGCAATGAGAAGTATAAAGATTTAATTTTAGATACCGGAACAGAAGAGCTTGGACATGTGGAAATGATTGCGACGATGATTGCGCGTCTGCTTGATAAAGCACCTGTGAATGAGCAGGAAAATGCAGCAAAAGATCCAGTGATCGGCGCTATTATGGGAGGCATGAACCCGCATCACGCCATCGTATCTGGTCTTGGTGCTATGCCGGAAAACAGTACAGGCGTGCCGTGGAGCGCCGGATATATTGTAGCGAGCGGCAATCTGTTAGCCGATTTCCGTGCTAATTTAAATGCGGAATCACAAGGAAGACTGCAAGTGGCGCGTCTCTATGAAATGACAGACGACCGCGGCGTCAAAGACATGTTATCTTTCTTGTTAGCACGGGACACGATGCATCAAAATCAATGGATCGCTGCGATTAAAGAATTGGAGGAAAAAGAAGGCGTCATCGTTCCTTCTACCGTACCTGCCGAATACGAGGCAACCGAGTTCTCTCATAAGCTCTACAATTTCTCGGAAGGTGAGGACAGTGCCAAAGGAATGTGGGCAGAAGGAACAGCACCGGATGGCAAAAAGTTTGAATATGAGGAAATGCCGGTTATCTATGGCGAAAAGCCGGTGCTAGAACCTGCTCCTCCATACATGCACAGCACACCGCCACATGACCCACAATAATAAAAGGAGGAATTATCATGGGAAAACACATTTTAGATGGTGTATTATGTGAAGTGAACAACTGTGTCTATTGGGAAAAAGGAAACAGATGCTCTGCTAATGAAATCCTCGTCGTCAGCCAACAAGGTCACAAGGCATCCAGCGTAGAAGAAACCGACTGTCAGACATTTAAGCGGGAATAAGAAAGAAGGCTTGTCGATTGCGGCAAGCCTTTTTAGTTGTGCTGTTAACTACCGTGGAAACGTCAGCCTTCCGTCCAAAATAAGGAGTGCATGGCTTCCCCTTTTTTGTTAACTATAAAAAGGAGGGGGTGTGGAGCTTGGCGAAAGACGTATTGTGTGAAGTAAACAACTGTACTTATTGGGCGCAAGGAAACAAGTGTTCAGCCGACCAGATTTACGTGGTCAGCCACAAAGGAAATCAGGCCACTAACACGAAAGAGACGGACTGTAAGACATTTGAGCCGGAAGGATACTAAATAATAAGGCTGACTCTAGAAAGAGTCAGCCTTATTATTTAGATTGGCTATTTGATTAGCGAAATCGGCATGTATATGATCCGAACTCCTTGTTTTATTCACCGAGGATTGCTGCCTTCGATAACGGCAGCAAAATTTGAAAGGTTGTGCCGAATGAGGAACTATCTTTCAATATAAGCTCTCCATTTAATGCCTGAGCGAGCAGCTTACTATAAGGCAGGCCGAGGCCTAGGCCACGGACTTTGTATTTTTTCTGTTCTCCGCGGTAAAAACGTTCAAAAATGAGTGCCTGCTCAGCCGGTGGAACGCCACTGCCGTTGTCTTTTACTTCAATAGATAGAAATCCGTCTTCTTGTTCTGATAGAGAGACCTCGATTTTGCCGTCAGAATCAACAGCGTGGCGGGCATTGTTTAACAAATTGACAATGATTTGCTGCAAACGCACAGCATCGGTCGTTATAGAACGATTCGTTGGTAAAGGAGAGAAGGAAATCGTAATTTCTTCCGTCTCTTGCCCCAAATGCCACTGATGGACAATTTCAGAAAGCAGTTCATTCACTGGATGTTTTTCAACGGCTACAGGCAAGGCATTCGCTGAAAAAGAATTAAATTCCAGTAAATCGTTCACCATTTTTTGCATTTTTGTCGTCTCTTTCAAAGAGATATCAATAAAGTTCTGTGCTTCATCTCCTGTTACTACACCATCTCTTACCGCTTGTAAAAGACCGCTAATAGAAGTGACCGGTGTTTTTAATTCATGAGTAACCCCTGCTAATAGTTCAGCTCGTAAAGATTCCAGCTGTTGCAGCTTTTGAGCCATTTCTTTAAAGGAATGAACAAGATCATATACTTCTTGTTCTTTAATTTGTTCCGGCAGGCGCACTTGATAATTGCCTTCTTGAATTTGCTTTGCAGCTTTTGCTACTTGGCTAATCGGAGTAGCAAGCCGGCGTGATAAAATATAAATCGCTGCCCAGCCAAATAAGCCTAGGCTGATAATGAGCCCAGTCAACAGCCGATATTCCTCTGTTACATTTTCCAGTTCATTTTCGGGCTGCAGCATAACGACCCAGCCGAATATAATATCATCCACCTTAATAGGCTTTTTAATCATCCATGTGCGTGATCCGTTCGCCAGTTCGGGAGAAAGCTTTAATACGTCTCCTTTTTTCTGTAAAAGAGAAGGAGCGAAGGAACTCGTTTCGATACCAGAAGTCGACTGATTAGCTGAAAGAACTCGTCCTTTTGGATCTGTAATAAAAATAGCAGGAGGATGTTCGGACTGTAAAAAGAGCTCACGGCTTTTCAGCATATCTTCATCAATCGTTGGAGAGACGTTTTTTTCTTCTTGGCTGCCGGCAATCCGATTAGCTAGTTCCTCTGCGATAAATTCTGATACTTCCAGTCGATTGTTCAGCATCGTATGCTGCAGCCAAATAACAGTCAGAATGGCTGCAATGAAGAGGCCAAGGCAAAGAGCCGCAACATAACGCGTTGTCCAATAGCGCAGCAAAGAGATTCTTCTAGTTGTTTTCATAAACACAAAATTGATACCCCAATCCCCGTAATGTTTTGATTTCACCTTCTGTTTCTGGCCAATTTTTTAACGATTTACGCAGCCGTTTAATGGATAAATCAACGGCACGGTCGCTGCCATCGTAATCATGGCCCCAAACATGCTCGATCAGCTGTTCACGTGTGAATGTTCTATTTGGCTGGGAAGCGAGAAATAATAACACCGATAAATCGCGTGGTGTTAAAGCTAGGTTAATTCCTTTTAATGTCACTCGATGCGCGGAGCTATCAATGGCTAAGCTTCCATATTGTTTAATGGCTGAAGAAGGAGCTTCATTGCCTGAACGCCTAAGGACAGCCCGTACTCGCGCTACGACTTCTTCGCCGTTAAATGGCTTCGTAATATAATCATCTGCTCCATTATTTAACCCTTCTAACCGATAGTTCACGTCTCCCAGTGCTGTGAGCATAATGACCGGGCATGAGCTTGTTTGCCGAATTTCTTTTAAAACAGTCCAACCATCTGCTTTAGGCATCATAACGTCGAGCAGTACAAGGTCAGTCGGTTCAGAATGGAATAAATCGATTGCTTGTTGTCCATCAAAGGCTTGCATAACGTGAAAGCCAGCTTTCGTTAAATAAGCTTTTAACACCTGGCTAATGGCCAGTTCATCCTCTGCGAGCAGTATAGCAGCTGTCACCCTACTTCACCTCATTTTCTAATCATCCCGTTTTCATACAGTTCGATCTATTTTTTCTTCATTATAAGAAAAAAACAAATAAGCTGCCAATTGACAGCTTAAAAGAGAAGAAACCGAATTAACGCTTAGCATTCAATGATTGCTGGGCGTTACGGATTTCTTGTTTCAGAGTTTGGAAATCTTTATTCGATGTGTTGATCCCAAAGGATGCTGCCTGCTGTTGTACTTTTGCTTCCCGCACTTCTCTGGCAAGTGTTTCAATATCTTTGTTGGCAGGATCAATTCCAAAGGATGCTGCTTGTTCACGGATGACATCAGAGAAATCTCTGATTCCCTTTATTTGTTGTCCGTCCCGGTATTTATAAGAAGCGGCTTCAGCCTTCGTTGTAGCTGGGCCCGCTGCTGTTAGTGAAGGAGTTGATCCTAAAATGCTGATGGAGAGCGCGCCGCTCATCACATACGACATCGTTTTTTTCTTCATCTATCTATTCCTCCTATGTACAGAAAGACTTCAATAACGATTTGATAGTTCTAATATAAAGGAGGAATGTGTCAACAACATGTCAAATGGGAAATTTCTAGGTTTATTTTATTTAAATAAGAGAAAAGTAGTTTTATAAAGGCATTTTTCTCTATTCATATAGGTCAATCAGGCGATGAGATTGGTTTAGCTAATTGATATAATGAGGCAGGTTACAAGTAATCATTTATTTAGCAGAGGTGGAAATCTATGAAACTATCAAAAAAAATGGGAACAGCAGCCGCAGCATTAATTCTTTCAGGCGGTATCTGGGCTTCTCCAGCGGATGCAGCCACTTCGTTCCATGATATTTCTGATAAATACTGGGCATATCCGCAAATTGAGAAAATGGCAAGTCAAGGAATTATCACAGGCTTTAAAGACGGGACATTTCGAGCGCAGGAACCTGTGACTAGGGCACAGAGCGCCATTTTTATTGGACGGGCATTAAAGATCAATCCTAAACAGACAAGTACAATGAAGTTTCAGGATGTTTCAGCTTCTGGCACAGCCGGCTATTCGTACATTGTGGCGCTCACAGAGCGGGGAATATTCTCAAAGGCGGATTATTTCCATCCGAACCGCCCGCTTACGAGAGCAGAATTAGCTAAAATCATGGTAACGGCCTTTAACTTGCCGAGAGCGAAAGGGCCAAGCTTTACGGATGTACCGGAAAATCATTGGGCAGCTGAATACATTGGAACACTGGCTGGCGCCGGTATCACATCGGGTACAACGGCAACGACCTTTTCACCAAATGGAAAGGTAACGAGAGGACAGCTTGCTGTCTTTATTAGCAATATTCTTAAGCATGATCAGGAAGTAACAACGCCGCAGCCGCCTGCTAAAGATACGCTGTCCGATGCCCATGCAGAGGTAGCGCAGCAAATTCTGAGCCTTGTTAACCAAGAGCGGTCAAAAGCCGGAGTGAAACCGCTAAAGTATGCTGATGATGTAGCGAAGGTGGCACAGCTGAAATCGGAAGATATGGCGAAGAAGAATTACTTTGATCATACTTCTCCAACGTATGGCAGTCCATTTGATATGATGGATCGGTATGGCATTGGCTTTACATATGCCGGTGAAAATATCGCTGCTGGTTACAGTACAGCAGAGGCTGTTATGAAAGGATGGATGAACAGTCCAGGCCATCGTGCTAACATTTTAAGTGCAAACTATGCAGAAATGGGAATTGGGATTGCCGAGGGCGGCGATTACGGTATTTATTATACACAGATGTTTGTAAAACGATAATGGCCGCTAGCTTTGAAAGGTGAACAACATCCAGTGAGCGTCGGTAAAGCTTATAGAATGATGGACAACATCAGGTAAGCGTGAACAAAAAACGTACGATAACAGATAATCATGCAAAGATTAGACAAAGAAAGCCGGGTGCCGTCACTATTCGGCTTTCTTTATAGGAAGGTGACATAAAAGGGAATAATTTGCTTTTATCTTGGAAGATTCGCAATTTTATAGTATGATAAATTTGTTTCATTGAGAAAGAAATCTAGTGGATAATCGAGGTAAAGGAATGAAAGTGCAAGAACAGAAACAGTTATTGTTGCTGATGCAAGAAGCTTATGAAGAAGCTTATCGGGATGACAGTAAGGTTGAAAAAGTTATGCACATAATTAAAGAAAGAATGCAGGAAATGTACAAAGAGAACGTACATAGCAGGTAAAAGGCGGCCGGTGTGCCGTCTTTTCTTAATTTCCCTTTAATTATAGAAAGGAGAGAATAAACATGACCATGTTTATTGAAAAAAAGACGGTTTCTAGTGATTTAGCTGAGCGGATGATCCAGGCGGCTAAGGAGAAAGCAGCAGAGCTGGGGATTGCGATTAACGTAGCGATTATGGATGCAGGCGGTAACTTGCTTGCTTTTTCAAGAATGGATCAAGCTCCATTGTTAAGCATCGATATTGCCCAGGATAAAGCTTATACGGCAGCTGCATTTGGAAGGCCTACTCATGAATGGTATGATGTGATTAAAGATAAGCCGGCATTAAAAACCGGCATCGTGCATACGAAACGGCTGACGGTATTTGGCGGCGGTTATCCGATACGCTGCGGAAATGATTTAGCAGGCGGAATCGGCGTAAGCGGCGGTTCGACCGATCAGGACCAAGCCTGCTGTGAAGCGGCACTCAGCTTAATAAACGAATAAAGCAGAATTTTGGAGGAAGGAAAAATGCAGCCACCACGTTTGCAGCCAGGGGATGAAATTCGAGTGATTGCCCCATCCATGAGCATGGCTATTGTAAAAGGAAAACAGGTAGAGATCGCACAGGAGCGGTTAGAAGGGCTAGGATTTCGTGTGACGTTTGGACGTCATGTCGAGGAACATGATCTTGTGTTTTCTACCTCTGTCGAAAATAGACTAGAGGATTTACACGAGGCGTTTCGTGATCCGAATGTAAAAGCTATTTTTACAGCGATCGGCGGATACAATGTGAATCAGCTGCTCGCTCATATCGATTATGATTTGATTCAAAATAACCCAAAAATTCTTATTGGCTACAGCGATATTACCGCACTTCAATTAGCTATTTATCGAAAGACCGGATTGATTACGTACTCGGGCCCCCATTTTTCTACATTTGGAATGAAACAGATGGCCGATTATACGATACAAGGAATGCTCGCTGCTCTGACAAATGATGCTCCGTTTGAATTAGAAGCTCCTGAGACGTGGAGCGATGATAAATGGTATTTAGATCAGGAAGATCGTACGTACTATCCAAATGAAGGGCCTATCATTATAACGGAAGGACGAGCAGAAGGAAGGATTGTCGGCGGCAATCTCAGTACGTTAAATTTACTGCAGGGAACAGAATACATGCCTTCTTTAAAAGGAGCGGTATTGTTTATTGAAGATGACAATGAAACGCATTTAATGAAGTTTGATCGTGATATACAGTCCGTTCTTCATTTACCGGATGCCAAAGAATTAAAAGCGGTTTTAATCGGCCGTTTCCAAAGAGAGTCCGATATTACCGAGTCGGCACTCGTCTCATTGCTCAAAAATAAGCCAGAGCTTCGTGACATTCCGGTGATGGCGAATGTAAGCTTTGGGCATACCGATCCAATTGCGACTTTGCCAATTGGCGGACAGGCAGAAATAACGGCGGAAAACGGAAAGACGGAAATCCTTATTTATGGGAATTGAATAAGCGAGCCTGATTTAGAACTATAAATCAGGCTTTTTTAAAAGTTAAAATGATCCTATCATTTTACGTCTTTCTGTGCTTCTAATTGAAGCAAATAGTGCTTCATATCCGTCCCTCCGCGATAACCAGTAATTGCTCCATTTTTGCCAATGACACGGTGGCACGGTACCGTAATCAGCACTGGGTTCGCACCGATGGCTGACCCGACGGCACGAACAGCTTTCGGTTTTTCAATAAGCTGGGCAATATCAGAATAGGAAAGAGTCTTTCCATACGGTATGCTCTTTAATGCTTCCCAAATCTCTTCCTGAAAAGCGGTTCCTTTTACATCGACAGGCAGTGAGAAGGATTGCCGTGTTCCTTCAAAATATTCTTGCAGCTCAATGGCATAGGGTTTCAAAGCTTCCGTGTTTTCCGCGAGCACTGCCGCAGGAAAATGCTTTCGTATCCAGCTCTCAAACTCTTCGTACGGTTGATTAGGAGAACTCACGTAACAAAGCCCGCTTTGGGTTTTCGCTATGTAAAACTGCCATTCATCGTGTGTGAAGATCATCCAGTCAATCATTGTCTCTTTCTGATTCATCGGAATCCCTCTTTTCTTGTATTAAGTTTTTTCGGTCAGTCGTTGGAGTAGATTTAAACGTTCTTCTTTGTCTTTATTCTACATGATTCTATCAAAAAGCATATGCTTTCCCGATAAAAAAGTAAGATAATCAACGGAAAAAGACGAAATATATGGCGATAAAATATGGGGCTCTCATAGCTTATTTGCCAAGTGTATGGTAAAAATAAATAAAACGATTTATCCAGTCATCGTTATTTTCATATGTTCAAAGGAGTATAAAAGCATGAAGATAATAAAAGTAAAAGATTACAAAGAATTAAGTGAAACCGCTGCGAGGCTCATCTTAGAAAAAGTAAAGGCAAACCCTCAGCTTGTGCTAGGGCTTGCTACAGGGGGAACACCTGAAGGAATGTATGAACAGTTAGTAACGGATCATCGAACAGCAGGTACAAGTTATCAACAGGCAACGACGTTCAACCTCGATGAATACGCCGGCCTGCCGCGGGAAGATCAGAATAGTTATTATACATACATGAGACAGCAGTTGTTTGATCATATTGATATCCCGGAAGAAAATGTTCATTTACCGAATGGAGAAACGGAGGATTTACAAGCAGAATGCCGCTACTATGAACAGCTAATTAAAGAAGCAGGGGATGTTGATCTTCAGATACTCGGGATCGGAGGAAATGGTCACATCGGCTTTAATGAGCCAGGAACTTCTTTTGATTCAGTCACTCACGTGGTGACGCTTGATGAATCAACAAGAGAAGCAAATGCCCGTTATTTTTCTAGCCTAGATGAAGTGCCGACACACGCGGTTACAATGGGCATTCAAACGATCATGCGTGCTAAAGAAATTGTGCTGCTCGTTTCAGGAGAATCAAAAGCAGATGCCATCGTTCGGCTATTGACAGAAGAAGCGAACGAGAGCTTTCCGGCTTCAGCTTTACTTACACATCCGAATGTAACTCTGATTGTGGATGAAGAGGCGTTGAAAAAAGTAGATCTAACAAAAACAAACCAAGGATAATTAAAGAAGACACTAGAAGACGCCAGTCGATACTACAAACTCAAGCTCCGATAATTATTTTGATTAATTAGACCATAAAAGACTAAACAGTTCTGCCACCGGGTAGAGCTGTTTTTTTGCATAGTCAGGATGAGCAGAAGAGCCGTTTTTTTGTCAGAGATCAGCCGTAAAAACGGCTCAATCAGCCGAAAAGGCGGCTTCTTTTCTTAAAATAAGTGATAAAAATATGAATTTTAACTTGGCATGTTCCTTAGAAAAAAGAAAGGAAGAAAGACCGGCTTGCCGGCAGCTTTTTTCGACTAGCTCTGACCAGCCAGCTTGAATAACGCCTTCGTCTGTCACGATCAGAGCGCGTTTTGCACCGAGACGGGCACAGCTTTCACCAGCTTGTTGGATGGAACCGCTGCCAAAAATGACTTCGGGCATCACGAATTTATACATAAGGCCACCACCTTTTAGTGAATAGGATGTTTTTATTGTAACATCACAGGGGAAAATCTTTACATACTAAAAAAGCTTATTCAGCGAAAGACTGAATAAGCTTTTGATCATTGGGATTATTTATATACTTTTACACGTTCGCTAAGCGGTTGGAATTCTTTGTCGCCCGCAGGTGCAACCGGCTTGCCAAACGGCATTTGTGCATGCAGTTTCCAAGAAGCAGGAACATTCCACTCGTTGCGCACCTTTTCATCAATTAGTGGTTGGTAATGCTGAAGCGTAGCTCCAAGCCCTTCTTGTTCAAGAGCAGTCCAGACGATGTATTGAAGCATGCCGGATGATTGTAAGGAGTATTCTGGGAACTTATCGCTGTAAGTTGGGAATTGTTCTTGAAGTCCTCTTATAACTTCCTCATCTTCAAAAAAGAGAACAGTACCAGAACCTGCTTTGAATGATCCCATTTTTTCTTCAGTTGGACCAAAGTCTTTGGCAGGAACAATCTCACGCAATGTTTCTTTTGTTAAATCCCAAAGCTTTTCGTGCTGCTCACCAAATAAAACAATGACACGTCCAGATTGAGAATTAAAAGCGGTTGGTGCATATTTCACTGCAAATTCTACCACTTCTTGGATGCGATCATTTGACACAGGCTGCTCGTTGCTAATAGCATAGATAGAGCGTCTTTCTTGTACCGCAGTGTAAAAATCTTTTGCCATCATGATTTCCCTCTTTCTAAAAAAGATTTTACTGTCCCTAAGGGCAGTATGTGTGTTAGTTGAAGAAGCTATCCTCATTTCACAAAATTCTAACTATGTGAAATGATCTTTTGTTACATTTCGTAACCAAATATAAAATAAAAATAAAATAGTGTCAAGTAACTTTGTTTATAAAAGTAATGAGATTTCCTTTTAAAGAAAAATAGGTATAATAAGAATATAAAGAGGTGAAGGCGATGAATGATTTTCAGCTTTGTCCTAAATTTGAGAAAGGGATGAAGATGCTGGGGAAGCGGTGGACCGGATTGATTATTAATCAGCTTTTATTAGGGCCACAACGGTTTTCACATATTAAAGCAGAATTGCCGATCAGCGGAAAACTGTTGACGGAGCGCTTGAAAGAGATGGAAGAAGAAGAGCTTGTCACAAGAAAAGTGTACGCAGAAGTGCCTGTACGAGTAGAATATGAATTAACGGAAAAAGGGAAGGCATTGAAGCCGGTCATGAAAGAGATTTCTAAATGGGCGGAAGAATGGGTAGAGCTGACAGAAGAAAATTAAGTGAGCCCTGGTTTAAAAATAGACAAACGTGGAAAAGAAGTATTGTTCTATTTTTAACGTAAAAGGAGTTCACACATGACACAGGACCAGCAGCAATTTCTTTTGGCTATGAGAGACGCCTATGAAGAAGCACAAAAACAAGACACAAAATTAACGGACATACTTAAATTAATTGAAGAAAAAGTCGGCTTTATTGTAGTACCCAATCAATAAAAAAAGCCCGTCCAATGCTTGCGATTCTTTTGAAAAAAGAGTCGGGCTGTTGGCCGGGCTTTTTGATATGAAAAACTCTATTCTCATAAGTAAGAAGCGCTCCAGCAGTAAACCTGAAGCGCTAGTGGAAGGGATACCTTCTTAATGGTCGTAATGCAAGTCGTCAGTGGAATCACTCAAAGAGACAGCTGAATTAGCCACTTCCTGGGAAGCGTGTTCAATTTCATCGATAATCCGGTTGAGCTCGGCCATCTCGCCTTCAATCAAATGATTTTGTTTTTTCGTATTAGCGATCAGCTCTAATAGCATATTGAAATCTTCATCTGTTTTGCCCATGCTATCCATGCCTTGTATAACCAAATCATTCACTTTGTCGACGGAATGGCTCATTTGGCCGATTAAGTGATTTGTCTTCATGATATGGTCAGAAACATTCGATGTGGATGTTTTTGTTTGGTCAGACAGCTTGCGGATTTCTTCTGCCACAACGGCAAAGCCCTTGCCATATTCACCAGCACGCGCTGCCTCAATAGAAGCATTTAATGCCAGTAAGTTTGTCTGGCCGGCAATATTGCCGACAATCGTAATCACTTCTGTGATATTGGAAGCGATTTGATTTAATTGAGCAGAAAATGTTTGAATGTCGGTTACTGCTGTTTGAATTTCTGATAGTTTCTCTCCTTGATCCTTTAACATTTTTTGTCCGCGAACAGAGCGATTGGCAGAATCATCAGCAAGTGCCATACCGTCTTTTGAAAGCTGAAGGATGGAATCTGATTTTGCGCTAAGCTCTTTTAAGGAAGCGCTTGTCTCTTCAGAAATGGCCGCCAGCTCTTGAGAAACAGAATGCACACTAGCAATCATCTCTTCTCTTTTTTGCTGTGCGACTGTGCGGAGACGTTCTTCTTCTTTCTCATAGGCTTCAAGGACGAGCTGCTGCTCGAGGTTCAGCAGCTTAGACACAGAGGAAATGGCTTGAATTTTTTCAGCCGTTGTCTTGTCTTGCTCAGAAATAAGGGCAATAAGAGAGTTAAAAAGCTCCTGAAAAGCAGACATATACCATTTTGTTTTTAGACCGATACGTACGTGTACATAAGCAATACGGAGTCGCTTTTGAATAAACTCCTCATCAATTTCACCATTAAACAACTCTTGAATATGCTGTCTTAGGGTTTTCTTCAACCGATTCACACTGCTATGATCCTCGATAATCTTTAACAGATTCGGTTGTTTGCCGACAGCATCATAGAAGGTTGTGACGATGTCATCGAGATGCTCTTCGACAAGCGGTTGAAGTGTTTTTACGATAGCTAAATCTTTCTCAGTCAATCCAATCATATCTAGTTGGTTCATGAGGCTGCCACCTGGCCGGATCGATAGCCGTCCGACTGCTGAGACAGTTGAAGCTGTTTCAGTCTCAACTGTGTTCTTTTGTCTTGTTCTAAAAAGTTTCATATCCCCACTCCTATATCCCTATCCCCAAAGCTGATAGAGTCCCATGGCTCTTTTTAAAAGCGTTATTTCTTTTGGTATCGGAGGTTTGTCAAAATTATTTATAGAAAATGTAAAAATGTTGTGTCTTTTTTGTGCGTCTTCACAGAACATCCGTCTTTCTATACGACTACATGCATACGGTATAAAAAGGAGGAATAAAGAATGAAGATAAGAGAGTTCATAGTCAATCCTTATATTTTAGCTGTACTAGGTGTTTGGTTCTTTACTTCTTTTGTTATTATTTTTTATATTGATTGGACATTCGCCGGTGTCTCGCTATTAGGGACTGTTTGTTTTTTCTTCTATATTTCAGCTGTTTATCAGTTCATTCTTTACAAAGGTGTTCCGTGGATTGAAAGAAAAGAAGATGACTTGTTCATGTCACTTTGGTACGCCTGGCCTGTGTACGTGCTCTCATCGCTTACTATTTTTTTGCTTGCTGATGAGTTATGGGCGTTTGCTTATGCTGCTGGAGGAGCAGCCGGAATACTAATTGGTGAATTTCGGCATGCTGGTTTGGCAGAAAAAGGGGAAAGGAAACAGATCGAGGCGCAGGCTCAGTGAATGCGATTAACCAGGAGTATATCCTGGATAAATAAGAAGATATCAAGAATCAGCCGATTCATATTATGAATTGTCGGCTTTTCATCAAGAAAGTTTGTATACTTATCCTCAATCAGCATAAAAAATCGCCCTGGTATATCATGCCAGGGCGATAGCTAGTTAGACAGACTGTAAAAATTCGATAACTTGTTCTGGTGATTTTGCGTTGGCGCTGTGGAGATGTGCTTGTTTTTCGCTGTTTTTGAAAATCAAAAGGCTTGGAATGCCCATGACGTCATATTTTTCAGCGAGTTCCGGAAATTCGTCCCGGTCGATTTCATACCAGTCATATTGGTTGTACTCAGCAATGATATCACCGATGAACATGTCCATACGGCGGCAGTCCGGGCACCAGCCAGCTGTAAATTTCATAATAACTGGTTTTTCTTGTGAAATGAGTTGTTGAAATTGATCTGTGCTTTGTATTTTTTCCATTTTTCATTCTCCTTCATTTGTTGTTCTGTCTTCCATTGTATGAGTTGGAGCGGCTGGAGACAAATAAAACATTTCAATTTCTTTAAGGTTTTGTTAAATGGGAGTGAACGAAGCTTGCTTTTCCTATAATAAGAAGGAGTGTTTATTGTTGAGAGGAGCAGTATGAATGCATTTATCTTACGGAATTACGGGGTTTTATGAAAGTGGCGAAAATCCACCGCCGCGAAATAATGGCAAGCTCTTCAAAAAAATGTGTTTCGAGGCGGCCAGAACCATACAAGCAGAGGTGATTGCCTTTCATAAGCCAAAAGTAAACACGAACTTTTTTGAAGCTGTTCTTGATAATGGGAAAAAGCGGATTCATATATTAATGAACGCCCATTATCCGATTATTGCTTTTGCCGCCTCCGTAGAGTTCGAACATATTATATTTTATGATGAGCCTGCTTTAGAGGGAATATTTAAAGGTTTCTATATTTGTGAAGCAAAGGAACTAAGTCAATTATTAAAGTTAAAAGCCAATCCTGCACTCGCCGTTATGCAGGAAAATGATTTAAATCAGGCAGAAATGGGGCAAATCGCTCATTGGAGACCATGCACGGTTGGAGAGCTGGTATTTAATCACTGGAGTTAGGGATAGGAGAAACATCACTTCATTTTATTTCCAGGCGATTTTCTCTTTGCTGGGCAATCTTAAACTGTTGTGAAATCATACTTTAACGTTATAATGTAAGATGTGTAATTTTATAAGAAAGAGGCATCCTTTCATGACTTCTCCAAAACAAAACTCCAGCCGTATTGATTACGGATTGATTCTTATATTGTTAATGTTGTTTATAACGAGCTGTGTCGCGATTTACAGCGCCCAGACGACCGGGCAGTATAATAGTAATTTCGTGATGAAGCAAATTCTTTATTATATGGTCGGTATCGGCATTATTTTAGTTGTCGTTCGATTTGATTCGGATCAATTAATGGGCATGTCTTGGTACTTATATGGGCTCGGTATATTCCTGCTCGCTTTCTTGATTGTCGCACCTTCTAGTATTGCGCCCGTTATTAACGGAGCGAAGAGCTGGTACCAGCTTCCGGGCTTGTCCTTGCAGCCTTCAGAGTTTATTAAGGTCTTTTTAATTTTGACGCTTTCTCGTGTGCTTATCGTTCATCACCAAAAGAATCCTGTTAAAACGATTCAATCAGATTTTTGGCTTCTCATTAAATTAGGGCTTGTTACGGCTTTTCCGCTGTTGCTCGTTATGCAGCAGCCAGACCTTGGGACATCCCTTGTGTTTTTATCCATTTTGCTCGGCATGATTTTTGTTTCAGGAATTACGTGGAAAATTCTCTTGCCGTTATTCGGTTCTGCCGGAGCCATTACGGCCGGTATTTTCTATATGGTGCTCTGGCATCCTCTTATTTTAGAAAAGTATCTTGGGGTTAAGCAGTATCAGTTTGGCCGTATTTATTCCTGGCTTGATCCGTATACGTACGAAAGTTCAACTGGGTTTCATTTAACCAGATCCTTGCTGGCTATTGGTTCTGGACAAACGATGGGAAAAGGATTCGGCTATCGGGAAGTCTATCTTCCAGAAAGCCATACGGACTTTATCTTTAGTATTATCGGTGAGGAATATGGCTTTATCGGTGCAAGTATAGTCGTGAGTCTCTTTTTCCTATTAATCTATCATATTACGAAGCTCGCTTTAAGCACGAAAATTCCTTATTATACGTACATGTGTGCTGGTGTCATCGCGATGATTACGTTTCACGCTTTCCAGAACATTGGCATGACGATCGGACTCTTGCCGATTACGGGGATCCCGCTTCCGTTTATTAGCTACGGAGGAAGCTCGCTCATGGGTAATATGTTCGCTATCAGTTTGATTTTTTCGATGACTTTCAATGAGCGGCATTACATGTTTTCAAATGATAGATAGCAGAAAGTAAGTATTTCTAAAAAGACTGATCTAGGAAGGGAAATCCCTTCGTCCGGATCAGTCTTTTTTGTTGTGTCACGATGTATAAACAAGGAGCGGGAAACCGAGAATAAGATACACAGACTGTTGGCAAGCGCTCTTTTTTAATTAGCGTGGGATATTGAAAATTAGACTTTGTCTACGTTCTCAGATACATACATAACGCTTATGGTGAAAGTTGTAAAGTTAGCGTGTTCGGCGATAGCTTGATAAATATTTCATTATGAATAGAGATTAGGTGAAAGAATGCAGCGTTCGACTAAAGCAACCGAGACAATTCGTTGGATAACAAAGCAGCTAAAACCAAACACAGATTTTGTAGAAAAGCACATGAAAATTGAAAGAAAAGAGGCTGCGCTTCTATTTATTAAGACAGTGGTCGATGGCGACCAGCTTCAAAAGCTAGTCATTAAACCCTTTTTTGAAATGGATTCAGAAACCCATTATGAAGCCTACTTGCAATCACTTCCTAGTCAGCAGGAAATTACAACAAAAGAGAAGTTGATTATAGAGTTAACAAAAGGAAGCGTGATCATAGTTATTCGCGGACAGCTGATTATGCTGGATGTCAAAAAGGTTAATACAAATAATGTGCTAGAAGCAGCTATTGAAACAACGACACAAGGTCCTCAATATGCATTCAGTGAGGACATTCAAACGAATATTAACCTTGTCAGGCAGCGGTACCATGAACCCACTCTTACAGTGGAAATGTTTGAGGTGGGGGCTAAGTCTCATCAGGCACTGGTTTTAATGTATGACAGGGAAACAGTCAGTAAAGAAGTGTTGGACAAGGTTAGAAAAAGCCTAAAGGAATTAAAGGAGCCCATTATTCAGTCAACGGTCGAACTAAAGAGAGTGATGGGCAAAAAAAAGTATACTTTATTTCCAAAAATGATGGTTACAGAACGGACAGACCGGGTCGTATATAACCTATCCGGCGGAAAAGTCGTGATTTTACTCGATGGCGATCCATTCGCCATTATTGCTCCATGTGTCTTTTTTGATTTTTTATCAGCCATGGATGATAACTACTATCCATACTTTGTCGTAAAATTTCTCAAAGGGATACGCTATTTAGGAATGTTCCTTTCTTTAGTGCTTCCTGGTTTATATGTAGCGGTTAGTTCATATAATCCGGAAATTTTTCGAGTGCAGCTCGCCTTATCCGTAGCCGGCAGCCGGGTCGGAATTCCATATCCTTCCTTTATTGAAGTGCTGTTTATGCTCCTAATTATGGAATTGCTCATTGAAGCGAGTGTCCGGCTGCCAAAAGTCATTAGCGGAACAGCAACAACAGTTGGCGGTTTAATTTTAGGAACGGCTGCTACAGAAGCTGCTTTAGTCTCCAATATTATGATTATTATCGTGTCGGCTGTAGCCATTTCAAATTTTGCCATCCCGATTAATGAAATGAATACGGCAATCAGGGTCATGAAATTTGTGTTATTACTCATTGCAACTATTTCGGGGATAGCCGGATTAACGCTGGGTCTTATCGGTTTAGTGATGTATTTAACGCATCTCAATAGTTTTGGAGAGCCTTATTTAAAAGTATTTATACAAAAAAAAGCGAATGAAAATGAAGGGATATAGAGATGAACCGTTATTTTTATTACTTGCTCGCCGTTAATATGGTCGCTCATATCATTACTTTCGTTCCGATGGTGCTGTTTGAAGCTAGAAAGGGAGGGGCCATCGTATCTATGATTCTGTCCCTTGTCTTGGGAACGATAATGATATCCTGGATCGTTAAAATATTTACCCATTTTCCCGGCAAAGGATATCCCGAGCTATTAAAAGAATATACGAGCAAATGGATTTCTTTTCTGTTGCTTCTCTCTACAGCACTCGTCTGGTTTACAGCCGGCTTAATTACTGTTATCACGTATTCAGCTCTATTAAGACGATTTTTAACTCCCGAGATGCCGCTTATGGGCATTATTTCGATGATGGTACTTTTTGTTTCATTTGGAATATTAATGAATTCGAAAAGTGTTTTGTATACGGTAGAAATTGTAGCTCTGTTAAGTATCCCCTTCACGATTTTTATTTTCGTCAAAATGTACTTGGATAAAGGGATGAATTGGGATTTTGTAAGGGAAGCGATGATGTACATCGGAAATATGCCAGATTATCCGTCCTTCTCTGCCTCCCTATATGTCATCTTAGGTCCGGCGAATTTAATTATTTTTAACCGTGTGTTTACAGATAAACAAAAAATGACATGGAAAGAGGTACTGATTATAGGTATGACGGGGGCGTTTGCTTTGTTTACTTCTTATTTCATTCCAATTGGCTTCCAAGGTTTTAAGCATATTAATTATCTTATTCACCCTTGGTTTCTTACAGCGGACTCTATTCGAATGAAGTTTGGGTTCATCGAGCGTGTGCTGTTCATATTTGCGCTTGTCAATTTGGCTGTTTCATTTTTAAGTATTCTCGTTCACTGGCACGTGACCACAGAACTGCTTAAAAATATAATATGGTTTAAGAAGTTTCAATGGAAAGGTTATAATTTGACTCCTTTGGTCTTTGTGGGGCTGTTCTGGATTGGAAGTCTTGTGATTATTCCTTACTTAACAGAACCTCAGCTTTATGAGTATACAAAATATGCGCTCAACTTCCTGTCCCCTTACGTCCTCGTTATTCTATTTAGTCTCTTATGGATAAAAAAGAGGGCGAGGGCATGAAGAGGAAAACGCTTCTTCTTTTCGTTGTCGTCCTATCCTCTATGATCCTCATATCAGGCTGCGGATTTAAAGATATTGATAAGAGGGGGTTCGTCGTGGCGGTTGGTGTAGATGGAACAAAGAACAAAAAGAAGCCTTACCGCCTGACGTTAAAATTGGCTGTGCCCACAGGAACATTTAAACAATCTCCGAAACCAACCTATGCTTATTTGTCTATCGAATCGGTTACCTTGGCAGAAGGGATCCGGATATTAAAAACTCATACTGATAAGGAATTGGACTTTGCCCATGCGAAAGTGATCGTATTAGGGGAGAGCATTCTGGAGCGCGACATGAAAAAAACATTTGATATTTTCCTAAGAAGAAGGGACTTCCAAGGAATCGCATGGATAGCGGTAGGAGAGCCATCAGCGGAAGAGGTTTTAAAAACAAATCCAACTACCGATTTGCCGGGTTCTAATGCTTTATTTAATATCTTTTCAAATGAGGGAACAGAAAGCGCGTATATTGTAACGACCTACCTTTATGACTTTTCCCGCCGGCTGTTCGAAACGGGGCTGGACCCGATTTTACCGATTATTCGAACAACCGAAAAAACGAATGAGTATCGAACGAATCAGGCCATTGTTTTCAAAGGTGACAAGAAACAGTTAAAGTTAACCTCTGAATACACGAAGTTTTACAATATCCTAACAGAAAAAGAGACAAAAGCAGACATTGAGATAAACGAGAAGGGACTTCTCTTCGCTATCGCAGCGAATAATATAAAAGTGAATTATAAAATCCTCACCCCTGCTAATAAACAACCAGTTTTAAAAATGAATATCGACATTCAGGGAGTTGTGGAAGAATCGACAGAGCGTGTCACACCGAAGAAGTTAAGGGATTATAGTAGGGAGGCGAGTGAAGTCGCTCAAAAGCGGTTCACCCATTTTCTAAAATTGCTTCAAGAAAACGAAGTAGACCCCTTAGGATTTGGTCTTCGTTACAAGGCGACAAGGATGCACAACCGGGATACAGAGGCGGAATGGCAGCGTATTTACCCGCAGTTGAAATTCGATGTAAATACGAAAGTTGCGATAAAAAGTCCAGGGGTTATTGAATAAAAAATCAAGCCGGTATACTCGGCTTGATTCAGGCTGTTGACAAACGCTCACTTTCTTCGTTGCTCGCCCGACTGCGGTGCTCATGACCCTTATGGTCACTCCGCTCCTCGTCAGGCTTCGCGCCTCGAAAGACAAGCGTTTTCAATCAACCTGGTGTATTGAAAATAGACTTTGTTTCCAATCCCAATCAAGCCGGTATAACCGGCTCGATCTCGTTTGTATACTATTTATTATCTTCGTTGTTTCGAACGATGAGCACATCACATTTAGCTGTACGGGTAATATGCTCAGAGACACTGCCGAGGAAAAGACGCTCCATTCCATGAATTCCAGTCGCTCCGCAAACAATTAAATCTGCTTGTACCTGATTGGCGATGCGATTTGGAATGAGCGATTTTGGTGAGCCTGTTTCCATAAGGGCATGAACACTTGGAGCTCCAGCTTCTTTCGCTGCTTGCTCATATTCTGCGAGCAGTTTTTTGCCCTGCTGCTCATTGTAGTCAGGAATAGAAGCATGCGCTAATGCTTCGACTGAAGCGAAGTAACCATTATCAACAATATGTACAATGTGAAGAGCCGCTTCGTTGCGTTTCGCAATGTCTATTGCTTTTTCGAACCCTTTTTTAGCTTCCTCTGATCCATCTACGGCAATTAAAATATTTTCGTATTTTGTCGTCATCCCTTATTTCCTCCTTTTTCTTTTATTGTACCTAATTGATCTAGGAGAAACAGCAGAAAAGAGACAAGATTTACGAACAATTTCCAAACAAATAGAAAATACAGAAAATTTCAGAGTATTTCGGTAAACATTTTGTTGAATAAGACGATAAAGAAAAGTGATGTGTTTTTGGTTCTATAGACTTAGGTATTTAGAGAGGGTTGATAACATTGGTATGGAATTCTATTAGAACAAAGCTGCTCGTTATTTCTATTGCTTTGCTGTTTGTTCCAAGCTTAGTGATTGGCACAACGGCTTTTTATAGTTCTAAGGATAACTTGAACAAAGCTGGCGAGACAACGTTAAAAAATGGGGTAGAAATGGCGCTCCAAATCATTGACTCATTAAATAAGCAGGTAGAAAACGGCAGCATGACACTGGAAGAAGCTCAGGAACAAGCTAGAGTTTATTTAATTGGCCCTAAAAATAAAGAGGGGATAAGAGATCAACAAAGCCCGGTTGATCTTGGAGAACACGGCTACTTTAACGCGTTTGATCAGAAGGGAACAGATGTCGTTCATTATTCTGACGAAGGAGATGATTCCTGGGAGATTAAGGATATGAACGGCAAGCTTTTCGTTCAGGAGGTGATCCATAAAGCGGAAAATGGCGGCGGATTTACTGAGTACGAGTGGAAGCTCCCGAATAACCCAAAACAAACGGGAGAGAAGATTGTTTACAGCGCTTTAGATCCTAACTGGGGCTGGGTAGTCGCTGCGGGTACATATAAGATGGATTTTAATAAAGGGGCCAACCACGTCTTAGTGATCATTGCTATGACGATCGTGGCTGCTACTATTATTGGGCTTGTAGTGATCATTGGATTCACTCGCTCTTTAACGAAACCACTACAGCAATTGACAGATCATGTCAATCAAGTGGCCGCTGGTGATTTAACAGTGGAAAAGCTGCGGATTAAAAATAAAGATGAAATAGGGGTGCTTGCAAAGGGCTTTAATTCTATGGCATCCAATATGAGAGAGATTATAGTAGCGGTCGATCAATCTGCCCAGCAGGTCAGCGATTCTTCCCAAAGCTTGAGTGCCATCGCGGAAGAGACTTCTGCTTCAAGCGAAGAAGTCGGCAGTGCTATTCATGAAATTGCGGGGGGTGCAGCTAAACAGGCCGAAGATGCTGAAATGTCTAATGTTAGAATGATTGATTTCACTAAACAAATTGAAGCTGTTCTTCAACAGGAAGAAAAAATGACCGCGAAAAGCCAGGCCGCCAGTGAAGCTAGTGAAAAGGGATTAGCACAAGTGACTAGCTTGCAAGTAAAATCAGAAGAAACAAATAAGCTGACGCAATCAGTAGCAGAAGTCATGACCCGCCTTTCGGAAAGAGTGAAAGAGATTGAAAGCGTTCTTGCTGTTATTAATGCGATTTCCGACCAGACCAATTTGCTCGCTTTGAATGCATCGATTGAAGCAGCAAGGGCTGGAGAGCATGGCAAGGGCTTTGCTGTTGTTGCCGAAGAAGTAAGAAAGCTCGCAGAACAGTCTGCCCAGGCGACTGGAGAAGTCCGGCAGACGCTAACTGGCATCATAAGCGAGTCTGAGAAAGCGTCTAAAGCCATTGAAATGAATCAGGTTTTAGCAGAAGAACAGGCGAAAGTTGTAACGGAGACAGAAAAGGCTTTTCAGCTTATTGCTTCTTCTATAGAGGATATCGTGCTCTCTATCCACGAAGTCAGTGCTGGTGTGCAAGAGATGGATGTCCATAAAGGCGATGTACTGCAATCTATTGAAAATATTGCAGCAGTAGCAGAAGAGTCCGCTGCTTCTACCGAAGAGGTGACGGCTTCAATGGAAGAGCAGCTTCGTGCGATTGCAGCGATTGCAGATTCCGCTGAACAGCTAAATAGAGCAGGAGAAGAGTTGAAACAAAAGATTTCTAAATTACGTATATCTTAAAGCTAAAAAATGCCCCGAATTTGTCCGGGGCATTTTTGGTTTGGCTAATAAACTGTCTAATTTAGCTGATAAAAAAGCATAGTAGGCTAATAAGCACGGCCAGTCCACGAATATAAGAGCCTCAACGGCCAGTTAAACGATAAAATAAGCAAGAATGGATAAACAGATAGAAGTAATGCCCATGGCGATCAATGGTTTTAACGCTTTTGTCCGTAAATCACGCAGGCTCACATTCAAACCGAGTCCGACCATAGCCGCTGTTAGGAACCATGTTGTCATAGTTGCGATCCCATCCATCGTTCCAGCTGAAACCGGGATGGAGCGGCCAAGAACATAGCTTCCAAAGAGGCTCATGACAAGAAAACCGATTAAAAACCATGGGAATTCGACTTTTGCTTCGGATTGGTTCTCTGCCGATTTCCGCTTCATTAAATACATAAAGATAAAACAAAGCGGAACGAGTAGAAAGACACGACCTAGCTTGGCAAGTAAAGCGACCGCTAATCCGTCCTGACCAGCCGGTGCCACTGCTAAGGCAACATGGGCAATTTCATGTAGGCTGATGCCTGACCAAATACCATAATCAATTGCTGACAAAGGCAGGATCGGTCGTAAAAGGGTATACGTAATAGCGAATACCGTGCCGACTAGAGCAATAATGCCGACACTAATTGCTGTATCCTCATCGTCTGATTTGAGAATGGGAGCTACCGCCGCAATAGCCGCTGCTCCGCAAACGCCTGTGCCGACACCGAGAAGCAGCGAAATCATTTTATCTGCTTTGAGTAATTTAGCGATCCCAATTGTTAAAAAGATCGCAAACACGATGACTCCCGCATCTCGTACGAGTAGTCCCAGTCCCTCATGCAGCACCATATCAATATTTAATTTTAACCCATATAAAATAATCGCCAGTCTCAGCAGTCTTTTAGACGAGAAAGCAATGCCTGAACGAATGGCTTCTGGATATCCGAACACTTGTCGATATCCAACGGCGATGATAATCGCGCAGGCCAGCTGGCCGACATGATCAAATCCAGGCACTTGAGCTAGTAAATACCCGAGCAGAGCAATTAGAAAGGTAAACGCAATTCCGCTAATCCACGGTATAAAAGAAGATGTCTCCTTCTTTTGCTGTACAAGCTTTTTCTTGACTTGAACGTTTTGCATAGCCATCTTAACACCTCCGTAAAATAGGTTGTAATTCTATCTTAAAGGGTGTTTTAATATAAGAAAAATAAATCATTGTGATTGTGATGATAAGTAAAATGCATGATACATGCAAAAAGGAGAGAGAAGGATGGATCAACTTTTGCTCGTTTTTATGACAGTAGCTGAAAAAAAGAATTTCTCTCGGGCAGCAGAGGAGCTGCATATGACACAGCCAGCGGTTAGCCAGTGTGTTCAGACACTTGAGCGTACCGTTGGATCTCGGCTGTTAGACCGCACGAATAAATATGTCCGCTTAAATAAAGCAGGGGAGATCGTATACCACCACGCAAAAGAAATTACCGGGTTATACACTAAAATGAAATGTTTGGTGGATGATTTAACGAACAAAGCGAGTGGGGAACTATCGATAGGAGCTAGTTATTCATTTGGAGAGTATGTGCTCCCGCATATTATCGCTTATGTAAAAAAGCATTATCCGCTCATTAAGCCGGTCATTAAGATTGGGAATACAAAGGAAATTGAACGGTCAGTTGCCAACCGGCAGTTAGACGTTGGCATTATAGAAGGGGAGTTTAAACATGAACGGCTTGAGTTTGAAGCGTTTGCTGAAGATAAAATGTATATAGTGGCCGACGCCCATCACCGCCTTGCTGGCAGAAAGTCCATTAAGCTTACTGAGTTGAAAGAGGAGACTTGGATTGTTCGGGAAGAAGGGTCAGGCACAAGGGAGGCAACAGAAAAAATGTTCCAGCTGTTTGAACAACCGCCGGAACAATTAATGGAGTTTGGCAGCACACAAATTATTAAAGAATCAGTTGAAGCTGGTTTGGGCATTTCCCTGCTGTCACAATGGGCTATCAGAAAAGAAGCAGCGACTGGATCGCTTGCCATTTTAAAAGTAAAGGAAGCCCCGATAACAAGAAAGTTCTCTTTAGTCACGACAACTGATCCTTTTCAGCCGAAAGTCGTTGAAATCTTAGGACAGTTACTACGAAATGATTTTGCTGACACTGTCCCAAAGGTGGAAATATAGCTATTAAAGTATAAGAAAAGGACAGCTATCTTATCGGCTGTCCTATTAAAGTTGGAAAGCGGCTAGCTTTCCAAATATCGATATAGCGTAGATTTGCTAATCCCCGTTTCTTCTTTTATCTCCTTCAAACTATATTGCTTGCTTTGATACATCCGGATCGCTTTTTTCACATTTTCATCAGGCTTTCGCGGTCTTCCAGGCGCCACTCCTTTCTGCTTTGCCTCATGAACACCGCTTCTTGTTTTTTCACTGATGACATCGCTTTGAAAATCAACAAGGTGCTTAACAATATCCGTGAAGCGATAGCCGCCTGCATCGCCCGTGTCAATTCCTTCTTTTAGAGAGTGGATAAAAGATCCCTTTGCTTCAATCGCTTCTAAGAGTTCGACTAAATGACGGGTAGAATCAGCTAAGATAAAAAGCTTCGTTACGATGATTTTATCGCCAGGACAAAGCTGGGCGATCATATTGTCAAGCTCTGTTCTTCTTTTTGCAGAAGAGTGTTCTTCTTGTAAAACTTTTTCACAAGGCCAATCGGCCAAATATTGTGCTTGGCTGTCGCAGTTTGGATCTTCATAATAGGGCCTCATATATCCTATTAGCATACAAATTCTCCTCATCTATTGAAAATGATTTTCCCTCTATTATAAGAAAGTATGTAAAAATTCGTCCCAAAAAGGTTCCTTTTTAGGAGGATAAGTGGTAAACTGATTTTTGTTTTTATCGGCCCGGCTTTTATGAGAGTTAAAAGCCAAACATTAATTTATGATAGGCGAGGTGTAATAGAAAGTGATTAATAAAATCAAAAAAAATTGGTTTTCGAATATAAGAGCGGACGTTCTTGCTGGGATCGTTGTAGCATTAGCGCTTATTCCAGAAGCGATTGCCTTCTCGATTATTGCTGGAGTGGATCCCATGATTGGCTTATATGCCTCCTTTACGATGGCAGTTGTCATTGCTTTTGCTGGCGGCCGTCCGGCTATGATTTCTGCGGCAACTGGTGCTATGGCGTTATTAATGGGACCGCTAGTAAGAGAATATGGGATTAATTATTTGTTAGCCGCTACGATTTTAACGGGCGTTATTCAGATCGTATTTGGTGTATGTAAAGTGGCTAGATTAATGAAATTCATTCCACGGGCGGTTATGATCGGGTTTGTTAATGCATTAGCTATTTTAATCTTTATGGCCCAGGTTCCTCAGTTTATTGATGTTTCATCTATCACATACGTTTTTGTAGCGATCACATTAGTTATTGTATATGTTGTCCCGCGATTTGTTAAGGTTATTCCCGCGCCGTTAATGGCTATTATTGCTTTGACAGCGGTCGCTATTTATACGAATGCCGATTTACGCACGGTGGGCGACTTGGGGCATATTAGTCAAACATTGCCACAGTTTTTTATTCCAGATGTTCCATTTACATTTGAAACATTCGCTATTATCTTCCCTTATTCCATTGCTTTAGCGATTGTTGGTTTATTGGAATCGTTATTAACCGCTTCGATTGTTGATGATATGACAGGAACAGAAAGCAACAAGAACCAAGAAGCAAGGGGACAAGGAATAGCCAATATTGTCACAGGGTTCTTTGGCGGCATGGCTGGCTGTGCCATGATTGGCCAATCTGTTATCAATGTTAAATCAGGAGGCCGCAGCCGATTGTCTACTTTGGTGGCCGGCTCGTTTTTGATGTTTCTCATTATCGTATTGGGAGACCTTGTAGTACAAATTCCGATGCCTGTGCTTGCGGGAATTATGATTATGGTGTCGGTCGGCACATTTGACTGGTCATCGTTCTCTTATTTAAGAAAAGCACCGAAGACAGATGCGGCCGTTATGCTCATAACCGTGGCGATTGTAGTCGCCACACATGATTTATCTAAAGGTGTGATCGCTGGAGTGATCTTGAGCGCGATCTTCTTTACTGCAAAAATTTCTAAAATGAAAGTGAATAAGCAGGTGGAAAAAGAACGGGTTTTGTTTGCGGTAGAGGGTCAATTGTTTTTTGCCTCTGTAGACAGCTTTCTAGATGCCTTTGACTTTACTGTGGAACATAAAGAGATTGTGATTGATTTTTCAGGCGCTCACATTTGGGATGATTCCGCTGTTGGGGCCATTGACAAAGTGGTCATGAAATATAATGAAGGAAATAACAGAGTGACGATTAAAGGATTAAATTCGCCTAGCCAAAGAATCGTCGACAAGCTGACAGTACACAAAAATACAAAATTAATTACGCATTAAACGAGTGAATGGGGTGGAAAGATGTACAAAAAAATTTTATTGGCGGCAGATGGCTCTGAAAATTCACTGCGGGCAGCCCAAGAAGCGGGGAAGATGGCTTCACTGGTAACCGGCTGCAAAATCGAAGTGGTGTATGTTGTGGACTTTGCTAAATCCAAGAGTGATATTCTTCACGTACAGAGTACAGAGGAGCTAGAATTATCTCGCAGACAAAAGCTTCATCGTGTGGAAGAAGAATTAAAATCTCAAAAAGCAGCTTATGAGGTGAAAATTTTGCATGGAGAACCAGGACCAGCTATTGTGAAATATGCAAATGAAGGAGAGTTTGATCTCGTTATAATTGGCAGCCGCGGATTGAACGCGCTGCAGGAAATGGTACTCGGCAGCGTCAGCCATAAAGTAATGAAAAGAGTCCATTGCCCGGCGTTAATAGTCAAGTAAGCGATTGTTGAAAAAGCTTGCCCAAGGATGGAACATCATCAATGAGCAGGCTTTTTTCTATCAAAATCAGGGGACTGTTGATAAGGACCTGAGAGCGTGAATAACCCCAACCGTAACAAGCAAATTTCCGCGCTCATCAATACTATCAGTAAAGAACATTGTATATATAAGCATATTATTATAAGCTAATCAAGGAAAAGGAGGCACTTGACATTGACAGAGGAAATTGAAAAAACTGCAAATATTCTAAAGTTGTTAGGCGATAAAACAAGGCTCACGATGATGAAGCTGCTGCAGGTGAACGACTGCTGTGTATGTGAGTTTGTAGAAATCTTTAAAATCAGCCAGCCGGCTGTCAGTCAACACGTGCGCAAGTTGAGAGATGGGGGACTCGTTCGGGAAACACGGAGGGGCCAGTGGGTTCATTATTCTCTTAACCGAGACAGTGAGCATTACGAATTTGTTCAGCATCTTCTGAATGAGCTTCCGAGCCAGGAAGGTTATTTACGGGAACTAGAAATACAAGGCTTGCGTATTACATGTGATTAATGAGGTGGAGGTTTAGAAATTGGCATCAATTGTATTAGCAGCATCTATTTTTTTGGTTACACTCCTGTTTGTGATTTGGCAGCCGAGAAACTTATCCATTGGCTGGTCTGCCTGTGGAGGGGCACTGCTCGCCTTATTAGTGGGAGTTGTTGATTTTCAAGATGTCATTGATGTGACACACATTGTTTGGAATGCAACGTTAACGTTTGTTGCGATTATCATCATTTCTTTAATATTAGACGAAATTGGTTTCTTTGAATGGTCCGCGTTACATATGGCCCGCGCCGCAAGGGGAAATGGGATTCTTATGTTTATCTATGTAGCGGTTTTAGGAGCATTTGTCTCTGCTTTTTTTGCGAACGATGGAGCGGCTTTAATTTTAACGCCGATTGTATTAGCGATGGTGCGAGCCTTAAAGTTTGATGAGGCAAAGGTATTTCCGTTTATTATCGCCAGTGGGTTTATTGCGGACACGACATCATTGCCGCTTATTGTCAGCAACTTAGTGAATATTGTCTCTGCTGACTTTTTTAACATTGGTTTTTCGGAATATGCTTCAAGGATGATCGTGCCTAATGTTTTCTCTTTATGTGCGAGTATTACGGTTTTATATGTATTTTTCCGGCGCAGTATCCCAAAGAAGTATGATTTGTCTCATTTGAAGAAGCCAGAAGAGGCTCTCCAGGATGAGAAAATGTTTCGGCTATCCTGGCTTGTGCTAGGAATTTTATTAGTCGGCTATTTCTTAAGTGAAGCGATACATATACCGGTTTCCGTTATTGCAGGCGTGATCGCTATTTTCTTTTTAGTAATGGCGCAAAGAAGTCCGGCTGTGAAAACGAAAGAAGTGTTAAAAGGAGCACCGTGGGCCATTGTATTCTTCTCGATTGGTATGTACGTCGTCGTCTATGGCTTGCGCAACGTTGGATTAACGGATGTACTAGCCGACATTATTCAATCGGCCGGTGTAGAGAAGGGCTTGTTTGCAGCCACGATGGTGACAGGTTTTACGGCAGCTATTCTTTCTTCTATCATGAATAATTTGCCGACTGTCATGATTGACGCGTTGGCGATTGAAGCGACGAATGCAACGGGAACGATTAAAGAGGCATTAATTTACGCGAACGTGATTGGCTCTGATTTAGGTCCAAAAATTACCCCAATCGGCTCGTTGGCTACTCTTCTCTGGCTGCACGTGTTGTCACTCAAAGGAGTGAAAATCTCCTGGGGAACTTATTTTAAGACGGGCATTGTGTTAACGATTCCGACCTTGTTTATAACTCTTTTAGGTCTTTATTTATGGCTGCTCATCGTCTAAGTCTATAGAAAAAGGAGAAAAGATAGCATGGCAAAGAAAATAATTTATTTTTTGTGTACCGGAAATTCCTGCCGCAGCCAGATGGCAGAAGGATGGGCAAAGAAATATTTAGGAGAAGAATGGGACGTCTATAGTGCTGGCATTGAGGCCCATGGACTTAATCCTCATGCCGTCAAAGCAATGAAAGAAGCCGGGGTTGATATTTCCAATCAAACTTCTAACGTGATCGACTTTACTATTTTAAATCAGGCTGATTTGGTGGTTACCTTATGTGGAGATGCAGCTGATAAATGTCCAGTGACGCCGCCGACAGTCAAACGGGAGCACTGGGGATTTGATGATCCTGCGAAGGCAGAAGGAACAGAAGAGGAAAAGTGGGCTTTCTTTCAAAGCGTGCGTGACGAAATCGGTGCAAGAATCAAGCAGTTCGCCCAATGCAAAGAATCTGTTTAAGAAGGGGTTAAATAAGTGGTAAAAGCAGTTATCTTATTCGTTTTAGCCGGGGTAGCTGAAATTGGCGGCGGCTATTTAATTTGGCAATGGCTGCGTGAAGGACGTCCAGGCTGGTTGGGCCTCCTCGGGGGAATCATATTGTTTTTGTACGGAGTTATTGCCACACTTCAAATATTCCCTACTTTTGGCCGCGTGTATGCTGCTTATGGCGGGGTATTCGTCGCTCTTAGTTTGTTATGGGGATGGTGGGTGGACAAGAAAACACCAGACGCCTTTGATTGGATCGGCAGTCTCATCTGTCTAGCAGGTGTGATGGTAATCTTGTGGCCTCGAAGTTGATTCGTTTAAAGCGTTATTCCTTCGGGAAGAGTAATACTATATCATTACTTCACAAGGAAAGGAGAATAAACAAGTGGCGAACAGAAAAGAACCGCATGAAAAAATGACAGACAAAAACAACGGATTAAGTGATACGCAAGAGGTTTTATATCAAAATGAATTTAACCGGGCTGATGCTGCCAACAAGGAAAAAAACAAGAAGAATAATCAGTAAAATAAACGAGGCTGTTTTGAGAACACGGATTCTTAAAACAGCCTTTTGTTTTTATTTATAATGATGCAGCAAGAAATTTTTAATGTCGGCGTTGATCCATTCGAGATGTGAATCGGAAGGAAAGTGTCCCATGTCGTAAGCACGCCATTCTAATAAATCACCGAAGAGGGGCGCTGCTTTTTTGAATAACGCTTCTTCAGGGAAGAAAATATCCGTTTTTCCTGCCACGATTAAAGTGGGGGAGTGATAGCGCTCTAGCTCCTTTTCAGTCGTTAGCTTGGGCATATCTTGTTCCAGGGAAACATATCTAAAAATCTTTCCGATTATTTTCTTATCAATCGACTTCATGCTGCTTAAAGACATTGCATCCGCAATAGCTTTTAAATGTTTTTTCGAGCCGCTTATTCTGAAAAGGGTCAAGGGAATGAGAATTTCTTTTATCATTTTGGTTTTAGAACCGAGATTGATACCAGCTGGAGCAGCTAATACAGCGCAGGCGATTTTTTCAGGATAAAATGCGGCAAGCCGTAAAACGATCCCTCCTCCATAAGAGGGACCAACAAAAGCACAGCGCTCAATATGATAGTGATCAAGAAGATCGGTCATCCACAGGGCAAAGCTTTCGTCCTTGGCGGATAGTCTCGTTTCATCACTATAGCCAGGATGCCCAATCGTGTCAGGTGCGTACACTTTATATTCACTCAGCAAGCCTTTGAACCAAGATAACGTCATCGGGTTAATGCAATTCCCGCCTTGAAGAATAAATAATGGCTTTCCATCCTTCTTGCCCATCGTTAATACGTGTGTTTTTCCGAATCGAGTCGGTACATATTCTCTGTCGATGTTACAATTAAATGATTTCAGGTAATCCTCATAGTGCTGCAAAATGAGCTGTCTTCCTTGCTCACTCCTATAGATGGACTTCTGTTTCACGGTTACTCCCCCAGTATCAAAAAGGTCTTTTTTAGTCAAATTTTAACAGAAAGCACCATGAGTGAGGAGAGCTTATTTAGCGATAATGCTGAAGTAAAAAAGCCGCCATGTCTTTATTCATTCTGTCGATGTGCTCTCGAGAAGGAAAATGTCCCATATTATAAGCTCTCCATTCCAGCAAGTCTCCAAAGAGAGGAGCGGCTGTTTCGAAAAGCTTCTCTTCAGGGAAAAAGACGTCCTGCATACCGGCAATAATCATAGTAGGTGCACGGTAATTATGCAGTTCTTGTTTTTCTGTTAGTTTTGGCAAATCGTGTTCAAGCGTCACATGCTGAAAAAGGGTGGCGATAATATCCCGGTCGATGGCTTTCATTCTACCAGCAGACATGGCATCCGCGACGGCTTCAATTTGCTCTGTTGAATCATTTAGCTGATAAAGGGTAAAAGGAAGGAGCATCTTTTTCATCGTCCACCATTTAGAGAAAGGGATGATGCCAGCAGGAACAACGAGAATGGCGCAATTTATTTTTTCGGGATAAAAAGCCGCCATCCGCAATACGATTCCACCTCCATAGGAAACACCGGCGAAAGCACAAGTATCGAGCCCATAATGATGAAGCAAGTCGAGGGTCCATAGGGCAAAACTGTTATCCTCAGGATCAATCCTTCTTTCACTGCTGAAACCAGGGTGACCGACTGTATCTGGTGCGTAAATTTTATACTCGGGAAACAATCCTTCAAACCAGGAGAGTGTCATCGGATTGAGGCAGTTTGCTCCGTGAAAAATAAATAGCGGCTTGCCATCTTCTTTGCCAAGCTTTAATACATGTGTCCGGCCGAACCTTGTTTGTACATAGTCTCTTTCTACACCACTAGGAAATAAATCTACATAATCCTCATATTGCTGCAAAATATAGTCTTTAATATGAGGATGTTCGTAAATGGACGAATGCTCCATGTAATCGCCTCCTGTCTTTCTTTTAGAATAGCCAACATCCTCAAGTGGTATAAGTTAACGCTTATGAATCAAAGTCATTAAGGAAAAATTAAGCGTGAAAGAAAGGTGAGGATCTTGAAAACATTATTTTATTGCTTGCCGCTCTTTATTCTTATCCTTTTAGGAAGTGTGACGAGCACAGCCGCTCAGGAAGTAAGCCCCGAGGATATGGAGGAAGTGCTCGTTGCCCAGTTCCATACCCAAATTTCTGAATCGATAAAAGCTGCCTATCATGTTAGGTTCCCGCAATTTGAAAAGGCACACATTATTTCGATCAAAAAAGCCGCACTGCCGGAGCCTTCAGAGGAAATGAAGCCGGGTACAGAATATGAAATTATGCTGAAGGTAAACGTGCTAAATGTTCCGAGAAAGGAAAACGCCCTTCTCATTACAATTAGCAACAGCGAATCGAATGGGAAATTTGTAGTGAAAGAAATGAAAAAGAGCGGTTTGTAGAAGAAGAGGGAAGCACGGTTGCCCTATCAATTAGGCAACCGTGTTTAGATTAAATATGCCGCAAGTCATCGTTTAACTTTTTTGCCTCGTGTTTAAAGTAAAGATAGAAGCAGACCCAGATGATTACATACATGAAGATAAATAAAGCTGCAAATGAGAGAACGCTTTTTATATTAAAGGCAATCCAGCCGACTCCTAAAGAGAGAGCAAAGTAGAGCACAGCAACGGTAACGAAGTGAAGAGCCGTTTGCTGGGACAGGCGAAGGGATTTTATTTCAAAATAAAGCGGAGTGATGGAAAAGAACCAGCCGCAAAACATTGTGGCAAAAGCATTTTTTATGAACAAACCTCCCTCAAGCAGTTCTTTGCTGCCAACATAAATAACAACTGCTGTGACCATCACGCTAAGGAAGGCGCCAAAAAAGATGCCTATTAAACTTCTCAATACAAAAGTCTTCATCGCTATTTCCTCCTGTTCATTTTCAATGCCTCTTTAATAGAACTGACATAATGCCGTGTCACATATTCTTTCTTGCCTGATTTAAAATGGACACAAAGTGTGCCATTGAACGACGCCTCAAAATGGCTAAGCTCGTATAGATTGGCGATAACTGATTTCGAAAGCCTAACAAATTGTCTAGACGAAAGCAGCTGTTCAAGTTCATAAAGCTTTTCCTTCACTTTAAACTCTCCATCGGCCGTCACGGCGAATACCTCGTCTTTACGTGAATAGAAATAGTGGATGTTAGCCGGTTTTAAGATATGCTGCATGTCTCCATCGCGGCCGACTATGAATTCTATCTCTCTCCCTTTTAGAAAATCAAGAATGTTTTTAATGGAATCGTCTACCTCTTTACATTGGATCGTTACTTTCGTTTCTTCGTAGTCCTCATCAATATCAACTGACACCTTCATTGTGGAACCCCCTTTTGCTGCCGCTTTTCTAGTCCTATTGTATGATAAACGGAACGTCGTGTAGCTGTCATACAGACAAGACGTGTAAAAATCAATGTCACTTGCTAATTTTACCCGGCAAGATGCAGGGCTGGCATGCCGCGCGTGCCTATTCGACAAGGTTGCGTTCACAAAGTTAGTTCTCCGCTCACAATCGACAAAGCTGCGCGCACATTCGACAAAATCCCGCTCGTATAACTTAAAACTCCGCTCATATATAAAAAACTGCCCAGCAGCTAGTCGTTTACTAGCTATTGGACAGTCCTGTTTGAATCGAAGCTTCTAATTGTACCTCAACGTTTCCTTTTATCGCCCGGCTGATCATGCAGGATTTTTCTGCTTTCTCAGCAAGCTTTTGAGCTAGAGAGATATCTCTATTCGTGGCATCAGCTTTCAACACAATGTTTGGACGATGAATGATGGTTTTGTACGTAATAACGCCTTTAATCACTTCAACAATGCCTTCCGATTCCATCGTCAAGCTTTCTTTTTCCAGTCCGCTGCGCTCCATCATAGCGGCTAGAGTAATAATGTAACAAGTAGCAGCAGCTCCGAGCAGCATTTCATCGGGGTTCGTACCGATACCTGGTCCATCCATTTCTGGTGGAATGGACACTTCTGTTTTTAAGTTGCCTGCTTCAATTTGCCCAACATCATTTCGGAGGCCGGGCCAGTTTGCTTTTAAATGAAAATGGTGTAGTGCCATATGTTCGTCTCCTTAAGATTAATCTATTACTTTTATTTTTTTCACGAACTGCCGATTCGCATAAGAGGATGAAAGCTCATATACGCCTGGCTCTATATCCTTGAGGTCAAATTTAGCCGAAGCGGTTAGTTTTTCGCCGGCTTTTAGTACATGCTCAGCATAGGATTCTATACAAAAGTCCGGAGCCACGTCGCCAGTTCCAGGTACAACCGTGTCCTTTTTTCTAAAGGACACTCCCAAATGACCGGAGCAGGGATTGCCGCCAAATTTAAAGTCTGTTTTCCCGGTGTTTTCGACAGTGGCGGTTACTTGAATCGTTTGGCCTTTCTCAATTACTTCTGATTTTGGTGAGTTACTGAAATTTTTATCTGTAACATAATCGACAGCCAGCGTGTAATAAATAGTTGGAATGATTTCTTTTTTATAAAAGGCGGTTTGGGGTTCTTTCTCCTTTTGTGCACAAGCAGCTAACAGCAAAATAAACAATAAAAAAAGGCTTTTTCTACCCATTGCGTTCCCCCCCTAGATGAGTAAAAAGTTTTACATAAAAATCCTTCATATAATTGTCAAAATTCGACCGTTTACAACACGGTGAGGTGGTATATATTAAGAGTAGATAGGATTTTTCAGAAAATTCTATCAGAAATAATTTTTCTAATTTAATGGCTTACGGGCCAAATGATAGATAAAGGGGTGTAAAGAGATGCGCATTAAGCACAAGAAGTCTCTTGAAGAATTGATCCAAGAGAACAAAGAACAATTGCTGAAGGACAAACAAGCGATTGAGAAGATCGAAAAGCGTATTGAAGAGCGTCACGAGTTAAAACGATTAGCTTAACGAGCTAGCCTCAGGCTGTTTCGAAACGATTGTTCTTATTATTGCTTAGCCTGCACGCAGCAGCTATTCCCCCTATGGCTGCTGTGTCTCCCTTCAGGCTTAGCTGCTTAGAAGACCAGCCTGACAACATGAACATAGACTTTGTCTATACTTTCAAGCCAGCATAACAAGCTGGCTTTTTATTTTGAAAAAAAGATTAAGAGCGTTCTTTCCAAAGCTTCATCGGATTTTCCTGTCCTTCATCTAGCGGCATATGAATCATGGATAGGGTTCGTTCAGCTTTTGGTTTTTTTAAATCCTCATAGATCATGCCGGAAGTAGTTAATCCTGCTGCCGCTGCCTCTTCAACCGCCGCGCAATAATAAACTTCTTTGATGCCGGCAAAATACATAGCTGCAAAACACATTGGACAAGGTTCTCCACTTGCATACATCGTATAGCCTGATAAATCGTTTGTCTGAAACTTTTCCTGAGCACGCCGGATGGACAGCATTTCCGCATGACCGCTTATATCATGTTTTTTATGCAGCTCATTCACTCCTTCTGAAACGATGTCGCCATCTTTTACAAGCACCGCTCCGAAAGGCTGGCCGCCATTCCGGACGTTTTCAATGGCCAATTCTACTGCCCGGCTCATAAATGAATCCATGTTGAAACCCTCCTTTAAAATCTCTTTACCGTTATTATAAGTCATCCGCTCTTGTTTTTCTCGGGTAGGGGGTTACTTATTTGCATGTCATAAGAAAAAAGGCCATCCCTCCGCATATTTAGAGAAGAATGATTTTCAATGAATACTCAGCTTGTACGGCAAATATACTTGATTGTGGAGCCATCTTTTAATCAGAAAGGCGGGTGTTTAGTTTGCAGATCCATGTTGTTCGGCAAGGGCAAAATCTATATCGCATCGCCCAAAGGTATGGAACTTCTGTCCAATCCATTGCGCAGGCAAATGAATTGCCTGATCCTTCAAAATTAGTCGTTGGGCAGACGTTAGTGATTCCAATAACAGGACGTTACCATTGGGTGCAGCAAGGACAATCTCTTTCTGAAATCGCGGGACTATACGGCACGACGGTCAGCGAGCTTGCTCGTGTTAATAATATATCTCCTTCTGCGCCTCTACAAGTAGGACAGCGGCTCTATATTCCTCCTGGTCCGAAGCCGGCGGCCGATGCGCTGCTGTACGTGGAACCGCGAGCGTCAGTGAGTGAAGCGATGATCAGAGAAGTGCGCAATCGTGTCGGTTCTTTAACGTATCTGGCCATATTCAGCTACCAGGTAAATCGTAATGGATCGTTAACCGCTCCTCCTATTGATACTATTCCGGCGATTGCTCGTGCTGCTCGAGTGACGAATGTGATGGTCGTGACCAATTTGGAAGAATATGCATTCAGCGCTGACTTGGCTCATGCCATCTTCACGAACGAAGCAGCCCAAAATCAGTTGTTCGGAAATATTATTCAAGTGGCGAATACGGTTGGCTATCGAGACATTCATTTTGACTTTGAAATTATGAATCCTGAAGATCGGGAGCTGTATACTGCCTTTTTACGAAGAGCGAGGGATCGGATACACGCAGCCGGACTTATGATATCAGCGGCTCTTGCTCCAAAGGCGAGTGATGTGAAAACGGGCATCTATGGGGCTCATGATTATGCAGCCATCGGGGGAATCGTTGATTTTGTCGCACTCATGACATATGAATGGGGGTTCACTTACAGTACACCGCAGGCAGTCAGCCCGATTGGACCAGTCAGAAATGTCGTTCGTTATGCTGTGAGCGTCATCCCGCGAAATAAAATTTTATTAGGGCAAAATTTATATGGCTATGATTGGACGGCTCCTTATCCGCCAGCAGGAGGCCCTCCTGCAAGAGCGGTCAGCCCTCAGCAAGCAATTGCCATCGCCTTAAGGGAGAATGCCGACATTCAATATGATAACGAAGCACAAGCGCCTTTTTTCCGCTATATCGACGATGCTGGGCGGCAGCATGAAGTATGGTTTGAGGATGCCCGCAGCATTCAGGCAAAATTTGATTTAATTAAACAGTTTCGTTTACGAGGGATTATGTATTGGAAGCTTGGCCTTGCCTTCCCGCAAAATTGGCTGCTGCTGCAGGATAACTTCACTATTGCAAAAAGAATGACCTAAAAAGCTCATAAAAATAACGTCTGAGGTTACGCTACTACTGACTACTTTTTGAAAAGGAGTATGTAACAGATGACTCATTCTAAACGAGAGGAAGAGCGGCAATGGAGAGAGCGAAAGCAATCGCAAAATCCAGATGGAAAAGTTAAGTCGTTCGATCAGCTAGCTGAAGACGCGGGAAAAGATCTGAAGAGTAAATGATGTGAATTTGATCACCATCCATAAGAAGGTCGGTTTCTCTGTATGGAATCGGCCTATTTGCCTGCGGATAACAGGAAATTGAAAAAAAAGACCCGAAAAGCCATTCTAAATGGCTTTTCGGGTCTTTTTTTTGTTAAAACGTATTAGCTGCTGTGGCTGCTTGTCTTACGCCTTCTTCAATAATTTCTTCTGCTCTATCAGGGAATTGGTTATGACCTTCCACAATCACAGTCGTAATATCCTGTACGCCCCAGAAGCCAAGCATCGCTTTTACATAATTCATGGACATTTCTGCTGCTTGGGCAGGCCCTTCGGAGTAAACGCCGCCACGAGCTTGCAGAAGCGCCACTTTTTTATTAGTAAGTAAGCCAACAGGTCCTTCTGGTGTATATTTAAACGTTTTGCCAGCCTGTGATAAATAGTCTAAGTATGTATGCAAGGCAGCAGGCACCGTAAAGTTCCAGAGAGGGAAGGCGATGACGACTTTTTCTGCTTCAAGAAATTGATTTAAATACTTATTTACTGTATTCACAGCTGTTTGCTCTTCAGCGGTTAGCTCTAAACCTCTTGCTGCTTTAAATGTGCCATTAATCATCTCATTGCCGTAGTAGGGGAGGTTCTCTTTAAATAAATCAAGCTCTGTAATTTCATCATTTGGATGGCTCTCTTTATAGCTATCAAGGAAAGCATGATAGAGCTTGACGCTAACGGACTGATCGATTGGTCTTGGATTCGCTTTAACGAATAAAACTTTTGACATACAAAACCCTCCATATCAAATGAGTAATTATTCCTATAAAGTAAAAAATCATTATATTTGTTAACTTTACTAGTTTAAGTTAAAAAAAAAGTTATTGTCAAATAATCGAAACTTTTATGTCAACAGCTTCATTTTGTCCTTTTAGAGACTGGGCTACTTCAATAGTGTCTGGTTTTTTCGGCTTTTTATTCCCATCGTTCAACCAGATTCATCATTAAGCAGCGTGTCCTCATTATGGAAAAGTTATTGATTTAACTAGCTGTCTGAATGGCAGCTATCCCTGCTGTAAAGCTGGACACATAGTTTGTTTTCTTAAATAAAGACACGATCACCGTCCCTGCTCTTTCACTTGTATCGCAAACCTAATTAAAGGAATTTTGTCGATTTAACATTAGGCAACTTAGGGAAAGTACATAGAACAAAACAACATGAATAAAGGAGGAAGAGACTAGTGGCGTATCATAGCCCTCAGCAAATTGCCCAATTGGCAATAGAAGCTGGAACTAAAAAAGTTCATTTACCATTTCCAAGCGTTTTATTGTTAGGTTTTTTAGGAGGAGCCTTTATTTCGATCGGTTATCTTTTAGATATTCGGGTAGTTGCCAGTTTGCCTCACGAGTGGGGCTCATTCTCGGCTTTTCTGGGGGCGGCTATCTTCCCTGTAGGGTTGATGCTGATCCTTATTGCGGGAGGAGAGTTATTAACAGGAAATATGATGGCCGTTTCGATAGCTTGTTTGGCGAAACGAGTTCACATAGCCCAGCTTATTAAGAACTGGTTCTGGATCACCCTCAGCAATTTTATTGGAGCCCTTTTTGTGGCTTACTGTTTTGGCCATCTAGCTGAGTTAACCACGACAGGTCCTTATCTGGACAAAACAATTGCGACCGCACAGGCCAAGATAGAAGCCAGTCCGCTGGCGGCGATATGTTCTGCTATCGGTTGTAACTGGCTCGTTGGATTAGCTGTTTGGATGTCTTACGGCGCAGAAGACATCGGCGGGAAGATATTAGCGATCTGGTTTCCGATTATGGCGTTCGTTGCTATTGGTTTTCAGCACGTTGTCGCTAATATGTTTGTGATCCCAGCGGCTATTTTTGCTGGTCATTTTAATTGGGGAGACTACTTCTATAATTTTATTTTTGTATTTATAGGGAATGCCATAGGAGGGTCTGTATTTGTTTCAGCCATTTATTGGCTCTCTTATCGGCGGGAGCTTACGTCAGATAGTCATTCTTAAAACAAAAGGAATTAAAGAAAACAAGAAACACAATCGAATACTTTTTGAAACGTTCCCTGCAGGGCAGCCAATCTGAAGTTGGCTTCTGTAGGGTCTTTTTTATTTGCTAATGAAATAGTTTAGTGGAAAAAGCATGTTAAACTATAAAAAATGGATAACGAAAATTCTAGTATCTTAAAGGAGGAAAATACTATGCGTCTAACCGAGATGGCGATGGAAGAGCTAGAGGAACTAGAAGAAGCTCTTCACAATGAAAAAGAGGACAGCCCTTATTCAAATTATTCTCAGAAAATAAGAATTTATAAGGAAATGTATCGCCGTCTCGAAAAGACAGAGGACGAAAAGGGCTATTTCAATTATGTGCGAAAAAAGCTCATTTTCCACTTAATTCATTATGGTACATACCTTAAAATGCAATACGAGAAGAGTGAAGATGGAGCGGAAAGCTGTTTGAAGGCAGCCTTGCGTTATGATAACACCAACCCAATTGCCGCATACAGACTCGGTTTTTTATCGTATAAACGCCAAAAGTATCAAGCTGCTATGGATTATTTCCAAAGAGCTATAGATTGTCAGCAGAAGCATAAGGAATCAGACTATCGGTTAAGTGAAAAACAGCTGATCAACGCCCACCTTTACTTAACGAATAGTGCTCTGCATCTAGCAAAGCAAGCCTATGAAAGAATCGAAGAGCTGCCTCACGATAATCAGGAAGAGCTGCCAAACTATGAATTTTCCTCTCTTTATGAGCGCTTAAGGGATAGCGACCGGCATTTAATCCAGCACGCTTTTTACAAGATAAGTGAAAGAGAATCTACTACTTGTTCAAAGGAGGAGTGTGAAGAAGTCATCACACACGAACCGGCGGACACGATTGTGCTTTATTTTAATGACCGGAATATTAGATTGATTTTTAATGAAGATGCCACGACTCTTAGCCAGGAGCAAGGAGATATACTGCGTCATTTATTAACCAAAAGCTCTAAAGTTTCGCCAGCCACACGAATGACTTTGCATTATTGTTTTTCCGCTGGTCTTACAGGTGAGGTGAACGGAGAGAATTTAAGACAAGCGATCCATAGACTGAGAAACAGAATGCGAAATTGCAACATAGCCCATGTTATTGAAACAACGCGTTTTAGAGAAGAAACTGCCTATTATTTCAATGGGTCACTCCCCTATATCGTCATGTATCGTGTAGATGAAGGGATTGGATATTTAGGATAAGAAGCCTGTGACAGGGGTGTCACAGGCTTTTTGCGATAATAAAGCCATAAACAAAAGGGAGATGATCAAATGAAAAGCTGGAATCGTTTATTCATCCGTCAAGGGTTTATGGTAGAGGAGAAAGAAGCAAATAAATTTTTCTGTTGGACAGAAACAGAAAAGAATATAGATTTCTTGCTGGAGAGCTTAGCAAAGCTTTCTGTAGAGTATAGTCTTGAACAGGGGATATTAACAATTATGAGTCCGGCTGTCTCAGAAGAAGAGTGGCTAAGAGCTGTAAGCTTCAAGCATAGAGGCGGTGGGGAATGGGCTTGGTTTCACCCAGGTGAAGAAGAGCCAAAAATTAAAGAACTCGACACATACATTTCCGGAGTAGTACGGCATCTGAACCGACTGGGGCTTCACACTACCTATTCCTGTGATGGGCATGAGCGGAGAAATCCGTCCATTGAATTTGCCGAATGGGTCGATATGGAGCGGGCAAGCAAAGTGTTACACGCAGCTGGCGTATCAAGATTATTAGTAAGGAATCGGAATATAAAAATGTTAGTAGGGCGCAATCAGCTCTTAAGCCTTGCTGAAAACTTAAATAAAATTGAAAAGGCATGGTTAGATGAAGAAGTAGATTTCATTAAAAAGCAGCTCTTTTTTCATCAGCTGGAACAATGCTTATCCATTAACGGGAAAAGCGGAAATGAGGGGAAAATAAGAGAATTTGTTATGCAAGAACTTAATCAATATGTAGATCACATGACGGTAGATCATGCTGGCAATGTTTTAGCTCAAAAAGTGTGTGGAACCGGTCATGGTCCTGTCATTCTATTGAATGCTCATTTAGACACAGTCGATACAATAGAAGATGATCGGAACATTATGAAAGAAGGAACGATCTGGTCGAGCAGTAAAGGAATACTGGGAGCAGACGACCGGGCAGGAGTAGCTGTCTTGCTGGAAATGGCTCGCCGTCTTCAAGAATGCAAGTTCAACGGAAAAATCAAGTTCATTTTTACCGTTGAAGAAGAAGTAGGCTTAGTAGGGGCCCGAAGTGTGAACGAATATTTTCTCTGGGATGTCAATGCTGCATTCGTTGTTGATCGCCGCGGAACAGGGGATATTGTGACCTCATGCGGTGGATATGAAGCGTTCTGTGATGAACGTTACGGCACTTTTATCGAAGAAGCTGCGGAAAAACAAGGCTTAACGGGTTGGAGATGCACAAAGGGAGGAAGCAGTGATACAAGAGTTTGGGCTTCTCATGGTATTCAAAGCGTCAACCTGTCTGCTGGCTACCAAAACGAGCATACCTCATCAGAAACACTTGATGTCGAAGCATGCTATCAGACTGTGCAGCTGTTGATAGGAGTGCTTCACCAAGCAAGAGACCTGCAAAGGGTAATCCGGCAAATTACCATTGGCAGAGACTTAAGCGGAGAAAGGGCCCCAAGAGTGATGTTGAGATAAAAGAGTGTATAGTGAGATTAACAGCATAGGATAAATAATAAAGAGGCGCTGGCTCGTAAATAGAGAAAGTGCCTCTTTGTCATCTTTACATTTTTCTTATCGATGGACGTTTCTTGAATGGTATTAAATCAAGAGCATACTGTCTTTTAATGTCCCAGCCAAGACGATGTTGCAGTTTGATCCATTCAGAAACCAAATACCCTTTTTCAAAAACGGCATTCATTGCTTCTGCTTCCCAAATGGATTAAATTCTGCCCAAGCCATTATAAAAAATAGCGCTAATTAAAGGTTCTTCTTCGATCTCCATGGTAAAGTAATCGAAACGATCTGGCTTTGCTTGATTTAAGCTGTTTACCCAGCGATCCAAATATAAGTAAAACTCAAGTAGGGCTACTGATTCTTCAAAGAACACCTGCTGATCAATGTGAATGAGCAGGCTGCGGGATTCTTTTTTTCATCCTCGGCCATAGCAGACGCATCGTTTAGGAAATCATATTGGATGTTTAGTTGTTTACAGAATATATTGTCCATATTTTCCCTCTTTGACTACAGAGTATTTTCCTTATTTAGTCATCCTCTAATCTTCTGGTAAAATAGCATTATATAGTAGAAAGAAGGAGAGAAAACGATGCCTATTCACAACAAACTTGTACGTGATCGGATACTAGAAATTGTTGACCGAAGCGGAAAGAAATACAGCTCCCGTATTCTTAATGAACGAGAATACGAAGAGGAAGTCCGTAAAAAAATGAACGAAGAGCTGGCTGAATACGAGGCGGCTCAAAATGATGAAGAAGCGCTCGAAGAACTAGCTGATCTGCTTGAACTCATACACGCTGCAGCCGCCATTCACGGGGCTGATGTTAACGAGCTTGAGGCAATACGCCAACAGAAGGCTGAAAAGCGCGGCGGATTTAGCGAGCGGATTTTTTTAATTGAGGTAGAAGATGACTAAGTTGCAGCTAATTACAGAAAATCTTGTGGAGACAATCATTAAACTGGCAGAAGAAGCAGAAGAAATCTACATACTTACTTCTTTTGTCATGAGGTCAGGTGTAAAGCGGATTCTTCCTGCTTTACAGCTGGCTGCTTCGCGTGGTGCGGATATTAAAATTTGTACTGGTGATTATTTGTCTATCACTCAGCCGGAAGCACTTCATCTTTTGGCCGCCGAACTGCCTGAAGCTGAAGTGCGTATGTGGCAGAGCGGCGGGAAGTCTTTTCATCCAAAAGCCTATTTATTTCGTTCCAAACAAGAGGGTCACGTTATTGTAGGGTCTTCTAATCTATCCCTTTCTGCTTTGACAGGCGGGGTAGAATGGAATCTTCATGCGCCGCCTGCAGTTGATGAAGAAATCTTTGAAAAGGGGCTTTCTGAATTTGAAAAGGTATTTTATCATGACTATACGATTCCGGTGAATCTAGAAACAATTAGACAATATCAAGAAGCCTACGATCACTTTCACAAAAGTCAATCCATTATGAGAACCTTCACAGAAGCAGAGGAAACGGAGATGATGTTTTCCGAACCAAGTGATCAAGACCAGATGGTGAATGATCCATCGGAAGGTTATACCGTAAAACTAGAGCAGTTAATTCCGCGCCCGGCGCAACAGGAAGCACTTCAGGCATTGGAGGATACGCTGGAAGAAGAGTATGATCGTGCACTCGTTGTGATGGCAACAGGTCTTGGAAAAACATATTTAGCTGCTTTTTTTGCGCAGAGATTTAATAGAGTTTTATTTATTGCTCATCAAAAGGAGCTGCTGGTGCAAGCTCGAAAGTCTTTTTTAGACGTCATGCCTGAAAGAACTGCCGGGTTATTTAACGCTGATTTTAAAGAGAAAGAAGCAGAAATGTTGTTTGCTTCTGTTTTTACGCTTGGTTTAAAGCAAAACCTAGGGAGCTTTGATCCGACTGATTTTGACTTAATTATTATTGATGAATTTCACCATGCGGCCGCCAAGTCCTATCAGTCGATATTAAATCATTTTAAGCCAAAGTTCCTTCTCGGTATTACAGCGACACCTGATCGAATGGATAACAAAGATGTTTACAGTATTTGCGGCGGCAATACGGCCTACCGAATCCATTTCATCGAAGCCATCCAAAAGCAGTGGCTAGCTCCATTTATGTATTACGGTGTTTATGATGATACAGACTATTCAACTTTAACGTGGCTTGGCACACGATACGATGAAGAAGAACTGCTGCAAGTGCAGCTAAGGGGAGAAATGGCAGAAAAGATTGAAACAGCTTGGAACAAATATCGTCAGACGAAAACAATCGGATTCTGCTCATCTATTAAACAGGCAGCCTTTTTAAGCAGCTACTTCAACAGCAAAGGCTGGAGAACGATTGCTATGCATTCAAAAATGAAAGGGTATTCCCGGGAAGAAGCTATAAAAGCGTTAGATTCTGGGGAGTTGGACATCATTTTTACCGTTGATTTATTTAATGAAGGAGTCGACATTCCCTCTGTTGATACATTGTTATTTGTTCGGCCGACGCAATCACTCACTGTTTTTACCCAGCAAATTGGACGGGGATTGCGTATAGCAGAAGGAAAAGCTCATTGTGTCATTATTGATTTAATTGGAAACTACCGCAATGCCGATATGAAACTGCAAGTATTTGATACGAAGGAAAAAGAGAACGATAGCAAACGTCAGGCTATTGTTCCTGCTGTGCCGGAGAATTGCCGGATAGAATTTGACTTAGCCGCAATAGAACTGTTGAAGGAAATGAACCGCAAAAGAAGTCCAAGGAAGGAACAGCTGCGCTATGCCTACGAGACTCTTAAACTGGAGCTGGGACGGCGGCCGACCCATCTAGAGTTTCATTTGAATGCTAATGCTGACAGCAAGGCTATTAAAGAATACTACGGCTCCTATCCTGGCTTTCTAAAGAGTATTGATGAACTGAGCGATAAAGAGGAAGAGGTATTCTCCCAATACAAAGACTGGCTCCAAGAAGTTGAACGAACCGTTATGACCAAGAGCTACAAAATGGTTGTTTTACTTTATCTCCTTTCGAAAGGGCCGGACAAATGGCTAGAACCCATCACGCCGGAAGAAGCAGCGCCATTTTTTCACAGTTACTTAACATCGAAGGAGTACCGAAAAAATAAAGATTTGGCAGATAAGCAAAGCAGCAAGCTGATTGAGTACGACCGGAAGAAAACAGCAGCGCTCATTGCTAGAATGCCCATGACTAAGTGGAGTGGATCATCAAACGGACTGGTTTCTTTTGAAGGTAACCAATTCAAGGTTCAACTTAGTGCGGAGGAAGAAGATGAAACCATTCTGTTTGAGTGGACGAAGCAAATTTGTGAATATCGTCTGCATTGGTATTTTGAGAGGAAGGCGAAAGATCAATAGGGAAAAACTTCAGTATATTCCAGTTAGTAAGGATGCAACAATATAATTTTTCAAAAAGACTTAACAAGAGAACTCTATGGAGGTTTAAACATGGCGACAATAGATAAAAAAATCGAGGCAAAAGAAATCCTATTTAAGGATTTATTCGGCTCAAAATTTGCTTTTAAAATTCCTGGTTATCAACGGCAGTATTCATGGGAAAAAGACCAATTGGAGCAATTGTTTGAAGATATAAAGGAAGCGATGGAACTTAAAGAAGATAGTTATTTTTTAGGAAGTGTTATTTTACAGGTTATTGATCAAAAGAGCGATAATAGTGGTATGTATGACGTAGTAGATGGTCAACAAAGGCTTACAACTCTTACCATCCTCCTTGCAGTAATGCGTGATTTGATAACAAATCCAAAAGCTAAAACGACACTTCAATCTAAAATTTATCAAGAGGCAGATCCTTATGAGGATAAGCCTGAAACGGTTCGTCTCCGTGTGCGTGACCGGGACTATTCCTTCTTTAAGAAATATATTTTAGAAGAAGGGGGTACAAAATTAACGGTTAATGAGCCTGATTTAACTGAGTCCCAGGATAGAATGACAAAAGCGATATATATCTTTTCAGAGAAATTTTTAGAGAACGGGCAGCTGGATGAGCAATTAGTTGATAACATGATTCATTTTATCTTGAATAAGTGTATGTTTGTTTATGTAAAAACAGGTACGTTTACATCTGCTTTTCGCTTATTCTCGATCTTGAATGATCGGGGAATGCCGCTCAGTAATGCGGACCTATTGAAAAGCACCAACTTAGGGGCTATTACTGAAACAGAACGGCTTCATTATCAAAATTTGTGGGAAGCAATGGAAGAAGAGTTAGGCAGAGAAGAGCTCGAGAAGCTTCTAGGTTATATCCGGCTTATTTTTGTAAAGGAAAAAGCCAGAAAAACTATTCAAGAAGAGTACGAAGAAAAGATCTTTGCAAAGAACCCTGATTTTAGAGGGAAGCAGTTTATTGAATATGTGAAGCAGTTTGCTGATATTTATCGGGAAAAAGTGTTAAATGCTGATATTCAGACAACTGATAAAGAAGTAGCTGTAAAATATCATGGCTTATTAACTCTCATGAGGGATTTCATTCCTTCTTCTGATTGGATTCCTGTGTTGATTCATTTTATCCAAAAGTTTCAGTCACCTAACGAAATTTACTCGTTCTTGCGAGTGTTAGAACGTAAGTTTGTAGTGAGCTGGATTAAAGGAATCACTCCTACTGGAAGGGTAACGGAAGTAGTAAAGATGATTCAGGCAGTGGATAACGCTTCAGATCCAAACGATGTAGCAAAAGAGAAAATTTTTCAAACTTCTGAGGACTATAAAGCTGTAAAACTCAATATTCAGGTAGATGATTTATACAAGAAAAAATACGCTAAGTATTTACTGCTTCGTCTAGATATGTCTTTAAATGAAAATGCTAACGTAAAAAAATCATATACAGGGGTTATCAGTGTGGAGCACATTTTACCTCAAAATCCTTCTGAAGGGAGCAGTTGGCGACAGGATTTTACAAAAGAAGAACGGAAAGTTTGGACGAACCGTCTAGGGAATTTAGTATTGCTTAGCCGCAAGAAAAATTCATCAGCTAATAACAGAGAATTCCATATAAAATTACAAAAGTATTTTTCAAATGGCATTACAGATTTCGAACTTACAAAAGACTTGAAAAAGTTTCAGCAGTGGACTGTTAAAGAATGTGAATCTCGCCATGAAAACTTAACCGATAAGTTGATGGCAATATACTTCGTTCCAGACAAAGTAACAATAAAATAAGAGAAAGTTAGCGGTGATAGCCGGCTTAGAAACATCACCAAGAAAGGAAGAAAGCCATGCTCAAGAAATTCACATTAAAAACAAAAAGTCGTGACCAAATGATCGAAGTAACGCAGCAGGTAGAGGCGTTTATTCGGGAAAAGGGGATAGAAGAAGGAGCTGCGGTGGTGTATTGTCCTCATACCACAGCGGGCATTACGATCAATGAGAATGCAGACCCCGATGTAAAGCGGGATATGATTCGCCGGTTTGATGAGGTATATCCGTGGGAGCATGGGTTGGATCGGCATGCAGAGGGGAATACGGCGGCTCATATGAAGGCGAGTACAGTCGGTTCGTCGCAGTATGTCATTATTACGGAAGGCCGTTTGCTTTTAGGAACGTGGCAGGGCATTTATTTTTGTGAGTTTGATGGACCGCGCACTCGGACGTTTTATGTGAAGGTTTTGTAGAAGGAGAGCAGCCGCTAAGTACGTTTTAGTGCTGGAGATGGGGGAAAAGAAAGGGTGATCACAAACAGAGGAGGGATTTGAAGCATGAAAGTAACAGAAATGATGACTTCCAATGTTGCATGTTGTGAACCAGAAAGTAAAATTCAAGAAGCGGCTCAGAAGATGAGGGAGCTAGACGTCGGTGTCATACCGGTTTGTGACAATGACCAGCTAGTAGGAGTCGTGACAGACAGGGATGTTGTGATCAATGGCGTTGCCCATGATATTCCGGTTGATGCCCAGGTGTCGCAGATAATGAGCACAGATATAGTGACAGGAAATTGTAACATGCTCGTTGAAGAAGCTGCCGAGCTGATGGCAGAGCATCAAGTCCGCCGCCTGCCAATTGTAGAAAATGATCAGCTCGTTGGCATCGTATCGCTTGGTGATCTTGCGGTTAATGAGCAGACGGGCCGCAGAGCGGGAGATACGCTTGAAGATATTTCTTATCCATCCGAGCCAAACTATAAATAATAAAGAGAAGAACATTTTTGCAGGAGCTTTCTCATAAGGGATCCAACCTTATGAGAAAGCTCCTGTTTTTTTGCGAGGAAAAGGCGTCTTCTGTCGTTCAGGAGTGTTCAGAGCAGAATAAGCGGTAGTTTATCCAATTGCTTAAGTACTTTTGAACGTACTTTAACATCTATTAAGTTCTTTTCAATTTTTTGCCCGCCTTTCATACTTTTTTCAGAATCGAGACTTAAAGTATGAGATACAAGGAGGTTATCATATGACAAAAAAGTGGATGGCAGTAATGTTGATGATGTTTCTATTCTTTTTAAGTTTTTCATCGGGGAATTTTGTTTATGCCGATGACGATGATCATGAAAGGGGGGGAGAACATGAAGAGTATCATGATGGGGATGACGATGAGTGGGAGGAAGAGAACGATGAAGCAGATTCTTCTTATCAGCAGGATAAAACTTCATCATCCTCCTGGAATATTTGGACGAGAGATCTTGCGGTCGCGGGAAATGGAAGTCTGCCTTTTCAACAGGCACAGGAGGTAAATATTCGCTTAAATAACCAAACTCAAAAAGTTTACCTTATTCCCCGGAATTCTCAATTGTTCGTTTCAGGTGAAAAGCTGGCACAGTTGATTCAGGCTGATTATAAGTATTATGAGCAAAGCAGAATACTCGAGGTTTCAAAAGGAAAAGAAGAATTAATCGTCCGCGCTGGATCAAACGCAGCGTACGAAAACATGGTGAAAACGCCTATGCCTTCTAGTGCCTACTTTTTTGAGAAATCGGTTTATTTACCGATCTCCGTAGCAGCCAATGCATTTGGATATCGGCTAAGCTGGGATGAGAATAGTGACACTATCGTGCTGCAAGAAATTTTATAAGGGAGGGGAAGAACATGAAAAAAAGTGCTAAAGCAAAATGGATAGTCGGCGTTTCGGGAATAGCCTTCTCCGCTTTTATTGTTGGTCAATTAGAGGATTATGAGGCCAGTGGTACCAATACAGTAGCAGGAGAAGTGAACGATACGATGAGCAAGCGGGAACAGGAACTTGTGAAGCTGGATTGGGGTGATTTTTCTATTCAAGAAATAAACGAAGGGGGCGGGAAAAGTGATCGCACTTCAAGAAAATCAAAAAGAGACTGATACACTTGAAATGGAAGTGATGGACAGTTCCTTTTTTATATCGGTGTCCAATAGTACGATTTCTGATTGGAAAAGCCTGGTTGTTTCCCTGCTTCGCTACTTCCAGCGTGCCTTCTCAAGATTTCTTACCCACAATGAATTATGGCTTTTCAACCAGCTTGAGAAAGATTCAACCGTTGTGGTTTCTCCTATACTGTATGATCTTTTGAAGAAAGCAGAAGATTATCGCATGAAGACAGAAGGAAGGTTTTCACCTTATATGCTCTCTCACCTTGAAGCACATGGGTACAAACAGTCCTTTCCCTTTTTAGTAGAGGAGAACGAGAAAGAGGCGAAGATGGACGGTGAATTAGAAAGCCAGCCGTTAATTTTCCATAAGGATCGTGCCATTACAAAGAAAACAGCTCAAAAAGTCGACCTTGGAGGAATAGCAAAAGGATATGCTGTAGAAGCGATCGCCAAGTGGCTGCAGACGCACGCTGGCAGCTGTTGCGGAATAGTGGACGGCGGCGGTGACATAAAAGTGTGGTCAAATGGAGAAAAGACATGGAGAATAGGAGTCATGGCCCCCTTTCAGGAGGATAAAGAAATTGGATTTTTTGAAATTCAAAATGGCGGAATTGCCACGTCTAACCTTGTCTACCGAAGCTGGTGGCAAGGGGCAACAAAAAAACATCATTTGTTAGATGGCAGAACGGGAATGCCAGTGGATTCACCAATCATACAGGCGACCGTTCTCACAGAGTACTGTCTAGATGCTGAAATCGGGGCAAAGCTTTGCTTTATGGACAATCTGGAACAGGCAAAAGTCCAATTGAAAAAGCTTCATGATCGTTTTAAATTTGTCCTCGTTAAATCTAATGGTGAGGTAGAGATAGGAGGGAACCATACATGAGTTTTGACTTTTTTTCTACATGGCATTTAATCCGTTTTTCGGGCTTTCTAGCGTTGTTTCTAATGACATTTTCCATTTCAGCCGGCTTGTTAAGCCGTATGGGGTTATGTCAACGAAAAAAACCTTTTATGATCGAGCTTCACCAGACGAGTGGGTGGGTGGGGTTTTTAGTCATCCTTTTCCATATGATTCTGTTATCGAAAGACGAGTATATTTCCTATCAAGTTTCGGAGATACTCGTTCCGTTTACAGCTGACTATGCCCCTTTCTCTTCCGCACTTGGGACTCTTTCCTTCTTCCTTTTTTTCGTAGTCATGATCACGTCAGATTTTTTTATGAAGAAATTAGGGAGAAATTTGTGGAAGAAGGTACATTTATTCGTCCTGCCAGCGTGGATATTAATGGTTCTTCACGGTATATTGATTGGTACAGATACAGAACAAACGGGAATTATTTCTGTCTATGCGGGAAGTATTTCACTCGTCCTCTTGCTGTTTGTGCTTCGCTATGTAGAAGGGCTCTTACAGCCAATAAAGAAACCAAATTAAAAAACGCCAATCATTGGCGTTTTTTAGCTTTTTCGGGGGAAGTTAATGGAAAATTCAGTTCCTTTGTGAAGTTCACTGTGCACCGTTATCATCCCGCCATGAGCCTCAACAATTGTTTTAGCGATAGAAAGCCCAATACCAGCCCCTTTTCTGTTTCTCGAAGGATCGCCACGATAGAAACGGTCGAAGATATACGGTAAATCATCTGGTGAAATGCCGTTGCCCGTGTCTTTTATGCTTACGACAATTTTTTTGCCTATTGTTTTTACCGTACACGTGATAGTGCCTTCTTTTGTATAGTGCGAGGCATTGTCCAATAAAATATAAAGTAATTGTTGCAAACGATCTCGGTCGCCTTTCATCATAATTTCATTCTCGATCATGCTTTCAATCGTTAAGGAAGAGGGGAGGATTCTCGAAAATCGCTTAAGCAAGTCGTCTGTAAGCAAGGAAAGATTTACATCTTGTAATTCTAATTCAAAGTGATGCTGGTCACTGCGGGCTAATACCAGCAAGTCGTTGAGCAGCTTATTCATTAACTCTGCTTCTTTTTTTGCCTCTTCTAATACATTCTGGCCAAAAGGGCTCAAATTTTCTTTTTCCTTATCAATCACTTCAAGAGAGCTATAAAAAATACTAAGGGGTGTTCTTAGTTCGTGAGAGGCATCCGAGACAAACTTTTTTTGTTTCGTGTAAGCTTTTTGGATAGGCTTTATCGCTTGGTCCGCAAAGAAGTATCCTGTCCATGCAAAGAGAACGCTAAATAAGGCAGAAAGCAAAATAAGTATCCATATAATGTTTTTTATCAAGTGTTTTTCTGTTGTGATATCTTTTCCAACGATGACACTTCCAAGGGTTTGTTCGCCGCGTTTAATCGTATGATGGCTCAAAAGTAAATGAGAATTCTTCCACTCTAGCTCTTTATTGTATCCTTCGGGTGTTTTTTGAAGCTCATGGTTCTTAATATAATGAAATAGTTGTTTCGTTGTTTCTTCCCCTTTAATCAATTGACCGTGTTGATTAAACAAGTAATAGAAGATGTTTCTGTCCGGCTTGAATTCTATATCTTCGTAGTGATCTTCAAATAACTCCTCTATCCATTCATGCTCCTCCTCGTGGTAGAACTTTGCTAATTCATCTAGTTCACTGTTCTTTATCGCTCCTGGGATAAACAGGTATAAGGTAAGAATGAAAAGTGCTAGAATGATTAACAAAGAACCTGTAAATAACAGAGTGAGCTTTGATTTTACGGTCTTAAACATGACGATCCCTCAACTTGTATCCCACCCCTCTTACGTTTTTAATAATAGAAGGCTTTCCAGGCTGGTCCACTTTTTTTCGCACTAGCTTTACGAGAGCATCAAGGGCATTTTCGGTTACATGGACATTAAATCCCCAAATTCTTTCAAGCAGAATGTCTCTTGTGAGGACTTGGTTTTGGTTACGGATCAGAAGTTCTAGCAAATCATATTCCTTTTTTGACAGCTCGATGGTTTGCTGATGGCGGCTAACAGTCCGTGTACTTAAATTTAATTGCAAATCATCATAGGAGAGAATTTCTTCGAAAGGCTTTTCTATTCTTCTTGATAGCGCCCTTAACCTGGCCGCAAGCTCCTCAAATTTAAATGGTTTAATAATATAATCATCAGCACCAGCATCCAGTCCTTCTACCACATCCTCGACCGAATCTTTGGCGGTAAGAAATAAAACCCCACCCTTGTATCCGTTTTTTCTCAGTTTATGACAAGCTTCAATGCCGCTTAGTTCAGGCATCATCCAATCGAGAATGATAACATCATAGTCGGTAAATAAGGCGTATTCACAAGCCGCTTTTCCGTCCTTTACCCAATCTATCCGGCCAAATTCTTTATGTAATAAGTGATAAATTAACTTTCCCAATCTCTCGTCATCTTCCGCAAATAAGATATTCAAAAGAAAAACCCCCTCACAGTACAGTATGGTTCTGTTTTTAGAATAACAAACCATTCTGAAAATCATCTGAAAAATTATGACAATTTTCATTGTATATCCCTTTTTAATCCTATTCCTTTAACACTTTAGTGTCGCGGAGGAATGACCCCGTAGGAAGCAAAAAATGGCGAAAATAACTTTTTTTCTCCGACAAAATAGTAGGGTATATGACATTATACCTATGATATAAGAAAGGGGATGCTTTGAAAATAATCCATTTATTAATTGTAGAAGGATATGTGAAGGGTGAAGCCAGATTGAAAAAGAATAGAATGATGCTCGTCCTTTTCGCTTGTCTTAGTTTAATAGCAGCGTGTGCCCCTCAGGAAGCGGGTAAAGGCACGCAGGCAAGTGAAATGACAAAAGTGGAGAAAGAAAAACCGGCTGTTACACCTGACGAGATGGAACCAGAAGCGGTAGAGAGGGAGCTTGATGAAGATTTTCTGAAGGTTGAGCCGCAGGCCCAGCAGAATCTTTCCTTTAATGTTTTTCCGGCTAACAAGGTATACGATTGGCAAGCAGCTTCTGTGTTTCCCGATGTCTATACGGAAGTAGAGGGAATCCTGACTTTTCGTGGAAATCATTTTAGAAATACATCCAGTTACGGAGAGGTAAAAACGAACCCTCGTTCTTTACAGAAGGTATGGTCGTTTTCAACAGGTTCAAGCCCTAAATGGGGTGGAGGAGCTGGCTGGACAGGACAGCCAGCTATCGTAAAGTGGCCCGCCGATGTAAAAGAAATCATGAATGTGAAAGAGGAGTTTAAAAGCAAGGAAAATTTTATAGAAGTCATTTATGCGAGCTTAGATGGAAACATTTATTTCTTTGACCTAGAGTCGGGACGGCAGTCTAGAGAACCAATTTGCATTCATAACCCTATTAAGGGGAGTGTATCCGTTGATCCACGTGGCTATCCGTTACTCTATGTCGGTCAAGGCATTCCTCAGCAAGGAGAAATCGGTTTTCGGATTTTTAGTTTGCTAGATGGGAAGATGCTGCACTTTATTCCGGGAAACGATTCGGATGCTTACCGTCAGTGGGGAGCATTTGATGGTTCTGCTTTAGTGAACAGGGAAACGGATACGCTGTTACTTGGCGGCGAGAACGGCTTGTTTTACAGCGCAAAGTTACATACCGTCTTTAATAAAGAAGCAAAGAGCATTGCGGTTACCCCCGAGCTGGTCAAATACCGTTACAACGTAAATGGAAACGATTATCAGGGGATTGAGAATTCCGTCGCTGTCTATCGAAATCTTGCTTTCTTTGCAGATAATGGCGGCAGCGTCCAAGGCATCGACTTGATGACGATGAAGCCGATCTGGGCATTGCCGGGAACCGATGATACCGATGCTTCGATTGTTATCGATATCGAGGAAGGGACTCCGGTTCTGTATACAGGAACAGAAGTAGATAAAAGAAGAGGAAGCGGGAGTCATTCTCTTATTCGGAAAATCAATGGAACGACGGGTGACGTGATATGGAAAAAGGAGTATGCGGCTTTTTATCATGAAAGCGTGAACGGGGGCCTGCTTGCGACTCCTATTGTTGGCCAAAAAGACATACAGGATCTGGCGATTTTCACAATTGCCCGGCATAAAAAAATGGATGCTGGCTTATTCGTAGCGCTTAATAAGACAACTGGAGAAGAAGTTTGGAGATGGGAAATGCCGAATTATACATGGTCCTCTCCGGCTGTGTTATACGATAAAAATGGAAAGGCGTATATCATTCAGTGCGACTCTACTGGTACAATGTTTTTAATAGATGGAAAAACCGGAAAGACTCTGAACCAACTTTATTTAGGTTCCAACATTGAAGCTTCTCCCGCCATTTTTCATGACTCTATCATCGTTGCTAGCAGGGGGGGACAGATTTTTAAGGTTGATATTCGATGACAATACGTATTTTCTTAAAAAAGAAGGCTGTTTTTATTCAAAATGGGATTGGGCAACCCAAAATTGAATAAAAGCGGCTTTTTTCTTTTTGTTTTTAGCTGATCAGCTACAGGGGTCCAGACTAATGAGACCCCATTTCTTCTCCATTCATCGTGTTTTTCAAAAGTGGCACACTTCTTGCTTTGATATTCAACAATACAAAAAGAAGGGGAATGTTCCAACTGAAGTTCCCTGCTAAGACCACTAAAAATGCGAAAGGGTGAAATAATATGGATGTAACTTTCTTGATGGATGAATCTGAAATGCAATCAAATCGCTTCGTGTGCTTGATCACCGATCATCATCGTTACGACTTTGCGATTATTGATACGAAGCAATTCTCAGGCAATAGCATTGTCCTCTCTCTTCAAAACAACAGAATGATTTTAATGTGTGAAGAGGACATCGAGGATAGTGAATACTGGGCACCGAAACTAGGGGTGGAACAAGAGGATACGAAAGCTATCCAGGATTTCCTCTATACAGCATTAGGAAAATATGAGCCGGCTGCAATTGTTTATTAAGCGAAAGGATAGCTGTAATGAGCAGAAGTTTTCACGCCCTCTCAAACGCGTAAGTTTACCAAGTGTTTGAGAGTGTAAATTTAATAGCCTAGCTTGATTAAAAACTAGTCTATCAAACCACAGAGCTCGATGAACAACGAAGAAAACGAGCGTTTGTCAACAACCCGAACACTTAAATTTACTAGGGATATTTCCATTCTGATCCCTTTTTCTTTATATTACTGAATGGAGATATTCCCTACATATTGGGCACTGCCTGCGGAATTTAGAAATTCAACTTCGAGCACGTAACTCCCTTTGTTAGTTGGAAACTGAAATTCTCCATCATCATCCAAGGCAAGTTCGATTCGTTTGTTATCTTTTAATAGGGCAACTGTTATCTTGGGGTCCGTCCAAATATCCCCACCATTATCTTCGTTCTCTTTAAATTCTAAAGACACTTTTTGACCAGGGAAGGCCTTTATTTCATCGAGTGAGGCTGCGTATTCTTCAATATTTTCTATTTTTCGCTGTACATCTTCACTTGCTGTATTCCAACTAATATTTGCTTCTGTTAATTTGACAGACATGATATCAAAATTTAAATGAGCAGTTGGAACTCCCACATCATAATCTTCGGCAAAACATCCTGTTAATGTAAAAGCTAAAAATAATGTTATTGATAATTTTAAAAACGTCTTCATTTAGCACCACCTAATTTCCACATTGCAAAATACATCCATTTCGTTCCTGATTTAATTATTCATTTCATAAAAAGTATATTCATATATCCAATTTTAACATAAAGTTACAATTATCTTGAGGATTCTTAAATGTAAAACAGGACATACCAATTATAATTCACGCAGTGAAAACAAATAGAAGGAGAGCGGCATAGGGCTCTCCCTCTCCTTTACTTATTCATCTTTCTTCTTATCTTCCTTTTGCTGTTTTTGCAGGGCGATGATAATATCTTCAATATCCATTTTTCCATCACCGTTTGAATCTGGAATGGTATTCTTCTGTGTGGAAGCTACAGCCGTTTTTGGCTTCATCGCAAAGGTAAAGACCATGAGAAGAATAATGAGCAGTGCAGCAACACCGTCTACAATATAGAAGATCGTTCGATAGTCAGACCACAGGATCTTACTGTTGTCTGCTTTTTTCTGGGCATTTGTAATGTATTGCTTAATTTCCGGATGGTTCGGGAAGAGTCGCTGGACGGCTTCAAACTTTTCCAGGGCATTTTTGTAATAGCCGCCCCAATACAGAGTTAAGCCTTCTTTGAAAAGTTGATCGGTTGGGCTGCTTGTATTTTTAGCCCCTGCTTGGTTGACAAATTCTTTTACGGTATCGACGGGAACAGCAAAGTTAAATCCTTGCACTTCCTGGCCGTTCACCGTATCTCCTCTAAAGGTTAATAAACCGACAATTTCACCTTTTTCATTGATGACTGGCCCGCCGCTATTTCCATGTGTGGCGGCTGCATTTAATTGAATGACCGGGCTTCCTTGTTCGGTCTTTTTAGAAGTGGCTGAAATTTGCCCAGCGTTCATGGAAGAGACGAGTGAGGAATCCGGTGACAACAAGTCAGATTCCGCGGCTGCTGGATAACCAAGCACCCAAACGTTATCCTGATCTTCAATCGTTTCTGATTTTCCAAGTGGCAAGGTTGGAAGGTTCTTTCCTTCGATTTTCAAAACGGCTACATCTTTTCCTTCATTGATCGGGGCTCCATAGCTTTTCACTTCACCGTCTAACACATCGCCGCCCGGTAAAATCACTTTTAGTGCTCTCGTTACTTTCGTGTATTGCGTGTAGGTGACCATGTATTCATAGGCTTCATTGTAGTCTACCTGAAAATGCTCGGCTACGAGCGCAACAAGCTGTTCGAACGCAGCATTTGCCAGGTCTGCTTCTTGCATTTTAGCTCCTTCTACGACATGGGCATTCGTCACAATATAACCGTCTGGACTAATAATCGCCCCCGATCCGGACCCGCCAATGACGGTTTGGTAATCCAATTCCTGTAGAAGAGCCTCAATCTCTGGGTAATAATCGTTAAACTGCCATTCGACGACTGCGTAGTCGATAATTCGTACAACGGCCGGTTTGGAGTACTCGGACAGTTTTTGTGCTTGAGAAATACCTGTAGCATTCGGTTTGAGACTTAATAAGAAAAATGAGGTAACGATTACGGCGATGAGTAAAATGCTAATGGGCACAGTAAAAAGGGCTCTCTTCTTCAACGCTTTCACCTCTTCATCTCGTCATGAGAATTCTAAATCCACTACAATATACTCATCTTTGAAGTGAAATGAAGGTTGTACGGTGAAAATAAACGAGATATGAAGAACTAAATATAATAATTTGGGATGATAAGCAGCTATGCTTAGCGGTGTCGGCATATATCTTGCATGAATGTTTGTTGCATTTAATAAATAGGGAGGATGAAGTGAAATATGGAAACTGTAAACATTAGACCTGCCGCTGAACATGACATCCCGCAACTGATGGATTTGATGTATGAATATATTGTTGGTTTTTATAAGTGTGACCGTCCGAATGAAGAGGCACTTGAGAAATTAATGTTGCATTTAATTAAAAATCCTTACGAGGGCATTCAATTTGTGGCAGAAAACCCATCCCATCAACTCGTTGGCTTTGCCACTTTATACTTTACATTTAACACGTTGGAAGTAAAGCGCATGTCTCTTCTCTATGATTTATATGTAACATCAGCTGCAAGAGGGCAGCACATTGGTGAGAAGCTGCTTCACACGTGTATTCATTATATTAGGGAGCATGGTTATTCTCATATGATTTGGGAAACAGCTCATGATAACTTAGCAGCTCAGTCTTTATACGATAAAGCTGGCGCAAGTAAAGCGATATGGCTAAACTATGAAATTAAGTAAGAGGCTTATGACAAGGTGAATTTATTATTCATAAGGGGATAAAAATAGAGAAAAAAGTTTGAAAATTCTTTTTAATTTTTAATCTAATGATATACACTGTACGTGTAGAGAATTTAGAACAGGGGGAAAGGGCGATGGACGTTTATCAAGCAACACAGGAAGATTTAAATGAAGTAGCGGAGCTGTTTAATTCATACAGAATTTTTTACGAACAGCCATCCGATATAGAAGAGGCAAAGAAATTTATCCGCGAACGGCTGGAAAAAGAGGAGTCTGTTATTTTTGTGGCGGTGGAAGAGGATAAGTATATGGGATTTACGCAATTGTATCCGTCCTTCTCTTCCGTTTCGATGAAAAGAGTTTGGATTTTAAATGATTTGTATGTCACGGCGGAAAGCCGAAATAAGGGAGTAGGAAGAAAGCTTTTACATGCTGCAAAACAATTCGCTAAAGAGACGGAAGCGAAGGGATTAACGCTTCAAACAGCAGTAGATAATACGACAGCTCAGCATCTGTACGAATCAGACGGATGGGTGAAGGATGAAGCGTTTTTCTATTATGAGCTGAGTGTGTGATCTTTAAGGGAGTAGAAATGGTGAGACTATGGAAAACTTTATTCAGAATTTAGAAGCTTCTTTGTATAAAGGGTTTATTAATCAAAGCACCGGTCAAACGGGAAATTATAAGCCAAAGCTGTTAGTGAATAATATGACAGAGAATGAAAATGTCCTTTCCTCCTTGCTAGAGGAGCTTGAGTATAGCCAGTCGTTTATGTTTTCGGTTGCTTTTATTACAGAGAGCGGACTAGCGGCGTTAAAATCGCATTTTCTTGATTTAAAGCGGAAGGGCATTAAAGGGCGGATTTTAACTTCTACATTTTTAAGCTTCAATAAGCCGAAAGTGTTTAGAGAACTATTGAAAATTACAAATGTGGAAGTAAGATTAACGAATGTAAAAGGGTTTCACTCCAAAGGCTATATCTTTGACCATGGATCGTATTATTCGCTCGTTGTCGGCAGCTCAAACTTAACTGCTAGCGCATTGAAGGTAAATTATGAATGGAATATAAAGCTGACCTCTCATGAAAATGGCGAAATTGTTCATCATTTTCGCCGGCAATTTAAAAATATATGGGAGAAGTCACAGCCATTGACAGAGCAGTGGATTGCTGATTATGAAAAGGAGTACGTTCAACTCGCTGGCAGCAGAGCAGCAGATCAAGTGGCAGAATGGCCTGTTTCCTACATGGCAAATCCTTTAATTGATTCGCTTAATATTCAGCCGAACAAGATGCAAACAGCCGCTTTGCAGGAAATCCAGGCAGTCCGGGATGCGGGTGAAAAGAAGGGATTGGTGATTTCAGCAACCGGGACAGGAAAAACGTATCTTTCAGCTTTTGATGTCAGACGTTTTGCGCCTAAGCGTATGTTGTTTATCGTTCACCGGGAGCAAATAGTAAATAAAGCCAAAGCTGATTTTCAGCGAGTGCTTGGCGGGATAGATGAGCAGTTTGGTACGTTAACGGGGACAAGCAGACAGACGGATGCTCCGTATTTATTTGCGACGATTCAAACGATCTCGAAGCAAGAAACGCTGGAGCAGTTCGCGCCTGATGCATTTGATTATATTTTAATCGATGAAGTACATAAAGCCGGTGCTGTATCGTATCAAAGGGTGATCGATTACTTTAAGCCTAAATTCTTAATGGGCATGACGGCTACTCCTGAACGTACTGATGACGTGAACATTTATGAGCTGTTTGATTATAATATTGCTTATGAAATTCGCCTCCAGGAAGCGTTGGAAGAAGAGATGCTTTGTCCTTTTCACTACTTCGGTGTAACGGATTTTGAATATAATGGCGAGGCGATCGATGATACTGCTGCGTTGTCAAAGCTTGTGACGGAAGAGCGGATTCATCATTTGATAGAAAAAATACACTATTACGGTTTCTCCGGCCCTACAGTAAAAGGGTTGATGTTTTGCAGCAGAAAAGAGGAAGCGAAGGAATTATCGGCCAAACTAAATGAAAAAGGATTTCGCACCGCGGCTTTAACTGGAGAGAGCTCACAGGAAGAAAGAGCCAGACGAGTGGAGGAACTAGAGGAAGGACTGCTAGATTACATATTGTCGGTCGATATCTTTAATGAAGGAGTCGACATTCCGAGTATTAATCAAGTAGTCATGTTAAGACAGACGCAATCCAGCATTATTTTCATTCAGCAATTAGGAAGAGGACTTCGGAAGCATAAAGAGAAAGAGTTTGTCACTGTTATTGACTTCATTGGCAACTATAAAAATAACTATTTAATCCCCGTGGCGCTTTCTGGTGATCGGTCACAGAGTAAGGATGCCATCCGGCGGCGGACACTAGATACGAGTTATATTAAAGGAGTCTCCACCGTCAATTTTGAAGAAATCGCTAAGAAGAGAATTTTTCAAGCGATTAATAAAAGCAATTTGACAGCGGCGAAAATTTTAAAAGAAGCGTTCGTTCACTTGAAAAACAAGATTGGCAGAGTTCCTTATTTATATGATTTTATCCATAACCATTCGATCGATCCGCTAGTTGTTGCAGAAAAGTATTCGAACTATCATCAGTTTTTAATGAAAATGGGAGAAGAGGTTCAGGCATTAACCGATTATGAAAATAAAGTGCTGGCGATGCTGTCGCTCGAAGTATTGAATGGTAAGAGGAAGCATGAGGTGCTTTTGCTGGAAGGCTTGCTGCAAAAAAAGAGCGTGTCACGTGCAGAGTATATTCATTACTTGAATCAGTTCAATTGCCGGGCAGATGAAGAAACATTGGCTTCTGTGCAGCGTGTTCTTAATTTATCTTTTTTTACTCAAAGCGAAAGAAGTCTTTACGGGGATCAGCCAGTCGTTTCTATCGGGGAAGATAAGCGATACCGGCTAAACCACATGGTAGAGAGGAGTCTTCATTCTAAGCCGCATTTTAAGAATATGGTGCTCGATATTATAAAAAGCGCTAAAGAGAAAAGCAAGCTTTACAGCTGCAGCCAGCCGCTGACCTTGTATCAAAAGTATACGAGAAAAGATGCCTGCCGCCTGTTGAATTGGGACAATAATGAGCAGTCCACCATCTATGGCTATAAAACAAAGCATGGTACATGTCCGATTTTTATCACTTATCATAAACATGAAGAGGTAGAGGCGAGTGTTGACTATGGAGATGAGTTTCTCAGCCAAAATGTTCTTAAGTGGTATACGAGGAGCAATCGAAAGCTGGAATCAGAAGAAGTCCAAAATATTATTAAGGCAAAAGAAAGAAACATTGATATTCATGTTTTTGTAAAAAAGGATAACGATGAAGGCGGCGACTTTTATTATTTGGGGCAAGCCTCTCCGGATGGACAGAGCGTAGAACAGACAGAGATGAAGGATAAGAAAGGGAAAAACATTCCAGTTGTCCGGATGAATATGGTGATGGAAAAGACAGTTGATACAAATCTTTATCACTATATTAAGACAGGTACAGAGGGGTTATAAAGTGGCATGGCACCCTTTGCCGTGCCACTTTAGTTTATTCATATATCCACTTTAGACGATAGCAGTTTATCAATCGTCGGAATATCAGCGGGTGCCCACTCTAATGAGCGCAGCTCTTGAAGGGGTACCCATTTTATTTCGGCATGTTCGTTTGCTTTTGGGGTTCCTTCGACAATGGTTGTCCGATACGTTAACAGATTTACGATGATATTTGGGTATTCATGGCAAATATCTTCCATCAATTCATGCACCTTCACCGTACAGCCAAGTTCCTCTTGAATTTCTCTAACGAGCGATTCCTCAGGTGTTTCCCCTTTTTCTACTTTTCCCCCTGCGAATTCCCACAAATTAGGCAAAGACATATCGGGAGAACGCAATGCACATAATACATCCCCTTGTTCATTTATGCAGACAGCTGCGACCACTTGAATGGTTTTCTTCACAAAAGCCAACTCCTTTATGTATGAGACAAATAAAATTCTGCTCTTTCACTGTAACATAGTGTTCATTAAAGATGAAAACAGTAAAAAGCCTGCTCTATTGTTTGAAAGAGCAGGCGAGAAGAAATTTATTCCTCTATTTTACTTAGGCAATATTCACATTCATTATGATAAGACTCATGTTGTTCGATCATTTGTGCCCCACACTGGCAGCATTCTTTCCCAGGAATATTTCGATAAAATTCTAATGGCATCATTGTGATGACCTCCTTGTTTTTTAATTATTCTGATTTATTGTTAAATTTATTGTATTATAACAGTGTTATAAAGTCAACAACTGTTATACAATTGTTTTCGTTTTTTTTAGAAATATTAAAAAACTGCTGCCCAAGCTTAATCTTTCAAGCTTTGGCAGCAGTTGTTCAACTAAACATATTAATCGTTGTAATAATGATTGGCATCGCGAACACGTCAATTAAGAAAGCGCCGACGATTGGAACAATCAGAAAAGCTTTTTGCGAAGGGCCGAACTTATTCACAACGGCACTCATATTAGCGATGGCATTCGGAGTCGCTCCAAGACCGTGGCCGGTAAAGCCGGCGACCATCACGGCAGCGTCGTAATCTTTGCCCAGCAGCTTGAAAAGGACGAAGATGCCGAACAGAGCAATAAACACGACTTGAATCATCACGATAATGATTAAAGGAAGGGCGAGGTTGGCGATTTCCCAGAGTTTGATGCTCATTAACGCCATTGATAAAAAGATGCCTAGCGTAATATCACCAATAATCGAAATGCTTTTCATTTGAATGATATTTCTATCGAATTGATCAAGGATATTTCGGACGATCACAGCGACAAACATAGCGCTTACATAATCAGGTAAAGAAAACCCGGTAAGATTCGTAAATACATTTCCGAGATACGACCCTACAGCCATACACAGCGTAATAATAAAGACTTGCATCATAAATGATTGCGATGTAACAGGGGCATCAGCATCTTCCAAATTAGCTGATGCTGTATTCAATTCTGGTTCTGTTGGTTTTAAATTATATTTGTTTACTAAGTATTTCACAATCGGTCCGCCCGCTAAGCCGCCGGCTACCAATCCTAGTGTAGCCGCAGCTAGTCCGATTGATAAAGCAGAGTCAATGCCTGCTTTTTCAATCGTCGTACCGAAGGCTGTGGCCGCCCCGTGTCCGCCTTCCATTGAGACGGCACCGACCATGACGCCAATAAGCGGATGAATATCAAGCAGTTTGGCAAAAGAAATCCCGATCACATTTTGCATAAGAGCTAAAAATCCACAGGATAGCCAGTAAATAACAAGCAATTTGCCGCCAAGCTTAATTAAGCCGAAGCTTGCTCCTAAACCGACGGTTGTAAAGAACGTGAGCATGAATAGTCCCTGCATAGAAGTATCTAAACTGATCGTTAAGAGGTTTAGGCTTTTTAAGATCGTGGCGATTATAGCGAATAAGAGTCCGCCCACTACAGGGGCAGGAATACAGAACCTGTCCAAAAAAGGTAACTTTTTATTTAAAAACGTCCCAGCTATGAAGACAGCGACTGCTAAGAAGATCGTCGTCACTTGGTTGATTTCGGCTGTCATATTTTCACTCCTTATGATGTCTGTTTCTTGTTGAAATGGCGCAGTACTTCTGCGATTAAGTAAGCAGCGAGTCGGACTGTTCTGTCGCCCTCATCGTACACGGGATTTACTTCTGATATATCGAAGCTAAGTAAGTTGTCTTTCTCAGCTATATATCTTAGTAGTGTTTTCACTGTTTTCGGGTCTAAGCCAAATGGAGAAGGTGCACTGACCCCAGGTGCTGCATACGAAATGATTGAATCGGTACATAAAGTTAAGATCAGGTAATCGTAGTTAGCAGCAAACCGATCGATTTCTCCAAATGTCTTTATAAAATTGTTAGCTGCTACATCCTCTTCATAAATGTAGGTGCAGCCTAACCGATTAGCCGTTTGAAATAGGGATTCAGTATTTCCGAATTCCTGTATGCCAATACACAAGTAGCCTGCATGGGCATCTTGCTCAAGAATTTGTTTAAACATCGTCCCGGAAGAAGGAAGCGGCTCATCTCGCATATCAAAATGGGCGTCAATATTAATGATGCCTAATGAAGCATCAGGTCCGATATGGTTTCGCGCACCTAAATAGTGACCATATAAGGTTTCGTGTCCTCCTCCTAAAATGATAGGAGTACAAGAGCTGCTGTACAGCTTATGAAGGTGACGGCCGAGCTCTTCTTGTGCTTTTTCAAGCTCTTGTCCTTCACAAGCAACATTTCCGGTATCCAGTAGTTTTCTTTCGAGATTATATGGAAGAGGAGATAAGAACTGTCTAATCTTGTTCGGAGCTAAAGCGGCTCCTAGTCTTCCTTTATTGCGTCTGACGCCTTCTTCGCATTCAAATCCAACAAAACCAAAAGCGCTTTCATTTTCCGCTAATGTTTCCACATCTTTTAACTCCACAACTTGATGGAGACGAAAAGCATTTTGATCGTTCTCACTGTCAATTCTGCCACTCCAATACTGTTTATCTGGCAGTGTATACATAGTAATCACCTCATAGCTGCATTGTTATTAAATTCTGAAATTACGTATTTTTTATTATTATAAAATAAAGTAATGTATAATGACTAATATAGATAATGTATATTTCTATAGTTTTCATCTATAGGAGGGTAAAATATGGAAATTCGTCATCTTCAATACTTCATTACAATTGTAGAAAAACATACGTTTACTAATGCAGCTTCTGCTTTGCATATTTCCCAGCCTTCCTTAAGTGCCTCGATAAAAAAGCTGGAAAACGAATTAGGTCTCGTGTTATTAGACCGCAGCAGCAGAGAAGTGCAATTAACAAAGGAAGGGAAGATTCTCTACCAGGAAGCGAAAAAGCTCGTGAATCATTTTGAGCACGTAGAAAACGAGATGAAACGGTTGAAGGAGCAGGGGCCGCTAGAGTTGTCCATTGGGGTTATTGAATCCACTAAGTATTGGGTGCCGAAAATATTGGCGCGCTTTAAAGGGGAATACAAACATGTAAGAATTCACTTAATGGACATATTAAGCCTGACAGATGTCGAAAAGGCATTGAGCAACTTCAATATTCATTTAGCGATAACGAATCAATATATTAATAGTGAAGAAATCGAAGTAATACCAATCTATGAAGAAAAGCTTGTCGCTCTTTTACCGGAAAATCATCCTTTGCGAAATAACGAGACACTTACCATTGAAGAATTGAATCAAGAGCCTTTTATTATATGTAAAGAAGGATTTCAAACTCGTACCGATATTTTAAATGCTTTTCAAAAAGCAGGAATTAAACCGAACATACAATTTGAAATTGAGCGCTTTGAAACAGCGTGCCGGCTAGTAGAGGAAGGATTGGGTGCGACTGTCCTGCCAGAAAATTATGTGAAATATTCGGAGACCACTCATTTTCACGTTAAGCCTTTAGAAGATCCTAACCTGTCTCGAATAGTGTACGTAGCATTTGATAAAAATCGCTACTTGCCTCCGCTAGTGCTTCGGTTTATAGCGCTAGTTAAAGCATTTTTTGAAGAGGAGCAAATGAAAGAATAGGGAGAACAACCTGAGACCAATTCATTTGGTCTTTTTTTATCAATAAAACATAAAAAAATCCGCTCTGTTCTGTCTCTTAAACAATCAGGCGGATTGATCAAAATATTCATTTGCAAAGACCAATGTTTATTCCTCCATTTTACTTAGGCAGCGTTCGCATTCGTTGTGATAGCACTCGTGTTGTTCTGCAATCTCAGCTCCGCATTGGCAACATTGCTTTCCCGGGATGTTTCGGTAAAAATCTAATGGCATCATATTGATGACCTCCTTTTTTGATTATTCTGATTTATTGTTGAATTCATTGTATTATAACAGTAAGTAAAAATCAATACCTGTTATATAATTAATTGAAAAATTTAAAAATAATGAGGAGCTGCTTGTAAAACCAATTTGTTTGGTTTTACAAGCAGCTCCCTTCATCGCATTTGGTGAGTTAACCGTTTTCGAATCATACGCAAAAGAAACGTTTCATAAAGCAACAGTTCAATCATCAGCAAGAAAAAAATGATAGGTATGCCCGCTGTTAAAATAATGGATCTTACAGTAACGAACCAATCCATCCCTGGTTTTATAAGAGAGGTAAAGGTGTAGAACATGCCAAAAGTAAATAGCCGGCTCCATTGAGTGACATTGTACGTCCAGAGTCCCTGCTTAAATCCATAGTGTCTAAGGCGCTTAATCAGCCGCCAAACTTCAAGTGATTCAACAAGGAGAAAGACAAGCGTAACAGCGATCCATAATAAGAGAATAAAGGGCTTACCAATAGCATTGGAGACGATGCAGGCAAATCCAGTAATCGATAAAGCTCCATGTAAAATACAATTCGTGTTAGCCCAGTCGTCTTCTATGTTCCAGCCTGGAGTAAACATGTGCTGAATGATAAAGAAGGCGCTCGCAGCATACAGAGTGAGTCCCATACTAATGAGCACTCGATCGAGTATAATGGGAACATTACTATGAATGACATTCAGGAGCAGGACAAGTGATTGCGTGCTGACAGTAGTCAGAAGTAAGATACCGTGTACATTTAGCTCCAGATTTCTCCGTATTTCGTGAAAGGATTGGAACGACAGCCATAAATAATAAAGCCAAAGAGCCACGTTAACGTATGAAAGAAAGAGGACAGCCGGCCGCCAGTAGCTGAATTGTTCAAAAATCAGAATAGCACAAATAGAAGTACCGGCGATCCACGTGCCGATACTGAACCGATTTAACGGATGAACGATATGTAATGAGCTAAATCGCCTGTAGACAATTGATAAGATAATAGAAAAAGAAAATGCTGCCCAGAAAGTGATAGTCAACGCGCTGAGCATTTTAATAAAGAAAAAATGAGGATTCGCTAGGTGATACAGCACCCCATGAATAATAATCCCAAGAGCCATAACAATGGCCATGGTAGACGTTTTAATGAAAATCTTATGGTGAAAAATAAACAACATTAGGCAAACGGTAATGACAGTAAATAAGATAAAGAGCAACATCGTTTTCACCGCTTTTACAGAGTATTTTCATAGAATAACATGATTTTTAAAGAAAGGGGAGAGTCATAAGAATAGGTAATTTAGTCTTTGTGAAAAGCTGACCTTATAGTATCTTTATCCTAAAAATACAATGTTATCCAGTTATGGGAACATTTCTTCCTTTTATTCGTGTAAAATAGATGGAGGATGATCGATGAGGAGGGAATACATATGAAAAAATGGACTAAATGGATGGCGGCGGGCGTGTTGACTCTTGGGCTTGCCGCCTGTGGGGAAACAGCAAAACCGACACCAGAAACGCCGAAGGAAGAGAAGAGTGAAATGACGCTTGGAGAGGTGTTTAGTCAAGCAATTAAAGCTTCTAAGGAAACAAAAAGCATGAGTGCGAAAGTCAATATGAAGCAAAAAATCAACTATCCAGCAGAACAGAAGTCAATGGATACGGCAATGGACATGGATATGAACATTACGACAGAACCGCTCGCTATTTATCAAAAAGGTACGATGACTGCTTCAGGGGAAGGCAGCGAACAAATGCCATCTATGAATATTGAATCGTATATGACGCCGGAAGGATTTTATATGAATGAACCCCAAAGCGGCAAGTGGATTAAAATGCCAGCAGAATTGTACGAGCAAATCATGAACATGTCTCAGCAGCAAGTCGAGCCGGAAGAGCAGCTGAAGCAGCTTCAACAATTTAAAGATGACTTTACATTTGAGCAAACGGCGGATGAGTATGTATTGAAACTCGATGCATCAGGAGAGAAGTTTAATAAGCTGATAGAAACACAAATGGCACAAATGACACAAGGAGCAATGGGTGCAGAAGCAGAGGCTATGATGAAAGAAATGATGAAGGCGATGAAGATTGAAAAAGTAAACTACACCATTTACCTTGATAAAGAGTCTTTCCAAACAACGAAAATGGATGTAGATATGGATATGGCGATGGATATTGAAGGCAATGAAATGAAAACATCTCAAGTGATGAATGTTGTCTACAGCAACTTCAATAAGGTGGAGCCAATTAAAGTTCCAGAAGATATCATCAACAGTGCTCAGGAAATGCCAGTGCCAGCTATGCAATAATAGTAAGCGTTTATCAGTAGTCTGAGCCCCGCTGATCAAAGCGGGGCTCAGGTTATTTCTTTACTTTATCGGTCCGCGATTAATCCTGCTTAGCTCGTCGTTCACTTCGAAAATTTTCCCATGAACTTTCGCAATCCCAAAGCCGGTTAGACGCTGTGTATGTTTTGTTAGATAATTTTCGGCGTCAGCTTTCGTTTCAAATAGATAAATGCCGCCTGCTTCTTTTGTTTCCTGATTTTCCGTCCAAATTTTCCAGATAAAGCCCTTTTCGTCATTAATGCTCTTCGCCAAATCGGTGAAGGCTGCTATCATTTCAGCGCCAAATGGTCCGGGATGATCAAAGTCTACTTGTAATAAATAAGCCACGTCTTACTCCCCTTTGTTTAGTTTTTTCTCTATATACATCTCCCCAAGAAGGTGATTTAATTCATACTCAGTTGGTGAAAGATTTTTTTGAATAAAAGATTCTATTTCAGCTTGTTCTAGGTCATACATCGCTTCAATTTCTTTTGAGAACAATAATTTCTCTGCATCGAGAAGCTGGCGTAATTCCGAGAGCGGTTGTGACTGCAATTCTTCATCCAAAGGAAGAAGCTGCTGTAGTCCCTTTACGTAGTGATCGAGTGAGCGCGCCCCGACAATTTTGACACCTTTGTTTTCTTCATTGACCATAATAATAGTCGGGAATCCGCGGACGCCAAGCTTTCGGGATAAGGCAAAGTCTTGGTCGAGCAGCTGTTGGCCAATAGGAGAATTTGCTTCTCCGACGATTTTCTTTCCGTTAAGTCCAAGCTGATCGACGATGTCCATTAACACTTGATCATCGCCAATATTGCGGTTAAAGGCAAATACCGCTTCGCGTGCACGGCGCAAAAAAGTAGCGGCAAGCTGCTCGTCATCCCCTTGGATCAGTTTAAACACGCGGGAGGGCGGATAAGATGATTGAACTGGATTGTCGTACCACAATGATCCATCAATCGGCATACGGGAATGTTCGCCAACTTCTCTCCAATGCGAAGCCACGTTAGAAGGAGCAGAAATGCCATTTGCTGTATCGGCGAATCCTTCCCAGCCCTTCAGCAAACCACCCATCACAGTATGAACATTAAAATGATATTTGTATTGTTCTAAAAATCGGCGCAGAACCGGTTCTAGGGCCCAGCAGTGAGAGCAGATGGGGTCCGTCACATAATAAAGCTCAATGGATTTTTTTACATGATCGAATTGGATGATCTCCATCTCTTCATCATTGGCTGGACCACAAACTCCGGTTCCTAAGTCGCAGATCATAGTAGGGTTAGTCATTTGATTCTCTCCTTTTCTCTTCTAAGTTCATATGTTTTTGCGCCCACTGTTGAATGGGCTCCAGTGCAGCAGCGAGCGATTGGCCTTTCTCTGTTAACCGGTAAGAAATTACGACAGGTGATCCGCTCGTTACTCTTTTTTCGACTAGGCCGTACTCTATCAATTCAGATAATTTTAGTGAAAGAGCCCGCGGCGTAATGTCTGGAAGATCCCGCTTCATGTCGGTAAAGTGAGCGTCGCCATCGTTATAAAGGGACAAATAATGAAGGATCAACCCGTTCCACTTCTTACCAAGTATCTGAAAGGAGCGCTCTAAATAAGGACAAATATCCATAAGGTCACCTCACGTTGATATATTAATTATATCTAGTATAAAAAATATATCAAAGGGTATGCTCATTTAGTTTTTTATTAATTTAAAAAAGAAACAACTTGCTCTTTTTATGTCAACGATTTAAATACGGGTGTAAAATGATAAGAAGCCTAAGTGAAAGAAAGGTGATGTGAGTGAATGTGTTATTCGTGATGATTGGCGGTTTTTTTGGCGCTATCGGCAGATATTTAGCAGGGGAGTGGGTGCAGCCAGTCCATGAATTCCCGTTAGGAACCTTACTTATTAATCTTATCGGCTGCTTTTTTCTTGGCTGGTTTTTGACATTTGTCAATCGTTATAAGAGGGTAAAGCCTGAAATTACTTTGATGATCGGAACAGGGGTGATCGGTTCTTTTACTACTTTTTCGACCTTTTCAGTAGAAACTGTTCATTTGTTTCAGGGAGGACATGCTTTTCTTGCTGTGCTCTATGTACTGGTGAGCACGTTGTTCGGTTTGCTGTTGGCCGATGCCGGGCGCAGATGGGCTTTATCCGGTGAAAAAGAAGGTGTGAAGGGATGATTTGGTTCATTGGAATAGGCGGTGCTTTAGGAGCGATCTCTAGGTTTTTATTAGGAAATCTTTTAAATAAGAAGTCGCTGTTTCCAGCAGGAACATGGTTAGTAAACGTGACAGGCTCTTTTCTGCTTGGCTGGCTGGCCGGGCTTCATTTAGCTGGTCAAATTAGTGAAGAGCTATGGTTATTTGGAGGCGTCGGCTTTTGTGGAGCATACACAACCTTTTCTACCTTTGGTTACGAAACGATCACGTTACTCCAGTCTAAGAAATTAAAAACAACGGTTACGTACGTCACAACTTCATTATTAGCAGGAGGAATCGCAGCTGCAATTGGCCTGCTCATTTAAGGCTAATGGTTGTTTTATTTAAATATGCTCGTAATAGGATAGGGTATGGGGGTGTGGGCATGAGTGAAAACAAAGAAACATCTGAAAGAAGGAGAGAAAGACTCAGACAAGAAGAATTAAAAAGAAACCCGGCTGGAAAACTGAATGATGCGTTTAATAGAGCTAATGCCGGAAGCCTTGCTGATTTAGTCGGCAGTTTAGGTTGGAAAGGCACTGGCATACTTATTCTCGTTATCATAATAGGGTTTATCATCGCAGCTACATTTATAAAGTAAGAAGATTTCTTTTTGAGGTTTTTATTAGCCATTATCTAGAGAGAAAGTGTCAATAATTCGAACATTCTAATAATTGATTGACCTGCTCAGAAGCCTCTTATAAAATGAGTACATATTAAATGAAACTGATCAATCTATGGGACTTCCCACAAGAAGCCGTTAGTAGATACATGCCAGTTAACGCCAGTAATCAAAAGGCTGTTAACTGGCTTTTTTGGTTACTGAAAAAATAAGAGGAAGGGATGACAGCATGGGGATTACTTTGTTAATGGATGAGAATGAACTGCAATCGAGCCGTTACGTCTGTATTGTGACGGATCATGAGCTGTACAATTTAGCGATCATTCATTCAAGTCAGTTTTGTGGGAAAAGTCTAGTGTTTTCCATTTTGAACGCTCAAATGGTGTTAATGTCTCAAGAGGATATTGAAGATCCGGCCTATTGGATGGAGAAATTAGGCGTTGTTAAGGAAGATATTGAGGAAATTCAAGCTTTCTTTTATACGGCATTAGGACAGCGTGAATCTGTCAATGCTTATTATTGATAGAGGTTGTCAGCTGAAGTATAATAAGAGGCCTGCGCAGCAAAATAGTTGCATCCGCGACTAGCTGCTCAGGCTTTTTTTGTCTTAGCCTGGGATCCCGATAACAAATTGCTATTAGACATAGAGGCTTATGGACTTTTATAATTGAAGTTGAAATATTTAAAAAATTACATACTAAAGGGGGGATTTGATGGAGCAGTTAGCAGCAAAAACAGAAATCGCAGTCGCGGAGAAAAAATATTTGCTGATGACATTCGTCTTTTTTTGCAGTGGGTTATTCATCGTTTCGGCTTTATTTTCAACTATTCCGTTAAGTCCAGTCTTCATGGGGGAGTTCCAGCTTACGGCCGAAACAGCGGCTTTAGCGACAAGTATTTGTTCATTTTGCTATGCGTTAGGAACTGTTTTTTTTGCACCGCTTTCTGATCGGTACGGCCGCAAGCGTGTCATTCTATTCGGATTGTTTGCGTTGACTGTTATCTCACCACTAATTGGCTTTCTGAAGAGTTATGAGGCTATTCTGCTGCTTCGAGGCATTCAAGGGTTTGTGGCAGCTTCGTTTGCTCCAACGGCGCTTACCTTTATCACCGAATTATATCCTCCTAACAAGCGAGTAACGGCTATTGGTTTTATAAGCGCCGGCTTTTTGATGGCCGGAATCATCGGCCAGGTGTATAGCAGCGTGATCAATGATTTCCTCGGTTGGAACTATGTGTTTTACATGCTCGGCCTTGTGTATTTAGTGATAGCGATCGGATTTAATGCGGTGATTCCAAGAGGAGCGCTTCCCGCTTCTGGTAAAAAGAGATCTGTCTTAGGGGCTTTTACGGTTGTGTTGTCTCAACCTTTCTTTCGTTTTTGCTATTTTATTACGATTTTGCTGTTATTAAGCTTTGTGGGAACGTATACAACACTTGAAAATTATTTGCGTGACATCTATACACTTGAAGCGCCACAAATCTTGCTCATCCGCTCGGCTGGAATTATCGGTATGCTGCTCGCGCCATTCGGAGGACGGCTCGCTTCCCGCTTTGGTACTTTTCCGTTAATGCGCGCTGGTCTTGCTGCAGCAGCCATTGGGCTTTTCTGTATTGGCATTTCGGGAAATATCTTTGTGATAACAGCAATGAGTGTCGTCTTTACAGCTGGGATTTCCGTTACTGTTCCCTCGTTAGTTTCCTTGCTTGGTCAGTTTGGAGGGAGAGAAAAGGCATCGGCTATGTCATTGTATTCTTTCTTCTTATTTATTGGATCGACGCTTGGACCAGTGCTGGCTGTTTTCTTTATGAAAACAGGAAGTTATGTGCTGGCGTTCGAAGTGATTGCCGCTTTATTAGCGATCGGTTTTTTCGTTACGTTTCGCCTTGCTCAACAGGCGGCAGGGCGTTCTGAATGATCATTTTAGAAAAATAAACCGTTCCGCGCAGGCTGCTGATTGTGCCTGCGCGACGTTTTTTTAGGGGTGAATGTTTTGATTAAAATAAAGCTTGTTGTGCCGCGTAAAGGTTACATTAAACATGCCTTTGAGCGGTTTGAAGAATTCAATCGATTAGAGGAAAGGGAAGAGCATCATCATGAAGAAACCGTAGAATTTGAGTTAGAGGAGGTAGTAGTCGCTGCTGATAAAGTTGCCAAATTAGAATTGGATGCGGATGTCATTATCTCAAGAGGGTTGATGACAAAGCTTTTAAAAGAGCACAATGAATTTATGCCAATCGTTGATATCCCAGTACAAGGAATTGATCTGATCCGTTGTTTATCCGATTGTAAAGCACGCTTCGGAAGAAAAAAAGTAGCGGTGATTGGTGCACTCAATATGATTTATGGTGTAGAAAACTTGGCGGATATCGTTGATTTACCTATTCAATCTTACATTTTAGAGGATATAGAAAAATCGGCGAGCTTAGTAGATTTAGCTGCTAGTGAAGGATGTGAAATCGTCGTCAGCGGATTGAGTACAACAGAATATGCCGAGGCTATCGGCTTAGGAGCAGCTATTGTAGAAACAGGAAAAGAATCTTTTCGGCAGGCTTTAATTGAAGCGAAGAGGCTGGCGCTCGTTAGTTTAAGAGAACAGGAAAAAGCTGAACGTTACCAGACGATTTTGAACCATGCTTATGAAGGAGTCATTGCCATTGATTTAAAAGGGCAAATCTCAGTCTTTAACACAGCGGCTAGGGAGATTTTATCCATCTCAGAAAAAAGCCTAGTCGGCCATTCTATTTATGAGATTTTGCAGAAGGGGAAATTTCGGGATTTACTGCTGAGTGAAGGGGATTACCGGGAAGAGATCGTTTCTTACCAGTCTATTCAGCTTTCTGTTAAGAAAGTTAGCAATTTTTTAAAAGGGAAAAAAGTCGGGAATATGGTAGCCTTCCAAGATGTGACAGGCATTCAAGAAATGGAAGGAAAGATCCGTAAAAAAATTCATTCCCGCGGACACGTGGCAAAGTATACATTTGAAGATATCCTGTTCCGCAGTACTGAAATTGAAAAAACGATTGAGACAGCGAAGCGCTATAGCGAAGTGGATTCCAATATTCTAATTATCGGGGAAACCGGAACAGGAAAAGAAATATTCGCGCAAAGCATTCACAACTACAGCAAGCGGAGAAACAACCCATTTGTCGCAATTAACTGTGCTGCCCTTCCTGAGGATTTATTGGAAAGTGAACTGTTCGGTTATGCGGAAGGGGCGTTTACAGGAGCGATGAAAGGCGGGAAACAAGGTTTTTTTGAGCTGGCCCATCGCGGGACCATCTTTTTAGATGAAATTGGCGAGATCTCAGCTAAACTCCAAAGCCGGCTGCTCCGTGTGCTGCAAGAAAGGGAAATTATGCGCATTGGAGACGATAAGATTATCCCAGTCGATGTCAGGATCATTGCTGCCACAAATAAAAATTTGATTCATATGGTCAAGAAGGGAGATTTCCGTGAAGATCTTTATTACCGTTTAAGTGTATTAGACCTTCATTTGCCGCCTCTTCGGGAGAGGAAAGCGGATATTCCTGTGTTAGTGAATGCTTTTATTAGCAAGGCGTTTCCTGGACAAAGCCAGGTGATGATTACAGATGCAGCTAGTCAAAAATTAAGCGAAGCGAGCTGGGAGGGGAATGTACGTCAATTACAAAACTTTTGCGAGCGATTAGCCGTTCTTTGTAAAGGGAGAGTGGTTGACATTTATGATATTGAGAAATATTTGCCGGGTGTATCTGAAGAAAGAACCCAGCCGTTACAGCAGGAAAAAGAGATAGCGGCGAAGGGATCGCATATATCCGAAAGAGAGCGAATTTTACAAGTTTTAAAGAACTGTCATTATAACAAAGGAAAAGCAGCAGATGAGCTAGGGATGAGCCGGACGACGCTATGGAGGAAGATAAAGGAGTGGAGAATTGAAACAGAATGAAACGTTTTGAAACATTTCGTTTCACAAAGAAACAAAATGTTAACAATTTGTGTCGAATAAAAAGGGCTGTAAACAGCTTTTTAACGAATAAAAAGACATTTTTAAATATTGGCACAACTCTTGCAAGTATATCATCAAAAGGATAAGGTAGATTTTCCTAAAGAATGAAACATCATTTTAAGACGAAAGAGGGGACAACGTGAGCTACCTGGTATATATTCCTCAAGATATTGAGCAAGAGGGAAAAGATTATTTATTAGAAAGAGGCTACAACCTAAAAATAGGCTCTGATCTGTCTCAGGAAATTCTAATGAAGGAAGTTAAGGATTGTGATGCTATCTTAACAAGATCAATCGCTGTCATCAATGAAGCAGTAATCCAGGCAGGCAAAAACATAAAAGTGATTGCTAAGTATGGAGTAGGCTTAGACAATATTAATGTAAAGGCGGCTGCAGAAAGAGGCATTTATGTAACGAATACTCCACAGGCAAATGCAAACGCTGTCGCGGAACATGTGATGGCTTTCATCCTAGCATTGTCTAAACAGCTTATTGCAGCTGATAAAGAGCTAAGAGGTGGAAACTATGGAGCTCGCCATCAACTTCCTAGTATGGATTTGGAAGGAAAGACGTTGGGCGTGATCGGCCTCGGGAGAATCGGTACGCTGTTAGCACAAAAGGCAGCTAGAGGATTTGGGATGAATGTGATTGGCTATGATCCTTATTTAACGACAAGCCCGAGTGACGATTTGGAAATCGTAACAGATATAGAATGGCTGTTTCGGAATGCCGATGTTGTGAGTCTTCATTTGCCGTTAACTGAAGCAACAAAAGGAACAATAGGAAGCCGGGAATTTTCCTGGATGAAAAAGTCGGCGTATTTTGTTAACGCTTCCAGAGGAGGAATCGTAAAGGAGGCCGACTTAATAGAAGCTTTGAAAGCAGGTGAAATTGCTGGAGCGGGAATCGATGTCTTTGAAGTAGAGCCGCCTCAGCTGGATAACCTTCTCTTTCAATTAGATAATGTGATCGTTAGTCCACATAGTGCAGCTTTAACGAAAGAGGCCTCCGTACGGATGGCAGTTCATGCTGCGATGCAAGTAGATCAAGTATTAAAAGGGGAAAAACCTAGCTGGGCTGTTAACGAGCCGGTGAATGGAAAGCTGCTAGAAAAGGAAAAAGAGACGATCCATTTAGCAAACTAATCAAATCTGTTTGAGCAATTTGCGAAATGATAACTTACTAGAGATAGAAACAGGAGGAGTACTTATGAAAGTTAGTGGAGGCAAAGCCGTTGTAGATGTCATGGTGAAAGAGGGGGTGAAGAAAGCATTTTGTGTACCAGGGGAAAGTTATCTCGGTGTTATGGATGCATTGTATCAGCACCCTCAAATTGAGTTGATCTCGACCCGTCATGAAGGAGGAGCCTCTTTTATGGCAGAAGGGTATGCAAAAGCATCAGGTGAAGTCGGCGTTTGTATGGCAACGAGAGGTGTAGGGGCTACAAACTTGGCGATCGGTATTCATACGGCTGCGCAAGATTCTACTCCATTAGTGGCGCTCATTGGCCAGGTAGAGCGTCCTTTTAAAGAAAAGGAAGCCTTTCAAGAGGTAGACCTTGCCGGATTTTTCAGTCATTTATGTAAATGGACGGTAGAGATTGACCGAGTTGAGAGAATTCCGGAATTGCTTCACCGAGCGTTTCATATTGCTCGCTCAGGCAGACCAGGGCCTGTTTTAGTGGCGCTGCCACATGACATGTTAGAGGATGAGGCGATAATGGCTGAGTATTCGCCATACATTTCACGCCGTCCACATGCCCATAAGGAAGATGCCGAACGAGTAGTGGAAGAAATCCAAAAAGCCAAGCGGCCAGTGCTAATTGCAGGAGGCGGCGTTATCCATGCGAAAGCCCAGCCGTTGCTTGTCCAGTTCGCTGAGAAAATGAGCTTGCCTGTTGTGACGGCTTTCCGCCGGTTTGATGCTTTTCCTAATACACACGCCTGCTACGCCGGCTGGCTCGGTTTTGGAACTCCTCGCAGTTTGCTTGATGAGATTAAAGAGGCAGATGTGGTGATTGCTTTAGGAACGAGGTTTTCTCAAGTAGGAACACAGGATTATACTTTGCTTTCTGAACAGACAAAGTTAATCCATATCGATATTTGTCCTGATATTTTCGGAAAAGTGTATGCTCCTTCTCTTGCCATTGAAGCAGATGCGAAAAGCTTCCTAGAGCTGGTGTTAGAATCTGTAGACTCACAATCTATTCATACAGGCAAAGAGAGAACAGAAGAGTTACACAGAAAGTATACGGAATTTTCTGAAACAAAGTCAGACTATACAGAAGAGTTCACCGATATGGATGGGTTCATGCACGATATTGTCGCACAGCTTCCAAAGAACACCATTATTACGAATGATGCTGGTAACTTCTTCGGCTGGCTATCTCGCTATTACCGATTTGAACAAGAAAACACTTATGTAGGACCAACATCAGGAGCAATGGGATACGGACTGCCTGCAGCGATTGGGGCAAAACTTGCTCATCCTGATCGGCCAGTTGTTTCTTTCTCAGGAGACGGCGGCTTCATGATGACGATGCAAGAGATTGAAACAGCTGTACGGTATAAAGTGCCAGTTATTGCGATTGTTGTAAATAACAACATTTACGGAACGATTCGTGCCCATCAGGAAATACATTTCCCGGATCGAATGATTGGGACTGACTTAACGAATCCAGACTTTGCTGAGATGGCCCGTTTGTTTGGAGCTCACGGAGAAAGAGTCGAACGAAACGCTGAATTTGTGCCAGCGCTGCAGCGAGCACTAGCTTCAGGACTGCCGGCTGTCATTGAAGTAGTCACAAATCCTGAAATTATTTCTGTAAGCCAGGATAAGACGAAAGTACAAGGAAGACTCGTATCCAGTAAGTAATGTTTACCTTAGGTATCCCTTTAAAAACAATCAATCTATTTTAAGAAGATCTTTAGGAGGTTTCATCATGTCAAAACCATATTTAGTCGTAGAGTGGAATGATACAGAAACAGATGCACAAGGCTGGCTTGTTGTTCATAATTTCGTGAAAGGCTATACAGGCGGCGGTACAAGAATGCACCCTTCCGTAACAAAAGAGGAAGTTGAAAGATTAGCCGAGGCGATGGCTTACAAGTATGTAGCCTGCGAGTGCGGCACGACTGGCGGCTGTAAAGCGGGTATCGCCTATGACTACAAAGCACCGGACGCTTACGCTGTGTTAAGAAGATTTTTAATTGCGATGATGCCGTATATTGACATCGGTGTGTCCTTAGGCAGTGATTTAGGCACGAAATATGAAGATGTCCTGAAAGTATTCAATGAGTTTGGCATTGATATTCCATTGACTAAATCAATGAAACAAAATCCAGACGTTTTACAAGGAATAAAGGATTTTGATGAATTGTTGGCGACAAGAATCGACGGCTTGCTTTTAAATGATGTAGTCACGGGTTATGGGGTGGCTTTTTCAGCGGATGAAGCTTGGAAGTTCAAAAGTGGAAAAGAAGGAGCGAAAGTGGTCATTCAAGGCTTCGGCTGTGTAGGAGCAAGTTGTGCATTGAAAATGTCTCAATTAGGCTACAAAGTTGTCGGAATCTCTGATGCTAACCTATTGGTGACGTGTGAAGAAGGGTTAGACATCCAAAAGCTGATTGACCATAAAAACGTATACGGAGAGATGGATCAAGCTTACTTTGAGCCTCACTACACGGTAAGACCAAATGCAGAATGGCTTGATGTAGACTGTGACATTTTAATTCCATCTGCGCTAGAAGACGTGATCAACGTATCCAATGCTGAAAGTGTAAAAGCAAGTTTAATTGTAGAAGCAGCCAATATTCCGATTTCTGCTGAAGGAGATGCCATCGTCAAACGCAGAGGAATTGATATCGTCAATGATTTTGTTGCTAATCTAGGAGCGATCCGATTCTATGATGCGGTTATCTTCGGTCTAGTGGAACCAAATCCACAAGCGGTAATAGATGATATTGAAAAGCTATGCCGCAAAAATACAAACCGCTTGTTCACAGAAGCCAAAAATCAAAACAGATATCAAAGAGAAGTAGCGTACGAGATTTTCAAACCAACGATTAGCGACTTATTAGAATATGAAGAGCCTTCCGAAGCAGTAACGGCTCAACAGTGAAAATATCATTCGGAATAATAGAAACATTGGTGTGAACTTCCAAGCACACAAGTAAGAGAATACGTGGAAGGTTAGAAACGGGGGGAATGTAATGCACATAGAGCAAGAGAACCAACCAAAAGAGTTACAGCGTTCGATGAAGAGCAGACATTTATTTATGCTTTCCTTAGGTGGAGTAATTGGAACCGGACTTTTCTTGGGATCGGGCTATGCAATTGGTGAAGCAGGTCCTGCGGGAGCTATTGTAGCCTATTTAGTCGGTGGTTTATTAATGTACCTGGTCATGGTTTGTCTCGGAGAATTATCCGTCATCATGCCGGTATCGGGTTCTTTTCAAGCCCATGCAGCGAAGTTTATTGGACCAGCCACCGGATTTGTCATCGGATGGACGTACTGGATGAGTTGGGCCCTTTATGTCGGGTTAGAATTTATAGCAGCAGGTTTGCTCATGTCCAGGTGGTTCCCTGACACACCAGTTTGGGTATGGTGTACAGTTTTTGCCTTGCTTTTATTTGGCATCAACGCTTTGACAACGAAGAGCTTTGCTGAAACAGAATACTGGTTCTCGGCCATTAAAGTGCTTACCGTTATTTTGTTTATCATTATTGGTGGGGCAGCTATGTTTGGGATCATTCCTATGAAGGATAATTCTGCTCCGTTTCTTACTAACTTTGTCGGTGACGGATTATTCCCTACCGGATTTACTGGCATATTTATCTCGATGATGACAGTGGTCTACGCCTTCCAAGGCTCAGAAATTATGGGCGTTGCAGCAGGAGAAACAGAAGAGCCAGAAAAGAACATTCCGCGGGCGATCCGCAGCATCGTCATCCGCATCTTGCTGTTCTATGTTCTTGCTACTTTCGTTCTTTCGGCTATCGTTCCGTGGAAAGAAGCAGGTGTATTGGAAAGTCCATTCGTTACGGTATTTGAAATGACGGGCATTCCTTATGCCGCGGACATTATGAACTTCGTTATCCTAACAGCGGTTCTTTCTGTAGGAAATACAGGACTGTTCGCTTGTACGAGAATTCTTTTCTCGCTTTCTCAAACTGGAATGGCGCCTGCTGCCTTTGGAAAGGTCAATCGTCGCGGTGTTCCGATGAACGCTTTGCTTGTCACACTTGCTTTTGCCTTGTTGTCTTTGCTTACGAGTGTAGTAGCAGAAGAAACACTGTTTGTCGTGTTGCTTGCGATCAGTGGAGTGGGCGGCGTACTGACTTGGATGGCCATTGCCTTTGCACAGTATAGATTCCGTAAGCAATACATTAGAGAAGGCGGGAAGGTGGAAGATTTAAAGTTCAAGGTCCCTTTCTTCCCGTTCATCCCGATTCTTTGTCTGATCATGTGTACAGGAATTTTCATATTCACTGCTTATGATCCGACACAGCGAACGTCGCTCTATTGGGGCTTTGGCTTCGTTGCTGTTTGTTACATCTTTTACTACTTTAGATTCACAAGGAGAAAGGTGGAGGCACCCGCTCTAACAACGGCAGCGGAACAGCCTGATAAAATCGTTCATTAAAAAAAACGAAAAGAGGGGACTCTTGGATCCCATAGCGATAAAAAGAGTCCCTTTCATAGAGAAAGATTATGCAGAAGCAGAAAAACAGATTGCAGGGGGAGAAGGCATGCGTTATTTAAATTACATTAACGGTCAATGGAAAGAACCATCTACAGGAGAATATAGAGAAAATCTTAGCCCGCACAACGGAGCGAAGCTGGGAGAGTTTCCTTCCAGTGCAGCGGCAGATCTACATGAAGCGGCAGCTGCTGCAAAACAAGCTTTTCCTGCATGGAAAAAACTTTCATTCCAACAGCGGGCTGCCTATTTACAAAAAGCAGCCGCTATTTTAAAAGACAATATACAAGAAGTCGGGCAAGATCTGATAAAAGAAGAAGGAAAAACATTCACAGAAGGAATGGGAGAAGCCAATCGTGCCGCCAGCATTCTGGAATACTTTGCGGCAGAAGCAAGACAGCCGCTCGGACAGGTGATTCCTTCCGCAAATGCAGAAACCTTTTTATATACTTCGCGCACGCCGCTTGGACCAATTGGGTTGATTACCCCATGGAACTTTCCAATTGCTATTCCTGTTTGGAAAATGGCACCGGCTCTTATTTACGGAAACACAGTAGTGATTAAACCAGCTGATTTGACACCAAAGTCCGTCTACCACGTCATGAAAGCATTTGATGAAGCGGGCCTTCCGGCAGGTGTTGTGAACTGTGTATTTGGAAGAGGTTCGGTCATTGGCAATGAACTAGTCAAGCATCCAGATATAAAAGCTATTTCCTTCACGGGATCCAATCAAGTCGGACGGCAAATCCAAATGCAGGCGATCGAAAGCGGTAAGAAAGTGCAGATGGAAATGGGAGGAAAAAACCCGCTTATCGTTCTCGCTGATGCTGATCTTGAAAGAGCAGTTGAAATAGCAGTGGGCGGCGCTTTTAAATCAACAGGACAAAAGTGTACGGCAACGAGCCGTGTCATTGTCGAAGAAGGAATCTATGAAGCATTCCGTGACCGCCTTGTAGAGCGGACGAAAGGATTGAAGATTGGTGATCCTCTCGATGAAACAAATTATATCGGACCGGCTGTATCCAAAGCACAGCGCGATGGCGTTCTAGAAATGATTGAAGCGGGAAAAGCGGAAGCGACACTTCTATGCGGAGGAGAAATTCCAGCAGAAGAGGAATTGCAAAATGGCTTCTATGTGCAGCCAACTGTATTTGAAAATGTTCCACAAGATGCCCGTATCGCCCGCGAGGAAATCTTTGGACCTGTTATCGCTCTTTTTAAAGCGAAGGATTACGATGAAGCGGTTAAGATGGCCAACGATACAGAATATGGTTTGAGCGCGGCGATCTGCACGAATAATTTAACGATGGCGCACCGCTTTATCGAAGATGCTGAAGTAGGACTTGTCCACGTGAACTCCGAAACAGCTGGAACTGAACCGCAATTGCCGTTTGGCGGTAATAAAAACTCAAGCACCGGCAGCCGGGAGCAAGGGAAAAGTGCTATTGAATTTTATACAGAAGTGAAGACGGTTTACATGGATCGGATGTAATCCGTAAAAGAGAGAAAAAAGTTTAATTGATTACGAATAATGAGAGGGGTCTTTACGATGACAGCAACAGAAAAATTAGAATTTAATTCAACACAGCCTTATTCACGTTATGTGGATCCAGCAGTATTCAAAGAAGAAAGAGAAAAGATTTTTGCGAAAAACTGGATCTTTATCGGGCATACGAGCCAGCTGGAAAAGCCGGGAGACTTTTTAACGATGGAGGTAGCTGGAGAGCCGATTATCGTTACACATGATAAAGATGGAGAACTAAGAGCTTTTTACAATATCTGTCCACACCGTGGAATGAAGGTAGAGCAGCGTGATCATGGCAACAAAAAAATACTGCAATGTAAATATCATGGCTGGACGTTTAAATTAGATGGAACCGTTAACCGAGCACCTAACTTTAAAACAACGGAGCTGGGAGCGCACAGCTGTATGAAATCAGTTCGTTTGGAGGTTCATCATTCTTTAGCGTTCGTTAATTTAGATGAGAAAGCTCCATCAATGTCAGAAGCTTATCAAGAATTTTTAGAAGAGATGTCGAAGTATTCCTTCTTTGATTCTGTAAAGCTCATTCGAGAAACGCGCCGTGTCGTAAAAGCGAACTGGAAAGCGGTTATTGACAATTATCTTGAGTGTGACCACTGTGCAATCGCTCATCCAGGATTTGCGAAATCTTATGATCTATCCAATTTCTGTACAACAGCCCATGATAAATTTACTCATCAATACATGGCGGCAAGCCAGAGCACGGATGAAAGTGAACTTGCTCGTTTTTATTGGATCTGGCCAAATATGATGATTAATGTGTATCCGGGAGACGGAAACGTCAACACCATTCAAGTAGTTCCGTTAGATGAGGAGACTTCACTCGGAATCTACCGTGATTATTCCCTTGATGAAACGATTACGGCAGAAAAAGAAGAATACTTCAAATTTGTCGATCAAGTACGACTAGAAGATTTTGAATTAGTGGAAGAACTGCAGAAAGGTTTAGGATCGAAAGCATTCGCAAACGGAATCTTTTCTCCTACTGAAAATGCGGAAGAGTACTTTCATCAACTCGTTGACACGGCTTTGAAGGGTGAATAAGCTATTACTAGTAAGGCTTTATGGAATCGGAGGATAAGAAAATATGGATCAAGGCAATAAAGTTTATGACGTAACGATTATTGGAGGAGGGCCAGTTGGATTATTTACAGCTTTCTATGCGGGGATGAGACAAATGTCTTGTAAAATCATTGAAAGCCTTCCGCAGCTCGGCGGCCAGCTGTCCGCTCTCTACCCTGAGAAATACATTTACGATGTAGCCGGCTTTCCAAAGGTGAGAGCACAGGAACTCGTTGATAATTTAAAAGCACAAATGGAGCAGTTTAGCCCAACTGTCTGCCTCGAAGAAGCGGTAGAAGAAGTGGAAAAGCAGGAAGACGGTGTGTTTAAGCTCACAACAAATGCGGGCACTCACTTCACGAAAACGATTATTATTACAGCTGGAAACGGAGCGTTCCAGCCGAGAAAGCTGGAGCTTGAAGGGTCAGAAAAATATGAAGGCCAAAACCTTCACTATTTTATCAATGATTTAAACCAGTTTGCTGGAAAAAAAGTACAAGTATTCGGCGGCGGCGACTCTGCTGTCGATTGGGCTTTGATGCTTGAGCCGATCGCGGAACAGGTCACGCTTGCTCACCGCCGTGATAAATTCCGAGCGCATGAACACAGTGTGGAAACGCTGCAAAATTCTTCCGTGAACATTAAGACACCGTTCGTGCCGACTGAACTGATTGGCGAAGAGCGTATTGAACAGGTTGTTCTTCAAGAAGTGAAGGGAGAACAAAAAGAAGTCATCGACGTGGATGATGTAGTCGTGACGTACGGCTTCGTGTCTTCCCTCGGCCCGATCAAAAACTGGGGGCTGGAAATCGAGAAAAACAGCATCGTCGTCAACTCCAGAATGGAAACGAACATTCCAGGCATTTACGCAGCCGGTGACATTTGTACGTACGAAGGAAAAGTAAAATTGATTGCGAGCGGCTTTGGCGAAGCGCCGACTGCTGTTAGCAATGCCAAAGTGTACATTGATCCAAAAGCGAAGGTTCAGCCGCTTCACAGTACATCTGTGATGGGGGAGAAAGAAAAAGTTTTAAATTAATGAAGGATATATCATGACGCGGAAATGAGTTCCGCGTCATTTTTTGTGTGAAGGTTTTTTTCAAAAGGATGATTGTTTTTTAACTATTTATGGGAAAGTAACCTGTTGATAAAGAAGTTGATTAGAATGGAAATCAATAGCCCTGATCTGCAAGCAACATAAAAAAAGCTGTATGAATAGTCTTTGTTTAATTGGAGAAGTTTAACAAATATTGATTTTAATTTTCTGAAAAATCTATTAAGATAAAGGAGTAGGGACAAATACACTATCAGGGGATGAGAGAAATGAATGTACCACTTGTAGTCACGCAATTTCTTGATCGAGCTGTTACGTATTATGGAGAAAAAACGGCAGTTATTACTCAAACAAGTTCTCTTACTTATAAAGAGTTATTTGCCAGAGTTCAGCAATTGTCGCGTGGTTTAAGAGCAGAGGGCGTTCAAAAAGGAGATCGAGTCGCTTATCTTGCTCCTAACTCGCTGGAAATGCTAGAAGGATTTTATGGCGTCTTTCAATTAGGAGCAGTTATGGTGCCACTCAATATCCGTCTCAAACCAGAAGATTATTTATTTATCCTTAATCATAGTGAAGCGAAATTGCTTTTCGTTGATGATGAGCTTTATTCACTAATTGTACCAATTAAAGACAAGTTAACGACGGTAGAAAAAATTATTGTTCATGATAAAAAGAAGGATTGTCAGGAAACAGGCTATGAAGAATGGCTGTCACGCTTTTCTGAAACCGCTTTCGAAAGAGAAGAAGTTGAAGAAGATGACCTCGCCAGTCTTCTCTATACGAGCGGAACGACCGGTAATCCAAAAGGTGTCATGCTCACACATCGCAACAATTATTTACATGCGCTATCTTCTATGCACGCTATTCGTGTATCGGACAGAGACGTATATTTGCACGTTTTGCCGATGTTTCATGTAAACGGATGGGGAGCGCCATTCTATTATACAGCGAATGGAGCCACTCATATTTGTCTGAAGAAAACAGATCCGAAAACAATTTTTGAAGCCGTTGCCGCTCACAACGTCACGGTCATGCACATGGCGCCGACCGTGTTGAATAGTTTGCTTCAATATAACGAAGAACACGCGCCTGCTATTCAACAAAAGCTGAGGGTCGTTATTGCAGGGTCTGCCCCGCCGCCAGCCTTTGTTGCTCGTGTAGAAGAAGAGCTTGGCTGGGAATTTCTTCAGGTGTATGGAATGACGGAATCTTCACCGCTTAGCACCTATTCTGTTATTCGCCCTCAGTGTGATGACTTACCTTTAAAAGAAAGATATCGAATGAAAGCCAAAGCCGGCTTTGCAATGATTGGCAACGAAGTGCGCGTCGTGAATGAGTTTGGCGAAGAGGTCGCTCACGACGGACAGGCCATCGGCGAATTAATCGTTCGCAGCAACGGCGTTATGAAGGGGTATTGGAAAAATGAACAAGCAACGATGGAAGCCATTCAGAACGGCTGGCTGCACACAGGAGACATGGCAACGGTAGATGAGTATGGAAATATCGATATTGTTGATCGAAAAAAAGACGTCATCATTAGCGGTGGTGAAAATATTTCCTCCATTGAAGTGGAAGGCACCTTATATGAACATAGTAACGTGTTAGAAGCAGCAGTCGTAGCGATTCCTCACGAAAAGTGGGGGGAGACGCCACACGCTTTTGTCGTTAAGCGCCCAGCCTCAGATTTAACCGAACAAGAACTCATTGATTTCTCAAGAAGCCGGCTCGCCCATTTCAAGGCGATTACGGGAGTGACGTTCGTAGAAGAGCTGCCAAAAACAGCCTCTGGAAAAATTCAAAAAGTTCATTTGCGAAACGAATATTGGGAGTCCACAGGAAAATCTGGACGTTTCGTTAATTAATAACGATAAAAAAGAGCTTGCCGCCAGCTGATTGATTAGCAGGCGCAAGCTCTTTCCTTTGTTAGTTAATGATCGATTCTTCCAGTGCCTCTCTTGTCTGGTAGAACTCTTGGAGGAAGGCTTGTTCATAAGCGTAGCCTGCACGGATCAGCAGCTTTTCATTAAAAGAAGCAGCTGCCAGCTGCAAGCCGGCCGGAAGTCCATTCTTAGTCAATCCGATTGGGAGGGATAGAGCCGGCTGCCCAGTGAGGTTAAAGACGGATGGATAGCGGATCATCGCATCAAAGGTCGGCTCCCTCCTGCCATCAATCTCAAATTCTTCAACACCGATTTTTTGAGCAGTGGCCGGCAGTGTTGGAGATGCCATCACGTCAATTTGCTGGAACAGCTTTTCAAATTGCTCTGTGATTTCAGCTTTCCGCTTCAATGCTTTAATATAATCTAGGGCAGAGAAAGTACGGCTTGCTTCCACAGCAGCACGGACATCGACGCCGAATTGATCGATTGCCGTATTGAGGCTATTCTCATGAACAAAGCCTGCTTCAGAAATAGCAAGAACAGATACTAAAGCAAGATCATTCGCCGTAAATGGGACATCAATCTCAATGAGCACAGCACCTAAAGACGCTAGATGGTTAAGGGCCTCTTGATAAAGAGCTAATATTTCTTTATCTATATGTTCATTAAAATAATGAACAGGTACACCTACTCGTAAGCCGCGAATATCCTCCTGTAAATAGTCCGAATAGGAGAGCCCCGTTAAAGCCTCCATCATCATAGCTAGATCGTCCACGTTTCTTGTAAGCGGCCCAACATGGTCAAGTGACCAGGAAATATTCGTAACCCCCGTAGCATCCACTAAGTTATAGGTAGGTTTTAACCCTACAATGCCACAAGAAGCAGCTGGAATACGGATGGATCCGCCTGTATCAGTGCCAATTGACGCCATGCATAAGGAGGCGGCCACAGCTGCTCCAGATCCGCCGCTCGATCCACCTGGTGTATACGCCTTATTCCATGGATTCCTGACTGGTCCATAGAAGGGATTGTTCGATGTTATTCCAAACGCATACTCATGCAGGCTTGCTTTGCCAAGATTAATGGCTCCTTCACGTTGAAGAGTGTGGACAGCGCCAGCGTCAGTTTCTGGAATAAAGTTCTCTTCAATTTTCGATCCGCTCGTTGTTCGGATTCCTTTTGTATATAAATTATCTTTGTAGGAAAGTGGAATGCCTTCGAGAATGCCTGTCACGTCATTGGCTAAAAATTTTTTCTCGGAAATTTCTGCTTGCTTCAACGCCTGATCAGCGCACACTGTAATATAAGCGTTTAAATCTTTGTACTGATTGATCCGTTCTAAATAAGAGTTTGTCACTTCAACTGGAGATAGCTCCTTTTTTTGATAATGAGCCTTTAACTCACGAATCGTTCTACTCTTCATTGCTTGTCTCCCCTTTATAGTCCTGATCTCATCTCCTTATATTACCATGAAATAATAAAAAAGATTGAATATTAAAAATTAAAGTACGAAAAGCAAACTTTTTTGCCCAGTTTTTGTTCATTTTTTGATACAGTAGAGATACATACATAACAAGGGAGATGATGAAAAATGGAAAAAGCAGAACAGCAAACGATGTTTAAAGAAGTGATGGGGAATTATCCAACAGGCGTTACGATCGTAACAGGGGTAACGGAGGATGGAACGCCAGTTGGATTGACAGTGAATTCATTTGCTTCTGTATCACTTGATCCGCTCATGGTCCTGTGGTCAATTGATCATGGTGTCTCGACTATTAAAGCTTTTACAGAAGGCGGCAAGTTTGCTGTCCATGTGCTTGCAGGCGAGCAGCAAGAGCTTTGCAAAACGTTTGCTACTAAAGGGGTAGATCGCTTCAGCCAGTGCAAATGGGAAATGTCTGAAAATGGGCTGCCAATTATTGATGGAGCCTTTGGTGTATTTGAATGTGAAACGTTCAAGGCAATCGAAGCGGGTGACCATACGGTTCTGATTGGCAATGTAACGAACATTCGTCTCGATAAAGAAAAGGATCCGATGCTATATCATCGCCGCTGCTTCGGTCCAATTCCAGCTGAATTTTATACAGAGTAATCTTCGCTCATCCGCTGTCCAATGGCAGCGGATGATTCTATTTTAATAAAATTCTAAGAAACCTATTTGACTTTAAAAATGAATCATTATATAATAAATCTCGAATTCGAGATAATTTATAAAAGGATGGATGACGATGGCTTCAGCTAACGAACAAGACTTGTCTTTAAAACTATTCGTTGTACTATCTCGAGCTATGCAATCGGTAATGAAACGGGTAGAAGAAGATATAAAAAATTATGGCTTGAACCCTACTGAGTTTGCAGTACTTGAGTTATTGTTTAATAAAGGGGACCAGCCTATCCAGAAGATTGGCGAAAAAATCTTACTTGCAAGCAGCAGCATTACGTATGTAGTAGATAAATTAGAAAAGAAGAAATATCTCATACGGAAGCCATGCCCGAAAGACCGCCGCGTCACATACGCGTCTATTACCCCAGAAGGTCAGGAGTTAATGAGTACTATTTTTCCTGAACATAAAGAAGCCCTTCAAGAGATATTTGGTGGATTAAATGCCGAAGAGAAAGAAAACATGATAAAAAAATTAAAAAAATTAGGTTTTCATGCTCAAGAGCTGTAACTAATTTTTTTGAACAAATATCTCGAATTCGTAATATATTAATTAGTGATAAAAGTTAAGGAGGAAGTAATATGATTGATATAGGTTTATTAGTGATCCGTTTAGTAATTGGCATCAGTTTTGTCGGACACGGGGCACAAAAGTTATTCGGCTGGTTCGGAGGACATGGCGTTAAAGGAACGGGCGGTTTCTTTGATTCCATTGGCATAAAGCCTGGTGTCACAATGGCTGTTTTAGCGGGTTTAGCTGAATTAATTGGCGGGGCTCTTTTTTCTTTAGGCTTGCTGACACCGTTAGCAGCTGTAATGATTGCTGGAACGATGGCAGTCGCTATTATAAAAGTACATGGAGCTAACGGATATTGGGCCACTGAAAATGGGTATGAATATAACTTAACGATTATAGCTGTCGCGATTGGTATTGCCTTAACCGGGGCGGGCCAATATGCACTAGACGCCATTATTTTCAATTAAAATAGGGATAACACAATAAAGGGAAAGAGGTGTTGTTGAAATGATAACAATTTATCCAGCAAACGCACGATACACAGCCGACCATGGCTGGCTTAAAAGTAACTTTAGTTTTTCTTTTGCAGAATACTATGATCCAGAAAATATGAGTTTCGGTCCGATGCGCGTCTTAAATGATGACATTGTTAAGCCGCTTCGGGGATTTGGCGCTCATCCGCATAGGGAAATGGAGATAGTCTCGATTGTGTTGGAAGGCTATTTAAAGCATGAAGACAGTGCAGGGCATTCGGCGACCACAACCTTTGGCGGCGTCCAACGAATGTCTGCGGGTACAGGAGTTGTCCATTCAGAGGTCAACCCGTCTTCCACAGAGAATGTAAATTTTCTGCAGCTTTGGTTCGAGCCGGAACAACACCGTTTGACCCCATCCTATGAGAAAACCAGCTTTGATGTCGAGAAAATGCAAAATCATTTGCTCCCGGTTGTAAGCAAAGAGCATGCCTCTGATCAGACCGCTTACATTCATCAGGATTTGACGATTTATTTATCTGATTTAGAAAAAGATCGAAAAATCACATTTACTCAAAGAGAAGGACGTCGTATTTTCTTATTTGTAATCGAAGGAGACTTATTACTGGATGGTGAAACTGTCTTAAACAAACGGGACTCAGCCCGTATAACGGACATGAATAGGCTGCAGTTAGAAACAGAATCAGGTGCACGTTTTATGTTAATTGATTTACCTTAAAAAGAAGGATGGCCGCGGGGCCATCCTTCTAATTTGTTGGCAAACGTTCATTTTTTTCGTTGCTCGCCTGACTGCGGTGCTCATGACCCAGCTGGTCACGCCGCACGTTGTCAGGTTTCGCGCCTCGAAAGACAACCGTTTTCATCCAACTTGGGATAGGGCAAGGAGACTTTGTTTACACTCTCGAAGAATGACCGCGGGACTATCCTGTGTTGTTCTATGCAGCTGTGCGGATCTCTTTCTTCCTATTTCCGGAGACAGCGAAAAATTGAACGGCCATACATAACAAGTTGATGAGGATAAGCCCTAGAATAGAAAACAAAAACCCTCCCGTTACATCATGAATCCAGCCAATAAGGATAGGCCCTGTCGCACTAATAACATAACCGGCTGCTTGGATCATCGCTGACCAGGCAGCCGCTTCTTGTCCATTTGCTGTAGCGTCAATTGGAAGCAGCAGATTAAGTGAGAACAATGACGCTGCGCCGATTCCGAGGAAGATAGCGGCGACCCAAGGGAAAGCAGAAAAATAAATCATGACAAAGCCCACTAGCTCCACGAACGAGAAAAAAAGCAGCAACAAGAGTCTTGATGGAAAACGTCTAATCATAAAAGGCAGCGCTAAGTTTGCGGGGATTTGGGCAATGGCAAAAGTCGTTAGGACGTTACCGGCATATCCCTCTCCATAACCGAGGCCTTGGATAATGGGCGGAAGCCAGGCTGTGATCGAAAAGAAAATGATTCCTGACAGTCCGAATGAGAACGTCAGCAGCCAAGCTTTCGGATTTTTCCAAGGCAGCATAGTTAATGATTTTGAAGCAGCTGTAATCTTTGGGCGTTCTACTCCTCGCAGAACGAAAAGCCACCACAGAGGAATAGCGATAAAGGCTAAAACAGCCCAGATCGCAAGAGCCGCCCGCCAAGAATGCAGGCTGTTTTGCAATGGTGCGGCTAACCCAGACGCAAGAGCCGCACCCATCGTCATCGCAACAGAATATACACTAATCATCTTTGGTACTTGGTTCGGAAAATGTTTTTTAATAAACCCGGACAGCAAGGGCCCCATAACCGCTGCCCCAATGCCTGTTAAAAACGCGGTACAAAGCAAAAAGAAAGCGGAATGTATAAAAAAGCGTAAAAACGTGCCAATACCAACTAGAATAAGAGCGCCCCCTAACATTTTTTCAATTCCGAGGCGATTTCCTAGTTTCGCAGCTGTCGGAGAAAAAATGCCCATGCAAAGCACAGGAATCGAAGTAAGCAAACTAGCTGTTGAGGCATTAATCCCTAAGTAGTGCCTTAATGTCTCTAATAAGGGAGAAATCGAGTTGATCGCAGGGCGCAGATTTAAAGACGCCGTAAATAGAGCGATGATCATAAGCGTGGTCCTAGAATTTTTCATGTTCTTCATCCTTTTTGTTCCTCATTTGAATTCAAGATTACCTGAAGATGAATGATTGAACAATTCAATAAAAACTATTATAATCATTGAGAAAACCAATGATTAGAGGAGAAGGGCTGTCGTGGAACTTAGGCAATTAGAATACTTTATGGTGCTTTGTGAGGAACTTCATTTTACGAGAGCATCAGAAAAAATAGGCATTTCCCAGCCGACACTTAGTTTGCAAATTCGAGCGATTGAACAAGAATTAGGTACGCCTTTGTTTGACAGGATTGGAAAGCGGATTGCTTTAACAGAAGCAGGGCGGATTCTTCTTGAACATTGCAGAGAAATCTTTCACAGCCTTGAAAATGCCGTCCATAAAATTGAGGAGCTTCGCGAATATCAGGGAGGACATGTATCGGTAGGTGTTTTGCCGGCAGAGCTGGATTACCGATTTACTCCATTATTCATCGATTTTCATAAAAGATTTCCTGCTATTCACTTGAATTTATCGGCTTCTACTGTCGAAATTACAAAGCAAGTACTTGATAATGAGGTGGATGTCGGCATTACACTGCTTTCGTTGCCGGACAGCCGATTAGTCAGCATTCCGCTTTACCGCGAGGAATACGTTTTAGTCGTATCAGAAAATCATCCTTTAGCTCGTTATAAATCGATTTCTTTAGCAGAATTAAGAGATATGCCGATGGTGATGTACGCAAAGCAATTTTTAGGAAGAAGGCTGTTAGAGGATCATTGCCAAAAGCACGGGTTTCAATTGAATGTAGTAGTCGAAACGACAACAGGCCCCTCCCTTTTCTATTTCGTGAAAGAAAACATCGGAGCCACTCTTCAGCCGCTGCCGCTATCTCAAGCTTTAAAAGATCCTGCTTTGCGGTTAATTAAGATTCACGACCATCCGCCTGAGCGTGAGATTGGTATTATCTACAGAGCAGATAAGTATCTCGGATTTGCCGTGCAAAAGTTTATTGAAACGGTAGAGGAGAAATTAAAACATAATTAACGATCTTCATTTCCAAGCGAGCCGGTTATTGCGGCTGGCTTTTTTATTTGAGGTGCTTTCATAAATAAAAGGGAGTGGTTGATTTCCACTAAAGGATGCTCGCCCTTTCCGTTCATCATAGTTCTAAAATTTTTTATTTCTTATAGGGCATTTACAGAGATCACTCTACATGATAAATTAACCAATAAACCAATCATCCTACAAATTCGAGGTGAAAAATGAAAATCGAAAGAACGAACCGTATGTCGCTTGTCGATCAAGTGGTTTTACAAATAGAAGAGTTGATTGAGTCCGGCACTTGGCCGGTTGGCACCCGGCTTCCTTCTGAAATGGAACTAATGGAACAATTTGATGTAAGCCGTAATACATTGCGTGAAGCCATTCGTGCTCTTGTACATAGCGGCCTTTTACAGACAAAGCAGGGAAGCGGCACCCATGTCTGTTCGACGAGCGCTCTCGGTGCGGCCATTGAGCGCCGGGTGAGTAAGTCACGCTTACAGGAAACATTAGAGGTCCGGCATGCGCTTGAACGAGAAGCCGCTCGGCTTGCGGCTGCCCGCCGGAGTGAGGAGGATGTCAGAAGGCTGCGGCTGTACTTGGATAACTGCCGACAGGCGAGCGCGGTACGAAATCAGGAGGCTTATGCTGAGGCGGATATTCAGCTGCATCAAGCAGTTGCCGCAGCTACCCGTAACCGTCTGCTTATTGAATTATACGAGCACATGACCGAGGCTTTGCATTCTTCTGTTCGTAATCTCGTTGAACTTTCTTTTTGCACAGATGTTCATGAGTATATTCATGAAAAGCTGGTGGAAGGCATTGCTGCACAAAATGAGGAGGCAGCAGCAGAGGCTGTTAATGAATATATGGCTTACTTAAAAGACTTGCTATCTACTAGTTTGGAGGAATGAAAATGGGGGAACCACAAACAATTAAGTCTTTAGAAGCGGTAGACACAGCGAAAAAGTGGAAGGCGGCGGCTTTAATAGCCGGTATCCTATTGATCGGCGCAAATCTAAGAGCACCTTTAACCTCTGTCGGTCCTCTAGTGCCAGCGATCCGGGATAGCCTGGGGATAACGAATGCTGTTGCAGGTACGATTACAACGTTGCCTTTGCTTGCTTTTGCTCTTTTATCGCCATTTGCTCCAAAGATCTCCCAGCGGTTTGGAATAGAGTGGACTCTATTCGCTGCTTTGATCGCTCTGGCGGCGGGAATCGGGCTTCGTTCTTCTGGAGGGGTAGCGGCATTATTTGCAGGAACCGTTTTACTAGGGTTGGCTATTGCCATTGGCAATGTGTTGCTGCCTGGTTTTATTAAGCAGCATTTTGCCAAGCGGCTCGGTGTGATGACAGGTGTTTACTCTGTTTCGATGAATTTGTGCGGGGCGGTGGCCTCTGGTCTTAGCGTGCCGCTTGCCTCCGGTGCCGGCTTTGGCTGGTCAGGTGCGCTTGGAGTATGGGGAGGATTAGCGTTGATTGCTATTCTCTTTTGGCTGCCTCAGCTGCGCAGGAAGAAACAAACGGCCGTACTAGGCGAGAATCGTCCTAGCAGCCGGTTATGGCATTCTCGTCTAGCTTGGCAAGTCACCCTGTTTATGGGGTTACAATCGTTGATCTTCTATGTAGTCATTACGTGGCTTCCGGATATTCTCCAGCAAAAGGGAATGGACGCTGGCTCAGCTGGCTGGATGCTGTCGATAATGCAATTTTCTGTTTTGCCATTTACCTTCATTGTTCCAGTGCTAGCCGGGCGGCAGGAGTCGCAGCGCGGCATGGCTGCTGCAACGGCAGCTTTATTTACGATCGGTCTTGTCGGTGTTCTGTTTGATAGCGGGATGCTTTTGCCCTTATGGATTATTTTAGTTGGGATCGGAGCAGGGTCCGCGTTTAGTTTGTCGATGATGTTTTTCAGCCTGCGTACGCAGAGCACACAGGAGGCGGCAGAGCTATCGGGAATGGCCCAATCATTCGGTTACCTTCTAGCCTCTATTGGACCTGTTTTGTTCGGCGGGCTGCATGATATGACAGGAAGCTGGACCCTTCCTTTAGCTACGCTTATCGCTGCTTCAGTGCTGATTTTTATCATTGGATTATCGGTTGGAAAAAAAGGATATGTTACCTCGCCTATTAAAAAATAGAGAAGATATGACCGTTAAAAAGCGGATGATGACCAGTTTGTTAAAGGTCCTCATCCGCTTTTTTATTGTAGTGGCGTTCGGATATCCAGAGCCATGCAGCCCCTGTCAAAACGAAGAAAGCCAGCAGGAGCAGGGGAATGGTATATCCAGAAAAATAATCGACAAGCCAGCCAAATAACGATGGAGACAGCATAATCCATAGTTGATTTAGCGTTAAAGCAAAGCTAACGGTCAACGTAGCAAAGTGGGGATTTGATTTTTCTGAGACAAGCACGATAAAGAGACTAAACCACCCGATTCCTAGAAAGCCGATCCAGAAGCTTAAAAGGCTAATCTCCCAGCTAGAGAGATGAGGCGGCAGGAAAATCAGTCCCAGTATGGCAAGAGCAGAGGCCAGCATCGTCAACTGCAGCGGTTTGCTGCGATTTCCTTTAAATAGCCGGTCACTGATCCAAGCAAGAATAATTCGTCCAACCATCCCGCCTGCAAGGGCAAAGCTTAAAAAGGATCCAGCTGTACTAAGTTTTACGTGCAACGTGTTTGTAAAGTAACTCATGAAGTGGGCGATGATGATAATTTGCAAGGAAACCATTATCATCCCGATAAAGAATACAGGATAAAGAGCGGAGTTGCTTTTTATTTTGTTTAATTTTTCAATAAAGCGCTGCTTTTCCGTTTGGACTTGCTTTTGCTTGACATCTTTATAGAAAAGAAGAAAAATGATCCCTCCTATAATAGCGACCGTACCTTGTACAGTAATAGCGGCGATTAGACCGCTAGAGTGAAAGAAGAAGGGGAGCACTGCTGAAGCGGCCGCACCGCCAAGAGGAATGCCGGTTTGGCGGATGCCCATCGCCAATCCGCGATGCTGCTGTGGAAACCATTTCATAATGGCACTGCTTCCGCCAGGCTGGGCCGTTCCGTACCATAGGCCGACAACGGCTAAAATGAAAAGGAGCAAGGTATACTGATTGGTCAGGGAAGCGGATAAAATGCTTAATCCAAGAAAAACAGAGCCTAACCCGACGACCCACTTTTCCCCATGCTTATCCATTAAATCACCGAAGAATAACATTGAAAAGATCGGGCCTATATTGACGGCTGACACTAACAGACCAACCTCAAATTGTGAAAGATGATGCTCTCTTTGATAGAAGGCTGCCAGCGGTCCGATGCCGTACGTGACGAACGTAGCACATGCCTGTGAAAAAGTAGCAATTAACAGGATGATCCACTGATAGTTTTCTCTTTTTACAAGGAACATAGATTTCTCCTTTGAAAATGAGAGATTTGAATGCTGTCTTCATCATACCGCATAAAAAATGGAAGGACTATTTTTTTAAGGGTTCGGTCGTCATTCTTACAAATGAAAATGACTGAACCTGTCTTTTTTATATGAAAAATGTCTGAGACATTACTTTAACAGACAAAGTAATGTGAAGTATAGTGTACTTGTAGGAGGGACGCATAATGGGTGCAAAAATATCATCAGATTTAATTAGAGGCCACACAGACACGATTGTCCTTGCAATCTTAAAGGAAGGGGACAGTTACGGATATGAAATTTATAAAAAAATCATTGAGAAAAGCGAAGGGCAATACGAATTGAAGGAAGCCACTCTATACTCTAGTTTTAGAAGACTTGAACAAGAGGGGTGTGTCACCTCTTATTGGGGGAGTGAGACGCAAGGAGGAAGAAGGAAATATTACAGTATGACGGCTTCTGGTGAAACACTTTATAAACGAAATCGTGATGATTGGGAGTTTACTAAAGAAGTCATCGATAAATTATTATAGAAAGGCTGTGAAAAAAATGAAGAGTCGCGTAAAGCAGTACATCGAGCAAGTATTTGCTGACTTTCCTCCCTCCAATCAATTAACAGAGCTGAAGGAGGAGGTAGAGGCTAATCTCCAAGAGAGGATTCAAGAATTTACTCATCAGGGGATGAATGGGGAAGAAGCATTTCAGAAAGCAATCAGTCAGCTTGGAGATATCACAAAGGTGGCAGAAGACATCGGTATAAAAGCTCGCTATGAAGTGATTGATCATATGTACAATAAAAAGCCGCTTCCGAAAGTTCACGTCTTTGGATATGTTATTAGTATTGGTGTTCTGCTGTTCGGTATCATTACTGCACTGCTCGTCCATTTGCGAATGGAGGAATACTATATTACGGTTTCTACCTTATTTCCATTTGCCTTCGTTTCGATTAGTGCGCTCGTTTATCTAGGATTGACTCAAGAAACCCCTCATCACTTCGGAATGAAACCAATCCGGGCAGCAGGCTACACAGCAGCGACAGCACTTTTGTTGTTCGGTTTATTCACGGCTGGTATTGTTTATTTTCAGGGACAGGCGGAAAATGGCGAGTGGGTTGCTACTCTTCTTCCTTTTTCCATTCCTTCTATCTGTCTTTACGTTTTTCTTGGTCTGACAGAAAAGGATCGCGGAAAGCAAGATCAAGAGTGGATGCGATATACAACTAAATATTATAATCCTGAATATCAAATGGTTCGGGGGAGTATCTCTGGTGCACTGTGGATTTTTGCCTTTGCCATCTTTCTTATTCTCGGCTTTGCTGTTAGCTGGAAGTACGCATGGATCGTGTTTATTTTTGCAACAGGTATAGAAGTGCTCATTGGAATCATTCCTTTCAAGCAGAAGAGAGCTTTATAAAAGAAACGTACTTTATAGTGATTAAAAAGGAGAAGAGAAGTTAGGTATCTCTTCTCTTTTTTCTAAGTGGGCGTCTGGCTTTTCAGAAAAAACAATCATTTCGATCATCTCCATTTTCTCCCTTATAATAAAAATAATTAAATAGTGGATGGGAGAAAGGGGAGATTAGATGCAAAATGTTCTGTTGATTTTGTTTGGCTCATTTTTAGTAGGGGTAGCCTATAACTTTTTTTTAATCCCGCATGAGATCCTGAGCAGCGGGCTCAGTGGAGTCGCTATTATGTTTGGCCTGATCACTCCTTTAAATACCGGCGTAGTGAACTTGCTTCTCAATTTGCCGCTTTTGATTATCGGTTTTATTAAACTAGGAAAGCGCTTTATTAGTTATACTATTTTAGCGGTAGCGGCTATCTCCTTTAGCCTCTATGCGATACCGATCGTGGAAGTGTCAACGGAGCCTGTTTTATCTGCTCTATTTGGCGGTGTGATGACAGGAGTTGGCATTGGGATGATATTTCGATCTTCGGGTTCATCCGGCGGGTTTGACATCATCGCGATGCTGTTGACGAAGAAAAAGGATTTTCCACTTGGCTCGATTTTAACAGCTATGAATGCTGTCGTTGTGTTGGCGTCAGGGTTTATTTTCAGCTGGGATGCTGCGCTCAACACGATGATCGCCATCTATGCGACTGGAAAAGTAGTGGATATGATTCACACGAACCATGTGAAGCTGACCCTGATGATCATTACGGCTAAAGGGGAAGAAGTAAAAGAAAAACTTTTGGCAAATTTGTATCGAGGCGTGACGATGATGAACGGAGAAGGGGCTTATACAGGTGAAGGCCGGGCTGTGCTCGTCACTGTGATCACTCGTTATCAATTGACCGATGTGAAAAGAATGATTCATGATGCCGATCCGGGAGCGTTCGTGAACGTTACTCAGACGGTCGAAGTCGTCGGTTCCTTCCATCGCGCATCGTAAAAAAGCAAGCCTTTTCCAAGTCGGAAAAGGCTTGCTTTTTGATTTACTGGCCACTTCAGCTGAAATACGGGCCTCATCCTACGGCTTACTGGCCACTAAATCTTCACAGTATTCACGAATGAGCCGCGATGCTTTCGTTTGGCTGATGCCAAGATCATCTGCCACTTTTCTTGACGATTTGTGCATTTGATAAGATCTGCGAATAAGACTCCGCTTCGTTTGATCAAGCGCTTCATCGAGTGTGTGGGGAAGGGATAATTGGGTAACAGTACCGGCGTTTTCCGTAATGATGGCTGGCAGGTCAGACACTTGAATAATCGAGTCGCTCGTCACTACTAATCGTTCAATCAAATTTTCAAGCTGACGTACGTTGCCTGGCCATGGATAATGAATCAAGATGTTTAGACATTCTTCTGAAATCACCTTATTCGTATGATATTTCTTGTTAAATGTATTTAAGAAGTTATACGTGAGTGGAATAACGTCTTCCTTTCTCTCTCGCAGCGGTGGAAGATGAATATCGATGACGTTAAGACGGTAAAATAAATCTTCCCGGAATTTTTTATCCTTGACCATTTGCACTAAATTTTGATTCGTCGCTGCCACAATACGAATATCTACTTTTTTCGTTTCACTGCCCCCAACCGGGATGAATTGCTTGTCCTGGATGACTTGAAGCAGCTTAGCCTGTAATGCGAGCGGCATTTCCCCAATTTCATCAAGAAAGACAGTTCCGCCATCGGCTGCTTCAATAAGGCCCGGCTTTCCTGCTTTGTTAGCCCCTGTAAAGGCGCCTTTGGCATAGCCGAACAACTCCGATTCCAGCAGCTCCTCTGGAATAGCTGCACAATTGATCGTTAAAAAGGGCCCCTTTTTCCTCTGGCTGATCTGATGAATGAAATGGGCAAATACACCTTTCCCTGTACCGGATTCTCCTTCAATTAAAACAGTGGAGTCGGTCGGTGCCACTTTTTCACAAAATGAAATGATCTGCTTGATTTTGCCGCTATTTGTCACAATCCGATCTGCTTCTTCTTCGACGTGAGTTGAATTTGACTCGTTTTCATTTTCGTTGGCCTTCACCATTTTATAGGTCTGTGATTCTGTAGATGTAATGACGACTAATTCAATGTCTCCTGCCTCATTTAAAAGAGGGACAGCCGCTGTGAGCAGTTCTGCTCCAATATAGGTTTGCTGCTTCATATAACATGGCTTTTTTCTTCTATACACCTCTGGAACGATAGAAGGTCTCCAATAGCCTTTTTCAAATAATTCAATATTGTATTTGCCGATGACATCTGTCGGTTTTAATCCATAGTGTCGTTCGCATGCCTGGTTTACATAGAGAATGCGCTTTTCGCCGTCTAGTACGAAAATTTCATCGGAAGAGTGGTCGAGGATTTTCAATAAAGTCTCTAATGTCATCTCAACGCTGTTTTTGTCCTCTGTATGTTTCATGAAATAATCCTCCTTTTTAAAGCATGTGAGTTATTTTTGACTAAATGTTGTCTGTTTTGAGTTAAATATAACTCAATAACGGTTGTTTTTGAAAGAATTTTCTTTATTTTTTTATTAATCACGCTATTTATAAACGTTGGCATCGTAATTGCATATATAAAAGCGACAGGCAATAAAACAACTTGTCTTAAGAGTCAGTTAAAGGTTCAAGGAAATCACTTTCTACATCAAAGGGGGAATGATGATGAAGCAGCAGTCTGAAGTATTTGACATTACGATTATCGGCGGCGGTCCAGTCGGGTTGTTTACCGCTTTTTATGCGGGTATGCGCCAGGCTTCGGTAAAAATTATTGAGAGCCTTCCTCAGCTCGGCGGACAGCTGTCCGCTTTATATCCTGAGAAATATATTTATGACATTGCCGGTTTTCCAAAAGTACGTGCCCAAGAGCTGATTGATCAGTTAATGGAGCAAATGAACCAGTTTGCGACAACGGTTTGTCTTGAACAATCGGTAGAGAGTATTGTGCGAACAACCGATGAAGTGTTTGCTATTACAACAAATGAAGAAACACATTATTCGAAAGCCATTATTATCACAGCTGGAAACGGTGCTTTCCAGCCGCGTAAGTTGAGAATTGAAGGGGAAGAAAAGTTTGAAAACGCTAACCTTCATTATTTTGTTCAGAACTTAAATCAATTTGCCGGAAAGAAAGTAGTCGTATTTGGCGGAGGAGACTCAGCGGTTGACTGGGCGATGATGCTAGAGCCAATTGCAGAAAAAGTAACGCTCGTTCACCGCAGAGATAAATTCCGTGCGCATGAGCATAGCGTTGAGCTATTAAAACAATCAAAAGTTGACATTCTAACACCGTATGTACCAGTGGAACTCGTTGGGGACGAAAAAATTGAAAAAGTTATTTTATCAGAAACAAAGAGCGGCGAAACATTTGAACTCGAAGTCGACGACGTACTAGTGAACTATGGATTTGTTTCTTCCCTTGGTCCAATTAAAGACTGGGGACTTGAGATACAAGGTAACTCAATCGTTGTGAATTCCCGCATGGAGACCAACATTAAAGGAATTTATGCTGCGGGGGACATTTGCACATATGAAGGAAAAGTGAAACTCATTGCGAGCGGTTTTGGAGAAGCGCCGACTGCTGTCAGCAATGCCAAAGTATATATTGACCCGAGTGCAAAAGTACAGCCGCTTCATAGCACAAGCGTGATGGGTGAAAAAGATAAAAGTACCCAGTCGGTGTGATGCCGAGGGGAGTCGATCCATTAGGAAGTGAACTAGGATAACAGGAAGGAGGCAAGCAGTATGGCTAAATATACAATGGTAGATCAAGAGACATGCATTGCCTGCGGTGCCTGTGGAGCAACAGCACCGGAGCTATTTGATTATGACTTAGAAGGACTTGCCTTCGCTATTCTCGATCATAATGAAGGAACTACAGAAGTTCCGGAAGAGCTGGAAGAAGATTTAGAGGATGCATTTGATGGCTGTCCAACAGACTCTATTAAAGTAGCAGAACAGCCTTTTTCATGTAATAAGGCAGCAGTCAGCTAAAACGAAAGCGCTTTATCATATCAACTATTCTATTTGGCAGTGCCAATATCAATTTAGCACAATTTTGAGGGGGAGAATGAATCATGGCTTATAATAAAGTGGAAAACGCGACAAACCGGACATTTGAAAGAACGATGACGTATGACTTGTATACAGATCCAAAAGTATTGGAAAAGGAAATGGACCTTATTTTCTCAAAATCCTGGCAGCTTGTGGGCCATGTCAGCCAATTAGAAAAACCAGGCTCTTTCTTTACAACAGAAGTAGCGAAAGAACCAATCATTGTGATCCGCGGCCAAGATGAAGTGATACGCGCATTTTACAACGTTTGCCCGCACCGTGCGACAAAGCTTGAGAAAAGTGACGCGGGCAAGAAGAAAATTCTTCAATGCGGCTATCATGGATGGACGTTCAAATTAGATGGAAAATTAAATAAAGCGCCGAACTTCAGAGGGGAAGACGCTGCTTGTGTGCAAGATGCTTGCTTACGATCTGTTCGTATGGAAATCTTGGAATCTTTGATTTTCGTGAACTTAGATGATAACGCGAAGCCGCTTAGCGAGTCCTACGGCGATTTCTTTGAAAGATTAAGCAAGTTCCCATTCTTAAGTGAGTTAAAAAGAACAGGCCAAAAAACGCGTGTCATTAAAGCAAACTGGAAGGCATTTATCGACAACTATTTAGAATGTGACCATTGCCATGTTGCTCATCCAAGCTTTGTTGCTACACTAGATATGGATGATTATCAGATCATTACATGTGAGAATTACTCCATCCAAGGCACTGTTGTCAAACCGGATAAAAATTACGGAGAAGTTGATTTAAGTCAGGCGGAGATGCAAGGCGGCACTTTCTATTGGTTATGGCCAAACTTGATGGTAACGATTTATCCAGGACCAGGAAACATGGCGACGATTCAAATGCTGCCAATCGATCATGAAAATACATTAGCTGTGTACACTTACTATTTCCGCGATGAAAATTTAACGCAGGAAGAAAAAGATTTAGTTGCTTTTGCAGAACAAGTTCGTCAAGAGGATGTGGACTTAGTAGAGCTTGAACAAATTGGTTTCCGCTCTCGTGCCTTTAATAAAGGTGTGTATTCTTCTTCAGAAAAAGCGATCGTTCAATTCCACGAAATGGTACTGGAGGCCCTCAATGAATAAAATAACGAGTGAAGCAAAGTCTATCAAACAGTTTCTTTTGATCAATGGTGAGAAAGTAGAAGGTTCGGCCTATGCGCCCCTTTACTCTCCTTATTCAGGAGAAGAAATTGCTCAGATTGCCATGGCGGATAAAGAGTTGACAAAGCAGGCCATCACAGCTGCATACAATGCGCGTGGAGCCATCAGTAAAATGCCTGCTTATCAACGGGCAGAAATTTTGGAGAGAGTAGTCGATCTTTTGAAAGAAAGAGCAGATGAGGCGGCTGAAATTATCTCTCGTGAATCAGCGAAGCCAATCGTATTTGCTAAAGCAGAAGTAGCTAGAACGATTGAAACATACAAATTTTCTGCTGAAGAAGCGAAACGAATTCACGGTGAAACGATTCCTTTTGACGCGGCTGCAGGCGGCGTTGGCCGAATTGGTTATACAGTGAGAGAGCCGATCGGGGTGATTGGAGCGATTACGCCATTTAACTTTCCGCTCTCTTTATTGCGGAGCTATTTGCAGAAGCGGGTCTTCCAGCTGGTGTGTTAAATGTGGTAACAGGGCCAGGCGGAACAGTCGGAGATGCCATTGTGGAAGATGACCGCGTCAGCATGGTAACGTTCACAGGCAGTCCAAGTGTCGGCATTGGCATCCGCAGCAAGGCTGGGTTGAAGAAGACAACACTGGAGCTAGGCTCTAATTCAGCCTTGATCATTGACAAAGATATTCAGATTGAGGACATCATTGATCGCTGCATTATGGGAGCTTTCTCCAATCAAGGTCAAGTGTGTATCTCGCTTCAACGTGTATATGCTCATGAAGAGGTGTATGATAAGTTCATTAAGAAGTTTACGGAAGCAGCGAAAAAGCTGAAAGTCGGTGATCCGCTTGATCCTGATACGTATATTTCTGCTTTGATCGCCAAAGGAGAAGCAGAGCGTGTGCTGGGATGGATCGAAGAAACGAAAGAAAGCAATGCCCAAATAGCGACAGGGGGCAAGCTGCAAAATGGTATTTTAGAGCCAACGATTGTTACCGGTGCAGACAGTGAGCTAAAGGTATCTTGTCAAGAAGCGTTCGCTCCGGTTGTCGTCGTAAACAAAATAAGCAGCATCGAAGAAGCGGTGGAATTAGTCAATGATTCCCGCTACGGTTTGCAAGCAGGAATTTACACAAACAACATTAAAAATGCTCTATATGCTGCCCAGGAGCTGCATGTAGGCGGTGTCATGATCAATGACGTGCCGACATACCGCGTTGACCAAATGCCATATGGCGGAGTCAAAGAAAGTGGAACAGGGCGTGAAGGCATTAAGTATGCAGTTGAAGAAATGACTGAAATGAAATTAGTTGTTTGGAATCAAAGCTAAAAAAGAGGAGATTATCGTGGAGACATTTAAAATAGCGGTTATTGCCGGCGACGGCATCGGGCCGGAAGTCATTAACGAAGGGGTAAAGGTTTTAAATAAAGTAGCTGAGCTTGATTCAGGTTTTCAGTTTGAGTTTACGTACTTTCCATGGGGATGCGAATTTTATACGAAGCACGGTAAAATGATGGATGATGACGGGATTGAGCAGCTAAAAGAATTTGATGCTATTTACTTAGGAGCTGTTGGGTTCCCAGGCGTTCCGGACCATATTTCACTCTGGGATTTACTGTTGAAAATTCGTAAAAGCTTTGACCAGTACGTCAATATCCGGCCTGTTACTTTATTAAAAGGCGCTCACCTGCCGCTTGTCGATGCTAAGCGTGAAGACATTGACATGCTCTTTATTCGCGAAAACAGTGAAGGCGAATACTCAGGTGCCGGCGACTGGTTGTTTAAAGGACAAGAACATGAAGTGGTATTGCAAAACAGTGTGTTCTCTCGTAAAGGAACAGAGCGGATCATTCGTTATGCATTTGAAACAGCAAAGAAAGAAGGAAGATCACTAACGAGTATTTCCAAAGCCAATGCTTTAAATTACTCGATGGTTTTCTGGGATCAAGTGTTTGAAGAGGTGAGTGCAGACTATCCGGAAGTGGAAACCGCTTCTTACCTCGTTGATGCAGCAGCGATGCTCATGATCAAAGATCCAAAGCGCTTCGAAGTCGTAGTGACGTCTAACTTATTCGGAGACATTTTAACAGATTTAGGTGCTGCGCTAGCGGGAGGCATTGGGCTTGCGGCAGGAGCAAATCTTAACCCTGAGCGCAAGTTCCCGTCCATGTTCGAACCGATTCATGGATCGGCTCCCGATATTGCAGGGCAGGGAGTAGCAAATCCGCTTGCATCTATTTGGTCCGCAAGCCAAATGCTCGACTTTTTTGGCTATGAAAAGTACGGACGAACTGTCTTGGAAGCGATGGAGCAGTTGCTTGTAGAAGGAGAAGTGCTGACGCCTGACATGAATGGCACAGCTTCTACTTCTGAAGTCGGAGACCGAGTCGTGCATATAATTGACTCGCTGATTAAATAATAAAATGATGTAACAATTGGCAACAGATGGAGGCATGGATCTTCATCTGTTGCCAATTGAATTAATTGAAATTTCGAATTATTTACAAAAATTACCATTAATTCAATATATAGTAACCGCTTACATCGATAACGTAGATTTCGCTATAAAAAGTAACTCAACCTTATAGGAGTGATTGGATGAATAGCAAAAAAGCTGTCTTTTATACTTCTTTAGCGGCCAGCTTATTATTAATTAGTGTTGGTGTATTTGCCCCTAAACAACTAGAAAAGTTCTCTAACTCATCACTGAGTTTTATTTATAACAACTTAGGATGGTTTATTCTTGGAAGCGTATTTATTTTCTTTGCTTTTTGTATGTATATTGGATTGTCTAAGTTCGGGCAAATTCGTCTAGGAGACGATGATGACCGGCCTGAATATAAAACAGCTACCTGGATTGGCATGCTTTTCAGCGCTTCTATTGGGATCAGTCTTGTATTCTGGGGTGTAGCAGAACCGGTTTCCTATTATATTGACCCTCCATTTGGCAAGGCCTCTTCTGAGCAGTCAGCAAAGCTCGCGATGCAATTTGTTTACTTGCATTGGGGCGTGTCGGCTTGGGCCTGTTATGCTCTCGTAGGAGTTTCCTTGGCTTTCTTTCAGTTTAGAAAAAAACTCCCGTCCTCATTGAGTTCCGTTTTTCATCCTCTTATTGGAGATAGAATTAGTGGTTCAGCAGGTAAAGCAATTGATGTGATGGTCATTCTTTCGATTGTGATTGGAATCGCTACTTCACTTGGCTTTGGAACATTGCAAGTGAATAGCGGCATGAACTTCCTGTGGGGAATCCCAATGAATATTACAACACAAGCAATCATTGTGATTGTCGTTACTTTTATTTATGTAGGTTCCACCGTTTCAGGGCTGCAAGGAGCGATGAAGAATTTATCCAATCTGAATATGATTCTTGCGTTTGCTTTATTGGGCTTTGTTCTTTTTCTCGGGCCGACTCAATCAATCTTTAAGATTTTCTTCCAAGGAGTTGGCGACTATGTTCAGAATTTTATTGGAATGTCATTTCGGACAGAGCCGTATAATGATGGTTCCTGGATTGCCAGTTGGACGCTCTTCTATTTTGGCTGGTGGATTGCTTGGGCACCGCTTGTCGGCAGCTTTGTTGCCAGGATTTCTAGAGGCAGAACGATCAAGGAATTTATGATGGGGGCTGTATTCATTCCTGTTCTTGGTTCCTTCTTCTGGTTTGCGGTAATGGGCGGATCGGCTATTCACCTCATTCAAAACATGGGAGAAAAGGCGCTCGCCACGGCAGTATCAACTGATATAACGTCTGCTTTGTTTAAGTTTTTCGAGTATTTTCCAATGAGTTCATTCCTCAGCATCCTGGCGATGGTTCTTGTGCTTGTCTTCTTTATTACATCAGCTAACTCGGCGGTTTTCGTATTAGGCATGATCAGTGAGAATGGAAATCCAAACCCGGCTCATCGGACGAAAGTTATTTGGGGAGTAGTCATCGCGGCTATTTCGGTCGTCTTGATCATGACGGGCGGTTTATCTGGATTACAGTCAGCTCTAGTAGCAACGGCTGTCCCGCTTGCTGTTCTTATGCTCGTCATGTGTTACTCCACCTATAAAGGACTGAATGAGGAACTGTTTAACATGTCCGAAAAAAAAAATAAAGAGTTAAAAGAAAAAAAAGCCATTCCTGAAAAAAAGGCTTTATAGAGGAAAGTTAAAAGCGGACTTTGATAAGTCCGCTTTTAACTTTGTTTACTAACTAGTATAAGCTACCCTTCATCTTGCGCCGCTTTTTGAGAAGAGGCATTGAGCAGAGTGATGCCAAAAATAATAAGAAACAATCCGCTGATTTTTAAGGCGCCAAAGCTTTCGCCGAACACCAGCACACCGATGATAGCAGTAAGGGCCGTACCCGCACCAGACCAAATCGCATAAGCGACAGACAGAGGGATGCTCTTCAGTGCGAAGCTAAAGAGAGTAAAGGCAGAAAGAAAACCGACAGCTACCCCGATAGAGGGAACAAGATTAGTAAATCCATCTGATAGTTTCAACATAGTAGAACCGAATATTTCAAGCAGGATTGCAAGTATTAAAAATAGCATTCCTTTCATTTTGAAGCTCCTTAGCCATTTAATAGAATGAGTCCAACCACTAGCAGCCCTATTCCTAATACACCTTGTCGATTGATCTTTTCTTTGAAAAATAATACACCTGCCACTGCCGTGAGAATCGTTCCACAGCCGCTCCACGTAGCATATACCACTCCTAGAGGCAACGTTTTCAAAGAGATGGATAATAAATAAAAGGCAATCCCGAATCCGACGATGACACCTGCTATTGGAGATAAGCGTGTGAAACCATTTGAAAGTTTCAACATGGTTGAACCGAATACTTCTGACACAATCGCGATTCCTAAAAGTATGTAAGGAAAAATCAACTTCAAGCCCTCCGTATAAGTAAAAAACTTTATCGTTATTTTAACACATTTTGTTCCCTTTCTTGATAAAAAAGGAAACGTAGGAATTTTGTCACATTTTAGATGAAACAACGGTCTGTTTTTTTATAAAATGGAAGTAATTACATAATGGGAAATCAGTTAAAGGAGGGTTTTTATGAATACTGCCCGTGTATCATCCCCGCAATGGAAATGGTTTTTAGCGTTGGCTGGGATCATTGTGCTCGCTAACTTTTCTGCTCATCACCTGATCCCCCTTCCTGCCCATGAAATGAAATTCGTTACGATGGGATCTTTACTTGATTTTATCATTGTCATTCCGCTTCTTGCTTACTTCTTCGTCTTTAAGAAAAAAAGGCAGATAGCTCCTGTCATTGGCGTGGCGCTGCTCGGCTCGGCTACTTTGTCGGAAAGTCGATCATTCCTGATGGAAGGCTTGCCGGAATGGAATGGGTTGGCTGGTTGTTAGTTGCAGGGGAAGCCGCTCTGTTTACGGCTGAGATTTGGATTGTCGTTCGCCTTATGAAAACAGTACGGACCATCCGGCGAAAAGTAAAAGCGAACAGAGAGGAAGCTACACTGACACTAGCTGTTTGGCAGCAAGCAGAAGCTGCTTTTTCAGAGAATCACTTTGCTAAAGTAATGATTTCCGAATGGGTGATGTGGAAGTTTGCGTTGGCCAGCTGGAAGCAAAAAACACCGGAATCCAATCGGTACTTTACGGCCCATCGTCGCACGAGCGTCATTGCTTTTAATATCATGCTTATTCATGCGGTTGTACTGGAGACCATTGGGGTACATTGGCTCATTCATTCGATGAATCCCGCAATTGCGTGGATCATGGTGATATTAAACATATATACGGTGTTCTTCTTTATCGGTGAAATCCAAGCGATTCGTCTTAATCCGATTATCGTAGAGCCCGATCAAATTACAGTTCCCATTGGATTAATGAAGAGGGTCACGGCTGTAAAAGAAAATATTCTCTCAATTCGCCGCGTAGTGCCTGGAGAATATAATGAGAAGGACAAAACAGCTTTTCATGGTATGTATGCCGACATAGAAAAAGGGGAACCGCAAATCGTGATTGAGCTAGAAAGCCCGGCAACCGTTCAGTATATATATGGATTCACTAAAAAAGTTGAAACGATATACTTGCGCCTCGATCAGCCGGAGGAATTTTTGGCGGCAGTAGAGGCGGAGGGGCTAAGCGAAACAAAGAGAAGAGACGAGCAAAACTAGTAAAAGAAGTGAACAAAACTTCTAGAGTAACGACGATCAATAAACAAATGAGACCGTGCATCACGGTCTCATTTTTCATTAATCAATCAGGGTTTTAGCCGGATAAAAAGTTTCGAGAAATCGCTCCGCTTTTTTGGACAAGTAGCGGTCTTTGAGCCAGATGATAGCAGATTCAGATTGAGTGGTGCAATCTTCAATTTCAATTACCTTCAAACCATCCGTTGGAAAGGAGAGGAGGGTTGATTTAGGAAGAAGAGCTGTTCCTAAGCCGGTCCGGACGAGCGATAATAACATCGCAGCGTCAGGGCATTCACAAATAATATTAGGGCTAAATCCATGTCTTTTACACTCATTCACGACGAGTTCATAAAGGCCAACACCACTGACCCGGTGCAACAGCATGAGTGGCATGTCCTTCAGATCATTCATCTGGATGACAGCGGGGTGATCCCATTTCTCCGGCATAACGGCAACAAATGGATCAGGCGGCAGTGGAATATAGGAGAACTCCTCCATTTCAAGGGGAAGCCGCACGATGGCCAATTCCACTTCACGTTGTTTTAAATAGTTCGCTAATAAGAAAGAATCGCCTTCTTTCAAACGGAATTTGACATGTGGGTATTTCTCTCTGAAATGAAGAAAGCGTTCTGGTATGTAAGAGAAGCAGGTTTTGACAGAGCCGATGGATAAGACCCCTTTTAAACCGTCTCCGACTTCTTTGACCTCAATAACAGTTTCCTCCATCTTTTCTAAAAGATATTTGGCTTTCTTGTATAAGACTTCTCCTGCTTCCGTTAATTCAAGGCTTCTGCCTTTACGTTCCAATAGTAAGACGCCAAGCTCTTCTTCTAACGCTTTCAACTGCTGACTAAGAGGTGGTTGGGCCATATGAAGTTTTTTGGCAGCTTTTGTAATTTGACCTTCTTCTGCAATGGTGGCGAAATAGCGAATTTGTCGAATATCCAACTTTGGAACCTCCTTACAAGTATGTATACTTTTAAAATATACTTAACCAATATTTTTAATATTTTTAATATTTCAATTCCTATGTTAAGTTATTTATGTAAACGATTCCACTATTTTTTCTAAATATTTAAAACTTTCTCATTTAGTGAAAAAGGAATCCATTAGAACGAATGAAGAAGTAGAACCGTTACTTCTTCGTGATGATGAAAAAGGAGCGAAGAAAACATGTCAAAAGTTCAGGAAGCGAAAGAAAAATTAAAAGGGTCGATTGCACCGGTCATTACTCCTTTTAAACAGGATGAGAGTTTGGACCTTGATACATTTAAAAGCTTAATCAATTGGCAGATTGAAAGCGGCAGCCATGGAATTTCCGTTACGGGTACATCAGGAGAGCCAAGTTCTCTAACAGTAGAAGAGAGAGAGCTTGTCATGGAAACAGCGATCAAAACAATCGATGGCCGCGTGCCGTTTGCGCCGGGTACAGGTTCTGTTAATTTCAATGAAGCGCTTCGCTTAACGAAAGCAGCACAGGAAATGGGTGCTGATGCGGCAATGGTTATTGTTCCTTATTACAACAAACCTTCCCAGCACGCTCTTTACAATCACTATAAAACGATTGCGGATGCGGTCGATATTCCAATCGTTGTCTATAACATTCCAGGACGTACAGGGGTCAACCTAGAGGTCAAAACGTTAGCCCGTTTAGTGGAAGATTGCCCGAACATTATCGGTGCTAAAGAGTCCAACAAAGACTTTGAACATGTTAACCGTGTCCTGCTGAATTGTGGCAGAGATTTCAAATTATTCTCCGGTATTGAACTGCTTTGCTATCCGATGCTGACAATCGGCGGTGCTGGTTCCATCAGTGCAACAGCAAACGTTGCCCCAGCTCAAGTAGCAGAAATGCACAACGCTTGGATGGAAGGAAATACAGAAAGAGCACTTGAGCTTCACTATGAATTAATGCCGTTAAATGACGTTCTCTTTAAAGATACGAATCCGGCACCGGTAAAAGCAGCCCTCGGCATGATGGGCAAAATCGAGCCAGTTCTGCGCAAGCCAATGGCCTTGCCAACGCAGGAATTACAGGATGAAATTCGTGAAGTGCTAAAATCATACAATATTTTTCCAGAAGGCGTTTCAGCTAACTAATTAATTGAACAAGAGAACGAATCAGCCACTATGAAAAGGTGGAGGAAATGGAAAAGGAGTGACCATGATGCAAGTACAAGCAGCTGGACAACAAGAGCTAACCCATAAACGAGTAGAGGATGTAAAACTCTATATTGATGGCCAGTTTACAGATGCCGAAGCAGGTGCCACATTTGAAAACATCAATCCATTTACGAATAAGGTAAATAATGTGGTGGCTGAAGGACGTGCTGAAGATATCAATAAAGCAGTAGCAGCTGCAAAAAGAGCGTTTGAAGAAGGGCCATGGGGAAAGATGAAAGTGGCAGAACGCATGAAGTATATCGAACGAATCGCTGATTTGATCGAAGAAAACGCGGAAGAAATTTCTTATCTGGAATCTCTTGATACGGGTCTTCCGATCAGCCAGACGAAGAAACAGGCAGCTCGTGCAGCAGAGAACTTCCGTTTTTATTCTCGCATGGTGCAATCGGTACTGCATGGAGAATCGTACCCAATGGATGATGAATTCATTAATTACACTGTATATAAGCCGCTTGGACCAATCGGGCTAATTACACCATGGAATGCGCCATTTATGCTAGAAACATGGAAAGTCGCTCCGGCTTTGGCAACGGGTAATACAGTGATCCTAAAACCGGCAGAACTATCCCCTTTGACAGCGAACAAACTGGCAGAAGTAATTGATAAAGCGGGCCTCCCAGAAGGTGTGTTCAACATCGTTCACGGCTTCGGAGAAACAGCAGGCGCAACGCTTGTGGCACATCCAGATGTAAAAGCCATTTCCTTTACTGGAGAAACAACGACAGGCTCTGTCATTATTAAGAATTCGGCAGATACGTTAAAGAAAACATCGATGGAACTTGGCGGCAAGTCCCCGCTAATCGTGTTCGATGATGCGGATCTTGACCGCGCTCTTGATGCAGCGGTATGGGGAATCTTCTCCTTTAATGGAGAACGCTGTACAGCGAACTCTCGTCTGTTCCTTCATAAAAACATTAAAGATGAGTTTGTAGAAAAATTAAAGAAACGTCTCATGAATATTAAGATCGGCGATCCAATGGATTCCAAAACACAGCTTGGACCTCTAATTGAAAAAGAACATTTTAATAAAGTTAAAAGCTACATTGAATTGGCTAAAGAAGAAGGCTGTGAGGTAATTCAGGGAGTAGTGCCTGAAGAAGTGAAAGCCGGCAACTTTGTGCCGCCAACACTTTTATTAAATGCCAAAAATGAGATGAGAGTGTGCCAGGAGGAAATCTTCGGGCCAGTTATGGCGGTCATTGAATTTGAAGACGAAGCAGAAGTGGTTAAAGCAGCAAATGATGTGCGTTATGGCCTTGCTGGATACGTGTGGACGAACGACATTAAACGCGGGCATCGTGTAGCCCAGGCAGTAGAAGCCGGCATGATCTGGATCAATGCACAAAATGTCCGTGATTTGAGAATTCCATTCGGCGGAATGAAAGACAGCGGTGTCGGTCGAGAAGGCGGACGCTATGCACTCTTTGAATTTTATACAGAACCAAAAATCATTCACGTGGCCATTGGCGATCACCATATCCCGCAATTCGGAAAGTAAACAGAATAATTAAAAGAGAGGGCGCTAAGCCAGCGCCTTCCACTTTGAAGATTGTCTAGTTACAGGCGCTAACGGCTCAAGGTCATAAGCCAAGCTGACTGCATGGCTGAAAAACGCCATTTCATCAGCCCGTCTTATGCTGGTCGCCGCTGACCGAGTGCCTTCCACTTTTACTGAAAAGGAGAGAGTTATATGCCAGCTAAAACAGGTAAGGAATACATCGAAAGAGTCGATCAGGCTCAAGCGAACGTCTGGATTGATGGAGAGCAAGTAAAAGGAAAAATCTCCGAGCATCCTGCTTTCAAAGGAGTTATGAAAACACAGGCTGAGTTGTATGATATGCAGCATGATCCAAAGAAAAAGGATTTCATGACGTACGAGTCACCAACGACCGGGGATCGTGTTGGTACGTCTTTTATCCAGCCAAGAACGAAAGAAGATTTGGAAATGCGCCGCAAAATGATGCAGGAATGGGCGCGGCATAACAACGGAATGATGGGGCGTTCACCGGATTACATTAATGTTGGAATGATGGCCTACGGATCAGCATCTGAAATGTTCGGCAAGCAAGATCCTTTCTACGCTCAGAATATGTCGAAATATTATGAATACTGTCGAGAAAATGACTTATCTTTAACGCATACACTTATCCAGCCGCAAGTAAACCGCGGTGTGAATGCTGCTCAGCTGCCAGATCCTTATATCGCAGCCCGCATTAAAGAAAAAACGTCAGAAGGCGTTGTGATTAAAGGAGCTAGATTACTGGCTACTCAAGGCGGCATTACAGATGAAATCATGGTATTCCCGTCTACCCTGTTAAAACAAGCGGAAGAAGAAAACCCTTATGCTTACGCTTTCTCTATTCCAAATAATACGCCTGGGTTAAAGTTCATCTGCCGTGAATCCTTCGATTACGGAAAGTCTAATTTTGACCATCCGCTTGGCTCACGTTTTGAGGAAATGGATACGATCGTTGTCTTTGACGATGTGGTAGTTCCGTGGGATCGCGTCTTTGCACTCGGTGATGTTGGCGTTTGTAACCAGGCTTATAACGAAAGTAATGCGGTTGTTCATATGACGCACCAAGTTGTTTCGAAAAACGTGGCAAAAACAGAGTTTATCCTCGGCTTAGTTCAGCTCATGATTGAAACGATTAACATTGGCCAATATCAGCACGTTCAAGAGAAAGCTTCTGAAATCATTATAGCGTTAGAAACAGTTAAGTCTTACGTAGCAGCGGCAGAAGCGAATGCCAAAGTTGATAAATGGGGCATCATGACACCGGATTTTACGCCATTGAACATTGCTCGCAACTACTATCCGAAGATCTACCCGCGCTTTAGTGAAATTATGCAATTGCTCGGTGCCAGCGGCTTAATGGCGATTCCAAACGAAGCAGACTTTAATTCAGAGCTCCGTCCGGATCTCGATAAATACTTACAGTCCGCTACTGGAAACGCTTACGATCGTGTGAAGTTGTATCGTTTAGCATGGGATGTTTGCATGAGTGCCTTTGGTACAAGACAAACATTGTATGAGCGCTTCTTCTTCGGCGATCCAGTGCGAATGGCAAGTGCTTTGTATAACGGCTATGACAAGCAAGAGTATGTAGATCGCGTAAAAGAGTTCTTAGACCGTTCTGAAGAGCTTGTTCAAAAATAATTCGCAAGCAAATTTTACTGGACACAATGTCAGGCTGGCTGAGAAGGCTTTTCTTTCAAGGCGAAATCTGGATGAGGATCAGGATGCTGCCGGCAGATGAAGAGGGAAGAAGGCTTTTTTTCAACAGCCTGAATAAAAGATAGCTATTCATACAAGTGAAAAAGGGAGGCAAGGGCAATGGATTTTAATATTATCCGCATTGCAAGAACAGTACTGAATGTAAAGGATCTCGAGCGCTCAAGAAAATTCTACGTGGATGCTTTAGGATTTATTGAAACAGAAACAAAGGATGACTGCATCTATTTAAGAGGCTTAGAAGAGCATGTTCATCACAGCTTAGTGTTGAAGAAGTCTGAAAAAGTCGGTGTTCACGCACTTGGTTATAAAGTAGAGAAAGAAGAAGACCTTGATAAGCTAGCAGCACTTTTCCAATCAAAAGGATTGAAAACAAAGTGGCTGGAAGAAGGTACACAGTATGCACTTGGACGTGCGCTTCATGTACATGACGTATCTGGCTTGCCGCTTGAATTCTTCTGCAAAATGGATAAAGCAGAGCGTCTGCTTCAGCGTTATGACCTTTATAAAGGGGCAAGAATTCAACGGATCGACCACGTGAACTGTGCAGTGCCGGACGTTCAAAAGGCATACGATTTCTTCATTAACGAATTGGGATTTGCCTGCTCAGAATATACAGCAACGGAAGATGAAAGCATTTGGGCAGCTTGGCTGCACCGCAAGCCAAGCGTTCATGACCAGGCGTTCATGAATGGAGAAGGCCCGCGTCTTCACCACTTTGCTTATTGGCTGCCAGATCCTTTAGCTTTGATTCATTGCTGTGATGTTCTTGCTTCCCTTGGATATGCGGACAGCATCGAACGCGGACCAGGCCGTCATGGTTTATCTAACGCTTTCTTCTTATATTTAAGAGATCCAGACGGTCACCGTATTGAGCTGTATAACGGAGACTACTTAACAAGTGATCCTGACTTTGAACCAATTCGCTGGGATTTAAATGATCCTCGCCGCCAAACATTCTGGGGAGCTAAAGCGCCGGATAGCTGGTTCAATGAAACATCTCCATTCTTAGATATCGAAACAGGAGAATACGTGAAAACAGAAGCAGCGAAGCTTGAACAAAAGAAACCTGAATTTATCATTTAACGTAACGGGAGGAACACAGAATGGATGATCGTTTATTTCGCAACGCCATGGGGAAATTTGCGACAGGCGTCACAGTGATTACGACCGAGTTGGACGGAGAAGCACACGGCATGACAGCGAATGCCTTCATGTCCGTGTCACTCAATCCGAAGCTTGTCTTAATTTCAATTGGTGAAAAAGCAAAAATGCTTGAGAAAATCAATGAATCTGGCAAATTTGCTGTCAACATTTTAGCGGCGGAGCAACAGGAAGTGTCTATGTTGTTCGCTGGCCAGATTAAGGAAAAGCGCGAGGCTGAATTTGATCGCATTCAGGATGTGCCAGTCATTAAAGATGCGCTTGCCAATGTGGTTTGTAACGTTTATTCAAAGCAAGTAGCCGGAGATCATACACTGTTCATCGGTGAAGTGCAGGACATTGTCTTACGCGAAGGGTCACCGCTTACTTTCTTTGAAGGAAAATACGGCCAGCTTGCAGAAGGACAGCTCGCTTAAGTAAAACGAAAGGGGACATGCAACTGATGGAAACGGTTCACATTGAATATCCAAACCAAATTCCCACACAAGCTGGGTCAGCTCCTTGTGTACTGGCACTCGGTTTTTTCGACGGAGTCCATATCGGGCATCGCGGCATTCTTGAGGCGGCAAAAGCAGCAGCAAGAAAAAAGGGATATCAATTCAACGTTATGACTTTTTATCCTCACCCGAAAGATATTCTCTTTCCAGACCGGGAGCCTATGACTTACTTGACGCCGCTGCCAGTAAAAGAAGAGCGTTTTGAGGAACTTGGTGTCGATCAATTATTCATTGTGAAATTTACTCCGGACTTTGCAAAGCTATCCCCTGAAGATTTTATTGAACACTATATTATGGGGCTTCACTGCAAACATGTAGTGGCCGGATTTGACTATCACTATGGCCATAAAGGAAAAGGCAACATGGAAACACTCACAGAAGCAGGACGAGGCAAGTTTGAAGTGACGACAGTTCAAAAAATAGAACAGCAAGCTCAAAAAATCAGTTCGACAGCGGTCCGTGAGTTGTTAGCTGCTGGGAAAGTAGAGCGTGCTTCAGAGTTGCTCGGCTATGCTTACGAGGTGAGAGGTGAAGTAAAACAAAACTCTTTATTTTATAAGAACCATCAATTTATCAAGGCGGATATTGCGGAAGCGTACCGCTTGCCAAAGCTAGGTGTGTACCGCGTGGAAGCAGAAATAGAGGGGCGGGTGTATGAAGGTGTTTGCCATCAGATGTCTATAACAGACCGTCAGCCGTCTTTGCTTATTCAGCTGAAAGATTGTTTCACCGATACGTATGGAAAAAAAGTAAACATCAAATGGCTGAAATACATGTTTGGCAAGCAAAGTGAAACCTCTGAAGTGAGTGACTATATTCAACGAGATGAAATGGTCATTTAATGGCCGCTTTGTTAATAAATAAAAGAGAAACTAGGGGAGCAGCCATATGTCTCCCCTTTCACCCTGTCCAGAATTTCTTTATAAAAAGTTCTGTTCACAAAGTTCCATGAAAAAAAGGGCTAGAAAGAATATTGCCAAAGGAGTGGAAGAAAGATGATAACAGCAAACGTGAAATTTCAAGGCACGCTGCAATCAGATGAAATTAAGGTGAAATTGACAGAAGGTGTCGTTGAAAAAGAAGGTCAGTCATTCAGCTTTGAACAATTAGCTGTTGATGCACCGGTTTCCGGAACGGTTTATGGCACGCTTTTAAACTATAAAGGAGCTTTGGAAGCACTAGGAGAGGCGGTGAATGAAGCGCCTTATAAAGCAGCTCCTAAAGCACCTATTCTTTACATTAAGCCAGCCAACACAATTAATAGCCATAACCGGCCGATTCCACTTCCAGAAGGAGTTGAGGCGCTTGAAATGGGAGCGGCACTTGGTATTGTTATTGGCCGTACAGCTACACGGGTGAGTGAAGAAGAGGCACTTGGCTATGTAGCGGGCTATACGGTGGTGAATGACGTCAGCATTCCACATGAAAGCGTCTATCGCCCGGCAATCCGCCAAAAAGCACGCGATGGCTTTTGTCCAATCGGCCCATGGATCGTAAAGCGGGAGGCGGTTCAACATCCTGATCAGGTACATACACGCGTATATATTAATGGAGAATTGCGTCAGGAAAATACAACAGCAAACTTAATTCGCCCAGTTGCTAAATTATTGGCAGACGTCACAGATTTCATGACGCTGCACGTCGGGGATACGCTTCTTGTAGGTGTTCCTGAAGAGGCACCGCTTGCTAAAGCTGGAGATGTTGTCCGTATTGAAATAGAGGGAGTAGGCGTGCTAGAAAATACGATTGTACCTGAAAAAGAAACAGCAGAGGGGGGCTTAAAATGAAGAGAGCGAAAGTAGCTTATGCAGGAGCGATTCATGAAGCGGTGGAGAAAGACGGCCGCTTACAGCTAAACGATGGCCGGATTGTCGAAGAACAAGATGTTGTCTGGCTTCCGCCAGTAGAACCGAGAACTGTTTTTGCTTTAGGGTTGAATTATGCCGATCATGCTGCGGAACTTTCCTTTAAAGCACCAGAAGAGCCTCTTGTTTTCTTAAAAGGGCCAAACACCTTTATTGGACATCGAGGACAGACACGGCGGCCAGCAGACGTTGACTATATGCATTATGAATGTGAGCTTGCTGTTGTCATCGGCCGCCCGGCACGGAATGTGAAACGAGAAGAGGCCTATGAATATGTATCAGGTTATACCGTCGCTAATGATTACGCCATCCGCGATTATTTAGAAAACTACTATCGTCCAAATTTACGAGTGAAAAATCGGGATACGTGTACACCAATTGGCCCTTGGTTCGTTGATAAAGCAGCTGTTCAGGATCCAATGAATTTGACATTGAGAACGTATGTAAATGGAGAGCTCACGCAAGAAGGCAACACAAAAGATATGGTTTTTGATATTCCTTATTTAATTGAATACTTGAGCAGCTTTATGACATTGAATGAGGGCGACATTATTTTAACAGGTACACCGAAAGGGTCGGTTGATACAAAAGTTGGGGATGAAGTCATTACGGAAATCGAAGGGATCGGCCGCCTGGTGAATACTATTGTTGGAGATGAAACCTTTGGCATCGAGGAGACTTCTAAAAAGGTAACGTCTCAGCAGACAACATAAAAGGGGGAGACCTGCATGCCGCATTTCATCATTGAATATACGGATAATATTAAAGCAGAGGCGCATATTCCGGCTCTGCTCAAGAAAATCAATCAAACGCTTATTTCCTATGGTGATGTGTTTCCAATTGGGGGCATTCGTTCAAGAGCTATTGAACTGCAAGATTATTTTATTGCTGATGGGACAGAAGATGATGCCTTTGTCCATGCTGCGTTGAAAATTGGCGCAGGCCGCTCTGAAGAAGTAAAAAAAGCGGTGTGTGATGAATTGTTTGCCGTTATAAAAAAACATTTCGCTGATCTTTTCGCTAAGCGTTATTTAGCATTGTCTATGGAGCTAATCGAATTTAGTGAGGCTGGCACGTATAAACAGAATAATATCCATGCTCGTTACAAAAAAACAGCTTCAGAAAAATAGAATGAGCCACATACGAAAGAGTTGAGAGCGCAGGCAGAGTGATCAGGCTGATTGATAGTTGTCTTTTGAGACGCAAGCCTAACAAATAGCAGAGTGCCCATGAAGGGCATGAGCATGGCAGGCGAGCAAGGAAGAAAGCGGGCATTTATCAACAGCCTGAAAGCTTGTTATAGCTTTTTTTCATTTTCGAAGAGGCAGAATAAAAGGAGGAAGTCATCATGTTTGGTATGGAAGATCCGATCATTGCTTTTGCTTGGATTGGCACCATTTTATCGATGGTTGGCTGTGTTGTCTTCGGGGCAGTTATGTGGAATCGTGGAGAAGAGGAGTGAGGTAAGTGAATTTTGCTATATTAATCCCGATACTTTTACTTTACTTGGGCATCATGTCGGCTCTTGCCTATTATGGTTATAAAACAACAAGGTCGGAAGCGGATTACTTAGTCGGAGGAAGAGGCATTAATCCTACTGTTATGGCGCTTTCTTACGGAGCCACTTTTATTAGTACTTCTTCTTTAATTGGTTTTGGCGGTGTAGCATCCTTATATGGCTTTGGTCTGCTATGGCTTTGCTTTTTAAATATTGTGTTCGGTGTTTTTGTTTCCTTTGTCTTCTTCGGGACGCGCATTCGAAAAGTGTCTGAGCAGCTGGAGGCTTACACATTTGCTGAGCTTTTAGGAAAGCGCTATCAGTCGAAATTCATCACTGTTTTTTCTGGTATTATTATTTTTGTTCTAATGCCGGCTTATACGAGCATTGTTTTAGTTGGAGGGGGGCGTTTTCTGCAAGAAACCCTTTCGATGAATTATAATGTGGCATTGTTGGTATTAGCCGTTATTGTCGGTTTTTATGTGTTAAGCGGCGGGATTAAAGCCGTTATGTATACCGATGCTTTTGCAGCTATTGTCATGTTTATCGGGATGGCGATCTTCTTGTTTATGGGCTATAAAGCAGTAGGGGGAGTCATAGATGGACATGCTGGCTTAACGGCGATGAAAGAGCTTGTTCCACAGCCCTTAGTAGAGCAAGGACACCGCGGCTGGACTTCGATGCCGGAGCTAGGTTCTCCCATTTGGTGGACGTTAGTCAGTACGATTGTCATGGGGGTAGGAATTGGTGTATTGGCACAGCCTCAGCTTGTCATGCGTTTCATGACAGTCAAGAATAATCAGGCTCTATACCGTTCAGTCATTGTGGGCGGAGTCTTCATTTTCTTCATGACGGGTGCCGCTTTTATGCTTGGACCGATTAGTAATCTTTATTTCCACGAGCACGTAGGGAAGCTTTCTATAGAGGTAGCGAAAGGAAATGTAGATCTTGTGATCCCTGCTTTGATTAATCACTTAATGCCAGAATGGTTTGTTTATTTATTTACTTTAACGTTGTTATCAGCAGCCATTTCAACGATCAGCTCGCTTATACACTTACAAGGGTCTGCTTTTGGACAAGATATCTTGAAGAGTTTTGGCATTACATCAATTTTCGGAATCGATGCTTCCCGCATTGGCGTATTAATTGGCATTGTAGCAGCTGTTGCGTTGTCTTATGTATTGCCAGGAGGTGTTATCGCACAGGCGACAGCTTTCTGGTTCGGCATATGTGCAGCCGGCTTTTTGCCTGTTATGATTGGAGCGTTCTTTTGGAAAGGTTCCACAAGAGCAGGAGCAAAAGCAAGCATGATTGTTGGTTTCGCTATCAGTATTTTAGGATTCATATTTTTGCATGAAAAGGAAGCAGCTGTTCTAGGGCTATCCAAAGCTTTATTCGGAAAAGATACGCTATTAGCTTATCCGATGACACATGTTGACCCTTTATTTTATGCGCTGCCGTTATCTGCTATCGTCTTCGTCGTCGTAAGCTTGCTTACGACAAAAGAAACAGCAAAAGGAGAACAGCAGCAAGAACAAGCTGGGTAATAATTCAATAGATAAGATAAAGTAATCCCCTTTAAGTAGAATGTAACACTACCTGAAGGGGATTTAATTATTGATATGGCAAACTTGGAATGTAAAGCAAGCGGTGTAGAAGAAGGAGGAGTCTTTTTGCTAAAAGCTCTGTTAATGATAAATGTTATTTTTTAGTTTTAATAGTTGATTAGAGCGGAAGACGGCGACTTTAGCGGGAAAAGCGAGTCCTAGTGAGGCCATGCAGGAGCGTATACGATGAGGAGGCTCACGGGCCGCCCGCAGAAAGCGTTTGCCTGTAGCAAAAATCAACAACCAACTATAATAGAGCCTATCTAAAAGACGACCAGCCCTTTTATAAAAGGATCTGATCGTCATAAAGAAGGAATGGTATCAATGGGTAACAATAACGATTTTAGAAAAAGTTCTTATTTCACTACTTTTTTGAGAATCTTTGTTTTAATACTTGTTCTAATATTGCCCATTTTTTGGGTGCTGCTTTTTGGCATCGAAGTCTTAATAGATGAAGCTTTGCCGTCCCACTCTTTAACTGAAATTAAACCATCTTGAGTAAAAACGTGAACCTTTTTATTTTTTTTAGCTAATTTTTCAATTTTTTTAGCAGCTTGTTGAGATTTTACAGTTTCAGCTACTCCTACCCCTGTAATAAAAGGCCCGACTCCCGGAATGAAACCTGCCGCCGCCCACGCAACAGAGGCTTTCCAGCTAGAATTTAATTTAGAAGCATAAATAGCTGCATCTTTTGGACCCATAAATAAATCAATCCCGCGAGACTTACTGCTGTTTCCGCCACCAGAGTATACAGACTCGGCTGCTACATAGGCTTTTTTAGGGCTTGCTGCTTCTGCTGAATGGTTGTTGACAAAAGAGAAGCAGAGCATAAATAAACTCATGATACAAAGAACCTGAAGAGTTTTTTTCATAGAAATGTACTCCTTTTTTCAAAGTTTAATAAGAAAATATATTCTTCTTGATGGTGACAAATTTTATCATTATTGTAAATACTGCTAAAACAAAATGATAGAATCATACTAAAAAAGGAAATAAATTTTATGAGAAGAGCTTGATTATTAGTAATAAAGTACAGTTTCCTGAAACTTCTTTTTCTGGTTTAATATGAAAAAGGATAATAAGATAGGTATTAGTTACTTGGTCAACTAAAAATGTAGAAGTATGAAATGTGCAAGTGAAAGGGAACGGACCATTGTGTTAAGGAGGGGGGAGAAAGGCAATGGACAAGAAAAAATATTTTATTCTTTTGCTGCCAGCACTTATATTGCTAGTCATACTAGTTTGTTATCTGCCTGCTGGAATGAAGCAGTATGCGATCATAGTACCTTTAGTGTTTTGGGCTATTTATTACGGCTGGATACATATGGAGAAAAAGTATAACAGATCGTCATGAGATTTTGAGAACGAAATAGGAATGAAAAAAACGAGTGAACCTTAATAGGTTCACTCGTTTTTTGATTATTCACTTCTAGCTTTTCTAACTAAAAGTTAATTAGTCATTATCGCGTTGCTGAGCGCGGGCATTTCCACCTTTTTCACCGATTTCCTCATAGAAATCCCGGTCGTGGTTTTCAGAAGTAGCTTCTCCGCCTTTGCGTCCAATTTCTTGGTAGAATTCTTTATCATGATTTTCAGAAGTAGCTTCTCCACCTTTGCGTCCAATTTCTTGATAGAAGTCTTTATCATGGTTTTCAGCCGTAGTTTCTCCGCCCTTGCGTCCAATTTCTTGATAGAATTCTTTATCGTGGTTTTCCGCAGTAGCTTCTCCGCCTTTACGCCCAATTTCTTGGTAGAAGTCTTTGTCATGGTTTTCAGCTGTAGTTTCTCCGCCTTTACGTCCAGCTTCTTCTACACTCATTTTTCTTTCGTTGTTTTCATTGTTGTTTGCCATTTTATCCAGCTCCTTTTTAATTTAATGAATCATGTGGTTTATATTACCTTTTTATAAACTGATTAAACATTTATTTTTTTAATTTTATTCGTTAGATTCTCTTTGTTCAGCGCGGGCATTTCCGCCTTTTTCGCCAATTTCTTCATAGAATTCTTTACCATGTTTTTCAGCTGTGGCTTCTCCGCCCTTGCGTCCGATTTCTTGGTAAAATTCTTTATCATGGTTACGGGCAGTAGTTTCTCCGCCTTTGCGTCCAGCTTCTTCTACACTCATTTTCTTATCGTTATTATTGTTGTTTGCCATTTTGTATCCTCTCCTTAAAGTGGAATATTTGTTGTACGCTTCTTATATAGCCTCTTTAAATTAATTAAAAACATATAATTATATAAAACGTAAAAACTCCTACTTTTAGCGTGAGTAAAAATATTTGTTTCCTTAAAATGTATAAATATATGTTTGGGATGAAAGAAATGGTGGTAAACATGAATTTCTTTTTTGCAGGTTTATTTTAGGGAAAACGTGGATGTATTATAAGATAAGAAGAGATATCATTTTCTGAAAAGGAGAGTGCGATGAATTTTACGATTGAAAACATTGTGTTAGCTTTTTCTATTCTTTTGTTAGTTGGTGTCATAAGTGCTAAGTTTTCTACTAGACTCGGATTGCCATCACTCGTGTTGTTTATTGCGGTCGGCATGGTATTAAACCAGTTTGTCTTCTTTGATAATGCCTGGCTCGCGCAATTGCTTGCAACGGTGGCGCTCGTCATCATTTTATTTGAAGGCGGTTTGCAGACGAAGTGGAAAAGCGTGAAGACGGTGTACAAACCATCTTTATCGCTTGCTACTCTTGGGGTGATTGCTACAACGATCACAATGGGAATTGCCGCAAAATTTGTCCTTGATTTAACATGGGCAGAAGGTATTCTCGTCGGTGCGATTGTTGGATCGACTGATGCCGCCGCTGTTTTTAGTGTTCTTGGAAGTAAAAATGTGAAGCCTAAGTTGACAACCGTGCTTGAAGCAGAGTCAGCCTCTAATGACCCAATGGCGATTTTCTTGACGATTAGTTTAATTCAAGTGATTCAATCTCCTTCATTTGAACCTCTTACCCTCATTTTAAGTTTTTTCTGGCAAATGGGGCTCGGACTCATCCTCGGTATTTTGTTCGGTGTCATCTCTGTTTGGTTGATTAATAAGATTAATCTCGACTCTTCTGGTCTTTATCCGGTTTTATCTATCGCTCTATCTATTTTTGCGTTTAGTACGGTTACCATTATGAATGCGAGCGGATTCTTAGCTGTTTACGTAATGGCCATTGTCATTGGAAATGCTGATTTAACTTATCGCCATTCTATTCTTGGGTTTAATGAGGGAATGGCATGGGTGATGCAGATGGTCATGTTTATGATTTTAGGTCTTCTTGTTTTTCCGAAGGATCTGCTTGATGTGGCATGGCAAGGGATCACATTGGCTATTTTCCTTATGGTCGTTGCTCGTCCAGTCGGGGTTTTTGTCAGTTTGCTTTTTTCAAAAATAAATGTAAAAGAAAAGCTCTTTATTTCCTGGGCTGGTTTGAAAGGGGCCGTACCGATCATTCTTGGCACCTATCCCTTGGTGGAAGAACTTGAGCACGGGCAGCTCATGTTTAATGTTGTTTTCTTCGTTGTGCTTTTATCCACTGTCATTCAAGGAACGACCATTTCCAAAGCGGCTGAACTGCTCGGGGTGGCTGGAGCTGGAAAGAGGTCACAGTCACCGCATAGCCTAGAGTTGATTTCAATCGGTAAAACAAATAGTGAAATGGTAGAAGTACGCATCCTGGAAGAATCGCCGGCAGCTAATAAACCAATTCAGGAAATTGATTTGCCGCCAAAAACATTAATTACAGCCGTCATACGTGACGATCAGCTCATTACTCCGGAAGGCGCTACAACACTTTTTCCGGAAGATGTACTATATGTATTAGTAAAGAAAGATAAGAAAAGGGAATTGAAGAAAGTGATGATGAAAAGAGAAGAAGGCCAACATAGATGAGTGAGAAGGTTGGTCAGGACGAAAGGGACAGCGTGCTTTTGCACGCTGTCCCTTCTTATGAGCCCCGCATTTTCTCAGGCAATGTTTGGATTGATTGAATAACGCCGTCCAGCTTTGTCTCAATTCGATATAACAAATAAAAGGTAACGGCAACCGGAAATCCTACCTCCTGAATAAAAGGCATAATTTGCTCCATTTTTTCTCCTCCTATAGAAGAAAGGAAAGCCAGTCTTCTAGCTTTCCTTTCTTCTGCTCATTAGCTGATGGGAATGGTTTCGACGCTTCGATCGACGAGGCTAGCGCCTTTAATGCCTGTGAAAGCTCCCGATGTGGAATTAAATACATTTGATTCCACTATCGCTGTCATAGACTGTTTCACGATTAAAGGATCAATCGGCTCTTTCGGATTTTCAATGGATAGGCTAGCTGTTTTTCCAAGCTCTGTCGTAAATTGCAGTTGAAGTGTTTTGGCCATCGCTTATTTTCCTCCTAATTAATAGATTTCAAAATAATCATTTCGGGCAATGGTGACAAGCGGGGTGTCAGTTAAAGCGGCAATAGCTGCTCCGGCTGTTTCTAATTCGTCGGCCGTTGCTTTTTCATCCACATTAGTAAACGTTTTTGTTTTATAAAGCGGTTTTCCATCACGATTGAATCCATGGTCGAATACAAGACTTAAGGTAGATTTGACTAGTATTGTTTGTGCCAACGGGCTCACCTCCTTTCACTCTTTACATACAGAAAAAGAGTGATAAGGGTCACTTTTTTGCATAAACTTTATTGAGTAATATTTTTAATGTTTTTGTAACAAAAGAAAAAGATATGTATTATAATGGAGAAAAATAGAAAAATAGAAAAACCTTAGTGGGGGAAAAAGGGGTAAGAGGATGAAAAGAAGATTCATGCTTTTGTGTAGTTTGGTGTTGTTCTTTATTTGTGCAGGCGGCATGCCAACTTATGCAGCTGAAAAGAAAAATATCTATATAGGACTTCATGATAAGATGCTTCCATTTACTACCGGAGAAGCGTTTATGATTAAGGGGCAGGCGGTTGCTCCGTCAGAAAAACTAGCGCACTACTTATATATCAAACAGACAGTTAATGAGAAAGAAGGAGTTTACACCTTTGAAAAAAACGGACAGCAATTAAAAATTAACACTAAAACGAACACAGCCTTGCTGAACGGAAAAGCGGCTGCTCCCGCTGTTACCTATACTGAAAATGGACGTTTTTATATCGGTATTCGCTGGCTTGCGGAGCAGTTTGGCTTTCAAGTAGATTACTTGAGCCAGCGCAGCACTGTCCGAATTTATACAAAGGTTGGCGCGAAGCTATCCAATCAAGAGTTTTTAACAGCAAATCAACCGTTTTTTGATCGGTTTAACAGCGATTCGCCAGCTAAGACTCCAACGGTCTATGTTACATTTGATGATGGCCCTAGCCCTCAATCGGCCAGTATTCTAAATACCCTTGCTTCTTATCAAGTAAAAGCGACGTTTTTCTATGTCGAGCCTAATATTGCAAGATATGGAGCTGCTGCTAATAGAGCGGCAGCAGAAGGGCACTATCTTGGTTTACACAGTGTAACGCATAAAGTAAATCCGCTGTACAATTCACCGCAAAGTTTTATCGGTGAAATGGACCAAACGAATGGGACATTGAAAAAAGTTACCGGCCAATCTTCGGTGCTAGTTCGCGCTCCATTCGGCAGTTCTCCTTATTTAAAGCAGCCTTTTCGTGATGCGATGGCTAAAAGAGGCTACAAGTTATGGGATTGGGATATAGATAGTGAGGACTGGAAGTATAATGCTAGTTCCAAAGCGCGAGTTCTACAAAATATCCAAGCTGGAATTGCCCAGCAAAAGAAGAGAGGCGACCAGCACGTTGTGATTTTATTGCACGAGAAAAAAATCACTGCAGAAATGCTTCCGCAAATTCTTGATTATCTAAAGAAGCAAGGCTATCAATTTCAAGCCTATTCCCCATCCGCTCACATCGTGCAAAACTTTTGGAAGGATTCAAGGCTATAAGAAGTGCTGAGATTTAAATTTTCTAAAAGCAAACTTGCTTTTAGAAACAGAAGAGGAGATCGATCAATTAAAAGCAAAACTTCTGTTCCTGCAAAATCGTGTAAGAGTGATTCAACAAAACTGTGATCATCGTTTTAAAGGCGATCAATATGATGAAACTTGTATGAAATGCAAGAAAGTGAATGTGCTGTATTATTAATAGTTTAAGTGGAGAGGACAAATTTTTGAACGGCCGGGTATCCCGGTCGTTTTTTAGGATGAAAGAAGACTTTATGAGAGGGGGGCTATGCGGGTGGGCACCGCACAGCCGTGTGCATATTATTCTTTCTGATGAGAGAACAGCAACGGGACAAGTATGCTGCTCACGTATTCATCATATTTTAATTGAGAATGAATGTCAACTGTAATTGATAATGACTTTCAAAATCACTAAGTGGAAGATGAATGAAAGAGGAAATAACCTTTTACTTAAAGGTTGTATTTTAAAAATACTTCGACTTCTGCATCACAATAAGAGTAGTTAAGAATGACAAAACACTTCTATAAAGAGGGTGGCAGGATGAAAGGCAGTTTATTTATTACATGTCTAGTAGATATGTTCTATGCAAATGTTGGGAAGGACATGGTACAGGTATTAGAGAGGGGTGGCTGCCAATTATCGTTCCCTGAAGGGCAGGTATGCTGCGGACAGCCTGCTTATAACAGTCGATATGTGGAAGATTCGAAGGCGAGGGAGCCTGCGGCCAAAACTATGAGTTTACTGAATTTCTGGTAGATGTATTAAAAGTGGAAAATATCAGAGCGAAGCTAATTGGAAAAGCAGCGTACCATCCTTCTTATCATACCTGTATTAACTTTATTAAGGGACCGAGCAACTCTGCTGATATTGAACTAAACCTTGTCATTGATGTACACGGACCTGTAAAAACCGTGTACATCCTGATCCGTGATTGTTAAACGTCTAGAAAACTGCTGTTTGTCTAGTATGGGCAGCAGTTTTTGGCTTTCTGCAACGAAGTTTGAAAATTTTAATTTTTCCCTTTTTTATCGTTGCACCAATTGAAAGGTTGGGTTATATTAGAAATAGAAATAATGAATGAGCATTCATTCAAAGATGTGAAGGGGGAAATCATGTTGGTTCAGCACATTCAAAAAGCTGCCGTTTTAGGTTCAGGCGTAATGGGTTCAGGCATTGCTGCTCATTTGGCGAATATCGGCATTCCGACTTTATTATTAGATATTATTCCGCGAGAGCTCACAAAAGAAGAGGAAGCGAAAGGTTTTACGCTAAACGATCCAGAAATCAGAAATAAATACGCTGCCGGCGCTTTAAAAAAGCTGTTAAAACAAAAGCCTGCTCCGCTCACATCCAAGGAAAATCTACAGTTTATTACAGCGGGAAATTTAGAGGATGATCTAGAAAAGTTGAAGGACGTTGACTGGATCATCGAGGTTGTCGTAGAAAATTTAAATGTGAAAAAGCAAGTGTTTGAAACGATAGAGAAACACCGTAAACCGGGCAGTATTATTAGCTCCAACACATCGGGTATATCCATCGAGGCGATGGCAGAAGGACGTTCAGAAGAGTTCCGCCGTCATTTTCTTGGTACACACTTCTTTAACCCGCCGCGTTACTTGAAGCTGCTCGAAATTATTCCAACGAAGGATACGGATCCAGAAGTTCTCGAATATATGAAGGCATTTAGTGAAGATATTCTCGGCAAAGGAGTGGTCATTGCTAAAGATACTCCTAACTTTATTGCCAATCGGATTGGAACGTACGGCTTATTGAAAACGGTTCAAGAAATGACGGCTTCGGGACTATCAGCCGGTGAAGTAGATTCGATTACCGGCCCATTGATTGGCCGTCCTAAAAGTGCGACATTCCGCACGCTCGATGTAGTCGGTCTCGACACTTTTATTCATGTGGCTAACAATGTCTATGAACAGGTGGAGGGCGAGGAAAAGCAAGTATTCGACGTACCTGAATTTATGAAGAAAATGCGTGATAACGGCTGGATTGGTGCTAAAAGCGGTCAAGGCTTCTTTAAAAAGGAAGGTAAAACGATTTTGGAACTTAACCCGGAAACAATGGAGTACGGTGAGCGTAAAAAAATGAAAACGGCTTCAATCGAACTGGCGAAGCAGCAAAAAGGTTTATCAGCAAAATGGAAAACATTGATCTATAGCGATGACAAAGCTGGCTATTTCTTATGGAGGATTATCGCACCAGTGTTAGTCTATTCAGCTCGTCTGACAGGTGAGATTGCTGATGATATTGTCTCCATTGACCGAGCGATGAAATGGGGGTTTGGCTGGGAGCAAGGACCTTTTGAAATATGGGATGCGATCGGTTTACAGTCCTCCCTGCAGAAGATGGAAGCAGAAGGATTAGCTGTTCCAGCCTGGGTGAAGGAAATGACCGCAAATGGCCATACCTCTTTCTATAAAGAAGAAACTGGTGAAACACACTTTTATCATCACGGCGACTATCAGAAAGTCCCAGTCAGTGAAAAAGTGATCGATTTAAAAAAGCTGAAGAAGCAAGGGAAAGTTCTTAAAAAGAACAGTGGAGCAAGCTTAATTGACATTGGGGACGACATTGTTCTACTAGAATTTCATTCACCGAACAATGCTATTGGAGCGGATATCGTTCAAATGATCAATTACGCGGTAGAGGAAACAGAGAAACATTATAAAGGCCTCGTCATCGGCAATCAAGGGAAGAACTTCTGTGTCGGCGCTAATCTAGCCATGATTTTGCTGGAGGCACAGGACGACAACCTTTGGGAAATAGAAATGGTCGTAAGAGGCTTCCAGCAGGCGATGATGAAGGTGAAGTATTCGAGTAAACCAGTCGTGGCGGCTCCGTTTTCTATGACGCTTGGCGGCGGTGCAGAGGTTTGTCTGCCGGCAGCACATATACAGGCAAGTTCAGAAACATACATGGGCCTTGTAGAGGTTGGGGTCGGACTCATCCCAGGCGGCGGTGGAAATAAGGAGCTGTACATCAAACATTTAGAGAAGATGGCGAATGGTGTGCAAGTTGATTTACAGGCAGTCGCCAACAAGGTGTTTGAAACGATTGCCATGGCTAAAACGTCGACATCAGCGGCAGAAGCAAGAGAGAATAACTTTTTATCAAAAGCAGACGGCATGAGCATCAATAGTGACCACCTGCTTCATGATGCAAAACAGGCGGCTCTGTATCTCTATGAAAATGGTTATCAGGCGCCAAGAAGAAAGAAAGTCCCAGTTGTAGGGGAAACAGGCTATGCTGCTTTGCTTTTAGGGGCGCGTTCCATGTTGGAATCAGGCTTTATTTCCGAACATGACTTTAAAATTGCCTCTAAACTGGCCTATGTGATCGCTGGAGGAAAGCTGCCATTTGGAACCGAGGTGGAGGAAGACTATTTACTTGATCTTGAACGGGAAGCGTTCCTAAGCTTAATCGCCGAGTCGAAATCACAGCAGCGTATGCAGCATATGCTCGTCAAAGGCAAGCCATTGCGTAACTAATCAACTCTTTTATTCCATAGATGAAAAAGCAAAGGGGAGAAAGCTGATGAAAGAAGCGGTGATCGTTGCCGGTGCCAGAACACCGGTCGGGCGCGCAAAAAAAGGCACACTTGCCACGGTTCGCCCAGATGATTTAGGTGCGATTGCAGTGAAAGAAACCGTCAAGCGCGCAGGGAACTATGAAGGGGAAATTGATGACTTAATTATGGGTTGTTCCATGCCAGAAGCAGAGCAAGGGTTAAATATGGCGCGAAACATCGGGGCACTTGCTGGTCTTTCTTATACTGTGCCAGCTGTCACCATTAATCGTTATTGTTCCTCGGGATTGCAAGCTATTGCATATGCGGCAGAGCGGATTATGGTAGGGCAGGCAGAGACCATTATTGCGGGGGGAGCAGAATCTATGAGTCTCGTGCCGGTCATGGGTCACGTTGTCCGTCCGAATCTTCGCATCGCTGAAGAAATGCCGGAATATTATATGAGCATGGGGCATACAGCGGAAGAGGTAGCGAAGAAATATGGCATCACACGTGAAGAACAGGACGCTTTTGCTGTTCGAAGCCATCAACAGGCTGCACAGGCGATTGCAGAAGGAAAATTTGCTGATGAAACGGTTCCGGTAGAAGTAACGCTTCGCCACGTAGGACCGGATCGTAAGCTTGTAGAAAAGAAGATACAGTTTATACAGGATGAAGGGGTTCGTCCGGGAACGAATATGGAAGTGCTGTCCAAACTGCGTCCGGCTTTCTCTGCAACAGGCACCGTTACCGCAGGGAACTCTTCGCAAACAAGTGATGGTGCAGCAGCCGTTATGGTAATGGAACGGGAAAAGGCAGAAGCGCTCGGCCTAAAGCCGATGGCGAAATTTCGATCATTTGCTGTTGGCGGCGTGCCTCCAGAAATCATGGGAGTCGGACCGGTGGTGGCTATTCCAAAAGCGTTGAAGTTTGCTGGCCTGACACTTTCTGATATTGGGCTCATTGAATTGAATGAAGCCTTTGCTTCACAGTCTATCCAAGTCATTAGGGAACTGGGGCTTGATGAAGAGAAGGTAAATGTCAACGGTGGAGCTATTGCTCTTGGACACCCGCTTGGCTGTTCGGGAGCCAAATTAACATTAACACTGCTGCACGAAATGAAACGTCGTGGGGAACAGTTTGGGATGGTCTCCATGTGCATTGGCGGCGGTATGGGAGCAGCCGGCGTATTCGAGCTCTTATAAAAGAAAAGAACAAAAGGGAATGGGAGGAATTATACATGGCAAAACAAACAGAAAGACAGGCCGTCAAAGGTGGAGCGTTTTTAATTGAAGATGTCACGTGTGATCAAGTATTTACACCAGAGGACTTTTCTGATGAGCAAAAAATGATTGCCAAAACAACGGAGGAATATGTAAATAACAGTGTGATGCCGCAAGTTCCTTATTTAGAGAAGCACGAATTTGAACGTTCTGTAAAGCTTTTGCAAGAAGCAGGAGAACTCGGGCTATTGAGTGCCGATGTTCCGGAAGAATACGGTGGATTGAACTTAGATAAAGTCAGCTCCGCTTTAATCGCCGAAAAAATGGCGGTTGCCGGCGGCTTCTCTATTACTCACGGAGCTCACGTTGGCATTGGCTCGCTGCCGATTGTGCTGTTTGGCAATGAAGAACAAAAGCAAAAATACTTGCCAGCATTAGCTACTGGTGAAAAAATTGCTGCCTACGCATTGACAGAACCAGGATCAGGTTCCGATGCACTCGGCGCTAAGACAACAGCTAAGTTAAATGAAGCGGGTACGCACTATGTATTAAATGGAGAAAAGCAATGGATTACGAACTCGGCCTTTGCGGATGTATTTGTTGTCTATGCTAAAATCGACGGCGATAAATTCTCTGCTTTTATCGTAGAGAAAGATTTTCCGGGTGTGTCAACAGGGGCAGAGGAAGATAAAATGGGCATTAAAAGTTCATCAACGCGGACACTTATTTTACAGGATGCAGAAGTGCCGAAAGGGAACCTGCTTGGAGAAGCAGGCAGAGGCCATGTGATCGCATTTAACATTTTAAATATCGGCCGCTATAAATTGGGAGTCGGTACGGTAGGAAGCGCCAAACGAGCATTGGACATTTCACTAAAGTATGCAAATGGACGCCAACAGTTCAAGACACCAATTTCCTCTTTCAATCTCATTAAGGAAAAGTTTGCTAACATGGCTTCGAAAATTTATGCGAGTGAAAGTGCTATTTATCGCACAGTCGGATATTTTGAAGACCGGATGAGCCAGCTTTCAGCAGAAGAGCAAAAGGATGGCTTAGCCGTTGCCGCTTCCATCGCTGAATATGCCATTGAATGTTCATTAGGAAAGTTCTTCGGCTCGGAAGTGCTTGATTATGTAGTAGATGAAGGAGTGCAAATTCACGGCGGCTACGGTTTTATGGAAGAATATGAAATTGCCAGAATGTATCGTGATTCCCGAATTAACCGCATCTTTGAAGGGACCAATGAAATTAATCGTTTACTTGTGCCAGGCACATACGTCCGTAAAGCCTTTAAAGGTGAATTGCCGTTATTTGAAAAAGCACAGGAGCTGCAAAATGAAGTAATGATGCTGATGCCGGAAGAAGTTGGTGCAGAAGCACTTGAACAGGAAAAATATTTAGTCAAGAATGCTAAGAAAATTGGCTTGCTTGCCGCGGGCTTAGCCGTTCAAAAGTACGGAAAAGCGCTTGAGAAAGAACAGGAAGTACTCGCCAATATTGCTGATATTGTGAACAATATTTATGCAATGGAGTCGGCTGTTCTCCGCACGGAAAAAGCCATTGCCAAGGCTGGCGAAGCAAAAGCGAAGCAAAAGCTCCTATATACTCAAATTTTTTGCCAAGAAGCATTTAATCAAATTGAGGCTGACGCAAAAGAAACACTTATTGCCGTTGAAGAAGGCGATACGCTGCGTATGATGATCTCTGTTCTACGGAAATTAACGAGATACATGCCGATTAATGTAATTGCGAAAAAGCGTGAAGCAGCGGATCGGTTGATTCAGACAGAGAAATATACAGTATAAGAAACTATGGAACAGAGTGCCCTGAAAATTCTTTTTTAGGGCACTCTGTTATTTAAATTAGCCTGCTTAAGAAGAAGGAAGCAATTGAAAAATAGACGACGAGTGAGAAGATGTCGTTGATCGTTGTGATCAGAGGTCCCGAAGCGACAGCAGGGTCAAGATTGAACTTATAAAGTACAAGCGGGACGATCGTGCCGGCCAGGGTGCCGAGGATGAGTGTAAGTAAAAGAGAGCTGCCGACAACAATTCCAAGATGCATATTCCCTTGCCAAATAAAGGCGATCAGCGAAATGAGCAGGCCGCATGTGACTCCAATTATTAAGCTGACACGAAACTCGCGGAAGATTAACCGTGTCACTACTTTTGGGTTAATCTCTTGTTCCGCCAATCCTCTGACTACGACCGCCAAGGACTGGGTACCCGTATTACCGGTCATTCCGGCAATAAGTGGCATAAAGAAAGCGAGGGCCACTACTTTTTCAAGGGTGTCTTCAAATCTAGCGATAATACTTCCGGACACAAGCCCAATAAAAAGAAGAGCAATCAGCCAAGGAAGCCGCCGTTTGGCAGCGGTGACAGGCTTTGTGTCAAAATCGATTTCTTTATTTACAGCGGACAATTTACCGATATCTTCATTTGCCTCTTGAATGACGATTTGCATCATATCGTCAAACGTAATCACTCCCAGCAGCCTTTCTTGATCGTCTAATACAGGAATGGCAGTAAAATCATAGCGTTTGAGCAACTTATTAATTTCCGCTCTTTTGGCCGTATAAGGAACTGAAATAATTTGCTTTAGCATAATGTCCTTCACTAAGTCATCTGGCTGGGCGATAACAAGATCTCGATAAGAGACGGTACCAGCAAGCCGGTTATTTTTGTCCAGCACATAAATGATAAATAATATTTCAGAATACATGGCATGGACTCTTGCTTTTTCGACCGCAGCCGCCACCGTATCTTCAAGCTGCACAGACAAGTATCGATTGGTCATCATACTGCCAGCTGTATCCCGCTCATAGCTCATCATTTGCTTTAAGTATTGAGCTTCAGTATCATTAATTTCTGATAAAAAGCGATCCAGATCCGCTTTAGGAAAATGGCGTAAAAGAGAAGAAAGAATGTCTGTGTCTAAAAGAGCAAGTACTTTATTAGCTCTGGCAGGCCCAATCTTTCCGAGCAATTCCAGCTGTTTTAGTTGGTTGAACTTTGGGAGCATGCTGGCAATAGAGGCTTCATTCAGGTGCTCAAGCATGGAAGCTCGGTGTTTTTCGGGAAGGTTCTGGAAAATGGAAGCTAAGTCATAGGGCTTCTTAGTCGTAAACATCTCGTTGATTTTGTCATATTTTTCTTCTTTTAGCTTTTCAATAACGAACAGTGCATCCTCCTGTATTTTTTTCATGATTAACACCTCCGTCATCAAGCCTATTCCCTAGAAAGGAATGCAAAAACCATTTATGGATGATTTTACATACCGGTTCCTTGTTTAAATGAGAAAAAGGTCTTTGTCTTTTATTGAAAAAGAAGGTATATTTTAATAAAAGAGGCAGGGAATTTGAAGATCATGTCGAAAAGATGTTAATGGCAGATGCTGTGCAAATAGGAGGCTGATGAAGAAATGACATTAACATTTTACTGGTATCCGAAGTGCGGGACATGCCGTAAAGCAAAGAAATGGCTGGAAGAGCATAATATCGATGCTCAAGAGATACATATCGTGGAGCAGCCGCCTTCAAAGGAAAAGCTGGAAGAACTATATAAGAAAAGCGGTCTTGAATTAAAGAAATTTTTTAATACGAGCGGACAGAAATACAGAGAGCTTGGGTTAAAAGACAAAGTAAGCACGGCTTCTGATGAAGAATTATTAGAACTGCTTGCTTCCGACGGCATGCTGATTAAGCGGCCGCTCACAACGGATGACGAGAAGGTTACCGTTGGTTTTAAAGAAGAAGAATTTAAAAAACAATGGTTGTAAAGGATGCGTAAAGCTTATTTTCTTGCTTTATGCCTTTATAATAAGTAAAGTTTTAATTGAAATTAGGTAATGGAGGGATTTGGATGAGTACACCAAAAGAATTGCGTTATTCAGAAGAGCATGAATGGGTAAAAACAGAAGGGGAAAAAGTTCGTATTGGTATTACACACTTTGCGCAATCAGAACTTGGCGATATCGTATTCGTTGAGCTTCCATCTGTAGGCGATGAAGTAACAGCTGATGAGCCATTCGGCAGCGTTGAATCTGTAAAGACAGTTTCAGAGCTGTATGCTCCTGTCAGTGGAAAAGTCGTTGAGGTCAATGAAGACCTTGATGATAATCCAGAATTCGTGAATGAATCACCATATGAAAAAGCGTGGATGATCGTTGTCGAATTATCTGATGCTTCTCAGCTTGACAACTTAATGACAGCTGAGCAATATGACGAAATGACACAAGAAGACTAATAACCAAAGAACACTTCCTTAACTGGAAGTGTTCTTTTGCAATTTCTTAATAAATAAAGGACAATAATGTTGCGAGGCAGATATTCAGACGGTGGAGGGATGTTCATGCGTATGGAGAAAACTATCATTGTAGAAGGCGCTTCCGATCGGAAGAAAATAAAGGAAATTGTGAATGAGCCAGTAGATATCATTTGCACGAATGGAACCATTGGCCTAAGCCGGCTGGATGAACTGATTGAAAGCTTATACGGACAAGACGTATATATTCTCGTTGACGCCGATCAAGCAGGAGAAAAACTCCGTAAGCAATTTATTCGTGAATTGCCTGAAGCGCGACATCTGTACATCGATCGTGTCTATAAAGAAGTTGCTACTGCTCCTTACCGTCACCTGGCATCTGTGTTGCTCGGCGCCAATATTGATGTGCATGGAGAGTTTTTACAAAAGGATGGATGACATGCAGAGGGAACAAGACATAAATGAAATGATCAAGTCGAAGCGCTTAGCAGCTGTTTACGCCTATACACCGCTGTGTGGAACGTGTCAGCTAGCTGGAAAAATGGTAGACGTTGCAGAAAAAGTAGTACCTCCATTTACATGGGTTCGTTTTGACGTCAATTATCATGAAGGCTTTGCTATTCAATACGCCATTGAAAGCGTCCCGTGCCTGCTTATTTTTAAAGAAGGGGAATTAATGGAGAAGATTTATGCTTTTCAGTCGGTTCCTCATCTATATGAAAAGCTGAACCACTATACTTGATCAACTAAATAGCATATAAAAATCTGAGTTGCTTTCTAGATGAAAGCAGCTCTTTTTTGACGAAATATGCGATGGGAGCGGCATACTTTGTCGAGCGATTCATAAAGGATATTTCCTTTTCTGTTTGAAGTTTATAGATAAAGTGAACAGAGGGGGAAATAACATGAAAGAGAACTTGCTGGCTATGCAGGCTGCTTGTCGAGATAGAACGCATATTTGGCCGCTGCTTCCGCTTCAACCCGTGCATGTGCTTTTAGAGGGAGAAGGCGAGAGTTGGCTGCTTGTGATTAGTGATCAGGGGGTGCAACTGTCAAATAGGCACACAGATCATTGGCACTTACGGTTAAGAGGCGGAGTAGAACCTCTTTTAGAAGGGCGGGGACAGCTGCGTCTTTATGAGCGAATGGGAGCGGTGGAAGTGGCAGGATTTTATCGTGTAAAGCTTTGGTTTGAATCATTTCTCTGGCTTTGCCGTCCTTATTATGAAACATCTGGAACAGCGTAAAAACATTTTTCTACAGATGATTGACAATTTTCGAGAAATAATGATAAAATCAAATCCATTGAGAAGGACATATTATATACGACTCTTATCAAGAGAGGTGGAGGGACGTGCCCGATGAAGCCCGGCAACCGTCAACGGTGAAATGCTTGTTGAAAAGGTGCCAATTCACACAAAGCTTCGTGCTTTGGAAGATGAGAGAAAGGAACTGTTAAAGCACACCTTTCTGCTCATTTTGCAGAAAGGTTTTTATTTTTTCTGGTGGAATGGAGGAAAACCGCCGCATGATTTCAATAGAGAATGTAAAGAAAATCTTTTCCACAAGAAATGGGAAAGTGACGGCAGTAGATGATATTAACTTAGCGATAGATAAAGGCGAGATTTTTGGCGTAATTGGGTATAGCGGTGCTGGAAAAAGTACGCTGATCCGAATGCTGAACGGATTGGAAACACCCTCTTCCGGTTCAGTGGTTGTAGGTGGACGTGAAATCTCAAAAATCCGAGGAGGAGAACTGCGCCAGGCACGCCAGGAGATTGGCATGATTTTTCAGCATTTTAATCTTCTTTGGTCAAGAACTGTGCGAGAGAACATCGCCTTTCCATTAGAGATTTCCGGAGTGCCTAAAGCAGAGCGGTTAAAGAAAGTAGATGAGCTGATTAAATTGGTTGGTCTTGAAGGCAGAGAGGATTCCTATCCTTCTCAGTTAAGCGGCGGCCAGAAGCAGCGTGTCGGTATCGCTCGGGCATTGGCGAATGATCCGAAGGTCCTTTTATGTGACGAAGCGACATCAGCGCTTGATCCGCAAACGACAGATGCGATTTTAGACTTGCTTGTTGATATTAATAAGCGGCTTGGGTTAACGATCGTCTTGATTACGCATGAAATGCACGTCATCCGCAAGATATGCCATCGGGTTGCTGTAATGGAAGCGGGGCGTGTCGTCGAAATGGGTCCAGTATTGAATGTTTTCAAATCACCGGAGCAGCCGATTACGCAACGATTTGTCCAGCAAGTAACGGACCTTGAAGAATCAAAAGAAACAATCGATCACTTGCTTGAGCAGTTCCCCGAAGGAAAAGTAGTCAAGCTCACTTTTATCGGAGAAAGCGCAGAGCAGCCGATTATTACTAATTTAATACGTCAATTCAACATAGCGGTAAACATCGTTCAAGGAAAAGTATCTCAAACGCAAAATGGTGCCTATGGCTCACTATTTGTTCATTTAACAGGAGACCAGGCAGAAGTGGAACGAGCGGTGGCTTACCTCGAAAAGCAGGAAGTCAGCTCGGAGGTGATTAGTCATGCTTGAACAATGGCTCCCTAATGTAGATTGGGAAAAGATGTGGGAAGCGACCACTGAAACGCTCTATATGACGAGTATATCCGTACTCGCTACGTTTATCCTTGGTATATTGCTTGGCCTGCTGTTGTTTTTAACAGCTAAGGGAAACATTTGGCAGAACAAGGCGGTTTATGGCATCGTTTCAGCTTTCGTCAATATTTTCCGTTCGATTCCTTTCATTATATTAATTGTTTTATTAATTCCTTTTACAAAGGCTTTAGTCGGAACGATGATTGGCGAAAATGCTGCCTTGCCAGCTCTTATTATTGGCGCTGCCCCTTTTTACGCGCGGATGGTAGAAATCGGTCTGCGGGAAATTGATAAAGGCGTCATTGAAGCAGCAAGAGCAATGGGAGCAAAAACGAGCACCATCATCTTCAAGGTGCTGCTTCCAGAATCGATGCCGGCACTTGTTTCTGGTATTACTGTTACAGCTATTGCTCTAGTTGGATATACAGCAATGGCTGGAGTAATCGGCGCTGGCGGTCTTGGAAATCTTGCTTATCTTGATGGTTTCCAGCGCAGCCGCAATGATGTAACACTTGTTGCTACGATTGTTATTTTAATTATTGTGTTTGTAGTCCAATTAATTGGTGATTTAATCACTAATAAATTAGATAAAAGATAAATTTACAAGGGGGAAGAAAAATGAAAAAGTGGTTAATTGGGTTATTAACAGCGCTTGCTGTGTTTGCCCTGGCTGCTTGTGGCGGGGGCTCAGACGATAAGAAAGACGAGAAAGCAAAAGAAGGCAGTAAAGAAGATAAAGAAATCATCGTTGGCGCTTCTAATGTGCCGCACGCTGTCATTTTAGAAGAAGCTAAGCCGCTGCTTGAGAAGAAAGGCTACACGTTAAAGGTTGAAACGTTCCAAGATTATATCTTGCCAAATAAGTCATTAGAAGAGGGAGACCTGGATGCAAACTACTTCCAGCATATTCCTTACCTTGAGTCTCAAAAGAAAGAGCATGGCTATGATTTCGTAAACGCTGGCGGTATTCATATTGAGCCAATTGGTGTTTATTCTAAAAAATATAAAAGCCTAGAGGAACTTCCAAAAGGTGCCACAATTTTAATGAGCAGCTCTGTAGCAGACCATGGCCGTATTTTAACAATGCTTGAAAAAGAAGGCCTTATTAAGTTAAAAGATGGCGTTAAGAAAGAAGAAGCAACAATTGAAGACATTGCAGAAAACAAAAAAGATTTGAAATTTGACTATAACTATGAAGCTGCTTTCCTTCCACAAGCTTATAATAATGGAGAAGGCGATGCGGTTCTAATCAACTCTAACTATGCAATCGATGCTGGCTTAAATCCGTTAAAAGACTCAATTGCGATTGAAGACAAAGATTCACCATATGTGAACGTCATTGCAGTTCGTAAAGGTGACGAAAACAAAGAAAAAATCAAAGCTCTTGTAGAAGTTCTTCACTCAAAAGAAATCCAAGATTTCATTTTGAAAGAGTGGGGCGGAGCGGTCGTACCAGTTAATAAATAAGAATAGAAGGCCTGCAGGTGATCCTGCAGGCTTTTTTATGTTCAGCTGCACATCTTTCTTCTTCTTTGAATAAAGCTTTTTTAGTTGCTGCATATTAAAAAAGATAAAAAATGAGGAGGCAATTCCATGGAAAAAGAAGTAATGACATCAACAGAGGCAGCATTGCTTGAATATAAAGAGGGACTAGGTGTATTCACAAAAAAAATGCCAGGGCTTGCTGGGCATTTTAATGCATTTACAGCAGAATGTTTTAAAGAGGGAGCAATCGCCCAAAAGGAAAAACAGTTAATTGCTCTCGGAATCAGCGTCTATTCACAGGATGAATATTGTATTATTTACCATGTGAAAGGTTGTCTCGACCAAGGCTGCAGCGAACAAGAGATATTTGAAGCGCTCGGTGTAGCGGCAGCTTTCGGGGGCGGAGCAGCAATGAGCCAGGCAGTAACCCTTGTTCAAGAAGCGATGGATGAATTAAAAACACAGCATTAAAAAAGGGTATTGGTCATGTTTAAATAAACGTAACGATTAATGGAGGAACTTTTAGAAAATTAAGAATTGAGAAGGATATGGTTTAAATTTTGAGAATGAGGCTATATAAAAGTCAGGAAGCACGTAAAATCACGCGTGAGCAGGTAAGAAGAGCATATATGCCTTTTGTGAAAAACTATAAAGCCTGTTACGATGGTTCCTGTAAGAAAAATCTCATTCTAAAAATTGAAAGGATTGATTCCCCATTAACTCGTTAAACTCACTGAATTTGCAGTACACGGAAAGTATGGAAAAGGCTATGCATGGATCCCATGGAGTTGGATATGAAGTGTACCGCCAAAATCATGAAGTGAGAATGAATGTTGAACGTCAACGTCAAGAGGAATATGTGGAAAGCAGACGTATCGTTGCTGATCATAACCGTAAATTTACGAATCATATTTCATAATTAGGTTCTATAAAAGGTGACTGTTGTTCTTTAATAGTTAATTGTAGCGGAAGGCGGCGACTCCAGCGAGAAAAGCGTGTCCTGGTGAGACCAGACCCCTGCAAGAGCGCACGCTAGGAGAAGGCTCAAGGACCACCCGCTGCGAAAATCAACAACCACATATAAAAGAGCCTGTAATTAAATGTATATACGCAAATGAGGAAGAGCTGGCATTGATGCTGGCTCTTTTATTGTAGAGAGAACTTCCCGAACAGATTTATCTTTTTGGAGAGTTTAAATGGAACGTGCACACAAATATGGAGTTTTTTTGTTGGTTTTAAAAAAGAGAAACAGCTTGTAAATAAGATAAATGAACGAGGGAGAAGCTAAAAGAAATGGCTACCATTCCTCTTGATTTCATATAAAGGATGGACTATCATCAAATATCCGGAACAATTCATTCAGACCGGTTGAATATAATTTTCATTTGTTATAAGATTGTAATGAGAATAAATTGAGAATGACAATAAAAATCGAGCATTTTCGATGATGACGGAGGTATGAGCATGACAGCTTCAACATTAAAGATTAAAGATTTACACGTATCGATTGACGGAAAAGAGATTTTAAAGGGTGTAAATCTTGAGATAAAAGGTGGAGAGTTCCACGCAATCATGGGTCCAAACGGAACAGGAAAATCCACTTTATCTGCAGCTATTATGGGTCATCCTAAATATGAGGTTACAAGTGGAAGCATTGAACTAGACGGAGAAAACGTTCTTGAAATGGAAGTGGACGAGCGTGCACGTGCTGGTCTCTTCCTTGCTATGCAATATCCAAGTGAAATTAGCGGGGTAACGAATGCTGATTTCCTTCGCTCAGCTATTAACAGCCGCCGTGAAGAGGGCAATGAAATTTCTTTAATGAAATTTATCCGTGAAATGGATGCTAAAATGGATCTGTTAGAAATGGATCAGGACATGGCGCAGCGTTATTTAAATGAAGGCTTCTCTGGTGGAGAGAAAAAACGCAACGAAATTTTACAATTAATGATGATCAAGCCTAAAATTGCGATCCTAGATGAAATCGACTCAGGTCTTGATATTGATGCTTTAAAAGTAGTAGCAAAAGGAATCAACGAAATGCGTAGTGAAGAATTTGGCTGCTTAATGATCACTCACTATCAGCGTCTCCTTAACTACATCACTCCAGACTACGTACACGTAATGATGCAAGGACGCGTCGTTAAATCAGGTGGATCCGAATTAGCTCAACGACTAGAAGCTGAAGGATACGACTGGATCAAACAAGAACTCGGCATCGAAGACGAAACCGTAAGTCAGTAACATAGAAAAGCGGAAGCGGCCGTTCAGCGGCGTATGGGCTGGACAGCTCCGTATGAGATAAAGGAACCACGAAGAGCGACAGCGATTCGATGTTGACTTATCGCAGGGAGGAGCCGGAAGCCTACTAGCCGCTGGCCGCTGCAGCTGGACAAAATAGAAAGGCGTAGCCGACTGTACTGCCCCGACAAGCATAAGACAAAATGGCGAAGTGGCGTTCTTCAGCCACACAGCCAGATCGGCTTATGGCCTCGAGGGGCAAGGAGGCGAAGCTGGACAAATAAAGAAAAGCGGAAGGTGCTTGTTCAGCGGCGTATGGACTGGACGGCTTCGCATGAGATAAAGGAAACACGAAGAGCGAAGCGATTAGATGTTGACTTATCGCAAGAAGAAGCTGGAAGTCCACTAGCCGTTAAGCGCCTGCAGCTGGACAATAAGAAAAGCGGAAGGTGCTTGTTCAGCGCGATAGCAGATTGGAGCTCTCGATAAGGAGTCGTTTTTCAGACTCCGACAGAGAGAGCGAAATCAGCGTACGCGCTAGCGCCTGCAGCTGGACAATAAGAAAAGCGGAAGCGGCCTGCTCAGCCCGATAGGAGATTCGAGGTCTCGACAAGGAGTCGTTCTTTAACTCCGACAGAGAGAGCGAAACCGCCGTACGGGCTGGCCGCTAGAGCTTGATAAGAAAAGTGTAGCCGCCTCTCGGTTGCGATAAGCAAATGACAGGCTGTTAGAGCGGAGATTTTGCGATATAGCCGGAGCGGCTTTCTCTATCGATAAATGAAAGTTGGATAACTAGGAGGACGGACATGACTGTAGAAACAAACCTACCAGTAGACCAAGAGTATATTCGCTCTTTTTCAACAGAAAAAGGCGAGGGACAATGGCTAGCAGATTTGCGCCTGGCAGCTCTTGAAAAAGCGGAAGAATTGCCGCTGCCAAAACCAGACAAAACGAAGATTACGAACTGGAACTTTACTCAATTCCCGTCTCATATGGTAACAAGCGAGCCGTTTGCTTCTCTTGAAGAACTTCCAGAAGAAGTAAAGTCCTTGATTAACCTAGAAGAAGCGGATAAAAACCTTTATGTTCAGCGTAACCAAACGCCCGCTTATCTTTCTATTTCAAAGGAACTAGCAGAACAGGGCGTCATTTTTACAGATATCGCTACAGCTGTTCGCGACCATAGTGATCTCGTTCAAAAATATTTTATGACGAGCGTCGTCAAACCTGATGAACATAAATTGACGGCTCTGCATGCAGCTTTAATGAACGGCGGAGCTTTTCTATATGTGCCGAAGAATGTTGAAGTGAAAGAGCCGATTCAAGCTGTATACATTCAAGATAATGCTGAAGCGGCTTTATTTAATCACGTACTCGTTGTAGCAGATGACAACAGTGCTGTGACGTATGTAGAGAACTATGTATCGACTGTTTCTGTTGAAAATGGGATCGTCAACATCGTAGCAGAAGTTGTAGCTGGCACGAATGCCAAAGTGGTTTATGGAGCTGTTGATAACTTAGCTAGCGGTGTAACGACATACGTGAACCGTCGTGGAATTACTGGCCGCGATGCTCGCATTGAATGGGCACTGGGCATGATGAATGATGGAGATACAATCTCTGAAAACGTCACAAACTTAATCGGAGACGGCTCTTTTGCAGACACGAAGCAAGTAGTCGTTGGCCGAGGCAGCCAGTCTCAGAATTTTACAACAAAAGTTGTTCATTTCGGCAAACATACAGAAGGCTATATTTTAAAGCACGGAGTAATGAAAGAGGCAGCCAAGTCGATCTTTAACGGTATTGGTAAAATCGAGCATGGCGCTTCTAAATCAAATGCAGAGCAGGAATCACGCGTATTAATGCTCAGCGAGAAAGCGCGCGGTGACGCTAACCCGATTCTTCTTATTGATGAAGACGATGTAACAGCTGGCCATGCGGCTTCTGTTGGCCGTGTAGATCCTCTTCAGCTTTATTATTTAATGAGCCGCGGAATCAGCCAACAAGAAGCAGAGCGCTTAATTATTCATGGATTCTTGGCGCCGGTAGTTGAAAAAATGCCAATCGAAGGCGTGAAAAAGCAGTTAACTGAGGTTATTGAAAGGAAAGTACGCTAATGAACGCGAAGGAAATTAAACAATATTTCCCTATCCTTGACCAAGAAGTGAACGGCCATCCACTTGTTTATTTAGATAGTGCAGCGACTTCTCAAAAGCCTGTGCAGGTCATTGAAGCGCTTAATAAATATTACCGGGAAGACAACTCCAACGTTCACCGAGGAGTCCACACACTCGGAAATCGGGCAACGGATGCTTATGAAGGCGCACGCGATAAAGTGCGTAAATTCATTCATGCAAAAGCTCGTGAAGAAATTGTATTCACCCGCGGAACAACAACGTCTATTAACACTATTGCTCAAAGCTACGGGCGAGCGAATGTAAACGAAGGCGATGAAATCGTGATTACGTACATGGAACATCATAGTAACATCATTCCATGGCAGCAGCTGGCTAAAGAAAAAGGAGCTGTGCTAAAATATGTACCACTTCAAGACAATGGAACGGTTTCACTTGAAGATGTAAGGGAAATGGTTACTGAAAAGACGAAAATTGTTTCCATCATGATGGTGTCTAACGTTCTCGGTACGATTAATCCGATTAAAGAAATTGCAGAAATTGCCCATGAAAAAGGGGCCGTCATGGTCGTAGACGGCGCGCAGACTGCTCCGCATATGAAAATAGACGTTCAGGATTTAAACTGTGATTTTCTTGCTTTCTCAGGGCATAAAATGTGCGGACCGACAGGCATTGGTGTGATGTACGGCAAAAAAGAACATCTTGAAAAGATGGAACCGATCGAATTTGGCGGCGAAATGATTGATTTTGTTGGATTGTATGAATCAACTTGGAAAGAGCTTCCTTGGAAGTTTGAAGGCGGCACACCGATTATCGCAGGAGCGATCGGTCTTGGAGCAGCCATTGATTTTCTCGAAGAAATTGGACTTGATGAAATTGAGCAATACGAACATCGTTTAGCTGATTACGCAATGGAACAGCTTAGCACCATTGAAGGCATGACAATTTATGGACCGCTTGCCGGTGAAAAACGCGCCGGACTCGTTACATTCAACTTGGACGATGTGCATCCACATGATGTGGCGACTGTGCTTGATGCGGAAGGAATTGCAGTTCGTGCAGGTCATCACTGTGCACAGCCACTCATGAAATGGCTAGATGTTTCGGCAACAGCGAGAGCCAGTTTCTATCTGTATAATACAGAAGAAGACATAGATAAGCTCGTTCAAGGACTCGTTAAAACAAAGGAGTATTTCAGCGATGTCTTTTAATAATTTAGACCAGCTTTACCGCCAAGTCATCATGGATCATTATAAAAATCCACGCAATAAAGGGCAAATAGAAGATGGAACGTTAACCATTGATATGAACAACCCGACTTGTGGAGACCGTATTCATCTAACAATGAATGTAGAAGATGGCAAGGTGTCAGAAGCAAAGTTCGATGGGGAAGGGTGTTCCATCTCCATGGCCTCTGCTTCGATGATGACGCAAGCGATCAAAGGCAAAGACGTAGAAACGGCCTTACGACTTTCAAAAACCTTTTCAGAGATGATGCAAGGAAATGATTACCCGGACGACTTAGATCTTGGTGATATTGAAGCGTTACAAGGGGTAGCTAAATTCCCTGCCCGTATAAAATGTGCGACACTTTCATGGAAAGCCATGGAAAAAGGCTTAACTGAGAAGGAATAATAAAACTACAGGAGGAATGAAACATGGCTAAAAAAATGCCGGAGATCGGGGATTACAAATACGGCTTTAGAGATAAAGATGTTTCAGTGTATCGCTCAGAGCGCGGCTTAACACGTGAAATTGTTGAAGAAATCTCTAAGTTAAAAGACGAGCCAGAGTGGATGCTGGACTTCCGCTTGAAGTCACTAGAACATTTCTACAATATGCCTATGCCACAATGGGGTGGGGATTTATCGGCTCTTAACTTTGACGAAATTAATTACTATGTAAAACCATCTGAGCGTGCTGAGCGCTCATGGGATGAAGTACCGGAAGAAATCAAGCAAACGTTTGATAAGCTGGGCATTCCGGAAGCAGAGCAAAAGTACTTGGCCGGTGTTTCTGCGCAATATGAATCTGAAGTAGTGTATCACAACATGAAAGAAGATTTAGAATCACTTGGAATTGTTTTTAAAGATACAGACTCTGCTTTAAAGGAAAACGAAGATATTTTCCGTAAGTATTGGGCAACGGTTATTCCGCCAACTGATAATAAATTTGCAGCACTAAACTCAGCTGTTTGGTCAGGTGGTTCCTTTATCTATGTACCACCAGGCGTGAAGGTAGATACGCCGCTGCAAGCTTATTTCCGTATTAACTCTGAGAACATGGGGCAATTCGAGCGTACGTTAATTATTGCGGATGAAGGGTCTTCTGTTCACTATGTAGAAGGTTGTACAGCACCAGTGTACACAACAAACTCATTGCATAGTGCGGTTGTTGAGATTGTGATTCGTAAAGATGCTTATTGCCGTTACACGACGATCCAAAACTGGGCGAACAACGTATATAACCTCGTAACAAAGCGTGCAGTATGTGAAGAAAACGCAACGATGGAATGGATCGATGGAAATATCGGTTCTAAGTTAACGATGAAATACCCAGCGGTTATCTTAAAAGGTGAAGGAGCGCGTGGCTTAACCCTATCCATTGCGATTGCTGGTAAAGGCCAGCACCAGGATGCTGGTGCCAAAATGATCCACTTAGCGCCGAATACATCTTCCACTATCGTATCCAAATCGATTTCGAAGCATGGCGGAAAAGTAACCTACCGCGGTATTGTTCACTTCGGCCGCAAAGCAGACGGTGCACGCTCTAACATCGAGTGTGATACACTCATCATGGATAATCAGTCGACGTCTGATACAATTCCATACAATGAAATCTTAAATGATAACATTTCACTTGAACATGAAGCGAAAGTGTCTAAAGTATCTGAAGAGCAATTGTTCTATTTAATGAGCCGCGGCGTTTCCGAGGAAGAAGCGACAGAAATGATCGTTATGGGCTTTATCGAGCCATTTACAAAAGAACTTCCAATGGAATACGCGGTTGAAATGAACCGTTTGATTAAGTTCGAAATGGAAGGGTCTATCGGTTAATTGTTCATCTGGAAGGGCAGCCCACGGGCTGCCCTTTTTTCTTCCTTGTAAAGAGCTGAGAAGCAGAGGGCATGAACAATCAACTGCCAATAGTTTAGTTTCTAACGTCAAGTGGATAATAATTAAGGAATAGTCTTTATATGCTAAAATAAAAGCGAGGTGGATGCCGATGTTATACGTAGGTGTGACGGGATGGGGCGATCATGACACGCTATATAAAAGCGGGATTGCTGCTCGTGATAAATTAAAGGAGTATGGAGCTCACTTTCCAACGGTGGAAGTGGATGCAAGCTTTTATGCCGTACAGCCATTACGCAATATGAAAAAATGGGTAGATGAAACGCCAGAGAGCTTTCAATTCGTTGTGAAAGCCTATCAGGGCATGACTGGACACGAACGGGGGGAAATCCCTTTTGAATCGAAGGAAGAGATGTTTCAGGCGTTTATCGAGTCGCTTGTACCAATGAAAGAGGCTGGAAAGCTGGCGATGGTACTGTTTCAGTTTCCGCCATGGTTTGATTGCCAGCGCAAAAATGTCGAGTATTTACGCTACTGTAAAGAACGGATGGGCGATGCGCCGATTGCTGTTGAATTTCGCCATCAATCATGGTATTCGCCAGCTTTACTTGAAAAGACGATTACTTTTTTAAAAGATGAAAAATGGATTCATACAGTCTGCGATGAACCGCAGGCAGGGGAAGGCTCTATTCCTATTATTTTACAAGCAACCGATCCGGAGAAAACACTCGTACGTTTACATGGCCGTAATAAACAGGGATGGCAAAAGCAAGGCAATAAAAATTGGCGTGAAGTTCGCTACTTATACCGTTATAATGAAAATGAATTGAATCAGTGGGTCGAATTTACTAAGAAACTTCAGCAGCAAAGCAAGCATGTCTACATGCTGTTCAACAATAACTCTGGTGGTGACGCCGCGGATAATGCTAAGCAGTTTATTCAGTTGGCCGGCTTAACCTATGAGAATTTGGCCTCGCGCCAGCTAGATCTGTTTTAAGGAGGACCAGCTAATGGAGTGGATTGTACTAGTAGCCATCGGTTTTGCAGCTGGCTCACTTGGAGCACTCGCGGGGCTTGGAGGAGGTATCGTCATTGTTCCCTCTCTTCTTTTTTTAGGAACATCGACAGCACTATTGACGACTATTTCCCCCCAACAGGCGGTCGGCACATCACTCGTCACTATGATTTTCACAGGCTTGTCTTCTACACTGGCTTATATGAAATATAAGACCGTTGATTATAAAAGCGGTCTGCTTTTTTTCATCGGAAGCGGGCCCGGCGGAATTGTCGGTGCCATTGTAAATAAAGAGTTAAGCACTCATTCGTTTTATGTTTATTTTGGTATCTTTATGATTGTGATGGCGATTGTTTTAATCTTTCGCTCGAAAATAAAGCCGCTGCCATCAAGGAAGACAAAGGGGGTTACCCGAGAGTTTATAGAGAGGGATGGCAAGGTCTATACATATAGCTTTCAATCAGGGACAGCCATCTGTATTGCTTTTATTGTAGGGTTTTGTTCGGGCATTTTCGGTATTGGCGGAGGAGCGCTCATGGTGCCTGCGATGATTTTATTATTTGCGTTCCCGCCGCATGTAGCGGTAGCGACATCGATGTTCATGATCTTTTTATCAGCGATGGTCAGCTCAGTGACGCACGTCGCATTAGGAAATGTTCTCTGGCTGTATGCTGTGTTACTCGTTCCAGGCGCCTGGGTTGGAGCGAAGTTTGGTGCTTTTTTAAATACGAGGCTGCAATCTAATGCCTTAGTGATGGTATTGCGGATCATTTTAATCCTTATGGGCATTCGATTAATTTATGAAGGGCTGGCTTAACACAGGAGGAGGGTGAGAGTTTGAAAGAGACCATCCATATTTATCATACGAACGATCTTCATAGTCATTTTGAGAATTGGCCGCGTATTCAGCGTTTTCTGAAGGCTCGGAAAAGATGGCATGAAGAAGAAGGCGAACACGTGTTGATCTTTGACATTGGCGATCATGTGGATCGGTCGCATCCGATGACGGAAGGATCACTTGGCAAGCGGAATATTGAGCTGTTGAACGAAGCCGGCTATGACGCGGTTACAATCGGAAATAACGAGGGAATCACCTTGCCGAAAGAAGGGCTCGATAGGTTATACGATAATGCTCAATTCCCTGTTGTGCTTGCTAATCTTTATGATCAGAGCGGTGAGCGTCCAAAGTGGGCTCAGCCTTTTCGTTTTTTTCACTTATCTAATGGGATGACGTTGGGGATCACGGGTGCTACTGCTTTTTTTTCAGGGGCTTATGAGCAGCTTGGCTGGAAGCTGTCCCAGCCGCTTGATGAATTAGAGAAGCAGGTAAAAGAAATAGGTCCGACATCTGATATCGTCGTCGTTCTTTCCCATTTAGGGATTTATGAGGATGAAAAAATGGCCTACTCTCTCCCAGAGGTAGACGTTGTACTAGGTGCTCATACACATCATCTGCTTCATGAGGGAAAGGAAGTGGAAGGGACGCTGCTGGCGGCAGCTGGCCGGTTTGGATATCATGTTGGGCATGTGATGATTGAAGTCGACACAGAAACGAAGCAAATCATCGGAAAACGAGCACGTGTGTACAATACAGCGGAAGAGTTGCCCGCCTCGGCGGATGAGCAGCAGGAGATTGAAGAATACGAGCAGGAAGGGAAGCAGATGCTTAGTCAACCGGTGATCTCTTTGCCTCAGCCGCTGAAGAGTGACTGGTTTGCCCCTTCTGAATTGCCGCAGCTGCTTTGCGAAGCGTTAAGAGAGTGGTGCAAGGCAGATGGTGCCTTGTTAAATGCTGGACTTTTTCTTGGCGGTCTTCCGGCGGGAACCGTCACGAAATACGACATTCACCGAATGCTTCCTCATCCGATTAACCCTTGTCTTATTGAAGTGTCAGGAGCGGAATTAAAGGAAGTATTGAAGCAGACAACAGACGACAAGTGGCCTCATTTAACGATTAAGGGGCTTGGTTTTAGAGGAAAAGTGATGGGGCGGTTTGTATATGATCGCTTAGGGATAGACATGGACGGTTATCGCTTTACGATTGATGGGAAAGAGATTATCAATGACCAGCAGTATAAGCTAGCGACATTAGACATGTTTGCCTATGGACAATTTTTCCCACAGCTTTATCGGTCGCCGTCCAAAAAACATTTTATGCCTGAATTTTTACGTGATGTGATGGAGTGGAAATTGCTTCGTCATGAGTTTCATCTTGAGGAATAAAACTTTGTTGCATGATCCTTTCTTTTTTTAGCATACATTAGCTAAGAAGGAGGGATTTTTTTGGCTGCACAAAAAAGGTGGAGATCGAAAAGAGGGCCACTCCCTCTTCGTTATGTATTTCTTATTACGCTTGTTTTATTTACCTTTTCGACTGCTGCTAGTTTATGGATCATTAATAAAAACGTCAAGCCGACATTGATTGGCTACGCTCATGCTGAAACGAAAAAGATTGCGGCCTTGGTCATCAATAAAGCCATTAATAAAAAGGTCGCCAGTGTAATGGATATTAATGACATTATCGAAAGTGATCCAAATAATCCATCAACTACAAAGCTGAATGCAAAAATTATTAATAGAGTCATGGCCGAAACAACGAATTTGGTTCAGTTAAACTTAAAAGAGGCCGAACGCGGCAATCTGCAGGCATTGGAATTGTTGTCTGACGTGGAGATTGAAACAGATCAGAAAGATAAAACGGAAGGGATTGTATATTACGTTCCGCTTGGGCAAGTCACCAACAACGTTTTATTAGGAAACCTTGGTCCCAAAATCCCGATTCGATTTCATGCTATCGGTGAGGTAACGTCTAATGTAAAATCGAATGTAAAGCCATACGGTATTAACAATGCCTATGTAGAAGTCTTTATCGAAGTAGAAGTAAACGTACAAATTATTGTGCCATTTGCTACTGATATGACCACCGTTATACAGGATATTCCGGTAGCGATTGGGATGATTCATGGTGATGTGCCCGAGTTTTATAATAGCGGCGGGAGCATGACACCTGCTATTGAGCTGCCATCGAAGAAGTAGGGAGGGGGAATAGCAAAATAACAGCCTTCTACACGTCTTTTATGTCAAAAAGCCGGCTAGCCACTCAGGAGCCGGCTCTTTCCCATTGTCTTAAGTGCGGATAAGGATCAAAGGACCATTCTGTGCGTCCATTGTCTTTATACATTCCGTAGTGGAGGTGAGGAGGGAATTTTCCAGAAGTACCAGGTGGCCCATACCCTGTACTCCCAACTCCGCCGATTATGGTGCCGGGTTTAACGACTTGTCCTAGCTGTAAGTCTTTTGCAAAGCCATTTAAGTGGGCGTAATAGTGGTACGTATTGTTAATGTCACGGATACCGATTCGCCAGCCGCCATAACGATTCCAACCTTTCATTTCAACAATGCCGTAAGAAGTAGAGCGGACAGGAACACCATAATCAGCAAAAATATCAGTCCCTTCGTGAATGCGGCGTCCACCCCATCCTCGGGCATCCCCCCATGTATTTTTAAATGTGTAATTGAAGCGGCGGGGAAGAGGAAATGCTTTTTCTTGAAGGTCAAGCTTTCCAAATGCTTTATACATCCTAGCATTGCCTATAATGATACTAACTGCTTTGTCTCGTCCGTAATAGCGCCAGAGGGCAATTTTAATGTTATCATGATCTGTTCCATACGCTAGCAAATATTTGCCAACGGCAGCAAGGACATCTTCTCCATTTAACCGATCAGCTTTTTGGTCACCATTTCCATCTGCCCCTAACCCTTGAAAAGCTGCAATCGTAGCTGGATTCATATCTTCTTGATTAGGATTTAAGGGTCCAGCCCATTTACTTTCAGGAATATAAATAGAAACCGTATCAGGTTCAGGCAAGTCTTTGCGGACAAAGCGTAAATTTCTCTCATATTGATCCATACCAGCAAAATAGTACCAAGGAATGGACGTAGCAGCTTCCATTTTCTTGAATAGCTCTATTCGTGTCTTGTACATTTTTTCATCTTTTTTTAGATCAGCTGCTTCAACAGGAAGGACCATTAAAGAAAAAATAATAAATAAGAGCCAAAGCGATTTTTGCAATATAATTCTCTCCCTTTTAGCGTTCTTGATTTATTTTGTGGAATTCTGTTTGTTTCATGCAGAAAAACGTCTAAAAAACATGAAAAGGGCTAGAATTGTGTTAGAATATGGACTGTGGTACAGTGGCTAGAGAATTGTTTTTCTTTTGGAAAATCAGCTATTTGGTCGAAGAAGAATGATGGGAGATGAAGAGATGAGTAAGAAAGAGGAACATTTACGCAAACCAGATTGGTTGAAAATAAAATTAAATACAAATGAAAACTATACAGGCTTAAAAAAGATGATGAGGGAGAAAAACCTCCACACAGTATGTGAAGAAGCAAAATGCCCTAACATTCATGAGTGTTGGGCGGTGCGCCGGACAGCTACGTTCATGATTCTTGGAGATGTGTGTACGCGTGCTTGCCGTTTTTGTGCAGTCAAAACAGGCTTGCCGACTGAACTGGATTGGGCAGAACCGGAACGGGTAGCAGATTCTGTTCAGCTAATGAATTTGAAGCATGTTGTCGTAACAGCTGTGGCTCGTGATGATTTAAAAGATGGCGGTGCTGCTGTTTTTGCGGAAACAGTGCGGGCGATCCGACGCAAGAATCCGTTTACTTCTATTGAAGTCCTTCCTTCCGATATGGGAGGAGTAGAAGAGAATTTAAAAATGCTGATGGATGCACGGCCAGACATCTTAAATCACAATATTGAAACAGTCAAGCGCTTAAGCCCGAGAGTTCGCGCCCGTGCTACATACGAACGCTCCCTTGAATTTTTAAGAAGAGCAAAAGAAATGCAGCCTGATATTCCAACAAAATCAAGCATTATGATCGGTCTTGGAGAAACAAAGGAAGAAATCATCGAAGCGATGGATGATCTTCGTACAAATAATGTAGACATTGTGACACTTGGCCAATATTTACAGCCTTCAAAGAAACATTTAAAGGTACAAAAATATTACCATCCGGACGAATTTGCAGAACTTCGTGAAATTGCCATGACAAAAGGCTTTAGCCACTGTGAAGCCGGTCCGCTTGTCCGCTCCTCTTACCACGCAGATGAACAAGTAAACTCAGCATCAAAAGCCAAACAAGAACTCGGCGAAAAAGAAACACTAGAAGCGTGATAAAGAAAAGCGGAGCCGACTGTTCTGTCCCGACAAGCATAAGACGAAATGGCGAAGTGGCGTTCTTCAGCCACACAGCCAGATCGGCTTATGACCTCGAGGGGCAAGGAGACGCAGCTGGACAAAGAGAAAAGCGGAAGGTGCTTGCTCAGCGGCGTATGGACTGGACGGCTCCGCATGAGATAAAGGAAACACGAAGAGTGAAAGCGATTCGATGTTGACTTATCGCAAGAAGGAGCAGGAAGTCCGCTAGCCGTTAAGCGCCTGCAGCTGGACAAAGAAAAGCGGAAGGCGCTTGCCCAGCACGATAGCCGATTGGAGCTCTCGACGAGAAGTCGCTTTTCAGACTTCGACAGAGAGAGTGAAATCGGCGTACGTGCTAGCGCCTGCAGCTAGACAAAGAAAAGCGGAAGGTGCTTGCTCAGCACGATAGCGGATTGGAGCTCTCGACGAGAAGTCGCTTTTCAGACTTCGACAGAGAGAGTGAAATCGGCGTACGTGCTAGCGCCTGCAGCTAGACAAAGAAAAGCGGAAGGTGCTTGCTCAGCACGATAGCGGATTGGAGCTCTCGACGAGAAGTCGCTTTTCAGACTTCGACAGAGAGAGTGAAATCGGCGTACGTGCTAGCGCCTGCAGCTAGACAAAAAGAAAAGCGGAAGCGGCCTGTTTAGCCCGATAGGAGGTTGGAGGTCTCGACAAGGAGTCGTTCTTTGACTCCGCCAGAGAGACCGAAACCGCCGTACGGGCTGGCCGCTGCAGCTGGACAAACTAAAAGCACCCGGTCTCTAACGGTATCAAAGATTGATGCGAAGAGAGAAACCGGGTGTTTTTAGTTAGCTGCCTCCGTTAGTAAAAGGGTTAGCTCGACCAGGTGTATGATCTTGATCGTCTGGTCCAGTCGTCCAGTTTGTGCCTGGAGTACCTGTTGTTTGCGGAGTTCCAGTTTTTTGTGACGTGCCTGATTCGTTGCCATTCATTCCCTTATTGCCAATCGTCCCATTGTTGTTATTCATTCCATTTGATCCGTTCATTCCGCCATTTTGATTATTTCTTCTATCCGCTTTTGTATAGCCTTGAGGCGAATTTTGCTTCATTAGTTTTACAGTACGGCCGATAGAATCACGAGCTACATCCATCCCGCCATTTGTTTGTGCAATATTTTCAATATCACGGCGCAAGTCGGTATCATCGGTCAGGTAGACGCGGTACCAGCTCGGCACAACGCTTAAGGCTGTTCTTTTTACTTGTTCGGCTACTCCTCTGCGGTCTTTGGCATCTTTAGCATCGGTATTATAAGCAATTAATACTTCCTGGTCTGTCACGAGTACAGAGGCATCATTCACTTTTGGAAGATCAAGGCTTAACCGGCCAATCGTGTCTGCTGTTCGCTCCCTATCAAGAACATGCATGTTCCGAGAAGAAACGGATTGTCCTCGAACGGTTCCCTTTTGGTGGCGGACATAACCGAAGCCATCTTGTCTATTGTTGGTCATGAGGCCGCCTCTGTCAGAACGGTCGTTTCTATCCATTCCGCCAATTCTGCCATCTACGCCATTTCCACGATCTCCGTTATACATATCGTACCGGTCACGGTCATATCGGTCAGCAACGTTTATTGTATTACGGTCCCGATTGTTACCATCGCCGGCAAGGTTGTTTGTATCGTTTGCATTACAGCCAGCCATCATTAAAAAACTGGCAACTCCCACAGTTAACAATGGTTTTTTCATGTTAACACCCCCTCAACACGTAGATTGCCCCTTTTTGCTTATTTTTTTCTTAGTAATTACTGGCTGATCGGCTATAATAAAGGAAGAAGAAAGGAATGAGGAGAGATGATTTGCATTCAAAATCATTGCTATGAGGTCATTGAAGAGCGAAGCGATGGCTTTAATGAAGAAGTATTCCGAGAACGCTACAGCGACATCTTAACGAAATATGATTACATTGTCGGGGATTGGGGATACGGCCAGCTTCGCCTAAAGGGGTTCTATGAAGATGCGAACCAGAAAGCTACATTTGATTCAAAAATTAGCACGCTGAAAGAGTACTTATATGAATACTGCAACTTCGGCTGCGCCTATTTCGTTGCCAAAAAAGTTCAAAAATAAAATCGAGCAAGATGACTCGATTTTATTTTTTATCTTATGCTGTTTTGAGGGATAAGCTTCTAATTGGAAAAGAAATAAGAAACCCCCTATCATCCACTGTTTTACATCGAGCCCTTTGCTCGATTTTTTTATGTGTTCGGAGGGATATCTTGATACATCCTTACTTGATCTTTTTCCTTATCATCATGCGTCGGGTGCGCTCCTGGGAATCGACGCGGCAGTCCCTGATGAAGAGACTTATTTTCGTAATTGAATGCTGAATAAAAACGCTGTCCTTCTTCCCATGGTGAAGATTTATTTTCCACAGGCTCGTCTTTTCCGCGCGGTGCTCCATAAGGGCCTTCTGGTGTTTGTTCCACTGTTAAATAGTTGCGCATTGTTTCTACATTAGAAAAATCGGTATATTCTTCATCATTAAAGAACATAATCATTACCTCCGGCTGCTTTATGGTTATACAGCTTTAACTACCTCGTTTTGCCTACTGAAATCTAGTGAAGTGATAAAGCCTTCATTATTAGCATGCCCGGCAGCGCTTTGACTATGCTTTAAATGACTTCATATAAAAAGTCACGGAGCTCGGCTGCTTCCTCTTCAGTCAGCTTAAATACATGCTCAAGATACCCTGGTTCTTCTAAATCATCCCGACCGATAATGGCAAAGCGGCTGCCTTGAATATCTAACACAATACGCTTTCCAAAATAACGATCCGTCTGCATTAAAGCGAGATCAAAGCGTTGGTGCTCTCCCATAAAGCTAACATATCGTGTTTTCGTTGGTTCAGTTTCATCGTAAAGAAAAAATCTTTCTGTCATAGCGTGTCACTCCTGTCTATTTGTTTCGATTGTACCATGATTCACCTGGGACGAAGATGTGTTTTGTTTATAGATTCATGATAAAATAAAGAGGAAATCAAAGAAAGTTAAGAGAAGAGGTGCCCGTCGTGTATTTTGTGGATCGGGGGAAAATTGAAGAAATTCTGAAGTATATGGAGGCTAAGCTGTCTGTCTTTGCTAAACAGCCACAATGGGAAGCAGCCATTGAACAGGCGGCTTTAGAACGAATCGCTCATATCGTGATTGAATCTATGCTCGATGTTGGCAATGCCATGATTGATGGCTTTATTATGAGGGATCCGGGCAGCTATGAGGATATTGTTGATATCCTAGAGGATGAACAGGTTATTGAAAAAGAAGCGGCCGCTTCGTTAAAAGCTGTTGTGGCCTTAAGAAAAATGCTCGTTCAGCACTACACCGCTGTTGATTACAAGGAAGTAAAGCGAGTGTTTGAAGAGAATTTTTCTGCGCTGGAACAGTTTCCAGCACAAGTAAGAGCCTACTTAACAAATGAATTAGGACCAGTTTCTGCATTTAAGCCATAACCATTTCGCGCTTTCATTATGAAAGCGTTTTTTGTTCATAAGGAGGAAACATGAAGGCATATAAAGGATACTTGATTGACTTAGATGGCACGATGTATCGGGGTACAGAAGAAATAAAAGAAGCGCGTCATTTTATTAGCCGTTTAAAGGAAAAAAATATTCCTTATTTATTTGTTACTAACAATTCATCGCGTACACCGGCTCAAGTAGCAGAAAAGCTGAACCGATTTCACATTCCTACTGAGCCTGAACAAGTATTTACAGCGGCCATGGCCACAGCTAACTATATTTTTGAGAGGGATAAACAAGCTGCTATTTATATGATTGGGGAAGAAGGGCTTCGTTCAGCATTGAAGGAAAAAGGGTTTACCCTTGTGGAACATGAGCAGCCAGATGTTGTTGTATGCGGGATTGATCGCCATATCCAGTATGAAAAATTAGCGGTGGCCTGTCTTGCAGTGAGAAATGGAGCTGCATTCATCTCGACAAACGGGGATATTGCTATTCCTACTGAGCGCGGTCTTCTTCCAGGCAACGGTGCTCTCACGTCGGTCATCGCCGTGTCAACAGAAACAGCTCCTACTTTTATCGGGAAGCCAGAAGCGATTATTATGGAACAAGCCCTCCAAGTACTTGGCACGACGAAAGAAGAAACATTAATGGTTGGTGACAATTATCAGACTGACATTTTGGCGGGGATCCGGGCGGGGATCGACACATTGCTTGTTCATACGGGCGTGACAAGGAAGGAACATCTCGCTGGAGTAGAAGAGCAGCCGGTTTATACAAGAAATAATCTCGATGAGTGGGAAATATAGGATGAGCCGTGTGACAGGCAGTTAAGGCCGGTAAATCAAGAGAAATGGCTCGTAAGTTGCTTTTTATGGTCGGTACATCAATAAGAATCATCAGTACAAGACACAAGACACAAAACACCCGGTTTAGCATGAGGCTAAACCGGGTGTTTTGTTATTCTGCGTTGGCCGCCTTATGGGCAAGACGGCTAGAGGCAGCTGCTGCTATAGCGCCTACGATATCATCGAGGAATGTGTGAACCTTACCAGTAGATTTATCATTCAAGTGCTCTAAAATGCCAGGCTTCACCTTATCAATGTATCCGTAGTTGGTAAAGCCGATTGATCCATAGACATTCACAATGGCAAGCGCTAGAATTTCATCCACACCATACAGGCTTTCATCGCTCGCAATGATAGATTGCAACGGCTCATCGAGCTGGCCTTGCTCCGCCAGCACGTCGAGCTGTATACCCGTTAAAATGGCATTTTGCACCTCGCGCTTTTGTAATACTTTTTCTATATTTTTTTTACATTCTTCTATTTCAAGATTGGGATGGTACTTTTTTTGCAAAAACATTACTAACTCAGCGATATCATCTACTGTTACTCCTCTTTCACCGAGCCAGCGGCGTGCCGTTTTTTCGGACATGCTCATTACTGATTTGTCTTCGAGAGTCATACGATCACCTTTTTCTCTAATATGTTAATAATGAATATTTTCCCTGTAATAAGAATTCCAGGTGAGATAAAGAAATTCCTTTTTTTTATTAAAAAAGTACTCTGTTACCTATATACCCTTAAGCTGTACAGACTATTCAATGAAAATGAAGAAGAGGAGGAGAGAAAGCAAATGGATGGCAAGCAAATATTAATGAAGCATTTTAATATACAGGCAGAACGGGCACCATTTCGCTCAGAAGCAATGTGTTATGAAAGAGATGGGTTACTTTATCATATTATGGACGTTACCAAGAAGGAACAACAATATTTATATGAGCTTCATCAAATGTCCCGGCACATGGTGCAGCAGGGGGAAAAGAGAACGGCTGTATTTTTGCCTGCTGTAAATGGCCGATTTTTAATAACAGAAGAAAATAAAGATTTCGTTGTGCTTGTAAGCAAGCGGCCGTCTTCGATAAAAGCTGTCACTGGCAGAAAGCTGGCGCATTTTCACTTAAGAGGTCAATCTCTTTCTTTTCAAATAAACTCAGCAAGCGAATTAGGCAAATGGAGAGAAAAGTGGGAGCAGCGGCTAGAAAAGCTAGAAAAAGGCGTTAGTCAGTTAGTAAGAGAACAAGATGATCCTTTTGCGCGTCTGATCGTGGAGTCCTTCCCTTATTATATGGGGTTAACAGAAAATGCTCTGCAGTATGCAGCTGATACGGATATTGATGCCCCCCCGCAACAATGGGATTCAGGGACTATTTGTCACTCTTTATTTAATGAACAGGCTTGGTTAAGGGAGCCTGCTGTTCATTTGCCGTTCAATTGGGTATTTGATTATCCTGCACGAGATATAGCGGAATGGATACGATCTGAATATTGGAGAGGCTCTTTGTTTTACCGTACACGTTTTATCGACTTTATTAGGCAGTACGAGCAAGTTAGGCCGCTATCTTCTTTTTCCTGGCGATTGATTTATGCCCGTCTATTATTTCCGGCCCATTATTTTGATTGCGTAGAAAATTATTTTTCCGCTGCTTCCTTCCACCGGAGAAAAGAAAATGAAGAAATATTAAAGAAATATACGGCAAGTTCACATGAGTATGAGCAGTTTTTAGGCTTCTTTTATGAGCAAGCAGGACTGCCAGCCAATCAGTTAAATATGCCGATTATTAGTTGGCTCAGATAATCTTTTGCTGAAAAAGGAGCATTTATCTGAATTATGCTAAAATGAAAAGGTGAATAATAGAAGAAAGCAGGTGGAGATTTGAAGCCGCTCGTATATGTAACTCGAAAGCTTCCGGAAGAAATTGTAGCAAGGTTAAAGGAGAATTATGAAGTCGACATGTGGTCAAAGGAGGACGTGCAAGTTCCTCGAGAAGTGTTGCTAGAAAAGGTACAAGAGGCAGATGCTCTTTTAACGGTAATTTCAGACCGTATGGATGAAGAAGTATTTGCAGCAGGAAAGAATTTGAAAGCCGTTGCGAATATGGCTGTTGGTTATGACAACATTGATTTGGATTCAGCGAGCCGTCATAATGTAGCTATCTGCAATACGCCGGATGTATTGACCGATACGACAGCTGATTTGGCCTTTGCCCTACTCTTAGCGACAGCCCGCCGGATGATTGAAGCAGCAGAGTTTGTGAAACAAGGCGAGTGGAAAAGCTGGTCGCCTATGCTTTTAGCTGGTACAGATGTTCATCATAAGACAATCGGTATTGTTGGTATGGGGAAAATAGGAACAGTCGTTGCCAAACGGGCTGCCGGTTTTGATATGGAAATCATTTATCATAACCGTAACCGCCATGAAGTAGCCGAGGAAATGCTCGGTGCTCGTTATTGCTCATTAGATGAATTGCTCGGGGAAGCTGATTTTGTTATTTGTCTTGCTCCGCTGACAAAGGAAACAAAAGGCATGTTCCAGCGTGAACAATTCCAAAAAATGAAGAAAGACGCTATTTTTATTAATGCAAGCCGAGGGCCGATTGTGAATGAAGAAGCGCTGTATGAGGCACTTCAAGCAGGGGATATTGCGGCGGCTGGTCTTGATGTATTTAATGAAGAACCAATTGGTGCAGATCACCCTCTTCTTCAATTGAAAAACGTGGTAGCACTGCCTCACATCGGCAGTGCTACGAAAGAAACTCGGATTGCTATGATGGAAACATGCTGTGATAACTTAGAGGCAATCTTTGCGGATCGGGCTCCAAAAACCCTTGTTAACAAAGATTTTTTAAGCTATAGAAGATAGAAACAGCTATAGTGAGAGAACAGGGGAGATTTTACAACCCGAACAATCCTTTTACTTAAGCAGAGATACATAAAAAGCAGAGGCTCCGCATATTGGAATCTCTGCTTTTTTTATTTATCAGCTAAATGTAAAGCTTGTTTACCGCTTAGATTAAAATACTTGCTCTACTTCAACGACACCTGGTACTTCTTCTAAAAGAGCACGCTCAATTCCCGCTTTAAGGGTAATAGTGGAGCTTGGGCATGATCCGCATGCGCCAAGAAGGCGAAGTTTCACAATGCCATCCTCTATGTCTACTAATTCACAGTCGCCGCCGTCACGAAGCAAAAATGGGCGTAATTTATCTAATACTTCTCGTACTTGCATTTCCATTTGTTGTTCTTCCACTATGATACACTCCTTTCTCATTCTCTCTTTTATTATAATGATTATAATGAGAAAAATCCATCTATTGATAAAGATTTGGTCAATGAGAATTCTTATTTCTTTAGTATGAATTTTTCGTTAAAATAAAGATAATAAGGGAAGGGGGAGGAATGATGGAAAAGAAAGTCGAAATTACCATTTATGGAACCGAACAGCTTTGTCCGAGCTGCGTAAATCTGCCGTCTTCTAAAGAAACGTATGAGTGGCTTGAAGCGGCTATTTCAAGAAAATATCCGAACCAGCCGTTTACTATCAGCTATGTAGATATCCAGTCACCGCCGGATGATGAGAAGAAAAAAGCGTTTGCGGAAAGAGTCATTGAGGAAGATATGTTCTATCCTGTTGTGCTGTTAGAGGATAAGATCGTCGGAGAAGGAAATCCGAAGTTAAAAACGATTTACCTTGAAATGGAGAAGTACGGGTACACAGCTGTTCATGAATAAGTCACGGATGACTTAAATAAGTCATCCGTGACTTAATAAAAGACTGTCTATTCTTAATAATATAAGTATTAACGCCTTTTTAAATGTTGGCATGCTTTTTGCATATAAGATCAGTGTAGAAATTATTTTTTAGAAAAGGGGTAAGAACATCATGACAAGAAAATTTGCAAAGGTTAACGGCAGCCTTCCAGGCGAAAAGGCAAAGAAATTATTAGAGAGAAGACAAAATGCTGTGCCAAAAGGCGTATCAAACGGTGTACCAACTTTTGCTGAAAAAGCGGAAGGTGCATTAATCCATGATGTTGATGGCAATACATTTATCGATTTTGTTGGTGCCATTGGTGTAATGAACGTTGGTCACTGCCATCCAAAAGTGACAGAAGCACTTCACAAGCAAGTTGATCAATATATTCATCCTGGCTTTAACGTAATGATGTATGAGCCATATATTGAGTTAGCAGAAAAGTTAGCAGCGATCGCTCCTGGAGACCATGAGAAAGAAGTAATCTTCTTTAACAGCGGTGCGGAAGCAGTAGAAAACGCGGTAAAAATCGCCCGTAAATATACGAAGCGTCCAGGCGTTGTTTCCTTCTCCCGCGGGTACCATGGCCGTACACTATTAACCATGACAATGACAAGCAAAGTAAAACCTTATAAATATGAATTTGGTCCATTCGCTCCAGAAGTATACAAAGCACCTTATCCATACGCTTACCGTCGTCCAGAAGGAGTAACGGAAGAGCAATATGAAGATATGATTATTGAACAATTCCGTGACTTCTTTATCAACGATGCAGCACCAGAAACGATTGCCGCTGTTGTAATGGAGCCGGTACAAGGTGAAGGTGGATTTATCGTTCCATCTAAACGCTTTGTTCAAGCTGTTTATGAAGAGTGTCAAAAACACGGCATTATCTTTATCGCAGATGAAATCCAAGCTGGTTTTGCACGTACTGGCCGCTACTTCGGTATCGAGCACTTTGATGTTGTGCCTGATTTAATCACTGTTTCAAAATCAATGGCAGCAGGGTTGCCAATCAGTGGTGTTATTGGCCGCAAGGAAATTATGGATGCTTCTACTCCAGGAGAACTTGGCGGAACATATTCTGGAAGTCCGCTTGCTTGTGCAGCCGGACTAGCCGTTCTTGATATTATTGAAGAAGAAAACCTAAATGAGCGTGGTGCAAAATTAGGCGAGGCTGTCATGAACCGTCTCCGTCAGCTTGCTGAAAAATACGAAGAAATCGGCGATGTTCGTGGACTTGGCTCAATGTGTGCAATGGAATTAGTAAAAGACCGTCAAACAAAAGAGCCTAACAAAGAACTAACAAACTTGCTTGTTAAAGAAGCAAATGACCGTGGCCTGTTATTAATGAGTGCGGGAGCTTACGGCAACGTATTGCGTCTCTTAATGCCACTTGTTATTACAGATGAGCAGGCAGAAGAAGGATTAGATATTTTAGAAGAAGCATTGGCAGCAGCTGTTGCTCAACTAGCTGTTCAAGCATAAATTCTAACAGGGAAAAACGACATGCTTATCTCTCGGGATAATTTTTGCTATAATGGAGGCAATTATTACCCGAGAGGAAGCTTGTCATGAACCCATCTCATGATCCTGTACGTGACGAATTATTTGATATTTTTGAATCATCTTTTGATGAAATTTTAGTAACAGATGCAAACGGTGTTGTCATTCGCGTCAATGCGACCTGCAGAAAAAACTATGAACAGATAGCTGGCGGATTAGTCGGCAAGCATGTCAAGGACTTGGAGAAGATGGGAATTTTTTACCCCTCTGCTACTTTGAAAGTCATTGAAAGCTTACAGCCGATAGAGTTGTTTCAAGTCTCGAATACCGGCCGCTACTTTCATGTACGCACAAAGCCTGTTTTTCATCCAGATGGTTCTTTAAAAAGTGTGATCAGTTACTCACGCGATTTAACAGAACTTATGCAGCTGCGCAATAAAATTGAAGAAATGGAAGACGAACTGGCTACATATAAGAAAGAACTGAAAGAGCCGCTTGAATTCGAAGGTCTTATTTCTAAAAGTGAACAAATGGATAAAATTATGCTTCTTGTCCGCAAGATTGCCAGAGTCAATTCAACTGTGCTGCTGCTTGGTGAAACAGGTGTCGGAAAAAGCAAGATCGTTCGCCTCATTCATCAATTAAGCAATAGACGGGATCAGCCGCTTAACGAGATTAACTGTGCGGCGCTGCCAGAACAGCTGATTGAATCTGAATTATTTGGCTATGAAGGCGGAACATTTACCGGTGCTTTTCGAGAAGGGAAAAAGGGGCTAATTGAATTATCCAATCATGGCACTTTGTTTTTAGATGAAGTAGGAGAACTGCCGCTTGCTGCTCAAGGAAAATTACTGCACGTTTTGCAAGAAAAACAAATTCGTCCGGTTGGCGGCCGGAGCCCCATTTCTTTGGATATCCGTATTATTGCTGCCACGAATAAAGATTTAAAAAACATGGTAGGCAGAGGCAGTTTTCGCAGAGACTTATATTATCGTCTCAATGTTGTGCCTATTCATGTTCCGCCGCTTCGGGAACGAAAAGAAGACATCGTTCCGCTCACCTACCATTTTTTAGATTACTTTAACCAATTATATGAAAGCAATGTCCGCTTCTCGCCGAAAGTGCTGCAGGCTTTTCTCGGTTTTGAATGGAAAGGAAACATTCGTGAACTCGAAAACATGGTAGAACGGCTTGTTGTAACAGGAGATGAAGTCGTTACGCTAAATGACCTGCCAACCGATATGTTGGAGCAGGAAATAACGGAGGCAGGGATGACTCTTCCAGAAGTGGTTGAAGAAGTGGAAAGGAAGATGATTGTCCAGGCCTATAACAAAGATAAATCAACATACAAAATTGCGAAAATGCTCGGGATCAGTCAATCATCAGCCGTAAGGAAGGTCAGAAAGTATATTGAAGAAGAAAGAGATGAATAGAATAAGAGGAGGAGAAAAGAATGAAAAACTGGAAGATTTATATTAATGGCGAGTGGGTAGAAGCAGAAAAAACTATTGAAGTCATCAATCCAGCTACAAAAGAAGTGATCGCAACCATTCCAGATGGCGGCACAGCAGAAGCAGAGCGTGCAGCCGATGCAGCTTATGAAGCATTAAAAGGCTGGTCAAAGCTAACAGCTAATGAGCGTGCTGATTATTTAATGAAATGGTACCACTTGATTGATGCAAATAAAGAAGAAATCGGCAAGCTAATGACACAAGAACAAGGTAAGCCGCTGCCAGAAGCAATCGGCGAAGTTAGCTATGCCAATAGCTTTATTTCTTGGTATGCAGAAGAAGGAAAGCGTATTTACGGCGAAACAATTCCTGCTTCTCATCCGAACAAGCGTCTATTCGTTCAAAAAGAGCCAGTAGGGGTTATCGCTGCCATCACTCCATGGAACTTCCCGGCAGCTATGATTACAAGAAAAGTAGGCCCTGCTTTAGCGGCTGGCTGTACAGCGATGATCAAGCCGGCTACTCAAACTCCTCTAACAGCGATTCGTCTTGTAGAACTAGCAGAGGAAGCTGGAATTCCTAAAGGTGTTATCAACATTGTAACTGGAAGCGCACGTCAAATTAGTGAAGCGTGGATGAAGGATGGCCGTGTACGGAAAGTATCGTTCACTGGTTCTACAGAAGTCGGGAAAACATTGATGCGCGGAGCAGCTGATACAGTAAAGAAAATTTCTCTTGAGCTTGGCGGCCACGCACCGTTTATCGTAACGGCTAACGCTAATATTGAGAAAGCAGCTCAGAACTTAATCGCTTCTAAATACCGTAACGCTGGCCAAACATGTGTATGTGCGAATAGAGTCTATGTACATGAGTCCGTCGAAGCAGAATTTGCGGAAGCATTTAAGCAAGAAGTAGCGAAGTTAAAAGTAGGAAACGGATTAGAAGAAGGCGTAACGATTGGTCCTTTAATTGATGAGCAGGCAGTCGATAAAGTAGTGAGCCAAATCGAAGATGCTAAACAAAAAGGTGCTAAAGTGATTGCGGGCGGCAGCACAGTTGAAGGAGCAAATGGTTATTTCCTTGAGCCGACAGTTGTCACAAATGTTACAGATGACATGCTGTGTATGAATGAAGAAACATTTGGCCCGCTTGCGCCAATCGCTACGTATAAAACGACAGAAGAAGTGATCGAGCGTGCTAATAACTCACCATATGGCTTGGCTGCTTACGTATTCAGCGAAAACATCACTGAAGCCATTACGATTGCAGAGGGGCTTGAATACGGCATTATCGGCTTGAACGACGGCCTTCCATCTGTTGCCCAAGCTCCATTTGGCGGTTATAAAGAGAGCGGTCTTGGCCGTGAAGGCAGCCATTTCGGAATTGACGAATATTTAGAAATTAAATATATTTCTTTAGGTCTTTGATAATACTTTAAGACATCCGGGGAGCCCGGATGTCTTTTTTTATTCGATAATACCTGTATTCACAATATTTGTTTCTACTTCAACGTGAATGGGAACGTTCGGATAAAGGTTTTCCCATGAAGATTTAGGGAAATTGCGGAAATGACTTCGCACCCTCTCGCCAATGCCGAGGGAATCTGTTCGTAATGTCTGCAGCTTACGGATTAATTTTTCTGCTTTTGTGGTCATTTCTTTTCTCCATTCTTTTTCAACAGCATGGACTTTTGCTTTCGTATGTAAGGTAAGTCCATAACCTTCCTGGACCTTTCCTCTCAAGGTGACATGAATGGTCAATCGTGGTTTTGCCGCTGTGCCTGATACGCTGTATTTCACTTTGGATTGAAGGTTTTCGATCGCAATGTAGGCACCTTTGTATTTAATTTCATATATTCCATGCTTAAATTTCTCATGAAGCATTTTAAAAATGTAGCTGTCCTGAACGGAGAGTTCATCTACATATTTGTCATCCTTAAAAAGTGCCAGGCCCATATAGCGGATGTGATCGTCTCGTTGTTTAATAATAGGCAAGAACGGTTCTTGTCCAAATCCGTCAAGCTGTGCTAAAAAAGTGTGAAGTTCCGTTTCTGGGGCCAGCCGGCTGATACTTTCTTCAAGTAAATCTGAGAGATAGCGGGAAGTAACTTGGGAATTGGAATAGTCAGCAGTCAAAAGCTTTTCTGTGCTGCCATCAACGACAGCAAGTTTAATATCCCTTCCAATATACGTGCTGCGGCCAAGAGGATCAATTAAATGTTTGACTCCATGCTTGGCTACTTCTTTACTAATTAAAAAGCTTTGCAAGCGGCCCGCTCCTAGATTCCTTTGGGCTTCTCGTTGACTCTGCTGTCTAATATCATGAATCGTATGCCCAGACGCTGTAAAAGAAGCGTTAATGGGCTTCACATCTTGGCCTTGAGGATAAAAAGGGGCATCCGTTGTTCCTCTTAACGTATCTTTATCTACATAATCATAACCAGTAGCTGTAATAATTTGAATGTCTTCGAGTACCTTTGTCTCCAAATTATAATTAAAGAGCAAAATAACAGCAATAACAGTCCAGAATAAAGCTTTTTTCATTCGCTTCGCCTCATTTTTTTGCTAATTAATTGATAAAAATAAACAAAAGGAACATAAGCAAAAACGACATAAAAGCTTACCCAGTCCACAAAGGTATTAAATTGCCTAATTTGAATCCCATTTTCAATAAGAGTGGAGGCAAAAACAGTAAGAAAGAGAAGAGGCATAACCATCTTTCTCTGCTGGATAGAAAACACTTGCTTCAATGCACGAGTGGCAGCCCACAAATACATACACAAGTTTGGCAGCATAACAAACAACCAGATGGAGATCCCAGCATACTCAAACCTTTCAAGAAAAGGGAAATCAACAATTTTCCATAAGGTTAAAGTAGGCCAGATTGTTTTTTCCAATTGACCCTGACTGAAATATACAATGGGAACCATTGTGGAAACTAAATAAACAAATGTTGTAAAAGCAGTGCCAAATTGAGCCCATTTGTGAGAACGCTGTCCTTGTTTTATAAAAGGATAACAAAAAAGAATCACTTCAAATCCGGAAAAGATGATGGACATTTGCTTCGTCCCCTTAAGAATCTCTATTGTTGAATGCTCCATAACCGGAAGTAAATAAGAAAACTGAGCGTTTGCCAGCGGAAAGACCAATGAAAGCAGCAAAGGGATAGTAAAAAAGAAGCTAAGTAAACATAAACCGACAATAACCCGAAATCCACCCATCAAATAAAGATAGACAAGGATAGACAAAAGGATCCCCATATACCATGTTTGCAATTGGGGGAACATCCAGACTTGAATAACTTCAATATAAGCCCGCATAATAACGACAAATATAACCATTAAATAAGCGGCTAGTAACAAAGTTAACAATCCTCCTAGCCACTTCCCGAACAGCTCCCGATGGATAACAGTTATGTCGTTATTTCCCTTGATGACGATTTGATAAGTCATCCATAAAATAAGATGGATAGCTGCCCCAGCAATCAAAACAGAAATCCAAGCGTCATGGCCAGCTTCTTTTACAATGATACGTGCGAAGCTGAAAACAACTACTCCCAGTTGCATGCTATGGACGATATAAAAAGCAAGATAGGGAGAAACTTTCTTATCTTCGGACGGCAACGGCAGCATGCAACCACCTCCAGTGAAAACTATTCATCAATATCCTTAGAATTCTTTTGTGAAGAGTGCTGTTGAAGTTTTAGAACATTTTGAGGGCGCATGAATAGCGGACGTGCTGCTTGTTTATTAAAAGGCAAACGAATGAGCGCGTCCTTCATATCTGTCAGGCGCAATGGATAAACCGGCTCGAGAAAAGGACGACCAAGTGATGTTAATTTAAACAAATGAGCTAAGACCATAGCAGAACATACTGCCACCCCTAAGAGTCCAAGAAGCTGGGCAAAGAGCAAAAAAGGAAAACGAATTAGCCGAATGGCATTGCTCACTTGATAGACAGGTGTTGTAAAAGAAGCTAAGGCACTTAGGGCGACAACGATAAGTAGTACATTACTTGTTAAGCCGGCTTGTACAGCAGCTGTTCCAATGACAATACCACCCACGATACCAATTGTCTGGCCAACTTTTGTTGGCAGACGGGCTCCCGCTTCCCTGAGCAATTCAATGGTCAATTCCAGCACAATGGCCTCTAGAATGGGAGGGAACGGAATGCCTCCCCTTGAGGACACTAATGCAGTCAATAGGTCCTGCGGGATTACCTCGTAATGATAAGTTAAGATGGCAACATACAAAGGGGTTGATAAAACAGAAAAAGTAACCGCAAATAAACGGATTAACCGGAAAACTGAACCTAAGCTCCAGACAATGAGATAGTCTTCATACGCCGAGAAAAACTCAACAAGTGCAGTAGGACCGGTTAAGGCACTTGGGGAACCGTCCACAAGAATTGCTACCTTCCCTTCCATTAACACGCTTGCCGTCCGATCAGGGCGTTCTGTATCCACCAGTTGGGGAAAAGGAGAATTGCTGTTATCAGCGATCATTTGGCTAATAAAAGAGGTATCGATAAGTTGATCATAGTTAATATCGTTAATGCGCTGGATAACAGTATTAACGTTTTCTTCATCGGCAATTCCTTTAATATAGGCAACAGCTACCCGGGTTTTGGATAGTTTGCCGACAGTTAATTCTTTTACTTGAAAATCAGGTATGGGAATCCTTTTCCTAATAAGATTGATATTGGTATCTAGAGATTCTACAAATGCTTCTTTCGGTCCAACGACAGAATATTCAGTTTCAGGAATAGAAATTTGACGCTTTTCCTTCTTAGAAGCCGAAATAAGCAGGCAGGAGGGGTGTGCTTCCTGTTTGTAAATAAGAATATTTCCGAGCATTAATCTTTGTTGAATGGAGGAAACATCAGTTGTAAGCATGATATTTTCTACATGAACTACATCTTTTATTTCTTCTAAAGAAGTAAATTTACTTCCTTTTAGAATGCTAAGGACATCTTGATGAACTATTTTTTGGTCTACTAGTGTTTGAAAATAAGAAATATAAAAAGGGGAATCTTCATCTAACTTAAAGCTCATAAAATCTGCCGATTCACTACATTGGCTGATTAGCTTGCCGACATCACTGCGCTTAAAAGCAACAGGGTCAAGCCTATTTCTTTTTATCATCCTTTCTGTCCCCTTTCACACAAATAAACACCCTTATTATGTCCAAAAGAGGAAAGGATTATAATGAAAAAGTGGCAAATATAAAAAAGAACTACCGCAATATATTCAACCTATCGCGATAGTTCTAAAATTAATATTATCCGTTATGATAGCGATACATCCAAAGTACACCTGACTTTAAGAAGCGGGCTACACGGCCTGTGATGGCTCGGTCAGCTACAAAGCCGAAGCCTTGCTTTTTACCTAATGAACCGAGGATACCTTTTAGTTTAATTTCCGGCAGTTCTTCTGGAAGAGGTTCACCTTTCCAGCGTTTTAAGAGAACTTGAACAATTTGTTCTGCTTGTTCTTCAGCCAGCTGAGCGCTTGGAGCGTGTGGAAGGCTGGCGCAGTCGCCGACAACATAGACATGCTCGTCGTTTGGCAGGTTATGATATTGGGAGAGCTTCACACGGCCGGAGCGGTCTTTTTCGACCGGCATCTCACGAACAACGTGGTTTGGCTGGATACCAGCTGTCCAGACCACTGCATTCATTGGATAGGCCTCGTCATGGTTATAGATTGTATGCGGCTCAACTTTTGTGATGTTTGCGTTATTAACCACTTCTACTCCATGATCAACGAACCATTTATGAATGTATTTACTTAAACGTTCCGGGAAGTCTTTCAAAATACGGTGGCCGCGGTCAAATAAAATGATTTCAAGATCTGGGCGGCTTTCACGAAGCTCACTAGCCAATTCAATTCCGCTTAGCCCGGCTCCGACAATGCCCACTTTTGAGCCAGCTGGCATGTTGGACAGCGTTTGGTAAGTCTTTCTTGACTTATCAATCGATTGGATGCTGTGTGTATATTCTGCAGCCCCAGGCACATTATGATATGTGTCTTCACAGCCAAGTCCAATCACAAGGTCATCATAGGCAAGAGGCTCTTTATCTTTGATGAAAACTTGCTTGTTTTCTAAATCAACACTCGTTACTTCACCAAACAGCAAGTTCAGGCGAGAATGCTCAGGAAAACTAACACGTACCTCCTGGTCAGAGATCGTTCCGGCTGCTAAAGCATAGTACTCGGTTTTTAAAGAGTGGTATGGAAACTTATCTACTAATGTAATGGTGACATCTTCAGGCAATTGGTTTGGAAGCAGCCTGAGCAACACACGCATGTTGCCATAACCGCCGCCAAGCAATACTAAATTCTTCATCTGGATTTTCCTTTCTGTACAATATGTATTGAAACTTCAGGGTTTTTCAATCGATTGTGAAAGTACTCACAACTTTTTTATCTGCCACCCTGAGTATATCTAAATACAGCGTTTTTCACAACTGAGTTGAGATATTTTCGTTTTAAAGTTTTCTGCTTTTCTCGGAAAGGAAAGGATAGTAAAATAAAAAGCAGAGGTGAACAAAGGATGAAACCGATTATTGAGTTTTGCATCAGCAATTTAGCGAACGGTGCGCAAAAAGCGCTTGAAATATTAGAGCGAGATTCTAACCTTGATGTAATTGAATATGGCTGTCTCGGTTATTGTACAAGATGTGCCGAAGGCTTGTACGCACTAGTCAACGGAGAGCCCGTAGACGGAGAGACACCAGAAGAGCTGGTTGACAATATATATGAATATTTGGAAGAGAATCCAATGTTCTAATCAAAAAAAGAAGGAGGCTTGAACAGATGGTTGTTCAGAAGCTCCTTCTTTTTTATTTTCCATGTTTGCTTTAAATTAAACGGCGCTTGCTTCGCTTTTTTTCATTTCATCACGTAATTCATACCAACGATCTCTTGCCATTTCGATGATGTGCTTTTCTCTAGAGCCGCGCTGTTTTTCGAGTACTTTAGAGAAGTATTTTACAGCTTCGTTTCCATGACCAAGCCGTACATGTAACTCTGCCAGCAGATACATGACCTTGACATCTGACATAGGCGTTAAAGTCAAATCTTCATTTAAATAAGCTTGTTCATACTGCTCGGCTGCTACTGCGAGAAAACGCTGTTCTTGTTCTCTTGCCGCTAAGTCCCGGTAAAACCAGGCGATACGGAGAGCTAACCCTGCTAGAGTTAAGTGTTTTTCTTTTTTTAGAAAACCGGAGTAGAAGGCTAGCTTATAACTATTGATCGCTTCATGAACCGTCCTAGCTTGACCGTAATCTTGGGAAACCCAGTTGTCTGTGATTTTTTCTTTTAAAATATTCTTTGTACCAGGGGCAAAATATTTAGAGAAATCATCTGTAAAAGAATAGCCGCACTGTGGACAGACTTTTACGTTGTAAAGTGACGGATTCAATGTAGAGTCTTCATAATTCGGTTTTAAGTCTGTGTCCTGTCCTACAACTTTGGCAAAGCGATTTCTCAATTTCATGGATGAAAATTTTTGCTCACATAGAGGACATGTTTCTTGTTTTGCATAAAGAGGAGAAAGGTTTTCCATATTAACTGCCTCCTGACTAAAAAATATAAGTCGTTCTACTTATGATGATATTATTAATTATATCGTTTTTATGTAAAAAGAACTACGTCTATAGAACTTTTTGATGAATTTTTAATGACGGCTAGAAGCGAATTGGTTGAGAAGGTGTTTTTTCACGTATATACTAATAGTAAGAACAAAAGAATGGAGGGGTCCCCTTGCAAGAACAAGAAGTAGTGAAAATTACAGAAGCAGCTGCTTTTCAGATAAAAGAAATGATGAAGCAAAACGAAGAAGAAGGAGCTACTCTGCGTGTGACAGTGCATGGTGGAGGCTGCAGTGGTTTATCTTATGGCATGGGATTTGACCGTGACATTAAGGAAGATGACATTAAGCTTAATCAACACGGAATTGATATTGCTGTTGATCCAGAAAGTGCACCAATTTTGAATGGAACAGTCATTGACTATAAACAATCTTTAATGGGCGGCGGATTTACGATCGACAATCCGAATGCGATCGCTTCCTGCGGCTGTGGTTCGTCGTTCCGTACAGCAACAGAAACGGGAACACCTGAGAATTGCTAATATTAGGAGTATCTGAGTATAAGCAGTCATTTTAGCGTAAGGAAGAAAAGCTTCAGTAAAACAGTCGCAGGTAAAGCGATTTAAGGTTGTGAATAACGACTTCTTTTAACGGTCTATAGAAAATCGTTAAAAGAGGTCGTTTTTTTATGGCGTTAAAATAAAAGAAGGAGATTGATCGTTCATAAGGAATTATTTTGTGGAGTGTATACATAAATAAAGGGGGACAACTTGGACATGTTACTTAAAGAGAGTGCGCAGCAGTTTCAAAATAAATTAATAGAAATGGGCCATACAAATAAAGTGATAGAACTGCCGGATAGTGCCCGGACTGCACAAGAAGCTGCTGATGCTATCGGCTGTGAGGTTGCCCATATTGCAAAGTCTATTATTTTCAAGCTTAAAAGCTCGAATCAACCTTTATTAGTTGTCGCCAGCGGAATCAATCGAATTAATGAAAAGCATATCGGAACCTATCTAAATGAAAAACTAGGCAAAGCAGATGCTGATTTTGTTCGTGGGCATACTGGATTCGTCATTGGTGGTGTGCCGCCTTTAGGACATGTAAAACCAATTTTGACTCTCATTGATGAAGATTTATTTCAGTATCAGAAAATTTGGGCTGCTGCCGGACATCCTAAAGCCGTATTTCAATTAACACCAGAAGAGCTGATCCAAATGACAAAAGGGCAAGTCACTTGCGTAAAATAGCGTCGGCTCAATTTTTAGTCTCTGTTATGCTACGGGGGAATGAAAATGAGTGTTAAAAAAGTTTTCATCATTTCTCTTATCGTGATAGCCATAGGTGGAACGCTTTTTTCGGCTTTATTTAGAAATGGGCTGATATTGGATATGGCGGGTATTCATTTAAACAGCTTATTTACCAAGAAGATAACCGTAGAGGAAAGGTATGCACGAGTTGATCGAAATGATAATGGTGTGGCAGATCCGATTGACGTAGTACAGGCAGCTAGAAAAGAAGCGGAAAATCGAACGGTGTACAAAAGTGCCTATTACGAAGGCGGATACCCGCCAGACGAAGAAGGGGTGTGCACGGATGTTATATGGAGAGGGTTCATGGGAGCTCATATTAAGTTAAAAGATTTAATGGATGAGGATATTCAACGTCATCCTCATCTATATCCGCGGGTGAAAGAGAAACCTGATCCTAATATTGATTTTCGAAGGGTTCCTAATCAACATGTCTTTTTTCAACGATCTGCAAAATCTTTAACGACTGAAATTGTTCCGGATGATCGGGAGAACCTAGCAGAATGGCAGCCAGGAGACATTGTGGTTTATTTGGATGGTCCAGACCACATTGGCATTATTTCTGATAAACGAACAAAAGATGGAGTCCCTTACTTCATTCACAATACACCGCCTTTTGCCTCGGAAATTAAATTAACCTCTTATAACTCTCCTATAGCCGGCCATTTTCGCTGGAATTATTGAAGCTATTTTGACATCAATGAAAAGAACCTGCTTATAGAATTAAACAGAGCTAGCGTTTACTACTTTTGCGGGTGTACCGATAATCAAACACTTCATGGGGAACATTTAGTTTATGATGATTAATGAGGACTGTATCTTCATCGCTCCATTTAATAACCGCCTGTTCCTCATGATTATTCCAATAAATATTTTTCGGCTTTTTATTCTCCGTGTTAAAATGTAATTCTCCGCGGACAGCAAAATCTGTAGTAGCTCCTCCGCTCGTAATATAGGCTTTCACTGTATACTCCCCGTTAGGAGACTCTGCCTCCGAAATGAATTCTCCTTTTGGTAACCGGTTCATGTCAAAAAAAGCCCAATAGACCACATATCCTAACAATCCAAGAATTATGAAAGGAATAATAATTTGTTTTTTTCGCAAGCCTTTTCCCCCTTCATACAATATTCTCGCTTGTTTTCTTATCATTTTTACCCCATTGATCTTTTATGTAAATAAAAAGGATAATTAGCCGTTTAACGGACTAACTATCCTTTAATGGTTATCTTTCATTTAATCAAGCGGCTGATTTTTTTACTCATTCCTATATTCTAGTCAACGCTTTGTTTATAGGGGTGTAGCCGCTAATAATTTCGAATACTTTACCTTCCGTTTCCTTCATTGTCAATGATTCAACGAGCACCTGGGCCACATCTTCACGTGGAATCGTGCCGCCCATCGGGGAAAAGCGTGTAGCTAATTCAATCATCCCGGTGCCAGGGTCATCCGTTAATCCGCCAGGGCGTACGATTGTAAAACTTAAACCGCTTTTAATTAAATATTCATCTGCTGCCTTTTTTGCTTCTAAATAAGGTACGAGAGAGGCCGGTGCTTCTTCTATTGTATCGGCTCCCATCGAACTAAGCATGATAAAGCGTTCAATTCCTTTTTCCTTTGCGAAATCTACTGTTTTCTTCGCGCCTTCCTGATCAACTGCAATCGTTTTGTCATGACCGGTAGATGAACCGGAGCCTGCTGCAAAAATAACAGCATTGACATCATTTAAGGCAAAGCTAAAGTCTTGTTCTAAATCAGCTAGAATCGCCTTTGCACCTAACCTTTCCATTTCATCTGTCTGTTCTGCTTTGCGGATCATGGCTCGAACGAGATGCTGATTGCTTTCAGCTAGCTGTTTGACAATTTTTTTACCGGTTAATCCTCCTGCGCCGATAACAAGTACGTTCAAAAAGATCACCCTTTTCTTAAAGACATTTATTAAATAGTGTACCCTTATAAAGGTAAAAAAAACGGAAGTTACTATACTCAAAAGCAATTAAATGAAATCGGTTAAATGGGTTGAAAAACCATTATAAAAAGAATATTATTGAGGTAGATATGCCTTTGTTAAAACTTCATGACAATTTCTATTGTGTTTTTTTACAACTATTCGTGAAAAAAATCACATTTTCAACGAACAAGTGGCAGACTACTAAATATTCAAGCGAAATAATCGCAAAATATGTGCAGAAGGTGGCAGGGAACAGTATGAGAAAAACAAAAATTGTTGTTCTAGGTGCAGGTTACGGCGGATTAATGACAGTTACTCGGCTTCAAAAAGCATTAGGGCAAGAGGAAGCAGATATCGTTCTTGTAAACAAGAATGATTACCACTATGAAACAACTTGGCTGCATGAAGCATCTGCAGGCACGCTTCACCATGATCGTGTTCGTTATGACATTAACAATGTCATCAACCGCAGCAAGGTAGAATTCATTCGTGCGGAAGTACAGGACATTAAAACGGATGAAAAGAAAGTTATTTTAAACACTGGCGAAATTGAATATGACTACTTAGTATTTGCGCTAGGCGGCGAATCAGAAACATTTGGCATTCAAGGTCTAAAAGAATATGCTTTTACAATTTCCAACGTAAACGCAGCTCGCCAAATCCGTGAGCATATTGATTATCAATTTGCTACATATGCAACAGAGTTAGAAAAGCAAGAAGAGCGCTTAACAATCGTTGTTGGCGGTGCGGGTTTCACAGGCATCGAGTTTCTTGGTGAGCTTGTTAACCGTGTGCCTGAGCTTTGCCGCGAATACGACATTGATTATGCAAAAGTACGTATTTACTGCGTAGAAGCCGCACCAATGGTTCTTCCTGGATTCGATCCTGAGCTTGTTCAGTACGCTGTAGCTCAGCTTGAGAAAAAAGGTGTTGAGTTCAAAATTGGTACAGCGATTAAAGAAGCTACAGAAGATGGCATTAAAGTGGCTAAAGGCGACGACATTGAAGAAATCAAAGCAGGCACAGTTATCTGGGCAGCAGGGGTTCGTGGAAACAGTATTATTGAAAAAGCAGGAATTGACAACATGCGCGCTCGCGTAAAAGTAAATCCTGACCTGCGTGCTCCAGGCCATGATAATATTTTCGTTATCGGTGATTCTTCTCTCGTTATTAATGAAGAAATCAATCGTCCATATCCTCCAACAGCTCAAATTGCTATGCAGCAAGGAGAAGTTTGTGCTCGCAATATCGTGAAACTTGTTCGCGGCAGCGAGGGAGAGTTAGAAACGTTCAAGCCAGATATTAAAGGAACTGTTTGTTCTTTAGGTGATGACGATGCGATTGGTGTGGTCTTCGGCAAAAAACTAACAGGTACAAAAGCTTCCTTTATGAAGAAAATGATCGACAACCGTGCTTTACTTATGATCGGCGGTCCATCACTTGTACTTAAAAAAGGTAAATTTAACTTTATTTAAGGATATAGCGAGAGAGGTCAGCTTTTAGCTGGCCTCTCATGCTGTTGATAAACATCCGCTTTATTTGTTGTTTCCTTACCGTGGTGCTCTTGGCCCTCTGGTAGTTACTCCAATCCTCGTGAGGTACTGCGATTCGAAAGCCAAATGTTTTCAACTAGCTTGCAATATGGACAATAGACTTTGCCTGCACTCTAAAGCCAGCTTGTAGCTGGTTTTTATTTTGCTTCCACTTGCTGTTTGCCTTTGCAGCTCGGACACGTCTCTGAACCGCCTAATAAAAGTTGAAAATAGCCTTGGCCTCCACAATAACTACATGGCTTTGTTTTTGTTTGAACAGACATAAAACGCCTCCTAGTTAATAGAATTTTCAGATAATATATCATGTTCCTCCTAGCCAATCAATCTCCTTTTTCGCTTAAACTCATATCAAAGGAAGAACAGCTTTAACGTGCCGGGGACTGCCCTAGCTCGTATGGTTGACGTTTTAGGTAGAATTGAGTACACTATTCAATAGTGATTTAGGGGGGAAACAGAAATGCATGTAGCCGTTTTACTTGTTTCGGTTTTGCTGTTTTTCGTGCTTTTTTTTGGCATCGGATTTTTGCTGAATATGCTGCTTCGAATGACTTGGATTATGGCGATTCTTTATCCGCTGGTAACGATTGCAATTGTGGATGGAATCAGCACATTTGACTATATTTTTAATGCAAGTGAAGCATTTAATACGTTAGGAACGAGAGCAGTTTCTTTGAAGCTGCCAGATATTATTATTCTAGCAAGTGGTTTTATCGGTGCGCTGACATCTGGTGTCACGATGAGAGTCTTGCGTCAAAAAGGATACCAAATGTTTTAACGGCCGATTGAGCGGCCGTTTTTTATTTTTCAAACATAAGTATTTTATGATCAAATAGGGCCATATTATGATTCAATAATGCAGTTTCTCATCCAGAATTGATTTTTTATTCGTCAAACTTCCTTTTTCAAGAAAGAGAGAATCGAGTTTAAGAGATTCAAACGCCTCCGGATGAACCATTTTTGCTAGCTTCTCTAAGCCAATGAGGAGGCGTGGCGATGGCCGGCAGAAAAATTTCTCCTCCATTACAGCTATGCGCTGCTCTTTCACGGCTGTAAGTTCTCCCCATCCCGGCCGCTTCAATACAATAGCCGGATTGATCTTTTCAGTTTGAACTCCTACCCAAGAAAGCAAAATAAAGTCCGGATTTCTCTTTTTTACGTCTTCCCAATCAGTTTGGAAATTAGCTGTGTCATGATCGGCAAATACATTATAAGCGCCAGCCAGCTCGCTCATTTCTGTTAGCCAATTCACTTTCCCAGGGGTGAAAATAGGTTTGGGCCACCATTCCCAATAAAGGGAAGGGCGTTTCTCAACCGTCGAAGCGAGCGAGTGAAATTGCGCCAGCTGTGTCCGATAACGCTCGGCACCCAGTTTTCCTTGTTCTGAAACGCCGCATGCTATTCCTATTTCTTCAATTGATTCTCCAATATCCGCTAGTGACTGCGGGTTAGTGACAATATGCGGAATACCTCGGGCTTGCAATTTTTCTACATTTTTCTCCATGCCTGGAACACTTAATGAGGCAACGACTAAATCCGGCTGCAGAGCTTCCACTTTCTCCATATCAATATCAAGATCAGGACCGAGCCGAGGCAAGTGACAAACGTCAGCTGGCCAGTCAGAGTAATCATCCACACCGATAAGCTGAGAAGTTAAACCGAGAAATTCTATTACCTCTGTATTACTTGGACAAATAGAAATAAGTCTCATTAAAACGCCTCCTTTTCTTCAATAGTAACAGATTCTCTCGTGTGAAAGAGCTGTTTAAAGATTCTTCTATTTCCGTTTATTCAACCGCCATCGTGGAAAAGGGGAATTAAGTTTAGTATCCAACAGTGATGGATCATATCACAAGTCTATTATTGGATTGAGAGACGCATACTTAAGCTGAAAGATGAATAAATCGAAAAGGGTGTGGCAAATGAAGGTAGCTGAATTAGTTGTGAAGTGCCTTGAAAATGAAGGAGTTGACTATATTTTTGGTGTGCCAGGGGAAGAAAATTTGGATATCATGGATGCACTTCTTGATTCAAGTATTGAATTTATTGTTACGAGGCATGAGGCAAGTGCAGCATTTATGGCTGGTACGTATGGAAGACTTACAGGCAAGCCGGGTGTCTGTTTGTCGACATTGGGGCCAGGAGCTACGAACCTATTGACCGGTGTGGCCAACGCCAATATGGATCATTGCCCATTGGTAGCGATAACCGGACAGGCAGGCCTGGATCGCCAGCATAAAGAGTCCCATCAATATTATAATTTAGTTTCTGTATACAAGCCTGTTACGAAGTGGAACACCCAAATCAAGACAGGAGAAATCGTGCCAGAGGTTGTCCGGAAAGCATTTAGAGTCGCTACTCAAGAAAAATCAGGGGCAACCCATATTGATCTTCCAGAAGATATTGCTGGCATGGAGGTAGACGAAGCACCGTTAAATCTAATGGACCATACTTTATCAGAAGCGAGTGAACGGGTTATTAGCGAAGCCGTTAATTTGATAGAACAAGCAGAGCATCCGCTTATTCTAGCTGGAAATGGAATTGCAAGAGGAAATGCTGCAGCCAGCTTACGTACGTTCGTTGAAAAAACATCTATTCCAGTCGTTCATACCTTTATGGGGAAAGGCGCCTTGCCTTGGAACAACGATCTTAGCCTGTTAACAGCAGGCATGGCGGGGAAGGATTACATTACATGTGGATTTACAAAAGCGGATTTAATCATCGCTATAGGATTTGATATGGCTGAATATCCTCCAGAAAATTGGAACCCCGATGGAGCTGTGCCTATTTTGCATATCGACACACAGGAAGCAGAAACGGACGCTTGTTATCCTGTGAAATTAAATGTGCTTGGGAATATCGATGAGAATTTAAAAGAACTAAGCTCTGCTCTATCATTAATAGAAAGAAATAATGACTGGGTTTTAGAAGTTCGTCAGGAGGCACTGGCTGAATTAGAAGAATATAAAGACAGCCAAGCTTTCCCTGTAAAACCACAAAAAATTCTTTCGGATGTGCGGTCAGCTTTAGGTGAAGAAGATATTCTAATTTCTGATGTTGGCGCCCATAAAATGTGGATAGCGCGAATGTATCATACGTATGAGCCAAATACATGTTTAATCTCAAATGGATTAGCCTCCATGGGAGTGTCTGTTCCTGGAGCGATCGCTGCTAAGATGGTCTATCCGGATCGTAATGTGGTGGCGATATGCGGGGATGGCTCGCTCCAAATGTCCAGTGCTGAACTGGAAACGGCTAAGAGATTAAATTTGCCGATTGTTATTTTGCTTTGGAGAGATGGTGGATACGGGTTAATAGAGTGGAAGCAGCTTAAAAAATTCAAACGATCATCGAACATTAAGTTCGGAAATCCTGACTTTATCCAGCTGGCCAAGTCATACGGGTTTGAAGCAATCGAAATAAAAAAAGCTGAACAGCTGAAGCCGGCTATTGAAGAGGCAATTTCCCTAAAAAAGCCTGTATTGATCGACTGTCCGGTAGATTACAGTGAGAATATGAAGCTAACTGAAAAACTAGGCGATCTGCTTTGCTAGCATGGATCATGCTGATGCACTAAACAGAGGGAATTTCCACTATTCCAACTCCAATTAGGGAAGACATTCGTTCCTTCAAAATCTTTCCTGTATAATGGAAATGGAGGTGGAAGGATGTTCAGTGTAAAAAAACAATCTTTTTATGATCAGAAAGAAGAAGTTCTACTTATCGGCCTTTATGACCGTCCTCTCAAGTTTGAAGGAGAGCTCGCTAAGCTGGATGAGGCAATGGATGGACAACTAACTGAACTTGTGAAAGAAGGGGACATTTCTGCCAAGCTAGGTGAAACGGCTGTCATTCCTGTGCTAGGGAGAATTCCCGTTAAAAGGCTTCTTTTCGTCGGGCTCGGCAAAGAAAAGGAAGCAGATTTTCATGAACTCAAAGAAGCGATCGGTACAGCCGTACAGAAAATGAACAAAATAAAGCTCAGTTCTGCAGCAGTTGCCCTCGATAGCTTTGTATGTGAAGCGATTGAGTATAACGAGGCTGCACAGGCTTTTAGTGAAGCGTACGGTCTTGCTTCCTATCAGTTTAAAGGGTACAAGCAGCCTTCTAATGAGCCAGAGCAATGGATTGAACAAATTACAGTGTACACCGAAGCAGACTTAGAAGAGGCGAAAGCTGCTCTTCATGTTGGTTACGTGCTTAGTCAGGGAACGAATTCTGCCCGGACATTGGCAAATACACCAGCGAATCTAATGACTGCAGCTGACTTAGCAGAACACGCGAAGCAATTAGCTGACAAGTATGGTTTTGAAGTTGAAATTCTTGAGAAGGAAGACATGGAGAAGCTTGGCATGGGGGCCTTGTTAGCTGTTAATAAAGGTTCCGTAGCGCCTCCTAAAATGATTACGTTAAAATATCAGCCAAGGGAAGAGTGGGAAGATGTCCTTGGTTTTGTTGGAAAAGGAATTACTTTTGATACTGGCGGCTATTCTCTCAAGCCGAAGGACGGCCTTGTCGGCATGAAAATAGACATGGGCGGTGCGGCTGCTGTATTGGGAGCGATGGAGATTATAGGTGAATTGAAGCCGGATCAAAATATAGTGGCCGTTATTCCGTCGACAGACAATATGATTAATGGTGAGGCATTGAAACCAGATGATGTCATTACGTCTATGAGCGGCAAAACAATTGAGGTGCTCAATACAGATGCAGAAGGGCGTCTTGTGCTCGCGGACGCTATGACGTACGCTAAGCATCATAAAGCGGATTACCTAGTAGATGTAGCCACTTTGACAGGAGGAGTGATCGTAGCGCTTGGAACAGACAAAACAGGTGCTATTACAAATAATGAGAAGTTCTTGGAAGAAGTAGTCGAAGCATCTAAAGAAGCAGGAGAATTTGTTTGGCAGCTGCCGCTTACAGAAAAAGATAAAAAACGGATTCGCAACAGTAAAATTGCAGATTTAAATAATTCTCCCGGACGTGAAGGCCATGCTATTATGGGAGGCGGCTTTATTGGTGAATTTGCAGAAGAGACACCATGGGTTCATTTGGATATTGCCGGCACGGCCGATACAAACAAAGCAGGAGCTTTAGGTCCCGCTGGAGCTACAGGCGTAATGGCACGTACACTTGCCTTGTTAGCCATGAGAACAACAGAGGAATGATGATCATAAGAGAGATGCCAAAAGGAGAAGGGTGTGCATCTCTCTTTGTCTAGTTTAAAAACAATTTAATGTTTCTGATTCCCTTTTTAGACTATAATAAGAAAAAAAGAAAATGGAGAAGTGAGAGACGATGACTAGCATTTCGAAAGTGTCTGCTTATTTACAGGAGCATGCGAAAGAACTAGCTCGTGACATTGTACATACGGTTGTTCCGAAATTTGAAACACACGTACCTGAGCAGGAAGTTGAGGCCGCCATTCTCGTATATACAGACTTCATCGCCATGTTAGGAGAAGCCATTTTATCTAAGAAAGGAAAGGTGCCGGAAGGACTGCTTGAGTGGAGCCAAAAGAACGGGGAACGAACAGCTGCTCATGGAGAGAAAATTTCTATTATTGTGGCTCGGTATCCCTATACCCGGATTGTCTTTGTAGAAAAACTGACGAATGCTTCCTTAAAGTTCGGTTTATCGACTGAGGAAGTGATATTTATTAATACTCAGCTGAATTACATGCTGGATATCAGTATGAATGAAACCGTTCTTGCTTTCGAAAGAGTGACAGATGCGATTATTAAGAAAGCGCGCACAGAAATCATGGATTTATCGGCACCCGTTGTTCCCCTGCGTGATGGTCTCGCTGTATTGCCGCTTGTTGGTTCTATAGATGAAGAGAGAGTTCAATATTTGATAGAAAAGGCTATTCCTAAAATGGCTGAAATGCGATTAAGATGTTTGATTGTAGACTTTTCAGGTATCCTTCAAGTCGATGCCATGGTCGAGAAGCATTTATTAGATGTTTATCACATTCTTGGTTTGCTTGGCATTAAAGCTATTGCGACAGGGATTCGTCCGGATCTGGCTCAGAAATTGGTGAATATTGGCTCCGATCTTTCTTCTATCAAGACCTATGCAACCGTTAGGCAGGCAATGGAACAGATCAAATAAGCATAGTCATTTTTTAAAACCTTCAATTGTTTGAAGGTTTTTTCTTTTTGAAAATCCATTGACATCAATCCCAAAAGTTTGTTATCTTACATTTTAGTTCACTACCATTTTAGTATAGTAAAGTGAAAGGGGCATTTTAGATGAATGCGGTTGTAATAGCTGTTCTTGTTATGCTCCTCCTCAGTCTATTTCGTGTAAATGTTGTATTTTCATTGATTACGGGTGCGCTGATCGGGGGAGTCGTCGGGGGCTTAGGAATAGAAGGGACGGTCAGTGCTTTTACTGAAGGAGTTGGCGGCGGAGCGAATGTAGCACTTAGTTATGCAGCGCTTGGCGGTTTTGCGGTAGCTCTTTCTAGTACGGGTCTTCCGAAGGCGCTTGTAGAATTTGTATTAAAACGGATAGGAAAGAAAGAAGAGGCACGGAAGAAGAAATTACCTAAAGCGCTTATTATCTTTTTTATTTTGCTAGTATCTATTTCTTCTCAAAACTTAATCCCGATTCATATTGCTTTTATCCCAATATTGATTCCGCCACTATTGCAAATTTTAAATGAAATGAAAATAGATCGGCGCTTGATTGCTTCTGTTATTACTTTTGGGCTAGTCACACCATACATGCTATTGCCTGTTGGTTTTGGTCAAATTTTTCATCAAATCATTACATCTAATATCGTAGAAAGCGGATTAAAGGTAGAGATGGATGATGTGTCAAAAGCGATGATGTATCCTGCAATTGGTATGATTACCGGTTTATTCATTGCCGTTTTCTTTTCTTATCGAAAGCCGAGAGAATATGAAGAGAGAGCGGTAATGGCTGTAGAAGAAGAGTCAGAGGGATATTCGAAGTCAGGGATTGTTATAGCAATAATTGCTATTATTGCCGCCCTTGCTGCCCAGCTTTGGACTGATTCCATGGTATTTGGTGCATTAGGAGGCATCACTGTCTTATATGTAACAAAAGTGTTGCGCTGGAACGAAGCAGACAGTCTGCTTACGGATGGAATGAGAATGATGGCATTCATCGGTTTCGTTATGATCGCTGCTTCTGGCTTTGCGAAAGTAATGAGTGCCACTGGAGACGTTGAACGACTCGTAGAACAAGCAGCGGGTATTATCGGAGGCAATCAGGCATTTGGTGCGTTATTAATGCTGATTGTCGGCTTACTGGTAACAATGGGGATTGGCTCATCCTTCTCAACTGTCCCAATTATTGCGACCATCTTCGTACCGCTCTCTCTTGAACTTGGTTTCAGTCCAATGGCTACCATTGTTCTTGTTGGAACAGCCGGCGCACTAGGAGATGCAGGTTCGCCCGCATCAGATAGTACGCTCGGACCGACAGCTGGTTTAAATGTAGATGGACAGCATAATCATATTTGGGATACATGTGTCCCAACGTTCCTGCATTATAATCTGCCTGTTATCTTATTTGGCTGGATCGCTGCGATGATTTTATAGAAATAGTCTCTCATATAAGAAAAAGGGATGGCCGAAGCAGCCCATCCCTTTTTCTTTCTTCTCGCATAAAACATAGTAGGCAGAGAAAAAGGAGGCTTTTTAACAATGTATAGAAATCAACGGTTTCTTCCTTTTGTTGGCGGTCCGTTTGTTGGAGGACTGCTAGGTGGGTTGGTTGGTGGAGCGATTGCGCGCCCGTTTTTCGGATATCGTCCTTTTTATCCACCATATCCTCCTTTCGGACCCTTTGGCCCTTACGGTTTCTATTAAGAAAAGAATAAAAGAAGGACCTCCGCTGTATGCTCGGGGTCCTTTTATTTTTTACAGATAGACGCTGATAAAAGGAAGATTAAAACGCTTCAGACGTACGGGCCAACTCTTTTTCAGCTGTTCCTTTCATTGCTCGTTCTTCTGCGTCTAAGCGATCGATCTCTTCCTGAGAAAGCTTTGTAATTTTAAAACCAGTGAAACCATAAAGAATCGCCATTAATGGGCTAATCAGGCATAATAAAGCATACGGCGCGTATTGAAAGGTTGAAACGCCGAGGGTAGCCGTCATAAAGGCTCCACATGTATTCCAAGGAACGAGCGGTGATGTCATTGTACCGGCATCTTCCAGTGTCCGTGACAGGTTCTTTGGATGAAGCCGGCGCTTTCTATAGGCTTTAATATACATCCGTCCGGGCAGAAGAATAGATAAGTATTGATCACATGCAATAACATTGGCGGTAATGCACGTAATAACAGTAGTCGTAATTAAGCTTCCTGTCGACTTGGCCAGTTTCAGCAAATTGTTGACGAGAGCCTCAAGCACGCCGCTTACTTCGAGGATCCCCCCGAAGCTCATAGCAATCATAACGAGAGAAACAGTATACATCATGGCTTCTGTACCGCCGTTATTTAATAAGTTATCCAGTACTTCATTGCCTGTATCCATTTCGAAACCATACACCATAATCGCTAATATTTCTCCAATAGCTACCCCTTGGACGGTAATGGCGACAATTCCTCCTAAAATCGAGCCAATGACGAGACCGGGAAGAGCCGGCGTTTTCATAGCAATCAGCGTTAGCACCACAACAGGAACGAGTAAAAGCCATGGGCTAATGATAAAGATGTCACTTAACTTGCTTTGAAGGGCAGTAATTTCATCAATTCCAGCCCCTTTCCCTTTAAAAGAAAGGCCCATAAAGAAATAAATAACAACAGAAATCACTAAGGCTGGGATGGTCGTATACAGCATGTGACGAATATGGTCAAATAACTCCACACCGGTAATTCCAGGTGACATGTTCGTTGTTTCGGAAAGAGGTGAAATTTTATCGCCAAAGTAACAGCCGGAAATAACTGCACCAGCTACCATCGCCAAGTTAACACCAAGGCCTGCTCCAATTCCCATTATCGCGATGCCAATAGTGCCAGCTGCTGTCCAAGCATTTCCTGAGGCAATGGCAACTATGCTGCAAATAACAGCGGCAGCCGGGAGGAAATAAGCAGGGGATAAAATGTCCAGTCCGTAGTAAATCATCGTCGGCACAATTCCACCGGCAAGCCAAGTCCCGATGATCGTTCCGATGACCATTAAAATAAGAAGGGCCTGCATCGCCAATGTTACTGCGTTAATGATCCCTTTTTCAATTTCTCGCCACGTATGGCCGAGATAGATGGCTATAATTGCTGCCACTACCGCGCTTAACAAAAGGGGAATATGGGCATCTGCCTCAAAGACAAAAATACCGGTAAATAAGAATGTGACCATCGCAATGATTGGAATTAAAGCGACGGCAAGTGATGGAGTTTTAATTTTTTTCACTATCATCCCTCTTTTTTATTATTTTTTATATAATAGATTGCAAGAACCATACCAAAAGATAGAATTATCTGAAAAGTGTTGGGTTTATGCGAAAAAAAGTAACTTTATGCTTCAAAGCATAAGAATAAAAAATTATTTTTATGTTTTATTGCATAAAATATTTAATTTTGCATAAAAGAGGTTTTTAATCTTAAAAGAAGAATGTAGTATAGTGAATCGTTATTCACTTTTTAGGAAGAAAGAGAGGAAGAATCAAGTGAAAGACACACACAATTTATCACACACATTAGGCATGGAATTTGTGGAAATCAGCGAAGGAAAAGTAGTCATGACGATGCCAGTCGATGAACGAACTCGTCAGCCACTCGGCTATTTGCACGGCGGTGCTTCTGTTGCTTTAGCAGAAACAGCAGCGAGTGTCGGAACAGCTTATTTAATTGATCAGGAAACACAAATATGTTTTGGGCTTGAAATTAATGCGAATCATATTAAGGCTAAAAGGGAAGGGATTGTTACGGCTACAGCACAAGCTGTACATCGCGGCCGAACGACAATGGTATGGCAAATTGAGATTCGAGATGAGCAGGAGGAGCTTATTTGTCTTTCACGCTGTACAGTAGCTGTCATGCCAAAGAAAGCGTAGACGTTTCTAAAAAACAAAAACAGGGAAAAAGAAGGGTAATTCAATGAGCAGGAGGAAATAAAATATGCCATGGACTAACCAGGATTACCCTGATTCAATGAAAAATCTGCCCGATAAAGTACGGGAGAAAGCGATTGAAATTGCCAATGCCCTTCTAGAAGAAGAGTATGAAGAAGGGAAAGCCATTGCCATCGCGATTGATCGTGCCCGCAGCTCGGTCGGCAAAGGGCATGGAAACGATGAGGAACGCCCAGTCTATCATTTGCAGCCAAAAGAGAGCGGCGAAGGCTGGCAGCTTGTGAAAAAGGAAACCACGCACAGCATTTTAGCAGATCAAACAAAAGAAGGGCTTTCAGATAAGGCGAAAGAGTATGTAAAAGAGCGCGATGGCATTCTTGTTGTTCATCATGCGGATGGGAGTGAAGAAACACGTCTCTATGAGAATTAAGCTTCCAAAGACCACTTTATAAAAAATCTGTGAATGGTAAATGTTATTTTTAATAGTTGATTGTAGTGGAAGGCAGGGACTCCGGTGGAAAAAGCACCCGCCTGCAGCGAAAATCAATAAAGAAAAAGAAAACAGCCAGTGTTTTTCCACTGGCTGTTTTCTTTTTCTTTTGATTACTTTTTATTTTTCAAATCATCGCGTACGCTCTTATCCCACAGCTTAACACCGGCATTATAGGCCGCACGGCTAATTAAGTGTCCACCGACTGGAGCGGTAATAAAGATAAACGCAATTCCGAGCAAAACGCGCGAGCTGAAGTGCCCCTCGATTAAGTAGAAATATAAAAAGCAAGCGAGCAAGATCGACATCACTCCAAGTGTGGCACTTTTAGAGGCTGCATGGTTGCGGGTATATACGTCAGGAAGCCGAATAACCCCAAAGGCAGCCGCCAAAGTAAGAAAGACGCCGAATAACAGAAAGAGAATGATCACAAGCTCAACGATCACGGTCATTTTCAATGATCTCTCCTTTCTCAAGGAACTTAGAGAAAGCAGTCGTACCGATGAAGGACAAAATGCCAAGCAATAAAATAACATCTAAAAACGCATTCGTTTTAAATAGCATAGAGAGAATGGCGATCATGGCGATCAAGTTGATGCCAATCGCATCTAAAGCGACAATCCGGTCAGGGATGGTAGGCCCTTTAATAAGCCGATAGATGAAGCCGAGCATCGCTAAGGTAATTAAAATAAGTGACAGTTTCATAACTGTTACTAACATCAGCGGCTCACCTCCATAATCGCTTTTTCAAATGATTCTTTTATGCCGTTGATCGCATCCTGTACATCAGGTACGTCGATCGCATGGACGTATAAGATCTTTTGATCATCCGATACATCGATGACTAATGTGCCGGGAGTTAATGTAATTAAATTAGCAAGCAAGGTGATTTCCCAGTCTGATTCCAGCTCAGTCGGCAAAGCAAAAATTCCTGGCTGGATATCAAGTTTTGGTTTTAAGATCACTTTTAATACGTCGATGTTTGCCATAATCAACTCTTTAAAAAAGAGAAGAGTTAAGTAAATGATGGCAAACACACGGCGCACGTACAGTTCTGTTTTAAAGAACCGGCGCATGCCGTAAATTAAAATCAAGCCAATTAAGTATCCGATAATAAAGGTTTTGCTGTTAAAGGATACTTGTAGAAACATCCATAGAAACGCCAAAAAGAAATTAAGTAAAATTTGAAAAGCCATAAGACATTACTCCTTTAACACTGCATCAATATAGATTGCCGGATGTACGAGTGCATCAGTGGCTTGAGAAATAATCGGGTACATCAATTCAGCTCCTACACCGTAAAATGCCGATGCAAGCACGAGAATGGCTCCTGGCACCCATAAAGACATCACAGGCTGATTTTCTTCACCCGGATAGTCTTTTGGCGCTCTCCAAAACCCATTCATGAAGATCTTAATAACAGAATAAAGAACGACCAGACTGGATAAGAGAACAACTAAGGAACCTACATATTCTCCTTCCGCCAGTCCTCCGCGTACGATTAACAGCTTTCCAACAAATCCGCTGAGCGGCGGAATACCGGCAAGTGCGAAAGAAGCAACGAGAAACGTCCAGCCAAGCAGTGGGTATTTCTTCATCAACCCGCCCATTTTTCGTAAATCACTTGTCCCAGTAATTTTAATCATGACTCCAATTAATAAGAATAGGGCCGCTTTCACAATCATATCATGAATCGTGTAAAAGACAGTTCCTTTATAAGTTTCTTCAGTAGCAACAGAAATCCCGAATACGAGCACGCCGACTGCAATAATAATGTTGTAAATCACAATCTTTTTTACGTCCCAGTAAGCGATAGCGCCGATACAGCCGACGATGATTGTAATAATGGCTAGGATTCCGAGTAGCTCATGTGTAAAAGCCTGATCATGATAGAAGAACAGGGAATAGCTGCGTAAAATGGAGTATACCCCCACTTTTGTAAGCAAGGAACCGAATAAAGCGAGTATCGGTACTGGCGGTGCATAATAGGAACCTGGAAGCCAAAAGTAAAGCGGGAAGATGGCCCCTTTTAATCCAAATACGATTAGGAATAACACCGCGATCACAGTCAGGATCGGCAAATGGCCAATTTCGGCGATACGCTGAGAAATATCTGCCATGTTCAAAGAGCCAACGACAGAGTACAACATAGCGACAGCAATAACGAAAAGAGCAGACGAAATAACATTCACTAAAATATATTTAATAGATTCACGCAACTGGATTTTTGTGCCGCCAATCACAATCAATACATAAGAAGACATGAGCATGACTTCAAAAAAGACGAACAAGTTGAAAATATCACCTGTCGTAAAAGCTCCGTTTACGCCAACCAATAAAAATTGAACGACGGGATAGTAATAAAATCGTTCACGCGCCGTACCGATCGAGCGGATGGAATATAGAATTACACACAGTGTAATCAGAGAAGACGTTGTCACGAGCAGGGCAGATAAGGTATCGGAAACAAGTGTAATCCCAAATGGCGCGTCCCAACTACCAACGTTGACTGTTTGAATTCCATTCTTTTTAACGGTAAGCAATAAAATAATAGAAGCAGTTAATGTACCAATAGCAGAAATGACCGAAAGTATTCTCTGAGCTTTAAGTGATTTAGCTAAAAAAATCAACAAAGCAGCAGTTAGGAGAGGAATAAGCAGCGGCAAAACTAACAAGTTAATCATTTGCTTCATTACCTCTCATTTCATCCATATTATCGGTACCAAGCTCCTGATAGGCTCTATAGGCCAAAACGAGGAACAAGGCTGTAACCCCAAAGCTGATAACGATGGCTGTTAAGATCAACGCCTGTGGCAGTGGATCTACATAAGAGGCTGCCTTTTCACCGAGAAGAGGAGCAGCGCCTCTTTTTAATCCGCCCATTGTAATAATTAACAAATGGGCGCCATGGCTTAACAGCCCGGTGCCGATAATGATGCGCAGCAAGCTTTTAGAAAGCATTAAGTAGACTGAGCTGGCAAAGAGAGCACCGATTACGATTGACATTAAAATTTCCATTATTCACTCTCTCCTATCGTTTGAATAATGGTCATGGTCACACCAATGACAACTAAGTAAACCCCTAAATCAAATAGCATAGCAGTATGGAGAGAAGTTTCTCCGAAAAGCGGCAAATAAACATCGCCAAACACATGGGTGAAAAAAGGAACATTAAAAATAAGCGAACCGGCTGCTGTGCCGATGGCAAATAGCAAACCAATGCCGATTAAGATTTTATAATCAATCGGAAAACCTTTCGCTACTGTCTTAATATCAAAGGCGAGAAGAAGAAGGACGATCGCCCCCGACGTCATTAACCCGCCAACAAACCCGCCGCCGGGATGGTAATGCCCAGCGAAGAATAGGTGGATAGCAAAGAGAATAATGATGAAAAACACAACTTTGCTCGTTGTTTGTAAAATCACATCATTAGTTTTCATCGGCTTCTTCTCCTTTCTTCGCTAACCGCAGCTTAATGAGGCCAAAAATTCCAAGGCCGGCGATTGCTAGTACGCTGATCTCGAACAATGTATCGAATCCACGGAAATCAACAAGGATAACGTTGACCATATTTTTACCTGCGGCTTCTTTATATGTGTTAGCGATATAGTAATTAGCGATCGAGTCAAACATTTTATTGCTATGAGAGGAGATGGACATTAACGTGATAACAGCCCCAACTCCAACAGAAATAATAACATTACCGAGTTTAAAGCCCATGCGTTCCTCGTGGCGGTTAAGCTTCGGTAAATGATAAAAACAAAGCAAGAATAAAGCGACAGATACTGTTTCAATGACTAATTGCGTTAGGGCTAGGTCTGGTGCCCGGAAAATAACGAAGAAGAGGGACACCGTGTAGCCAACTGCTCCTAAGGCAATGATGGAAGTTAACCGAGATTTAGCAAACAAAATAGTAAAGATACCGGCAGCAATAATGATCACCAATACAATCTCATACACACCGATAGGAGCTAAGTTGCTCTTATCAAGCGTCAAAGCATTTTGCGTCCACATTGTGAATCCAAGGATACCGATAAAGAAAACGAAAATGTAAACGAGATAGGTACGGATAAAGCCGTTCATATACGCTTTCGTGAGTGTATACGAACCACGCTCAGCTGCATATAAGCTCGTATCATACAGGGCATTTAGTGTTACTTTTCCAGGAAACAGTGTATATAGCTTAATCCATTTGCTTAACGTTACGTACATTAAGATACCGACAGCCACAACGCCAATCGTCATCATGAGTTCAGGTGTAACCCCATGCCAGTGAGAAATATGGACCGGCAGCTGTTCACCAGGCGCGACTAACGAAGGAACGATAGCAGCAGCGGCTGGTTGAATGAGAGTATAGGATAATAAATTTGGAAACAGCCCGAACAAGATAACGAGTGCAGCGAGGATGATGGGTGAGATCAGCATGCCAATAGGCGCCTCGTGCGGCTTTTTTTCGAGTTTCTCCGGCTGATATTTCCCGGAAAATGTCTTAAATACAAACATCATGCTGTAAATGAACGTAAAGATACTGCCGACCCAAGCGAGTACAGGAAATAACAGTCCCCATGTTCGCAAATTGAGAATATCTAAGTCAAGAAGCTGAATCATGCCGGTAAAAAACATTTCTTTACTTAGAAACCCATTAAATGGAGGAAGACCTGCCATGGAGAAGGCTCCAATCACAGCGATTGTGAAGGTAATCGGCATAAAGCTGAGCAACCCGCCTAGCTTCCGGATATCCCGTGTACCGGTTTCATGATCGACAATGCCCACAACCATGAACAAACTGCCTTTAAATGTAGCATGATTGATTAAATGGAAGACGGCAGCAACAATCGCCGCAATGTAAATGTTGTCATTTAATGAATCAAAGTGTAAAGCGGCAGCTCCAGCGCCTAAAAGTGACATAATTAACCCGAGCTGGCTAACGGTAGAAAAAGCAAGAATTCCTTTTAAGTCTGTTTGCTTGACTGCATTAAATGAGCCCCAGAACATGGTGAAAATACCAATCGCACCAACAATCCAAAACCAGTAGCTTGAAAAAGCAAAAATAGGGCTTAAACGAGCAACTAAGTAAATTCCGGCTTTGACCATGGTGGCAGAGTGCAAATAGGCACTAACAGGAGTAGGCGCTTCCATCGCATCAGGAAGCCATATGTAAAATGGAAACTGAGCTGATTTTGTAAAGGCTCCCAATAGAATGAGGATCAGCGCAAACAAGAAGAGCGGATGGCCATTTAATTCACCGGCTTGCGAGACGAGTTCGCGTATGCTAAAGGTATCACCCATGATAGAAAGCAATAAAATACCCCCAAGCATGGAAAGGCCGCCGAATACAGTTAAGAGCATCGATTTAAGCGCTCCATAACGAGAACGTTCGCGGTCATACCAGTAAGCAATCAATAGGAAAGAAGAAATAGATGTCAGTTCCCAAAACATATATAACGTAATGAGGTTATCTGACAGCACAACACCAAGCATGGCGCCCATAAATAACAATAAATAAACGTAAAAATTGTGAAGACTTTCCTTTTCCTTTGATAAATAAAAGATGGAATAAAGCACGACGAGTGAGCCAATCCCTGTAATGAGTAAAGCAAATAATAGGCCTAATCCATCTACATAGGCAGTAAAGCGGATACCCAATGATGGAATCCAATCAAATGATTTTTCCACTGCTTGATTATGACGAGTAACTGGAAGAAACCCGATAAAATAAGTGAAAAGCAAAATTGGCAAGATCAGAACAAACCAGCCTGTATGTATGCTTCGCAGTCCTTTATAAAAGAAAGGAACTAAAATAGCCATTAAAAAAGGAGAAAAGATGGCCAAATGCAGTAAAGACAAAAAAATCCCCCCCTCATAAATTAAATCTGTAAATGTGTATAAAAGAAGGACAAATGTTTGCAGGCAACCATTCCTTTTTCAAGCTAAGCCGACCGTTGCTTGCGCAAATTTTGACCTCCTAGTGCATTATAACGTAAAAAATTACTTCATGCATTGTCTAAAAGGGAAACTTGCTGAAAAGTCGGTCAATAATAATAAATATGTAGGAACGTGGCATAATGGCTTATTAAAAAATTTTTTATCATACTTCTTGCCCGTAACTTTCTTGCCAAAAAATGTTTGTCGCTTCCAAAAATTATTAAAAAAGAACTTGTCTTTGTTTGCTGGCTCTTGCATAATAAAATGGATTGAACGGAACAGGAGCGTATATTGTTTATGAAGAATACTTATCTAACTGGTTATTTACCTCTTATAGCTATTTTATTATTTAGTTTGTCGTTCGCTTTATTTGTCCAAGAACTTATTATCTCGTTATTTAAGAAAGTAGGTTTGTATAATGAAATGCTAGAGCTGTTCACAGAGACAGAAGTCAATTTAGTGATCACTCTTTCATTAATGATTCTCTTCTTCTTTATACTTGCTGGCTTAAAAGTGATCGCTAATACGGTAAACGAGCTGTCTCTTTTGTTTTTTTCCAAAGACACTGAAGGGGAGCTGCTAAAAGCTGTTCGTAACGGCTCTATCATCTTTTTTGTCGGTGGGCTGCTTTCCTTAATTAGCTTCTCTTCAATAATTGGGATTTTGGCTATCTTTCTATTAACAGCAGCTGGCTATCTCGTTTTTTTCGTGTACAAAACAAGTCCAGCGCTTTCTATAGCTAATTTAATAGGAATTATTACTTTCCAAATTGTCTCATGGTCAGCTTTAGGAGTTGCACTTGCATTACTCGGAATGAAAGTCTACAACGGATTGCTCGGCAGCTTGCCGCTTTAAAAACCGCTTTGGCGGTTTTTTTTGTGGGTAATATCAAAAAGTGAGACAAAAATAGTGGGGAAGCGTGAAGAAAAAAGTGGGAGCGATGGACAACGGCGAATGAGAACAAAGAAAAGGCCGCCGCTGAATAAAGGGAAAATAGCTTTTTTAAGAAAATAAAAAACAGCTGCAGGATCCAAGCCCTGCAGCTGTTTTCATTTGTTAGTGTTAGCGCATAATGTTACGCCAGATTAATTGATTTGGTGCGTAGCTTTCTAAGTAACGTATGCTCTCTGGCAAGTCCTTTCCTACCCAGACACTTGCCGTGTACTGATCTGTTAGGCCAGAGAACCAAAGGTCTTTTGTGCTGTTTGTGGTCCCAGTTTTACCACCAGAATACGCTTTGCCAGGGTTAGCCTTTTTAGCGGTCCCGTTTTGGATAACACCTGCTAATAGAGCACGCATTTTATAAGTCGTTGCTTTCGACCAGACTGTCTGCGGCTCATCTTTCCACTCATAAAGTAAGTTGCCTTGGCGGTCTGTTACCTTTTGGATCGCATGAGGCTTTTTGAATGTGCCATCAATAAAAGAGGTATAGGCTCCTGCCATTTCGAGCGTCGTCATGCCATGTTTAAAACCGCCAAGTGCTTTGCCGTATGAATTTCGATCTTCCTCAGTCATTCTTTCAAAATCAAACTTTTCTAAATAAGAATAGGCTTTCTCATTCCCTGTTTTTACGAACAAACGCAAAGCGGCTGTGTTATATGAATTGGCTAAAGCTGTTTTTAATGTAACCATTCCATACTCTTTTCCACTGTAGTTTTTTGGACACCAACTGCCAACGCAATATTTGTCCGCGCTGACTAGGCTATCAATGCTAGCCTGGGTAGTATCAATGTATGGCGCATAATCAAGTAGTGGCTTAATGGTCGAACCAGGCTGCCGGAATCCTTGAAAGCTTCGGTTAAATTGCGTGCGGTCGAAGTTTCTTCCACCGACAAGAGCCACGATATTTCGGGAATTATTTTGAATAACAGCCGCTGATGCCTGTACGGATGAGCCGCTAAGTACAGAGTTAACGGCATTTTCAGCTTTTTGCTGTAAAGCAGGATCTAAAGAGGTGTAAACAATAATGCCTGATGATCGTACTTTTTCAACGCGATCCTTCAGCTTATGCTCAATCACTGCTTTTTCATCGCCTTTAGCATTTTTTAACTGTTGATCAAAGCCTTCTGTTTTAGCAACTAATTGTGTTAATTCGTCCTCTACATAAGTTGAATAGCTGGCATATTTATCGATTCGATCCCTCACTTGGAGTTTGATGGGTTCCTTTTTGATTGCTTCTGCTTCGGATGCTGTGATGAATTCTTCCCGCTTCATCATGTCAATTAATCGTTCCTGGCGCTTTTTTGTATTGTTGAAATGCTGGATCGGATCATATAGTGATGGGTTGTTCGGAATAGCCGCAATAAAAGCAAGCTGTGCTTTTGTTAGTTCATTCACGTGTTTCTGGAAATAAAACTGCGAAGCAGCTTCTACACCATATACTTGATGATTAAAATAAATAGCATTTAGATAAAGGTTTAAAATTTCGTCTTTATTCAGCCTTTTCTCAAGCTCATAGGCATACAATATTTCTGAAACTTTCCGGACAAGCGTCCGATCATGATTCAAATATACGTTACGAGCAAGCTGCTGTGTGATCGTACTTGCCCCCTGTTCAATTCCATCGGCTTTAGCATTCACGAGCATGGCGCGCATAACAGCTGCCGCATTAATGCCGGAGTGTTCATAAAAGTGCTTATCCTCAGACTGCAAAAATAACTCTTTTAAAAAAGGAGGAATATTTTTACCGTCTGCTATAATCCGGTAAGGCTGATGAATCTCCAAATAAGGGTTGCCATCTTTATCAACAATCGTACTTGCCTGGGAAAGATGGACGTCTTTAATGACAATCTTGTCATCGACTACTTCATCAAAGCTCCTAACTTTATGTGCTTCTGCGTTTGCAACGTAAAATAAAAACACAGCTACCGGGAGGAGTAAAACTATTAACATATAACCAAAAACTGTCCTCATTCCGTAAACCGCCTTCTTCATTCTAATTTGTTATTCTTGTGGAAAAACAAGTAAAAAAATAATCCTTTCATCATCATAATCGAAAGCTGGCAATTTAGAAAGAGGCTATCAAGAGAAAAATAGGAAAATACGAGAAGCTTTGGTGGTTGGGTAAAAAAATAGATACATTAAAAAGAAGGTTAAGAAAGTGTCTCTATCGGAATTTGCCAGCAAGACTCCAATTTAGAAATTTTCTCTTTTTATTCATTTATTATGTTGATTTTATGTTTTTCTTGCAGGAATTTTCACAATGACGGGAAAGTAAGTAAATAGGTCTTGTATATTTTTTAAAAGGCAGCGGGGTTTTTAGAATGAGAAACAAGCTGTTATATACATCATGATCAGCTAAGGATTATAATAGAATAAATCAAGGACAGCTTATTTTGGTTAAAGGAGGAGGTTTCTGTGAGTAAGAGAATCTTTTTCATTGATTTTGAGTTTTCTATGCCGGATGCTAAGTTAACAGCACGAGGATTTTATCCTGAAATTATTGAAGCGGGTATAGTGGTTGCTGAGGGAGAGAATATCGTTCACACTTTTTCTTCCTATGTGAAGCCTTCTGCCTTTCCAAAGTTAACTGAAAGATGTAAGCGTTTTTTAAAGATAGAGCAAAAACAAGTAGATGAAGGATTAGCTTTTCCGGAACTAGTCTGTTTATTCGCGGAACTAAGCCAGAAAGAGAACCAAACGGTTGTTACCTGGGGCAATATGGATATGAAGGTGTTGAGAAGGAACTGTGAAGAGGCTGGACTGGCATTTCCGCTCAAAGGCCAATTTATTGATTTATCGATGGAGTATAAAACCTTCTTCGGTGATCGTAACCAGACAGGGCTGTGGAAAGCGGTGCAGGAGTATGGGAAAGAAGGAACGGGCAAACATCATCGGGCTCTTGATGATGCTCTGACTACTTATCATATTTATAACCTCGTTGAGAAAGACAAAGAATATATGAAAAAATCAAAGCCGCCGACGATCGGCGACCTCGTTGACTTTTCTAAGTTACTTAATCGCATGGCCTAAGACCATGACAAATTGTACATGAGTTCGTACTCTCTTTTAATTGCTTGCAGCGCTTCAAGGCTTTTTCTAGAGAAGTCACTTTCTTCTTGTTCCAATCTGTGTTGAAGTGCGGCAACCGCTTCTTTTAGAGACTCATTATAATCAGGAATGCTTCCCTCATAATGCTTGACAGTTGCTGCTGGAATGTTAGCTCTTTCTGTGTAGGCAAGCGCTTTTCTCTCGTGAAAAAATGGTACATCCACCTGTTTAGGATGATGAAGATCTCCTTGAGCGGGGTGACGCAGCACGGCTAATATTTTCACTGTGTAGCCGTCCGGATGAACGCCGCTAACTTCCCCGATATACTTTCCTGTTTTATAAAAAGCTGTCACGATTTCTCCCGTTTTAATCACAATCTTCTACCTCCTCTGCTCTCTCCACTTTACCAGAATCAATCTGTGAAAGAAATATTAGGTGCCAGCAGGTGATTTTTTTTTATCAATCAGTTAAAGTAGAAAAGGCAGAGGTGAGAGGATGTATCGTTTATTTTGCATTCTATTCGTAACAGCCCTCTTCTTGCTTACTGGCTGTGGTAAAGAGTCGGAGCCTAAGAAAGAGTTGCCAGAATTATCAAAGCCAGCAGCAGAGAAAGGGAAAGAACAGGAAGGAGATAGGAAAATGAACTATCCACAATTTACAACAGAAGTAGCAGAGAATGAGCAGCTTGTTGAAATGAAAACAAGTAAAGGAACAATTAAAATTAAATTGTTCCCTGAGCAGGCGCCCAAAACGGTTGAAAATTTCGTCACTCATAGTAAAAACGGCTATTATGATGGCTTGATTTTCCACCGGGTTATTCCTGATTTTATGATTCAGGGAGGAGACCCGAAAGGAACAGGAACGGGCGGAGAAAGCATCTACGGCCAATCTTTTGAAGATGAATTTTCTCAGCAATTGTTTAACTTCCGCGGAGCGCTCTCTATGGCGAACGCTGGACCTAATACGAATGGCAGCCAATTTTTCATCGTGCAAAACAGCAAGATGGATCCTGGTTTTAAAGAACAGATGGAAAAAGCAGGATACCCTCAAGATGTTACGGATTTCTACATGAAAAACGGAGGTACTCCTTGGCTTGATTTCCGTCATACGGTGTTTGGACAAGTAATAGAAGGTATGGATGTAGTGGACGCCATTGCTAGTGTGCCAACGGGTGCACAGGACAAGCCGAAAGAAGACGTCATCATTGAAAAGATTACTGTAATCGAATAAATAAGGCGCTAGAAGCCTGAACGTGCAAGACGAATTGATGAAGATCAATTCGTCTTGTTTTTTGTGGATAGTTGGTTTGGGAAAGAGAACTTGATATAATAGAAGAAGGCACTTGATTGAAGAATTTGCTGTTTAGGCAGCGAAAGGAGACGGAATCGTGCTGCAATCATTTATAATGGGGATGTTTTTTTTGTATTTCCCTGAAGATAAGACAGAGTATATTCCCGCCGTTATTTCAATGGGCATTTTCACGGCAGCTGCTGTAGCTGTCTTTATGTACTTTAGAAAAATCTCTAAACGAGAGGAAGAGAAAGTCAATAAAAAGTACAGCGACATGAAAAAATAACAAACGGCTGCGCTGTATTTTTCAGATTGGCTAATTTGTGTTATAGTGTACAAGAATAAAAGAAAGAATTCTGCTTTAGGCAGGAGAGGTTCGCGAACTCCCTCTATAAAAAACTATGAGAGAAGCCTGTCTACGTCTAGACGGTTTTTTTCTATTGCCTAAAATAAAGGTATTTTAGAGTCACAGTTCTTGAATCTCTTTCTTCTTTTAGAGAAAAGGTTCTGTTAAAGGTAGAGATTGTTTTTTCAATAGTTGATTGCAACGGAAAGCGTCCGCCTGTATTGTAAATCAATCGCCCAATATAACAGCGCCAAATGAAAAGAAGGAAGGAAGATAAAGGATGAGCAAAGAAAAAGCAGTAGTTGTCTTTAGTGGAGGTCAGGACAGTACAACTTGTTTGTTTTGGGCTAAAGAGCGTTTTGACGAAGTGATTGCTGTCACGTTTGATTATGGACAGCGCCATCGCCTAGAGCTGGAATGTGCAGCTGACATTGCTAAAGATTTAAATATACCGCATCACATTTTAGATATGTCATTATTGAACCAACTTGCTCCTAATGCGCTGACACGGACAGATATAGACATTACAGAAAAAGACGGCGAGCCGCCTTCTACGTTTGTAGAAGGGCGCAACTTATTGTTCTTATCTTTTGCTGCGGTGCTTGCCAAGCAATACGATGCCCGCCATATTATAACGGGTGTGTGTGAAACTGACTTTAGCGGCTATCCCGATTGCCGTGACGTCTTCATTAAATCATTGAATGTAACGTTAAACTTATCCATGGATTATTCATTCGTCATTCATACTCCGCTTATGTGGCTAGATAAAGCAGAAACATGGGAGTTAGCCGATGAGCTTGGTGCGTTTGATTATGTAAGGGAACGTACACTAACTTGCTATAATGGCATAAAGGGGAGCGGCTGCGGGGAGTGTCCAGCATGCAAGCTTCGTCAAAATGGATTAAATAAATATGTAGCGAAAAGGGAGGCGGGATCAAAATGATACAGCAAATTTATCCGGTACCTATGCACTCTTACCGCTATGAATTAAATAAGGATTTTCAGTTTGCTGCGGCTCATTATGTGCCTCATGAAGCAGCTGGGGCCTGCCGCCGCCTGCATGGCCATACGTACTTTGCGAATGTGACCGTTGTCGGCAATGATCTAAATGAGTCCGGCTTTTTAGTAAACTTTCAGGATATAAAAAACTTAATCCATAAACGTTTTGATCATACTATTTTAAATGAAGATTCCCTATTTAATGAAATGGATCCTAATGATTTTCCGACAACAGAAGTAGTGGCACGGAAATTTTGGGAAGTGATCCAGGAATCGCTCAATAAATTGCCGAATAAGCCGTTGTGCATTCAGGTGTTTTTGAGAGAAACACCGACGAGCTACGTGGTGTTTCGGCCGCAAAAAGAGGATTTCCAATGAAAAAGATTCCGGTATTAGAAATATTCGGACCAACTGTACAAGGTGAAGGAGCCGTGATTGGGCGCAAAACGATGTTTGTCCGGACAGCCGGCTGTGATTACCGCTGTGCCTGGTGCGATTCCGCCTTTACTTGGGATGGTTCAGCAAAAGAGCGAATTCAATTGTTAACAGCCGAAGAAATTTGGGAAGAGCTGATCAAAATAGGCGGGGACACATTTGACCATGTTACAATTTCTGGTGGCAATCCGGCCCTGCTTCCGCAAATAGATGATTTGCTTGCTAAGCTAATCGAAAAAGGAATTAAAACGGCACTTGAAACACAAGGAAGCCGCTGGCAGGATTGGTTTTACAAAATCGATGAATTAACCATCTCACCAAAACCGCCAAGCTCTGGAATGGAAACGGACTTTGAACAATTATCCCTCATTGTTGAACGTTTAACAAAGCAAGAAAAAGCTGTCAGCCTGAAGATCGTCATCTTTAATGATCAAGATTTGGCATTTGCTAAAAAAGTCCATCAGCTTTATCCAGATTTAACCTTCTTTCTACAAGTAGGAAATGATAAACTGCAAGAACAAAATCCGGCGAACCTGTTATCTTATCTTGTTAGCAGATATGAGTGGCTAATCAATAAAGTTATGCCTGATTCTGATTGGAAGGATGTTCGGGTTTTACCACAGCTTCACACCTTTGTGTGGGGGAACAAGCAAGGAGTATAGGATAAAAAAAGAGATGCCGGTCCGTTGGCATCTCTTTTTAGGCTGTTGATAACTATTTTTTAATCAGTTTCGGAAAGGGATGTTTTTAATCTTTGGAGCCCATCTTCTACGAGTGATCGTGGACAGGCAACATTCATGCGTACAAATCCTTCTCCGCCGCTCCGGTATTTAGAGCCTTGGCCAAGAGCGAGTTTTCCTTTTAACAGCAGCTTCTTCATTAACTCTTCGTCGCTGAGCCCAAGCTTGCGGCAATCGATCCAGACTAAATAACTTCCCTCTGGTTCAATGGCTGTTAACTCTGGCAGCTCACGATCGATAAATTCTTTTACGAGCCGAGCATTGCCACGGATATAATTAATGACTTCATCAAGCCAAGGGCCGCCTTCACGGTAGGCTGCTTCCATCGCCGCAATTCCCATCATATTTAAGGTAAAGAACCCTTGCTTCGCTAGCACTTTCTGAAGCTTAGCGCGTAATTCCCGATTAGGCACAATCATAGCTGAGGATTGAAGACCTGCTAAATTGAATGTCTTGCTTGGTGCGATGCATGTCACGACGGTAGACTGAAATTGCTCCTGAATAGAAGCGATCGGTATATGCTTATGAGGTTCAGCTGTTAAGTCACTATGTATTTCATCGGAAACAATGAGAACATTGTGTTTTTGGCAAAGCTCCGCAATGATTGTCAGCTCTTCTTTCGTCCAGACACGGCCGCCAGGATTGTGAGGGCTGCACAGTAAAAAGAGCTTTACTTCCTTACGAGATAACTTTTCTTCTAAATCGGCAAAGTCGATTTCATAGCGATCATTTCGCAAGACGAGTTCACTGTTCACGACGAGCCGGCCGTTGCGCTCAATCATATCGAAAAAAGGTGTATAAACCGGTGATTGCAGTAAAACAGAGTCTCCTAAATCGGTGAATGCTTCTATAGCTGTGCCAAGAGACGGCACAACACCGTGGTGGAATAGCAGCCAGTTTGTTTCAATTTGCCAATTATGCCGCTCAGCCATCCAGTTCTTAATGGCTTCTCTTGTAGAATCGGGGATGACTGTATAACCATAGATGCCATGTTCGGCTTGCTTGATAACAGCTTCTTTTACGGCATCGGGCGCTTCGAAATCCATATCTGCGACCCACATTGGCAAAGCGTCTTCTACACCAAACACAGCTTTTATGTTGTCCCACTTCACCGCGTTCGTTCCTGTGCGGTTAATCACTCGATCAAATCTACTCATAATCTTCACCATCCTGACAAGTAATATATAATCATGTTAAATTATTTTAAGAAAAAAGGGCAGTATTTTGTTCTTTTACTTAAGGAGGCATAAAAGTATGAACAAAGATATTGAAAAGAATAGAGCATTTGACCGCATTCTCCGTGAATTGGACCCATTCAAAGAAGGAGGCGATTTTTACGACACAGAAACAGCTGATGCGATCCAAGCCGTGCATCAATTTGATAATAAGCAGGTATTAGCCCGGAAAATCCAAGAGATTTATGAATTCTCTTTTGAGCAGCCGCTTTCATTAACGAGTTGCTTGGAAGTGGCAGAGAGGCTGCTTCAAATAAAAAATAATTTATCTTGTGGATTATGACATAAAAAGATTTAACTTTTGGACGATAAAACAAATGGAGCAAAATTACAGGCTGTTGATAAACGTTCCTTTTCTCTTTGGGGATGGCATCGTGTACGTATGGTTAATAAACTCCATTGGTATCACTGGTTTTATTTTCTGGCTTGGCATTTCTGTCAGCCATTATCGTTTCCGTAAAGCATTTTTGGCGCAAGGGCATTCGCTTGATGAGCTGCCATACCAAACAAAATGGTATCCATTTGGTCCTTTGCGATCGTAATCGGCTTAATCGTCATTCTAGCCCAAAACTTCCAGGCGTTTCTTGCTGATAAGATTGACTGGGGAAGTGTGGTAGCAGCCTATATGGGTATTCCGCTTTTCTTCTCTTATGGCTTGGCTATAAATTTATTAAGAAAACAAAAGTCGTTCCTCTTTATGAGTGTGAGTTTGATCTTGCTGATGAGGAAAAGCATAATTAAAATAAAAAAAGGGCAACGCAGGAACTGCGTTGTTCTTTTTTTTGTGCAAAAAATATGAAAAAGGGGTCGTGTTATCGTAGGTGAATTTGATATAATTGTGTCATTCGATGAAAATTTGGAGGAATTGTTGTGAAAATAAACAATGACGAACGAGAGATACTAGAAATTCTCGAAAAAGATGCCCGTTTGACAGCATCTGATATTAGTAAAATGATAGGAAAAAGTGAAGAAGCTGTACAAGCGATGATCAAAAAATTAGAAGAGGCGAAAGTTCTCGTTCACTATACAGCTCTTGTTGATTGGTCTAAAGTTGATGACGATCAGCGAGTAACTGCGATGATCGATGTGAAGGTAACACCGAAACGTGGAGTCGGCTTTCATGAGACAGCGGAAAGAATCTATCGTTTTAAAGAAGTAAGTTCTGTGTACTTAATGTCAGGAGCTTATGATTTGTCTGTTACCGTTGAAGGGAAATCTATGAATGAAATAGCTAGATTTGTTTCTGAGAAACTATCTGTACTGGAAGAGGTTGTATCGACAACGACCCATTTTCAGTTGAAAAAATATAAGCACGACGGCAGAATCTTTGAAGAAAAGCAAATTGATAATAGAATCGTGGTGTCTCCGTAATGTTAGGAACGAAAAGCTATATCGCTAAGTCAGTAGAGTCAATGCGGCCATCTGGTATCCGTAAATTTTTTGATTTGGCTGCCGGAATGGAAGGGGTTATCTCACTCGGAGTAGGAGAACCTGACTTTGTTACTTCATGGTCTGCACGTGAAGCGGCCATTTTATCACTTGAGCGCGGCCTAACATCTTATACGGCCAATGCCGGTCTATTAGAATTACGAGAAGAAGTATCAGGTTATATGAAAAACCGGTTTCACGTTTCTTATCAGCCAAAAGAAGAAATTATTCTTACGGTAGGTGCCAGCCAAGCGTTGGATTTAGCGCTGCGAGCTATTCTTGATCCTGGTGATGAAGTCGTGATTGTAGAACCTTGTTTTGTTTCCTATGCACCACTTGTTGAATTGGCGGGGGGAAAGAGCGTTACTGTAGAAACAACGAGTGACCAGCAATTTAAATTACAGGCAGCAGCGCTTGAACAGGCTATTACTTCAAAAACGAAAGCCCTGTTGCTTTGCTCACCTAACAATCCAACAGGAGCTCAACTGGATAAAAAGGATTTAGAAGAGATTGCTGCGATTGTGAAGAAGTATGATTTGCTGGTAATTGCTGATGAGATTTATGCGGAGCTTGCTTACGATATTCCTCACACGTCCATTGCAAGCTTGGAAGGCATGAGAGAACGGACTATTTTAATTAACGGTTTCTCAAAAGGCTTTGCCATGACGGGATGGAGACTTGGATTTATTTGCGCGCCATCTGAACTGGCAGCCGCTATGTTGAAAATTCATCAATACGCAATGATGTGTGCTTCTACTCCTGCACAATATGCTGCGCTTGAAGCGTTAAAAACAGGAATGAAAGATGTTGAGGAGATGAAAAAAGACTATCGGCGCCGGCGCAATTATATCGTGCAATCTTTTAACGACATGGGGCTTGATTGCCACACACCGGGAGGAGCGTTCTATGTATTTCCTTCTATTCGGAGCACCGGTTTAACATCAGAGCAATTTGCGGAAGAGTTATTGAAGGAACAAAAAGTAGCGGTTGTTCCAGGATCGGTCTTTGGAAACAGCGGAGAAGGGTTTATTCGCTGCTCCTATGCTTCTTCAATGGAGCAGCTGCAAGAAGCGGTAAGAAGGATTAATTGTTTTATCAATAATAGATGAGAAGGCAGCTTAGCTGTCTTCTTTTTTTGTGTTGACGCTTACTGCTATAGGTTTCAAAGAAAGAAGGTAGTGGAAAAGAAACCATAATGCAAAAAAGGAGGGACATAGATGAATGTGATTGTAATCGGGGCAGACAGCCAGGTTGGTCAGTTCGTTATTCGAAACTTAATGGAAAGAGGCCATCAATCAATTGCTGTGATCAACGAAGAAAATAAAGTACATGACATGAAAAAGCTGGGCGCTTCAAAAGTCGAGGCGAATGGCCGAGAAGATTTTACTGCTGCTTTTTCAGAATGTGATGCTGTCATTTTCATTTCTGATTCTAGTCCTAATACAGGAGCGGGTAAGACAGTCCTAGTAGACCATCAGGCGGTTCTAGATGCCGTCCAAGCTGCACAGCAAAACGGCGTTAAACGATTTATTATGATGAGTGCCGTGCGGGTGGGAGAAGGTCCGACAAGCAGTGATGAGATGATTGGAGCAAAAGACAAACCAGATGAATGGATTAAAGAAGAAGCCATTGTTCATACAATCGTTCGGCCAGCTCGCATGACAGATGAACCTGGCAGGGGGAAGGTAGCTATTGCGGATTCCATCACAGAAGGAGATCAAACGATTCCTCGAGAAGATGTTGCTGCTCTATTAGTTGCTGTGCTTGAAAGTGAGACCGCTCTTAATCAAGTATTTGAAGTGGCTAGTGGGGACATGGCTATTGACGAAGCCGTCCAAGCTCTTGGATGAAAAGTGGAGAATAAAGGAGGATTTCTATGAACTTAACGTCAGTGCTCATTACGGCCCTTATTGTGTTTATTCTATTATTTATTGTTATTCCTATCGGCTTTTTTATCTATATTTACATTAAAGACGATAGACAAAAACAACATGCGATTTTACGTAACTTTCCCGTCATTGGAAAAGTCCGATACTTTACTGAACACATTGGTCCTGAATTGCGGCAATATTTATTTGAGGGTGACAATGAAGCTAAGCCCTTCTCAAGAAAAGAATATCAGGACATCGTAAAAGCCGGTAAATATAAAGAACGGCTAGTTGGATTTGGTTCAAAGCGTGACTTTACTGAAGACGGGTTTTACATACGGAATACATTATTCCCGAAGCAACGAGAAGAAATGAAAGTAGATAATACGGAAAAAATAAAAACACGTGTGTATAAAGTAGATTCTGATAATTTATTTACTCGCAAAGAGCACAGTGAGGAACGATTAATTGATCCATACTATTTAAGAGAAGAGGATGCTGTCATTCTCGGCGAGAACAGATGTCGTCACCCATTCAAGGTAAAAGGGCTAGTTGGTCAATCGGGCATGAGCTTTGGGGCGCTCGGTGAAAGAGCTATTACAGCATTGTCCAAAGGGCTAGGGCTGGCAGGAGGTACGTGGATGAATACCGGAGAAGGAGGCCTATCTGAATATCATCTTGAAGGCCACCCAGATATTATTATGCAGATCGGCCCAGACTTATTTGGTGTGCGTAAACCGAGTGGTGAATTTTCATGGGAAGAATTTAAAAAGAAGAGCGAGATTGAAAATGTAAGAGCATTTGAATTAAAACTGGCACAAGGAGCAAAAACGAGAGGCGGGCATGTTGAGGGTGAAAAAGTAACCGAAAAGATCGCTGCCATTCGTCTCGTGGAACCGGGAAAAACGATTAACAGTCCGAATCGTTTCTATGAATTTGATGATGTTCCAACTATGTTTGATTTCATTGAGCAGCTGCGTTCTGTTGGCGGCAAGCCGGTCGGTATTAAGATTGTTGTGGGAGATCTGGATGCCCTTGAAAATATGATTTCCTATATGAAGGAAAGCGGAAAAGGTCCAGACTTTATTACGGTTGATGGCGGTGAAGGAGGAACTGGGGCTACTTTCCAAGAACTCGCTGACACTGTAGGGCTGCCAATCATGTCGGCCTTGCCTGTTCTAGATGAGATGTTGAAAAGGTATGGTGTTCGTGACAGGGTAAAGGTGATTGCTTCAGGCAAACTGATTACTCCTGACAAAATAGCGATCGCACTTGCTTTAGGAGCGGACCTTGTGAATATCGCACGCGGGTTTATGATTAGTGTCGGCTGTATTATGGCTCAGGTATGTCATAACAATACGTGCCCGGTCGGTGTAGCTACGACTGATGAAAAGCTGCAAGACGGATTGGTTATCGAAGAAAAGTACTATCGTGTGTGTAATTATGTAGTATCACTTCGAGAAGGATTATACAATTTAGCGGCCGCCGCTGGAATTGACTCTCCAACTAAGTTCCAGCGAAAGCATGTTGTTTACAAAGACGAACTGGGCCGCCTTGTGCCGCTTGAGGATATTATTATGGCGGCAGAACGAGCGCAACGAAAGAAGGAAGCTTAATAAGAAAGTGAATAAAGTGGCAGTTTTCATAGAGGACAACTTGTCTCTTTTATTTATTTTTAAAACACAATAATTTAATGATAGAAAATAGACTCTTAGAGCAGCTGAACAAGCTGCTCTTTTCTTAAGATAAGCTCAATTAAATGTTGTTTTTTAATATAGTTGATTGTAGCGGAAAGCGTCCGCCTGCAGTGAAAATCAACAACAAACCATAACAGAGACTAATGATAAATAGGAAAGATAACCATTTGTACACAAACGAAAGAAGGCAGCTATTTTTAGCTGCCTTCTCTAGTTAAGGGGAGAATAGGGAATGTTGCTCATTTTAATCATTCCCTATTTATCTATAAATTATTCTCCTTTTGTTAAAATAATTTTAAAAAAATCCAGTTGGCCGCCACGCAAGTGAACGGGGAAAGTGGCTATGCTTAGAAATTTATGATGGAATATGTTATAATTTTACGATGCGTAGATAATGAAATTAATATTTAGGAGTGTTTGGATGGGAAATCAGATCGAACAAGGACAGATTATCACAGGAAAGGTAACGGGAATCCAGCCTTACGGAGCGTTTGTTGCGCTGGATAACGGTACGCAAGGACTTGTCCATATTTCAGAAATTACTCATGGGTTTGTAAAGGACATTCATGATTACCTTCAAGTGGGCGAAGAAGTAAAGGTAAAGGTAATGTCCGTTAACACAGATGAGGGGAAAATCAGCTTATCCATTCGAGCGACAGAAGAGGCAAAGCCGTCTGCTGTACAGCCAGTCCGTCGTTTAAAGATTGATGAAAATAGTGAAGGATTCAACACGTTAAAAGACAAGCTGCAGGAATGGATTGCTCAATCTGGAGAAGGCAAGTAACGCAACAAAATAAGTATCAATTGAGACAACAGTAAAGATTGAAAAGCATGAGTGATGATTTACTCATGCTTTTTTTAGTGCTTATAGAAATAAATATAGATAAAAACTGCGAACCATGTATAATGAATTTAAAATATTTAGAAAAATATTAAAGGGGGCTGTAGAAGGGTAGAAATTTTTAGCTAATGCTAGGCATAAATACGATGACGATAAAGGGGAGTAGAGAATGAAAGAACAACACAAAGAAAAGCAAGAAGAAATCAATATGCCATTTTCCTTGGCTATTATTCCAATGATTATGATGGTTGTCGTAATGGCTGTTACCATTATAAAATTTGAGGGGAGTCCACATGTGCCGCTTTTGGTTGGTGCGGCTATCGCAGCATTTATTGCTACAAGACTCGGGTATAAGTGGGAGGTTATTGAGGAAGGCGCTTACAATGGAGTGCGTTTAGCCTTGCCGGCTATCTTCATTATCATGTTAGTTGGCATGACAATCGGTGCTTGGATCGGCGGCGGCATTGTAGCGACTATGATTTATTACGGGTTAAAAATTATTACACCTTCTTTATTCCTCGTATCAATTTGTGTGATTTGTGCCATTGTATCCTTAGCTATTGGCAGCTCGTGGTCAACGATGGGAACAATCGGCGTTGCTGGTATGGGAATTGGACTTAGCATGGGAATTCCAGCTCCAATGGTAGCAGGAGCTATTATTTCGGGCTCTTATTTTGGTGATAAAATGTCTCCTTTATCAGACACAACTAATTTAGCTGCAGGTATTACAGGAACTGAATTATTTGATCATATTAAGCATATGTTTTATACGACGGTTCCCGGAATTGTACTAGCCCTTATTGTTTACTTTTTTCTTGGACAGAAATTTGCCGGTGCAGCGATTGATTCTAAAGAAATTAATGACGTATTAATCGCCTTACAGAACAATTTTGTTATCTCTCCATGGCTCATGCTCGTACCGCTGACTGTTATTCTGTTAGTTGTAAAGAAGGTACCCGCTATACCTGCGCTTGGAGCAGGGATTCTTTTAGGGTGGATCTGCCATGCTTTTGTGCAAGGAAGCTCTTTAGCGGAAGCAGTCAATACTCTTCACGATGGGTTTGCTATTGAATCAGGTAATCAAATGGTAGACGATTTGTTTAACCGCGGTGGAATTGGAGACATGATGTATACGGTTTCACTCGCTATTATTGCCATGACATTTGGGGGGATTATGGAGCGGACAGGGATGCTTAAGGCGATTGTAGGACAAATTTTAAAGTTTGCCCGCTCGGCGGGAAGTTTGATTGCTGCAACTGTTGCTTCTGCATTTTTCACGAATGCAACCGCTTCTGAGCAGTATGTTTCTATTCTTTTGCCAGGAAGGATGTATGCCAAGGCTTATCGGGATAAAAAGCTGCACTCCAAAAATTTATCGCGTGCCCTTGAAGATGGCGGAACAATTACATCGGCACTTGTTCCTTGGAATACGTGTGGTGTCTTCATTTTAGCAACATTGGCTGTTCATCCTTTTGCTTATGCTCCATATGCTATTATGAATTACTCGGTTCCGATTATTGCGATTATCATGGCTTTTATTGGCTGGAAGGTAGAGTTTCTAACAGAAGAGCAAGTGAAGGCTTTAGAAGCAAAGGAAGCAGGACAAACAGAAACTGCTTGATGTTACAATGACTAACTCACAGAGAAGAAAGTTTCCTTTTCTGTGAGTTTTATGTTTACTCTGTGAGTTGCCTATAAGAGTTTGATTTCAGTGCAAAAATATTTTGCATATGAATAGTTTTTTTGCGCTTAGACCGAAAAGTTAATCACTGGAAGTTAAAAACACCCCTAAGTACTCCTAGCAGGTGTAGAAGAACAACCGCTAGCTAGTAAAAAAGAGCAGCTGAGATCATTCAGTGCTCTGTTAAATAGTTTTATAAATTGATTGCTTTGCCAATATTATATTTTCGAATACGGTATTGTAAGTTTTGGCGACTCATCCCAAGGGCTTTCGCGGTTTTTGTTACATTAAAATCATGATGCTGCAGTGCTTTTGTAATATAGTATGTTTCGGCTTCTTGGATATAATCGTCAAGTGGCAGAATGGCTTTGTCTGGTTGATAAAGAAAGCCTTCTACTCTCTCTAAATTACTTGATAAACCGCCACTGCCGGATTTATTACGAAATTGAATCGGCAGATGATCAAAAGAAATGACCTCTTCATGATCCATTAAATTCATTGCACCTTCAACGACATGTTCTAATTCACGGATATTGCCTGGCCAGTCATATTCTTGAAAATAGCTTTTTACTTCTTCATCAACAGTGGCTACTTCCATGCCGAATAAGTGATTGTATTTTTCAATAAAAACAGAAGTGAGCAAATCGATATCTTCTTTGCGTTCTCGTAATGGAGGAATAAAGATCGAAACAACGCTTAAACGATAGTAGAGGTCTTTTCTTAAATTTCCGGCTGCGATTGCATCAATGGGATCTTCGCTAATCGTAGCAAGAATGCGAACATCAACGAAAATGTCTGTTTTTCCACCTTCGCGACGTACTTTCTTCTCTTGAATGACTTTTAACAATCTTGTTTGCAGGGCCGGGCTAAGTGAGTCAATTTCATCCAGCAGAATTGTACCGCCATGCGCCTGTTCGAATAAGCCTGGACGTCCCTCTGTTCCCTCCTCTTCAACACCAAACAGCAAGGTTTCCATTAATGTATCTGGCAAGGCTGCACAGTTTTGTGAAAGAAATACTTCGTCAGCACGGGGACTGTCATTATGAATACTATGGGCAAATAGTTCTTTTCCAGTTCCGATTTCACCAATAATTAGCACAGAGGAGGCGGTACGGGCAGCCCGTTTTCCAGTTTCAATTGCTTCTTTCAATAATGGGTTTTCTCCAAGAATTTGATCAAATGTATAACGAATGTCGTCTTTCTTATACATATTTTCTTGAATCATTTTTTCTAGCTTCGTAACGTCTTTGGCAATTTCTACAGCGCCGATCACGGTTCCATTCTCTTCAATTGGGAAGGTGTGGTTAATGGTTGTGATTTCTTGTCCTCTGTTATTAAAATAGGTCTGCTTGACATTTTGAATGCTTTCCCCTGACTTTAACACTTGCAGTAAAGTGCTTTCTTGGGCAGCGCCAAAGTCAAAAACGTCCATTAAATTTTTATCAAGAACATCATCAATATCCATTCCTTCAATTTCCCGCATTTTTTGATTGTAAATAACCGTTCTTTCGTTAGAATCAATGACATGAACTCCTAGCTCGATTTTCTCCAGGATTTCTTTGTACATTGTTAATAGCGATTCTAAACTTTTTGCGTTCATAGAATCCCCCTCTTTAAAATATATTTCTATTTTAAGAAAAAACACTTGAAAAAAGCAATAATATTTTGCATTATAATAAATGTAAGGGTTTTGTTGATGCAAAAATAATTTGCGCATAAAACGTATTCAGTCGCATAAAAAGCGGATTTTTCGCCCATCTTAAAGAAGAAAAGATATTGATTCCATATAAGCATGAACCGTTTGTTGACTTTTCAAAACCAGAAAAAAGAAAGTCTTTGAAGAAGCCCTTCAGTTTGCAGAAGGTTGTCTTGGCTAGGATTACCCGCTTGTGATCGCCGGAGAGAAGATTATAAAGGAAGATAAAATTGTTTCTTACAATCTTGCTGGTAAAACAAGCAATCGGCCGCGCCTCTAAATTAAATGAAGGCCAAATCTGGTTAAAGCGTGTAAGTGCAGAAATGGGTGGGGAAGATACAAATCCGAATGGCTTTAATGGAAAGTTGCTAGTAGAAGCCTGCGCTTAGGAGACTATTAGAGCGAAACTATTGAAAATAAATGGAGGGAAAAAGATGGCTAACACAGTCCAATCACAAGAGATTATCAAGCAAACAGAAAAATACGGAGCGCACAACTACCATCCGCTACCAATTGTTGTTTCTGAAGCAGAAGGCGTTTGGGTGAAGGATCCAGAAGGTAATAAGTATATGGATATGCTTAGTGCTTACTCTGCTGTAAACCAAGGGCATCGTCATCCGAAAATCATTCAAGCTCTAAAGGATCAAGCAGATCGGGTAACTTTAACATCCCGTGCATTTCATAACGATCAGCTTGGACCTTGGTATGAAAAAGTTGCCAAATTAACAAATAAAGATATGGTATTGCCAATGAACACTGGTGCAGAAGCAGTAGAAACGGCTTTAAAAGCGGCTCGTCGTTGGGGATACGATGTAAAAGGCATTTCTGACAACCAAGCTGAAATTATTGCTTGCGAAGGTAACTTCCATGGTCGTACAATGGGGGCAGTATCGTTGTCATCAGATGAAGAGTATAAACGTGGTTTCGGTCCAATGCTTCCAGGTGTTAAACTTGTGCCATATGGCGATCTTGATGCTTTAAAAGCAGCCATTACTCCAAATACTGCTGCATTTATCATTGAACCTATCCAAGGGGAAGCGGGAATCAACATTCCGCCAGCTGGATATATGAAAGCCGCTTACGAGCTTTGTAAAGAAAATAATGTTATGTTTATTGCGGATGAAATTCAAGCTGGGCTTGCGCGTTCAGGTAAGATGTTCGCCTGCGAATGGGAAGACTTGGAGCCGGATATGTATATTCTTGGTAAAGCACTAGGAGGCGGCGTATTCCCAATTTCTTGTGTAGCAGCAAATAAGGACATTCTTGGTGTATTTAACCCTGGTTCACATGGTTCTACTTTCGGTGGAAACCCAATGGCTTGTGCAGTTTCTATAGCGGCTCTTGAAGTGCTTGAAGACGAAAAGCTAGCTGACCGTTCTCTCGAATTAGGAGAATATTTTGTGGGCAAACTGAAAGAAATTGATAACCCAATGATTCAAGATGTACGTGGTAGAGGTTTATTTATTGGTGTAGAGCTGAATGAGCCAGCACGTAAGTACTGTGAAGCATTAAAAGAAGAAGGATTGCTTTGTAAAGAAACTCATGACACGGTCATTCGTTTCGCTCCTCCACTCGTTATCTCAAAAGAAGAATTGGATTGGGCGATCGAGCGTATTCAAAAAGTGCTATCTGCAACAAACTAACGATTAAATAACAAAAGAGGCGAATTTCAAAATGTCGGAAAATCTAAATTTATTCACATCAACTCAGGATGTCATTAAAGAAGCTTTGACAAAATTGGGTTACTCTGAAGAAATGTATGAGCTCTTGAAGGAACCATTACGTATGTTGACAGTGCGTATTCCTGTGCGTATGGATGATGGTTCAACAAAAGTATTTACTGGTTACCGGTCACAACACAGTGATGCAGCTGGCCCTTCTAAAGGCGGCGTTCGCTTTCATCCGGATGTGAATGAAGAAGAAGTAAAAGCTTTATCAATGTGGATGACGCTTAAAGCAGGTATTGTTAACTTACCATATGGCGGTGGTAAAGGCGGAGTCGTTTGTGATCCTCGCCAAATGTCAATGGGTGAATTAGAGCGTTTAAGCCGTGGTTATGTTCGAGCTATTAGCCAGATTGTTGGCCCTACAAAAGACATCCCGGCTCCAGACGTTTATACAAACTCACAAATTATGGCATGGATGATGGATGAATATAGCCATATTCGTGAATTTGATTCTCCTGGCTTTATTACAGGAAAGCCGCTTGTATTAGGTGGTTCACACGGACGCGATAAAGCAACGGCAGAAGGCGTAACGATTTGTATTAAAGAAGCAGCGAAAAAACGCGGCATCGATATGGAAGGCGCACGTGTCGTGATCCAAGGTTTTGGTAATGCCGGTAGCTTCTTAGCTAAATTTATGCATGATGCTGGTGCGAAAGTTATTGGGATTTCTGATGCTTACGGTGCCCTTCATGATCCAAATGGTTTGGATATCGATTATTTAATTGATCGCCGTGACAGCTTTGGTACCATCACTACATTATTTGAAAATACAATTTCAAACCAAGAGTTGTTAGAAGTAGACTGTGATATTCTTGTGCCAGCTGCTATCTCTAACCAAATTACAGAAAAGAATGCTGCTAATATTAAGGCATCTATCGTTGTAGAGGCTGCTAACGGTCCAACAACAATGGAAGCGACAAAAATATTAACAGAAAGAGGCATTCTACTCGTTCCTGATGTATTAGCAAGTTCAGGCGGAGTAACTGTATCTTACTTTGAGTGGGTACAAAACAACCAAGGTTACTACTGGACAGAAGAAGAAGTGCATGAAAAGCTTCATGAAACTTTAATCAGTGCTTTTAACAATATTTATGAAACTGCTCAAACACGTGGAGTAAACATGCGTCTCGCTGCTTATATGGTTGGCGTTCGCAGAACAGCAGAAGCTTCTAAGTTCAGAGGATGGGTCTAATTAGATAGAAACAAGAGAGAACAGCCTCCATAATTCAAGGCCGGTGAATATTCACCGGCCTTGTTTTTGTTATTAAGTGTTAGGTGTAGCTGTACGGCGATTGTCTGTTTCATTCCATGTTTTGAATAAAAGCCCCAGGTTGATTAGACCTGCTAATCCTACAAGGATGTAAACAATTCTTGAAATGACGGAGTCCTGGCCCCCAAACATAGCTGCTACTAAATCAAATTGAAACAGTCCGATTAATCCCCAGTTAAGAGCTCCGATAATGGTAAGCGTAAGAGCAATACGTTGAAGTGTATTCATATTCGTTTTCCTCCTTTCAACTATAACGATGTTTAGTATGTGCGAATTTTGTTTTTTCATACATAGAACAAAAAGTGTGTTGTTTTGAAAAAAGATGGTGGATTTATCATAATAGAATAAAGGAGGAGAAAGGATGAATCGATTTATTCAATATAACCCCGTTAAATGGATTTTTGGAAAAGGGTCTATAGGCAGGCTGCAGGCAGAATTGTCTCGTTTCGGAAAAAATATCCTTTTGGTTTATGGAGGTGGCAGTATTAAAAGAAATGGCTTGTACGATGAGGTGATGGAAAGTCTACAGGCTATTCATACTAACGTTTATGAGCTGCCAGGTGTGGAACCTAACCCGCGGCTTGATGCTGTACATAAGGGTGTAGAGATTTGTAAGAAAGAGAATATCGACTTTATTTTGGCGGTTGGAGGTGGAAGTGTCATTGATTCTGCAAAAGCAATCGCAGCTGGAGCAAAATGTGAAGGGGATGTTTGGGAGGTTATTTCGCAAGGTAAAGCGATAAAGGAAGCCCTTCCACTTGGTACGATTTTGACATTAGCGGCTACCGGCTCCGAAATGAATGCGGGGCTTGTGATTACAAATTTGGCCACTAGCCAGAAAATTGATTGGCACAGCCAATATGTCTTTCCTCAATTTTCAATTTGTGACCCCTCTTATAGCGTAACGGTGCCACGTGAGCAAACGGTTTTTGGAATTATTGATATCATGTGCCATATTCTAGAAAATTATTTTCATAATGGTGAGCATACGGAATTACAAGACAGCTTCGGTGAAATAACGTTGAAAACACTAATTGAGACCGCGCCGCGATTATTGGCGGAGCCTGATAACTATGATGCTCGCGCGAAAGTCATGTATGCAGGCACCATTGCCCTAAATGGAACTTTGCAATCAGGCTATCGTGGCGATTGGACGGCACATATTATTGAGCACGCACTATCGGGTTTGTATGATATTCCTCATGCTGGTGGACTTGCTATTCTGTTTCCGGTATGGATGAAACATGCCATTGATTCTCATCCGGCTCGTTTTGCGCAATTGGCAGTTCGGGTATTTGGAGTGGATGATGCGGGCAAGACAGAAAAGGAAGTAGGATATGAGGGAATTGAGGCCCTTCAAAACTTTTGGGTGACTTTGGGTGCCCCAACTCGTCTTGCGGATTATGGAATTGATAGCAGCCGCTTGGAAGAGATAGCTCAGCACTCCATGATGAGAGGAGAATTTGGGCGTTTTTATCGGATGGATAGAGAACGGATACTAGCTATTTTGCGTGATTCTTTCTAATACATGAAATTTAGAAATTCTGCGGAAAACCGCGGAATTTTTTTATTATTGGAGATACTATAAAAAAAGAGAGGAGATGATGACATGATTGAATTGCCTTCAGCTCTAGAAGGAAAAAGATTTAATTTATACGACTTAGAACAAAAGTTAAAGCCGATCGGTTATTCAATCGGCGGCAATTGGGATTATGATCATGGTTCTTTTGACTATAAGATGAATAACGAAGACGGGTACCAATTTTTGCGGCTCCCTTTTACTGCGATCAATGGCCAGTTAGACTCACCAGGTGTAATCGTTAAGTTTGGTTCCCCATTCGTTCTCGCCCACATCTTTGAAGGAGGAATTGATGAATTAGCCTCTCCAGGGAATATAGGCGGTGCTTTTAATCAGTTTGCGGAGCCTAAAGAGGCTGATGCTGACGTGAAAGAAAAATATTTAATATCAGGCAAGAGAATACTCGAAGAAACAGAAAAGGTTCTTAATGTTTAATGACGAGCAATTGGTCGCTAAGGCTAATTTTGAAAGTGAGCGGGGGATTAATTGTTATGTTTCCCGCTCTTTGGATGCCAATCAAGAGAACCCGATTTTTTAAAAGGATAATGGCCAGCTCCCCGAATGTGGTATTATTCCACTCTAATTCTGGCGTTATAGACTTTAAGAATCCGCCGTTTTTAGGATCAATTAAATGCATTAAAGACGATGAAGCACCTTCTTGTTGGATGCTGCTTAACATGACAGAGCTTGCATGTTTATTCGTTTGAATCACTTCGTCGGCTCCAGCTCGTTTAGCATTCACTACCTGATCGTTTGTTAAGATTTCTACGATGCAATGCAAAGCAGGATTGCTGCCTTTTACAGCTACTAGAGTTAAAATAGAGCTCATATCTGCGTGCATTTCGTTTTTATTTTGGTCTGATGTAATTAAAGCAGTCGCGGCTTCTTTTATATTTGCTTTTCTCAACGTTACATCTTTGTAGGGAGCTCCTTGAATGAAGTGAACAATTTTTTCTGAATAAGGGTTTGTCCGCAGTGATTCATCAACAAGAACGACGTGCCGAGAAAAGGGAAGGGTACATAAGTGGTCGATGATTTCTTTCGTACGTTCATTCCATCCAATGATGACTAAGTGATTTTTATTTGTATAAATGGCTCTCCCCTCCTGTAAAGAGTTTTGCAAAGATACGGCAGCAGCGGCCAGATTAATGAAATAAGCTGATAAAAAACCAGCCCCTGCAAAAATTAATCCGATCCCAAGAAGTCTTCCGGCTGTTGTTTTGGGAGCAAAATCTCCGAAACCAACCGTGGAAGCAGTAACAACAGCCCACCAAATTCCTTCGAAAACAGTTGGGAATGTATTAGGTTCTATAAGATGGACAGCTGTTCCAAAGAGAATAATGAAAAAGACTGCAATTGTAAAGATACGAAGTAAAAGAGGAGATTCGACAAATTTATAGTATATCGCCTGAAACATAAAGCTATCCTCCTTATACAAATTTTTAATATTCTTTTAAAAAAAGTATTGATATTTATAGTGAAATTAATATAATAGTCAATAGGGTACTGAGACGGGGCATTAGCTCAGCTGGGAGAGCGCTACACTGGCAGTGTAGAGGTCAGCGGTTCGAGCCCGCTATGCTCCATTATCATAAAGAGCCTGCAGACAATCTTGTCTGCAGGCTCTTTATCTGTTATTACACTTAATGGCCTATCCTGCAAGAAACATAATGGTAATAATGACAGCTGATAAAATTATTCCTCCGGTCGTCCGTGTCCACTTTGTTGTCATTCTATTCTCCTCTCTTTTTTGTCATGACGAAAAGTCTTTTTTTTATTATTCCCTGTCTCGTAAAAACTATGCCTTAGGCGCTGTAAAATATGTCATTCTCCCTGTTTTGATTCATTGGCTGGAAATTTGGTATAGAAAGCTTTAAAATGATAAACGGCTTTTGTTTACATCATACATCCAGATCTTTCAAAGGAGGACGTCTATGGACAGTCCGAAGTTTAATCCTTATGTGGTTTTAATTATCGGTGTTTTCTTCGTTTCTACTTCAGCTATATTTGTTAAGTTGTCTACAGCTGATGCAGGAGTGATTGCATTTTACCGCCTGCTGTTTACTGTTTTACTTATGCTTCCTTTGTTTCTTGTTAAATACGTGGGAGAACTAAAGGAGATTTCAAAGAAGGATTGGTTCTTCTCCTTTATTGCAGGTGTTTTTTTAGCATTTCATTTCATTCTTTGGTTTGAGTCTCTGAATTACACTTCTGTAGCGAGCTCTACCGTGCTTGTCACTTTACAGCCGCTTTTTGCGTTTGTTGGTACGTACTTTATTTTCAAAGAACGTTTTACATTGGGAGCTTTAATTGGCGGAGGGGTTGCCATTGCTGGAAGCTTTATTATTGGGTGGGGGGATCTACGGGTTAGCGGACAAGCCCTCTACGGAGATGTGCTGGCTCTTATTGCTTGTGCGTTGATTACTGGCTATTTGCTATTCGGTCAAATAATCCGTAAACGCATGTCATTAATCACCTATACGTTTATCGTTTATTTTAATTGCACGATTGTTTTATTTTTTTATGTTCTATTCAAAAAGGAAGCTTTCTATCCATATCCAGCAAAGGAATGGTTATACTTCTTTTTGCTAGCCGTCCTATCCAATCTGCTGGGACATACTTTATTTAACTGGTCGATCAAGTATATTAGTACCTCAGCTGTGTCAATGGCTATATTATTAGAACCAATCGGTGCTAGTATTCTTGCCTGGTGGCTGCTGCGGGAAAAATTAATGACCGCACAAATAATAGGAGGAGCTATCGTACTCGCCGGACTTTTATTATTTGTAGCTGATCCTAAGAAGATAAAAAATATAATCTATAGGCGGAATAGGGAGATTCACGAATAAATAGGGAGCTAAGGAAGCTCTCTATTTTAATTTAGAGAAGAGAGCAGAGAAAAAGATATTCAAAGGCTAATAGAAAGTGATAAAATAAAACGTGCTAGATTTTACTGGATTTATTGGGAAAATAAAAAACCTTTATTTTTTTAAAAAGTGCTTGCTATATTAATTTTATCGTGATATATTATTACTTGTCCGAAAGACAGAAACGAAAAAAGTTTTTGACAGGATGAAACGAGTGTGCTAATGTTGAGAAGCACTCTTGATTGATCTTTGAAAACTGAACAAAATACATGCCAGTAAGTTAATTCTTATTTTTAAATGAGCTATGCAAACAATCTTTTTGGAGAGTTTGATCCTGGCTCAGGACGAACGCTGGCGGCGTGCCTAATACATGCAAGTCGAGCGGACTTGACGGAGCTTGCTCTGTTCAAGTTAGCGGCGGACGGGTGAGTAACACGTGGGTAACCTGCCTGTAAGACTGGGATAACTCCGGGAAACCGGGGCTAATACCGGATATTCTTTCTTCTCCGCATGGAGAAGGATGGAAAGGCGGCTTCGGCTGTCACTTACAGATGGACCCGCGGCGCATTAGCTAGTTGGTGGGGTAATGGCCCACCAAGGCGACGATGCGTAGCCGACCTGAGAGGGTGATCGGCCACACTGGGACTGAGACACGGCCCAGACTCCTACGGGAGGCAGCAGTAGGGAATCTTCCGCAATGGACGAAAGTCTGACGGAGCAACGCCGCGTGAGTGAAGAAGGTTTTCGGATCGTAAAGCTCTGTTGTTAGGGAAGAACAAGTACGGGAGTAACTGTCCGTACCTTGACGGTACCTAACCAGAAAGCCACGGCTAACTACGTGCCAGCAGCCGCGGTAATACGTAGGTGGCAAGCGTTGTCCGGAATTATTGGGCGTAAAGCGCGCGCAGGCGGCTTCTTAAGTCTGATGTGAAAGCCCACGGCTCAACCGTGGAGGGTCATTGGAAACTGGGAGGCTTGAGTGCAGAAGAGGAGAGCGGAATTCCACGTGTAGCGGTGAAATGCGTAGAGATGTGGAGGAACACCAGTGGCGAAGGCGGCTCTCTGGTCTGTAACTGACGCTGAGGCGCGAAAGCGTGGGGAGCGAACAGGATTAGATACCCTGGTAGTCCACGCCGTAAACGATGAGTGCTAAGTGTTGGAGGGTTTCCGCCCTTCAGTGCTGCAGCTAACGCATTAAGCACTCCGCCTGGGGAGTACGGTCGCAAGACTGAAACTCAAAGGAATTGACGGGGGCCCGCACAAGCGGTGGAGCATGTGGTTTAATTCGAAGCAACGCGAAGAACCTTACCAGGTCTTGACATCCCGCTGACCGGTCTGGAGACAGATCTTTCCCTTCGGGGACAGCGGTGACAGGTGGTGCATGGTTGTCGTCAGCTCGTGTCGTGAGATGTTGGGTTAAGTCCCGCAACGAGCGCAACCCTTGATCTTAGTTGCCAGCATTCAGTTGGGCACTCTAAGGTGACTGCCGGTGACAAACCGGAGGAAGGTGGGGATGACGTCAAATCATCATGCCCCTTATGACCTGGGCTACACACGTGCTACAATGGATGGTACAAAGGGCTGCAAGACCGCAAGGTTTAGCCAATCCCATAAAACCATTCTCAGTTCGGATTGCAGGCTGCAACTCGCCTGCATGAAGCCGGAATCGCTAGTAATCGCGGATCAGCATGCCGCGGTGAATACGTTCCCGGGCCTTGTACACACCGCCCGTCACACCACGAGAGTTTGCAACACCCGAAGTCGGTGGGGTAACCCTTACGGGAGCCAGCCGCCTAAGGTGGGGCAGATGATTGGGGTGAAGTCGTAACAAGGTAGCCGTATCGGAAGGTGCGGCTGGATCACCTCCTTTCTAAGGAA
>NZ_LFZU01000001.1:2386748-3200813 GCF_001183975.1 Bacillus sp. FJAT-27231 | reverse complement strand
TGATCAGGTAGATAGGTTCGAGGTGGAAGCGTGGCGACACGTGGAGCTGACGAATACTAATCGATCGAGGACTTAACCAACGAAAAGCAGAAGCAGCCGTTTAGACTCAGCAGACATAAGACGGACCGTCGAAGTGGCGTTCTTTGCCACACAGACGTGATGGCTTATGACCGAGAGTCTGGCTGCTGGAGCTGGACAACGCCGCACGGCGTAAAAGCAACAAACCATGGCACGGTATTGCCGGTTACTGAAACATATTATCCAGTTTTGAAGGAACAAAAAAAGCTTGCCAAACGAGAATTTTTTGTTATAATAGTAAATGTCTTAAATAGTCTGGTGGCGATAGCGAAGAGGTCACACCCGTTCCCATCCCGAACACGGAAGTTAAGCTCTTCAGCGCCGATGGTAGTGAGGGGCTTCCCCTTGTGAGAGTAGGACGTTGCCAGGCATACATATCGGAGGATTAGCTCAGCTGGGAGAGCACCTGCCTTACAAGCAGGGGGTCGGCGGTTCGAACCCGTCATCCTCCACCATACATTGTTAAAGTGTATATGCCGGTGTAGCTCAATTGGTAGAGCAACTGACTTGTAATCAGTAGGTTGGGGGTTCAAGTCCTCTTGCCGGCACCACGAAGAGCCATTAGCTCAGTCGGTAGAGCATCTGACTTTTAATCAGAGGGTCGAAGGTTCGAGTCCTTCATGGCTCACCATTTATATGCGGGTGTGGCGGAATTGGCAGACGCACCAGACTTAGGATCTGGCGCCGCAAGGCGTGGGGGTTCGACTCCCTTCACCCGCACTTACTATATTTAATAGAAGAAATGCATTTTTTGTGCGGAAGTAGTTCAGTGGTAGAACACCACCTTGCCAAGGTGGGGGTCGCGGGTTCGAATCCCGTCTTCCGCTCCATAAAATGCCGGGGTGGCGGAACTGGCAGACGCACAGGACTTAAAATCCTGCGGTAGGTGACTACCGTACCGGTTCGATTCCGGTCCTCGGCACCATTTACAAAACTAAGCGCCCGTAGCTCAATTGGATAGAGCGTTTGACTACGGATCAAAAGGTTAGGGGTTCGACTCCTCTCGGGCGCGCCATTATATAAAAGTAGCCGGGAAGTAGCTCAGCTTGGTAGAGCACTTGGTTTGGGACCAAGGGGTCGCAGGTTCGAATCCTGTCTTCCCGATATCCAGCACTGCTAGAAAGCAGTCGTCATATAAAATGGGGCCTTAGCTCAGCTGGGAGAGCGCCTGCTTTGCACGCAGGAGGTCAGCGGTTCGATCCCGCTAGGCTCCACCAAATTTAATTATTCATTTTGGCGGTGTAGCTCAGCTGGCTAGAGCGTACGGTTCATACCCGTGAGGTCGGGGGTTCGATCCCCTCCGCCGCTACTTATTGGACCTTTAGCTCAGTTGGTTAGAGCAGACGGCTCATAACCGTCCGGTCGCAGGTTCGAGTCCTGCAAGGTCCACCATTTGAATAGTCATAGTGGAGGAATACCCAAGTCTGGCTGAAGGGATCGGTCTTGAAAACCGACAGGCGGGTTAAACCGCGCGGGGGTTCGAATCCCTCTTCCTCCGCCACTATATAATGATCGTCGCGGGGTGGAGCAGTCTGGTAGCTCGTCGGGCTCATAACCCGAAGGTCGCAGGTTCAAATCCTGTCCCCGCAATCTTGGTCCGGTAGTTCAGTTGGTTAGAATGCCTGCCTGTCACGCAGGAGGTCGCGGGTTCGAGTCCCGTCCGGACCGCCATTTATACATATAACTTAAAAACTATTATAATGATGGCTCAGTAGCTCAGTCGGTAGAGCAATGGACTGAAAATCCATGTGTCGGCGGTTCGATTCCGTCCTGAGCCACCTTTTATGCGGGTGTAGTTTAATGGTAAAACCTCAGCCTTCCAAGCTGATGTCGTGGGTTCGATTCCCATCACCCGCTCCATTTTTATTTTAAATGGGCCTGTAGCTCAGCTGGTTAGAGCGCACGCCTGATAAGCGTGAGGTCGATGGTTCGAGTCCATTCAGGCCCACTTCATTCCGCAGTAGCTCAGTGGTAGAGCAATCGGCTGTTAACCGATCGGTCGCAAGTTCGAATCTTGCCTGCGGAGCCATTATTTTTACGGGGAAGTACTCAAGAGGCTGAAGAGGCGCCCCTGCTAAGGGTGTAGGTCGCGTAAGCGGCGCGAGGGTTCAAATCCCTCCTTCTCCGCCATAAAGGCCCCTTGGTCAAGCGGTTAAGACACCGCCCTTTCACGGCGGTAACACGGGTTCGAATCCCGTAGGGGTCATAAAATTGTTTCAATATAAAAAATCCACTTGTCGCTTAGACGACAAGTGGATTTTTTATTTATGATCTTCTAGATAGCTGTCTTTTTTCTTGTAAGGAATGTTTCCTAATGGTGATTCGATTCCTTCCTCATCCAATTCTTCTACATATCTTTGTTCTTTTGTAGAACGATAAAAACCTTCATGCTCACCTTCTATATCTGTTGCTGTGAAGTTCTCATATTCTTCTGTAAATCCCTCTGTTACCTCCTCTATGTCTTCGTATAAGTCATTGTAGTCTCGATGGCCTCTCGTAAAGTCAGAAGGCGTTTCTGATGTACCGTATTTTGCTGCTTCTTGAAAGCTATCTTCATAGTCTTTTATTTCCTTATCTCTATGCAAAAAATGACCATTTCCGCCTGGCTGAAGTATTTCTTCTTCTACTGGACGATCGTTAGCTATTGTTTTTTTAGGAGTATGCTCTACACAATAGAGGGAGGTTGGTACGGCTTGCAATCGCTCAAAGGAGATATCCTTGCCACATTCCAGACACTTTCCATACTGATCCTTCTCCATTGCTTCTAATGCTCTTACTACTTTTTCAAGTTCGTTGTTATGGTGATCACTTAAAGCAAGATTTTTTTCCCGTTCATGCAGCTCTGTCGCTATGTCTGCGGGATGGTTATCATACATAGAGAGTTCGCCTGTTGTGTCTCGTTCACTGCCCGCTTCAGGCTCTGTTCCTTCTCTGTCTTTATGGTGAATAAGCTGTTCTTTTTGCGTAAGCAAATCATCTTTCAGCAGCTGCTTTTGTTCTTTTGATAACATTACTTTCACATCCTTATCTCATCTACTGGACAACTATTCGAAAAGCTCTTCTTATCTTTCTTATTTCCTTTCTTTCTTTAATTGAAACATAAGATAGTGGTGTGAAAAATAACGGGTACACTAAACAGGTGATGGTCAAGGCGGTATGGTATAAATAAGGGGGAATCATTGACAGGAAGAGTTCTGGAGGTGTATCTTTAAATAGGTTTGACTAGAATGAATAACTGATTTAAGTGCAATGGAGGAGAGTTCATTGTCTACTATAAAAAGCCAGCCGATCAAAGAAGCTTTTATACAATCGATTCGTGAAAAGCAGCCTAATAAGCAAACTGCTCTATTTAGTTATGTCGAAAAAATTGATTGGATGGATTCTTTACAATTTTATAAACGCGGACGAGCTCTTTATGCGGGAGAACGTTTTTTTTGGAAAGACCGCGATGGAGAAGTGGAAATTGTCGGTTTAGGCAATATTTATACTGTTCGTAATGAGAAAAAGGATCAATCACGTTATGCAGCGGCCGAGAAAAAGTGGAATGACATGATTGAAAGTGCATTTATTCACAATTCTTTCGATGCTTACGGAATAGGGCCTGTTTTGTTTGGCGGTTTTTCTTTTGATCCAGAGCAGAGACAAGAGGAAGAATGGTCTACATTTTCATCTACCTTTTTTTATTTGCCAGAGTATATGCTGACAATATATGAAGGAGAATGTTATGTAACGACCAATGTTATTTGCCCTTCTGATGAGTTAGAAGAGCTCATTGATAAATTAGAAGTGAAAAAGGACTGTCTTCTTTCACGGGTTAACATAGAACGTTCAGAAGAGGGAACGATGTTAACTTCTCTAGAAGAGAAAGATACAGAGCAGTGGAAACAGGCAGTCGGTCAAGCAGTGAAACAAATTCGCTTAGATGGTGATTTGAAAAAGGTAGTTCTTGCCAGAAAAATTGTTGCTAATTTTGATCAAGAAATTGCTCATGATCAAGTATTAGAACGACTCATTGAACAACAGCCTGACAGCTTTATTTTTTCATTAGAAGCAATGGAATCCTGTTTTTTAGGGGCGTCCCCTGAACGATTGGTTCGTAAGCGAAACGAGATTGCTTTGTCTACATGTCTTGCTGGTTCAATTAAAAGAGGACAGAACGACATAGAGGATGCAGCATTAGGAAATGAGTTGCTTAACGATGAAAAAAATCGGATTGAGCATGATTATGTCGTTCAAATGATTAAGAAGGAAATGGAACGCTTATGCTACACGGTAAATATCCCTTCTGTTCCTGGATTAATGAAGGTACGGGACATACAACATTTATATACGCCTGTTACCGGTTTTACCGAGGAGAATCGTTCGATTTTGCAATTTGTTGAAAGGCTCCATCCGACCCCTGCACTAGGCGGACTGCCAAATGAGAAGGCACTTCCTGTTATTCGTCAGCTTGAGGGAATGGATAGAGGGTTTTATGCTGCTCCTGTCGGCTGGATGGATTATCGGAAAAATGGTGAATTTGCTGTTGCTATTCGCTCAGGCTTATTAAGCAAACAACAGGCCTTTTTATATGCAGGCTGTGGGATTGTTGCCGATTCGGAGGCGGAGAGCGAGCTAGCGGAGACACGAATTAAGCTCAGACCGATGTTGCGGGCGTTAGGAGAAATAGCTCATGAATAATAAACAAAAAGATTTAACGTTATATAACGCCCATTTCATCGATGGGCTTGTGAAAGCAGGAGTAGAAAGCGCCGTGATTAGCCCGGGTTCGCGGTCTACTCCTATGGCGCTTTTGTTAGCTGAGCACCCTGACATAAAAGTATATGTTCAGATCGATGAGCGGTCAGCCGCTTTTTTTGCCCTCGGGTTAGCGAAAGCTTCCGGAAAACCGACAGCTTTGTTATGTACATCAGGTACGGCTGCAGCTAATTACTTACCTGCTGTAGCGGAAGCAAAAAATGCGCGTATTCCGCTTATCGTGCTTACATCTGATCGGCCGCATGAGCTGAGAGAAGTAGGAGCGCCCCAATCTATTGATCAAAATCGTCTCTATGGAACCCATGCAAAGTGGTTTGCTGAGATGGCCCTGCCGGATGCAGAGGAGCATATGCTGCGTTATGTTCGGATCACAGCTGCAAAAGCCATCTATATAGCGAAGCAGTCGCCAGCTGGACCTGTCCATTTGAATTTTCCATTTCGTGAGCCTCTCCTTCCCCAATATGATGGTTTATTTGAGCGGTTAGAGACGGAAGACTTGCCGGCAATCCATCTTAGTGAAGGAATGCGTATACTTCCCAAGCAGGAGATAGAGGCACTTGCGGCTATTTTTAAGGAAAAGGAAAAAGGTTTGATTATTTGTGGGGAACAGCAATCTGAGGGATTTGAAAAAACGGTAGTGGAATTAGCTGAAAAGCTGGGCTACCCTATATTAGCAGATCCGCTGTCTGGCCTACGGAGTGGAGAGGTTCATTCTCACTTAATTATAGACAGTTATGATGCTTTTCTGCGAAATGAGAAAATCAAGCAAGAGGCTTCCTTTGATATTGTGCTTCGTTTTGGAGCGATGCCTGTATCAAAAGCCCTTACCCAATTTATTGGCAGACATGCTGCTATCGTTCATTGCGTAGTTGACAGCGGCGGTGGTTGGAGAGAGCCGATTGGAGTGGCTACTCATATGCTTGCTGCCGATGAAAGTGCTTTTTGCCAATCCTTATCCGCGCACCTGAACGAGCAAAGAGACCGAAGTTCTTGGTTGGAAAATTGGATGCACATTAATCAAGCAGCTAAAACCATTATGCAAAGTGTAGGGGAACATGCAGAACTGGATGAGGGCAAGCTGTTTTATGAGGTATTACAGCGCCTCCCTGATCAGTCGGCCTTATTTGTCGGCAATAGTATGCCTATTCGCGATTTAGATTCGTTCTTTTTCACAGACGAGCGCAGAATCCGTTTGCTGGCCAATCGGGGAGCGAATGGAATTGATGGATTAGTGTCTAGTGCGCTTGGAGCGGCAGCTGTTACTTCCCCGCTGTATTTAATTGTGGGAGATTTGTCTCTTTTCCATGATCTAAATGGTTTGTTAGCTGCTAAGTTGAATGGGATCAATATAACGGTTATTGTCATTAATAATAACGGCGGAGGCATTTTTTCTTATTTGCCGCAGGCGGGAGAACAGAAGCACTTTGAATTGCTGTTTGGCACTCCAGCAGATCTTGATTTTTCTCATGCAGCGAAACTTTATGGGGGAGATTATGAGCGGGTGACAGATTTAGCTTCTTTAGACAACAGTATGGCTAAAGCAGCTAAAGCGGGTGGTTTACTCATTATTGAAGCTATTACCGATCGAGCAAAAAATGTAGTGGCTCACCGCGAATTATGGGAGAAAGTTTCCCAGGAAATGAATAAATTGACGGCAGGTGAGGGCTTTTGGAAATAGAAGTCCACGGCTGCCGATATTATGTTGAAGTAAGCGGCAAAGGAAAACCTTTGCTATTATTGCACGGATTTACTGGGAATGTAGACACTTGGACAGAAACGATCGCATATTTAAGAGATCATTACCTGTGTGTAACGGTTGACATTATTGGCCATGGGAAAAGCAGCTGTCCGGCAGATGAAGAAAGATACAAGATTGAGTTAGCAGCCCGAGATATGATCGAGCTCATGAACAAGCTAGGTTATGCTAAGTTTCATCTGTTAGGCTATTCCATGGGAGGAAGGCTGGCGCTTACAATGGCTGCCTTATTTCCAGACGCTGTCGAATCTTTGTTGCTAGAGAGTGCCTCTCCCGGTTTAAAAACGGAGGAGGAACGCTTACAGCGCAGAAAAGGAGACGCCGCTCTTGCTGAGAGAATAGAGCGGGAAGGAATGGAAGCCTTCATCGATTACTGGCAGGAGATTTCCTTATTTGCGACACAGCGTACATTGCCAAGTGTACAGCGAGAAGCGATCAGACAGCAGCGGTTACAGAATTCTGTTAAGGGGCTTAGCAGCTCGTTAAAGGGGATGGGAACAGGTTCGCAGCCCTCTTGGTGGGAAGCTCTGCCCAGGCTTTCTATGCCGGTGCTGTTGATCACTGGCACAGAGGATAAAAAGTTTACAAAGATTGCTGCTGAAATGGCTCAGTTGCTTCCTTCAGCTGTGTGGAAAGAAATAAACAGAGCAGGGCATGCGATTCATGTGGAAGATTCCGCGAAGTTTGGTACAATAATAAAGGAGTTTTTATCCCATACATAATAAGGAGGAAATAATAGATGGCTATTAATTGGGTTAGCGAACGCGAATACGAAGACATTTTGTACGAAACATATAACGGTATTGCGAAGGTAACGATTAATCGTCCTGAGGTACATAATGCTTTCCGTCCTAAAACGGTAATGGAATTAATCGACGCTTTTGCTTACGCACGGGATGATGAAAAAATTGGTGTCATTGTTTTAACAGGCGCTGGAGAAAAAGCATTTTGCTCAGGCGGAGACCAAAAAGTACGCGGTCATGGCGGTTACGTTGGTGAAGACCAAATTCCACGCTTGAATGTATTAGACTTACAACGGTTAATTCGTGTTATTCCAAAGCCAGTAGTTGCGATGGTAGCGGGTTATGCAATTGGCGGCGGACATGTTCTTCACGTTGTGTGTGATTTAACGATCGCAGCAGAAAATGCGGTGTTCGGTCAAACGGGTCCAAAAGTCGGCAGCTTTGATGCTGGTTATGGTTCTGGTTATTTAGCTCGTATCGTCGGTCATAAAAAAGCACGTGAAATTTGGTACTTGTGCCGCCAGTACAATGCGCAGGAAGCACTTGATATGGGTCTTGTGAACACGGTTGTTCCATTAGATCAATTAGAAGCGGAAACAGTAAAATGGTGTGAAGAAATGCTTGAGAAGAGCCCAACTGCTTTGCGTTTCCTTAAGGCAGCGATGAATGCCGATACAGACGGTCTTGCTGGCCTTCAACAACTTGCTGGGGATGCGACATTGCTTTACTATACAACGGACGAGGCAAAAGAAGGAAGAGATGCGTTTAAAGAAAAACGCAAGCCAGATTTTGGCCAATTCCCTAGATTCCCTTAATAGAAAATGGGAACACCTGTTTAAGGCAGGCAAGAATAAGACAGGCTAGTGAAATAGGCGCTTTTTAGCCATATGTCTAACGTATAAAGACTGGCTTGAATAAGAGTGTCACTAATTTTTACCATGAATAAAATATTCCCCGGCTGGCGGGTAAATGTGAAAGCTTGATGGGCAGCCATCAAGCTTTTTTTGTCAGTCAGGTGAGGCAGGAGGAATGAGAAATGGCCGAAAGAGTGCCGAACTGGTTAAAACAGCGAGCTTTCTTAACCCCTGATCGTCCGGCTCTGTTTTTTGAAGAAAGCACCTGGACATTTGCCCAATTGTATAAAAAATCACTGAGCTGGGCAGCAGAATTAGAAAGAGAAGGATTAAAGAAGGGAAACCGAATCGGGCTTCTTGTCCAAAACACTCCGAATGCTGTATGTGTTATTCATGCTCTTCAGCAATTAGGAGCCGAAGCTGTTCTTCTGAATCATCGGTTAACGACAAACGAATTGATGTGGCAGCTAGAAGACGCTGAAATAGCAGCTATTGTTTATGACCCGCTGTATCAGCAAACTGTCGATCAATTAGACGACACCTTCATCCGAAAAGATGTGACGGCTATTTTATCTCCTATGGAGTTCAAAAGCAGAGATGAGTTTTCCCTTGGTGATACCTGTTCGATTATGTATACGTCTGGTACAACAGGAAAGCCGAAAGGTGTTCGGCAAACGTATGGCAACCATTGGTGGAGCGCAACCGGATCAGCCTTCAATCTTGGATTACACGAGAATGACTGCTGGCTTTGCGCAGTGCCTATTTTTCATATAAGCGGCTATTCTATTTTAATGCGCAGCGTTCTCTATGGCATGCCTTTCCGTTTGTATACTCACTTTGATGAAAATGAAATTAATGAGGCGCTTAAACGGGGAGAAGGGACAATTATTTCTGTAGTATCAGCGATGCTAAGTCGTCTTATAGAGACGTTAGAAGGCAGCTATCATCCTAATTTCCGCTGCATGCTTCTTGGCGGCGGGCCGGCTCCTAAACCGCTGCTTGAGACCTGTGCAGAGAAAAAGATTCCAGTATTTCAAACATACGGGATGACAGAGACCTCCTCACAAATTGTGACGCTGCCGCCAGAATATAGCTTAACAAAGCTTGGATCAGCTGGAAAGCCGCTGTTTCCATGTCAATTAAAGATTGATGCTCCGCCTTGTTCAGAAGGGGAAATCCTTGTTAAAGGTCCAAATGTGACGGCGGGATACTTGAATCGGGAGGAAGCGAATCAGGCTGCTTTTACGGATGGTTGGTTCCATACTGGGGACATTGGTTATGTAGATGAAGAAGGATTCTTATTCGTACTAGACCGCCGTTCAGATTTAATCATTTCAGGTGGAGAAAACATCTATCCAGCGGAAATAGAAGCTGTTTTGCTCAGTCACCCGGCGGTTAGAGAGGTTGGTGTTGCCGGAGTCGCTGATGAGAGATGGGGAGAGGTCCCGGCAGCCTTTATCGTTGAGAAAAAACAAGTAACAATAGAAGAGTTAAGGGCATTCTGTGAAGAACGGCTAGCGAAGTATAAGTGTCCCGCTTATTTTGTGAAGTTAGAATCTTTGCCGAGAAACGCTTCTAAAAAGCTGCTGCGCCGTGAATTGAAAACGAGGTTTAAGGAAGATAAATGATGCGGAAGAACACGTTCCGATCGCTAAAAAAGATGAGGTTAACATCAGTACCAACTGATGTTTCGCCTCATCTTTTTAAATGATGTATGATTAATGGCTCACACTTATAACGGCAAGCAGACAATGAAAAATAGAAAGAAGCCTGGGCTGTTGACAAACGTTCGCTTTCAATAGAAGCCTCTCCTATCCATTCGTTTTGCTTTCAGGCAACTGCTTCTTTTTCTTACGGTCTGCCCAAGTTTCTGGCACAAGATCAAAGCCGCCCGGATGAAAGGGATGGCATTTTAAAATACGGACAATCGTCAAATATCCGCCTTTCCAGGCACCAAACCGTTTGACCGCTTCTAGGCCGTAATGAGAGCAGGTCGGATAGAATCGGCACGTAGGTGGTTTTAAAGGAGATATTACTTTTTGATAAAAGCGGATAAGGATCATAAAAAGTTTTTTGAGCATAAAACCTCTGCCTTTATTTTAGGTCTGATTCTTCTTTATCGGGTTCCTGCTGTAAATGCGGATTGTTCTCAAGCGGATCGACTGTATGTTTAAATGCATAGCCTTTATTCACTGTGAAGACAGATAGCGCAATAACGACCGCAATAATGATAACCGACAAAATCATAATAATAACCAATTAACTTCCCCTCCCATGACTATCATACCATTTTTTTAGGCCGCTTGCAGAAAAGAATCGTTAGTTTTAAAAGCTGCAAAGAGTGGTAATAACTGAAGAGTAGGATAATTAACAGGAGGAATGAAGAATATGTCTAAACAATTAATAGAAAGTGTAAACAAGCAAATTGCCAACTGGACAGTGATGTATACCAAATTACATAATTATCACTGGTTCGTAAAAGGACCGCAGTTCTTCGCGCTTCATGAAAAATTTGAGGAGTTCTACACAGAAGCAGGTGTCCACATTGATGAATTAGCAGAGCGTTTGTTAGCGCTAGAAGGGAAACCAGTAGCCACATTGAAAGAAAGCTTGCAGATGGCTTCTGTAAATGAGGCAGAAGGCGGAGAAACAGCAGAACAAATGGTCCAATCCACAGTAGATGATTTCACCACAATGATTAATGAATTAAAAGAAGCCATGGATCTTGCGGCAGAGGTAAATGACGAAACAACAGGTGATATGCTGCTTTCGATTCACCAGGGCCTTGAAAAGCACGTATGGATGTTAAAGTCGTTCTTAGGAAAATAAGCATAAAGTTGAAAAGGATGCCCTAGCCGAGGCATCCTTTTTGTTTATATTAAGATATAAAGAAGAACTGCTCCCATTAAGGGAGCAGTTTTATGTATTTAATGGTACAGGCGTTTATCACCGAAATCATTTCCGGCATCATACATATCAAATCTCTGTTTTAATGCTTCAAATAGGTAAAGACGGAAAAAGTAGGCTAACTCCTCTTCATTTAATTCTTTAATAATGTTTAACATCTCTCTTTGCGACAGTTGTTCAAGTACAGCCAATGTAATCATATCTAGGTCTTCTTCTGTTCCTTGAAGCTTTCCACGGTAAATTTCGAATAATTCATCTACCAATTTCAAGTTGATCTTCTCCTTTGCTTTAGGATAGTATATTCGTTCTCTTGTCCCTTTATTAACATTTATACCCCAATTCAGCCGAATAAACCAACGAACCCGTCGAATCAAAAAATGTTCTGTCTCATTCATTTTTATAGGTAGACGGGGAACGATAAGCAAAGGAGGTGTCTAACATGCAGGAAGAAAAAAATGTTTACTATATCGCGATTGAGACGGGAGAGATTATGCGGAATCCGACAGTCTCCCCATGGAACTTCAAAATTTATGCAACAGATGAAGAAATTACGTCTTTAAGGGAGTTATTTGACGCTAACTATTCAGTAGAAGTGGCCAACTTTCTTCGCGCTCATATTCCGTATCGTGAATACCATAAAGATACCGAAAATGATCAGTATGATGCTCATTTAAGAAAAGTCTATCAAACGATTTATGAGCTTGGAGATGAAGAGGCAAAACAGCACATAAGAGAAATGGGAGACTTTTAATAAGCAGGACTTTAATAGCCTTGGCAAAGAAAAATAAGGTATAATGAATTCAAACTGAAGAAACTTTACAAGCAATCTGTTTGTGAAGGTTGACGATAGAAGCAGGGGGAAGGCATGGTTGAATTCATCGATAAAAATGGCTGCCGGGTGACACTCGCTTTTCAGCGTGAGGCCTTTTCATTGTCAGCCCGGCATGTCATTGTTTTTTGTCGCTTTGAGGAAAAGTGGCTGCTGACACTTCATCCAAAACGCGGATTAGAATTTCCGGGAGGCAAGGTAGAGGACGGGGAGACAATCGAGGAGGCAGCAAGGCGCGAAGTCTTTGAAGAGACGGGAGCGCTTGTGGAGGAGCTGAAGTTTGTAGGTGAGTATTTTGTCAGGCGGTCCAAAAACCCTTTTGTAAAGGCGGTTTTTTTTGCAAAAATAGGGAAGATAGAAAGAAAAGATGATTATTTAGAAACAGAAGGCCCGGTTTTGTTCGGAGAGAACTTACTCACAGAAAGAATGAACGACTGTTTTAGCTTTTTGATGCAAGATGAAGTAGTCGAAAAGACGTTAGACGTTCTAAAGGAAAAACAATGGCTGAAATGACGATAAATGTGTGGTGATAATATGAAAAGAATCATTGAGCGCTTTCGTTTTCCTTCTCCAAATCCGCATGTTGTTCTGTCTATGATTACTTATTGGTCAGGTGGACTAAAAGTCAAAGGCTTACTCGCAGAGCCGGCAGCGGAAGGTACATATGATGGTTTTCTTTATTTACGGGGAGGCATTAAAAACGTCGGCATGGTTCGTCCAGCACGTATTGCCCAGTTTGCCTCTGAAGGTTTCATTGTTTTTGCTCCTTTTTATCGCGGTAATCGCGGGGGAGAAGGAAATGAAGATTTTGCTGGAGAAGATAGGGAAGATGCTTTTGCTGGCTTTGAATTATTGCAGGCCCACCCGCGTGTAACGAACCGAGTACATATCTTTGGATTTTCCCGAGGCGGCGTTATGGCCTTGCTTACGGCCATTGAAAAAGAACAGGCCGCTTCTGTCGTGACGTGGGGCGGCGTGTCCGATATGGTGTTAACCTATGAGGAAAGAAAAGATTTACGGAGAATGATGAAAAGAGTGATCGGCGCAAGCCCTTATAAGCAGGAAGAGCTATACAGCTGGCGCACACCACTTTACCAGCTTGAGAGGTTAAAAGCCCCTGTGTTAATTATTCACGGGCTAAAAGACGAAAATGTTTCACCTGAGCATGCGTTTCGCTTGGAAGAACGGTTAAGACAGGTGGAACATCCGGCTGAAACGTGGTATTTTGATCAATATGATCATTATTTCCCACCGGCTGTAAACCGGAAAATCGTGACAGATTTATGCGCTTGGATGAAAAAACAACGATAAAAAGAATGCCAAGGAGGGGAAGGGCATGGGGATGCCAATGGAATTAAATACAATCATCGTGACAAAAGGAAGAGAACAGAGAAAGGAAGAAAATTTGTTTTCTCTGAAAAAAGAAGGTTATCGGCTTTATCCAATTGATATTCCAATTAATGTATATAAAACAAAAGACGGGGATATTACCGGAACGGCTGTTATTGAAAAAGTAGAGTGGCAAAAAGATCAAACAGAAATCCTTTACAGGCTCGTTTCCTTAAATTCAATCAACTAATAAAAAGGCACCGGAATACGGTGCCTTTTTATTGGATATTTAGATTTGTGGTCCGCCAAGTTCGATAATTTCTTTCGAAACGTTATTGAACTTTTTGAAGTTTTCACGGAACTTGCCAGCAAGTTCTGCAGCCTTTGTCATGAAGGCATCTTCGTCTGCCCAAGCTTTACGCGGAATTAGAACTTCATCCGGTACACCCGGTACGTGAAGCGGAATTTGCAGGCCAAATGTTTTTGTTGTATACGTTTCAACGTTATTTAATTCGCCTTCTAGAGCTGCTTGAACCATTGCGCGTGTATAAGCGAGTTTCATACGAGAACCAACGCCATATTCGCCGCCAGTCCAGCCTGTATTCACGAGGAACACCTGAACGTTGTGCTCATCGATTTTCTCACCGAGCATTTCCGCATAGCGTGTTGCTTCAAGCGGAAGGAATGGTGAGCCGAAGCATGTAGAGAATGTTACTTGCGGAGAAGTGACTCCACGCTCTGTACCAGCAAGCTTAGATGTGTATCCGCTCAAGAAATGATACATTGCTTGCTCTTTTGTTAACTTGCTGATTGGAGGCAGAACGCCGAATGCATCAGCTGTTAAGAAAATGATTGTATTTGGATGACCGGCTACGCTTGGGTCAACGATGTTATCAATTGCTTGTAATGGATAAGCAGCACGAGTATTTTCTGTCAAGCTGTTATCATTGTAATCTGGAATGCGGGATTGTTCATCAAGTACCACATTCTCAAGGACCGAACCGAAACGGATCGCATCAAAAATTTGTGGTTCTTTTTCACGAGAAAGTCCGATTGTTTTAGCGTAGCAGCCGCCTTCAATATTGAACACGCCGCTCGCAGACCAGCCATGCTCGTCATCACCGATTAAGCGGCGATTTGGATCAGCACTTAACGTTGTCTTACCTGTACCTGAAAGACCGAAGAACAATGCTACGTCACCTTCATAGCCAACGTTTGCTGAGCAGTGCATAGATAAGATGTCGTTTTCTGGAAGTAGATAGTTCATTACAGAGAAGATTGATTTTTTCATTTCTCCTGCATATTCCGTTCCGCCGATCAACACAATGCGGCGCTCAAAAGAAATGATAACGAATGCTTCTGATTTTGTGCCATCTACTGCAGGATCTGCTTTGAAGTTCGGCGCAGATACGATTGTAAAGCCTGCTTGATGATCTTTTAATTCTTCTTCAGTCGGACGAATGAAAAGCTGATGAGCAAATAAGTTATGCCATGCGTATTCATTGATCACTTGGATTGGAAGACGGTGAGCTGGATCAGCCCCTGCAAATCCTTTGAATACGAATAGTTCTTCTTGCTCCTTTAAATAGTTGATCACTTTCGTGTATAATTGATCAAATACTTCTGAAGAAATCGGTTCGTTCACGGGACCCCAATCAATTTTATCTTTTGTTGATGGTTCTTCAACGATAAACTTGTCTTTAGGAGAACGCCCTGTATACTTTCCCGTTTCAGCACTTACTGCTCCAGAAGCAGTTAGAACGCCTTCTTTGCGATTAAGTACTTTTTCTACGAGCAGCGGCACAGATGGCTGCATTGTTACGTTAGCACCTTTTAAAAGTTCCAAAATTTCGTTTGAAACACTAGCAGTTTTCATAAATAAATAACCATCCTTTATCTGAATTTAAATGAATTGGCATCTTAATCGTTTACTCAAAAATAGTATAACACATTACATTTAATAGTCTATACTATTCATTTATTTTTTTTTGTGACTTTTTATTAACAAATTGTTCCCTTCTTTATGAAAAGAAACCGGAAAAAACAAAGAGATTTTACACTAAATCTGTTGACATTGCCAGAGGGATTACGTATGATGTAACCTTGAACGGATACTCTTATCCTGAGCTGGCGGAGGGACAGGCCCAATGAAGCCCGGCAACCTGCTTGATTATAGGCGGCAGTCATAACAGAGACTGACCAGCACTTATATCATTATAAGATTATTTTCAAGACAAAGGTGCTAACCTGCAGCAAGGGCAAAACCTTGAGCGATAAGAGTGAAAGGCCTATGTTGACAAGACCAACCTTTCCTCTCTTTATTTCAGGAGGGGTTTTTTTATTTTTAAAAGGATAAACTTAGGGAAAATGAGTACCGTACCATTAACGATCGGCAGTTTCGTTGATCATTTTTAAGGAGGAAGTTTCATGACTAAAAATCGTCGTCTCTTTACTTCAGAGTCAGTTACTGAAGGGCATCCGGACAAAATTTGTGATCAGATTTCTGATGCCATCCTGGATGAAATCTTGTCAAAAGATCCAAATGCACGCGTAGCGGCAGAAACATCTGTTACAACTGGGCTTGTACTCGTAGCAGGGGAAATTACAACATCTTCTTACGTGGACATTAATAAAATCGTTCGTGAAACAGTAAGAGAAATTGGCTACACACGTGCAAAATATGGATTTGATGCAGACACTTGTGGTGTGCTGACATCTATTGATGAGCAGTCTCCTGACATTGCAGCAGGGGTAGACGTTGCTCTTGAAGCTCGTGAAGGCCAAATGAGTGATGAAGAAATCGAAGCGATTGGCGCAGGCGACCAAGGCTTAATGTTTGGCTTTGCTTGTAATGAAACAAAAGAATTAATGCCGCTGCCGATTTCACTTGCTCATAAATTGTCCCGCCAGCTGACAAAAGTAAGAAAAGAAGAAACGCTAAATTATTTGCGTCCAGATGGTAAAACACAAGTAACCGTTGAATACGATGAGAACGATAAGCCAGTAAGAATTGACACTATCGTTATTTCAACGCAGCATCATCCGGAAGTAACGCTTGAACAAATTCAAAGCGATTTGCGTGAGCAAGTGATTAATCCAGTTGTCCCAGCTGAATTAATTGATGAGAATACAAAATTCTTTATTAATCCAACGGGCCGTTTCGTTATTGGCGGACCTCAAGGGGATGCTGGTTTAACTGGCCGAAAAATCATTGTGGATACATACGGCGGATATGCACGCCATGGCGGTGGAGCATTCTCCGGTAAAGATCCAACAAAAGTAGACCGTTCAGCAGCTTATGCCGCTCGTTATGTAGCGAAAAATATTGTTGCTGCTGGCCTGGCTGATAAATGTGAAGTGCAGCTCGCTTATGCGATTGGTGTAGCACAGCCTGTATCGATTGCCATTGATACATTCGGTACTGGAACGGTTTCTGAGGAGCAGCTTGTGGAACTTGTTCGCAGCAACTTTGATCTTCGTCCAGCTGGTATCATTAATATGCTTGGACTTCGCCGTCCGATTTACAAGCAAACAGCAGCTTACGGACATTTTGGCCGTACAGATGTCGATCTTCCATGGGAAAGAACAGATAAAGCTGACCTCTTAAAAGAACAAGCAGCAAACTAATGAAAAATCAAAAAGCCTGGAGACTTTTTAATAGTCTTCAGGCTTTTTCTGTATACTTTTATAATATTGTCCTTTTTCTACATATTCTCTTACAATGCGTTCCATGTCTTTTCGGTCTTCCTCGTTCACTGGACGAATGACTTTTGCTGGCCGTCCGAATGCGACAGAGTGAGGCGGAATGACCTTGCCTTGTGGAACGAGACTGCCAGCTCCAATAAAGGCACCTTCACCGATTTCAGCATTGTCAAGAATAATGGATCCCATCCCAATAAGAGCATTTTTTCTAATTTTACAGCTGTGCAGGATTACCTGATGGCCAATCGTGACTTCATCTTCAATGATGAGAGGATTGTTTGGGCTTTGGTGAAGCACGGAATTATCCTGAATGCTGACTTTTTTCCCAATCACAGTGGGAGCTACGTCTCCTCGAATAGAGGTATTAAACCAAACATTGGTTTCTTCGCCGATTGTCACGTCGCCGGTAATGGTTACGTAATCCGCTATATAAGCGGAATCAGCAATTTTCGGTGTTTTATTGTTATAAGGATAAATCATCTTTCTCCCCTTCCTTTATTTGTCCCGCCAAAGATAAGCAGGATCAATTTGCTTATTATTTTAACTAAAACGATTTGATTTGTATAATAGAAGGTAAAAAGTATAGGACTATAAAAAGCCGGAGGAAGATGCGTGATGTGGAAATGGGAAACAAAACAACAGCCGAAAGGTGTCATCGTTATGATTCATGGAGCGATGGAGCATCATGGCCGTTATGGCTGGCTGATTGAAATGTGGCGCAGAAACGGCTTTCATGTGGTAATGGGCGATTTGCCTGGCCAAGGTATGACATCGAGAGCACAAAGAGGACACATTTCATCTTTTAATGAATATATCGAGGAAGTAAAAGACTGGGTACAGGCAGCCTACCAGTTTGATTTGCCTTTATTCTTATTAGGACATAGTATGGGAGGGCTAATTGCCATCCGGCTGCTTCAGGAAATGGAAGTAGAAACGGCAGGGGTTATCTTATCTTCCCCTTGTCTTGGGATGATTCACACCCCGCCAAAGATTGTCGACATTCTATCGCATGGGCTAAATTCACTCTCTCCTTCAGTAAAGTTTTCTTCTGGATTGACAGTCGAAATGGCGACAAGAAATGAAGAGGTTAGACAAGCTGATAAAGAGGACATGCTGTATGTGAACAAAGTGTCCGTTCGCTGGTACCGTGAACTGCTTCAGGCGATGAAGACAGCCGACTTAAAGACAGGGGCAGTGCCAGATGTTCCGCTTCTCGTTATGCAAGCAGGACATGACTTAATCGTTGATAAAAAAAGTGTGAGAAAGTGGTTTCATCGTCTTGATTTATCAGAGATGCACTATAAGGAGTGGCCGGGTCTTTATCATGAAATATTTAATGAACCGGAACGGGAAGAAGTCTTTCACTATGCTAAGGGATTTGTAGAAAATAGACTGCGTTTATTAGGGTACGTGATTGAGGAATGAGGTGACAAAATGCCAGTCCCGATGACACCGTTGCACTTAATGCATAGCATGTATAAAAGGGTCTTTCCGATTGTTCATGAACAGCTATGTTATTGGAAAGCAAAAGCGAAAGAGATTCCAAATGAAGAATTGCGCCGCCAGGCTCTCTCCAGTATTACTCATAAAACATTTCATTGCGAGGGAGGGGCTGTGCTGGCATTATTGTCGGGGAAAAACTTTACAGAAGCTATTCGCTTCATTGTTGCCTATCAGACGATTAGTGATTATCTTGATAATCTTTGTGATCGCAGTACGTCGCTTGATCCAGCTGATTTTGCGGCTCTTCATGAAGCGATGGAAGATGCTTTGTCACCAGGGGCGCCGCTGCGCCATTATTATCGCTATCGCTTAGATCAAAATGACGGCGGCTATTTAGTCGAACTAGTCAAGACGTGCCAGTCCGTGCTCGCTGAAATGATGGGCTATGAAATCATTTCTCCTTTTCTCAAAGAATTATGTCGCTATTACTGTGATTTACAAATACACAAGCACGTAAAAAAGGAAGAGAGAGAAGAGCGCTTAATCAAATGGTTCAAAGAGAATCAACGCGATTGGCCGCAGATGGAATGGTACGAATTTTCCGCCTGTGCGGGTTCAACACTTGCCATCTTCTGTTTAGTAGCATATAGCTTAGATGAACCGTTAACGTCTAAAGAGGCACAGCAAATAAAAGAAAGCTACTTCCCTTATATTCAAGGGCTTCATATTTTGCTGGATTATTTTATTGATCAGCAAGAGGATCAAGAAGGCGGCGATTTAAACTTTTGTTTTTATTATCAAAATGAGGAGCAATTGTTCCAGCGGTTCATTTATTTTATAGAGCAGGCGGACGAACGGGTAAATGGAATAAAGCATGCGAAATTTCACCGGCTGGTCAATCGGGGGCTACTTGGCATGTATTTATCAGATTCAAAGGCCAATGAGTATAAAGGTATTCAAGAAATCTCTAAAAAAATAATTCGCAGAGGCGGAGCAGCCTCTCGATTTTTCTATCTAAATGGACGTACATACAGGCGGATGCAACAGTGGTTTCCGCACTGGTTTGGAAAGCATAGGGTTCATTAGAAGACAGTGAATGAGAATGGAGGCGGTCTACAGTGGGATTGAAGTTAAGCATATTAGACCAATCACCAATTTCAGAAGGAATAACAGCGGAAGAAGCATTAGCAGAAACGGTCAAACTAGCTAGCCACGCCGAAAAGCTGGGGTATGAGCGTTTCTGGGTGTCAGAGCATCACGATGCTTCCACCCTTGCCGGATCTTCTCCGGAAGTACTGATGGCCTATTTAGCAGCGAAGACCGAAACTATCCGGATTGGCTCAGGCGGAGTGATGCTGCCTCACTACAGTTCTTACAAGGTAGCTGAAAATTTTCGGATGCTTGAAGGACTGGCGCCAGGCAGAATTGATGCCGGAATCGGAAGAGCACCCGGCGGCATGCCGATCGCTTCATTGGCACTTAATAGAGGAGAATACCGTCAAGTTGATCGTTTTTCTGAACAAGTGGATGAATTGTTGACTTATCTTGCTGGGGATGAAGAGAGCGGACCTTATCCGGGGCTAAAAGCTACACCACTCGTTCAAACGGTACCGGACGTCTGGATGCTTGGCTCAAGCGGCTCAAGTGCTATGCTTGCCGCGCAAAAAGGGCTTCCGTACACGTTTGCTCAATTTATTAATGGAGACGGAGGGCCAGACTATATGGCTGCTTATTATAGCTCCTTTCAGCCATCCTGCTTATTGTCAAAGCCAAAGAGTATGGCAGCAGTGTTTACAATTTGTGCCGAAACAGACGAAAAGGCAGAACATCTGGCATCGAGCTTAGATTTATCCTTGCTGATGACAGCTCAGGGAATGAAATCAAACGGCGTACCGAGCCCAGAACAAGCAGCAGCTTACCAGTATAGTAAGTATGAACGCCAATTTATCCAGGAGAACAGGAAGAGAATGGTCGTTGGCAGTCCTCGGCGTGTACGAGAACAATACGAGCAAATCAGTGAACAGTATAAAACAGAAAATATAATGGCTGTCTCTATTATGTACGATTTTCAAGACAAGTTAACGTCATTTGAACTGCTAGCAGAAGCTATTCGGACATAAAAAAGCGAACACAGGCGTTTATGAGCCGTGTTCGCTTTTTTATTAGCCAAAATAAGGGACTTATTATCGAAGTGGGAGATTTATTATCCAAAGCTGGGCATATATTATCCGAAACCGAAGATATTTTATCCAAGCTGAAAAAGTTATCTTTTCTCGATTGCTATAATAAATGGTGGATTATTCAGCTGATTGATAAACTCATAACGAAGTACGTGAGCTTCCTGCTGATCAATCCTTTCTACAAAGCGGATCAGCTCCTCTTTTTCCACAGCTCCTTCCTCATGACCGTGATAAATGACGAGGACAATGATCCCTCCAGATGCAAGCATGGAAAAAATCTGTTTCACAGCCGAAATGGTTGTATCCGGCCTAGTCACGATTGATTTATCCCCTTTTGGCAAATAGCCGAGGTTAAAAACCGCTCCTTTCAGCTGTCTTTGCCACTCAGCGGGAATAACGGCAGCTGCTTGTTCATGTCCACAGTCAAATAAGATTACCCGTTCGTTTAACTGTTGCTCCTGCAGGCGGACAGCTGTATTTTTTAATGCTTGCTCCTGGATGTCAAATCCAAAGACACGGCCACGTTCACCAACGAGTTTAGCTAGAAATACAGTATCATGGCCGTTGCCAACTGTTGCATCAATAGCCGCGCTCCCGTCCGTTACTGCTTTTTCTAACAGTATGCGTGCAAATGGTAAAATTCCATCTAAGTTCATGACGTCTCTCCTCTTTCTATTAATCCATCTCCGATGATTATACTTAAAATAAATGATTATTGGTATAATGCAAATAATCAATAGAATGATAGCAAACGAAAAAATTAAAAAGAAGGGGCGTTGCCTTTTGAATATAGTCTTCACAAAGCCGTCTGACATTAAAATGGTCTCCGATCTTATTCAGGTAATTCAGCAGCTCTGGACGCTAAAGTCCTATAAAGCGCTTCAGGAGTGGCTAGCGCAAATAGAAACAGAAGAGGAGTACTACCGCTTGATCCGTTTAGCGGATGCGGGTGGAATGTATCGCTATAGCGACTTTTTAGCGGCAGCGGCAAATAAGCGATTCCAGTCTATCCGTACGTTTTCTTGGTCTTGTTATCGTCTGCTTGAGCAAGGAAGAAGCTTAGAGGCTGAAACGAAAATGAAACAACGCTTATTTGATGAAGAGGAAGAATCTTTAACAGCGGACGAGAAAAAAATAGCCTACCTTTTACTCGTCAAAACACTTTGCCAACTATATCGCTATCAAGAAGCGAGAGATTATATTCGTCTGATCCAAGAAGAAGGCGCCTTTTTATCCCCGGACCAACTAGCTGATTTTTATTTAGAAACGAATGATTGGGAGCAGGCAGAACGAGAAGTGAAGAAGGGACTTGATTTGTCATTCAGTGAGCGAGGGGATGTTAGCTGGATTGTGTACGCTGATCTCTTATCGAGACAAGGTCGTCATAAAGAGGCGCTTCGTGTACTGCAAAAAGGAGCTGAAGCTTTTCCAGAATGTCCGGTATTTCAGCTAGAGCAGATGAGAGGGTTTCGTTTAACAGATAACTTCCAAGCGATTCTTGATCATGCGGACCAGTGGAACAAAGAAAACCCTTTTCATACAAATGTAGATTATTTTATCTATTTAAAAGCAGAGGCGTTATACAAGCTGGAACAATGGAGCAAGCTGGAACAATGGATTTTAGAAAATAAAGCCGTATTAAAAAAGACAGCACTCGGCGGGCGGACCATTGATCAAGCGGGGAGTTACCGGGAGATTGCCATTGAGCCAATTCGGCAAAAATTGAATTATTGCGTGCCAGCTACGCTATCAATGATGTTACAGACAGCCGGAAAGGAAATATCACAGGATGAGATTGCTGAACACATTTTTGATGTGACGGGTTCAAAGCTGATGACAGCGATTGATTATATGGCGTCACTTGGCTTTTCATCAGCCTTCTTTAAAGGAACAATTGAACTTTATAAGTACTTTATCGATGCGGGCTGCCCTGTCATGCTTGATCTATTGATCGAAAATAATTCACATGTTCAGCTTGTTGTCGGCTACGACGATCGGTTAGGCGTGCTGTTAGTCCAAGATCCGAATGAGCTAGAGACGTTGTTTATCCCTTATGAAGAGGTCCCGCACACCTACCGGTTAAAAGAGCAGCTTTCGATCGTATTCGTTCTGGAGGAGCAAAAAGGGCTGCTTGAACGATTAGATCCGAAAACCCATGAATTTTTTCAAGAAATATTCATGTACTTAGAAGAAATGGAGAAGGATGCGGAAGCGACAGTTACGGACTTTCTTGCTTATCTCATAGGGAAAGAGGAAGAAATTTTTTCCTCCATTATTGGTTTAACAATGATTGAACATGTGAAAGCGAAGCCCTATTTGAATAAGTGGCTTGATCATGTGAAAAAGCGGTTTGGTGAAGAGGATGAGGAGATCCAGCTGATCATGGCTCATTCTTATTATATGCATGATGAGACCGGCAAGGAGTTTCAGCAAGTGATGGATCAGGTCAAACGAAAAAATGCGTATGCGCACTTTCTTTTAGGAATTGTCGGTTATCAAAATGATCAACCTGAACGCGCTATTTTCCATTTAAAGCGCTCACTTGAAAAAGATCCTTTTCAGCCGTCCGCTTACGCCTATTTAGCCCGATGCTGTGCGGAGCTTTCACAGTTTCAGCTAGCACAACATTGGTCGCTTGTAGCGCTTGAACAGGCAGAAAAGGATGAATTCACCCGATCGACGCACGCACTTATTTTGCTGGAGTCGGGTGCCAACCAAGAAGCACTGAGTGAGTTCGAAAAGCTGTCTGAAGATTATCCGAATGATCATTATTATGTGTATGAAGTGGGACGCTGTTATATGGAAATGGACGATAACCGGGCGATTACCTGGTTCAAACGAGCACTTGAAATGAATCCGGCCGTTCCCTATCCTTATTTGCGAATTGCAGAAATTCGCATGAACGAAGAAAAGTGGGAACGAGCGGAAGCTTATTTGCAAACCGGGTCAGAGGAGGTTCCAAAAGAAGAAACAGGGATCATTTGGTTATATATTGGTCATACGCGCATGGGCCGAGAGCTGTACAGTCATGCAGAGGAAGCCTACAGGCGCGCTGCTGAACTTGATCCCAACGGTGACTTGCAGGCAGTTGTATATGAGGCGCAGTCGATTATTCAACAGGGAGACTGGCAGCGGGCAAAGACTGTCATCCGCTCCTATGGACAGCCTTCTGAACATCCCGATATATACGTAAGAGCCGGTGCTATGATGATAGAAGAAGCGGAAGCAGACAGCGAGAAAGAGCTTGGCCTTTGTTTTATGGAGGAGGGCCTTTTGAAAGGCGCTGAGCTGGAAGAGCATGTTTCGCTTTATGTTGAGTACGTAGAAGGGACACCATTTACCCACCGAGCGCTTGCTTTTTTACAAAGGCTGCGAGTTCAGTATTCGTTAAGTGACCTTTACTGTTATGAAGCGATCTTTCAAGAACAGTTGGAGAATCTAACTCTTGCTGAAACGCTTTTGCTGCAGGCAGTGGAGATGGACACGCAGAGTACTTTTCCTCATTATCGTCTCGGAAAGCTATATCGTTCAGTGGAAAAAACGAATCTAGCCGAGCAGCATTTATTCAAGTGTCTAGAACTTGATCCTGACTTTACAGCTGCCCATGATGAATTAGCGAGTCTGTATGAAGAGCTTGGCGAGATGGACAAGGCAAAAAAATATCGTTTTCGAGTATTGGAGGCCATGCCGCAAGCGTGTAATATGAAGGAGCTTGCAGCGTTGATGTCTTCACCAGCAGAACGGGAGAAGCTGAAAAATCATTTGGATCATTTACGGGGAATGATTGATGAACAATGGCGTCTTGGGGCTCTAAGTGAAGTGCTGGAAACAGACGAAGCGATCCGTTTACTTGAGAAAGAAGAGGCTGTAGAGCTGAAAGCGAAACTAGCGGAGCTGTATTCCAAAAGTGGCCGGGTGAAAGAAGCGCTGATGCTCATTACAGCCCTCATTCAAGCAGAATCGGATAATAAATCCCTCTATGAACCTTGGATGAAAATATTATATAGCTCAAAAAAACTGCTGAAAATCGAGAGGCTCATTCAGAAAATGGGATTGTCATCCGAAGAGGCAGCGGTTGTGTACAGGAATAGTGGTGATGCACTCGTTCCTTATGCTGAAAAATTAAGAGAAGAGAAGCAGGGAATATGGAAAAAAATCACGGGAGGCTTAAAAACAGTAGGGCTGATCAGTGTCATCATTGCTTTATATGAAAAAGCGATTGAGTTAAATCCAGATCATCATGAAAGCTATGATCGACTTGCTTTATTTTATATAGAACGAGAGGTCACGGATGAGGCGTGGAAAGTGCTGAAACGCTATCTCGATGTTCATGATGATGACCGTCTGCGTTTTAAAGCGGCAGCTGCTGCCCTAAGTTATGGAGCAGAAACCGGTAAAGAGCAATATACAAAAGAAGCTCAGGAACAACTTCTCTTACTAAAGAAACGCCATCCATCTGATGGAGACGTACGAGAAATGCTGGCTGATTCATTTCTTTTGCTTGGCCAGCTAGAGGAAGCACTAAAAGAATATGAGGCACTTATTGAAAAGGCTCCTTATAAAGTGGAAGGGTATGTTGGAAGGATCCTAGCTCATGTGGAGTTTGACCAAACAGAAAAAGCAAAACAGTGTGCAGAACAATTACCTAAAGAAATGCAAGAAAGAGTATGGAGCCAACTAGAAGAACTAGCGGACGACCATCCGGCGTTACAAGAAATAGTCAATAAGTAAAAGAAAAAGACCGGCTGCGCTTATGCACCGGTCTTTTGGGCGTCATAAGCAGGGTGAAATTATTCCTTGAAAAAAGGGCGGAATAATGTATTATGAGAATGAGTTGTTTTTAGAATAATTACTCAATTGTAAAATCTTTTCATTAGGGGATCTCGAAATGATAGAAGCGGATAGATAGCGCACTGCTTTCTTCCGTGCTTTCTCCTAGTTTAGAAAGCAAATTTACAGTTTGATTTTTATTACACTAATTGGAGGAAGCATTATGAGGAAAAGAATTAGCAAACTAATATTAGGTTTAGGGATGGCCGGTCTTTTAGTTTTCCTTTCGGCCTGCGGACAAGAAGAAACGGAGACTGGGGAGAAGAGTGCAGAGAAAAAGGTGATTGTAGGGACTGACGCAGCTTATGCGCCATTTACATACATGGATAAAGGAAAAATTGTCGGTTTTGATATTGATATTGTAGATGCCATTATGAAAGAGGCCGGCTATGAATATGAGGTGAAAAACATCGGGTGGGATGCTCTTTTTGAAAGTGCGCGTCAAGCTGACCAGATAGACCTGGCCGTTTGTGCGATTACGATTAGTGATGACCGGAAACAAACCTATGACTTTTCATCTCCCTATTATCAGTCTACCCACATGATTATGACCGATAAAAGCAACCCTGTTAAAAGCGCAAACGACCTAAAAGAATTAACAGTAGGAGTGTTAAATGGTTCAACGGGACAGATGGCGGCTGAACAGATCTTAGGAAAAAACAGCCCAGATATTAAAAAGTATGAAAGTGATGCAGTGTCTATTATGTCATTGAAGAACGGTGCTGTTGATGCCGTCATCGCCGATAACACTGTGATCAATGAATACTTGAAAAATAACCCAAACGAGCAGTTTAAAACACTCGAAGATCATAAAAATTTTAATGCAGAGTTTTACGGATTAATGCTGCCGAAAGACAGTGAATTAACTCCTAAAGTTGATAAAGCCCTTAAGAAAATTATCGAAAATGGCACGTATAGCAAAATATACAAAAAATGGCTGGGAACAGAGCCTGACATAAAGGCGTTGCAAACCGCACAATAATTGCCAGCAATGAGAGCTAATTATCAATATGTTGCCAACGGAGGAACAATGATGAACCCTATAGAAGCGATTTTGAAGAAATTTCCGTTAATCGTATTAGATGGAGCAATGGCTACAGAACTTGAGCAGTATGGCTGTGATTTAAATAACAGTCTGTGGTCAGCCAAGATTTTGATGGAAAAGCCAACTATTATTAAACAAGTCCATATGGATTACTTTCATGCAGGGGCAGATTGCGCTATCACAGCGAGTTACCAAGCTACAGTCGAAGGCTTTGCCCAGCATGGTCTGCAGGAAGAAGAAACATTAGATTTGATTCAAACGTCTGTCCAACTAGCAAGAGAAGCACGAGATGAATTTTGGAATCAGCTCGAAAATCTGGATAACCGGCCAAAACCGTTTGTAGCTGCTTCGATCGGACCCTATGGTGCCTTTCTCGCGGATGGATCAGAATATCGTGGCGATTACAAGTTAACGGAAGAGGAACTAATTCATTTTCATAGACCACGTATGAAAGCTTTAATTGAGGCAGGGGCGGAAGTGCTGGCATGCGAAACCATTCCTAATATGATAGAAGCTAAAGCGATTGTTAGGTTGTTAGAAGAGGAGTTTCCTAAAACTTATGCGTGGATTAGCTTTAGTGCAAAAGATGATCTTCATATTAATAATGGCATTCCCATTGCGGAGTGTGCATCTTGGCTCGATCAGCATGAACAAGTAGCAGCTGTTGGAATCAATTGTACATCTCCTGAACATATTTCTTCATTGATTAAAAGCATAGCGGGTCACACAGAAAAGCCCATTGTCGTTTATCCTAATTTAGGTGAAATATACGATGCCTCCACTAAGACGTGGTCTGGAGCGCCATCTAAAGAAGATTACGCAAGCAACATTGCGGATTGGTATGAGTGTGGTGCACGCTTGATCGGTGGATGCTGTCGAACAAGACCTGAAAATATAAAAACTATTGCCGTTTGGTCAAAAGCCGATAGATGACAAGGCGTTTCCATTTTGCCTACATGTATAAAATCTTCTTACTTTCAAAAAATAGGTTTATTACATCATTTAGGAGGTAAGCAAAGTGGATATCCAACGCGCAAAACAAATCGTTTCCTCACCGGCAGATATTGACGTGACATTCCAAGGTGTTTCCATTTGGATTGATGAATTGCATGAAGATGAAAAAATGGCAACCGTCCACCTAAGAGGACCGCTAGAAGAAAGAACACAAGTCGCCATCAAAGACTTAGAAGAAGAAAAAGCATAAAAAAGGGATCAGTCCCTTCATCACTTTGAAGTGATGAGGGACTGATCCCTTTTTCCTTGCCAGCTGTCGCGTCGCTGCAGTTCGGCGTCAATGGCGTTCAGAACGGTCCATTTGTCTACGCTCCACATGGGACCGATCATTAAGTTGATAGGTCCGTCGCCGGTAATGCGATGGATGACCATTTCTGGCGGCAAAATTTCCAGCTGGTCGCAAACGAGGTTAACGTAATCGTCGAGTGATAGAAATTCGAGCAATCCTTTCTCGTATTGCTTGACCATTGGTGTGCCTTTTAATAGGTGCAGCAAATGAATTTTTATCCCTTGCACATCAAGACTAGCCACTGCTTGAGCAGTTTCCATCATCATGTCCGGTGTTTCAAGAGGAAGGCCGTTAATAATATGAGAGCAGACACGAATGTTATGCTTACGCAATTTTTCTACACCTTCCACGTAAGTAGAAAAGTCGTGTGCCCGGTTAATAAGAGCCGCTGTTTTTTCATGGACAGTCTGCAAGCCGAGTTCTACCCATAAATAAGTCCGTTTATTGAGTTCAGCCAAATAGTCAACGACATCATCCGGAAGGCAGTCTGGACGGGTGGCGATAGACAGGCCGACTACTCCTTCTTGTTTCAGAACGGTTTCATACTTTTCTTTTAATACTTCTACCGGAGCGTGGGTATTTGTATAAGCTTGAAAATACGCCATATATTTGCCATCTTTCCATTTGCGGTGCATTTTTTCCTTGATATCGCAGAACTGCTTTTCCAGACTATCAGTCCGGCTGCCGGCAAAGTCCCCGGAGCCAGCTGCACTGCAAAAAGTACAGCCGCCGAATGCGACCGTGCCATCACGATTTGGGCAGTCAAACCCGCCATCCAGTGCTACTTTAAATACTTTGTGTCCAAAGTGATGGCGTAAATGGTAATTCCATGTATGGTAACGTTTATTGTCACTTGCATAAGGAAACGGATTCATGTTTATTCTTCTCACCTCTCTGCTGCATAAAGAAAATTTTATCATGAGTAGTCGAGAGAAAGCGAGCTCCATTTTAAGGGGATTAGTCAGAATTTTAAGTTCAGCAAACAGCTTGAAAATATTGGGTAGGCATTCTACAATACTATTTTGGCACTCGAAATAATTGAATAAAACAGGAGGGGATACAGTATGCCAAAAGCAGTTTGGCTGCTAGTAGTCGGCATGGTGATTAATGTGACAGGTGCTTCATTCTTATGGCCTCTCAATACCATTTACATACATGGTGAATTAGGGAAATCCTTGTCAGTCGCAGGGATTGTTTTAATGTTAAATGCTGGTGCTAACGTTGTCGGCAACTTGCTCGGCGGGGCTTTCTTTGACCGGCTTGGCGGCTATCGAACGATCTTACTTGGAGCAGGCTTGAACCTAATGGCGATGGCAGGCATGACAATGTGGCATGGCTGGTCCCATTATGTAATCTTTTTAACGATTGTTGGCTTTGGAACAGGAGTTATTTTTCCGGCTGTCTATGCGCTTGTCGGTGCTATTTGGCCGGAGGGAGGACGCCGTGCCTTCAACGCTATTTACATCTCACAAAACGCGGGAGTGGCGCTAGGGTCTGCCATGGGTGGATTCGTTGCTTCCTTTTCATTTAATTATATCTTTATGGCGAACATGCTTATGTTTGCTGCTTTCTTTCTCATCGCCGCTTTTGGCTACCGTCAGATGGCCAATGTTGCGGGAGTACAGACAAATATCATTGCGGAAAATGGAAAAGTAAAAAACCGCAGCAAGCTTACAGCTCTTTTTATATTATGTACAGCTTATATGCTTTGCTGGGTTGGCTACGTACAGTGGCAATCGACTATTGCAAACTATACACAAGAAGTTAATATCAGCTTAGGAGAATATAGCTTTTTGTGGACGATTAACGGTTTGTTCATTGTATTTGGCCAGCCACTCGTTAACTTTTTCGTCCGGACTTTCCAAGATAACTTGAAAAAGCAAATGGTGATTGGCATTATTATTTTCATGGGATCATTCGGGATTACGGCCTTTGCGAGCGACTTTAAAGGCTTTTTAGCAGCGATGCTTATTTTAACCGTCGGTGAGATGTTCGTCTGGCCGGCTGTGCCAACCGTAGCCAGTCAGCTATCCCCTAAAGGGCGGGAAGGATTTTATCAAGGGATCGTGAATAGCACGGCAACAGCCGGGCGGATGTTTGGCCCTGTGTTTGGTGGAATCCTCGTTGACGTATACGGCATGTCGGTGTTATTTGTGACTTTGATGGCATTCTTGCTTGTTAGTATCAGCTTAACAATGGTTTACGACCGTCCGCTGAAAAAAAGAAAAGAAGTCCCATCTCCTTCCATATCTGCTCTTTAAGCTTGCAACTGTGGGCAATTTTGTCTAAAATAGTCGTAGATTGAATAAGCAAAAGATGATGACAAGGAGTAGTAATGATGACTTTCGGCTCTAGAGAGCTGGCGGTAGGTGCAAGCCAGTCCGAAACCTCATGAACTCGCCTTTGGAATTGCAGGTGCGAATCATAATTAGTAGTGCCTGCCGCTGATCTGCGTTAAAGACATAAAGCAGGGTGCCGATTGAGGGCACTAATCTGGGTGGTACCGCGGGAACTATACTCTCGTCCCAATTATGGGGCGGGAGTTTTTTAATATTCAACATGGAAGGGTGTTACAGATGAGTTTCGATCATCAGCAGATTGAAAAGAAATGGCAGCATTATTGGGAAAACAATAAAACGTTTAAAACAACTGAAAAACAAGAACAGCCTAAATTTTACGCGCTTGATATGTTTCCTTATCCATCAGGAGCCGGCCTTCATGTCGGCCATCCGGAAGGTTATACAGCAACAGATATTTTATCGCGCCTGAAGCGGATGCAAGGCTACAACGTTCTTCATCCGATGGGGTGGGATGCGTTTGGTCTGCCGGCAGAACAGTATGCACTAGATACAGGAAATGATCCAGCAGAATTTACTGAACAAAACATTAATAACTTCCGCCGTCAAATTAAGTCACTCGGCTTTTCTTATGATTGGGACCGGGAAATTAATACGACAGATCCAGAGTATTATAAATGGACGCAGTGGATTTTCCTGCAGCTTTATAAAAAAGGCTTAGCTTATATTGATGAAGTAGCGGTTAACTGGTGTCCGGCTCTTGGAACAGTACTTGCCAATGAAGAAGTGATCGATGGCAAGAGTGAGCGGGGAGGCCACCCGGTTGAACGCCGTCCAATGAAGCAGTGGATGTTAAAAATTACAGCATATGCTGACCGTTTACTAGAAGATTTAGAAGAGCTCGACTGGCCGGAAAGCATTAAAGACATGCAGCGCAACTGGATCGGCCGTTCAGAAGGAGCAGAGGTGACATTCGCGATCGATGGCCATGATGAAACATTTACGGTATTCACGACGCGTCCAGATACACTTTTTGGAGCTACATACGCTGTTTTAGCGCCAGAGCATCCATTTGTAGCGAAAATTACAACGGATGAACAGAAAGAGGCTGTTGCTGGCTATTTAGACAACATTAAAGCGAAAAGTGATCTTGAACGTACAGACCTTGCCAAAGAGAAAACAGGTGTTTTTACGGGTGCGTATGCCATCAACCCAGTAAATGACGAGAAAATGCCGATTTGGATTGCGGATTACGTATTAATGAGCTACGGAACAGGTGCAATTATGGCGGTGCCTGCACACGATGAGCGTGATTATGAGTTTGCTAAAACATTTGATCTGCCGATTAAGGAAGTAGTGGCTGGCGGAGACGTTGAAAAAGAAGCGTATACTGGTGATGGAGAACATGTAAACTCTAACTTTTTAAATGGCTTAAATAAAGAAGAAGCGATTCAAAAAATGATCGAGTGGCTTGAAGAAAATGGTATTGGTACGAAGAAAGTAACATACCGTCTTCGTGATTGGCTGTTCAGCCGCCAGCGTTATTGGGGAGAGCCGATTCCAATTATCCATTGGGAAGATGGCACAATGAGCACAGTTCCGGAAGAAGAACTGCCGCTTATGCTTCCCGTTACAACGGAAATTAAACCGAGTGGAACAGGTGAATCACCGCTTGCTAATATTGATGAGTGGGTTAATATCGTTGATCCGGAAACAGGCAAAAAAGGCCGCCGTGAAACGAATACAATGCCGCAATGGGCGGGAAGCTGCTGGTATTACCTGCGCTTTATCGACCCTCGTAACAGTGAAGCGCTTGCGGCTGAGGACAAGCTAAGAGAATGGCTGCCGGTTGATATTTATATCGGCGGAGCAGAACATGCCGTGCTTCACTTATTGTACGCTCGCTTCTGGCACAAAGTGTTATACGATCTGGGCGTCGTTCATACGAAAGAGCCGTTTCAAAAGCTGTTTAACCAAGGAATGATCCTTGGCGAAAATAACGAAAAAATGAGTAAATCAAAAGGAAATGTTGTCAATCCAGATGAAATCGTAGAAAGTCATGGAGCGGATACACTTCGCCTATATGAAATGTTTATGGGACCGCTTGATGCTTCTATTGCCTGGTCTACAACTGGTTTAGATGGTGCTCGCCGCTTCCTTGACCGTATTTGGCGCTTATTCATTCAAGAAAATGGTGAATTGAGCGAAAAGATTACTGATGCGGGCAATGAGCTTGAAAAAGTATACCATCAAACGGTGAAAAAAGTGACAGAAGACTATGAACACTTACGTTTCAATACCGCGATTTCTCAAATGATGGTGTTCATTAACGAGGGCTATAAAGCAACTGCGATTCCTAAAGAATATGTGGAAGGCTTTGTTAAATTACTTTCTCCAGTGGCTCCGCATTTAGCAGAAGAAATGTGGGAAAAGCTAGGACATGAAGGGACGATCAGCTATCAGGCATGGCCGACATACGACGAGTCTAAGCTTGTAGATGACGAGGTAGAAATTGTTATTCAGGTAAATGGCAAAATGAAAGCAAAATTAATGATCTCTAAAGAAGCAACAAAAGAAGAGATGGAACAAATTGCAATGAACGACGAAAAAGTACAAGAACAAATTGCCGGCAAAACAGTGCGCAAGGTCATTGCCGTACCAGGCAAGCTCGTGAATATCGTAGCGAACTAAAGAAAGGGTGGGGAATATGGAACCAATTCCACAAATTACACCAGAAGAATTGAAACAAAAACTAGCTAATAGAGAAAAATTAGAGATTGTTGATGTGCGTGAAGACGAGGAAGTGGCTGGCGGAAAAATTCCAGAAGCTAAGCACATCGTCATGGGAACTATTCCAGAGCATTTAGATCAGTTTGATAAAGACAAAGAATACATTTTCGTTTGCCGTTCTGGCCGCCGCAGTGAAAACATCTGCTACTATATGCAAGATCAAGGTTTCAAGGTCCGCAATATGACAGGCGGCATGCTTGAATGGACGGGAGAAACAAAATAAAGTGATCAGCTGTCCCCTATTAATAAGGGGACAGTTTTTTGTGGGAAAATGAATGATCCAGCTAATGTTATCTGGAATGAGAGCGGCTATATCTATAGATAAGTGGGCGATATCAAGAGTCGGGTAGAATATATCAGGACTAAAAAGCTTATATCATGACTTATGCGTTAAATATTGAGAATCAGTCATACTTCGATCTATTTAACACATGCTAAAAAGGATATTCAGCGAGTGAATATCCTTTTACAAATTTCCGGTGAGGTGAGCGTAATGAGCAGAAAAGATTGGCTTGATCCGAACTCTCAGAAGTTTCACCATAATTGGACGAGACCGAAGCGGACAAATTCACAAGTGAACGGGCACACAGAGGTGTCGTTGCGCACAAGAATTAACCAAAGCGTCTCAAATGAAAACCGGTTTTGTTAGTATAAAGTAAAAAGCAGGGAGCTTTCCCTGCTTTTTTACTGTGCTGCATTTAAACCGGCAAGCCGGCCGGTGATAAGGGCGGAAGTAATATTGTAACCGCCTGTATATCCATGGATGTCGAGCACTTCGCCGCAAAAAAATAAGCCGGGCATTTTCTTAGAAGCCATTGTTTTCGGATCCACTTCTTTAATCGAGATTCCGCCGCCCGTTACAAAGGCTTTTTCAAGCGGGAGCGTGCCATTAACGGCCAAGCGGAATTGCTTGCATAAGTGAGCAAACTGTCGAATTTTTTCTGTGCTGACACCGTTGCCAGGTATTTCTTCGTCGATGCCCGCTTCGGCAAGTAAAAAGAGTAAATAACGCTCAGGCAACAAGCCCTTTAAGATATTTTTTACTGCTTTTTTTGGATGGTCAGCGAGCAGCTGGCGAACTTCCTGAAATAATTTTTCTTCATTTTTATCAGGCAGGCTGTCAATAGCCATAAACACTTCGCCTGTTTTGCTTTTCTTGAGTGCTTTGATGACAAATTGACTGCAGCGCAGGATTGCCGGCCCGGATAGGCCGAAATGGGTAAAAATCATATCCATTCGATGAGTGATAATGGGCTTGCCTTTAGGATTTAAGACACTGACGGCTACATCGCGAAGTGACAGCCCTTGCAGTTTTTTCTCCTTAATAAAGGGTTCTTCAGAAGTGACCGGCACCTCAGTCGGGTAAAGCTCTGTCACGGTGTGGCCAGCTTTTTCTGCCCACGGATAGGCATCGCCAGTAGACCCGGTATGGGGAACCGAGCTGCCGCCTGCCGCTATGACAACAGAGTGGCTGCGGATAATTTGACCATCCCGTAAAACAATTCCAGCCGTACGGTCATTTTCAAAGAGAAGGTCAGCTACCGCTGTATTGACCCGAATCTCAATATGGAGTTCCTTCATCCGGTTAAGCAGGGCATCCACGACTGATTGGGCCTTATTGCTTACTGGGAACATACGCCCATGATCTTCTTCTTTAAGAGCGACACCCAAGTTTTCAAAGAACCGAATGATGTCTTCGTTATTAAAAATGGAGAAGGCACTATATAGAAAACGCCCGTTACCGGGGATATGCTTAATAATCTCATCAACAGGCAAACGGTTTGTCACATTGCAGCGGCCGCCGCCTGATATCGCGAGCTTCCGTCCAAGTTTGCTGCCTTTATCAACAAGTAATACACGTGCTTTTTGCTCACCTGCTGCAATCGCTGCCATTAAGCCGGAGGGACCGCCGCCGACGATAATTACATCATACTCCATTATGGACACCCTTCTTTCTTGAACAATTCTTTTCATAGTAGTTGATTTATTCACTAGTTGTCAATCATTACAAAAAAGAGAACCGCTAGGGGGTTCTCTTCAAAGATTGTAATAAAGTCTACTTTGTATACCGTCAGGCTGATTGAAAGCGTTTGTCTTTCGAGACGCGAAACCTGGCGAGGAGCGGAGTGACCATCAGGGTCATGAGCACCGCAGACAGGCGAGCAACGAAGAAAGCGAGCGTTTGTCAACAGCCTGAAAGAGAACCGCTAGAGGGTTCTATTCATTAAGGTTTTGCTATTCCTTTCTTTTTAGAAGGCAGGAAGAAGGCGAGCAGCAGAGCAATACCTGCCAAAACGGTAGCTACGACAAAGGCATCATTAATCCCTTTAATCGTTGACAGTTTCATGCCTTCACTATACAGCGTGAGAATAGACTTCATATAACCAGATTCTCCGCCGCCAAATGCTTGGCTTAAGGCAGCGACTTTATTTTGAATAAAAGAATTCGTCGTCGTAACCTGGTTTTCATAATCAGCCATATGGAAAGAACTTTGTCTCGTCATAATCGTAACGAGAAAAGCTGTTCCAATTGAGCCAGCAACTTGGCGAATCGTATTAGACATCGCTGTGCCGTGAGCGATTAACTTCATTGGCAGCACGTTCATTCCAGCTGTCATAATCGGCATCATGATAAGGGACATCCCAAATGAGCGCAAAATGTAAATCATGAGAATGCTGCGGTATGGAGTGTCGGCTGTCAAATGGGTAAATTCATAGGTTCCATATGTTGTAATCGCCAATCCAACCACAGCAAGCCAGCGAATGCCGTATTTATCGAATATCTTCCCGGCAATGGGTCCCATCAGCCCCATAATCAAGGCACCAGGAAGAAGCAATAAGCCTGATTCCATTGGTGTAAACCCGCGGATATTTTGCAAATAAACAGGCAAGAGCAGCATACCGCCGAACAATGCCATCGTAATGATGGAGTTGATCAGAAGGGTAAAGGTGAACATATTAAATTTAAATACATTCATGTTAAGCATAGGTGTTTCTGAAACAAGCTGTTTCCAAACAAAGATCACGAGAGAGATAATCCCAATAATAATCGATAAGATAACCTCTGCGCTATCCCATCCATTGTTGCCGGCTTCACTAAAGCCGTATAGCAAACCGCCAAATCCGATAGAAGAGGTAACAAGGCTGAACACATCAAGTTTCAAATCAACTGTTTCACTCTTAAGGTGGAATAGGCGGGTCGCCAGAAGGATATCCACTATACCGAGAATGAACATGCCATAAAACATAAGATTCCATTCATAATGCTGGATTACCCACCCCGTAAGCGTCGGGCCGATCGCGGGAGCAAGAATCATCGCAATCCCCATTGTTCCCATGGCAGCTCCGCGCTTTTCTGGAGGGAAAAGCGTCATAAAGACATTTGTTCCAAGCGGCATAAGTACACCTGCACCGATTGCTTGAATAACACGGCCGATCATCATGATTGTGAATGTTCCGGAAACAGCACAGATGAGAGAGCCAATTGTAAAGGAAAGCATAGATAAAATAAAGAGCTTTCGAAAACCGTATTTTAGAATTAGAAAGGCACTGATTGGGATCATGATCCCATTGACAAGCATAAAGCCGGTCATCAACCACTGAGCCGTACTTGTTGATACATTAAAGTCGCTCATCATAACGGGCAGTGCCACGTTAATTAATGTTTGGTTTAAAATTGCAATAAACATTCCGAATAATAAAACGGCCAGAACAGCTCCAGTTCGCTTTTTAGGTTCTTCTTCTGGAGAATGAATTTCACGGGCTACTTCAGCCCCTATTTCTTCCTGAGCTTCTTCCTGAATGTTTTCAGGCTGTATTGTTTTCGAAGAGATGGTTTCCTGCTGGACAGCAACAGCTGCTTGTTGAGATGTTTCTGCTTCTATAACAGGCAAAGCTGTTTCTTTTTTTCTGCGTTTCGCGGCTAGACGCTTATTAACAAAAGCGACCACAATAACGGATAAAATAACGTAACCAATTAGAAAAGCTGATGCCATTTATCCCTCCTCCTTATTTGTGAATGCGAACGGAAACATTCATGCCGGGTACGATATCCAATGATTTTTGATCGTTAATTGAAATGGTTACCGGCACGACTTGTGTAACTTTCGTATAGTTAGCTGTTGAATTGCTTGATGGCAGCATAGAGAATACATTCGCTGTCGCAAGACCAATTTTTTTCACTTTTCCTGTTAATGTTGTATCAGGATACGCATCTACATAAATATCTACTTTTTCACCAACGGAAAGATCTTCAACTTTTGTTTCATCTACATTTGCTGTTACCCAAAGGTTATTTAAATCATAAGCATAAGCAAGTGGTGTACCTGCAGCCGCCATGCTGTTTTTAACAGCTTTTTCTTCAACAATTGTTCCATCTTGTGGCAGAGTAACCGGAACTTTTATTGTGCCTGTTCCAGTAGGAGACTGAGTTTCAACTTCACCAAGCTTAGTGCCAGCTCTGTATTTCTTGCCGAATTCTGCATTCCAGCTTACGAGCTTCCCAGCCGCTGGAGCAGCAACTGCCATTTGTTGGCCGTCAATTTTGGCGTTATCCGTTTTTACGTAGTTATTGGTCTGAGTGAAAAAGTAATAACCGAGAAAACCGCCGCCGATTAAAATAACAATCGTTAAAATGTTTAAAAAAATGAGCTTTTTTACATTCACTTCGATACAACTCCTTTAAATGTTCATAACATTAATAGTTAACTTTATTAACTATTAATCAAAAAAATCATTGAATCTTTTTAAATAATTCAATGAATGTGTTGAGCTCTTCCGGTGTGAGCTGCCCAAACTTTTCATATAGAAACTCAACGTTTTTCTCTTTCAGTTCATTGGTGAGTTCTGCCCCCTTTTCAGTCAGGGAAATCTCAACGATCCTTCTATCTGTTGTGGAACGTTGGCGCCTAATCAGTTCTTTTTTAACGAGTGAGTCCGTTAAATTTGTGATATGACTGACAGATACACTGAGCTCTTTTGAAATTTCTGTGACTGTTTTTACATCCGGAGAGGAGAGCAACTTTAAAACAGAGTATTCGTTATTTGTAAGCTTATCACCAATCATAACCGACAGTTCACGCTTAAATGACCTGAAAGATGCCCGTAGGACAGCCGCCAGTTCATTCATTTTCTCTTTCGTGTGCCGATTGTTCTCCATGATCATCCTCCTTGCGGCTTTTTGCACTAGCCTATTCTAAAAGAAAATACTTAACTAAGTCAACTATTTACTTTGTTAAATAATAAAATTTTTGTTTAATAAATTGCTTGAACGGTAGGAAAGAGGTAAACTGATTTTTAGCATTTGCATTTATTTTAGAAGAATGGAAAGGGAATCTTTATGTCTTCGAAGTTGATTAGAGGAACATTCATTTTAACATTAGGAACATTTATCTCAAAGTTTCTCGGATTGTTTTATGTTATACCATTTTACTCGATTGTTGGAGAAGAAGCGACATCATTATATCAATATGGATATGTGCCGTATACCATCTTCATCAGTATAGCGACAGCTGGTGTACCGCTCGCTGTATCTAAATTTATTGCCAAATATAATGCGCTTGGTGAGTATGCGGTTGGCCGTCGGTTGTTTAAATCGGGACTTATGATTATGTCCATTACAGGCTTCTTGTCATTTCTTATTATGTATGCTTGTGCTCCGTGGTTCGCGAGCATTATGATCGTTGACCAACAACAAATTTATACGGTAGAGGAAGTAACGTATGTTATTCGTGCGGTCAGCTTTGCTCTTATTATCGTTCCGTTTATGAGTTTAATGCGTGGCTTTTTCCAAGGGCATCAGTCTATGGGGCCATCGGCTGTCTCGCAAGTTATTGAACAAATTGCCCGTATTGTCTTTTTACTTGCCGGTGCTTATGTCGTTTTAAACATATTAAAAGGGACGGTTGTGGAAGCGATTGGCGTTGCCACCTTTGCTGCGTTTGTTGGAGCCGTATTCGGTTTGCTTGTGCTGTTTTGGTACTGGAAGAAGCGAAAACAGCATTTGGATGAACTGCTCAAGCAGGACGAAAGCAAGGTAGAGGTGAAGCTGTTCGATATTTACAGCGAGATCGTCGTCTATGCCATTCCGTTTATTTTCGTTGGGATTGCCATTCCGCTTTATCAGCTTGTTGATACAGTGACATTTAACCGAGCGATGTCAGCCATCGGACAGGCAAAAGTAGCGGATACAGTTTTCGGAATCGTCAATTTCAGTACGCAAAAAATTGTTATTATTCCTGTTTCGTTAGCAACGGCTTTTGCCATGACGCTTGTGCCGCTCGTTACCAGCTCTTTCGTATCGGGTGAAGCCGATAAGGTAAAAAGGCAGCTAGATCAGACGTTTCAAGTGCTCTTGTTTTTAACTGTTCCGGCTGTTGTAGGTATTATGCTGCTGGCCGAGCCTTTTTATACAGCCTTTTATGAACATAGCAGTCTAGGTACAGATATTTTACGGACTTATGCGCCTGTTGCGATCTTGTTCGCTCTCTTTACCGTAACTGCTGCTATTTTACAAGGAATCAATGAACAGCGCTTCACTGTGCTGAGCCTGCTGTTCGGTATTCTGTTAAAATTTGCGCTTAATATTCCGCTTATTAAATTGTTCCAAGGGGAAGGCGCTATTTACGCAACAGCGATCGGATACGGTGCTTCCATTATTATTAACCTGCTTGTGATTAGATACTATGCCGGTTACTCGCTTCGGTCTATCGGAGGGAAGATCGGTCAGATTACCTTATTTAATTTGATTATGGCAGCTGTCGTGTTTGGTGTGTATGTTGTTCTCCATCCGCTCTTTGCTATCGATAGCAAAATTCAGAGTACGCTTTTGATCGCGATTTGTGCGACAGTCGGAGCAGTCGTTTATTTCTTCTTAAGCTTCCGGACTGGTTTGGCGAATGACTTGCTTGGCGCAAGGCTTGATCGGATAAAAAATAAATTTAGAAAAGCAAAAGCTTGAATGATGGACGAGAAAAGCAGGCTTCCTTTTAAAGGAAACTGCTTTTCTTATTAAAAAGAGAGGAGGAGAAATATGGAAAAAGAGCTTGCCTATCCATCACGAACAAAGGGAATTATTATGGTTCTCGCCAGTTCCTTATTTTGGGGTGCATCAGGTGTGATCGCCCAGTTTCTTTTTCAAAAGCAGGGAGTTGGGGTAGAATGGCTTGTAACAGCGAGATTGCTGCTAGCGGGCTTGCTCTTGCTCCTCTTCGCGGCGATAAAAGAAAAGAAAGCAATCTTTGATATGTGGAGGGACCGCTTCAGTTGGCCGTCTCTTGTTCTTTTTAGTCTGCTTGGCATGCTTGGTGTGCAATATACTTTTTTCGCAGCGATTAAAAGTGGAAATGCCGCGACCGCGACCGTACTTCAATATCTAGCTCCGGTGTTGATTGTACTCTATCTCGCTATTCGTTCAAAAGCAAGGCCGGCATCCAAGGAGATCATCGCTGTTCTTTTATCTGTATTGGGAACGTTCTTTTTAGTAACAGGCGGAAACCTAAACGAGCTGACGATTTCCGGGAAAGCATTAGTGTGGGGATTGAGCTCGGCAGTAGCCCTTACTTTTTATACGCTGCACCCGCTCGAATTGTTGAAAAGATGGGGATCCATTTTAGTAGTTGGATGGGCCATGACAGTAGCCGGGGTAGCATTCAGCTTTATCCATCCTCCTTGGAAATTTGAAGGGACTATTTCCTTGGCGACAGTAGCCGGAGTGAGCTTTGTGATTGTGTTTGGCACCTTATTAGCTTTTTACTTTTATGTGGAGAGCCTTCATTATTTACGGGCATCAGAAACAAGCCTGCTCGCTTGTGCTGAACCGCTGTCTGCCGTCTTTTTGTCTGTCTTTTTATTGGGCGTTCCATTCGGTTTTGGCGAGTGGTTTGGAACGGCTTGTATTATCATAACGGTATTAATGTTATCTCGAGCGAAGTAATAAAAGGAACGGAGGATTGGGATGAGGATTGATAAATTATTGGCAAATATAGGCCATGGAAGCCGCAAGGAAGTGAAGCAGCTGTTAAAGGCTGGAGCGGTTACAGTCAATGGAGAAGTAATCAAAGATGCTAAACAGCATGTCGACCCAACGAACGATCATATTATGCTCTATGAGGAAGAAGTGTTTTATCGTGAGTTTATTTATTTAATGATGAATAAACCACCAGGTGTGATTTCAGCAACAGAAGATACGAGGGAGGAAACGGTTGTTGATTTACTGGAAGCTGAACATGCTGTATTTAATCCGTTTCCAGTCGGCCGTCTTGATAAAGACACGGAAGGCTTGCTGCTGTTAACAACCGACGGTGTGCTTGCTCATCAGTTGCTTTCTCCTAAAAAGCATGTGCCGAAAACGTATTTTGCCGTTATTGACGGTGAAGTAACAGAAGAGGACCGTGAAGCTTTTCGGAAAGGTGTGACGCTCGACGATGGATATATAACAAAGCCGGGTGAATTAACTATTTTAAAAAGCGGTCTGCGTTCAGATATTGAGCTCACTATTACAGAAGGAAAGTTTCATCAAGTAAAAAGAATGTTTGAAGCTGTTGGCAAGAGAGTCGTCTACTTACAGCGGATTTCTATGGGGCCGCTTCAGCTTGATGAAGAACTCGATCTTGGCGAGTATCGGGAGCTGACGGAGGAAGAGGTAGCGCTTTTAAAAGGTGCCGGGAAAGAGTAACAGCAAAGCATTTATGGCTAACAAAGCCTATAACAAAAAAAGCCCTTGCCAATTCAGGCAGGGGCTTGTTCATGACGTCATTCGAACTTTCTTTTGTGTCGTTGTCCACTTGCCACGGCTTGGGCTAATGACCAAGTCGTTGTAAGCTAACACATTCAAATCTCTTTGAATGGTGCGAGGAGTGATACCAAATTCATCCACGATTTCCTGAGTCGAAACAGTCCCGTTTTCTTTAATAAACATATAGACTGATTTGATCCGATTTAGCATCCGATTTGTTGAAGGTTTCAAATAACCACTCCCTCATCTTTTTTCACAGAGGCAATACAACAGACGACGGTTTATAGAGAAGCGGTATGCTTCCCGGTACATATGTAGTTAATGTGTCGCAGACAACTCCTTTACTAGAGATATAAGATGTCTGACAATTGTATTTTACCTCATTTATATTCATTTTTCTAGAAAAAATACTTAAATTCATGATTCTTCATATAGTATGTACCCTTTTTTTTATAAAACTAACAATTAGAGAGAAACTTTTATTGTTAGTTTGAATGGTTGCTTTTCCTGCAGACGGGCGCTTTCCGCTCCAATCAAGGATTAAAAGTATTCATTTTTAACAGAGCTGGCGAATGAAGAGGTATTTATTCTTTTTTAGGGACAATAAAGGTAAAATAAAGAAAAAGATGGATAGGAGGAAATATACATGCAAGAAATAAATTGGCAGGCTGAAGTAGAAAAGAGGAAAGAAGAGCTTTTGCAGGATTTGCAGTCTCTAATCGCCATCAAAAGTGTGCTTGATGAAAAAAGAGGGACCCCAGATGCTCCACTTGGCGAACAGGTAAAAGAAGCACTTGATTTTATGCTGAACCTCGGGCAGAAAGATGGATTTACAGAAAAAAATGTGGACAATCTAGCTGGTCATGTAGAGTTCGGAACGGGAGAAGAACTTGTTGGTATTTTGTGTCACGTGGATGTTGTACCAGAAGGAGACGGCTGGACAACCGATCCGTTTGGTGGAGAAATAAAGGATGGAAAGATATTTGGACGAGGGGCTATCGATGACAAAGGACCGACAATGGCTGCTTACTATGCCATGAAAATTGTGAAAGAGCTTGGTTTGCCTTTACATAAGCGAGTACGAATGATTATCGGTACGGACGAGGAAAGCGAATGGCGTTGTGTGGATCGTTATTTTGAAAAAGAAGAAATGCCAGCTGTCGGTTTTGCTCCGGATGCAGACTTTCCAATCATCTTTGCAGAAAAAGGAATTGCTGATTTTGACGTTGTTCAACAGTCTGATGAGCTTACCCAGGGGCGCTCTGGTGACATCATTGTTCACTCTTTTGAAGCAGGCAGAAGATATAATATGGTACCTGATTATGCAAAAGCCGCGGTAACCGTGAACCGCGGACAGACAGAAGTGATTCAAAGCTACCGGGCGTTTGTCGATGAGCATGGATTGGATGACCGCTCCTATATTGACAATGGAAGGTTAATTTTAGAATTGAAAGGTGTTTCTGCTCATGGGATGGAGCCAGATCTTGGGAAAAATGCCGGCCTTTATTTGGCAGAGTTCTTAGCTGGCAGAGAACTTGATAAAAAAGCGGCTCACTTTTTTCAGTTCACGAGCCGGTTTTTCTTCGAAGAATCCCGTGGAAGAAAGTTAGGGATAGACTATAGCGATAAAATAACGGGTGACTTAACCATCAATGTAGGGAAGCTGGCATTTCATGAAGATACTGGAGGAAGACTTGGTTTGAATATGCGTTATCCTGTTACGTTTCAACTAGAGGAGCAAAAAGCGTTGTTAACCGAACGTCTGGCTGAGGAGCGCTTCAAGATTGAGAATTTTTCCGACAGTCCTCCACATCATGTCGACCAAAATCATCCATTCATTCAGACGCTTTGTAAAGTGTACGAGGAACAAACGGGAGAGAAAGCAGAGCTTTTATCTATTGGAGGAGGCACCTATGCCCGCAGTTTAAAAACAGGAGTGGCATTTGGCGCACTGTTCCCTGGACGGGAGGACGTTGCCCATCAAAAAGATGAATACATGTTTATTGAGGACTTGCTAAAAGCGACCGCTATTTATGCTCAAACTATTTGGGAGCTAGCAGGAGAAAAATAATTACTTATGTTTTTGGGAAGGTTACTGGCCAATACCGGGAGTTTACTGACCAAAAAACTTTAAATACTGACCTGAGAACCAAATAAAAACGCCCTTCCACCAGTTGGAAGGGCGTTTTTATTATGACTGGAATAAATCACTTGATAAGTAGCGCTCACCTGTATCACAGGCGATGCATACGACAATATCGTCTTTCGTTAAGGTTTTCGCTGTTTGGATAGCGGCATAGCAAGCGGCACCTGATGAAGGACCTACGAGGATTCCTTCTTCACGGGCGAGACGATGCACCGTTTCATAGGCATCCTCATCTTCAATTTTATAAATATAATCGTACACATCTTCATGCAGTGTATTTGGAATAAAGCCAGGGCTTGTGCCAACGAGCTTATGCTTACCTGGTTTGCCGCCGGATAAGACAGGAGAACCAGCAGGCTCTACTACGTGAACTTTTAAGTCGGGAATCTGTTCTTTTAATACTTCACCTGTCCCGGTAATAGTGCCGCCTGTGCCAGCTGTAGCGACAAAAGCCCCGAGGTTCTTGCCGATTTGCTTTACAGCCTCCAAAATTTCTACTGCTGTTGTTTTCCGGTGGGCATCCGGGTTAGCCGGATTATCAAATTGCATCGGAACAAAGCTATTAGGAATCTCTTTTGCAAGCTCTTCTGCTTTTCGAATCGAGCCGGGCATTTTTTCATCGCCTGGTGTCAGTACCACTTCTGCCCCGTACGCTTTTAAAAGGTTAATTCGTTCTTTTGTCATCGTATCAGGCATCACTAAAATAGCTTTATAGCCTCTAGCTGCGGCATTCATAGCAAGCCCGATGCCCGTATTGCCGCTCGTTGGTTCGATAATAGTCGCTCCTGGCTTTAGCAAACCGGCTTTTTCGGCCTCTGCGATCATGTTATAGGCAGCCCGGTCTTTTACACTTTTACTTGGATTAAAAAATTCCAGCTTTAAATATACATCCGCTCCCTGTTCAGAGGCTAAACGGTTTAATTTTACAAGGGGAGTGTCCCCGATTAACTCAGCAATGTTGTTAACGGTTTTCACTGTTGTTCATCCTTCCATCCATTTTTCTTACTTCTATTATTAGCATATTAATTCGTATTAATCCAATCAATACAGATAGGAATATACGTTTTTTTTTCGATTTGGAAACATCCAACGCGTTTGGTAGAATAGAGGGAAAATCACTGATAAAGGGGTAGCTGACATGAGTCGTAATCATTATTTCTTTGCCCTTCCTCTGCCATTGGAATTAAAACAGGATCTTCATCAAAGGATCCAAGAGCAGCAGCTTCCATTTGCTCGTTTTGTTCATGAGCAAGATTTACATCTGACGTTGGCTTTTCTAGGAGCAGCAGAAGAAGAGCCGCTTCAGAAGGCTATTTCACTTATGGCTTCTTTTATAAAAGAAAAAGAAATAGAAGCCTTTCCTCTCGTCATTGACCATCTCGGTTTTTTTGGTAAAAAGACAGAGCCGCGTATTTTCTGGGCGGGCGTGCAAGAGGAAAGCCGTCTCAATCAATTACAGGCAACTGTAAGTGCAGCATGTCGAGAAGCAGGGTTTACTCTTGACAACAGACCGTTTCGTCCTCACATTACAATCGCTAGAAAATGGAAGGGGGAAACGTCTTTTCAATTGCCGCCATTAGAGCTAAAGGAAAATTTTTTAGCAGAATCTGTTGTTTTATACGAAACTTATTTGGATAGGAGTCCGAAATATAAAATAAAGGAAAAAATAGAATTACATAAAGGTGAGGGAAAGGAATAAAGAAACATGGCGCAGTTGATTAAGCTACAGGATTACATTTCTAGATATGAAACAGACGTTTTTCATTATCCGGCCCAGTTTGCCCGGCTTAAAAAACAACAGTGGGAAAGCATGCGGCAATTCTGGGAGCGGAATCGCTGGAAAGAGGAGCTGGATACCCTGACGATTGAGGAGGCCGAGGAAGAAGCCGAAGAACCAGGAATGGTACATAAACTAAAGTCCCTTTTCCGGTTTGGCAAAGACGAGGAAGCTGCTACTGCAGAAGAAGAGCAGTCCCTGTTTGAAACGATTCAAGTTAGCTCAGCGGCTAACTTAGAGGAATTAAAACAGCAGTTTCTCGAACAGTTATTTACTTTTCAAGTGAAATGGGCCAGCTCAACCGTACGGGAAAAATCGTATATTGACCCAAGATATTTTCATGATGAGCGGTTAAGGTTTTTCCTGCAAAGACTGCCGGACAGCTTTCTTTTGTTGTATGAGCCTGTTCTTCAGTTGAAAAAGGCGCCGATGGAACTGGATGTCATTTTATTAGCCCCAACGGAAGCCTGGTGTTTGACATTTTTGGAAGAGGAAGAACAAGCCGTGTACGTTGGTTCTACAGAGCATTTTTGGCTTAAGAGAAGCGGGAAGGAGGAAGGAAGAGTCCTGAGTCCAATGCTCGCAATGAGCCGGATGGAAGCTGTAGTAAAGAATTTATTTCAATTGCAGGAGCTTGACTTTCCGGTAAAAAAAGCGATCGTCTCCCGTAATGGGTTCATTGATTACCCAGGCGCGCCGTATGGGCTGGACATCATAGACAGCCGAACTTTTCCAGATTGGTTTAATCGTATGAGAAGCATGCCTTCTCCGTTAAAAAATATTCAATTGAAAGCAGCGAAAAGCATTCTCGACTTTGGGAAAACAACGAGTGTCCGACGGCCAGAATGGGATGAAGACCCTGGATTTTTGTTTATGAATGAGGCGGAGGATAAGAAAGAATAAAAAAAGTATCTTCTTCATCAAATGTCTATTCATAAGCATGCGCGAAATACCTAGCCGAAGAAACTATTTCGTGATAAAATATTAGATAACTTTTAAAATGAACGCGTAGATGACAGAATAAAAAATGCAGCCTGTCATAGTACGAAGATAGCTATTGTAGGAAGAATCGATAGCTGTCTTTTTTATTCGGGTGCGAAAGAAGCCCAACAAAAATGAAGGTGACTAACGGTGGAACACTTACTTGGACAAGATTGGGAAATCACTCCAGCCGGCGGAGCAACCGGAAAGGCTTATGCGGCCAAGCATGGAGGACAGCAATTATTCTTAAAAAGAAATTCGTCTCCTTTTTTGGCGGTTTTGTCGGTTGAAGGGATTGTTCCGAAGCTGATCTGGACAAAACGACTGGAAAACGGAGATGTCATTACAGCTCAGCATTGGCTCAAAGGTCGTGAGCTTGCTCCAATAGAGATGGGAGATAGCCGGGTAGCGAGGCTAATGAGTAAGATTCATTCTTCCCAGCCGTTGTTGTCCATGCTTGAAAAGCTTGGAAAAGAGCCGGTAGAACCTGAGATGATCCTAGCAGAGATTGAACGGCAGCTTGATGAGGAAATACAAAGTGATGAAGATGTCCAAAGGGCCTTTCGATTCCTTCGAAGCCGGCTTTCCGAGGTTGGCCATGGAGAGTATGTTGTTTGCCACGGAGATATTAATCATAATAATTGGTTATTATCAGATGAAGATGAGCTATACTTAATTGATTGGGATGGAGCGTTAATTGCCGATCCGGCTGTTGATCTGGGGATGATGCTGTATACATACATTGAGGAAAGCCAGTGGGAAAGCTGGCTCGCTCAGTATGGCCTCGTCTACACTCCGCATCTAGGCTTACGAATGAAGTGGTATGTATTAGCCCAGACGCTTTTATCGCTCCAATGGAATAAAGAAACAGGCCGCAGCCGAGAGGTGAAAGAAGGCTTTCGTGACTTAGCGCATATTCTTTCTTGAATGTAACGGATAAGCGTGATATGGTTTGAACGAAACATTTTTTAATGAGGTGCCAGAATGCGATTAAGACATAAACCGTGGGCTCGGGAAAAAATCGAGGCCTACCCGCAATATATTGTTCCAAAGCCGGAAGATCATAAAGGCGATTGGAAACAGGTGTTTAATAATGATAACCCGTTGTACATTGAAGTAGGAACGGGGAAAGGCCAATTTGTTACGGAAATGGCAAAAGCTCATCCGGACGTTAACTTTCTCGGAATCGAGCTGTATGAAAGTGTCATTGTGACGGCTTTAGACCGGCTTATTGAAGCAGAGCTTCCGAATGTGAAGTTGTTAAACGTAGATGCTAAAAATCTTGACCAGTATTTTGCCAAGGGAGATGTTAGCCGCGTTTATTTGAATTTTTCAGACCCATGGCCGAAAAAACGTCATGAAAAACGGCGTTTGACGTATCGATCGTTTTTAAAGCTGTATGAGGATATTATGCCGGATGGTGGAGAAATTCATTTTAAAACAGATAATCAAGGCTTATTTGAATACTCTCTGCAAAGCTTTTCTGCTTATGGAATGCTGCTTACATTCTTAAGTCTCGATCTTCACAAGAGTGATTATGAAGGCAATATTATGACAGAATATGAAGAGAAATTTTCCCAGAGGGGCCAGCGGATTTATAGGGTAGAAGCGCAGTTTCGTTCATAGTGCTCTTTAAAGTGCAAAAAGATGTCTTAGCAGGTTCAATCTGCTAAGACATCTTTTTTTAGGATAGGAATTACTTTAACGGGCATCTGGGAATACTCGGCGTACCGTTTCTGTAAATTCATCAAATAATCCTGCTACTGGATGACCTGCATTGAGCCGATCTCCATAATCCCGCATCCGCTGCATGAAATCCGGATTGGCTGATACGTATACCTTTTGAACGCTGCGATCCGATTTTCTTACTTCATTCGCGATTTTGTCTTCAAGCTGGTTAGTCAGTTTGTCTTGATTTCCATTATTCAGCATTACCGCTGCATAGGCAGTATGATCCGTGACAATTACTTTAGCGGCGCGTACTTCTTTTAACTTCTCCAATTGGCTCTCTGCCTGATCCGATACTTCCATGCCGTTGTTATTGTTGTTATTGTTGTCGTTAACCATGTTGTTACCGTTGTTATCATCAGTAGTGAGCGTACGGCTTTGATTATTCCGATCATTTCGATCCCCATCAAACGTTTGATTATTTGGAGGGTTATATCGAGCATTTTCAATATCTATGCCTTGGCGTTCATCCACTGAATTTGTCTTGTTACATCCGAATAACAAAACAAACGGTAAAAATGCAATGATCATATATCTTAGCTTTATCATGAGATAGACTCCTTTCGTTAATGTACACCTTTAAGTTGAGCAGAACAGGAAGGAATTATTCATCTAACCGTTTGCAGTCATTCCATCAAATGACACAATATTCTAAGAAATGTTACAATGAATGCGTATACATGAAGGGGGGATTATAAATTGGAAGAACTAAAAGTGGGGGGCTTAACATTAACATGGTTAAATGGCGGGGTAACCAACATGGATGGAGGCGCCATGTTTGGGGTGGTGCCGAAGCCATTGTGGTCAAAAAAATACGACAGTAATGAAAAGAATCAAGTGACATTACGAACGGATCCTATTTTTTTTCAAATGGATGGAAAGAATATTCTAATTGAAGCGGGAATTGGAAACGGCCGGTTAACCGATAAGCAGATTCGCAATTATGGAGTGCATGAAGAATCAAAGGTGGAAGAAGGATTGGCTGAATTAGGCATCACGCCTGCCGATATCGATATCATTCTAATGACTCACATGCATTTTGACCATGCACTCGGATTAACAAAACGGACAGGGGACAAGCTTGTGCCTGCTTTTCCGAATGCTGTCATTTATACATCAGAAATCGAATGGGATGAGATGAGAAACCCTAATATTCGTTCTAAAAACACGTATTGGAAGGAAAATTGGGAAGCAATTGAGGAGCAAGTTCAAACCTATAAGGAAGAGATCGAGCCAATTAAAGGAGTCAAAATGATTCATACAGGCGGCCACAGTAACGGTCATTCGATTATTACAATGGAGCGTAACGGAGAATGGCTCATTCATATGGCAGATCTGATGCCGACACATGCCCACCAAAATGTGCTATGGGTACTGGCGTATGATGATTATCCAATGGATTCGATTGCAGCTAAACAAAAATGGCTGCCGGAAGGAATGGAAAGAAACGCTTGGTTTTTCTTTTATCATGATGCTGTATACCGTGCAGTGAAGTGGAATGAACACGGAGAGATGATCGAGGCAGTAAAGAGAGAAAAAGCGGCTGTTGAAAATTAATGATCAAAAGGGCTGCCTATTAAGGACAGCCCTCAGGCTGTTAATAAACGTTCACTTTCCATTAAGTTCAGGTCCTGAAAGGTAAAACATTCCATCAGCCTGAGAGTGTCAAAAAGCAGCTTCGGCTTAATAAGTTCTATATACGTCCATAATGGCGCCGGTTTTAGAGTCAGCAATAAATTCAAATTGCTCTCTTTCTTGGCCAATGGTGCGGGAAACTCCGCCTTTGTATACCATTTTGTCCATGCCGACTTTCTTGATTGGTTCTGGCTTCATTTTAATCCAAGATCCATCGATCGTGCCTTCTGATTTAAATGCTTCTTTCACTTCTTTTAATGCTCTTTCCGCGGAGACGTATGTAGTCTTTGTTAAACTTTGCTGTACGAGTACGGCACCTGCAGCACCTGCAACTGCTCCTAAAATAAATGTACCCCAATTCGTATTCATATTTTTCACCCCTATTTTTATAGATTGATATAAGTATACCTTAATTTGAAAAATGCTGAAACTTCTGTCTTTCATGTTCAGAAAATCGTCATAGTCAAACTGGAAGTCTAGTCCAATTTTCTGTAGAATGAAGGCAATCGAGACTTGAAAAGGAGATTAGAGCATGAATAAAGAAACGCTAGAACTCTTTAAGACGTTAACCGAACTGCCGGGGGCTCCTGGAAACGAGCATGACGTGCGCCGATTTATGCGTACACAGTTAGAAATGTACGCCGATGACATTGTGCAAGATGGTCTAGGCAGTATTTTTGGCGTAAGAAAAGGAGAAGATCATGAGCCTGTTGTGATGGTGGCTGGCCATATGGATGAAGTGGGCTTTATGGTTACTCAAATTACTGACAATGGAATGATTCGGTTTCAACCTCTTGGCGGCTGGTGGGGACAGGTCCTGCTCGCTCAGCGTGTACAAATTATGACGAACAACGGTCCTGTTATCGGGGTTATTGGCTCAATCCCTCCTCACTTATTAAGTGAAGAACAGCGCAAAAAACCGATGGAGATAAAAAATATGCTCATTGATATTGGAGCCGATGACAAAGAAGATGCGAAGAAAATCGGCATTAAGCCGGGGCAGTCTATCCTGCCGGTATCTCCTTTCACGCCAATGGCGAACGAGAAGAAAATCCTGGCTAAGGCGTGGGACAACCGTTACGGATGCGGGCTTGCGATTGAATTGCTGAAAGAGCTGAAGGGGGAAAAGCTGCCGAATACGCTTTATTCTGGTGCAACTGTACAAGAGGAAGTCGGCCTGCGCGGCGCCCAAACAGCGGCTGAAATGATTAAGCCCGATATTTTCTATGCTCTTGATGCCAGTCCTGCAAATGACGCATCGGGGGATAAAAAAGAATTTGGCCAGCTCGGCAAAGGAGCACTCCTGCGTATTTTTGACAGAACGATGGTGACTCACCGCGGTATGAGGGAATTTATCTTAGATACAGCGGAAAGCCACAATATCCCTTATCAATACTTTGTTTCGCAGGGAGGGACAGATGCGGGACGTGTTCATACGTCTAATCAAGGGGTGCCAAGCGCCGTTATTGGCATTTGTTCACGCTATATTCATACACACGCTTCCATCATTCATGTAGATGATTATGCTGCAGCAAAAGAATTGCTTGTTCGTCTTGTAAAAACAAGTGACAAAGCGACAGTTGCTTCGTTAAAGGCAGGAAGTTGAGTAAAGTACAAGATAGATGAAAACAGTCTAAGACCTGCCCTCAGTGAAGCAGGTCTTAGCTTGCTGGAAAGACTCAGTAAATTCACCTTCTATCGTTGCTTGAGGCATTTCTCAGGATCTATTTTTATCGGTATCCACCTCCCATTGGCTCTCCTTTTAAATTGAGCGATTTCCACATCTGTGCCATTGGTTAATTCAAAAAATACGAACAGGTAATCGTGGCCGTCTGTCCCGTGAACATAAATATGTTTCACATAATTATTTTTATAAGTAGGGTATCTCTTCTTTACAAGCTTGCACCATTCACCGTATTTAACGTCTACGACTGCCTCCGCTTCGTGATCCCATCCATGATAAGGTGCACATAGAAAGTCTTCACCGTGAAAGGTCATATCGTGAATTTTATACGATTCCTTTTCTTTTATAACCGTTATAAAACCGTAATAATAAGCAAAAAAAGTAACGTCCTTCGCGCTTCCTTCAATCGTCTCTAGCTCAACAAAATAATGCGAAGTTTTCACCTTATTTAATTTAATTAAAGTAATATGGCCGATTCCGCGGAAAGAGTGAAAGAATTTTTCATAGCTCACTCTCTTTTGATATTCTTTATCAAGAAATTGGTAAGCGACTGGATAAGGGATGGCTGCCATTCCTACTGTGCCGCAACCTCCTCCTTCTCCTTCAGAAAAATAGGCTGCTTCTCGCAATACGCTAAAATAATTTAAAATTGTATCCTCCGGTGCAGCCGTTAAAGTAGAAGGCAACTGGATGTCCTCTGGAGGTTTTGTGTAGTATGGATTAAAAAAAGTAAACGAACGAACGCGAGTGTTCAAAGCGGGCAGGCGGGAGGGACGAAAATATTTCTGGTTTGTATCTTCCCCGCGGAGCTGAGGGTAATTAGCTGTTTTCTTGATTTCTTTTTGAAAAAAGCCTCCCATCCATAAATCTTCAGTATCCACTGTCATTCCTCCTTAATCCATCTTATTAGCAATACCGGAGACGAATACTCAAAGATCGTGAAGTTGTTTGAAATTTATTCCCGTCTTATAATTTGTAGTGATGATGTTTTCACAAGGCTATATTCATCTTGAATACAGCCTTTTATAAAAGAAAGAAGGGATCACTTGAGAATTGCTATTGGTTCATTAAATAGAGCAAAAAAGCTAGCTTTGGAGAAAGCGGTTGAAGCGGCCGGCTTACAAGCAGAAATAGAGAGTATATCGGTTCCGTCTAACGTAAGTGAACAGCCGTTTTCCGATGAAGAAACGAGGCAGGGAGCCGTCAACCGGGCCAAAAATGCTCTAACAGAAGCGAATGCTGATATCGGGATCGGCCTTGAAGGCGGAGTCATGGAAACAGACGCAGGCCTGTTTTTGTGCAACTGGGGAGCGCTTGCTGTTGAAGAGCAGGTTATTATAACAGCAGGAGGAGCTAGGATTTTACTGCCCCCAACGATAGCTGAACAACTTCGCAGCGGCGAAGAGCTTGGCCCTGTTATGGAGCGATTTACTGCCCGCGAAGAAATCCGCCAGCACGAAGGGGCTATTGGCGTTTTTACAAACGGACTTGTCACGAGGGATGAAATGTTTCTTCATGTGGCAAAATTACTGTTAGGACAATTTTTGTTAATAAATAAGAAGTAAGTGCCAGAGTGTAGACAAAGTCTATGTTCAATCCCTCAGGCTAGTTGAAAACGTTTGTCTTTCGAGGCGCGAGACCTGACGAGGAGCGGAGTGATCAGCAGGGTCATGAGCACCGCAGGCAGGCGAGCAACGAAGAAAGCGAGCGTTTGTAAACAGCCTGGTAGCTGCTTCCTTTGTCGCAAAAACAAGCTGCCAAGGTCTTCTCACTAGCCAAAAGGTGTAAGGAAAAATGATTTTGGAAGCCTATTGGCTGAAAAAAGGGATCACGCCCGGCGGATTAGCAGGAAGCTTATGCTGTGGCACCATTGGCATTGTTCATACGATGATTTAACAGATGAAGATCTTTTCGGCCATGAGCTTTGAGACAAGGGTGTTTCTGTAAGACTTTCTGCTTCATTTGCGGCACCCCTTATGATAAGCTTACTCATATCTGAAACTATGAGAAAGAAAGGCTGGTCAACCTCAGCTAAATGACCATTTCAATGGGAGGGAAGTAAGGGTGAAGAAACTAGCATCAATGGAAGAATTCCAGCAATTAAAAGAATCAGGGAAGCATATCTTTTTATTTTCTGCTGATTGGTGCCCGGACTGCCGGGTGATTGAACCGGTACTGCCAGAAATCGAAGAAAAATATAATGAATATACTTTTATTTATGTAGATCGGGACGATTTTCTTGATTTATGTATCAGTATGGATATCTTTGGTATACCAAGTTTTGTTGCCTTCCAAAACGGCGAAGAGCTTGGCCGTTTTGTTAGCAAAAATCGGAAGACAAAGGAAGAGATCGAGCAGTTTATCGAAAGACTATAAAGCATATCCGTCTGGTTCACCGGCACAGCCTATTACCTTAACAGCCGGCTAACCAGGCGTCTTTCTTGAGAAAGGAGAGAAATGGTGGACTCGAAAAAATTAAGACGTATTCTTGAAGAACGGTTACAGCAGGAAAATCGTTCGTTTTTATTTGACAGAGAAAAAGACGAGCTGCGAATTGAAAATGAAGAATCTGGAAAAGGGATAACCGTTTCATTGCCAGGTATTGTGGCTAAATGGCATGAGAAAAAAGAAAAAGCCATTGATGAGGTTATCTACTATGTAGAAGAAGCATTAGCTGTCATGGGCACAGATCATTCTTTATCGGATCAGGAAAAGAATATTTTCCCTGTTATTCGCTCTACTTCATTTCCTAAGGAAGTGGAAGAAGGAGTGCCGTTTTTTATTGATGAACATACAGCAGAAACAAATATTTATTATGCACTCGATCTTGGAAAGACCTATCGTTTGATTGATGAGCGATTAATGAAAAAAGAAGGCTGGACAAAAGAACGGCTTCGTGAAATGGCGCGCTTTAATCTGCGTTCTTTGCCAACAAACGTAAAACGAGACGAAGTAGCAGGCAGCATCTTTTATTTCCTCAATACGAACGACGGCTATGACGCCAGCCGAATTTTAAATGATAAGTTTCTAAAAGAAATGGCGGAGCAGGTACAGGGGGAAATGACGGTAGCCGTTCCACACGGCGATGTACTCATTATTGGAGATATTCGTAATGAAACAGGTTATGATGTGCTGGCTCAAATGACGATGAGCTTTTTCACAGGCGGCCATGTTCCCATTACCGCTCTTTCTTTCATTTATGAAGAAGGAACGCTAGAACCGATCTTTATTATGGCGAAGAATCGAGCGGTTGAACGAGAAAATAAATAAGCGGTATGTAAAAAACCTTGAAAGTGGATAGACGCTTTCAAGGTTTTTGTGCTTTTCGGTGCAAAAGTCTCAAATGTCTTTATTTGCTATCATCCTAGCGGAAAAAGCTGTTAAAATAAGAAGGGATTTTAAAAAGAAAAGGTGATTTTAATGAGTTTTTTTAAGAGAATAATCGGATTGTTTCGTGAAGAAATAGATGAAGAAGTTGAACAGCCGGTTGAGCTGCTTCAACAAAAAGAAGTGACTCTGCAAAGAACAGCCGAACAGCCGGATTTTTCTTTGTCCTCTGAACGGCTGCAAGAGTCACAGGAAATGAAAACTAGAATAGCTTATCGCTACCCTTCAAGAGAATTACGAGGCCGTAGACAGGAGGCCATTCAGCCCCGACGGGAAAGAAAGGTACGTTTGGAAAAACAAGAGTTCCTCGGCAATAGCCCGGAACAAGAGCACGGTTCTGTAAAGAAAGAAGAGCCGCGTGCTAAACAGCCGACTAAACCAATTCCAACTTACAAAGTCTCTCCTGGGCCTTTTAAGCCTACAGAGGTCCCATCCCCTATATACGGCTTTCAAAAACGGCCGAAAAACAAGGCGGAAGATAGGGAGGAACCGTATGATCAAGTCGAAGTAACTCCAGTTGCTGCTAGAGAAGAAGAGAGTCTACCTGTTTCTAAAGAAAAAGTAGAGGCGGAAACAATAAAAATCGATAAGGAAGAAAAAGTGATATTTACAGCAGCTGATTCAGCTAAACAGGAAGAGCCAGCACCAACATTACCGGAAAAAGAAGAACCATTGCTTTTATTCAAATCAGAGGAAAAGAAAAAAGCTTTTGATGTAGAAGCTGTTTCATCATTTGCAAAAGAAGAGATAGCTGCGAAACCAGCAGAATCAGTATACGAAGAAGTAGCTGCAAAACCAGCAGAACCGGTATACAAAGAAGAAGCAGCTGTGAGACTAGCAGAACTGGCATCCAAAGAAGAACAGGTAGCTATGAGACCGACAGAGTCGGTATATAAGGAAGAAGAGGCAGCTGTCAGACCAGTAGAATCGGTACACAAAGAAGAAGCAGCTGCGAGACCAGCGGAACCGGTGTACAAAGAAGAAATGGCTGCGAGACCGACAGAATCGGTATACAAGGAAGAAGAGGCAGCTGCCAGACCAGTGGAACCGGTACACAAAGAAGAAGCAACTGCGAGACTAGCGGAACCGGTGTACAAAGAAGAAATGGCTGCGAGACCGACAGAATCGGTATACAAGGAAGAAGAGGCAGCTGTCAGACCAGTAGAACCGGTACACAAAGAAGAAGCAGCTGCGAGAACAGCGGAACCGGTGTACAAAGAAGAAATGGCTGCGAGACCGGCAGAATCGGTATACAAGGAAGAAGAGGCAGCTGCAAAACCAGCAGACCTAATATACAAAGAAGAATCCGCTGCTTCGTTGGTAGAGGAAGGAGCTGTACAAGTTGAAATAACAGAAAAGCCAGCTCCGCCGGAAAATCCAGATGGAAAACTGCCAGAAGAAAAAAGAGTGTCTCGAGCAGAGGAAAGAAGCCGCAAGAGAAAGCAAACACCATTTAATGTTCTTATGCTGAAGCAAGACCGGGAATTATGGAAACAAAGAAAGGAAGAACCGTCCAAGCTGCCGGAAGAGCCGGCTGTTGCAGAAGCAAGCGACGTTATTTGCCATGTTGAAGAAAGGGTAGAAGATACCTTACTGCAACCGACGGAGCCTGAGGTGCCTGCAGCAGACAGCGAGGATCGCTCTGAACCCGAATATTACGTGTTTCCTTACGAGGACTACTTAGCTCCTCCTGTTGTAAAAGAAATGAGCGGGGAGTTCGTAGATGCCCAAAGTGAGGTATTAAATGAAACCTTCAAGAACTTTAACGTAAAGGCTTCGGTTGTAAATGTGACTGTCGGGCCATCCGTCACCAGGTTTGAAGTAGAGCCGGAGCGAGGCGTGAAGGTAAGCAAGATTACCAATTTAACAGATGATATTAAACGAAGTCTTGCTGCACGGAATATTCGAATTGAGGCGCCGATCCCGGGCACACAAGTGATTGGGATTGAAGTGCCAAATAAAGAGGGCCGTCCTGTGCAAATTAGCGAAATTATTTCGAGTCAGGCATTTAAAGAGAATGCTTCGCCGCTTACATCGGCGCTCGGCCTTGACATTTCTGGTGAGCCGGTTGTGCTCGATTTAAAGAAAATGCCGCATGGCTTAATTGCGGGAGCGACTGGTTCAGGGAAAAGTGTCTGTATCAATTCGATCCTTGTTAGTCTTTTATATAAAGCAGCTCCGCATGAGCTAAAATTGATGCTGATCGACCCTAAAATGGTAGAACTGGCTCCTTACAATGGCATTCCTCACTTAGTCAGCCCTGTCATTACCGATGTAAAAGCGGCAACAGCTGCTTTGAAGTGGGCAGTGGAGGAAATGGAACGGCGCTATGAATTATTTGTTCATGCCGGCGTTCGGGATATTACGAAATACAATGAGAAAGCAGCGGAGCATGGAAGAAAAAGTGAGCACCTGCCTTATATTGTGATTATTATTGATGAGCTGGCAGATTTAATGATGATGTCGCCAGCTGATGTAGAAGAGGCGATTTGCCGGATTGCTCAGAAAGCTCGGGCATGTGGTATTCATTTAATTGTCGCTACACAGCGTCCTTCTGTTGACGTTATTACTGGTTTAATTAAAGCGAATATCCCAACGAGGATTGCCTTCTCGGTGTCCTCACAGGTAGACTCACGTACAATCATTGATACAGGTGGTGCAGAAAAGCTGCTCGGCCGTGGAGATATGCTCTTTTTAAACAATGGAGCATCAGAAACGGTCCGCTTGCAAGGTACATTTGTGTCTGATGATGAAATTGATACTATCGTCGCGCATGTGCGCAAAGAACAAGAGCCCAATTATTTATTTGAGCAGGAAGAGCTTTTACAAAAAGCCGCCATTTCAGAAACGGAAGATGAACTTTTTCCAGAAGCCTGTGAATTTGTCGTTCAACAGGGAGGCGCGTCTACATCGCTTTTACAGCGTCATTTTAAAATTGGCTATAATCGGGCCGCACGATTAATCGAGATGATGGAAACGCAAGGATTCGTATCTGGACAACGGGCTGGCCGACCGCGAGAAGTTCTTTTAACAGAAGAGGAATTGCAAACACTTCATGATTCAAATGCAAACTGATATTCCCTTTTGAGGAAATATGTGGAGGCAACGCTTGCATGCAGCCTCCCTTTTTTCATAAGGAGCAAAAGGCTGCATAGTCAGCCGCTCAAAAAAGTGTTATAATGTTTCAATGTAAAATGCTAACTGTCCGTCGTCTATAAAAGGGCAAAACGGCTTAAAATACATATAATGCTTACGGATAGACGAATGCTGGAGGTTCTATTATGACAACATACCACTTTGTTGGAATTAAAGGCTCGGGAATGAGCGCCCTTGCACAGGTACTTCATGATCAAGGTGAACAAGTGCAAGGTTCTGATGTTGATAAATCATTTTTTACTCAAAAAGCACTGGAGGAAGCGGGCATTCCGATCCTGCCATTTCGGGCCGATAATATTCAGCCTGGCATGACTGTTATTGCTGGCAATGCTTTTCCAGATGATCATGAGGAGATTCAACGAGCGAACGAATTACAACTGCCTGTGATCCGTTATCACCGCTTTCTTGGAGATTTTATGCAGAGCTTTACAAGTATTGCGGTAACGGGTGCTCACGGGAAAACATCGACGACAGGCTTGCTCGCTCATGTGATTAGCGGAGCAAAGCCAACTTCTTTCCTTATTGGAGACGGTACGGGCAAAGGAGAAAAGGAAGCGGAATATTTTCCCTTTGAAGCGTGTGAATACCGCCGCCATTTCTTGTCTTATGCTCCCGACTACGCCATTATGACGAATATTGACTTTGATCATCCGGACTACTTTTCTGATGTGGAAGACGTATTCTCTGCTTTTCAGGAGATGGCCTTGAAAGTGAAAAAAGGCATTTTTGCGTGTGGAGACGATGAACATTTACAGCGAATCCATGCCAAAGTACCGGTTGTTTTTTATGGATTTGCGGAAGAAAATGATTTTCAAGCCCGCAATATCCAACATGATTCAAGCGGCACGACATTTGATGTTTTTGTGCGCCATACATTCTATGCTTCATTTAAAATTCCGACATTCGGTGATCATAACATTTTAAATGCGCTGGCTGTTATTGCGCTTTGTCAATATGAAGAAATTGATACGGAGATTGTGAAAGAAAGACTGCTTACGTTCGGAGGAGTGAAGCGGCGCTTTTCAGAGAAAACAATCGGAACGCAAGTGCTGATAGATGATTATGCTCATCATCCAACGGAGATTAAAGCAACCATTAATTCAGCACGCCAAAAATATCAAGATAGAGAAATTGTCGTGATTTTCCAACCACATACGTTCTCAAGAACGCAAACCTTCTTAGACGATTTTGCCGAAAGCCTGAGTGGGGCAGATGCTGTGTACTTGTGTGATATTTTCGGTTCGGCACGTGAACATCAAGGTCAGTTGACGATTGAAGATCTACAGAAAAGAGTTCCTGGCTCTGTTTTGCTTAAGGAAGGAGATACTTCTTCCCTTTCTAAACATAAAGATGGCGTCTTAATCTTTATGGGGGCAGGAGACATTCAAAAGTTTCAGTCTGCGTATGAAAAGTATTTGAATGAACAATAATGAGAAGGTGGCAGCTGTCATTTTCTCGTCAGCTGCCGGGATTTTCCGGCAGCTTTTCTTTTTAATAAAGGGCTTTGTTAAGGTGGGGGATTCTTTTTTAATAGTTGATCGCAGCGGAAGGACTATGTTCCGCAGCCTCCTGTAGCAAAAATGAACAACTAAGTCTAATAGAGCCTAATAAAAAGCTGTGGCTAAACCGTGAACATTTTATGCTTTTTAAGCAAATAAGCAGGAAAAAATAACGTTTGAGAGAAGTTATCAGTGTTTAAGCTTTTGTTTGTGGGGTAACTTTAGTGTATAGTAATTAAGAACTTTGTAGGAGGTGTCGCATAGTGGTAATTATTTTGTATTTGAGTGCTGCCATAGCAGCGATTGCTTTTTTAATTCTTGTTTTAAACTTGTCAAAAACTTTAAAATCAGTTGACAAAACTTTAGACAGTCTTTCCAGAACAGTAGACAGATTGGAAGGTCAAATGCAGGGAATCACAGCGGAAACAACAGAGCTATTACATAAGACGAATGCCCTCGCTGAAGATGTCCAGCATAAAACAGAACAGTTAAATACAGTTGTGTATGCTATTAAAGATGTTGGTTCAACAGTTCAAAACTTGAACCAGTCTATTAATAAAGTAACAACAACAGTTGCCTCACAAATGGAGAAAAATCAATATAAAATTTCTCAAGCAGTACAGTGGGGGAATATTGTTAAACAACTCGTCGAAAAATTTAAAGACGGAAAAGAAGAGCAGTCGGCTAAGGTGAATGCCAGAGAATTATCTGCCCCAGAGTCAACTTCACCTGTAACTCGCCAGCCAAACTATTAAGGAAAAGGAGAGAGGAATATGGGACAAATGAAGAAGCCAAACGTAAAGTACGATAATTATGAATCAGGCAACATCTATGATGACGGTACGATGAACACGAAAGACTTTTTAATCGGTGCCCTTGTCGGTGGACTTGTTGGTGCGGCCACTGCGTTATTCATGGCTCCGAAGTCTGGAAAAGAACTGCGCGAAGACTTTAATTCTCAAGCTGGCACGTTGAAGGAACGAGCTAGCGGATGGACCGAAATGGCAAAGGAAAAAGGCAGTAATCTTGCAACAGCGGCGAAAGACAAAACAGCTACTTTGTCTCAATCTGTTCAAGAACAATCCGGTGTCTTAATGGATAAAGTTAAAACAGTCATGCCAACAGGCAATGGCAGTACAGATGATATGATGAACAAGGCAAAAGAAACAGCCGACTCTGTTAAAGATTCTGTCACTCAAAAGTTAGAAGAAACAAAAAAAGCATTTGATCAAACAGAAAAGAGTGTCAACGGAGCCAATGGATCTTCTAATAGCTCTCAATCAGGCTCAGCAGGCTCCTCTAATCAATCATCTAAGCCATCTCCTTCTGTTTATGCTAATTCAGCAGATGTAGGTGTAGATGAAAAGGTACAGGGCGGCGGCCATAACGCGCCAAATAATGCTGTTAAGAACAATAATGATTTTTCAAATAAAAATAATTCAACTAATGGCAAGCAAAATAATAAGAAGAACAACAAATAAAAAAAACAGCGGCTTGTCCGCTGTTTTTTTTATTAATGAAACTTTAAATGGGAAGGTGACTTTTATGGAAAAAGTAGACTTAATTGCTGATTTTGAAAGATTGGTCGAAGAAAACAAGCGTTTCTTTTTTCTAAAGCATAGTACAACTTGCCCGGTAAGCTCGAGCGCTTTTAATGAATATCAGGCCTTTTTACATGAGCACCCTGAAGAAAGAGGGTATTACCTAGCTGTTCAGGATTCAAGAGAGCTGTCTAATTACATAGCAGGGGAGTATAATATTATTCACCAGTCCCCACAAGCATTTTTGTTCGAAAAGGGGCAGCCTATCTGGAATGAATCCCACTGGAAAATTACAAAGGAGCAATTAGAACAAGTAAGTTCCCAAAAATAAAATAAGGCGTTTAGAAAGAGGGGAAAACCCCTCTTTTTAAACGTTTTACTCACTTTTTTACTTTAACGCTTAAAAGCGTCTAATAATTAAAGAAAAATATTCGTGACATTTCAGAATGTTTGTTTTATAATAATCCCTAACATTAAAAATGATTATTTTTCTCTTGCTTTATTTTTTCAGCCGGCGAAAGAGTGAAGCTTAAACGGGGAAACATAGCAGCTGATTAGAGGGAATTGTGGATAATATATTAGAGCGGAAGGATGATAATTGTGAGTAACCAGGAACTAGACCAGTTAAGACAACGTGTTGATGAAATAAATACGGAATTGCTAAGCCTTATTAGCGAGCGAGCTACACTTGTTCAGGAAATTGGAAGAGTGAAAGAGAAACAGGGTGTCAACCGTTATGATCCTGTCCGCGAAAGAGCGATGCTGAATAAGATTGTTGAAAGCAATAGCGGTCCATTCGAAAATTCAACAATTGAGCATTTGTTTAAAGAAATTTTTAAAGCAGGCTTGGAATTGCAACAAGATGACCATCGAAAGGCACTTCTCGTTTCACGTAAGAAGAAGCCTGAGGACACAATCGTAGAGATTCGCGGCGAGAGAGTTGGAGATGGTTCACCGACATTCGTGTTCGGACCATGTGCTGTAGAATCATATGAACAAGTAGCTGAGGTGGCACAAGCCATTAAAGATAAAGGGTTAAAATTAATCCGCGGTGGGGCATTTAAGCCGCGTACTTCTCCTTACGATTTCCAAGGTCTTGGTTTAGAAGGATTGAAAATCTTAAAGAGAGTAGCAGATGAATACAATCTTGCCGTTGTCAGTGAGATTGTTAACCCAGCTGATATTGAAGTAGCTTGCGAATACATTGATGTGATCCAAATCGGAGCCCGCAACATGCAGAATTTTGAATTGTTAAAAGCAGCTGGAAGTGTGAAAAAACCAGTATTGCTGAAGCGGGGTCTTGCTGCTACGATTGAAGAATTCATCAATGCAGCTGAATACATCATTTCTCGTGGTAATGACCAAATTATGCTTTGTGAGCGTGGTATCCGCACATACGAGCGTGCGACACGGAACACGCTTGATATCTCGGCGGTGCCAATCTTGAAGCAGGAAACTCACTTGCCTGTTTTCGTAGATGTGACACATTCAACAGGACGTCGTGATTTATTGATTCCAACAGCAAAAGCAGCATTAGCTATTGGAGCAGATGGAGTAATGGCAGAAGTTCATCCAGATCCGGCAGTAGCGCTTTCTGACTCTGCTCAGCAAATGAATTTGCAACAATTTGATGAATTTTATAAAGAAGTTCTTCAAAGTATTCCTGTAAAAGCGTAACTCCTGTGTATTCACAGGAGTTTTTTTTGTTAAGATAGAGATAAAAGCTAATATGAAGGAGAAGATATAAAAATGAATGTAACAATTTATGATGTAGCAAGGGAAGCGAGTGTCTCCATGGCTACGGTGTCCCGGGTGGTAAATGGAAACCCGAATGTAAAGCCAGCGACCCGAAAAAAAGTTCTAGAAGTAATTGAGCGACTCGGATATCGTCCAAATGCGGTTGCTCGTGGACTAGCGAGTAAGAAAACAACAACAGTTGGCGTAATCATTCCGGATATTTCAAACATCTTCTATGCAGAGCTTGCTAGAGGAATTGAAGATATCGCTACAATGTATAAGTACAATATTATCTTAAGTAACTCTGATCAAAATAAGGATAAAGAAATCCGCTTAATTCACACGATGCTCGGTAAACAAGTAGATGGACTCGTCTTTATGGGCAGCCGGATTACACAGGAGCATGTAGAAGAGTTCGAACGTTCTCCTGTTCCTGTTGTATTGGCAGGGTCCCTAGAGCCGACAGGAAAAATACCGTCCGTCAATATTGACTATCGGGAAGCAGCCGTTGATGTGGTGAACTCACTAACAGAAAAAGGCCATAAACATATTGCCTTTATTGATGGGCCACTTGATGATACGATCAGCCAATATGTGTTAGAGGGCTACAAAGAAGGACTCGCTGCCGCTAACCTGTCGCTGACAGAGGAGTTAGTGGTGGACGGTGATTACACGTATGAATCTGGAATAGAAGCTTGGCACAAGCTAGAAACGGCTTCTGTCAAACCGACAGCCGTCTTCGCCAACGGAGATGAAATGGCACTTGGTGTTATTCATGGTGCCCAGGATAGCGGTGTGAAAATCCCTGAGGAACTAGAAGTAATTAGCTTTGAAAGCACAAAGCTTGCTTTAATGGTTCGCCCGCAGCTAACGTCTGTTGTGCAGCCATTGTATGATATTGGAGCAGTTGCCATGAGGCTCTTAACAAAATATATGAATAAAGAAGAAGTAGAAAGTCCAATTGTTGTTCTGCCTCACCGCATTGAAACAAGAGGATCAACGAAATAAGAATTTTTTCAATAACAGTTTCTGTTAAAGAGAAAGAGTTGGTTTTTCACTAGTTCATGGCGTCGGAAAGCGTCCGCCTGCAGTGAAAATCACCAACTAACTATAAATAGAGAGAGAAAATGCAGTTGTAATAGGGGATAGGGGAGAACCAATGAAAAAATTTGATGCATTGACACCAATTGGCATCCTTCTGGGGATTACCTTACTAGCATTTGCCGTTTTAACGAGCGGGGGCTTAAGCAGCTTTACGTCATTTATTCATTTGCCATCGATTTTAATCGTTCTTGGCGGACTTACTGCTGGTTTGTTAATTAACTTTCCATTGAGTGAAATAAAGCATCTGTTTACCGTTGCAAAACAAGCGTTTCGTGAAGAAGAGCTCGATTTAGAAGCACTCATTCAACGATTCGTAGAACTGTCTGAGAAAGCTCGTCGTGAAGGGCTGTTAACACTTGAAAAAGAATTGGAAAAAGAAGAGAATCCCTTTTTGAGAAAAGGCATGTTGCTGGCGATTGACGGCATCGAGCAGGATATGCTCGTAGATATTATGAACGCTGAAATTCTTGCTTTAGAAGAACGCCATCGAAAGAAAAGAAGTATGCTGGAAAAAGCCGGGGATTATGCACCGGCCTGGGGAATGATCGGCACCTTAATTGGGCTCGTGCTTATGTTGAAAAACTTGGATGATCCTACTTCCCTCGGTCCTAATATGGCCGTAGCTTTGATCACTACACTTTATGGTTCATTGCTTGCTAATCTTGTTTTTTTACCGATGGCTGCAAAGCTGGAACTAAGAACGGAAAAAGAAATATTCTTCCGTGAAATCATTATCGAAGGAGTCGTAGGCGTACAATCGGGGCAAAATCCTAAGATTCTTCAAGAGAAATTGCAGGCGTTTTTAGCTGGAAGTGAAGGAAAGACAGTGAGCGCGTTGACTACAGGTGAGGCGGCAGAGCTATGATTAGTCGTCGCCGTCCCTCTCGCAAACGACCGGAGCAAAAAGGGGCCCCAAAATGGATGGTGACGTTTTCTGACCTTGTCACACTCGTCTTAGTATTTTTTATCTTACTCTTCTCTATGTCGCAAATTGATATAATTAAATTTAAATCAATTGCTCAGTCGTTTAATGAGCAAGCTATCTTTCAAACAAATGATTCGATTGTGCCCGGAGAATATCCATCTGAAGAGATGAATAAGAAAGAAGCCGATCTCAATGAACAGTCACTTGATAAGCTTGCGAGAGAAGTGAAGAAATACTTAAAAGAGAACGGACTTGAAGACACGGCTGCAGCGATTAGGAATGAACAGGGAGTTGTACTTGTCCTGCAGGAGCAAATTGTTTTCGGCACAGGAGACGCCGTTATTTTGCAGGAGGCTTATCCTTTTCTCGAGAAAACAGGGAAGCTTCTAAAGAACATCCCTAACCTTGTAAAAGTAGAAGGACATACAGATAATCGGCCGATTAAAAACTCGATCTATCCATCTAACTGGGAACTTTCGAGCGCGCGGGCAAGCAGTGTTATTCGATTTTTTATTGATAATAATGGTCTTGATTCTGAACGGTTCATCGCTGTCGGCTACGGGGACACACGGCCGCTCGTTCCTAATACGAATGAAGAAAATATGCAAAAGAATCGTCGGGTACAGATTGTCATCTCTGATCCAACTTATAAAGAATGAGCGAATGACACTAGCCTATCATCAGCAAACAAAAACGCTTGAATCGCTTCAAGCGTTTTTGTTGTTTTTAAATAGACAGGTTGAATTTTTATTCCGTAGATCCAGCATCGGTGATGGCCAAAAGTAAAAGACCAAATCGACGGATGAGTGAGTTTTAGCATTTTGCCTATCTTCCCCCCGATTCACTATAAGAGGGCATGGCTGAGGATGATGCTTATTTTTTTTGTTGGCGAAGCGGATAAAGCATTTTTTTCAAGGTTAGCCGATTTTTCTCCTCGATTTCTGGTTTTCGAGGGATAGCAGGATAGGCGCCTGGAGGATCGTTCCACTCAGCAGGAAGCTGTACCGGTGATTTAGGCTGCCATTGTTCAAGCCACGCTTTTGGCAGGGGACCCGATACATCTGAGTGTCTAGTCATCGCTAGCCAAATATATGCCCAGGCCCGTGGAACGACCCTCCATATGTCATAGCCGCCTCCGCCGACAGCGATCCAGCGTCCGTCACAATATTGATGAGCGACTTGATGAGCAACTTCGGGGATACGCTTATAAATGTTCATGGAGGCCGATAAATGGGTAAGTGGGTCATAGAAGTGAGCATCCGCTCCATTTTGCGTTAAGATCACATCAGGTTTAAAAAAGTCGGCTACTTCCCATATAGAGGTTTCATAAGCCTCAAGCCATGACTCATCTTCCGTAAACGCATCTAAGGGAAGGTTAAAAGAAAAACCATAGCCCTTGCCTTGTCCGCGTTCGTTTACATTTCCTGTGCCTGGGAACAAGTAACGGCCAGTTTCATGGATAGATAGTGTGCACACATCGGGATCGTCGTAAAAAGACCATTGGACGCCGTCGCCATGATGAGCATCTGTATCAATGTATAAAACACGGGCATGATACTTTTCCTGCAAATATTTAATGGCGACGGAACTGTCATTGTAGATGCAAAAACCCGATGCTTTCCCCCGGAAACCGTGATGGAGTCCACCCCCTAAATGCAGGGCATGAGCAGCTTTTTCTTGCATGACCCAATCGGCAGCTGTTAAGGTGCCCCCGACAAGAAGAGCGCTGGCTTCATGCATGCCCTCAAACATTGGTGTATCTTCTGTCCCTAAGCCATATCCTTCCGCTATATCAAGAGACAGCTCGCCTCTGCCGGCTTTTTGAACAGCCTCTACGTAGGCAGCATCATGGATAAGCTGTAATTCTTCTTTTGTTGCGATACGGGGAGGAACGATATCACTTTCTTGAATTTTATCTATTTTTCTTAGCAAGTCGAGGGTTAAGGTAAGCCGGAATTGATTAAAGGGATGATTTTCGGAAAATTTGTAGGAAAGCAGCTGATCCGAATAAACGAATACTGCTTCTTTTTTCATGAAGGCATGCCCGGCATATTTGGCCATAGCACATCGTGCCCTTCCTTCTTTAAATCGTCAATTACACCAATTGGATTCATCATTCGTACACGGAATACAACAATTTTCGAATTCTCATCTTCTTTATCCGGATACACCAATACGCTATGAATATTTGCCCGCCGCTTATTAAGAATGCTTACTACATCAAACAGTTCGCCTGGTTTATTAGGCAGCTTAATTTCGATACGGGAGCCAGGTTGATTGGCGCCAGTCAGCTCAACAAACGTATGGAGCACATCTGTTTCTGTTACAATGCCGACGATTTCTCCTCCTTGAACAATCGGCATGCAGCCAATGTTATATTCATAGAAGACGGCAGCAATATCTTCCACAAAATCAAGCGGATGACCGGTCACAACATCTCTTTGCATAATTAAAGAGAGTGGTTTATTTAGCTCTTCTTCACTTAAATCCTTTTTTAAAATAGACGGTGTGGAGTCTTTCACATCACGATCCGTTACAATGCCGACGAGTGCCCCTTTTTCATCTACAATTGGCACATGACGGATCTTTTTATCCCTGAATAATTGCAGCGCTGTACCAATCTTATCGTCCGGAGACAATGTATAGACTGTCTGCTGCATAATTTGTTCGACTATCATTTATCCATCCCCCTTGGTTAATACATAAAGCGATTCATGAAGCGAACTTGATCAAACCGCTCTATTGCCGTTTGATCCGCATATTTCCCGATCCGTACCATTAAGCAATTTGCAGGATGTGAACTGATTTCAGGATCATCTGTTGCATACCATACCAAGCCGCCGGCATTCATCATTTTTTCCATTATTTTTCTATACTCCCAAACATTCAATCCAGTCCCTTTCAGATCCCAGTGCCAATAGTATTCGGTTGTAATAATAATGTAGTGCTCCATCATTTCATCAAGCATCGACAGCTGAATCATATTTTTGCCGAGCTGCGCACCACGGTAAGGAGGAGCAACCTCGACCGCTCCTAGTTCAATCAAGTTATCAAGGTTAGCTTCCGACCATCTTTCCAGTGGATCAGGATAGAGGTAGGTTACATAACCGACAATAACGTCATCATTGCGGGCAATTATAATACGCCCTTCCGGAAGTTTAGCAATTTCTATAAGCGCCTGATGCTGCTGTTTAGGCTGGCGAAAAGCAATCAGCCCTTCATGAAAGGTCATAGCAGCTAATGCTTCTGCAGAAACTGGTCCTTCAATCATGATTTTGCCCTCTGCCATGGTTACTTCTTGTGAATGATACTCTTTTCTGTGCTTCATCAAGTCACCGCCTTCATCATTCCATACCTGTATTATACCTGATTTTACCTTTTGCAAAGCGTTTTCACTAAATTTTCGTAATTGTCTGCTCTTAAAATGACGAATAGTAGATAAATAGATAACTTTTTGTTTCAAAATTGTGAAAAATGGAAAATTGAGATATAATGGTGGTGTATTCTTACATAGGGGGGAAACGGTCTTATGAAATTGGAAACTCTAACGGTGCAAGAAGGAAATTATAATTTAAAAGATTACGATGAGTTGTATGCTTCATTCGATTGGAAAGAGGCTGAGGAGAAATTTTCTTGGTCTGAAACTGGGAAGATCAATATCGCTTACGAGGCAATTGATCGTCATGCAGAGTCCAATCTTAAAGAGAAAGTCGCGCTCTACTACAGAGATGCTGACAGGAATGAAAAGTATACGTTCGCAGAAATGAAAGAATATACGAACAAGGCAGCTAATGTATTGAAGACAGCAGGTGGAGTGGAAAAGGGAGATCGTGTTTTCGTATTTATGCCACGTTCACCAGAGTTATATTTCACTGTACTTGGTACAATCAAAGCCGGAGCCATTGTTGGTCCACTCTTTGAAGCTTTCATGGAAGGAGCCGTTCGTGACCGTTTAGAAGACAGCAGTGCGAAAGTGCTCGTAACCACCCCTGAACTGCTTGACCGTGTGCCTGTTAACGATTTACCCGATTTAGAAAAGATTTTTGTCGTCGGCGATAACGTACCGGCTGGTGAAAAATATATAGATTTTAATGAAAAAATAAAAGAAGCCGATGCTTCGTTTGATATTGAATGGATGGATTTAGATGACGGCATGATTCTTCATTACACATCTGGATCAACAGGCAAACCGAAAGGCGTTCTGCACGTTCACCGAGCGATGGTTCAGCAATACATGACAGCTAAATGGGTGTTAGACCTGCAGGAAGATGATATTTATTGGTGCACAGCTGATCCAGGCTGGGTAACAGGGACATCTTACGGGATTTTCGGTCCGTGGCTGACAGGAACAACAAATGTCATTGTGGGAGGCCGCTTTAAGCCGGAAACTTGGTATCAAACAATCGAAGATTACAAGATTACCGTTTGGTACAGTGCTCCAACTGCGTTTCGTATGCTGATGGGAGCTGGGGATGAGATTGTAAAGAAATTTGATTTAAGCTCCCTTCGTCATATTGTTAGTGTGGGAGAACCGCTTAATCCGGAAGTGATCCGCTGGGGTGCGAAAGTATTTAACCGCCGCATTCATGATACATGGTGGATGACAGAAACAGGTGCCCTTGTGATTTGTAACTACCCGTCTATGGACATTCGTCCAGGCTCCATGGGCAAGCCAGTCCCAGGAGTGAAGGCAGCTATTGTAGATGATCACGGAAATGAGCTTCCTCCAAATCGGATGGGCAATCTCGCTATTAAAAAAGGCTGGCCGTCTATGATGGTGGCGATTTGGAACAATCCAGAAAAATATGAATCTTACTTTATGCCAGGGGATTGGTACGTATCCGGAGACTCTGCTTATATGGATGAAGATGGCTACTTCTGGTTCCAAGGCCGCGTAGATGATGTCATTATGACAGCGGGCGAACGGGTAGGTCCGTTTGAGGTTGAGAGTAAGTTAATTGAACACCCGGCTATTACAGAAGCGGGCGTTATTGGCAAGCCGGATCCTGTTCGTGGAGAAATTATTAAGGCATTTGTTGCTCTCCAGGAAGGATATGAACCAACGGATGAATTAAAAGAAGAAATCCGCCAGTTTGTAAAAACAGGACTAGCTGCTCATGCAGCGCCTCGTGAAATTGAATTCCGTGACAAACTGCCAAAGACACGCAGTGGAAAAATCATGCGCCGCGTTTTAAAAGCGTGGGAGCTTGATCTTCCTACAGGTGACTTGTCTACAATGGAGGATTAATAATAGTCAACGATATCGGCTTTGAAACTATTCATTAAACGTTTCAAAGCCGATTTTTTTGAAAACAGGTTTGACTTTTTTAGATGGCTTTGTTTAAATAGAACCTATACATTTACATACGCAAGCTATGAAAGGATCTAGTAGTTCGCTATCCCTGTTGAAGAGAGCCGATGGTTGGTGGGAATCGGTACAAATAGTTGAATGAATTACCTCCTGGAGCTTTTGCTGTGAACGTTATTTGTAGCAGCAAACGGAAGAACCGTTATCGAAATGAAGTGGAGAAATAGATTCTCAAGCTTGGGTGGTACCGCGCTTAATAGCGTCCCTGCAGCAGTGCAGGGGCGTTTTTATTTTTGCAAAAATGCAGGAAAGAAAGGAAGACGACACATGAATTTATTAGAAGAATTGCAATGGAGAGGCATTATTTACCAACAAACAGATGAAGAGGGCATTAAAGAACTGTTAGAAAAAGAAAAGATCTCTCTTTATTGTGGAGTAGATCCAACAGCTGATAGTATGCACATTGGCCATTTACTGCCATTTTTAACATTGCGCCGTTTCCAAAATAATGGGCACCGTCCGATTGTGCTTGTCGGTGGAGCTACTGGTCTAATTGGGGATCCAAGCGGCAAGAAGGAAGAAAGAAAACTGCAGACGCTTGAAATGGTTCAACATAATGTGACTTGCATTAAAAAGCAGCTTGAACAAATTTTTACCTTTGAAGGAGAAAACGGCGCCAAGCTTGTCAATAACTATGACTGGGCAGGGTCCATGGACATCGTGACATTTTTGCGTGATTTCGGAAAGCATATTGGTGTAAACTATATGCTTGCTAAAGACACGATCGCATCTAGACTAGATACAGGTATCTCTTTCACAGAGTTTACGTATACCATTTTACAGGCGATGGATTTTCTGCATTTATATGAACATCACAATTGTAAAATGCAAATCGGCGGCAGTGACCAATGGGGGAACATTACAACAGGATTAGAGTTAATTCGCAAAATGAAGCCAGAGGGCGACAAAGCATACGGCTTAACAATTCCACTCGTTACGAAAGCAGACGGCACGAAGTTTGGTAAAACGGAAAGCGGCGCCATTTGGCTTGATCCGGAAAAAACATCGCCATACGAGTTTTATCAATTCTGGATTAACACAGCTGATGCCGATGTCGTAAAATATTTAAAAATCTTTACCTTCTTATCGCCAGCAGAAATTGAAGAGCTTGAAACAGCTGTTAAAGAAGAGCCGCATTTGCGTAAAGCACAAAAAGCGCTAGCTGAAGAAATGACTCGCTTAATCCACGGAAGTGAAGCACTAGAGCAAGCGCAGAAAATCACCGCTGCTTTGTTCAGCGGTGATGTTAAGAGCTTGACGGCTTTAGAAATTAAACAAGGCTTCAAGGATGTGCCATCGTTTGAGCAGGAAAGTGGAGAAGAAGCTGGTCTAGTAGATTTGCTTGTAGCAGCCGGCATTTCTTCCTCCAAACGCCAAGCACGTGAGGATGTTCAAAACGGTGCCATCTCTATTAACGGTGATAAAGTAACCGATACAGCTTACGTCTTATCTCAAAAAGATAAAATGGAAGACGAATTTACGATCATCCGTCGCGGCAAGAAGAAATACTACTTAATTAAATACAAGTAAGTAAAAAAGAGGAAGTTCCAACTAGTGAGGGAACTTCCTCTTTCTTATTAACGAGAGTAAAATAAAGTAAGCAAGAGAACTATATAATACAAAGACAGTTCCTCTTTTAGTTAAGTTGTCATTTTACACTTGTATTTTTTAAAAATCAAAATCTCTTTACATACAATAGGGGGGTATTGTATATTAATGGTGAGGAGGTCATCCTATGAATAATGAAAACGAAGAGTTGATAGAAACTGAGCATTGTGGTTCCGTTAGTTCTGACCGAAAGAGCCACCATTCTGACAAGGTCAAGAAGAACTTAACGACTCGTTTAAATCGAATTGAAGGGCAAATTCGGGGGATTAAAGGGTTAATTGAAAAAGATACGTATTGTGATGATGTAATTACGCAAATCGCAGCTACACAGTCAGCCCTCAATAGCGTAGCAAAAATTCTTTTAGAAGGGCATATGAAAAGTTGTGTTCTCGAAAGAATTCAAGAAGGCGACCTTGAAGTTCTCGATGAAGTATTAGTAACAGTACAAAAGTTAATGAAAAAATAATATCGGAGGGAATCACATGGAGACAATCACATTAAAAGTAAGCGGAATGTCATGCGGTCATTGTATTAAAGCGGTTGAAGGAAGTGTTGGTGAATTACCAGGAGTTGATAGCGTAAAAGTAGCATTAGAAAATGGGGAAGTGCAAGTGCAATATGACGCAGGCAAAGTAAGCTTAGATAAAATTAAAGAGACGATTGACGATCAAGGATATGACGTTGAATAAAAGAATGGATGTGCTAAGCACATCCATTCTTTTTGTAGAGGTCCCTACTGTAAAGGCAAAAGTATATTTAAAAACTTAATATGATTGACACATAGGTTAGGGGGGTATAGTATAATGGTATGAACAGTCACCATAAAATTCTAATGCATCGGTCAATGAGTTTAATATTTCGCTGCATATTAAGTGATGATGATATAACAGGTTTGCTAAGGAACCAGATAAGACCGTTTAATCAATAATGATAGTTGTCTTTCAGTCAGTAAAAAGCTTTCAAGGGGGAAGTGCAATGCGTTCAGAACAAAAAGAAGTGCAAATGCCTATTGCCGGTATGACATGTGCAGCCTGTGCAACCAGGATAGAAAAAGGTCTTAACAAATTAGAAGGAGTTAATGAAGCGACAGTCAATTTAGCTCTTGAAAAGGCGACAGTGAAGTTTGATCCCTCTGTTACAAATGTCTTGGACTTCGAAAAGAAAGTGAAAGATTTAGGATACGATGTTGTGTCGGAAAAAGCGGAGTTTGACTTAATTGGCATGACATGTGCAGCCTGCGCAACAAGAATAGAGAAGGGCTTAAATAAATTAGAGGGCGTGAACAATGCAACGGTTAATTTAGCTTTGGAAACAGCCACAGTGGAATACAATCCTTCACAGGTGAGTATTCAAGAGATGATGAATCGTGTTGAGAAGATTGGCTATGAAGCAAAAGTCAAACAGGATGAAATGAACGAAAGCTCTGATTATCGGGAGAAGGAAATCGAAAAACAAAAAGGAAAGTTTATTTTTTCTTTCATTTTATCTGCTCCTCTTTTATGGGCGATGGTTAGCCATTTTGAATTCACTTCTTTTATCTGGCTGCCGGATATGTTTATGAATCCTTGGGTTCAACTGGCTCTTGCTACACCTGTCCAATTCATCATCGGCAAACAATTTTATGTAGGGGCCTATAAAGCACTAAAAAATAAAAGTGCCAATATGGATGTATTAGTCGCTTTAGGAACATCGGCCGCTTATTTTTACAGTTTATATTTAGCGATCCTCTCTATCGGTTCGAATCATCATATGCCGGAGTTATATTTCGAAACGAGTGCTGTGTTAATTACTTTGATTATCCTAGGAAAATTATTTGAAGCCCGTGCAAAAGGCCGTTCTTCAGAAGCCATCAAAAAATTAATGGGCTTGCAGGCGAAAACAGCCACGGTGCTAAGAGATGGATCAGAGATAGAAATATCATTGGACGAAGTAGTCGTTGGCGATGTGATTTACGTAAAACCTGGAGAAAAGATACCAGTGGATGGAGAAATCATAGAGGGACGTTCTGCACTTGATGAGTCTATGCTTACAGGAGAAAGTGTCCCAGTCGATAAAACGGCAGGGGATCATGTTATTGGCGCAACGATTAATAAAAATGGTTTTCTAAAGATAAAAGCCACAAAAGTCGGCAGAGATACAGCTTTAGCGCAAATCATTAAAGTCGTTGAAGAGGCACAAGGTTCAAAAGCTCCTATTCAAAGATTAGCGGATCATATCTCAGGTATATTTGTCCCGATTGTAGTGAGCATTGCCGTTATCGTATTTTTCATTTGGTACGTATGGGTAAGTCCGGGCGAATTTGCTGTCGCTTTAGAGAAACTGATTGCTGTACTAGTCATTGCTTGTCCATGTGCTTTAGGGTTAGCCACCCCAACTTCTATCATGGCTGGTTCAGGCCGGGCGGCAGAATATGGTGTTTTATTCAAGGGCGGCGAACATCTTGAAATGACTCATCAAATTACAACTGTTGTTTTAGATAAGACGGGTACAGTAACAAATGGCAAACCTGTTTTAACAGACATCATCATTGAAGGGGATATAGAGGAAGAAGTCTTTGCCCAATTAGTCGGTTCAGCTGAGAAACAATCGGAACACCCATTAGCAGAAGCAATTGTCCAAGGCATAAAAGAAAGAAATATTTCACTTTTGGATATCAAGGAATTTGAAGCAATACCGGGCTTTGGCATTAAAGCAAAAGTAGAAAATAAAGAGATATTAATTGGCACAAGAAGATTAATGGCAAAGTTTCAAATTAACATCGGAGCGGCTGAAGATCAGATGGAGCAGCTCGAAAAAAACGGAAAAACAGCTATGCTTGTGGCGATTGATGGACTGTATGCGGGAATTATAGCGGTGGCCGATACTGTCAAAGAAACATCAAAAGAGGCTATTAAGCGATTAAAGGATCTTGGTCTTGAAGTCATCATGATAACAGGTGATAACAGAAGAACAGCTCAAGCGATTGCCAATGAAGTGGGGATTGATGCAGCGATCGCTGAAGTGTTGCCAGAAGGAAAAGCGGAGCAAGTCAAGAAATTGCAGCAGCAAGGGAAACGCGTGGCGATGGTGGGAGATGGAATCAATGATGCACCAGCATTAGCGATAGCTGATATTGGCATGGCGATCGGCACGGGAACAGATGTAGCGATGGAAGCGGCAGATATTACGCTGATGCGAGGCGACTTGAACAGTATCGCGGATGCCATCATGATGAGCAAAAAAACGATTAGAAACATTAAGCAAAATTTGTTCTGGGCGTTTGGATACAACACGTTGGGAATTCCTGTAGCGGCTCTTGGGCTCTTGGCTCCTTGGCTCGCTGGAGCAGCAATGGCGTTTAGTTCAGTGTCCGTTGTGTTAAATGCTTTGCGTTTACAAAGAGTGAAAGTAAACGAAATGAATCGTGGGTAAAAAAGGGGTGAAACGATGAAGAAGTGGGCAATAGCAGCTATTTTATACCTGACTTCAGTGATAGGTGTCTATACGATATACGATCATGTAACGTCTAAAGGGAAATCGGTGTCTTCGGAAATGTATCATCAACAGAACGAACCCGAAGCGGCAAAGGAAGCTGCACATGATCATCATGAAAAAGTGCCACCTGTTAAAAGTGATGTAACGGCGAGTATTGAATACGAGAACAAACATATAACGATCATGCTTCAGGATCAAAAAGGAAATCCGGTTGACGACCTTGAAGTCAATCATGAAAAGCTTCTGCACTTGATTGTGGTAGATGAAGGACTAGAGCAGTACTGGCATTTACATCCTCAAAGAATAGGAGCAGGAAAGTTCCAAGTAGAACAAGAATTAAAGAAAGGGACGTATAAGGCTTTTGTGGATATAAAGCCTAAAAAGTTATCCTATCATGTTTTACCGTTGGAAATAGTTATAGGAGCTCCATCCTCTCATGACCATGCACATACTGTAATTCCAGACAAAGATTTGACGAAGACAGTAGGCAATGAAACGGTCAAAATGAATATGAGCGCCCATACTGCTGGGACGCCTGTTACCTTAACATTTGATCTTGACGAGGAAAAAATTGAACCGTATTTAGGAGCCATGGGGCATGTGGTCATTTTAGATGAACAGGCTGAAAATTACCTTCATGTTCATCCCTTAGAAGGAGAAGCTCCTGTATTTGAAACACAATTTGAACAGCCTGGAATTTACAAAGTATGGGCTGAATTTAAACAAGGTGGGAAAGTCCAAGTGTATCCTTACGTTATAAAAATTAATTAGTCTCGAGGCAGACAAAGGATGTGACAGGAAATTTCCTGTCACATCCTTATTTTATTTGCTATTCAAGCAAACGGATATTTAGCTTAAGTAAACTGCTTTCTGGAATTTTACACGCCTGTATAAGATAAGTTTCTATATTTCCATATTTCTTCATAAAGATCTCGTAAATAATGCGGGCGTACTTTGAAAAGAGACTTTAGCTGATCAGGTGACAGTTGAAAGGGACTTATCGACTGAATTAAATTACTCATTTTTTCCATTGATTTTACATCTTTCTAGTTTGTTGATGGCACCCCCTTTTAGGGCGTGTTTTTCAGGAAGGGTTAACTGAAAAAAGAGACTAGAAACCTAAACAAGCGAGTGCCAAATTGGGCACTCGCTCGTTTAGGTTTATTTAGTACATATCAGTTACTCGTAAGTTAAGTTTTTGTTTTGAGCTCTGCCCAGGGAGCAACTAACAAAAGGAGAAATAACACATATGCTAGGATACTTTTAGATAGAAACACTTTCTGTTTAACGTTCAGGCCCATAAAGATAATCTGATGTTAAAAAGGCCCCAACAGGCGGCAAGGTAGAAGTGCTCATAGGAGGACCAGTGAGAGCCGTGTTAGTTGTAGCAATCCAAGTTCCATACTCGCCTGCTTGTAAAGAGGGAGGCTTCATTATAAGCATTCCATTTAAAACAAACTGTCGAACTCCAATAGAGGGATTATCAAATATAGATAATTGACCAGAATACGCGGCATAGGGTGAATCAAATCTTATTTGTTTGGTTCTTTCATTCCAATATCCCCTAATTGGAATATAGGTGCCGCGAAAATTAATGGTTCCGTTTACCTGATTACCGGCAACAGAGTTAATGATGAGTGCACCTGAAACGATAGGTCTTTCACCTACTGTGGCGTCGATCCCCCACTGAGACGGGGATGGCAAACTTAGCTGAGTGTTCTGAGAAGGTTGCAAAGTTGATACCTCCTTACGTGCTTTAGAACAGTTTATGCCGGGAGTTTTAAAGTGGGAATAGGGAAAAGTTTATCGATATTTAATTTTCTATATTGTTGGGAAGCTCCGGAGTTAAAAATATGAAAAAGGAGTTTTAATGAGGAAAGAAGGTTGTCGCATCATTATAGCATGATTGGGAGATGGAATAAAAATACAAAGAAAAGAAAAAACCTGCAAAACATTGATATAACAACGTTTTGCAGGTTTTTCATAACCAGGTTTACTACCCAGATTATTAACGAGAGTAGAACTCTACGATAAGCGCTTCATTGATTTCAGCTGGAAGTTCAGAACGCTCTGGAAGGCGAGTGAATGTACCTTCTAGCTTGTCTGCATCAAATGTTAAATAATCAGGTACGAAGTTGTTTACTTCAATTGATTCTTTAACGATAGCAAGGTTTCTAGACTTTTCACGAACAGAGATTGTTTGACCAGGTTTTACTTGGTAAGATGGGATGTCTACGCGCTTTCCATCAACAAGAACATGACCATGGTTAACAAGCTGACGTGCTTGGCGGCGAGTACGAGCTAGGCCAAGACGGTAAACAAGGTTGTCTAGGCGGCATTCAAGAAGGATCATGAAGTTTTCGCCGTAAACGCCTTTCATTTTACCAGCTTTTACGAATAAGTTTTTAAATTGGCGCTCATTTACACCGTACATATGACGAAGCTTTTGCTTCTCTTGTAATTGAAGTCCGTATTCAGACAATTTTTTACGTTGGTTTGGACCGTGTTGTCCAGGTGCATAAGGGCGTTTTTCTAATTCTTTACCAGTTCCGCTTAGAGAGATTCCAAGACGGCGGGAAATTTTCCAGCTTGGGCCAGTATAGCGAGCCATAATATAGCTCCTCCTTTAATGTTTTTATTTTGTTGTAAAATAAAAACCGTGTGAGACAGCAATCAAGCCATTTTATTTTCATGTACCATCGCCCCAGCAGCAGAGGGTTACGCGATACACCATTTGCCATAAAAGGCAAAGGAACAAAATGAACGTATGAAGGTGTTCACATAGGCTGCATTATTTTACACAAATGCTAGTATATAATTGACTGGCAGTTCTGTCAAGAAAGGATTACAATATAAGAAAAATAATAAATTTATTAAGTCTTTTGGCTTAGGTATTGTGGTATAATTATCCTATTATTAGTTGCCAGCATTGTTCTTTAAGTATTTAAATTTGCAATAATAGATAACTCTTTGAAATAGTAAGAAAAGGGAAGACAGCTGTTTTGTGCAATTAGAATGGCAGGTGATCACTACATGAATCAGCGTTATGAAAGTAAGTGGGCGATAAGCTGGAAAGCATTGCTATATGACTTGATGTCCGCTTTTCAGGATACTTTTAATATGGAGAATTTTCAAGAGAAGTGGCTCTGTCTTGTAGGCAGACAATTCTGTACTGAACAGTTACAAATATTCCCTGTAATCAATCCGGAGGCAGTATTAAATAATACCTCTAAAGATCAAGAAGCGTTAAGACAAGCTTTTACACAGCCATATCTTCTCTTAGAAGGGGAGGAACATGACTGGCCAATACCCGGACCTTATAATATAGGATTTCGGTTAACGGGTTTTGGTGAAAATAAAGAAACATATTTATTTTTACAGGCAGATAAAAATGTCATGATCAACCTTACAGAAGAGGATCTGTTATTTTTTGCTGAGGAAAGCAGCCGGCTTATTGACTGGGCAAATTATGTTTACGAGATGGAAGGAAGAGTGGCAAGATATAAGGAATTATTTAATGTAACAGGAAAACTTCACTCTTCCACAGATGTTGAGTTTGTATTAAGAGAAATTATATTCACTCTGAAGAAAATTTTCCCTTCTTGCTCTTATCATTTTCTTATGGCTATGGAGGGGACGTATACAGATCTGCCGGTCAGTCACTTTAATTTTGATGAAGTAAGTGAAGCAGGCATGGTTTCGTATACGACTGGCACCATTCAGGTTGATGAGGCATCTAGCGTTCTATATGCTCCCTTGATAGGTAAACAAGGAGTATACGGCGTTTTGAAAGTAACGCTGTTGAGGGAGCGTGGCATTCCTGAAACTAAAAAAGAGTTTATTCGCATGCTCGCCGATGCAGGTGGGGGTGCGATCGAAAAGGTCATGCTTTATGATCAGTCAAGACAGCTAAATGCAGATTTACAGCTAATCAATGATGCCTCCCACAAGTTAAATTCAAGTTTGCGTTTTTCAGATGTTACTAACTTCTTACACTCGCAAATTATTCGCTCTTTCCATGCCGGTGCAGTCGGCTTTATCTTTCTAAACGAAACGAAAACTGAAACGATGTCGGGCAGTAGTCCTTTTTTCTATGAACGAGAAGGAAAGGAATTGATTCATTTCGTTTCTGAGAAGCTGAGAAAAGAGAAAGAGGCTTTTTTTATTGGTGAATTAGCGAATAAATTGGACAACATCTGTTTAACTTTTCACGCGATGATGGCTGTGCCGATGGAGCAAGGAGATGAGCTTAGAGGCTTTTGCGTTGTGCTGAAAAAAGAGCCCTATAGTTTTACTTTTGAAATGTACAAGCTCTTGCAGTCGCTTATCCATCATTCCACGCTTGCTTTGGCAAATGCTATGTTAAGAGAAAAATTAGAGAAGATGGTTATAACCGATCATTTGACCAAGCTGTACTCGAGAAATTACTTAGATCAATGTCTTCAGAAATCGCTTGAGAAAGACGAAAAAGGTGTCTTTTTATTAATGGATATTGATAATTTTAAAAAAGTAAATGACACATACGGACATCAGACGGGTGATGAAATCTTGATTCAAATAGCGGGAATTATGAAGAATTCTACTCGAGAAGAGGATGTCGCGGCTCGCTGGGGAGGAGAAGAACTAGCCATCTATTTACCAAACTGTTCTATAGAAGAGGGGGCCCTAACGGCTAAGAACATTATACGCAAAGTAGCAGTAAGTACAAAGCCTTCGGTTACCATTTCTTGCGGATTGTCCTGTTGGTCAAGGAAGAATCCGTCCTCTCAAAAGCAATTATTTAACGATGCAGATACGGCGCTATACGAGGCGAAGAAGACAGGGAAGAATAAAAGCATTATTAGTCATTGTTGTGTGTAAAAAGAGCTGAGTGTTCATCAGCTCTTTTTGCTTTTAAAACTAGTGATATTAAAATTCTGTCTTAGCGAGGAAGCTAAGACAGAGATTATCGGTTATTGTAAGCACTCTACTAAAGCGAGAGCAAAAGCTTCAAGCATTTTTTCATCTATTTCATCAAAGCGGTCTTTTTCCGGGCTGTCAATATCTAATACGCCGAAGACGTGGCCATCCTTTATTAAGGGAATGACGATTTCTGACTGAGAGGCGGCATCGCATGCAATGTGGCCAGGAAACGCATGCACATCCGCAATACGTTGTGTTTTCTTTTCGCTAGCTGCAGTGCCGCAGACGCCTCTTCCGAAAGGAATACGCACACAGGCTGGCAGACCTTGAAAAGGGCCGAGGACGAGCTCGTTTCCTTCCGTTAAGTAAAACCCGACCCAGTTAACCCGCTCCAGAAATTGATTTAACAAGGCAGACGCGTTGCTTAAATTAGCAATCTGATTGCTTTCTCCCTCAAGTAATGCCTGCAGCTGTTTGATCATGAGGTTATAATTTTCTTCTTTCGTCCCTGTATAACTAGTTGTTTGAAACATACTTTGTTACTCCTTTATTCAATATGGTGTTTATAATTGAGAAATTGATTTTGATGGCAGAGGAAACAGTTTGTCATACCCCTGGCCAATGTCTTTTGCCTGGTGTGCATCTGACCCATAGACAAGCGAAATGCCCATATCCAAAGCTTTTTGAGCGACTTCCGGTGATGGATAAGACTCTAAACACAATGGTTTCATTAGACCTGCGCCGTTAAAGTCAATCTCATAGCCGTTCTCTTTAATTGCTGTTAAAATAGAATCTATTTCTAGGTCGAAGCTCACTTCGTTTGGAAAGCGATGCTGAAATTTGTGGACGAGTGTTATATGACCGATACGCTTCGGCTTGAATGGGCCAAGATCAGCTTTAATCGAGCGGTGCACCGTTTCGTAGTATTTTTTGTAAATAGCTGTTAAGGATCCGAAAATGCCGATCATGTCCTCGAATACATCAGCACTATAATCAAGGCAGTACCAGTTGGATTGTTCTTTTAAAAAGTGAACAGACAAAACAGAGTCATCAAGAAGCGGACCATATTCATCTAAAAAAGCGGTCGTTTCTTTTTCAAAGCCTTCGATATAATCAACTTCCAGACCGGCCTGGATCGAGATATCCGCCGCATATTCTTTTTTTACCCGCTGCAAAGCAGAAAAATAAGCATCCAGATCTCCAAGCTCCATCCCGCTATCTTGTGTAGGTGTGCTATCTATGAAGCCGAAAGGCAAAGGTGCATGTTCCGTGAAAGTTAATTGTGAAAACCCCTGATTAATCGCTTCTTCAATATAACTGTCGAGCGTGTCTTTCGTTCCGTGAGGACAAAAGGGTGTGTGAATATGTCCGTCTCTTTTCATAAACATCCCCCTGAAAAAATAGTCATAATTCAAGTGTAACAAAAATTTTAAGCACCAGCTAAAAAAAAACGATTTTTGTCGTCAAAAAATGTCACATCCTATGGTATCATTAGTAATAATTGAGTGAAATTTATATAATACACATAGATGAAACGACTACTTTTGCAGGCAGAAGAACAGGGGGCTTACGATGAAATTCATCATTGCTGCAATTTTAATAGCAGCTATTCTATCAGTTATCGCCTATTTTAATAGAAAAAAAATATACAAAGACATTAACGAATTGGAAAAAAGGAAAGTAGAAATCATGAATCGCCCGGTTACAGATGAGCTGACAAAGGTAAAGCGGCTTAATATGACAGGGCAGACGGAAGAAATGTTTGATCGTTGGCGTCAAACATGGGATGAAGTGCTGGGTGTTGATTTAGCAGACGTGGAAGAAAAATTGTTTGAGGCAGAAGAGCGGGCCGATCAGTTCCGATTTGGCAAATCGAAAGAAATAAATGAATCGATCGCGAATCGATTAGAAGAGGCCGAACAAAAAGTGAACGGGATCCTAACAGAGCTAAATGACTTAATTGGCAGCGAAGAAAGCAATCGCAAGGAAAGCGAAGAGCTAAAGGAAAAGCGCCGGGCAGTAAGAAAGCAGCTGCTTGCTCATCGCCATACATTTGGCAAGGCGGCTTCCTTGCTTGAAATCCAGCTTGATGCTTTATCATCTGAGTTTGATAAATTTGAAGAATTGACGAATGAAGGAAACTACTTAGCAGCAAGAGAAATTATTTTAAAACTAACTCATGATATGGACACCATCCTACATAAAATGGAAGTCATACCGGTTTTAATGGCCGAAACGACTAATTTATTACCAGCTCAGTTAGCTGAAATTGAATCCGGCTACAAAGAAATGACACAAAATGGTTATTTACTTGACCACTTGCAGTTGGAGAAAGAAGTGGCCAGCTTGCGCAAGCAGTTGGCCCTTTATAAGGATTTTATCGTAAAGACAGAAACGAGCGAGGTAGAAGCAGGGATTCAAGAGGTAAAAGATAATATAGAATTCTTTTATGAGCTGCTTGAAAAAGAAGTCGATGCTAAACATTTTATTGTGAAAAATGAACAAGCAACAAGAAATCAGTTAGAAAATATAAGGGATGCCAATGAGGAGCTGCAAACAGAAACTGAACATGTTCGCCAAAGCTACCAGCTAGCTAAAGAAGAGTGGATTGTTCCTCGGAAGCTGGAAGAAGATATTTTCCGGCTCATTAAGAGGTATGACTTACTTGAAGCAAAAATTACGCAGCAAAATACGGCATATTCTTTTTTACATGACGAATTACAAGAGCTGAAAGCTCAGCTTGAAGAATTACAGAAAGAACAAGAAAGCTTCGGCCGCTTTTTAAAGACGCTTCGCAAAGATGAAATGGCGGCACGTGAAAGTCTGGCAGAGCTTCGCAAAAAGATTAATGAGATCTTCCGCATGGTAAACAAAAGCAATATGCCGGGCGTACCGGAGTTTTACCAATCCTTAACGGAAGAGACGACTGGCCGTATTGGAGATGTAGTCCAAGCGTTAAACGAAAAACCGCTGAATATGAAAGCTGTTCAGGAAAAATTAGGGGAGGCTGTTTCTTCTGTAAGCAATCTTGAACGAAAAACAGTCGAAGTGATTGAACAAGCTGAGCTTGCTGAACGGATCATTCAATATGGAAATAGATATAAGCGTTCTCATCCGATGATCGGCGATCAGCTTTCCGAGGCCGAGCGTGCTTTTCGTAATTATGATTATCGTTCTGCCTTAGAAGAAGCGGCTACGGCGATTGATAAAGTGGATCCAAAAGGCTTAAAGCAGCTTGAGGATATGATGAATAAAAAATAAGAGAAGCGATTCCGGCAAAGCAGCTGTCCATTTAGCCGGAATCGCTTTTTTGAGCTGCAACTGGCAAGTGTAAAGTTTTCTTCAAAACGCAGCTATGATATGATAAATAGCTGAACAAACTGACATAAAGCAGGTGCGAACATGATTTATTTTGATAATAGCGCAACGACGAAACCATATAACGAGGCTTTGGCTGCTTTTACAAAGGTGAATGAACAATTTTTTGGCAACCCCTCCTCTCTTCATCAACTTGGTGTGCAGGCGGATCGGCTTTTGAATGAAGCGCGTAAGCAAATTGCCTCACTAATAGGTGGACAGCCCGAAGAAATGATCTTTACATCAGGAGGCACGGAGGCGAATAACCTGGCTTTAAAAGGAGCAGCGCTTGCTTATAAGCAACGGGGAACTCATATCGTTACCCAAAAGACGGAGCATCCTGCTGTTTTGAATGCGTGCCGTCAGTTAGAGGATCTGGGATTTCGTGTTACGTATTTGCCGGTGGACGCCTCTGGCAGAATATCTGTGCAAGAACTAGAGAGCGCCCTGACAGATAACACCATTCTCGTTTCAATCATGCATGTGAATAACGAAACGGGCACGATTCAGCCAATAGAAGAAATCAGTCAGTTGTTAAAAAGGTACCCAAAAGTTTTATTTCACGTGGACGATGTACAGGGGCGGGGGAAAGTTGAATTAAACCTTAAAGGCATTCATCTTTGTTCTTTGTCTGCCCATAAGTTTCACGGATTAAAAGGAAACGGTTTGTTATATAAGAAAAAGGGAGTGAACCTTTCTCCGCTTTTATCTGGCGGCAACCAGGAAAGCGGCTGGCGCAGCGGCACGGAAAACACAGGCGGAGTAGTGGCAATGGCGAAAGCTCTGCGTTTGACAGAGGAAAAGCGAGTGGCAGGCTTTTCGAAAATGAAAGAGATTCAGCAATATTTACGTTCAGAATTAACAAGAATGAAAGGCACCGTGATTCATACGCCTGAAGAGGGCTGTGCACCGCATATCTTAAACTTTTCGATTGCTGGGACAAAGGGGGAAGTGCTGATTCATGCACTTGAGGAGAGAGGCTGCTATTTGTCTACAACAAGTGCTTGTTCTTCAAGACAGAAAAAGACAAGCACGGTGCTAACGGCGATGGGGGTGCCGGAAAGTGTCGCGGACAGCAGCATGAGGCTAAGCTTATCATATGAAAATACGCTAGAAGAAGCACAAACATTTATCCGTGTGCTAACAGAAACAATTCCTACATTAACAAAAGTCCAGAGGTGACCATCATGAATTATGACCGTATACTCATTCGCTACGGCGAACTTTCTACAAAAGGGCGGAATCGCAAGCAATTTATTACGAAGCTTAAAAAAAATATTCTGCTCGTATTAAAAGAATTTCGTGATATCAAGATCGAATTAGGCCGCGACCGGATGTTTATTCATTTGAATGATACACCGTTTGAAGCGGTGAAGGAGCGGCTGGGCAATGTATTTGGCATTCAATCGTTCAGCCCAGTTGTTCGGACAGACCAGAATATCGAGGAAATGAAAACGGCTGCTCTGGAGCTTGTTAAACGGAATTTTAGTCCGGGAAAAACATTTAAGGTGTCTGCCCGCCGTTCCGACAAAGAGTTTGAGTTAGATACAAATGAAATTAATTATGCGATCGGAAGCCATGTGCTCAGAAATATAGAGGAATTAACAGTTGACGTAAAAAATCCTGACATTAATATTCTTGTAGAAGTTCGAAAGGGCGGCGTCTTTTTATCTTGTGAAAAGTATCCGGGAGCGGCTGGATTGCCGTCGGGGGCAAGCGGAAAAGCCATGCTTCTGCTTTCAGGGGGGATCGACAGTCCTGTGGCTGGCTATCTTATGTTAAAAAGGGGAGTTGAAATCGAAGCGATTCATTTTCACAGCCCCCCGTATACGAGTGAGCGGGCCAAGCAGAAAGTCGTGGATTTAGCTGAGCGGCTGACAGCGTACGGAGCTGAAATTAAGCTTCATATCGTTCCTTTTACAGCTATTCAGCAAAAGATTCAAGCGCAGGTACCAGAAAATTACACAATGACTTCGACAAGACGGATGATGCTCGCGATCGCTGATAAAATCCGCCAGAAATGTGGAGGGCTTGCCATTGTAACAGGGGAAAGTCTTGGACAAGTAGCAAGTCAGACGCTTGAAAGCATGAGAGCGATTAATGATGTGACTTCCACACCGGTATTGCGTCCGCTGATTGCTATGGATAAGCTTGATATTATTGATGTAGCCCGCAAAATTGGCACTCATGACATCTCGATTTTACCTTACGAAGATTGTTGTACGATCTTTACACCGCCGTCACCAAAAACAAGACCGAAGCTGGAGAAAGTACAGCATTTTGAGAGCTTTGTTAATTTTGAACAGATGATTGATGAGGCGATCGAAAACATGGAGACGATCGAGCTTCCGCAGGAAAAAGAAAACAGCGAGTTTTCTGATTTGCTTTAAAAAAAAGCCTTGAAGTCGGAGAGCAGGCGGCTTTAGGGCTTTTTTCTTGGATAAATTTCTTATCCGGTCCTTAAAATATTTCAAAGTTTTCCATTATTCTGTATAATGAAACTATATTATGAAGGGGGTAGGATCATGAAAAGAGAAGACTTGCTTGCGCCTGAAAAGTATAACATTGTGATGGAAGTGGAGAAGTTTGCAAAAGACCCCGATCGACTAGCTTTAAAGTGGGAAAATGAAGCTGGCCAGAAAAAAGAGATTACATATGCAAAGTTAATTAAAAACGTAAATAAGATTGGAAACGCTTTCCTTGAGAGCGGCTTAGAAAAAGGGGACTCTATTTTAATTATGGTGCCTCGTTTAATTGAAGCATACGAGGTGTTTCTAGCAGCCCTTAAAATCGGCTTGATTGTTATTCCAAGTGCAGAATTGTTGCGCACGAAAGATTTAAATTATCGAATTGAACATGCTGGTGTGAAGGGGGTTGTCTGCTATGCACCGTTCGTGGAGCAATTTAAACAGGTTGATAAAATAGCAGACTTGCTAACTTTCTCATTTGGAGGTGAGGCAGACGGCTGGACAGATCTTGAGAAAGCGATGGAACGAGCGTCTGATGAATTAGAGATAGTGGATACTTCAAAGGACGACATTGCTTTTCTGCCTTATACGTCAGGTACAACAGGCAATCCAAAGGGGGTTGTTCATACGCATGCGTGGGGATATGCTCATTTAAAAACAGCAGCCCCTAACTGGCTTGGGATTAAGGACAGAGATACGGTATGGGCTACAGCGGGCCCTGGCTGGCAAAAGTGGACATGGAGTCCATTTTTATCCGTATTAGGCTCGGGAGCCACTGGTTTTGTCTATAACGGCAAATTTGAGCCGAAAAAGTATTTAGAACTGCTCGAAAGAAACAAAATTAACGTATTATGCTGCACGCCAACCGAATATCGTCTGATGGTGAAGGTCGATAATTTAGCCGACTATGATTTATCGAGCCTTCATAGTGCTGTGTCGGCTGGAGAACCTTTAAACCGTGAAGTCATTGATACATTCCGGAAATATTTCAACGTAGATGTGCGAGATGGCTATGGCCAGACAGAAAGTTCGCTTGTCATTGGAGTGTTAAAAGGAATGGAAGTGAAGCCTGGATCAATGGGCAAACCAACGCCGGGCAACCGTGTGGATATTATCAATGATGACGGAGAACCAGTAGAAGCAGGTATTGTTGGAGATATTGCTGTTCACGTCGATACGCCAGCTTTGTTCAAACATTATTATAAGGATCCAGAACGGACGGCTATGCAATTTAGAGGAGACTATTATTTAACTGGCGACAAAGCGAAAAAAGATGAAGACGGTTATTATTGGTTTGAAGGCCGCGGAGATGATATTATTATCAGTTCCGGTTATACGATCGGCCCATTTGAAGTAGAAGACGCGCTTGTGAAGCATCCAGATGTGAAGGAGTGCGCGGTTGTTGCCAGCCCTGACGAAATCCGCGGCCATATCGTTAAAGCTTTTGTTGTGTTACAGGACGGCGTGGATGCTAAAGATCCGCAGCTGATAGAAAGACTGCAAAACCATGTAAAAGAATTAACAGCTCCTTATAAATATCCTAGAAAGATTGAATTTATTGAAGAATTACCGAAAACCACCTCCGGCAAAATTCGCCGCATTGAATTGCGTCAGGCTGAGCAGGAGGTTAAAAGTTAATCTTGCGCTAGTAAAAGCCCGCTCCTTGAGCGGGTTTTTTAACTGATCCAGTTTGATTATTTCTCTATCTGCTCTATTGATTTTTAAAAGGAAAGGAGTATAATGGAATTTATTTCGGGAGTAGAAAGAAATAGGTGATCACATGAACGAAGAGAAAAAGATAGGAGCTCTCTATATATTTTTTGCTTATTTATTGTGGGGATTGTTTCCAATATACTGGAAGTTTCTTGAGCACGTAACAGCTCATGAAATTCTTGCTAATCGTGTGTTATGGTCGTTTGTTTTTATGGCATTGCTTCTCTTGTTTACTAGAAAGCTAGGAAATTTAAGAGCTACACTGAGAACAATGAAAGAAAAGCCGAAACAAGCGATGACCCTTGTCATTGCTTCTTTTCTTGTAAGTGGCAATTGGTTTTTATTTATATGGGCTATCAACAGTGACCGCGTGATTGAGACGAGTCTTGGCTATTATATTAATCCGCTTATGAGCGTACTCCTTGGGGTTTTTGTATTGAAAGAGTCTTTGTCTAAAGCGCAGGTTTTTTCTGTGTTTTTTGCGGCAATTGGTGTGGCGATTCTTACGATTGCCTATGGCCAGCTGCCGTGGGTTTCTCTCGGTCTTGCGATAACATTTGCTTTATACGGACTTATGAAAAAAACAATTCAAGTTGAGGCAGCTGTCGGTTTGACACTTGAAACCTTTGCTGTTACCCCCATTGCTGTCGGCTTTTTAATGTATTGGTGGACAAAAGCTGAGCTTTCGCTTTTCTCTGGCTCGCTTTCTACTGATTTATTATTAATGCTCGGCGGGGCCGTCACAGCGTTGCCATTGCTCCTATTTGCAGCAGGAGCGCCGAGGATCCCATTATCTATGATTGGAATTTTGCAATACATTACGCCAACGATGACCCTTTTATTGGGCGTATTTGTTTACCATGAGCCGTTTTCGGGAGTACAATTCATCTCTTTTGCGTTTATCTGGATTGCGCTCGTTATTTTTACTTTCGCCCAAACGAAATGGTATCAAAAAAGACATCTTATTACGAGGAAACATGAAAAAGGAAGCGCCTAACGGATAAATGTCCGTTTGGACGCTTCCTTTTTCCTATTTAGGCGGAAAAAGACTCTTGAAAACAGTTAGCTTTGCATAGTTTAGCTATAGAAGCTGAATGAGCGCCTTCCGCTTCGACGCACACGATGTGCTAGTGAGGGCGTTGCGACACGATGTCGCGCCTTTAGCCGTTGTTCCTCTATGTCCAGCTGCGGGTGCTTAGCGGCTAGTGGACTTCCTGCTCCTTCTTACGATAAGTCAACATCGAATCGCTAACGCTCTTCGTGTTTCCTTTATCTCATGCAGAGCCGTCCAGTCCATACGCCGCTGAACAAGCACCCTCCGCTTTTCTATGTCCAGCTTCGCCTCCTTGCCCCTCGAGGTCATAAGCCGATCTGGCTGTGTGGCTGAAGAGCGCCACTTCGCCATTTCGCCTTATGCTTGTCGGGGCAGGGCAGTCGGCTCCGCTTTTCTATGTCCAGCTGCAGGCGCTAGTGCGTGCGGCGGTTTCGAAATTTCTGCAGGAGTCAAAGAGCGACTCCAACAGAAATTCCTTCAACCTCCTGTCGCACTGAACGAGCGCCTTCCGCTTTTCTTATAAAAAGGCTCTTTTTACTTTGTGCCAGAAGGAGTTGTCTTTTAGTTTTAAGGTTTTGATGCGTTTGTCGCTTAGTGAGATGTTGATTTCTTCGATATGCTGAATGCTCAGTGCTTCGTTGTCGATGCCCATGATGGGGTAGTTGTTGCTTCCTTTGAGCATTTCTAATTTGAGTGTGCGTTCACCGCTCAAGATAAACGGGGACCCGAGTGTGCGGTAACGTTTATTGTTCAGTGAAGCCAGCTCGCTGACTTGCATGCATGGAAGAAGCGGATCGACAACAGCACCGTTTACCGATTTGTTATAAGCTGTGCTGCCGGTAGGTGTAGCGATAATCATGCCATCACCGCGAAATACTTCAAAATGAAGATCATCGATATAGACATTCATTTCCATTGTTTTGATAATGCTGGATTTTATGCTGAATTCGTTCAAACAGTAAAAAACAGCTTCCTCATCCAAGGAAATTTGTAAAACGGGGTAACGGCGAACTTCCATTTCTGCTTCTGACATCACTTCAATTAAGGTTGCGGTATCGTTTGCATAGAAATCACAATACATATTTAATTCATTAAAGATGGAGATGCCCGCATATAAGCAATCTTCCCGGAAACCGGTTTTTTGGACAGCTTGCAAAAATGTACCGTCGCCGCCTACGCTGACGATAATGTTTGCTTCTTCTGATTTGTTGACGATAATAAAGTTATTTTTCTCCGCAAGCTTTTTTAATTCTGTTACTTTTTCTGCCACATTAGCTCGACGGGTTTCAAAAAAATAGACATTGCGACGTTCATCCATAAGAAAGTCTCCTTTTTTTGGGAAAGTTAGTATGGTTATGATTGAATGTTTTGTTAGAATAAGGTGAACCTCTTTTTTAGTGTACCATGTGCCAGTCGATTTTTCGAAGCTGGCAGATTACAGAATAGGGAAGGAGAGAGTAAATTGAGTAAAAAAAGAATAGTTGCCCTTGCGTTGGCTGCTGGGTTATTTATTGTGTCCATTATTGTCAACACAGCTTCTATAGCAGTCAAAACGGATATCTCAAAGGCTCTGGAAACCGCTATGGGCGCCAGTGAAGAAGATTTCACTGAGCAAGTAGAAGAGGAAGGGGATGCCTTCCGTAAAATCGCCGTCTTACCAGTTGAAGGAGTTATCCAAGATACAGGCACGACAGAGTCCTTTTTTTCTTCACCCGGTTATAATCATCAGCAATTTATGAAGAAACTTGATAAAGTACAGGAGGATGACACAATCAAAGCAGTCATTCTGCAAGTGAACTCACCAGGTGGAGGAGTAGTAGAAAGTGCACAAATCCACGACAAGATTTTAGAAATAAAAGAAAAAGCCAAAAAGCCAGTTTATGTATCAATGGGCTCTATGGCCGCCTCTGGAGGTTACTATATTTCAGCTCCTGCTGATAAGATTTACGCTAGTCCTGAAACGTTAACCGGTTCACTTGGAGTCATTATGCAAAGTGTTAATTACTCGAAGCTTGCCAAGAAGTATGGAGTGGATTTTGTTACGATCAAAAGCGGTCCTCACAAAGATATTATGAGCCCAACAAGGGAAATGACAGAAGAAGAAAGAAAAATCCTGCAAGCGATGATTAACAATTCTTACAATGGCTTTGTCAATGTCATCGCTAATGGTCGTGGACTGTCAAAAGACCAAGTGAAAAAAATAGCTGATGGACGTATATATGATGGCCGACAGGCTAAAAAGCTAAATTTAATTGATGATTTTGGGTACCTTGAAGATACGATTGCTGCGTTAAAGAAAGACAAAAATTTAAAAGGCGCCCAAGTAGTGACGTACGAGCCAAACTTTGGCTTTCCATCTTTCTTAACGATGAAAGCACAGCAGTTGATTGGTGGAAATGAAGAAGCACAGGCGCTCATGAAGATCTTTTCACATCCAAATTCTCCGCGGCTTATGTATTTATACGCGGAATAAAGGAGGGGTAGATGATGAAAGAAGATTCGAATCACGAAATTGAAGAACAAAAGCATGTCAAGGAGCAAGAAGATAACGAAGTCGCAGCATACGTAACAGAAGAGACACCACTTGAAGAGAATCTAGTGGTAGAAGAGAAGCTGCCACCTGCTGTTTCTGCTTTTCATTATGCTGGATTCTGGATGCGGTTTTGGGCGTATCTTCTTGACTTAATCGTCGTCGGAAGCATTTCTCGCCTTTTCATTTATCCTCTATTCCGAGCATTAGATATTGAGGTGGCAAATAGTGGATTGTTTTCAGCAGTTAATATTGCCACAGCTCTTGTCTTTTATCTGTATTTTGTTTTGATGACAAAGTGGAAAGGTCAAACGATCGGAAAAATGGTGTTCGGTTTAAAGGTTATTTCATTAACTGATTCCGAACTTTCTTGGAAGACTGTTCTGTTTCGGGAATGGATCGGCCGCTATTTATCCGTAACTATTCCATTTTTGTATATACTTATTGCCTTTTTATCAAAGAAGCAAGGGCTGCATGATTATTTTGCCGGAACAACAGTCATTCATGAACATACATTAATGGTTCAGACACCGGCTCCTTCTTTATAAGGAAGCTTTATAGGCTGCTGGCGGACTGCCGGCGGCTTTCTTTGTTTTTCTAGGCAGTGATTTGAACAATATGGGTTTTTCATCATGTTTACTTTCTTTTTCCAAAGGACAAACTGTTTAGCGGAAAAGGAGGGAGCGTTATGGCTTATCTGTGGTGGGGACTAGCTATTTTTCTGATCTTTTTATTCATTGTGTGCTTGTTAAAAATCCAACTCCTCTTTTACTTTCTCCGTATGCCTGAGAAGACAGAAGCATATATTCGTTTTTTCTTCTTTTATGGGCTTTTATCCTACACGTTTTACATTCCATTTACGAAAGGACAAACATCTAAGTCTGTCAGAAAAAAAGAATATAAAGAAGTCTCGCCTAGAGAGGCAGAGGATTTTCTCATACAGGTGAAGGAGAAGCTAGAATATATCGAAAGTCTACAATACATCGTTCGTTCGTTTTTCAAAAAAATAGAGATTCGTACTTTTTCTTGGAGGACGGTTGTTGGAATGAAAGATGCAGCCTGGACGGGGACAGCAGCAGGAGCGCTTTGGGCTCTAAAAGGCAGTGTCATTTCAGCCGCACATCGTATGGTGCAGATGACCGCTAGACCTGAGCTTGAGGTAACGCCAGTTTTCGGCCAGTCCGTATGGAAGGTGGAATGGTCATGTATGATTTCCTTTCGGATAGGGCATGCTATATCTGCAGTTATTCAACTTTTTCTTCACCGGCGCCACAGAAAGAAAAGCTCTACTGCCGGCCTATTTTTTTAAAACGTTTAAACAACTGGAGGGATAAATATGAGTGACCATCCAATCGAAGGATTGATGACGACGGCTATGGAAAATTTAAAAGATATGATTGATGTTAATACCATTATCGGTGATCCGGTAGAGACACCCGATGGCAGTGTGATTATGACAGTTTCAAAAGTCGGCTTTGGATTTGCGGCAGGGGGAAGTGAGTTTATGATTGATAAACAGGGTGAAGGAAAGGGAAAGAGCCCGTTCGGCGGCGGTAGCGGCGGCGGTGTATCCATTACGCCTATCGCTTTTTTAATCGTGAATTCAAGCGGTGTGCGCATGCTCCACTTAGATGAAAATACACACTTGCTTGATAAAATTATTGATTTAGCACCAGCTGTTATTGATAAAATTCAGAGTATGCTCAATCAGAAAAATCAATCTAAACAATCATCCAATAAAAAACCTTCCTCAGATTATACGATTTAAGAAAAGAGAGTTCATCCTTGCCAGGTAACGGCAAGGCTTTTTCTTGCATTTCTCTCTTTCAAACAAGTATGATATTAAGTGTGAAAAAGATGGAGGAGGGATTAGGAATATGGCAAATGTAACATTCAAAGGAAACCCAGTTACGCTGGTTGGAAATGAAGTAAAGGTGGGCGATCAAGCACCCGATTTTAAAGTGCTTGCAACGGATTTATCTGAGGTGACGTTAGCTGATTCTAACGGCAAAGTACGCTTAATCAGTGTGATTCCTTCCATTGATACAGGAGTATGTGAGCAGCAAACTCGCAAATTTAACGAAGAAGCGTCTAAAGTAAATAACGTAGAAGTCATTACAATTTCTGCTGACCTGCCGTTCGCTCAAAAACGCTGGTGTGCAGGAGAAGGACTTGAAAATGTGAAAATTTATTCTGATCACCGCGAGATGTCATTTGGTGATGCTTATGGCGTTCACATGAAAGAACTTCGTCTATTGGCACGTTCCGTTTTTGTCGTAAATGGCGAAGGCAAAGTTACATACGTAGAATATGTAAGTGAAGGAACAAATCATCCTGACTACGAAAAAGCACTTGAGGCAGCAAAAAACGCCAAGTAAAAATAAAAATGAAAGGCTGGCTCTTTACGGGCCAGCCTTAGGCTGTTGACAAACGCTCGCTTTCTTCGTTGCCCGCCTGACTGCGGTGTTCATGACCTTGATGGTCACTCCGCTTCTTGTCAGGTTTTGTGCCTCGAAAGACAAATGTTTTCAACCAGCCTGATAGTATATAAAGTAGACTTTGTTTACATTCTCGGGCTGGCTCTTTATGGGGTCAGTCTTTTTAATCGATAACGGCTTACAGGAGGAGCAAATATGAACGAAATTTCCCCGGTCGAACACTTATTTCATCGTTTTGATGAAACAGCTGCTATTCTTCAACAAGAGCTGGAATGCACATATTTGGATGCTTTAGCAGAAACAGCTGAGAACCTGTTCCAAGAAAAAATTTTACAAGAGGAAATGAGCGATTTTACGAAGAAACGGGTATGGAAAAAATATGAGGAAACGAAGCTTGCTGATTATTCACAAGAGGAGATCCGTCAAGCTTATCAGTTCGCTATTTTAAAAGGCATGCAAGAGAATGTTCAGCCGCATCATCAGATGACACCCGATTCTATCGGCTTGTTCATGAGTTATTTATTAGAGAAATTTATGAGCGGTAAGAAAGAATTCGCTATTTTGGACCCTGCCGTTGGAACAGGTAATCTATTATTAACCGTTTTAAATCACCAGTCAGAAGCATCGATTACGGCTGCTGGCGTAGAAGTAGATGATTTATTGCTAAAGCTCGCTTGGTGCGGAGCAAATCTGTTGGAGAAATCTGTCCAATTTTATAATCAAGATGCACTGGAACCGTTATTAATCGATCCAGTTGATACGGTAATTTGTGACTTGCCATTCGGCTGGTATCCAAATGATAGAAGAGCAGCAGACTATGAACTGAAAGCAGAAGAGGGCCATTCGTACGCTCATCATTTATTTATAGAACAAAGCGTGAAGCATACAAAGCCTGGTGGTTACCTGTTTTTCCTCATTCCAAACGGCTTGTTTGAGGAAGAAGGTGCTGAGAAATTACATCGCTTTTTCCAAAAAACTGTTCATATTCAAGGACTGATTCAATTGCCGATGACGATGTTTAAAAACAAGCAGGCGGCTAAAAGTATTTTGATTTTACAAAAACAGCAAGCGGGCATTCCTGCGCCGAAACAAGTATTTTTAGCGACAATGCCGTCTATGAAAGATCGTCAAGCCATGCAGTCTATCATGATGAAGTTGGAAGCATGGTTTAAAGAAAATAAGTGATCATTAAACAACTTGGACAAAGGCGGTCGTGCCAGTACTTTGCAAAAATGAGGAGGTCTTTATGTCAAAAGTTATTGCCATCAATGCCGGCAGCAGCTCATTAAAATTTCAGCTGTTTGATATGCCGGAAAAGCGAGTCATCACAAAAGGACTTGTAGAAAGAATTGGCCTGCCGCGAGCTTTATTCAACATTACCGTAGACGGACATAAACAAAAAGAAATCATGGATATTCCTAACCATGCAGAAGCCGTTCGAATTCTCTTAAATAAATTAACCAACATGAGGATTATCCAATCACTTGAGGAGATCAATGGCATTGGCCACCGTGTTGTCCATGGAGGAGAAGTATTTACAGACTCTGTGATGATCACAGACGAAGTCATCGAAAAGATTGAACAGCTGTCCGATTTAGCGCCACTCCACAATCCGGCAAATGTGACAGGAATCCGTGCGTTTAAAGAAGTGCTTCCTGATGTGCCGGCTGTAGCTGTTTTTGATACAGCTTTTCACCAGACCATGCCTGAAAGCTCCTTCCTATACAGTTTGCCGTATCACTATTATACAGATTACGGGATTCGTAAATATGGCTTTCACGGTACTTCCCACAAGTATGTTTCACGGCGGGCAGCCGAATTACTTGAACGGCCAATTGAACAGCTCCGCCTCATTTCTTGTCATCTCGGAAATGGAGCGAGCATTGCAGCTATTAGTGGCGGTAAATCAATTGATACGTCCATGGGGTTTACGCCGCTTGCGGGTGTTACAATGGGAACGAGATCTGGGAATATCGATCCGGCCCTCATTCCTTTTATTATGGAGAAGACAGGAAAAACAGCGGATGAGGTGCTCGACGTATTAAATAAAGAGTCCGGGATGCTTGGAGTATCTGGTTTCTCAAGTGATCTGCGTGACATTGAAGAAGAAGCAGCCAAAGGCAATGAACGTGCAGAGCTTGCTCTTGAAGTATTCGCTGGCCGGATACATAAATACCTCGGATCCTATGCCGCGCGTATGTCAGGCGTAGATGCTATCATCTTTACGGCAGGCATTGGGGAAAACAGCCCTGTTATTCGCGGCCGGGTACTTCGCGGACTAGAGTTCATGGGGGTGTACTGGGATCCAGCCCGCAATGAGGTTCGCGGGCAAGAGTCTTTTATTAACTATCCTCACTCTCCGGTTAAGGTGATCGTTATTCCAACAGATGAAGAAGTCATGATCGCCTGTGATACAGTAAAATTAGCGGGATTATAAAATTGAAGGATAGAGACCATGAGTTGGTCTTGTCTTTTATAAATGCAATATAACGGTATAAAACCTTTGGTAAAGGACTGCTCGGCTATGTCCATACCAGAGGTTTTATTTGAGATAGGCATTGATTGAGCGAAAAGAGGTAAGGACGGTGACTAGGAAGGCCACACTCACAACGGTAAATAAAGAATAAATCATCATTCGGTCTTTAAAAATCAATAGGCCGGAAGTGAGGATAAGAGAGTCGATAAAGAAAATAAAAAAACCGGCATTAACGGAAAAATGCTTTGAAAGTAAAAGAGCCAATAAATCGATCCCGCCCGGAGATGAGCGATATCTCAGCATTAAGCCGGTTCCTGTTCCGATGAACATCCCTCCAACGCAGGCACTCATCAAAATGGGGAGCTCAATCATTCCTTTTAACGGTAGAAGAAGGTCGATCACGATAGGGGTAAAAAGAGTTCCGTACAAACTATTAAAGAAATAAGAGCGTTCCATTTTAAAGGCAAGAAGATAAATAGGCAAATTCACACATATAATAGTCATACCGATTTTGAAACCCCATAAATAGTTAATTAATAAACCAATTCCAAAAACGCCTCCTTCAAGAAGCTGGAAGGGCAAGATAAATACGTTAATGCCTATTCCGATGAGCGCTGCTGCCAATCCGATGGTAATTACTTTTTTTAGTATGTTCTTCACCCCTTGTCCAACTCTATTGTTAAAAAATATGCAGGTGGAGAATTGGCTATGTCTGGAATGACTAACGCGAATGCTTATATAGATTTAGAAAGTAGCCCCTTTTTAATTAGAAGGGAGTAGTGAAATAACCTTTATGCAGGGCGAGCGCAGCTATAAAGTGAACAATTGCCTTTAAAGGAGCGGAAATTGACAATTGTTCGGCAATCATAGAAAATAAAAAGAACGAGAAACAGCATGGAAGGAGGAAGCAAATATGGCTTGGACGGAACGAGATAAAGTCGTATGGGAAGAAATTATGGCGTGGGAACAGTCCCTTGCTGATTATGGTGGCAATGATTTTCAATATACATATTCAAGATGGTTAAACAGTGCGCTGGCAGCTATACCGGAAGAGACGCTTTCTGCTTTTTTCGGACAGTTGGATAACGTGCTATTTCATATGCACTCGCTGCTTCAAGGCTCGCAGTTCCAAAATGAAGCGAGAGAACGAATTTTAACGTCGGCTCGTGTATTCAGAGAAGATGTGGAGACACTTGATGATTTAAAAAAGTTAACCATTGATCAGATTCGCTATTTAAATAGTCAACAATCAACAAGACATCGGTTATATTCGCTCATTCAGGGAGGCATAACTGGAACAGGCGGAGCTATTCCAATCAGTACTGACTTTGCGGCTATGGCTATTCTCAATTTGCGGGCTATCCAAATTACGGCTATGACCTATGGCTATGATCCTCAGCTGCCATTTGAAATGATCGCTTCTCTAAAAGTCTTTCACGCTGGTGCTTTGCCGGAACGGTTGAAGGCAGAAGGCTGGCAAGAGCTGCTGATTGAATTAGAAGAACGGGATCATCCTTATTTTTATAATGAAGCGGAACAGTTGACCGATCTGACATGGATGGAAGGTCCGGTGAAGCAGCTAGGGAAGTTACTCGCTATCGCGATGTTTAAAAATAAAAAGATGGCAAACCTGCCGCTCATTAGCTTAGTCATTGGGGCTGGAACAAATTATCGAATGACAAAAAATATGACTGAATTCGCTGAAAAGTACTATCAATACCGCTGGCTGCTGGAAAAGAGAGAAGCGGCAAGCTCTACTAAATGAATAAAACCGGTTGGATACGTGTATCCAACCGGTTCTTAGGTTAAAGCCTATCCAATAGGGCGCGTAACAAGCTCCTTTTGCTTTTCTGAATTAACAGAGTCTGTTATACCCCGGAGATCCTGGAGGTGCTTCCTGGATCATATGTGTAAATGGAATGCTGTACGCTAGTAAAATTAATACGACCACAATCGTAATCCATAACCACCATTTATCAAAGAACAACGGTGTTTTTTCTGCTTTTTCTTCTGCTTCGCCAATAGGGAATTCTTCTTCCCCTTTTGGTGCAAACCATAAAAGTTGAACGATAATATACAAGACGAGTATAATACCAAGGAAGAGCATAGAGCCGCCGACAGCTTGAGCAATTTGATAAGGAATCCAATCAGCAGCTTGGGCAGAGCCTCCATAGTCAGAGAAGGAAGAGCGACGCGGAGCTCCGTATAGACCTACCCAATGCATAGCTCCTGACATGATTGTCATCCCGACAGACCAGACAACTGCTTGAACAATGGCGAGTTGGTTCAGTTGTTTCGTAAACGTTCTTCCTGTTAAATGGGGAACGAGCCAATAGGCAGCCCCAAAGAAAGTAAGAACGACTGTCGTAGCGATGGTTAAATGGAAATGCCCGGTTACCCAAATCGTGTTATGAATGACTTGGTTTAACTGATGCGATGCATTAATAAGACCACCGGCGCCTCCGGGAATGAAAGCAACCATTCCAATAAAAGGAACAAGGAAGCGAGCATCGTTCCATGGCAGAAACTTTAGCCAGCCGAATAAGCTTGTTGCTCCTTTAGAACGGCCAAACCGCTCAAACGTTGCAAACATACTAAATGCGGTCATAAGAGATGGAATAACAACCATCAATGTTAGTACCACCTGAATGTATTTCCAAGTCGGAGAAATTCCCGGCTCGGTTAATTGGTGATGGAAGCCGACAGGAATAGAAAAGAATAAAAAGAGAATGAATGACATTCTTGCTAGAGAATCAGAGAAAATCTTTCCACCGATGACTTTTGGGATAACAACATACCATACCATGTAAGCAGGAAGCAGCCAAAAGTATACAAGCGGATGTCCGAAATACCAAAATAGTGTACGGCTCACTAATACATTAATGCCATCTGTCCATCCCAATGTCCAAGGAATAAATTGAAGTAAGACGGTTGCAGCTACCCCTAAGGAACAGATGAGCCAGAGAGCCATATTTACAACAGACATAAAGCTTAATAACGGTCCAACTTGACCAGGATTTTGTTTTTTCCATCTTGCATAATGGGCAAACATCGCGAATCCTGAAATCCAGCTTCCGACAACGACAAGAGCTAAGCCGATGTAGAAACCAACATGAGCTTGAAGTGGTGCATAGAATGTATAGAGAACAGAAGCTTTTCCGATTAAAATATAAAATGTAGTAAGTGCAGTACCAATCGTCATAATCCAAAAACCGATCCAGCCAGTTAAGCGGGCTTTGTTCGATAAAGCTCCGGCAGTCCGGCTCATACCGGCAAACTGGAAGCCGATGATGAAGAATGTTGTTAGCACAAGGGCAAGCAGTACACCGTGAGCGGTGAGAACTTGGTAATACCCGATTCCTCCCGGTAATTGTACTTTTCCAGAACGGACTAATACTTGTAGAAATCCACACAATCCTCCGATAAATAAAGCGATAAATGCTACAATGATATGGGCTAACGCTAATTTTGCATCTTTCTTGTTTACTTTAACTGCTGTTTCGATCATGATTGATCAACCACCTTTATTTTAGCGTGCATCAAATGGTGTCCGCTTCCACAGTATTCATTACATAAGAGAGTAAATTCTCCTTCTTCCCGAAAGGTTTGAGTTGTTTCACTAATATGGCCAGGTTCAAGCATCATATTAGCGTTTGTACCAGCAATTTCAAATCCGTGAACTACGTCTTTTGTTGTAGCAATAATATGAACCTTTGCGCCTTTTGGAATTTCCACTACTTTATCCTGTGTCCCAACATCAAAGGAAAAAGCAGACGTTAGCACAACAAGCTGATATTCATTTTCACCGATTTTCTTCAAACCGGGTTTATTAAAGGGAGCGATCTCTCCCACTACTTGTGGATCCACGGTTTTGTCAGAGCTTGGCGGTTGATGGCCCGTTACAAATGCATTAATCCCAACAATGACAAGAAACAGAATGAGTGAGCCAATTCCAAAGGCAAGCCAAATTTTTTCATACTTGTGTAAATGCATAAAACTTCCTCCAGTCATATTCTAGATAAAAATAAACTCCACACCGTAAACCAGGACAACAGGATGAAGCCGCCAACAGCAAGTACAGAAAAGAGCGTGCCTTTTAAGGAATCTTTTTTGTACGTTTTTTCCTTGTCTTTTTCCATGTGATTATGCTCCTTTGCTAATGGGTTAAAATATCTACTTTTATCTTATTGCAAAAACTTGTGATTGTTTTCACATAAATGTGAAGATTATTTCACGGTTATGTGAAGAACTCGTGACGTTAAAAAAATAAATTAAAAAGACCAGCATTCCTTCGCTGCCAGTCTTTTTAATGCCCTATTCATTTTTTAGAGAGGGTGTCGTACGAAACCAAAGCCACAGGTCATTAATAATAGAAGCAAGGTCACTAATTTCTTCATTAAGGCGACAAGATAGGATAAAGCTTTCTTCTTGTTCAAGATTTGCCTGTTTGGCATTAATCTTTTTTTCGAGTTCCCGAATTCGATCGGGAATGCTTCCGCGAATCTTTTCCCATTCATTCAAGATATATTCTTGTTCATTTATAGAGTATTCACTCCAATCTTTCAACGAATAGGGAAGTGAAATACCTAGACGTTCATCGAAAAGAAACTGCATAGGAAACTCCTTTTTTTCTTTTATCGTAGCTGTTTACTAATAATTTGGCAAAAGAAATCAAAAAGATGATTATTTATTCAACTAAATGAATTTTTTTCAAATAAGTACTTGAAAAGCGAAAAATAAAATGGTATATTTTATTCAGAGAAAAGAATAAAAATAAAATTAAATGTATATTTATACTAATAGATGACAGCTCAGAGGAGGAAATAACAATGAACAAGAAAGTAGTCTTAGCTTATTCCGGCGGTCTAGATACATCCGTTGCCATTCCATGGTTAAAAGATAAAGGATATGACGTAGTAGCCTGCTGCTTAGATGTAGGGGAAGGAAAAGATTTAGAGTTTGTTAAAAACAAAGCATTGCAAGTTGGAGCTGTAGCCAGCTACATGATCGATGCAAAAGAAGAATATGCAAATGAATATGCATTGCTTGCTCTTCAAGGCCATACATTATATGAGGGTAAATACCCGCTAGTATCCGCGCTATCCCGTCCGCTTATTGCAAAGAAGCTAGTAGAGGTAGCTGAACAAGAAAATGCGGTCGCCGTTGCTCACGGATGTACGGGTAAAGGAAACGATCAGGTTCGTTTCGAAGTATCCATTAAAGCACTAAATCCAAATCTTGAAGTACTAGCACCTGTACGTGACTGGAAATGGTCACGTGAAGAGGAAATTGAGTATGCAAAACAAAACAATATTCCTATTCCGATTAACTTAGACAGCCCATTCTCTATCGACCAAAACTTATGGGGAAGAAGCAACGAATGTGGTATTTTAGAAGATCCATGGGCAGCTCCTCCGGAAGATGCTTATGATTTAACAGCTTCTCTTGAAAACACACCGGACGTTCCAGAAATCATTGAAATTCAATTTGAGCAAGGCGTTCCAGTTGCATTAAATGGCCAAAGCTACTCTTTAGCTCAATTAATTCTTGAATTAAATGAAATTGCTGGCAAGCATGGCGTTGGCAGAATCGATCACGTAGAAAACCGTCTTGTTGGCATTAAATCAAGAGAAGTATATGAATGCCCAGGTGCTATGACATTAATTTTGGCGCATAAAGAACTGGAAGATTTAACACTTGTAAAAGAAATGGCTCATTTCAAGCCAGTCATTGAAAAGAAATTAACAGAGCTTATTTATGAAGGCTTATGGTTCTCTCCTTTGAAAAAAGCGCTTGAAGCCTTCTTAAAAGAAACACAAAAGTTTGTGACAGGTACAGTGCGTGTGAAACTGTTTAAAGGTCATGCGATTGTTGAGGGAAGAAAATCTGAGTATTCACTATATGATGAGAAGCTCGCTACGTATACAACAGAAGACCAATTTGACCATGAAGCAGCAGTAGGATTTATCCAACTATGGGGTCTGCCGACAAAAGTGAACTCTATGGTTCAGCAAGAGAAAGAGAAAGTTAATCAATGAGTAAACTTTGGGGAGGGCGCTTTCAAAAATCAGCAGAAGAATGGGTAGATGAATTCGGCGCCTCTATCCACTTTGATCAGGAGCTTGTTTTTGAAGACCTGCAAGGCAGCATAGCACATGTGACGATGCTTGGAAAAACAGGCATCTTAACAGAAGAAGAAATGCACCAAATCTTGGGCGGCCTTGAAGCTTTACAGCAGAAAGCTTCAAAAGGTGAATTAACATTCTCGGTTGCCCAAGAGGACATCCATTTAAATTTGGAAAAATATTTGATCGAAGAAATCGGCGCGGTTGGCGGCAAGCTGCACACCGGACGCAGTCGTAACGATCAAGTTGCCACTGATATGCATTTGTACTTGAAGAAGCAAGTCAAACTTATCATTGGATTAATCGAGCAGTTTCAAACAGCTCTTGTGGAGAAAGCAGAGCAGCATGTGGAAACACTTGCGCCTGGCTATACTCATCTGCAAAGAGCACAGCCAATTTCATTTGGCCACCATTTAATGGCGTATTTTTGGATGCTGCAACGTGATAAAGAACGGTTTCAAGAGGGATTGAAGCGCATAGATGTCTCGCCTTTAGGGGCGGGAGCGCTTGCCGGAACCACTTTCCCGATTGATCGTGAATTATCAGCAGATCTACTCGGATTCTCCGGGGTATATGCCAACAGCATGGATGCAGTCAGTGATCGGGACTTCATCCTTGAGTTCCTGAGCAGTTCCTCTATTTTAATGATGCATCTGTCCCGTCTCGCTGAAGAAATGATTCTTTGGTCGAGCCAGGAATTCCAGTTCATCGAAATGGACGACGCCTTCTCGACTGGCTCAAGTATTATGCCTCAGAAGAAAAACCCTGATATGGCGGAATTAATCCGCGGAAAAACAGGGCGTGTCTACGGTAACCTGTTCAGTTTGCTCACCGTATTAAAAGGCTTGCCGCTTGCTTATAACAAAGATATGCAAGAGGACAAAGAAGGCATGTTTGATACGGTACATACGATCATTGGTTCCTTGAAAATCTTTACAGGAATGGTTCAGACAATGAAGGTGAATGAGGGCCGCTTAGAGGAAGCTGTCCACAATGACTTCTCCAATGCCACGGAGCTCGCTGATTACTTAGCGTCAAAAGGCATTCCATTCCGTGAAGCACATGAAATCGTTGGAAAGCTTGTGCTTCACTGCATTCAACATCAATGCTATCTTGCCGACCTGTCTTTAGAGGAGCTAAAGTCAGCGTCTGAGAGCATTGAAGAAGACATTTATCGAGTGTTGTCTCCATATGAGGCCGTTAAAAGAAGGAAGTCTTTAGGCGGCACTGGTTTCGACCAGGTTCAGCTCCAAATCGAGACAGCTAAACGCTTGATCAATGACGAACAGCCCCTTAAGAAGTAAGGGGCTGTTTTTTTAGTTAAAAAAGTGAACTCGGCGTAAGTAATGAACAAACTGCACGGAGTATGAACAACTCCGCAGAAGTAAAGAACCATCTATAAAATTTAGAGAACTTCTTGGAAAAACAAGCAGCCACTCCGAATGAGCGGAGTGGCTGCTTGTTTTCATGCTTATTCTCCTTTATCAGTCCGTACAACGAGAACATCGCAATTAGAAGAACGGGTAATGTGTTCGGAAACACTTCCAATGAGGAAGCGCTCCATGGCATTTAGGCCAGTTGCACCACATACAATTAAGTCTGCTTTTACTTGTTTGGCAGCATCTTTAGGGATGATAACTTTCGGTGAGCCGTATTCAACATAGGTGTTAACGGTTGGAACCCCTGCTGTCTCAGCTGTTGCTTTGTATTCCTTTAGCAAGTCACCGCCATAAGTCGTTGCTCGCTCAGCAATTGAACGGTCATACGCTTCAATTGCTGCAAAAGAACGGGTATCAATCACGTGTACAAGGTTGAGTACAGCATTATTGCGCTTAGCAATTTCGATTGATTTTCGAAAAGCCCATTCCGCTTCTTTTGAACCGTCAACTGCTACAAGAATACTTTCATACTTCATAGTCATCATTGATTCCCCCTTTTCTTTTTATTTTACATGAAAAGGGAAGAAGTTACAGCTCAGACGTGTCCAAAATTATGAAATAATTTAAACAAATGTTAATTGTTTTGGAAAGGATGTTAGAATTTCGACTCCGTCTGCTGTCACATAAACATCATCTTCAATGCGCACGCCAGCTACATCTGGTACATAAATTCCAGGTTCAATTGTAAAAACCATGCCTTCCTGTAACACAAGTTCATTTGTTTCTGTAATGCCCGGGTACTCATGGACACTGATGCCAAGACCATGTCCGAGGCGGTGTGGGAAAAAGTCTCCATAGCCCGCTTCTGCAATGATGTTTCTAGCCGTTAGGTCGATCTCTTTTGCCATCATTCCTGGTTTTACAGCTGCGACCGCTGCCTGTTCAGCTTTTAAGACTGTTTCATAAATTTCACGCTGTTTGTCCGAAATATCTCCAAAGGCGACAGTACGGGTAATATCGGAGCAATATCCCTCATAGACAACGCCCAGATCAAATAGGACGAGATCGCCTTTTTGCACTCTTGTGCTTCCCGGCGTTCCGTGTGGAGAAGCCGCATTTTTACCGGTTAATACCATTGTAGAAAAAGACATTTCTGCAATGCCTTGTTTCTTCATTTCAAACTCAATTTCCGCAAGAATTTCCAATTCTGATTTGCCTTCGCGAATCGCATCGGCACCGGTTTTTACAGCAAAATCAGCATATTCTGCTGCTTTCTTTAAGAAGGCGAGTTCCTCTTTGTCCTTTATCATGCGGAGCTGTTGCATTTTTTCTTCAGCTGCCACAAACACGGCACTAGGGAAGCGTCCAGAAAGTTCTTCGTAGCGTTCCACATTTAAATGTTGTTTTTCTACCGCTAGCCGCTTAACGCTGCTTACACGGCTTTTCACTCGAGTCTCAATCATTTCCCATGGATTTTCAATATCCGAATGGCTGACGATTTCAAATGTCCAGCCGCTGTTTTTAGCATCAGATGCGTCTAGTTTTGGACAGACGAGAAAAGGCTCAGCCTCAGGGAATACGGCAACACCGAGAAGCCGTTCGTGAGGGTCACTTCTAAAGCCGGTTAAATAAAAGACGTTTTCCGGAGCGGTAATAAAGGCAAAGGAAATTTCTTTTTCCTTCATCCAATCCATTAATTTCGCTAGTCGTTTGTTCATGCTGTTTCCTCCTTAGACAATGCACTTACCAACTAAAAGGGTATCAATAAATCATGAGTAAGTAAATAAGTAGACATGAAGGGGAATTTAGTGTTTCATCGAATAGTAGGAGTGGAACTATTTTTTAGAAAGGGGTTTTTACATATGAAAATATCTTACCATGGACATTCAATCGTAAAGGTGGAAACAAACGGGAAGACGATTTTGATTGATCCATTTATCACAGGCAATGACTTAACAGATTTACAGGTGGAAAACGAGAAGCCGGACTTCATTATTTTAACGCATGGACATGGCGATCATGTGGGGGATACAGTAGAGCTTGCTAAAAAGAGCAATGCACTCGTAATTGCTGTAAATGAATTGGCTATTTATCTTAGCCATCAAGGCGTGAATGCGCATCCTATGCACATCGGCGGGAGCCGCGAATTTGAGTTCGGCCGTGTGAAATTTACGCAAGCGTTCCACGGGTCAGGAATCCAGCAGGAAGACGGTACGTTCCTTTATATGGGGATGCCAGCGGGTGTTTTATTAATGGCTGAAGGAAAAACGATTTATCATGCCGGCGATACCGGAATTTTCTCTGATATGAAGCTAATTGGTGAATTGCATCCAATTGATGTGGCTTTTCTTCCGATTGGTGACAATTTTACAATGGGGCCGGATGATGCAGCGTTGGCCGCAAAATTTTTACAGGCAAAGCAGGTAGTTCCAATCCATTTCGATACATTCCCGCCGATCAAACAGGATCCACATGCATTTGTTGAAAAGCTGGAAGCGAAAAATGGCACAGTGTTAGAACCTGGACAATCCATTGAATTGTAACAGTCTTTAGGCTGCAAGAAGAACCTTGCAGCCTTTTATTAATTGAATTGAATCCCTATCCTTTTCAAAGTATAATAACTGTATTAGCGAGTCTAAAAGGGACAGGTGAAACAGTTGATTACAAAACATGAACAAATTTTACAATACATAGAGGGATTACCGATTGGAGAAAAAATTTCTGTTCGGCAAATTGCGAAAGCGCTCTCGGTCAGTGAAGGAACGGCTTATCGAGCGATAAAAGATGCAGAAACGAAAGGGTTTGTTTCAGCCATTGAGCGTGTCGGGACCATTCGGATAGAACAGAAAAAGAAAGAGAATATCGAAAAGCTGACCTTTGCAGAAGTCGTGAATATTATTGATGGCCAGGTGCTTGGAGGACGGGCCGGTCTTCATAAAACGCTAAACCGTTTTGTGATCGGTGCGATGAAGCTTGAAGCGATGATGAGGTATACCGGACCGGATAACTTATTAATTGTTGGTAACCGGACGAAAGCACATGAGCTGGCCTTACAAGCCGGAGCAGGGGTATTAATTACTGGCGGATTTCAAGCGGACGATCATGTAACGAAACTTGCGGACGAATTAGAACTGCCGGTCATTACGACAACGTATGACACATTTACCGTAGCTACTATGATCAACCGGGCCATCTATGACCAACTCATTAAAAAAGAGATTGTGTTAGTAGGCGACATTTTTACTCCTTTTGACCAGACTGTTTCGTTGACAATCGGCGATAAAGTCAGTCATTGGATGGAAAAAAATCAAACAACCCTTCACAGCCGTTTTCCTGTGCTGGATCGCCAGTTAAAAGTGCAAGGGATCGTCACCGCAAAAGACATCATGGGAGCTGAGAAAGAAACGCCTATTGAAAAAGTTATGACCAAACAGCCAATTACCGTCACCATGAATACAAGTGTAGCCGCTGCCGCGCATATGATGATTTGGGAAGGCATTGAACTTTTGCCGGTGGTCGATGATCAAAACCGGATCCAAGGAATTGTTAGCCGGCAGGATGTATTGAAAACACTTCAGATGGCTCAAAGACAGCCGCAAATGGGAGAAACCCTTGATGACACCATTACCAATCAAATTGATTTGTTGGGCGATCGAGCGGAAGAAATTTATACATTCGAAGTCACACCGCAAATGACTAATCAGCTCGGTGCCATTTCATATGGCGTATTTACTACGATTGTGACAGAGGCTGCAAGACGCTCCCTGCGTGCCAAGAAAAAAGGCGATATTGTGGTAGAAAACATTACTATTTATTTTTCAAAGCCAGTACAAATGGAAAGTTTGCTGGAGATTCGCCCAAACTTGCTTGAAGTCGGCCGAAAATTCGGAAAGGTAGACGTTGAGGTTTACAACGGAGGCATGCTCGTCGGAAAAGCCCTCATGATGTGTCAAATACTGGATAGGCAATAAAGGTGTGCTGCGTCTTTCTTGTGAATCTAAGAGTAAACGCTTGGGCGCAATTTGTGTTTAGCCTCATAAATACAATGATATACAATAGAAGATACGGGGATAGAACAGTGGGGCTCATTAAAACAAGAAGAAGGATGTCTCCACCTCTTTGTGTTCAGACATCCCCTTCGCAGTAAGTTATTGATTTTTTAATTCTTCTGCTTCTCTTTGAGCATAAGGCAGGAAGTGGCGGTAGGCCTTGAACCCTGCCCACAGACTAGAAAAGCCAATTAGTAAAAAGAAAGCAGCTACGATATAGGATACTGTCGTCTGCTGGATAAATAATGTATTTAGGCCAAAGAAACCAACAAACAGGCCAAGGGCCATACTAGATTTAGCGGATAGCCATTTTTTCTCCATCGGCCGTCTGCTTCGAACATACTGAACTTTGTAGAAAATATAAAAAGCAAACGATAAAACAATAATAAAAGCTAAAACGGGCATTGGTTTTCCTCCATTATTTGTTCAAATATCTTCATTGTAACGAGAATGGGGAAGAAATTCTAGTGAAAAAAACTGAATGTCATAAAGGAGACAGGAATGAAAAATAAAATTATTCAAAAAGTAAAAGAGTATAATACGATCATTATTCATCGCCATGTACGTCCTGATCCGGATGCTTATGGCTCGCAAGGCGGCTTAGGGGAGATGCTGCGCGCTTCTTTCCCTGATAAAAAAGTCTACACGGTCGGGAAGGAAGAACCAACACTCGCTTATTTGCGTAAACTCGATGTGATCTCAGATAAGGAATACAAGGGGGCACTTGTGATTGTCTGCGATACAGCGAATCAGGAGAGAATTTGTGACCAGCGCTACAGGCTTGGAAAAGAGTTGATTAAAATTGACCACCATCCGAATGAGGATCCGTACGGTGATCTTTTATGGGTCGATACATCTGCCAGCTCTGTCAGTGAAATGATTTATGATTTATATAAAAGCGGCCAAGATGAGGGATTGCGTTTGAATGATGAGGCAGCTCGACTGCTATTTGCAGGTATTGTTGGTGACACGGGCCGCTTTCTTTATCCTAGTACTACGCGGCGTACAATGGAATTTGCCGGAGAGTTGCTTCAGTTTAACTTTGATCGTAATGAGCTATTTAATCGAATGTATGAAACAGATGAGAAAGTATTAAAGCTGCAAGGCTACATCTTACAAACATTCAGTTTGTCACCGAGCGGGGCGGCCTCTGTTACCCTAAAAAAAGAGCTTCTTGATGAATTCCATGTAGTCCCTTCGGAAGCATCTTTGCTCGTCAGCTCACTTGGCAATGTAAAGGGAATTAAAGCGTGGGTCTTTTTTATCGAAGAGGCCGATCAAATTCGTGTCCGCTTGCGCTCGAAAAAGCTTGTAATCAATCAAATCGCCAAAAAATATAAAGGAGGCGGACACCCGCTCGCTGCTGGTGCTTCTGTCTACTCATGGGAAGAGGCAGAAAACGTAGCGGCTGACCTAGAAGCACTCTGCCGGGAAGATGGATAAGAATCTAAGTTGTTGACCAGCGCTTGCTTTCTTCTAATTTCACGACTCTTCACGTTTACAGGAGTTAACCGCCTTCTAGGTCTAGTTCCAGCTGGATATGAACGGTTGTGTAAAAGTACCATTCTTTTACATGGAGGGAATAGCTGCGTTTATTAATTTTTAACGTTTTATTTTCGATCGTTTGCCTGATTAGTTCTTTATGAGAATAAACCGTTTCCAGGTCTTTAGCATATAAGACAGATAGATCTTTCTTGATCTGTTCTTTCGCTGAAAAAATACTTTGAGCGTCATCAATACCATATTTTTTATAATTGATAATATCAATCTCGATTTCCTGCACAGTCAGCTTGTGCAGGTTTTTTTTATTTAGCTCTTTGTATTCCTCCTGCCAGATGTCTAGTTGTACTTTTAATTCATCAATTGTTTTTTTATGTTTTTCTAATAAGGCAGCCTGCCTCTCCTGCATAGCACCAAACAGATAAAGAAAGAGCAGCCAGCTAAGGCAAAAACCAATCGCTGCCCCGGCGAGCAAAACCTGTAATTTCTTTTGCCTGTACAAAGAGGGGACTCTCATGGTGAAATATGCTCCCCGGTTAGCCATACGATAATAGCTGTTCCAGTAGCCGTTCCGCCCATTGCTGACAAAATGAGCAGAAACTGCTTAAATAAGTCTTTCGTTTCTCCATTTAGAAAACCTCGCTCAAAACTATAGACTGTATCAAACGTTCCTCCAATAGCTGCTATAATAGCCCAAATCCGCAAGCCCTCACTAATTTGTGAAATGCCGGTAAGAAGCGGTCTCCCGGTGGCAAATGACGCCACCCCTCCGATCAAAGAGCCGCCAAGCAGAACACCAAATGCGATGAAATAACATTTAAACAGTTCATCAAAAAAAGTCTGCGCCATATACCCTCCATATTAGCTTGTCTTTCTACTATATATGTAAAAAGATAGGTTCCTATGAAACCAGAACGTATTTTCTTTTTTACAGCGGCCGTCTTATAATGGAGAAAGACATTAGGGACGAAAAGTGTCAAGGAAGGATGAGAAAGATGTTTACACATCTGCAAGTTCAGACAGGCTACAGCCTATTGTCCAGTGCCATAGCCATCGACAAGTTGACTGTAAAGGCGAAAGAGATGGGCTACGGTGCGCTTGCCATTACGGATCGCAATGTGATGTATGGAGTTATTCCTTTTTATAAAGCATGCAAACGAGTTGGGATCAAACCGATTATTGGTTTGATTGCTGATATTGAAAGTGTAATGGGGGAAGACCGTTCTTATCCACTTGTCTTATTGGCTAAAAACAATACAGGCTATCATCATTTGCTTAAAATTTCGAGTGCTATTCAATCAAGAGCGAAAGAAGGAATTCCGTTGAAATGGCTGAAAGGCTATTCTGCCGGGTTATTTGCTTTTACACCGGGAGCAGAAGGGGAAGTAGAACAATTACTTCTAAAGGATCCTGTCCAGGCAAAGAAAGCTGCTCAGCTATTGAAAGAACAATTTGAACCAGAGCACTTTTTCTTATCTATTGCGCGCCACAAGAGAAAGAACGAGGAAACGATCATTGAGGAAATGAAGCAGCTAAGTATCTCTCTTTCTATTCCATTGCTCGTTTCTAACCGGGTCACTTATTTAAATAAAGAAGATGCATTTGCCGTTCAATGTTTGGAAGCGATTAAGGATGGCGTGAAATTAGCAGATAAGCAGATAGATGACAATAATCAAGCTTACTTATCGTCGAAAGAAGAAATGGCGAACTTATTTGCTGATTTACCAGATGCACTGGAACAAACCGAAAAAATTGCGCAGGTCTGTGAAGTAGATATCTCATTCGGCCGCCGCCTGCTTCCTAAATATCCGTTGCCAGATCATCAATCAGCTTCCGACTATTTACGGGAACTTTGCTATAAAGGTTTGGAAAAAGTGGGGGCTTCCACAGAGAAAGCGTACGTTGATCGTCTTGAATACGAGCTGGAAACGATCGAAAAAATGGAGTTCTGTGACTATTTTCTTATTGTTTGGGACTTTATGAAATTTGCAAAAGAGAGGGTTATTTTGACAGGGCCGGGAAGGGGATCAGCCGCCGGCTCCCTCGTTGCCTATGTTCTCGGTATTACAACCGTTGACCCGCTTGAATATGGCCTGCTGTTTGAACGGTTTCTTAATCCTGAGCGTGTGACGATGCCTGACATTGATCTTGATTTTCCTGATCATCGGCGGGATGAGGTCATTCGCTACGTTGTTAATAAATATGGATCGCTTCACGCCGCGCAAATTATTACGTTTGGTACGCTGTCTGCAAAAGCAGTCATACGAGACGTGGCGAGAGTATTCGGCTTTACATCTAAAGAGCTTGAGCAGTTGTCTAAGATGATTCCTTCGCGTCCTGGACTTACGCTTCAACAGCACTACACAGATTCTGTCCGCTTCCGGGAGTGGGTGAACGAAACGAATGAACATGAGAAGGTTTATCAAACCGCTTTGACGCTTGAAGGGCTGCCGCGTCATACGTCTACCCATGCGGCGGGGATGGTTATCACTGATCAGCCTTTGACTGAATTAGTTCCCATCCAGGAAGGGCATGATGGAGTACTTCTGACCCAATTTCCGATGGACGCACTTGAAGAGCTTGGCTTATTGAAAATTGATTTGCTTGGTCTGCGCAATTTGTCCGTTCTTGAAAGAATGCTTGATTCAATTTATTATATTGAAGGAAAAAGACTAACTTTGCAGAATATACCTTTACAGAATAAAGAAACGTTTCAGTTGCTTGGAGAAGGAAAAACGACCGGGATTTTTCAGCTAGAGTCAGAGGGAATGCGTAACGTGCTCAAGAAGCTGCAGCCAAATCATTTTGAGGATATTGTAGCAGTGAATGCACTTTACCGGCCGGGTCCGATGGAAAGCATTCCTCTCTATATAGAGAGAAAGCACGGGCATCAGCCGGTTCACTACCCACATCCAGATTTACAAGCTATTTTAGAGCCTACATATGGTGTGCTGATCTATCAAGAGCAAATTATGCAGATTGCTTCTAGACTTGCAGGATTTTCGCTGGGAGAAGCAGATCTTTTAAGACGGGCTGTCAGTAAGAAGAAAAAGGACGTGCTCAACAGCGAAAGACGCCATTTTGTAGAAGGAGCAATGAAAAACGGTTATAGCAAAGAAGTCGCAGAAGATATCTATCATCTAATTGTTCAATTTGCCAATTATGGATTTAACCGCAGCCACGCAGTCGCCTACAGTTTTATTGCCTATGGAATGGCGTACATTAAAGCTCATTATCCAACTATTTTCATGGCTTCGCTACTAAGTTCTGCAATCGGCAATGAGGATAAAATAAAACAATATGTGTCTGAAGCAAAAGGAATGGGAATTTCTTTGCTGCCCCCCTCCATCAATAATAGTTATTATCCATTTAAAGCTGAAGAGAACAAGATCCGCTTTAGTCTCGCCGCCATCAAAGGTATTGGAGCGGGGATGCTAAAGGCAATTATAGAGGCACGGGAAAAAGGCCCTTTCGTTGATTTGTTTGATTTTTGTCTCCGTGTGCCTCTTAACATCGTGAATCGCAAAGCTTTGGAGGCTCTCTTATTTGCAGGAGCATTTGATGAGTTTAATGAAGACCGGGCTGTTCTTTTGACCACGCTTGATATTGCGATTGAACATGCGCAGCTTATTCGGCCAACATATAGTGCGGAAGATGATTTATTTATAGAAGATGATTTTTTTCCAAAACCGAAATATGCACAAGCAGAACCGATGAGTATGGAAGCTAAACTTCAGCATGAGAGAGAAGTGCTTGGTTTTTATTTGTCAGCTCACCCAACAGAGCCATACGAACAGCTTTTTAGGCAGTCAGGAGCTGTCCCATCTACGGATTTGTCTCCGGGCAGCCGGCATGTTTCCATCGGTGCTTTCATAAATGAGGTAAAAGTCATTCGTACAAAAAAAGGGGAAAACATGGCTTTTCTTCACTGTTCGGACAGCAGCGGTGAAATAGAAGGTGTTCTGTTTCCGCCTTCCTATAGGAACTGCTCCTCTCTTCTTGAAAAAGGCGCTATTCTTTATTTAACAGGAAACGTAGAGGAAAGAAGCAGAGGGAAACAGCTGATTATTAAAGCGGTGCATAGCATAGAAGAAGTGCAAGAGCGGCAAGCTGAAAGAGCCAAAACCTTGTACATAAAAATACCAGAAGCACCGGACGAGCATTTGATTCTCGAAGACGTTCACCGATTAATCAACCGCTTTAAAGGAGCAACACCTGTCGTGCTCCACTATGAAAAGAACCGGCAGACCGTTAAACTTCATGAAAAAAATTCGGTTAAGCCAACAGAACAATTAGTAGAAGAATTGACGATGATCCTCGGCAGAGAGAATGTCGTATTGAAATAATTATTACTTTACAACTTATCTTCGATAGTTTATTGTGTGTAATAGACGAAAACGTGGTCTGACCACTGAAGGCGGTTAGACTTGCTGAAATAGGGAGAGAAAAAAGAATGTCACTTAGAGAAGAAGCATTGCATATGCATAAAACAAATAAAGGGAAGTTGTCTACTGGCATTAAAACAAAAGTGAGAAACGCTAGAGATTTAAGTCTTGCTTACTCGCCAGGCGTCGCAGAGCCATGTAAGGAAATTTATGGAAAGCCTGAAACCGTCTTTGATTATACAATTAAAGGAAATACTGTAGCAGTTGTTTCTAATGGTACGGCTGTTCTTGGCTTAGGAAACATTGGTGCAGAGGCAGCAATGCCAGTTATGGAAGGAAAAGCGGTCCTATTTAAGAGCTTTGCCGGTGTAGACGCTTTTCCAATTTGCTTAGATACAGAAGATCCAGAAAAGATTATTGAAACTGTAAAATTAATGGAGCCAACATTTGGCGGTGTCAACTTAGAAGATATTGCTGCTCCTCATTGTTTTGAAATCGAAGAACGTCTAAAGAAAGAAACAAACATTCCTGTGTTCCATGATGATCAACACGGAACAGCTATTGTAACAGCGGCGGGCCTTCTCAATGCGCTTAAATTAACGGGCAGAAAGTTCAAAGACATTAAAATTGTGGCTAACGGTGCCGGTGCAGCCGGTATTGCCATTATTAAGCTTTTAGCGAGCTATGGTGTTCGTGATATCGTCATGTGTGACTCACGCGGAGCTATTTATGAGGGCCGCCAGGAAGGGATGAACCCTGTTAAAGAGGAAGTAGCTAAGTTTACTAACATCAACCGCCAAGAGGGCTCACTAGAAGATGTTATTAAAGGTGCTGATGTTTTCATTGGTGTATCTGTTGCCGGTGCTTTAACAAAAGAAATGATCCAAACGATGAACCCAGAGCCGATTATTTTTGCTATGGCAAACCCAATTCCGGAAGTAATGCCGGAAGAGGCAAAAATGGCAGGGGCCCGCGTAATTGGAACAGGACGTTCAGACTTCCCGAATCAGGTTAATAACGTGCTGGCTTTCCCAGGGATTTTCCGTGGCGCGCTTGATGTGCGTGCAACACATATTAATGAACAAATGAAGCATGCGGCTGTAGCGGCCATCGCTGGTTTGATTGATGAAAAAGAGCTAAACGCTGATTACGTGATTCCTGGACCATTTGATCCGCGTGTAGCGCCGGCTGTAGCGGCAGCAGTGGCAAAAGCAGCAATGGAAACGGGTGTTGCCCGCTTAAAAGCAGATCCAGAGGAAATTCGTCAACGTACGATGCAATTGGCTTTAATCGGAAAAGGTGAATAAAGCAATGGAAAATCAACGACCGCAATCAAAATTCGCGCAAGTCGTTGAAAAGATTCGTGACATGATCGCAGCAGACGGATTGGTTCCGGGAGATAAGATGCCATCAGAGCGGGAGCTGTCTGAACGTCTGTCTGCTTCGCGGTCTTCTATTAGAGAAGCGCTGCGGGCTCTCGAACTGCTTGGATTAATTGAGACAAGAAGGGGAGAGGGAACATTCCTTCGCGACTTTAATGACCATCAGCTCGTTCAGCTGCTCAGCACATTCATTTTACAAAGGCAACAGACGAAAAAAGACGTCTGCTTAACGAAAGAAATCATTGAAATGGGCTGTTTGTCTTCTTTGGTCATGTTGCCGGATCTTGAGAAGCACATGTCCGAGCTTACTGAAAAAATAAAAGATGCGTCCTTTACAGAACATGATTTCTTCACTTTTTTAATGAGTATAAATGGCAATTCACTTTTAAAGAAAATCTGGCTAATCGTGTCCGATTATGCAGATGCGATTCATAAAGAGGATAGGCTGCTAATGAATAAAGAGGCCTTTGTCCACTTAATTTATATAATAAAGACAAGAAATATAAAAGATATTTTTGATACTTATAAGCAGCTTTAAGCTGTTCTATTTTTTGTCGTCCGCCTCATAAAGTCACATAACTATGTTCAAGCTTTTTATAGGGAGAGGATGCAACTTGATTAAAGACTTATTTAACAAACAAAAACCGAAAAAGAAAAAGTATGCGACGATACCTACAGAAGCCAGCAAGCAAGACGTACCTGAAGGCATAATGCAAAAATGCCCAAAATGTAAAAAGATTATGTACACGAAAGAACTAAAGAAAAACTTAAATGTTTGCTTGCAGTGTGGTCATCACCATGGCATGACGTCCCTTGAACGCCGTGATTCTTTTATCGATGAAGGAACGTTTCAAGAGTTAGATGCTGCGCTTTCTTCAACTAATCCGCTGAACTTTCCGGGATACCTGGAAAAGGTAGAGGCAGATCGACAAAAAACAGGAATGAATGAAGCGATTTTAACTGGTGTGGGCCAAGTCGAAGGCCATGAAGTAGTCGTGGCCATTATGGATGCTAATTTCCGTATGGGAAGCATGGGATCCGTTGTTGGTGAAAAGATTACAAGAGCGATTGAAGAGGCAGGCCGACGAAATGTACCGTTCATTATTTTCACGGCTTCAGGCGGAGCTAGAATGCAAGAAGGTGTTCTTTCATTAATGCAGATGGCTAAAACAAGCGTGGCCTTAAAACGTTTTAGTGAAAATGGCGGACTCATTATTTCTATTATGACACATCCAACAACTGGAGGCGTATCTGCTAGCTTTGCGTCGCTAGGAGACTATAACTTTGCAGAGCCTGGGGCACTTATCGGATTCGCAGGCAGACGGATTATTGAACAGACGATCCGTGAGAAGCTTCCAGAAGACTTCCAGACGGCTGAATTTTTATTAAAGCATGGCCAGCTTGATGCGGTCATTCACCGTCATGATATGAAAGAGAAGATCGCCTTTTTGCTCGATATACATGAACCGGGTGGTGAATTGGCATGATTGGTTTAGAATTCGAGAAACCAGTAATGGAACTAAAAGGAAAGATTGCTGAGTTAAAAGAGTTTACTTCTACTTCAGATGTAGATTTAACAGAAGAAATTGAAAAGCTGGAGCAGCGCTTGAAAAAGCTTGAAAAAGACATTTATGAAAGCATGACGCCATGGGATCGCGTCCAAATGGCTCGACATCCAGAACGTCCAACAACGCTTGATTATATTCAGCATTTATTTACTGATTTTATGGAACTTCACGGTGACAGATTATTTGGCGATGATGCTGCGATCGTTGGCGGAGTAGCAAAATACCATGGACTGCCAGTCACAGTGATCGGACATCAGCGTGGCCGTGATACGAAGGAGAATATCAAGCGTACATTTGGTATGCCACACCCGGAAGGATACCGTAAAGCTCTTCGTTTAATGAACCAGGCAGTAAAGTTCAAGCGTCCGATTATTTGTCTTATTGATACGAAAGGGGCTTATCCCGGAAAAGCGGCTGAAGAGCGTGGCCAGAGTGAAGCCATTGCGAGAAACCTATTTGAAATGGCGGGTATGGAAGTGCCAGTCATTTGTATCGTAATCGGTGAAGGTGGAAGCGGAGGCGCTCTTGCTCTAGGCATTGGAGATAAATTATTTATGTTAGAGAATTCAACATACTCTGTTATCTCTCCAGAGGGGGCTGCTGCTCTGCTTTGGAAAGATGCTTCCCAGGCAAAACGTGCGGCAGAGACGATGAAAATCACAGCAGGTGATTTAAAGGAGCTTGGAGTCATTGACGCCATTATTCCTGAGGTAAGCGGTGGCGCTCATCGAAATATCGCTCAACAGGCAGCTTTAATTGATCAAATGTTGAAGCCGGCATTGCAGGAACTGCTTCAGCTATCGATCCCCGAATTATTGGACAATCGTTATATAAAATACAAACAAATTGGAGAATATACGCTCTAGTTGTTTTAGTTAAATACACAGCGGGAAAAAAGAACGTGCGATACGATGATAAGCACGTTCTTTTTTTGGGAATAACTTTAAGGTAATCTATAAGGAATTTTGATAAACATTGTGAAGGTCAGACCTTTCTGTTATTTTAGAAGAGACTAATAAAGCAGTAAAAAAGGTCGCTGTATATTTTTTTTAAGATATAGGCAGGATGGAGGGAGCCATGTGAAACGTATCGGAGTGTTAACGAGCGGCGGCGATGCACCAGGAATGAACGCAGCTGTTCGAGCTGTTGTCCGTAAGGCTATCTATCATGATCTAGAGGTATATGGAGTTTATCAAGGATACCAAGGGTTAATTTCGGGTAATATTCATAAGATGGAAGTTGGTTCTGTTGGTGATATTATTCATCGGGGCGGAACGATTCTCCGTTCAGCAAGATGTCCTGAATTCCAAACTGCAGAAGGACAAAGGAAAGGTTTAGAGCAGTTGAAAAAAAACGGAATTGAAGGGCTTGTTGTGATTGGCGGCGACGGTTCTTACCGTGGAGCAAAAGCACTTACCGAGCTTGGCTATCCATGTGTCGGTGTACCGGGGACCATTGATAATGATATTCCGGGCACAGAATTTACCATTGGCTTTGACACAGCTTTAAATACAATCATTGATGCAATTGATAAAATCCGTGATACAGCTAGTTCTCATGAGCGGACGTTTATCGTAGAAGTAATGGGAAGAAATGCCGGAGATCTAGCATTGTGGGCAGGGCTTGCTGGTGGAGCGGAAACGATCTTAATTCCAGAAGAGCCGCTTGACATGGAGTCTATTAAAGTGCGTTTGCAAAAAGGATTAGAACGCGGCAAGAGACACAGCATCATTATTGTGGCTGAAGGAGTCATGAGCGGTAATGAATTTGCTGAGAGAGTAAAGAGAATGACCGGTATCGAAACGAGGGTATCTGTGTTAGGTCATATGCAAAGAGGAGGTTCGCCAACAGCTGCGGACCGTATGCTTGCAAGCAGACTTGGAGCAAGAGCTGTTGAACTTTTGTTAGCTGGAAAAGGTGGACGCGCAGTTGGCATTGAACACAATAAGTTGGTAGACTATGACATTGTAGAAGCTCTTGCCCTTCCACATCAGTTGGATTTAAATATTTCCCAGTTAGCAAAAGAGTTATCTATTTAATTGATTTTCACGAGGAGGCTGTCAAGAGATGAGAAAGACAAAGATTGTATGTACAATTGGTCCGGCAAGTGAAAGCCCGTCCATGCTTGAAAAATTAATGGAGGCAGGCATGAATATTGCCCGCTTAAATTTCTCTCATGGAAACCATGAGGAGCATGCACAACGGATTAAAAATATCCGCGAAGCAGCGAAAAAGACGGGAAAAACAATTGGGATTCTATTAGATACAAAAGGACCTGAAATTCGTACACATAATATGGAGAATGATGCTATCGAACTAACTGCTGGCAGCCAGGTAATAGTGTCTATGAGTGAAGTACTCGGCACGCCTGAAAAGTTTTCAGTTACATATGAAGGATTAATAGATGATATAAAGCCAGGTGGCAAAATTCTTTTAGACGATGGCTTAATCGCCCTCGAGGTGACAGGCATTCATAAGCAAGAGGGAGAAATCCAAACAAAAGTACTTAATAGTGGCACCCTAAAAAATAAAAAAGGTGTAAACGTACCTGGCGTATCGATCAAGCTCCCAGGGATTACGGCAAAAGACGCAGAGGATATTAAGTTTGGCATTGAACAGGACGTTGACTTTATTGCCGCTTCATTTGTCCGTCGAGCATCCGATGTTCTTGAAATTCATGAATTACTTGAGCAATATGGGGCAAGCCATATTCAAATTATCCCGAAGATCGAAAATCAAGAGGGAGTCGATAATATCGATAGTATTCTTGATGTGTCCGATGGCTTGATGGTAGCACGCGGGGATCTTGGCGTAGAAATTCCTGCTGAGGAAGTGCCGCTCGTGCAAAAAAGGTTAATTCAACGCTGTAATACTCTCGGCAAGCCAGTTATCACAGCAACTCAAATGCTTGATTCCATGCAGCGCAATCCGCGTCCAACACGGGCGGAAGCGAGTGATGTAGCGAACGCTATTTTCGATGGTACAGATGCGATTATGCTTTCCGGAGAAACAGCAGCCGGTATGTACCCTCTTGAAGCTGTACAAACGATGCACAGCATTGCTGACCGTACGGAAACAGCTTTGAATTACTCGGAGATTATATCGACACGCAGTAAAGTAAGCGGACATACGATGACGGATGCCATTGGACAGGCCGTTGCTCATACAGCTAATAATTTAGATGTACAAGCGATTGTTACACCAACGGAGAGCGGCCATACAGCACGAATGATTTCACGCTACCGCTCCAAAGCGCCAATCGTAGCTGTTACGTCCAGTGAGCGGGTAACGCGCAGCCTGGCATTGGTTTGGGGAGTATTTCCAAATATCGGACCGAAAGTAAAGACAACAGATGAAATGCTTGAACTTGCCGTCCAGCAAAGCTTGAATACCGGTCTTATCAAGCATGGCGATCTAATCGTGATTACAGCTGGTGTTCCGGTAGGCGAAGCAGGCACGACAAACTTGATGAAAATCCATGTTGTCGGCGATATTTTAATGAAAGGTCAGGGAATCGGACGAAAGTCCACTTACGGAAAAGTAGTGGTGGCGAGAAGTGCAGCAGAAGCGATTGAGAAGGTAAAAGAAGGCGATATTCTCGTTACGATTGGCAGCGATAGAGATATGGTGCCGGCTATTGAAAAATGTGCAGCTCTTATTACAGAAGAAGGCGGTTTAACGAGCCATGCGGCTGTTGTTGGCATTAATCTCGGGGTACCCGTTCTTGTTGGAGTCGAAAATGCCATGACTGTTTTAAAAGACGGCCAAGAAATTACGGTAGATGCAGCAAGAGGCATTATTTATAATGGGCATGCTAATGTCCTTTAACTAACAAAAAAACCGACCAGCCGCTATTGGTCGGTTTTTTAGTGTGTTCAGAATGGTGAGCAAACCCACGGGAATAATGAACAATACTGCTCTATTTTTGCAGATCTCTCTTGAGGGATGATACAATGAAGAGGAACATAACCTGTCTAAAAAGGAGAATATCCGTTGAGATACCTACTGTTTGTTTTTATTGTTGTCCCGGCACTAGAAATTAGTTTGTTAATGTTTTCTGGAAAAACGATTGGCGTGTTACCGACGTTTCTGCTGATTTTGACAACGGGATTTTTAGGAGCTTATTTTGCTAAGAAGCAAGGGATGCAGGCGGTTACAAAGATGCGTGAAGATATCCAAAGGGGACTATTTATCGGTGATGCGGTTATGGATGGAGTCTGCGTTTTATTTGGTGGACTGCTATTGTTAGCCCCAGGGTTTGTTTCAGACATTGCAGGCTTTCTGCTATTGTTTCCTTATACACGCAAAGGGCTTAAGCCGCTTTTACTGCGTTTGTTTCGCCGCACCTTCCAAAATAGAAATGTTATTGTAATGAAATAAAAAAACGTCAGCGATAAACTGACGTTTTTTTATTTTGCCGGAGGGGGTACTTCCTTCCCCATAATATAGTCTCGTAAATCGGTGAACACTCCTGCACTATGAAGGGCATTCAAAATCACGAGCGTAATTGGACCGAGAATCAAGCCGAAAAATCCGGCAAGCTTAAAGCCGACAAAGAGGGCAATCAGTGTTGCCAGCGGATCGAGCCCGATACTTGAAGACAGTACTTTTGGCTCCATAATCTGGCGCTGAACGATAATGATCACATATAAAACAGTCAGCCCAATCGCAAGCCCGGGATCCCCAGCGATAAACTCATATGCGATCCATGGTACAAACAGCGTGCCTGTCCCTAGATACGGGAGCAAGTCAACAAGTCCAGCTACTAGAGCGAGTGTAATAGCGTAGTTGACCCGCAAAACAAGCAACCCAACCAGAACGATAAAGGTAGTAATCGAAATCAGTGTTAACTGTGCACGTAAAAATCCAAATAAAGCTCTTTTTAAAGCTGCAAATACCTTGCTCAAGCTTGTTCGTGCCTTTATAGGTAAATAATTGACTGTACGATGTTGAAGCTTTTCCCAATCCTTGCTGATGAAAAAAGCAGCAAGAAATGAGAAGATTAAGGCAGTCGCGAAATTAGGAATCCAGGAAATTAATTTAGGAAGCTTTAAAAAGAAGTTTTGGATAAATTCTCCTGCTGTTGAGGCGAACTGTTCTCCTGCTTCTCGGATATTTGTAGAAATCGTCTCTTGCTGTCCAGTATCAAGCGAATGAAACAGTCCAGCTGCTCGTTCATAGAACGGAATGACTTGGGAAGCAAACATTGTCTCGATCTGTTCGACCACAACGTGAACGTGGCGGGGAACGACAGAGGCAAAATAGTTGGCGCCAGAAACGATTTCAGCAATAAGAAGTGTAATTCCGCCTGCGAAAACAGCTAGAATGAGAATAATCGCTGTAACGGCGGCGGCGGCGCGTGGCAATCTGGCCTTCTTTTCCATAAAGCGAATGAAGGGCTGTATAAGGAAAGCGACAGCAAAGCCAATGATAAATGGATATGTTACTTTTGTAATATAATATAACGAGACAATAAGTAACATAGCAGAAACAATGACAATGAGTAAACGCATGAGCCTTTGCCGACTAGATGGGTTCACAAGCTCACCTCCTCTGCTTCACATTGTATCAAGAGGGACAAGGGAGAGAAAGAAAAATGGCTCGTATTATAACGACAAAAAATGCATGAAAAGGAAGGGGGAAACATATGCAGGCTTATTTATTTTTATTCATGCTGCTCGTCATCGCTGTAATGGCTAAAAATCAATCGTTGCTTATTGCTATTATAGTCCTGCTTGCACTTAAAATAATTGGTTTGGACAATAAGATTTTTACTCTTGTTCAATCTAAAGGAATTAATTGGGGGGTAACGATTATCACGATTGCTGTACTTGTCCCTATTGCTACTGGAGAGATTGGTTTTAGAGAGCTTGGTCACTCGTTGAAGTCGCCTTATGCATGGATTGCCCTCGTTTCTGGAGTGTTTGTCGCTCTTCTCGGCAAAAGCGGAGTGGTGCTGCTAGCAGAGGATCCTCATATAACGACGGCACTTGTTTTTGGAACCGTTGCAGCGGTCGCACTTTTTAATGGTGTAGCGGTTGGTCCGTTAATCGGTGCGGGCATTGCTTACACAGCTATGAAGATTATCGAGTGGTTTCATTAGAAATTCCATCTATTCCAATGTATAATGATTGAAGGAAGGAAAATAATTTATTAATATAGCATGTTTTTTCCCCGTGTTTTATTGAGAGGCCATGACGATTTTGTATGTTTTTAGACACTTTCCATTCACAAATCCCAGTTTATTGTTTATAATAGCAGGTGAAAGCGCAATCTTTTGTATGTTCGTATTTTATATGTTCGTATTTTGTACGAAACCTTACTGAGCAGGCACTCAGTAGATGAGGGGGTTTCAAAAAACAATGGGGGAAATTAACAGTCGAAGGAGAGAATGATTATGACGACCGCTCGTGGATTAGAAGGAGTAGTAGCAACAACATCTTCAGTGAGCTCTATTATTGATGACACCCTTACATACGCAGGATACAACATCGATGATTTAGCGGAAAATGCAAGCTTTGAAGAAGTGATTTATCTGCTGTGGCACCGTAAGCTTCCTACACAAACAGAATTAGATGAGCTAAAGCAGCAACTGTCAGACAACTATGATCTTCCTCAAGAAGTATTTAACCACTTTAAAATGTATCCAATTGATAAAGTCCATCCAATGGCTGCCCTTCGCACGGCTGTTTCCTTGATCGGTTTGTATGATGAAGAAGCAGATGTCATGAATGAAGAGGCTAATTACCGTAAGGCGGTTCGTTTGCAGGCAAAAATCCCTGCGCTAGTCACTGCGTTTGCACGTATCCGTAAAGGCCAAGAGCCAATAGCGCCACGCAAGGATTTAGGTTTAGCAGCGAACTTCCTTTATATGCTTTCCGGAAAAGAGCCAGAAGCGGTAGAAGTGGAAGCGTTTGATAAAGCACTCGTCCTGCATGCAGACCACGAATTAAATGCTTCTACATTTACAGCCCGTGTATGTGTAGCTACTTTATCTGATGTTTATTCAGGTGTAACAGCAGCCATCTCTGCTTTAAAGGGACCACTTCATGGCGGTGCCAATGAGCAAGTAATGAAGATGCTGTCTGAAATCGGCTCCGTTGATAATGTAGAACCGTATATTTTAAGCAAGTTAAACAATAAAGAAAAAATCATGGGCTTCGGTCACCGCGTATATCGTCAAGGCGACCCTCGTGCAAAGCATTTGAAAGAAATGTCAAGAAGATTGACTGAATTAACGGGAGAGCCGCAATGGTACGATATGTCCACTCAGATTGAGGAGATCGTGACATCTCAGAAGAAGCTTCCGCCAAACGTAGACTTCTATTCAGCATCTGTTTATCACAGCCTAGGTATAGAGCACGATTTGTTTACGCCGATCTTTGCGGTAAGCCGTGTATCTGGCTGGCTCGCGCATATTTTGGAGCAATACTCGAACAATCGTTTAATTCGTCCACGTGCTGAGTACACAGGTCCTGGTATGCAAGAGTATGTACCAATTGGTGAGCGCAAGTAACTCTCATACTCATATTTACAAAATCATAAAAAATTGTTGTAATAAAGATTGAGTAACAAAGGAGAGGTTAGAGGGCGCATGCCTCTAACCTTTGATTATGGAATTGGAGGTATTTTTCATGACACAAGGCGAAAAAATTACTGTAACAAACGGAGTTTTAAATGTACCAAACAACCCAGTAATCCCATTTATTGAAGGGGACGGTATTGGCCCTGATATTTGGGCAGCAGCTTCCCGCGTGCTAGATGCAGCTGTTGAGAAAGCATATAACGGCGAGAAAAAAATCGAATGGAAAGAAGTATATGCCGGAGAAAAAGCATTTAACAAAACTGGTGAATGGCTTCCGGAAGAAACTTTAGAACAAATTCGCGAATACTTAATCGCTATCAAAGGTCCTTTAACAACACCAATCGGTGGCGGTTTCCGTTCATTGAACGTAGCACTTCGCCAAGAGTTAGACCTATTCGTCTGCTTACGCCCTGTTCGCTACTTTGATGGAGTTCCTTCTCCAATTAAGCGTCCCGAAGATACAGACATGGTGATCTTCCGTGAGAACACAGAAGATATCTATGCTGGTATCGAATACAAAGAAGGCTCTGATGAAGTGAAAAAAATCATCGACTTCTTGCAAAATGAAATGGGTGTAAATAAAATCCGTTTCCCTGAAACATCAGGTATCGGTATTAAGCCAATTTCTAAAGAAGGAACAACTCGTTTAGTACGTGCTGCTATTAATTACGCTATTAAAGAAGGCCGTAAATCTGTTACTTTAGTACATAAAGGTAACATTATGAAATTTACGGAAGGCGCTTTTAAAAACTGGGGCTATGAATTAGCCGAGAAAGAATTTGGCGATAAGGTATTCACTTGGGCTCAATACGATAAAGTTAAAGAAGAGCAAGGAACAGAAGCGGCGAACAAAGCACAAGCTGATGCAGAAGCGGCTGGCAAAATCATCATTAAAGATGCAATTGCTGATATTTTCCTTCAACAAATTCTTACTCGTCCAAAAGAGTTCGATGTAGTTGCTACAATGAACTTGAATGGTGACTATATTTCTGATGCGCTTGCTGCTCAAGTTGGCGGAATTGGAATTGCACCAGGGGCAAACATTAACTATGAAACAGGACATGCTATTTTCGAAGCGACACACGGAACAGCTCCGAAATATGCAGGGCTTGATAAAGTGAACCCTTCTTCCGTTCTACTTTCAGGTGTATTAATGCTTGAACACTTAGGATGGAATGAAGCAGCTAAACTCATCACTGCATCTGTTGAAAAAACAATTGCATCTAAAGTAGTTACTTACGACTTTGCACGTTTAATGGACGGTGCGAAAGAAGTAAAAACTTCTGAGTTTGCTGACGAACTAATCAAAAATCTTTAATTCAAAGCAACACCGTTCTTCTATAAGAAGAACGGTGTTACATATATTCTGCACTTTACCTATTACCTAATTATAAGGGGGGAACTTTCCATGTCTTTAAAACGCAAAAAGATTTCCGTCATCGGTGCGGGATTTACAGGAGCCACTACGGCATTTTTACTCGCACAAAAAGAACTCGGAGACATTGTACTAGTTGATATTCCGCAAGCTGAAGGACCAACAAAAGGTAAAGCGCTCGATATGCTTGAAGCGAGTCCGGTGCAAGGATTTGATACAAATATTATCGGTACATCCAGCTATGAAGAGACGAAAGATTCTGACCTCGTAATCATTACAGCCGGTATTGCCCGCAAACCAGGAATGAGCCGTGATGATTTGGTGCAAACCAATCAAAAAGTGATGAAGGCTGTTACAGCTGAAATCGTAAAAAGCTCTCCGAACTGTCACATTATTGTCTTAACAAATCCTGCAGACGCGATGACTTACACCGTATTTAAAGAATCTGGCTTCCCTAAAAATCGTGTTATTGGTCAATCGGGTGTTCTTGATACAGCACGTTTTCGTACATTTGTTGCTCAAGAATTAAATGTGTCTGTTAAAGATGTTACAGGCTTCGTGCTTGGCGGTCATGGTGATGATATGGTTCCGCTTGTTCGCTATTCTTACGCAGGCGGCATCCCATTGGAAACTCTCATTCCAAAAGATCGGCTAGACGCCATTGTTGAGCGTACACGTAAAGGAGGCGGCGAAATCGTTTCCCTTTTAGGTAATGGATCGGCTTATTATGCGCCAGCGGCTTCTCTTGTTGAAATGGCTGAAGCCATTTTAAAAGATCAGCGTCGTATCCTTCCAGCTATTGCTTATCTTGAAGGTGAGTATGGTTATGAAGGACTGTATCTGGGCGTCCCAACGATCCTTGGTAAAGATGGTATCGAAAAAGTAATTGAACTGGAACTGACTGAAGATGAGAAAGCTGCTTTGAAAAAATCAATAGAGTCTGTACGTAACGTTATGGATGTTCTCTCTGAATAAGTAGTTCTATATGAAAGCCTGTCAATTCTATTGATGGGCTTTTTCCTTTTCTAGAGGTCAGGAAAACCCATTGCTTAAGCCTTGGGGTTCTTCCTTTTTCAACGCGAAAAGGTTAAGGTATAATTGATAAGGAATGGCTAATTACTTTCCAAGGGGGACAAAATGAATAAAAAAGTTTTAGTTGTAGATGATGAACCATCCATTGTAACACTCATTAAATATAACTTAGAACAAGCTGGCTATGAAGTCATCACAGCATTTGATGGAGAGGAAGCGCTGAAGAGAGCAACAGAGGAATCTCCAGATTTGCTTGTCTTAGATTGGATGCTTCCCAAGCTGGATGGAATGGAAGTGTGCAAAGAGCTGCGACAGCGAAAAGTGTCAACGCCGATTTTGATGCTGACGGCAAAGGATGAAGAATTTGATAAAGTACTCGGTCTTGAGCTTGGTGCAGATGATTACATGACGAAGCCGTTTAGCCCGAGAGAATTACTGGCACGGGTTAAGGCTATTTTGCGCCGCTTGCAGCATGTGCCGAAAATAGAAGAAATCCCTACAGAGGACACAGGGCTCGTTGTGGCAGATATTGAAATTTATCCTGAGAAGTATGAAGCGTATTTCCAGGGGAATTTATTAGAGCTTACTCCAAAAGAATTTGAATTGTTGCTTTACCTTATGGAGAATAAAGGCCGTGTGTTAACACGCGACCAGCTATTGAGTGCTGTTTGGAAATACGACTTTGCTGGTGACACTAGAATTGTCGATGTACATATAAGTCATTTGCGGGAAAAAATTGAGCAAAATTCAAGAAAGCCAGAGTACATAAAAACCATTCGTGGATTAGGTTATAAATTAGAGGAGCCAAAGCCTTCATGATTAAATTTCGTACCCGACTAATGCTTGCCCTTCTCTCTTTAATGGTTCTAGTTCTAGTTGCTCTCGGCATTATTCTTGGACAAATGTTCAAAGGCTATTATTTATCCACCTTTAATGAGCGCTTAGAAAAAGAGACAGAAGTATTGGCAGGACAAATTAACCGGGAAGGCGGCTTGCAGGCTTTTAATACGGATATGGTAAAAGACTGGAGTAAACAGCTGCAGGTTCGAATCTCTCTTGCTGATGCTTCGGGAAAATTGGTTTTTGATAGTGGTGCTTTTGATGACTCGACTATTTCTGATCATCAGGAAATTGTTAAAAGGCTGGCTGGGATGGGGGCTTCTACTGCCTATCGAGAATCTCTTTTTAATAAATTCGGTGAACACTATCATTGGCGGACGATAAAAAATAAAGACGGCCAAAAGGACGGAATGATTGTATTAAATACAAAGGTCAAGGATCTAGACAATATTTACCGGCAAATTTGGCTAATTTTGCTTTTCTCACTCGGAGCCTCTCTCGTTTTGCTTACATTGTTTAGTACAAAAATTACAAATCGTTATACGAAACCAATCGAATCCGCAACGAAGGTAGCGATAGAGCTAGCAAAAGGGAATTATCGGGCGAGAACGCATGAAATTCCACCTGATGAAGTTGGCATGCTGAATACGTCGATTAATATTCTTGCCCGTAATTTACAAGAGATGATGCAGGCGCAGGAAATGCATCAAAACCGACTTTCAACTTTAATCGAAAATATGGAAAGCGGGTTGCTTTTGATTGACGACCGCGGTTTTATCACGATGGTCAATAAGTCATTTAAACGTCACTTTCATTTAGAAAAGAAGCAGTTAATAAGGAAAAGGTATCATGAGGCGATTCCTCATGAACGAGTTATTGACATCGTTGAAGAAGTTTTCATGACCGAACAAAATGTACGCAGACAGCTGTTATTGCCGCTTGGCATCGAAAGGAAACATTTTGAGGTATCAGGTGCACCTATTATTGGGACGAATGCCGAGTGGAAAGGGGTACTAATTGTATTCCATGACATTACAAGTTTGAAAAAGCTTGAACAAATGCGTAAAGATTTTGTGGCGAACGTTTCCCATGAATTGAAAACGCCAATTACTTCTATTAAAGGCTTTACCGAAACTTTACTAGATGGTGCGCTAGAAGATAAAGAAGCGTTAAAGATGTTTCTTACTATTATTTTAAAAGAAAGTAAACGAATGCAATCGCTTGTAATGGATTTATTAGAATTGTCCAAGATTGAGCAAAAAGGAATTTCCTTAAATATCACACAGCTATCGGTAGATGCACTCATTACGGATATGCTGCCATCTTTACAAAAACGGTTTGAAGAGAAGCAGATTGATTTATCCCTTCAATTAGAAAAGAATTTATGGATTGAGGGAGATAGCGGTCGATTAAAGCAAGTGTTCTTTAATTTAATGACAAATGCCATTTTGTATACACAAGAAGGCGGCCATATAGAAGTTCGAGCATTTGAAGAGGATGACCGGGTAATTGTCGAGGTAGAAGACAATGGTATTGGGATGAATCCAGAAGAGCTGCCGCGGATTTTTGAGCGTTTCTACCGGGTAGATAAAGCGAGAAGCCGTAATTCAGGAGGTACTGGACTCGGTTTAGCGATTGTTAAGCATATTATCGAAGCGCATGATGGCGAGATTTTTGTTAAGAGTAAAGCCAATGAAGGGACAACATTTACCGTTTCGTTAAAAAAGCAGAATGAGGAGGAAGGTCGCTTTGAAGAAAAAAATCGTATTAATTGACGGCAACAGCATTGCCTACCGAGCGTTTTTTGCATTGCCTTTGCTGAATAATAATAAAGGTGTTCATACCAACGCTGTATATGGCTTTGCGATGATGCTGTTAAAGGTATTAAAAGAGGAACAGCCAACTCATCTTCTCGTCGCTTTTGATGCCGGAAAAACAACGTTCAGACATAAGACATTCGATGAGTATAAAGGCGGCCGACAAAAAACGCCACCTGAGCTATCTGAGCAATTTCCTTATATTCGAGAATTATTAAAAGCATATGGGATCGCCCAATATGAATTAGAAAATTATGAGGCAGATGATATTATCGGTACGCTGTCGCTTGAAGCAGAAAAAGATGGATATGAGATAAAAATCTATTCCGGTGATAAAGATTTGACGCAACTTGCCTCGGATGCCACAACGGTCTGTATTACAAGAAAAGGAATTACCGATATTGAAGAATATACTCCAGCTCATGTAGAAGAAAAATATGGATTAACGCCAGAACAGATCGTCGATATGAAAGGATTAATGGGGGATTCTTCTGATAACATTCCAGGTGTTCCAGGAGTGGGCGAGAAAACAGCGATCAAGTTGTTAAAGCAATTTGGTTCTGTAGAAAAGCTGCTCTCCTCCATTGATGAAGTAAGTGGTAAAAAGCTGCAGGAAAAATTGCGTGAGCATGAGCAGATGGCTGTTATGAGCAAAGAGCTCGCTACCATTTTACGAGAGGTGCCTATTAATTTTTCCTTAAGTGATTTGCAATATCAGGAATCCAACAATGAAAGAGTATATGAGCTGTTTAAAGAACTGGAGTTTAATTCATTGCTTGAAAAGCTTGATCGACCAGCAGAAGAAGCCCCTGTTCATGAAACAATGAGCTATGAGCTCGTTTCTGAAGTGACAGAAGACTTGTTCAGCGGAGAAATGGCCTTTTATTTAGAAATGATCACTGAAAACTACCATCGTACTGATGTTGTCGGCTTCGGAGTAAGCGGAGAAAAGGGCACGTGCTTTATTCCTGCCGAAGCGGCACTACAATCAGCTGCCTTTAAAGCTTGGGCGGAGGATGAGACGAGGAAAAAATCAGTTTATGATGCGAAACGGACCATTATCGGGTTAAGGCGGCATGGAATTGAGCTGAGAGGAATAGACTTTGATGTTTGGCTGGCTTCTTATTTACTGAACCCGTCTGAGTCGCCGGAAGATTTTGCGGCTGTAGGGAAGCTGCATGGGATTTCATCTATTCAATCGGATGAAACTGTATATGGGAAAGGCGCTAAACGCGGACTTCCTGAAGAATCTACTTATGCTGAGCATATTGCTTCCAAAGCAGCGGCCATTGAAGAGCTAAAATCAGTTTGCCTGAAGGAACTGGAGGAAAATCAGCAGCTTGAATTGCTTTATGAGCTTGAACTGCCTCTTGCCTTTATTCTTGCTGATATGGAATCTGAAGGGGTTCAAGTTGATGTAGACCGTCTGAAAGAAATGGGCGAGGAGCTAAAAAGCAAGCTGGCAGACATTGAGCAGACGATTTACTCTCTTGCGGGCACAGAGTTTAACATTAACTCACCGAAACAGCTCGGTACGATCTTGTTTGAAAAATTGGGGCTGCCGCCTATCAAAAAGACAAAAACAGGCTACTCCACGTCAGCGGAGGTTCTAGAAAAACTGGCGCCCTCCCATGAAATTGTCGAGCATATTTTACATTACCGTCAGCTTGGCAAGCTGCAGTCTACTTATATTGAAGGCTTGCTTAAAGTAGTTGATGCGGATACTCACAAAATCCACACGCGCTTTAATCAGGCATTGACACAAACAGGCCGGTTAAGTTCGACAGAGCCTAACTTGCAGAATATCCCGATTCGATTAGAGGAAGGAAGAAAAATTCGTCAAGCTTTTATTCCATCAGAACCCGATTCTGTTATTTTCGCAGCTGACTATTCGCAAATTGAATTGCGTGTACTGGCTCATATCGCGAATGATGAGAAGTTGATTGATGCTTTTTTACATGATCTTGATATACATACGGCTACTGCTGCAGATGTGTTCCATGTCTCACAGGATGAAGTGGACAGTAACATGCGCCGGCAGGCAAAGGCTGTGAATTTCGGTATCGTCTATGGCATTAGCGATTATGGATTGTCCCAAAGCCTTGGCATTACGAGAAAAGAAGCAGGCACTTTCATTGATCGCTATTTGCATACGTATCCAGGCGTAAAAGAGTATATGGATTCTATCATCCGGGAGGCAAAGGAGAAAGGCTTTGTCACTACCTTGATGCAACGTCGTCGCTATATTCCGGAAATCACCAGCCGTAACTTTAACTTGCGCGGTTTCGGAGAGCGAACAGCTATGAATACACCCATTCAGGGAAGTGCCGCTGATATTATTAAAAAAGCTATGATTGATGTGGCTGAAAGGCTAGAAAAGGAAAAGCTTCAATCTAAGCTGTTACTGCAAGTGCATGATGAATTGATTTTTGAAGTGCCAAAAGAAGAAATTGAAACGATGAAGCAGCTTGTTCCAGAAGTAATGGAACAGGCCATTCAATTAAAAGTCCCACTGAAAGTAGATTATGCATACGGGCCGACATGGTACGATGCTAAATAATAAAAGACAGAATAGAGAGGAGAGAGAGCAGCTTGCCTGAAATGCCTGAAGTAGAAACTGTCCGGCGTACCCTCAAACAGCTGGTCGTCGGCAAGACGATTCAACAAGTGGAAATCCGATGGTCTAACATTATCAAAAAACCTGAACAGGCGGAGCAATTTGCTGATGCATTAGTCGGTGAAACGATTCACGATGTATTGCGCAGAGGGAAATTTTTAATTTTTGCGCTCGATCATTATTCACTCGTGTCGCATTTGCGAATGGAAGGTAAATACCGGCTGCATGAAGATGGAGAAGAAGAGGAGCCGCATACCCATATTTTATTCACCTTCACAGATGGTTCACAGCTGCGTTACCGTGATGTGCGTAAATTTGGGACGATGCATTTATTTGAGCGGGGAAAAGAGCACGATTCTCTACCATTATCACAGCTCGGTCCTGAACCATTTTCAGAGGACTTTTCTCTTGAATATGTAAAGAGTAAGCTAAAGAAAACAGAAAGAAATATTAAAGCTGTGCTGCTTGATCAAAAAGTGTTTGTCGGGCTCGGCAATATTTATGTAGATGAGGCATTGTTCCGTGCAGGAATTCATCCTGAAAGGAAAGCTAATTCTCTCAGCGAAGAAGAGATCAAGATTCTGCATAAAGAAATTATCTCTACCTTGAAAGAAGCGGTTGATAAAGGAGGAAGCACGGTTCGTTCGTATGTCAACAGCCAAGGGCAAGCCGGCACCTTTCAGGAGACTCATTTCGTCTATGGCCGCAAAGGAGAACCTTGTAAACATTGTGGTGAATTGATCATAAAAATAAGAACAGCCGGAAGAGGAACCCATATTTGTCCCAACTGCCAGCCGCTTTCGCCTAGATAAGACTGAACCTTCCCATCTGTCCTTCCATATACTACAGTAACGTTTTGACAGGGGAGGAGCTGTTGGATGGATGGGTATCTTTCGTTGTTTATGTTGGCAGCGGCAGTCAGTTTAGATAGTTTTAGTGCAGGTCTTGCTTATGGGTTAAAAAAGTTAAAATTGCCAGTGAAGTCTTCCATCATTTTATCGCTTTGTTCGGCATCAGCACTTCTCGTTGCTATGGGGACCGGCCATTGGATAAGCCGCTGGTTTAGCGAGGCAGCAGCAGGACGGATCGGCGGAATTATTCTAATTGCACTCGGGGCTTGGGTGCTTTGGCAATTTTTTCGGGAAGAGCAAAAGCACGAGCATCTTGAAGAAAAACAGCTTATTCATTTAGAATTGAAACGGCTCGGGGTGGTCATTCATATTTTTAAAAGGCCGACAGCTGCTGATCTGGATCAATCCGGCACCATTACCAGTTTAGAGGCATTGCTACTCGGTTTCGCGCTGTCATTAGATGCGTTTGGGGCAGGAATAGGGGCTGCCATGCTCGGCTATTCAGCTATTGGGCTTGCAGCGGCCGTCGCTATTATGAATTTGTTGTTTGTGACAGGCGGTCTTGCTTGCGGTCGAAAATTTGCGAGCATCCAATGGGTACAGCGACTTTCCTTTTTTCCTGGCATTTTACTCATTATTTTAGGCACGTTAAAGATTTAAAGGTTTGGAGGGGAAAGTAATGGCAGCAATCATTGGACTAACAGGAGGCATTGCAAGCGGAAAGAGCACGGTTAGCCGCTTATTAAAAGAACGAGGATATGTAATTGTAGATGCGGACGTGGCTGCCCGGGCAGTAGTAGAGCCGGGCAGCCAGACGCTTTCCCAGATTGCAGAAGTATTTGGAGTCAGCGTTATTTTGCCCGACGGTTCACTCGATAGAAGCCGTTTGGGTGACATGATCTTCAATAATGAGAAGCAGAGAAAGAAATTAAACAGTATTGTGCATCCAGCTGTTCGCCAGTTCATGATGGCTGAAAAAGAGGCCGCTATTGAAGTGGGGAAGGAAACAATTATCATGGATATTCCACTTTTATATGAAAGTGGACTAACATGGATGGTAGATAAGGTGATCGTTGTGTATACCGATGAAGCAACGCAGCTGGACAGGCTGATGGCCCGCAATAATCTAAGCGAACAAGCAGCTAAAGCCCGCATTGCGTCTCAAATGCCGCTTGCAGAAAAAGCAGAAAAGGCAGATGCGGTGATTAACAATAATGGTACGATTGAACAAACGAAAAAACAGCTTCTGAAAATAATTGAAGACTGGCAGCTGACGCCTTGACCCGTTCCACAGTGAACGGGTTTTTTTACGGATAAAATGAATAAAGCATTCTAGTTGTCAAGCTAGCTTGACAACTAGAATGAAAGTAAAGTAAACTTTACGTAAAGTTTACTTTACTAATGAGAAGGGGAGGAAGAATGAAAAATAAGATTCGGGAAAAACGCACAGAGAGAGACATCACGCAGGAAGAACTATCAAAAAAGTTAAATGTATCAAGACAAACTATTATTTCGCTTGAAAAAGGCAAATATAACCCTTCTCTCGTTTTAGCCCATAAGCTTGCCCAATTGTTTAATTGTCATATTGAAGATTTATTTATTTTTGAAGGAGATGAGAATATTGAGTGAAATAGCAGCAAATAACTTAATAGGATTGTCAGGTTTACTGCTTGGCGTGATTATTACCATTATTATTTATTTCATTAACCGTCGTATCGGCGAGAAAAAACGATTATTTGATGAACGCCAGCAATACGTTACGACTCGTTCGAAAGCAGCTGCCTGGAATGTAACCTCTATCATTCTACTCGTTGCTTGGGCATTCATTATTGTGTATGACGGTATCTCTTTCTCATTTTTTCTTATGACCGGTATCTGGGTTGCGCACAACATTTCTCTTATCATTACTAGCATTTATTTCAGCGGTCAAAACTAAAGCTGATCGGGAATGAAACGAATGGGAATGCAATCGAAATAGCTCGATTAAAGAGATGATGATTCATTCAGCCTTCATTAGCTAAGCAGCTGATTTGTGCATTATTTTCTGAATAGTTAAATTTATCATTTTGCGGTTTTTAGGCTTCCACTTGGAGGTAAATATGTTATACTAATTGCAGATAAAAAAACAATTAAGTATAACATTTATTTATATAGGAGGAGCCAGTGTATGAAGGCGAAAGTAGCGATTAATGGGTTTGGACGTATCGGGAGAATGGTCTTCCGTAAAGCAATTTTAGAGGATACATTTGAGATTGTTGCGGTGAATGCAAGTTATCCTGCAGAAACGCTTGCTCATTTGATTAAGTATGACACAAATCATGGCAAGTTCGATGGAGATGTTCAAGTAGAAGAAAATGCTCTAATCGTAAATGGCAAGCGTGTTCAGTTAGTGAATAACCGTGATCCACGTGAGCTTCCATGGAAAGAACTTGGCATTGATATTGTAATCGAAGCAACAGGCAAATTCAATGCCCGTGAAAAAGCAGCTCTTCATTTAGAAGCTGGCGCAAAGAAAGTCGTACTTACTGCTCCAGGTAAAAACGAAGATGTAACAATCGTAATGGGTGTTAACCAGGACGACTTAGATATTGAAAAGCATGAGGTTATTTCTAATGCATCTTGCACAACAAACTGCCTGGCTCCGGTAGCAAAAGTGCTGAATGACACATTTGGCATTGAAAATGGTCTAATGACAACAGTTCATGCTTATACAAACGACCAAAACAACATTGATAACCCGCATAAAGATTTGCGTCGTGCTCGTGCATGTGCTCAATCCATTATCCCAACATCTACAGGTGCGGCTAAGGCTTTATCCCTTGTTCTTCCGGAATTAAAAGGAAAAATTCACGGTATGGCTTTGCGCGTGCCAACTTCTAACGTTTCTCTAGTTGACCTTGTAGTAGACTTAAAGCGTGAAGTAACGGTAGATGAAGTGAACGATGCCTTCATCAGAGCTTCTGAAGGCCCATTAAAGGGAATCATCGAATTCACAACAGAACCATTAGTATCGGTTGATTTCAATACAAATCCTCATTCTTCTATCATCGATGGTTTATCGACGATCGTAATGGAAGGAACAAAGGTGAAGGTTCTTGCTTGGTATGACAACGAGTGGGGTTATTCTTGCCGCGTCGTTGACCTTGTAAACTATGTTGCTGAAAATATGAAAAAAAAAGTTGAAGTAAACGCATAATCTGCAAATAGAGGATTGGCCTATATCCTCTAAAAGTAAATAAAGCCCGCAGATAACGATCTGCGGGCTTTATCTGCTTCCTTTATTTGTATATAGAATTTTCTAAAAAATCCTTTAGAAAAATGTTTGACAAGATGTTGCAAAATTAAACTGTTCACAGTATACTAATCTTCGTGAAATAAATAACCGCTTAAAGGGTTAGGACCTCTTCGGACTAACTTTCCCCCGTGGTGGTTATACTTTTACAACGAATCTCTAAAAATTGTAAAAGGGGGAAGCGATCATGGATACTATGGGTCGTCACGTAATTGCAGAACTTTGGGGCTGCAATCTTGAAAAATTGAATGATATGGAAACAATTGAACAAATCTTTGTGGATGCTGCATTAAAATCAGGTGCTGAAATCCGGGAAGTGGCGTTTCACAAATTTGCTCCTCAAGGAGTAAGTGGTGTCGTCATTATTTCTGAGTCGCATTTAACGATTCACAGCTTTCCAGAACATGGCTACGCGAGCATTGATGTATATACTTGCGGAGACCTTGATCCTAACATTGCTGCTAATTACATTGCAGAGGCGCTGGAGGCACAGACGCAGGAAAAAATGGAAATGCCTCGGGGAATGGGCCCTGTACAAATGAAGCAAGAAGCAAGTGTGTTATAACAAAGAGGTGTATGCTCGCGCATACACCTCTTTCATTTATTTACGTGATAGTGCCTTGTGCATTTTGTTTCTTTTTAATATGATGAGAGTAATCAATTTAGAATCGGAGTTGGTAGAATGAAATGTCCGGCCTGCCAGCATAATGGCACTCGCGTAATCGATTCAAGACCGGTAGATGAAGCACGCTCGATCCGCAGGCGCCGGGAGTGTGAATCTTGTGCTTATCGATTTACGACTTTCGAAAAAGTGGAAGATTTGCCGTTGATCGTTGTGAAGAAGGAAGGCACGAGAGAAGAATTTAATCGTGACAAGCTTTTGCGCGGTTTAATAAAAGCATGTGAAAAGCGTCCGGTTTCACTTGAGCAGCTTGAAAAACTAACGATGGACGTCGAAAAAGAAATTAGGAATTGTGGATTTTCAGAAATTCAATCAGAAAAAGTTGGAGAAATGGTCATGGACCGGCTGGCAGACATTGATGAAGTAGCCTATGTGCGATTTGCTTCTGTCTATCGCCAATTCAAGGATATTAATGTGTTTTTAGATGAATTAAAGGAATTAATTAAAAAAGAAAAATAACAGGCTGGAGGCAACGACCCGTTCTCTAGCTTTTTTTCATCGGTCAGCACAAGAAGTTTCAACATTGAAAGGTTAGATGATGAACATGAAAAGACATTGGAACGAAATTCAGCCGGTGGATGAATACATAGTTTGCTTGAATGGTATGCTTCATGAAACGGACCGGCGTATTTTAACGTTCTTGTATCAACCACTCCTCGGAACGAATTGCTTTAGCTTATATATGACACTTTGGGCGGAAGTAGAAGAAAATCGATTACGTTCGCAGACAGCTAATCACTATTATTTAATGAATTTTCTTGATCAAAACCTTCAAGAGATTTATGAATCCCGACTCAAATTAGAAGCGCTTGGATTATTAAAAACATTCGTTAGAAAGACTGGCGATCTGCGTGAGTTCGTATATGAACTGCAGCCGCCGCTTACACCAGAACAGTTTTTTAACGATGGGATGCTGAATGTATTTCTTTACCGAAAAATCGGCCGTTCCCATTTTTTGAGAGTGAAAGAGTTTTTTTCAGACGATATTACGTGTACGGATGATCATCTAGAAATTACAAAAGATTTCCAGGAGGTTTTTTCTGCCGGACTGCCGCCGCTTGACCGTGATGTGATGGAAGATAGTCTTCTTTCGGAAGGCAAGCTGTTTATGGCTAAGCCGGATAGAAAAGGGGTTTCTTTGAAGGTGGATCAATTTGATTTCAGCTTATTGGAAAGCTCTCTTCAAGGAGTGGTTGTAGCTAAATCAGCACTGACACCGCTCGTGAAAGAGACCATTGTCAAACTGGCCCATCTTTATGGAATTGAACCACTAGAAATGAAGAACCTATTGCTTACAGCCGTCGATGAAAAGGATGAAATTGATATCGAGGTATTACGTAAATCAGCCCGTGATTGGTATCAGCTTGAACGGAATGAACAGCTGCCTGAGCTCATTTATCTATCTCAGCCAGAGGCCCTGCGTACTGTTCAAAGTGAACCATCAACGAAAGAAGAAGAATTGATCTATTATTTAGAAACGGTTTCACCGCGGCAGTTGTTGATTGATATTTCCGGCAGTCTTCCATCAAGTGCCGATATGCAAGTGATTGAAGGCGTACTCTTTCAGTATAAGCTGCCAGCTGGTGTTGTTAATGTTCTGATTCAATATGTTATGCTGAAAACTGATATGAAGCTGACGAAAAGCTATATAGAAAAAATCGCTTCCCACTGGGCCCGTAAAAAAGTAAAAACGGTAAAGGATGCGATGGAGCTTGCTAAAAATGAACATCGTCAGTATGCTGAATGGGCAAAAAACAAGCAACAGCCAAAGCAAAGGGTAACTCGTACAGAAAAGCTGCCTTATTGGTTTAATGAAGAGGAAAAGGCAACCTCTCTTCCGCCTGATGATGAAGAAAAGTTAAAAGCCATGAGGGAGGCTTTAGTAGAAGAAATTAAAAATCAAACGGCCGAGAAAGAAGGTGACAAATCGTAATGAAGCGAATAGGTGAGACGCTGAATAAATTAAAGCAGTCCCCGGACTTTAAATCTAGATATGAACAGACGCGTCGGGAGATTTTAAATGATCCGGCTGTTTATGCTTTTTTGCGGGAGCATCAAGACGACATTACTCCTGATGTGCTGGATAAACATTTAATGAAGCTATACGAATATAAAACGCAAAGTTTCTCCTGTGAAAAGTGCCCAAGCCTTCAGGAATGCGTTAATGTGATGAAAGGTTTTGAGCCAAAGCTTGTTTGGCGCCGCGGCGGCATTGATATTGACTACCATCGCTGTCCACGTAAAATTCGTGATGATGAACAGAGAAAGAATGAGAAGCTGATCAAAAGTCTATATGTACCGAAAGACATTTTGAATGCTCGTTTTTCCGATCTCGATTTTAATGACCTTGGGAGAATACCAGCCATTAATCTGGCTCGGCAGTTTACGAAAGACTATGTTGAAGGCAGTGAAATGAAAGGGTTGTTTATTCACGGATTATTTGGCGTTGGGAAATCTTATTTACTAGGTGCGATTGCGAATGAATTAGCGGACAAAGACGTTTCCTCCTTAATCATCTATTTTCCAGAATTTGTTCGAGAAATGAAGCAGTCGCTTAATGATCAATCCATAAATGAGAAGCTTGAGCTCGTTAAAAAAGCATCTGTACTAATGATTGATGATATCGGTGCCGAAGCAATGTCGAGCTGGATGCGCGATGAGATTCTTGGCACGATTCTGCAGTTCCGTATGCTTGAGGGATTGCCGACGTTTTTCACATCGAATTTCAGCTATAAGGAGCTCGAGCATCATTTAGCTCATTCCCAGCGTGGGGAGAGGGAAGAGATGAAGGCTAAGCGGGTCATGGAGAGAATTAAATCTTTGACTAATCCTGTGGAAATGAAAGGGACCAATCGTCGAAAATAAAAAGCAAGTCTATTGATTTTTAGATAATCAAGGACTATAATACGGTCATACATGTAAATAATGAGACAAGTTTTGATAAGGACATGAGTATTTTCTTACGGTTTCCAGAGAGGGAAAGCAAGGCTGAAACTTTCCTAACACGAGGACTATGCTTACCACCTTTGAACTTCGGCCGTGAACACAGCACTGTTAGTAATGGACCGCCGGCAGCAGCCGTTATCTGATCTGGAGATTTCAACGTTTTTTTGTTGAAAAGTAGGGTGGAATCGCGATATAAACCTCGTCCCTTCATTTTTGAAGGGCGGGGTTTTTTATTTTGTCAAAAAATAAGGAGTGTTGAAAATGTCTGAAATGCTGAATATTACGTTTCCTGATGGATCAGTCAAGGAGTTTCCAAAAGGAACAACAACAGAAGAAATTGCCCAATCAATCAGCCCGGGCTTAAAGAAAAAAGCACTTGCTGGAAAGGTAGACGGCAAGCTGCTTGATTTGCGCACACCGATCGAAGAAAGCGGCAGCCTGGAAATTGTCACACCAGATCATGAAGACGCTTTGGAAATTCTTCGTCACAGTACAGCTCATTTAATGGCTCAAGCGATTAAGCGCCTGTATGGGGAAGATAAAGTGAAACTTGGTGTCGGACCTGTCATTGAAGGTGGATTCTATTACGATATTGACCTTGATGAATCCATCACACCAGAGGATCTGCCGAAAATTGAAAAAGAGATGAAAAAAATTATCGGCGAAAATTTAGAGGTTGTTCGTAAAGAAGTGAGCCGTAATGAAGCTAAAAAACTGTATGAGGAAATTGGCGACGAGTATAAGATAGAGTTAATCGATGCCATTCCGGAAGATGAAACAGTGACCATTTACGAACAAGGTGAATTCTTTGATTTATGCCGCGGTGTACACGTTCCATCTACAAATAAAATTAAAGAATTTAAATTGTTGAGCATTGCGGGAGCTTACTGGCGTGGAAACAGCGACAATAAAATGCTGCAGCGCATTTACGGTACAGCTTTCTTCAAAAAAGAAGATTTAGAGCACCATTTGAAGATGCTTGAGGAAGCAAAAGAGCGTGACCATCGTAAAATCGGCAAAGAGCTGGATCTTTTTATGAGCTCACAAAAAGTTGGTCAGGGGCTGCCGATGTGGCTGCCAAAAGGCGCAACGATACGCCGTATTATCGAGCGCTATATCGTCGATAAAGAAGAAAGTTTAGGCTATCACCATGTGTATACGCCTGTAATGGCGAATGTAGAGCTTTATAAAACGAGTGGTCACTGGGATCATTATCAAGAAAATATGTTCCCAATTATGGATATGGATAACGAACAGCTTGTGTTACGCCCGATGAACTGCCCGCATCACATGATGATTTATAAAAACGGTATTCATTCTTATCGTGAACTGCCAATCCGAATTGCGGAGCTTGGCACGATGCACCGCTATGAAATGTCAGGAGCCCTTTCCGGCCTGCAGCGTGTACGCGGCATGACATTGAATGATGCGCACGTTTTCGTTCGTCCAGATCAAATTAAAGACGAATTTAAGCGAGTAGTTCATTTAATTTTAGAAGTGTATAAAGATTTCGAGCTGCATGATTACTCATTCCGTCTGTCTTATCGTGATCCGGCAGATACTGAAAAATATTACGATGATGATGAAATGTGGAATAAGGCACAAAGCATGCTGAAAGAAGCAATGGATGAAATGGGGCTTGACTACTTCGAGGCAGAAGGGGAAGCAGCGTTTTATGGGCCGAAGCTTGACGTGCAAGTAAAAACGGCTCTAGGCAAAGAGGAAACATTGTCTACTGTTCAGCTTGACTTCTTGCTCCCAGAGAGATTTGATTTAACATACATCGGTGAGGACGGCAAGCAACATCGTCCAGTTGTTATTCACCGTGGTGTTGTTTCAACGATGGAGCGCTTCGTTGCTTTCTTAATTGAAGAATACAAAGGAGCCTTCCCAACTTGGCTGGCGCCGGTCCAAGTACAAGTTATTCCAGTTTCTGTTGATGTTCATCTCGACTATGCAAAAGAGGTACAGGAAAAATTGCGTGCAGCAGGCCTTCGCGTAGAGCTTGACAGCCGCGATGAGAAGATCGGCTATAAAATCCGTGAAGCGCAAATGCAAAAAATTCCGTACATGCTCGTAGTCGGTGATAAAGAAATTGAAACAAATTCCGTCAATGTTCGTAAATACGGTGAGCAAAAATCGGAAACAGTGGCGTTCAGCGATTTTATTGATATGATAAAAAAAGAAGCAAAAAAAGCATAACATTTCAAAAAGGTGTTGCTTAATGAAACAAACTTTGTTAGAATTGTTTTTGTTGAATTGCTTTCGATGAGTTGACGAATAATGCTCGTTATGATATAATACTAAGGTGAACTGAATACACATAAACAAGAAGAAGCACCCGCTTCTCACCTGATTGACGCATCAGCAGTTGGCAGGTTTGAATGTAATGATAAATGACACTTATGTCGTTTTATGCGGGTATGCACTCATGCCCGCATTTTTTATTGCATAAAAACCGAGAATCGCTGGGTGTCAATGTGTGTTCCGGAATAGCATCGTTTATTCTAAAAAACCTTGGAGGTGGCTCATTATTAGCAAAGATATGTTTGTAAACGAAGGGATCCGCTCCCGTGAAGTCCGTTTAATCGACCAAAATGGAGAGCAGCTTGGTGTTAAATCAAAGAACGAAGCTCTTGAGATTGCCGGACGCGTGAACCTTGACCTCGTGCTTGTTGCGCCAAATGCAAAACCGCCAGTTGCCCGTATTATGGACTATGGCAAATTTAAGTTTGAGCAGCAGAAGAAGGATAAGGAAGCACGTAAAAATCAAAAAATTATTAACTTGAAAGAAGTCCGCCTTAGCCCGACAATCGAGGAACACGATTTTAATACAAAATTACGTAATGCGATTAAGTTCTTGGAAAAAGGCGACAAAGTTAAAGCTTCCATTCGTTTCAAAGGGCGCGCGATTACTCACAAAGAGATCGGCCAACGCGTACTTGATCGTTTTGCTGAAGCATGTAAAGAAGTATCTACTGTGGAAACAAAGCCAAAAATGGACGGCCGCAGTATGTTCTTAGTATTAGCACCTAAAAACGAAAAGTAATCAGTTTGAGGAGGAAGACGAAAATGCCAAAAATGAAAACTCACCGCGGCTCAGCGAAACGTTTCAAAAAAACAGGTTCTGGTAAATTAAAACGTTCTCATGGTTACACTAGCCATTTATTTGCCAACAAATCTACAAAGCAAAAGCGTAAGCTCCGCAAAGGAACTCTTGTATCTAAAGGCGATTTCAAACGCATTCGCCATATGCTAGACAATCTTAAGTAAGACCAGCACTTATATTTTAGGAGGGAAATATTATGCCACGCGTAAAAGGCGGAACAGTAACTCGCAGACGTCGTAAAAAAGTTCTTAAATTAGCAAAAGGTTTTTTCGGTGCTAAACACCGTTTATATAAAGTAGCTAACCAACAGGTTATGAAATCTTTACAATATGCTTATCGTGACCGTCGCCAGAAGAAACGCGACTTCCGTAAGCTTTGGATTACTCGTATCAATGCAGCTGCTCGCATGAACGGCCTTTCTTACAGCCGCTTAATGCACGGTTTAAAGCTTGCAGGTATCGAAGTAAACCGTAAAATGCTTGCTGACTTAGCTGTTAGCGATTTACAAGCGTTCAACCAATTAGCTGACGCTGCTAAAGCTCAGTTAAATAAATAAGAAGTTTTTCAAAAACAGGTCCGCTTTTTAGCGGGCCTGTTTTTTATAGGCATGAATAAGAAGATAGTTTATAAGCTAATTTTATTTTTTACCGTCAAAAAAGCGTTTGAACCGGTCCATTTCTGGATCTTCTTTTAGTTTTGTCACCTCATAAGGGCTTTCTGTCTGCTTGCCGTCAACCCGAACGCCGATTTGTGCCGTACCCTCAGGATCATTAATAATTCCTTCGTATCTTCCATCAAAATGTGGGTCGCCATTGTTCGTTTGGATGTTTGCTCTTTCTCGAGGCATGGATGTTCACCTGCTTCCGTTATTCTTCTTTGTATTGTTCTCCCAAGCCTGTATTGTTATGCAATTATTAAGAACATGAAAATCCATCTTTACGCTCGATTCATCATCACCATGAGTCCATTTTTTTGCTAAACTAACATGGAGGAGTGAGTGCATGCTTATTTATTTTATTTTGATAAATCTAATCAGTTATATGGTAATGGGAAATGACAAGCGAAAAGCAAAGCAGGGAAAATGGCGAACGCGTGAGAGAACGCTTTGGCTGCTGGCTCTTATTGGAGGGGCAGTTGGCAGCTGGATAGCTATGCAGACCTACCGCCATAAAACAAAGCATCTATCGTTTAAGTATGGCATGCCTGTCCTAGCGTTAATTGATCTTGGTCTACTAGTTTATTTTTCATGAATGGAGGAAAAAAGATGAATTTATTAAAGCTGTTCCGCATGCAGCGGGCACTCGACGAATACATTGAAACAGAACATGGCTTGCAAGAAGCTGACTTGTTTGACAAAAAAGTGCTGGCTTTGCTCGTAGAGATTGGAGAACTGGCGAATGAAACACGCTGTTTTAAATTTTGGAGTTTAAAACAGCCAAGTGAGCGCAAGTTTATTTTAGAGGAATTCGTAGATGGTGTTCACTTTATTTTATCACTTGGATTAACATGCTCTTTAGAACAAGAAGCAGTTATAGCCGAAGCAGAGGCAGCAGGTTCAGTGACAGAGCAGTTTCTTCATGTATATGAAGCAGTTCATGTATTCAAACGGGAGAAGTCAGCGGATACATATCAACAGTTGCTTCAAAACTATTTTACACTTGGCCGCTTGCTAGGGTTCTCAGCAGAAGAAGTAGAAGGAGCCTATGTGGCAAAGAATGAAGTCAACTATGAAAGACAGCAGCAAGGGTATTAAGCGGAAATTTTTGTATAATATAAGAGAAATACGTATAATGAAAACGGATCCATATTTTTTAACAGGAGGAATGGTGTATGGCTAAAATGGACGAAACATTGATGATGCTGAAGGATTTAACGGATGCTAAAGGAATTGCCGGCAATGAGCGTGAAGCACGGGCCGTTATGAAAAAATACATAGAGCCGTTTGCAGATGAAGTAACAACAGATAACCTGGGAAGTTTAATTGCTAAAAAGTCAGGAGCTGAAAATGGGCCGAAAATTATGGTTGCCGGCCATTTAGATGAAGTCGGCTTCATGATTACACAAATTGATGACAAAGGATTCCTCCGTTTTCAAACAGTAGGCGGCTGGTGGAGCCAAGTAATGCTTGCACAGCGCGTAACCATTGTAACGAGAAAAGGGGATATCACAGGAGTGATCGGTTCCAAGCCGCCGCATATTTTATCTCCTGAAGCGCGCAAAAAGCCAGTAGAGATTAAAGATATGTTTATCGATATTGGGGCATCGAGCAAAGAAGAAGCGCAAGAGTGGGGCGTGCGTCCAGGCGATATGGTCGTACCTTACTTCGAATTTACAGTCATGAACAATGAAAAAATGCTGCTTGCAAAAGCGTGGGACAACCGTATTGGCTGTGCGATCGCCATTGACGTCATGAAGTATATTAAGAACAAACAGCATAAAAATACTGTATACGGTGTTGGAACAGTACAAGAAGAAGTGGGACTGCGCGGGGCAAAGACATCAGCCCAGGCGATCCAGCCAGATATCGCGTTCGGTGTAGATGTGGGAATCGCCGGCGACACACCAGGTGTTTCCAGCAAAGAAGCGATGAGCAAAATGGGCGATGGCCCTCAAATTATCCTATATGATGCCTCTATGGTTTCACATAAAGGATTACGCGATTTTGTAACCGATGTGGCTGACGAATTAAACATCCCTTACCAATTTGATGCTATGGCAGGCGGCGGTACAGACTCTGGTGCCATCCACGTAACATCAGGCGGCGTACCAAGTCTATCCATCACGATTGCCACAAGATATATTCACTCACACGCCGCAATGCTTCACCGTGACGATTACGAAAACGCCGTCAAACTCATCGGAGAAGTCATCCTGCGACTAGACCAAGACACAGTAAACAAAATCAAATTTGATTAATAAAGAAAAGCGAAAGCGGCCTGATCAGCCCGATAGGAGGTTGGAGGGCTCGACAAGGAGTCGTTCTTCAGACTCCGACCGAGAGACCGAAACCGCCGTACGGGCTGGCCGCTGTAGCTGGACAGTAAGAAAAGCGGAGCCGACTGCTCTGCCCCGACAAGCATAAGACGAAATGGCGAAGTGGCGTTCTTCAGCCACACAGCCAGATCGGCTTATGACCTCGAGGGGCAAGGAGGCGCAGCTGGACAGTAGGAAAAGCGGAAGGCGCTCGTTCAGGGCGATAGGAGGTTGGAGGAATTTCTATAGGAGTCGTTCTTTGACTCCAATAAAAATTTCGAAACCGCCGTACGCCCTAGAGCCAGCAGCTGGACAAAAAGAAAAGCGGAGGGTGCTTGATCAGCGGCGTATGGACTGGACGGCTCCGCATGAGATAAAGGAAACACGAAGAGCGAGAGTGATTCGATGTTGACTTATCGCAAAGAGGAGCAGGAAGTCCACTAGCCGCTAAGCACCAGCAGCTGGACAAAAAAGGAACGACGGCTAAAGGCGCGACATCGTGTCGCAACGCCCTCACTAGCACATCGTGTGCGTCGAAGCGGAAGGCGCTTGATCAACGCGAAAGAAAGTTGAAAAAGCAGCTAATTTTTCTCACATACAAAGGTGGAGCTGTCATGGAAAGAATCTCATGACAGCTCTTTTCTATTTTCGGAAAAAACATATCCATTCATCTTATTTTCGCTTTAGCCACTTGAAGAGAGAAGGCCATTTGCTTTTCTTTTTAGCTTGTTGCTTTTGCTGCGGTCTGGAAAGGAAAATGTCTTCCTTATCGATCGCATAATCATAAGCCAAAACGAGCCCGATGTGGGTGTCAGCGTTTTTGTTTATAACCACCGTGTACGGAAGTTCGTGTTTTTCAGCGGCCGTGATGTATTTTTTTAAATAGCTCATATTCAGTGTTCCATTTAAATACAATTTGGCGTTAGGATGTTCCTTCATAAGGTTGATTAATTCCGGGTAAACCTCTTTTTCTCTCACTTGACCCATGAGCAGTGCAGCTACAATTCTTTCTCTTAAAGTACCAAGAAACTTTCGCCGTTCTTCAGGATTGATTTCCTTTTTGCCATAAATCCCTTCCTGCAAAATATCGTCTACATTCTTTTTAGACATTATGGAGCTCCTCACATTTTGATAAAGAATAATTTTGATTAATCACAGAATATGCTTTTCTCGTGAATTTGGAAAATCATTTGGATTATTTAGTTCAAGAACCCCTTTTAAAAGAAGAAAGGAGTAGGATAATTACAATAAGCGGGCATAAAACCTACTTGACATATAGGAATAATGAATATATTATAAAAATTAATCATTCAGACACTGATGTGGATTTTTCTCGTTAGTACATAGCCGCGTCAATAATAGGGGAGACATCGTTTTCTTAGTTATTTTCCTTTATGATCTTACTGATTGTGGCGAACACAATCATTTATTCTTCAAGGGTGAATGATTGATCATCTATATTCCTTTGTGAGGTGGATATCATTGCAACTTCAAGTAATGAACAGTCCTTTTAGTCAGGAGCAATCAGAGCTCCTTAATCGTCTTTTGTCAACGCTGACAGAACCACAAAAAATGTGGTTGAGCGGGTATCTTGCCGGATCAGCTGGTACTATCCTTCCGCAAGTGGCAGGGAGCGAACTTGGCTCTCAACAAACTGGTCCGACCGTGTCCAAAGAAGTGACTGTTCTTTTTGGTTCTCAAACAGGTAACGCGCAGGGGCTTGCCGAGAAGGTGAAAGCAACATTACAAGAGCGCGGCTTTCAAGTCACCCTTGCTCCGATGAATGAATTTAAAGCAAATAGCATTAAAAAGGTTCAAAATCTTCTGATCTTGGTAAGTACTCATGGAGAAGGAGATCCACCAGACAATGCCCTTTCTTTTTATGAGTTTCTTCATGGCAGACGGGCACCGCAATTGAAGGATTTGCGCTTCTCTGTTCTTTCTTTAGGAGACAGCTCATATGAATTTTTCTGTAAAACCGGAAAAGACTTCGACAAGCGGTTAGAAGAGTTAGGCGCCCAGCGTCTTTATCCGCGCTTTGACTGTGACTTAGATTATGACGAACCGGCTGCTGAGTGGTTGGAAGGCGTCTTAAATAGCTTAAGTGAAGCAAAGGCTGAGGAAGCTTTTTCTCCGTTAGTGCCCGTTGGAGCAGGAGCAGCGGCGGAGCAGTCTGTTTACTCACGAACAAACCCTTTTAAGGCAGAGGTTCTTGAAAGTATCAATTTAAATGGCCGAGGATCAAACAAAGAGACGAGACACCTTGAACTATCTCTTGAGGGATCGAATCTGGAATTTGAACCGGGAGACAGTCTAGGAATTTATCCGGAAAATGAGCCAGAGCTGGTCGATCTTATCATCCAAAAAATGAACTGGAACCCTGATGAGACAATCACGGTGAACAAGCAAGGGGAAACACGTTCACTGCGTGAGTCGCTCATCTCTTATTATGAAGTGACAGTCTTAACGAAACCGCTTCTTCAAAAAGCGACAGAGCTCACTTCCGATGAGCAGCTGCACCAACTAGTATCACCGGGAAAAGAGGAAGAATTACGTGCCTACATTGAAGGTCGTGACCTCCTTGATTTAGTTCAAGACTTTCATTTTGCGGAAGTGCCAGCCAGCACATTCGTTTCCATTTTACGTAAAATGCCAGCTCGTCTTTACTCGATTTCCAGCAGCTTGAGAGCGAACCCGGATGAAGTGCATCTTACGATTGGAACAGTAAGATATGATGCTCATGGACGCAGCAGAAAAGGCGTGTGCTCCATCCAATGTGCTGAGCGGCTTCAGCCAGGGGATTATTTGCCGGTTTATATTCAACGCAACCAAAACTTTAAGCTTCCAGCTAATCCTGATACACCTATTATTATGATTGGGCCTGGCACAGGAGCAGCACCGTTCAGAGCATTTCTTCAAGAGCGGGAAGAATTGGCTGCTCAGGGGAAAACATGGCTGTTCTTCGGTGATCAGCATTTTGTGACAGATTTTCTTTATCAAACAGAGTGGCAGCAATGGCTTAAAAAAGATGTGCTAACAAGAATGGATGTTGCTTTTTCAAGGGATACAGAAGAAAAAGTCTATGTTCAGCATCGAATGCTTGAAAATAGCCAAGATCTTTACCAATGGCTTGAAGAAGGAGCCGTGGTGTATATTTGCGGCGATGAAAAAAATATGGCGCATGACGTTCATGAAACACTGATTCGCATTATTGAACAAGAAGGCGGCGTAAGCCGGGAGCAGGCAGAGGCTTATCTTGCTGGTATGCAGCAGCAAAAGAGATATCAGCGCGATGTATATTAAGCCTTGAGTGAAAGGAGCTAAGACAATGATCGAAGATAAAGTACTAAAGGCGCCGGAAGGTCCTCCGAGTGACGTCGAACGGATCAAAAAAGAGAGCGACTATTTGCGTGGCACGCTTGCAGAAACGCTTGCTGATCCGATTACAGCAGGAATTCCAGATGATGATAATCGTCTAATGAAATTTCACGGCAGCTATTTGCAAGATGACCGGGACTTGAGAAATGAACGGGAACGCCAGAAGCTTGAACCTGCCTATCAATTCATGGTACGGGTACGCGCTCCAGGCGGTGTAGCAACATCAGAGCAGTGGCTCGCCATGGATGACATTGCTAACAAGTACGGAAATGGAACGTTAAAGTTAACGACTCGTCAAGCATTCCAAATGCACGGTATTTTAAAATGGAACATGAAAAAAAGCATTCAGGAAATTAATGCCGTTTTAATGGATACGTTGGCAGCTTGTGGAGATGTTAACCGGAATGTAATGTGCAATCCTAACCCATATCAATCAGAGATTCATTCAGAAGTATATGAGTGGTCTCGCGAATTGAGTGAGTATCTCTCACCGCGTACGAGAGCGTATCATGAAATTTGGCTAGATGAGGAAAAAGTAGCAGGCAGTCCAGAAGAAGAAGTCGAGCCGATGTACGGAGCACTTTACTTGCCGCGGAAGTTCAAGATCGGCATCGCTGTCCCACCTTCTAATGACGTAGATGTTTTCTCGCAGGATTTAGGCTTTATTGCCGTAATTGAAGACGGAAAACTAGCTGGTTTCAACGTCGCGATCGGCGGCGGAATGGGAATGACCCATGGTGATAAAAAAACATATCCACAGCTGGCGAGAGTTATTGGCTTCTGCACGCCGGATAAAATTCTTGATGTAGCAGAAAAAGTGATTGCGATTCAACGGGATTACGGGGATCGTTCTGTTAGAAAGTATGCTCGCTTCAAGTATACGGTTGATCGACTAGGACTTGACTCTGTTAAACAAGAGCTGCATAAGCGATTAGGCTGGGAGCTGGAAGAAGCACGCTCTTTCCACTTCGACCATAACGGCGATCGCTATGGATGGGTGGAAGGAAGCGATGGCAACTGGCATTTTACTTTATTCATTCAAAATGGCCGTGTGGCCGATTTAGAAGGATACCCGCTGATGACTGGTTTAAGAGAAATTGCTAAAGTTCACACCGGGGATTTTCGACTCACACCTAACCAAAATCTCGTTATCGCTAATGTGACAAATGAGAAGAAAGATCAAATTGTTGAACTCATTCAGCAATACGGACTTACAGACGGCAAGCATTATTCAGCGCTGCGCAGAAATTCAATGGCTTGTGTTGCCCTTCCAACATGCGGACTTGCAATGGCAGAAGCAGAACGTTATCTTCCTGATTTGCTTGGGAAAATTGAAGACATTGTAGAAGAGGCCGGTTTGCACGAAGAGGAAATTACGATTCGTATGACGGGCTGTCCGAATGGTTGTGCTCGTCCGGCATTAGCTGAAATTGCTTTTATTGGAAAATCTCCTGGAAAATACAACATGTATTTAGGAGCTGGATTTTCTGGCCATCGTTTGAGCAAGCTTTATAAAGAAAATCTGGGAGAAGAAGAAATTTTAGCCTCTCTTCGTCCGATTCTTTCCCAGTATGCCAAAGAGCGGGAAGAAGGCGAACATTTCGGTGATTATGTTATTCGGACTGGTATCGTGAAGGAAGTTCATTCTGGAACAGACTTCCACAGTTAATAGGAGAGCGGTTAACAAATAAAGGGGTTTATCTTGTTTTCATAGAAAGCAGGGGCTATCTAGGCTCCTGCTTTTTTGCGTCGTACCCATTAGATCGAATAATTGGTACAATGGAGTAAAAAGGAGATAGTATGCAAGTACATAGTTTATCGTCTGTTATTTTTTCTTTTATCGGAGTGATGTTTGTCGGACTTTCTTTTGTCTTGAGTAACTTTGTTGAGTATCTGTTAGCAGTAGGGTTCATTTTTTTGCTTATCGGAGCTTATGTGAGCTTTAGAGCCATTATTTACAGAGAAGCAGGCAAGATGAAATTCATTAGTCTTGTCGTATTCTTTTCGGTTCTTCTAGTTATTGTACTTGTCGTGCCTTTTCATGTTGTCCGTCTGTTCACATGGGTGAAAAACTGGTCGATTATAGAAGAGCTGCTTTTAAGAATGCGACAATCTTAAGAAAGAGAGTGGAACAGAATGAGTAAGGCAAAGAATACGAGTATTCGAGAGTTAAAGAGCCAAAAAGACATTTTTGAGGCTTTTTCGGTTATAAAACAGCTGCGCACCCACTTGAATGAAGAAACATATCTTGCCCTCGTTTCTGAAGCGCAAGAGAAAGATCATTATAAATTATTTGCTTTATATGAGGAAGAAAAAATAGTAGCAGCAGTCGGTTTTAAGCCAATGATCACATTGTATTATGGCAGGTTTGTGTGGGTATGCGACTTAGTCACAGACGCTTCTAGACGTTCTAATGGATATGGAAAAAAGCTGCTTACATTTGTCCATGAATGGGCAAAGAAGAATCACTATGAAAGTGTTGCTCTATCATCAGGGCTGCAACGAGAAGAGGCACATCGATTTTATGCAGAAAAGATGGGCTATGATAAAGTCAGCTGCGTATTTAAGATCGTACTATAAGCAAATGTCAAAAAACAAGAGGCTGCCTGAATGACAAGACGCAAAGGAGGGACAGGATGAGCGTTGACAATGGGTCAGCAATAAAGGAATCAAAGACAACCTTTGAAAAAGTATCCACTGTTGTTTCGCTGCTTTTGATTATAGCAAATGCCATCTATTTATTTGTGCAATGGCAAACACTGCCTGATCAAGTACCGATTCATTTTAATGCTAAAGGAGAAGCGGATGGATGGGGAAATAAGAGGATGGTATGGTTTCTCCCTGCGATTACGCTGATGCTATGGGGAGGCATGACCATTTTAGAGAAAATGCCGCATGTCTACAATATTCCTAACTTAACAGAAGAAAACAAGGATCAGCAATTTATGAATACGAGATTAATGCTGAACATAGTGAAAACTGAGATCATTATATTTCTCGTGTACACGAGCTGGCAAAGCGTACAATGGTCGCATGGGAAAGAAGCCGGTCTAGGCTATTTTGAGCTCCCTATTTTTCTAATCGTCATGCTTGGAACGATCGGTGTCTTTCTTTATCGAAATAACAAAATAGGTAAGAATAAATAAGAAACCTGCCGTGCGTTTTCACTCTTTTTTCATTAAAAGAGAGTACAGTAAAAAGATAAAAGAAAGGAGGAGCCGATATGAACATTCTCTTAGCAGAAGACGACGAGCAGCTCGGTGAGTTAACGGCTTACATGCTGAAGAAAAAAGGCGGATATCGTGTAGAATGGGTGAAGACCGGCGAGGATGCCTATGATTATGCAACTGCTTCTCATTATGATGTGCTCGTACTAGATTGGATGATGCCAAATGGTAGCGGGATTGAGGTATGTCGCCGCTTACGGAAAGAAGGTTATTCGAGAGCTATTCTCATGCTGACGGCTAAGGACACGGTGGAAGACCGAATTGAAGGACTCGATTCGGGTGCGGATGATTACCTTATTAAGCCCTTTGAAGTCGATGAACTGCTAGCACGGCTGCGGGCGTTGTCTCGACGGAATTATGCGCCTATTGTAGAAGAGACGATAACAGTTCAAGGCATCCTCCTCAATCGAACGAGCCAAATGATTGAATATGACGGCAAAAAAATCCAGCTTAGTCCGCGGGAGTTTCAATTACTCGATTTGCTTGCACAAAATCAAGGACAAGTGCTGCCGCGTGAAGTTATTTTAGACCGGATATGGGGATATGATGCAGATGTGTCTACGAAGACCATTGATGCGACGGTAAAGCTGCTGCGAAAAAAGCTCGATATGTTTGGAAAGCAAGACGTCCTCCATAGCATCAGAGGGGTTGGCTATAAAATTGAAAAATAAGTGGTCGTTACGAAGAAAGAACATACAGTCAGACATCTTTGAGAATACACAATCCCGGCTCACTTTCTTTTACAGTGGTTTGATGATGCTGTTTCTTGCCCTGTTTGTGGTGATCGTTTATTTCTTAGTCTATGTGGTTGTGATGGAAGATCAAAAAAGTGAGCTCGGAGAATTAACGCATCGCGAATCAAGAATTATATTGGATTATTTAGCAGAGAACACATTGAAAGAATTACAGGGACTTGAGAGTCAGCAAATTGTCTTAGCAGGTGTGGATCAGTTTTTTTATTACGTGGTAGATAGAGAGGGCAATCTTGTAATGGGACAGGAAATGCTTCCTCAAATGCGTATGGACCTGTTGCAGCTGCTACAAGGATGGATACCAAGAACAAATGAGGTCCGAGAAGAAACATTGCAAATTACGGTTCCGAAAAAAGAGGAAATAGGCCATGGCCCCCGCCGAATCGGCGATGATGCAAAAGTGAAGTTAATGATTGACGGCCGCCCGCTTTTTTATAATGGCCAGTTTATTGGCATGTTATATATCGGGAAGGATATCACATTTGTTCATCAACTATTTAAATGGCTTCTTATTGTATTAGTGATATTGGCTGTTCTGTTTTTTGGAGTAGCTCTATTTATGAGCCGTTACATGTCAAAGAAAGCGATGATCCCTATTTCCCAGGCATTTGCCCGTCAGCGAGAATTCGTTGGTGATGCCTCGCATGAGCTGCGTACACCGCTAAGCATTATGCTGTCTTCTATTAATGCGATCGAAATGACTGATTCAATGGAGGAAGATCCATTTGTCCGCAAGTTGCTTGTCAATATGAAGACTGAGGTTAAGCGAATGACAAAATTAGTGAGTGATCTGCTCGTTCTAGCCCGAAGTGACTCGGGCATTATTGAACATCAGCTTAAGCCGTTTGATTTTCGTCCAACTGCCGAAAAAGTGGTAGAGTCTGTTTACCCACTGGCTCAAGAGAAAAAAATTAGTCTCGATTTTGACACACCTCCAGCCGTACCGGTAAGCGGTGACCCGGAGCGGCTCACCCAGCTTCTTTATATTTTGCTGGATAACGCCATTAAGTACACACCGGACGAAGGAAAGGTCAATCTTTCTTTAACGATGGATAAGAGAGAATTGTCCATAACGGTACAAGACACAGGCATCGGTATCGAACCAGAGGATTGTACCCGGATCTTTGACCGCTTCTATCGTTCAGATAAATCACGATCAAGAGCAATGGGAGGCCACGGTCTCGGTCTTTCGATTGCTAAATGGATTGTTACAATTCACGGCGGCACCATTGGAGTAGACAGCAAACTAAGGAAAGGGAGCACATTTATCGTCCGTCTGCCGATCATACAGGAAGGGTAGATGGTAGCAAAATAGAATGATGTTATATCGAAAAGGACGGTTTTGAGCCCAGCGATCAAAACCGTCTTTGTTTGTATATCATTCTCTAACCTTCTCTTTATTTGTTTCGCTACTTGATAAATTTGGGATCTATCCATTCTTATCCACTTTGTTCATGTTATGATTAATAAAATAGAGGGATTTATAACAGTCCCATTTCATCAACTGAATAGGAGGGTTTTTTATGTTCAATGGCACGCTGTTCGCATCAGACGGATTCTTTATCTTTTTCACTTTTTTACCTATTGTAATTTATCTGGTCCTTACGGGAGTGGGCATTTATTTCGTTATAAAAGTGATTACATTCATGAATGAGAAAATAAAATTAGATCGCGAGAGAAATGAGAGGCTTAGTGAGCTAATAAAGACAACTAGTCTGTCTAAAAAATTGAATAGCTAATCAGTGTAAAAGTTAAAAGCCGCATCGTGAAGCCATGATGTGGCTTTTAACATTCTTTCCTAATTTTCTCCTTCTTTGATTTATCACCCTTATTAATCGATTTATTTTTTTATCCATTTTCACCGTCTTTTCACTAACGTTTTATAAAATTTGTATCAGATAAAGAATCTATAGTGAAAAGGAGACAGCCAATATGTATGAACAAGAACCAAAAAAAGAAAAACGCCAGAAAAAAGGAAGACTTCAGCCGCTGTTCACTTCGTTTACAGGTGCGATCGTTGGGGGAGCAACGGTTCTTTACTTATCCCCTTTTCTCGGGGCGAACGGGGAACTGCCAACGATGGATAAAGGGAGCGCCGCTGTTATGCAGAACAATAAAGCAGATCAATCAGGATTAAATGTACAGCAAACAGCCGCTACTCCAAATAGTATGGTTAATGCCATTAGCAAGATTAATGAAGCTGTTGTTGGCGTAGTCAATCTTCAGAAACAACAGACAGGTTTTTTTCAGTTCGATGATCCTGCACAGGGAGATGAACAGGAGGCTGGAACTGGTTCAGGGGTCGTATTTAAAAAGTCGGGCAATCACGCCTTTATCGTGACGAATAATCACGTTGTAGAAGGAGCGGATAAAGTAGAAATTGCCCTTAAAAATGGAAAGCGAGCAGCAGCAGAAATCGTGGGAACCGATCCATTGACTGATTTAGCTATTTTAAAAACAGATAGCAGCATCGTGACTGAGGTAGCAGCTTTTGGCCAGTCGTCGAAGCTGCAGCTTGGCGAACAAGTAGCAGCGATTGGCAATCCGCTTGGGCTTGATTTGGCAAGCTCAGTCACCCAGGGGATTGTGAGTGGAAAAGACCGAACGATTCCTGTTTCGACATCGGAAGGCCAATGGGATCTGACTGTGATCCAAACGGATGCCGCTATTAATCCCGGTAACAGCGGAGGAGCCTTAATTAATAGCGCTGGACAAGTCGTCGGCATTAACAGCATGAAGATTTCAGAAAGCGGCATAGAAGGACTAGGGTTCGCCATTCCTAGCGAAGATGTCATGCCAATTATTAAGGATTTATTAAAAGACGGAAAAGTGAAAAGACCTTACCTTGGTGTCAGCCTTCAAGATGTAAGTGAGCTGCCAGATACCGTATTACAAAGCCAGCTCGGTCTACCAGCTAACGTAAAGGAGGGAGTAGTCATTGCGGCAGTGGAAACTGCTTCACCTGCTGTATCCGCTGGTCTTCAGGCAAAAGATGTTATCCAATCAGTGAATGGAACAAAAGTTAGCAATACGAGTGAATTTCGAAAGTATCTTTATTCCAAAGCAGAAATAGGAGAAAAAGTGGAAATAGGATTGTACCGAAACGGTAAGCAAATGAGCGTGACGTTAAAGCTAAGCGAAAAGTAAAAGAGAAAAAATGCTGAAGCAGCTTCCCTTTTCACCGTCTTTTCACCATTGCCGGATAAAGTAACATCGTATAAGGCAAACAAATGAAGGAGGAATTTTTAATGAAAAAAAACAGAGTGTTAAGTTATGTTATGACAGGAGCTTTATCCTTAAGCGTTTTGGGAGGAGCTGGAGCTTCTGTACTGGCAGCTGCCAAACCAGCAGCTACAACGGCATCAGCAGTCCAACAGGTGAAGAAGGTAAAAGCTTCTGCCGATAGTGCAACACAGAAACAAGTACAGGAGATTATGGACAAGCTGAAATCTGATCTGTCAGCACTTGGAGTCAAGGTTCCAGAAAAAGTCGGCAAGAGAGAGATGCTGGCTAATCTAGATGCAGCTACAAAGAAAAAAGCGGAAGTGATTATAGAGAAAGAAAGAGCAGGCACGATTACTCGTGAGGAAGCCCATACTCAATTAGAAGAATTAGGGGGTAAAGTTCCAGCAAAAGATGGTAGAGAAGATTTATTCGCTAACTTAGACGAAGCTACAAAGGAAAAAGCTAAAGCAATCATGGAGAAGGAACATGCAGGAACCATCACTCATGAGGAAGCCCATACACAATTAGAGAAATTAGGGGTTAAGCTTCCGGAAAAATATGGAATACAGGATTTATTTGCCAATCTGGACGAAGATGCAAAGAAAAAAGCCAAAGACCTTGTCGCAAAAGCAAAACAACAGTTGGCTGACCTTGGTGTTGATCATCTCCCTTTCGATGGCCATAAAATGAAGAACTAATCACATATAGGAAAGGACCGCCTGCAGCTGCAAGCGGTTCTTTCTTATTTATTTAGTTGCTGTGTCTTCACCCATATCAATTTCACACTCTGTTAACGGAACAACCGTTGTTTTTTTGATGAATTTATAACTAAACCATACGACTAGGAATAACGGAATACCGAGGTAAGAAGAAACGACGCTCGTCCAGTCGATATGTCCGCCAAGAAAGGCTTGATAGTTTTGTGCCAGTAAGACGACAAGGCAAATGCTAAATGCGAGAATAGGTCCGAACGGATACCACTTTGCCCGGTAAGGAAGCTGATCAAGTGAATACCCTTGGGCCAAGAAAGCTTTTCTAAAGCGATAATGGCTTGCTGCGATACCCAGCCAGAAAATAAAGCCTGTAACTCCAGCAGAATTGAGAAGCCAAATATAAACAACGCCGTCTCCAAAGATGGAGGCAAAAAAAGCAAGTAAGCCTACTAAAGTAGTTGCTACAAGTGCAGCCACTGGAATACCGCGTTTATTTAATTTGCCAAAGAGGCGAGGAGCTTGTCCTTCTTTCGCCATAGCATATAAAATACGGGTAGAAGCATACAAGCTTGAATTTCCAGCAGATAAGACAGCCGTTAAAATGACGGCATTCATGACAGAGGCCGCAAATGCAAGACCCGCTTTTTCAAATACGAGTGTGAACGGACTCACCATAACGTTATCGCTCTTAAGGCTTTCATTTGTATAAGGAATAATTAATCCAATGACTAAAATGGCAAGTACGTAAAATAAAAGAATTCTCCAAAAAATAGTCCGTGTTGCTTTTGGAACATTCTCACGAGGGTTTTCACTTTCTCCGGCTGCTACACCCACAATTTCAGTGCCCTGAAAAGAGAATCCCGCTGCTAGAAAAACGCCGAGGACCGCTAGCATCCCTCCATGGAAAGGTGCATCACCGACAGTAAAGTTGTGGAAACCAATCGTCTCTCCACCATTCATAATGCCAAAGATCATGAGAAAGCCAACGATAATGAAAATAATAATGGTCGTTACTTTAATAAAAGAGAACCAGTATTCCCCTTCTCCATAACCTTTAACAGATAATATATTTAATCCAAAGATCAATAGCAAAAATAAACCGCTCCATAACCACGATGGGCTATTCGGAAACCAGAACTTCATAACGAGTGTGGAGGCGGATAATTCAGCCGCAAGCGTGATCGCCCAGCTGTACCAATAATTCCATCCTAAAGCAAAACCGAGGGAAGGATCGATAAACTTCGTTGCATATGTGCTAAATGCTCCGCTAGTTGGCATAAGAGCTGCCAGCTCCGCAAGGCTTGTCATAATAAAATAAACCATAACACCAATAATAAGGTAGGCAAGCAAAGCGCCTCCAGGACCTGCTGAATAAATAGCAAATCCGCTTCCTAAGAAAAGACCAGTGCCAATTGAGCCGCCTAGCGAGATCATCGTTAAATGTCTTGCTTTCAACCCTTTCTTTAATTCGCCATTTTGGCTAACTGCACCATTTTGCAAAGATTGATTACTCATAGTTTGACCTCCAAGATGATGAAATACAAATGCTGCATGGTAACTATGCTTTACTTACATACCCTTTCCAAAAGAGAGAGTAAACAAGCGATTGCTGAAAGCGTATACACATCATAAAACGAAAGCGATAAAAAGAAAAGAAGTTTTTTGCATTTTTTGTCGGAAAATGTTGTATTTTGTAAATGATCCTTACCAAACAGGGCGTTGGAACAAATAAAAAAGCCCTCTTTTTTAGAAAAGGGCTTTTGGAAAAACTATTAAGATAAAGGGGCTCCGCTTTCTTTATTCGTTACTTCTAAAACATCAAGCAAGAAGACGAATACCGGAATGCCGATAATCAATCCCCATACACCAAAAAAATGCTCTGAGAAGAGAAGTACAACGAACGTATAAAAAACAGGTAAATCTGTTTTAGAGGACATCAGTTTTGGATTTAAAATATACGCCTCAATCGCATGAATAATGGCAATAGCGATAATAACGTAGATTACTTTCATAAAGCCGCCAATAGTATACCCAATTAAACAAAGAGGAACGAGTGAAATAATCACTCCAGCAACGGGAATAAGACCAAGGAAGAAGATCATGATTGCTAATCCGAATATTTGCTGAAATCCTAGAATTGTTAACGCGATAACGGATAAGATACAGTTGACAAAAGCGATGATAAATTGCGCTTCAATCACTTTTCCGAAAGTGCGTGTGAATTTCTTCCCGAAAAATTCAATTTCATAATAGAAAGGGGCAATCTTACTTTCTTTAAACTTTCTTGTGAATTCTTGAAGCCGTGATTTTTCCAATAAGAAAAATAAGCTTAAAATTAAAGATATTAAAATATCAATGCTTATTTTGCTAATATCACTAAAGGATTTAAGCAGGAAAGATACACCGTTTTCTAGGTAGGCAGTGATTTGGTCGCTGGAAATGATCTTCTCGACGTAGTTCATAAAAATATTATCGTGGGGCTGAGCATAGAAAGCTGTAATACGCTTAATAAGCTGACCAATTTCTATGGTAATAATAGGTAAGTACTTCACGAGCCCAAATGTTAACAGGCCAACGATGAGTGAATACATCAACACAACGAGGAGCCTGCGGTTTAACGGGATCCGCCTAGCTGCGAATTCTACAAGACGATTCATTAAGAAGGCGAATATAAATGTAAGAAGTATTAAATTGATCATACTTCTCATGAGGAATAAAATTAAAATAATTAAACTGGCGATAAAGATACGTTTAACTCCTTTTTTTTGAAAAAACCCTTTTATCTCATCCATTTCCATTATGACTCCTTAGCAAGTTTCTCACCTTTTGTTATAAAATCTTTCTTTGTTCTATCTCATTTTATTATCAACTCGCTGAGCAAAGTTTACAAGTAGCTAGAGAGTTTTTTCCCATAATAATTATGAGAAAGGCTATAACGCAGGATATATTTCCCTTTACTGTATAGTAATGTCCTAATTTTCGTTCTTCTATAAAAAGTTGCTTAATCTTTTTAAAGATTTGATAGTAGTAACCAGATTGCTTGTAAATCGAAAAAGAATACTTTACTGAGAAATAAATAGTTATAATTTACTAGAGAATAAATATCTAGGCTAGGATATAATATGGGCTAACAAATTTTAGAAAGGAAGTTGTATTTGTCTAAGTTATTAACAAAATGTGCCACTTTTTTGTTAGTCATTAGTCTTATTTTACCAGGTAATAGCCAGGCTGCAGAAGTTCAATCATTTAAGGATGTATCTAGTTTTAAGAAAGAAATTGAGTTTTTAACGAGTAAAGGAATTATTTTAGGTTATCCGGATGGAACATTTCGGCCGTCTCTTCCTATTCAGCGTGTACAGGCAGTACAGATGATTATACGTGAAATGAAACCGGAGCTTGGCAAGGCGCCTAATCCGAATTTTAAGGATATCAAGCCGGGGGACCGTGGCTATGAAGAAGTAGCAAAGGCAGTAGAAATGGGGATTATTAATGGTAAGGGGAATAATATCTTTGATCCACGTGGAAATTTAACACGTGCTGAAATGGCGATTATTCTCGTAAGAGCTTATGAATTAGGCGGTATTTATCCAAAAGGATTTAAAGATGTACCGATGTCTTCAAAAGCTTACTGGTCTATCTCTGCATTAGCAGCTAACAATATTACAGTAGGGTATAAGGATGGCACCTTCCAGCCTGGAAAAACAATTGACCGTGCTCAGTTCTCCGCTTTTATGGCTCGGGTCATTGAGCCAACCTTTCAACCAGATAATCCGGAAATTGCGGATACGTATTTAGAAGCTTTATTTGATTTTGATATCGTTGATTATGCAATGAATCCAACAGAGCCTATTATCTATCTATTAGATGGCAGTATGAATGAGGTCGTTGCTCTTAACTATGATACGTATGAAGTAGAGTCTGTAGAAATGAGCCTCCCCGCGGAAAGAATTGCTTATGCGAATAACAAAGTATATGTCACACAATTAAAGGGAAAGCATAGTTCCTATTGGTTTGATAAAGACCAGCAAGGAGCGTTTGCCGTCATTGATGCGGCAACAATGAAACAAGAAAAAGTCATTAATATTGACATCGATCCATTCGATATTGAAGCGGATAATAATGGGATCGTCTATATTTCATCAGGTTCGGGACAGCATACGAAGTTAGTCAGCTATAATGGCAGTACGGGCGAAGTTCTTAGCTCACAAATGATCTATGAGCAAACGCTTTTACAAATGCATCCGTCCCAGAAAAGACTTTATACTATCACGACCGCCCTTTCGCCAAGAAACATGAGTTCATTTACGATTACAGATGGAGTATTAAGCCCAGAACAGCGTTCTCCTTATCATGGAGATTATGCTTTGAACAAGGACTTAACCATTTCACCGGATGGAAAGTATCTCTTTAACAGCACAGGGCATATTTTCCGCTCTTCTGCTACGCCAAGTTCTGATATGGTCTTTTTCGGAAAATTAGATCGTCCGTACACTTCTGTTGCTTTTGATTCTCAGTACGGAGAGTTATACACAGCTGATAAGAAAAATTACATTCAAGCGTATGACTATACGACAATGAAACCTTTTGATCAGCTTAGAACATATGGAAATATCAATAAAATGTTCTACAATCAGCAAGAACATGCACTGCTGATCTTCTCAACTGTGAAACTAGGAGATTCTACTGTTCCATTTACAGGCGTAGAAAAAATTTATTTTGATGTAGAGGAAGAACAATAAACTGCTTTTTGCCATCTCCTTGCTGGAAGACAGCCGGGGATGGCTTTTTTTGTTATAATAAATAGCCAGTATATTAAAGGTCATGAAGTGATGTTCTCCAAAATTATATGGCATATCTTGCCCTTGGAAAATAGGCTAAATATTATGGTTATCTTTTATAAAAATCAATTGAATAAGAAATAAAGATTTTATGTTAAAATACAAGTACAAGTGAAAAAACTATCGGTTTTTGAGAATATTTAGCGCATAATAGCGAAAATAGTAGGAGGCAGCAAAAGATGAGCGAAACGAATGATTTACAAAAAGATGCGATTAACGTGCTGAAGGAGACGAGCAGGACGTTTTTCATTCCGATTAGCCAGCTTGCACCGGGTGTGCAGGAAGCTGTCGCATCAGCTTACTTATGTATGAGAGCGATCGATGAGATTGAAGATCATCCAGAACTAGAATCAACGTCGAAAAATAGCTTGCTAACCTCTATCAGCGAAATCTTAAAAGGATCATTTAACAAAGAGAAATTTGATTCCATTATTGAGCCTTATCGCACATACTTGCCAGAAGTGACGGTACGGCTCGGTGATTGGATTAAATTTTGCCCTGCAACAGTTGTTGATACTGTGCTAAATGCCACCTCTGTAATGGCACAGGGCATGGCAGACTGGGCGCTGAAGGGATGGAAAGTAAAAGACGAGGAAGATCTGGACGACTATACCTTCTACGTAGCCGGTCTCGTTGGAGTGATGCTTTCTGATATTTGGAAGTGGTACGACGGTACAGAAACGGATAAACAATTGGCGATTGCTTATGGACGCGGTTTACAGTCTGTCAATATTCTTCGCAACCATATTGAAGACCGAGAGCGCGGTGTCAGCTTCTTTCCTGAAGGCTGGGAATTAGATGATATGTTTAAATATGCTAAGCGCAATCTAGCTTTAGCCGATGTGTATATAGAAGATATTAAATCAGGCTCCATCCTCAATTTTTGTAAAATTCCCCTTGCCCTTGCTCATGGTACGCTTAATGCTTTAGAAAAAGGAAAAGAAAAAATGAGCAGAGCAGAAGTAACAGAAATGGTCAGTCAAGTAATAGAGAAGTAGGAAAAACAGAAAGCGGCTGTGCCGCTTTCTGTTTTTTTATAAAATAATTTGTTACTCGCCTTTTGTTTGAATCACTTGAGCATGCTTTCCGGAAGTGTCCTGCATTTTCTTGCCTTTGTTTCCCTCAAAGGACGTAGGGGGCGAGCCAGTATCATTCGAAGCAAATTGATTTCTGCTTGTTTTTGGTTTGCTCATGAAAATTCCTCCTTTCGTTTTATAGCTTTGCCATTAGCAAAAAAATTATTTTCCTTATTTTTTCATAATTTCTATCTAGTTGATTTATTACAATATCATTACAAAAATATTTTTATTATTACAACGAAAATAGAAAGCTACATAACTCGCCCTTTTTACCGAAAAAAATAGTAGAAGTCGAAATTTGTATATCTAGAAGAAAAGGTGTGTGCTAGAATAAAATGGTAAAATTTGTGAAGGGAGACAAAATTGTGAAGAAGAGTCCGTTTTTGGTTATGTTTGCATTTCTATTAGTTCTTCCTCTTTTTGGATTTCATGCAACAGCACAAGCAAGTGGTTTTACAGATGTGCCTAGCCGGGCACAAAAAGAAGTGAACTATCTAGCTGAAGGAGGAATTGCAACTGGCTCATCAGCTACAACATTTGCCGGTAATAAAATTGTAACCCGAGAAGAAGCAGCTACTTTTATTGGCCGCGCTTTACAATTAGATGGTAAAAAGAGAGAAACCATTTTTAAAGATGTACCAGCAGGTAACTTTTCGTCAGGTTATATTCAATCAGCGGTAGATAAGGGGCTCTTATCCGGTTACGGTGGAAATAAATTTCTTCCTAATCAAGAAGTGACACGTGGTGAGATGGCTGTTATGCTGTCAAAGGCATTTGGCTATCCATTTGATGGAACGCTTTCTAGTGCGGCGAAGTCATTAATGTCCCGGGGTATTGCAAGTGGTATGGAAGATGGTACATTTGGAGCGAGTCAGAGAATTATCCGAGCAGACTTCTCAGTTTTTCTTGCACGTGCGATTAATCCCGAATTCCGCATAAAGGATACGAGTAGTTTTACGAAGACGTTTTGGGTCAACACGAATAATTTAAACGTACGTACAGGCCCGTCCACAAATTATAAGAAGGCTGCTTCTTTACAAAAAAATATTAAAATACTTGGCGGTCACGAAGTAGGCAGTTGGATTTATGTGAAAGCAGATAATATTACGGGGTTTGTTCATAAAAGTTACCTGCGTAATACAGAAGTCGCAGATACCAAAATCGATCAGCCGGTTACACCACCAGCCACACCAGACAAAAATGAGAATACAGATAACAAAACTGAGAAGCCTGATGTGATTGACAAGGCAGATCCGCGTTTAGCTAATCAAATTCTTATTTTAGATCCGGGTCACGGCGGCAGCGATCCTGGTGCTTCTGGTTTTGGGATAAATGAAAAAGATGTTGTCTTGGATACGGGGTTAAAAGTAAATGAATTTTTGAAGAAAACGCCATTTAAAGTGTACATGACCCGTACAGGTGATACATTCCCATCATTGTCTGATCGGACAAAGTTTGCTAAAAGCAAAAACGGCAATGTATTTGTTAGTATCCATGCGAATGCCAGCAATGGAGCAGGTAACGGCACGGAGACTTTCTACTACTCGGCCGCAGCTACTAACCCGTACGTATCTGACAGTAAATTGTTAGCAACAAAAATCCAGCAACGGATGCTGAACGCTTTACAATTAAAAAATCGCGGTGTAAAAACAGCTAATTATTATGTTATTAAATATAACAGTATGCCGGCGGCGCTTGCTGAACTTGGTTTTATCGATAATGCAAACGACAATCAAAAACTAAAATCAGATTATTGGCGTACAGCTGCTGCTAAAGCAATCTATCTTGGTATTTTAGATTACTATAAAGCTAAAGGTTATCAAGTCGATTCCCTTTATGATGTAGCACAATAATGTAGAAGAGAAGCTCTTTTAAAGGCTAATGATTCACTAGCTTTTTGAGAGCTTCCTTTTTTTGTGAAAAAAGCAGGGAAGATTGACCGATTACTATGCTGTTTCCCTTTTTAAGTTATTTCCCAAAAAATAGTTTGAATAGGTATAAAACCAAATAAAGCATACCTGAAAAAAGTTATTTCCAAATTATTGATTTTAAATAAAATATTGTTAATTCATATGTTAAGATAAAATTAGACAATTTTTTCAGGAGACGCGTTTATGAATAAAAAAGTAATTGTTTCTTTTTTTATTGGATACAGTCTGCTTTTTGCGGGCTCTATTTATATGTATGAACAAAAACTTTTACGTCCAGTGGCTGAAGATGCTGGACGATTGCTGCCAATAGCTGTGAAAAGCATCAAACAGGCAGAGGGTGAAAAACAATTGCAGGATATCGTACGGCGGGCAAATAAAACGGGGGATAAATTGTCGATCGCTGGCATGCAGCATAGTCAGGGAGGACATACTTACTATCCAAATGGAACCGTCATTGACATGAAAAAGTACAAAAAAGTTCTCCGTTTTGATCCGCAGCAACGAACGATAACTGTTCAAAGTGGAGCAACGTGGGATGATATTCAACAGTATATTAATCCGTATGGTTTGGCAGTAAAAGTGATGCAGTCACAAAACATTTTTACGATTGGCGGTTCGCTTAGTGTAAACGTTCATGGCCGGGATATCCGTTATGGCTCTTTAATTGATACTGTTGAATCTTTTCGGCTCTTAACAGCTGACGGTCATATTATCAACGTTAGCAGAGAAGAAAACGAGCAGCTTTTTTCGCTAGTAATCGGCGGGTATGGTCTGTTTGGCGTTATTCTTGATGTTACTTTGACGCTGGCAAAAGATGAGCTATATGAAAAAAATACGAGAATGATAGATTACAAGGAATATACTTCTTATTTTAAAAAAGTGGCGGACAACCCGGAGGTGAAAATGCATCTCGCTCGCATTTCTGTGGCGCCAGATACGTACTTAAAGGAAATGTATGTAACCGATTGGACACTTGCTGCTGACCAAAGTGGGCTAGCCGCTCACAGTTCATTGAAGGAAGACAGGATTGTAGCGGCTCCGAAATTGCTGCTTGGCTTATCTCGTTATAGCGATTGGGGCAAAAACAAGTTCTGGGAGCTTCAGCGTATCTATATGGAAAGAGGGAACGGCGAGCTTGAAACCAGAAACAATGTGATGAGGTCGGAAACAGCGTTTATGGAATATGAAAATGGCAGCCGGACAGAGGTGCTGCAGGAATACTTCATTCCGGTGAATGAATTCATGGATTACATTGATGATTTGCGAACTGTGCTCGAGAAGGAGAAGGAATTTAACTTACTTAACATTACTATCCGATATGTAGAAAAGGATGAACAAGCGGTATTGTCTTATGCTAAGGAGGATATGTTTGCACTTGTTTTGCTTATTAATCAAGGCAGGTCTTCAAAAGAAATTGATCAAACAGAGGGAGTGATCCGTAAGATGATTGATGTTACTCTCGATCACAAGGGAAGCTATTACTTGCCATATTATGCGTATCCGTCGATGGAACAACTGCACACGGCTTATCCTCGCAGCCAAGAGTTTTTCTGCATGAAAAGAAAATATGATCCAGCTGAACGCTTTATTAATTTATTTTACGAGGAGTACGGAAAATGAATTTTCGACGGTTTATTTTATCGCAGAGCTTAATTATGATGGCAGGCAGCATGATTTTTCCTTTTTACGTTTTGCTTTTACGAAATGTGGGAGAGAGCTATGCGCAATTTGGCTGGGCGTATGGCTTGTTTGCATTAACATCCGCTGTCGCTTATCCGGTTATTGGCAAAAGCGCTGACCAGTTAGGTGATCAACTTCTGCTTGTGATATATACCTGGGGAATGGCTGTCATTCTCTTGTTTTTTCCGCTTGTCACAGAGGTATGGCAAGTATATGTGCTGCAAATTTTTATGGGGCTGCTAGGCGCTCTGCAGAAAAATACAGAGAAAACTTCACTCGCCCGTCACGTGAGGAAAGAAAGAGCGGGACAACAAATTGGCGCTTATCATACATGGACATCAATTGGAGCGGCTATAGCCATTATTTTAACGGGCTATATTGTTGATTTTCTTACAATTGGGACCATCTTTTACTTAGCTTCTTTTATCTACGTAATGAGTGGGATAATTCTATTCAAAAAGCCGGAACAAGCTGCTTCTTAATGAAATCAATACGTCTCTCTGGATAGTTGAATCTTTTTCTAGCCTGTTATTCGGCGGTGGAGGAGAAAAATGATAGGCCCTAATGGTGTCGTTCTGTTTTCTATTCTGCTAGTGCCTGTTCTTATATTGACAGGAACGGCCCCGTATGGAAAAAACGAAGAGTTTTATTCTTATTCATTACCCTCATCGTGGCAACTGCAGAAGTGTATTGTCTCATTTACAAGGAAGAGAATGCTCTTCAAGAATGGCATGGCAGCAAGGGGTGGGTGAATGAGTAATTAACAAAGAAATATCCAGATACCGATTGGGTCTTAATGCAGGACAATAGCTTTTTAAGGTCAAGCAAAACAGTGGAGGTCGTCTTTATAGATAAACCGCATGTGCCGTATTTATATTCGGTAGACAATGGGAAAGTGAGTCTTACAGGCGGTAGTGCTGAGGAAGGTTACGAAATGAAAAGAAGAGATGAGGAATGAAGGAAATGGCTTCATAAGATTTATTGAAAACCTAGCAGTAAAGCATTTTCCTTTTCCGAAAATAGCTTAATTTACCACTATATTCCTATAGTATATTCTCTTGCCCGTTGTTATTCTAAGATGATGATAAATAAAGGAGCTATGATAAGTAAATGAATCAAGATGTGCCTCTTAAGAGTCTCGTTCACAAAAATGAGCAAAAATATTTTTGGCTTGTTCTTATACTGAGTGTCGCTACGTATGCTGTTTTTTTGTTTTCCATTGTAGGTATTTTTATTATTCTTGGGCTGCTCGCTATCTCGTTATTTTTACATGCTCTCTCAATCGGATATATACGTACAAACGCTGTAAAGTTAACGGAGAGGCAGTTCCCAGATGTGTATGAGCAAGTAAAAGAGCTTTGCAAGAAAATGGACATTTTGTATGTACCTGATGTGTATGTCGTGGAGTCCCAAGGAGTGTTGAATGCATTTGCTACCCGCTTTTTTGGGCGAAATATGGTCGTATTGTATTCGGAAGTTTTTGAACTGTCACAGCAACAAGCGAGAGAGGAGTTAGCTTTTGTCATAGCGCACGAGCTGGCGCATATTAAGCGTAATCATTTGTCTAAAACACTATTTATCTTGCCAGCTATGTGGATTCCAGGCATTGCCGAATTATATTTGCGAGCGTGCGAGTACACATGTGATCGCTATGCTGCATATTATATCAATAATAGAGAGGCAGCTAAAAAGAGCTTAACGATCTTTGCGGTTGGCAAGGTACTCTATAAGCAGGTCAATCGAGCGGAATATTTAGATCAGATGAACAAGGAAAAGGGGTTCTTTGTATGGCTAAGCGAGGTTCTTTCCACACATCCGCCCTTGCCTAAACGAATTCATGAAATTGCTTTATTCTTCGCTGAGCCAGAGAAAGTCATGATTCACAGAAGAACCTCAAAGTTAGTTTGGTTATGGGTGCCGATGGCTGGACTGTTTTTTGGCTTAGTGATAGCCGGTGGGGTGTATATATTGGAAAAAGCCGCTGATTTTATGTTAGCAGACGATTTTGAAAACTATGACGAAGAGGAAGCTGCGGCGGAGCCAATTCCTCCAATGATTGAAGCGGTTGTAAAGGGAGATACAACGGCAGTTGCTGCTTTTATTAGAAAAGGAGAAGACGTCCAACTAACAGATAATCAAGGGTATACACCACTTCACTGGGCGGTGTTGGATAACAATAAAGAACTGGTGGATCAACTGTTAGAAGCTGGTGCCGACCCAAATGAAGAGGATTATTATGGGATGACTCCTTTTTCGAAAGCTGCCGAGCAGGGGAATGCAAAGATGGTGCAGAGATTGGCAGAAGCAGGAGGGGATCCAAATTATCAAAGTGAAGAAGATGAAACCACTCCTTTACTTTATGCGGTGTTTAGTGAAGATCCGTCAACCGTCGCTGTACTGCTAAAGCTAGGAGCGAATCCTAAGCACAAGGACAGCGGAAATATGACCGCTTTAATGCATGCTATTGAATCAGGCAATCGTCCTATTATTGAATTATTAAAGAAAGTCAGTTAACTAGTGAAAAGGAGAGAATATTTACATGATTAGACAACCAGCGGGTTTTTGGAGAAGGTTAGCAGCTAATTTATTAGATGCAATTATTATTGGAATTCCTTTATCTGTTATTAGTTATTTTATTACAGGGGATTTGGAAGGTGACCCACTTACCAATACACTGAATGTCCTCTATGCGCTGATTATTCCTGTTGTTTGGTCGGGATATACAGTAGGGAAGAAAATAATGGGGATTCGCATTGCCAAGGTGAATGGTGAGAAACTAGGCATTGGGGCTATGCTGCTGCGGACACTTGTAGCAGGTCTCGTCTACGTATTAACATTAGGGATCGGTATCATTATCAGTGCTTTTATGGTCGGGTTGCGAGATGATAAGCGCGCGATTCACGATTTCATCGCTGGCACTTACGTAACCCATGACACTCCTCAGTCATCAAAGATTGTTTCTCTTTAAGGGAGAGCTCGGAGGAATGAAAAACAACTCGTTCAATAGGATTAAAGAAATCTTTTCTTTTAGGTAAGATGAAATCGATTGAGCTGGCTTCGAAGGAAGCCAGCTTTTTTCGTTATCTTTTTATAAACAAAAAATTCAGCTTAGATTTCTCTATGAAACTTTAAAAGAGAATGTTATGGGAAAGCGTTAAGAGGAATTATATCCGAAGAATGGAAAATCTGTTTGAAAATTGTAACTTATGGACTTATCATATAAGTATTATCTTATTTTAAATACATCCGCAAAAAGTCTTTATTGCTTCCTATTTATAGCTTGTGTACTCATAAAATAACTGCCAAAGAAAGGGGATAAAATGAAACTTAAAACAAAGTTATATATCGGATTTGGCTTTCTTTTTGTATTGTTCATTTTTTCATATTTTATTCTCATGGTGATGATGAATCAACTTAGCCAAAATACAAATGTTACAGTTAAAAACTATGAGATGCTTAATTTAGCAAATACCATTCAAAATGAATTAAATATATTTAGCCGCGAATCAAGAGGATTAATTTCCAATCCGCCGAAGGAATTAATAGACGAGTTAGAAATGAATAGAACTCAGGCTCTTCAAAATGTTCATAAAGCTATTGATTCTCTGGAGCAGTTAGATAAACGGAAACAATCTCAAAAGTTAATCAAAGAATTAAATAGATTAGGTAGAACCTATAGTGAACTAGAAGACATAACAGATACTCTAGCAAAAAACGGCCAAGATAAGGAAATGTTAAAAATTTTCTGGTATGACAGTCGAAAAGTGAGAGAGGAAATGAGTGGAATTGCTGGAGAGTTGCAAAAAATTCAAAAGCAAACGATCGATGAAGAATTGGAGAAGTCTGTTAAGACGTATCAGTGGACAAATCAAATTATTTTTACCTATGTAGTCATTGTATTCCTCGTTGGTCTCGCTGTGACAGCATGGATTTTAAGAAGCATAACAGGGAGCTTGCGAAAGGTAACTTCCGTTATGAAGGAAGTAGCTTCTGACAGCTCAGAGCAATTGCCGCGTGTACAGGTAACGACAAAGGATGAGATCGGAGAAATCGCTTCCGCCTTTAATTCCATGGCTCAAGCTCTTGAAGAACACTCTAAACAAGAAAAAGAATTAAAAAATAAAGCAGAGGAAAGAAGCTGGTTAAGTACTAAAATTGCTGAAGTAGCGCAAATGTATCCAGGGATCGATAATCTAGATGCATTAGCACAATGGTTTATCAATAAGGTAGCGGGCATTTCAGGAGCCCATTACGGGGCATTTTACATAAAAGAGAGAGAAGGGGAGCAGGAGAAATTACGAAAGCTGGCTGCTTACGCGGACACTCATTCTTCTATAAAGGAGAGCTTTTATTTAGGGGAAGGAATTGTTGGACAGTGTGCACTGGAAAATCGCACGATCTCGCTTAAACAAGTTCCTGGCGATTATATAAAGATTGAGTCTGGTCTCGGTTCTTCACTGCCTTCCAACATACTCGTGATACCAGCAGAATTTCACGGAGAGGTATTGGCGGTAATCGAGCTTGCTTCATTTAATGAATTTGGCCAGCTTGAACAAACGTTCCTTCAAGAAGTAATTGATAATATTGGTATGAATATTAATCGAACATTAAATCATATGAAAGTCGAAAAGCTGTTAGAAGAGTTTCAGGTGGTGAATGAAGAACTGCAAAGCCAGTCTGAAGAGCTTCAATTGCAGCAAGAGGAACTGCGAGCAGTAAATGAACAACTTGAAGAGCAAAATGAACAGTCTGAGCAGAAAACGAGGGAATTAGAAGAAATCAAAATAATGTTGGAGGATAAAGCAAAGCAGTTAACAATTAGTTCGCAATATAAGTCTGAATTTCTAGCGAATATGTCTCATGAACTGCGGACCCCGCTAAATAGCCTGCTGATTCTCGCTCAAATGCTTGCTGATAATACCGAGAACAATCTCTCGTCGGAACAAGTAGAGTACGCTAAGACGATCTTCACTTCAGGAAAGGACTTATTAAATTTAATTGATGACATTTTGGATATAGCGAAAGTAGAAGCAGGAAAAATGGAAGTCGTGTTTGAAGATGTAAAGGTAAGTGACATTAAAGACTTCGTACAGACTCAATTTGCGCCTATAGCTCACGAAAAGAAGATTCAATTTAATATTGAGCTGGCCGCGGGTCTCCCGGAAACGATTCGAACGGATAAGCAGCGAGTGCAGCAAATTTTAAAGAATTTATTATCCAATGCCTTTAAGTTCACTGAGCATGGAGCTGTATCCTTAGTAGTTGAAAACGCAAGGGATAAACAGTCAGGTCTAGTGTTGTTTACCGTTAAGGACACAGGTATTGGCATTTCAAAAGAGAATTTAGACATTATTTTTGAGGCTTTTCAACAAGCCGACGGTACTATTAGCCGTAAATATGGAGGAACAGGATTAGGTCTTTCTATCAGTAAGGAAATCGCTCATTTATTAGGCGGTTTCATTGAAGTAGATAGTGTAGAGTATAGTGGAAGTACATTTACATTACATTTACCCGATTATCAAGAAACGAAACATGCAATGGCTTCTATTTTTGAAAAAGAGACAGCAGCTGCCATTGTGGGAGAAGCAAGTACAGAGTTTCCCTCTCCGCTATCCTATTCGTTGTTAGTGGATGAGGAAAAAGAAACCGATAGGAGACAGCTCGCATTTAGAGGAAGAAAAATATTGATCGTAGATGATGACATCAGAAATATATTTGCTTTAACGGCAGCGCTTGAGCAGTATCAGGTGGAAGTGATGTTTGCAGAGAACGGCAAGGAAGGGATCGTGCTTCTACAAAAAAATCCAGAGATTGATTTAATCTTTATGGATATTATGATGCCGGAAATGAACGGCTTTGAAGCTATTCGGGCTATACGTGAAGTGCCTAAATTTAAACATTTGCCTATTATTGCTCTTACAGCAAAAGCAATGAAAGATGACCGGCAACAGTGCATTGATGCTGGCGCTTCGGATTATATCAGTAAACCAATTGATTTAGAACAACTATTTTCCATTATACAAGTTTGGTTATATAGATAGGCGGAGGATGAGGGTGTACAAAATAAAAGAGCAAGCGGACTATCGTGAATATATGACGAATGAGGAATTGGAAATGGTAGAGATAGAATTATTACTGGAAGGAATTTATCGATACTATGGATTTGACTTCAGAGACTATGCTCCTCCATTTTTGAAACGTAGAATTTGGAACCGAGTTAGCACAGAGAAAGTAGATAGTATTTCAGGATTACAAGAAAAGATCTTGCATGACCCTTCTGTTATGCAAAAATTGTTTGAAGACTTTTCAATTAATGTAACGGAAATGTTCCGCGACCCAAACTTTTTTCTGGCCTTTCGAAAAAAGGTCGTTCCATTTTTAAGAACCTGCCCGTCTGTTAAAATTTGGCACGCAGGCTGTTCTACTGGGGAAGAAGTATATTCTATGGCTATCCTTTTACATGAAGAAGGATTATATGAAAAAACCACAATTTATGCGACAGACATGAATAACGGTGTCCTGACGTATGCACAAACTGGTGAATTTCCCTTGCAAAAAATGCAGCTCTACACAAAAAATTACTTGGCAGCAGGAGGAAAGCGGGCTTTTTCCGAGTATTATACGGCTAAGCAGACAAATGCAGCTTTTCACCCTTCTTTAACAAAAAATGTTGTTTTTGCTGAGCACAATTTAGCCACCGATCGCTCATTCAATGAGTTCCACGTCATTATTTGCCGAAATGTTATGATTTATTTTAATAAACGGCTCCAGAATCGTGTCTATCACCTTTTTCATGAAAGCTTGATCCAGTCTGGGATTCTTGGGCTCGGTAGTAAGGAAGGAATTAAGTTCACGAGCATTGCAAACTCTTACAAGGAAGTGGACCCTATTGAAAAATTATACAGAAAGATCCAATAGTTCTTTATTCACCGAGGTCATGCCAGCAAGCAGTGAGGAGGAAAAGCCGCAAGGTGAAGAAGAGGGTCATTCTAAGGTGAATATTCTAATGGTTGATGACCATCCAGAAAATTTACTCGTATTGAAAGCGGTACTCGCTTCGCCTGATTATCACCTCGTCTGTGCAAATTCAGGTGAAGAAGCATTAAAACATGTGCTAAAACAGGAATTTGCTGTTATTTTGCTAGACGTACAAATGCCTGGCCTCAACGGGTTTGAAACGGCCAATCTTATTAAAGAAAGAGAAAAATCTAAGTATATTCCGATTATCTTTATTACAGCCATTAATCAGACAATGGAAAATGTCATTAAAGGCTATGGTGTCGGAGCAGTCGATTATATATTTAAACCCTTTCATCCTGAAACATTAAAATTAAAGGTTCAACAATTTGTGAAGATCTATCAAAATCACAAAAAGGTGAGAGAACAAAGTGAAGTGCGGCGACAGAATGAATTAAAGGAAGTAAATGAGAAGCTAGAACGGACAACGCACAATTTACGAAAAAATGAAGAATTAGCACGAGTGATTGGTGAAACGTTGCTTGATACGATTATTACCTTCGACGAGCAAGGTTGTATCTTGTCAGTTAATCCGGCTGTTACGCGTATGTTTGGCTATACAACAGGTGAGCTTCTTGGAAAACATATGGTCAATCTTCTGCCTGGATTTTCCCCTTCGCTCATGGATTACGTAAGAGAAATGACGGGTCAGCTGCTTGAAGCTTCCGTAAAGAATAAAGAGGGGAGAGAAGTTCCGGTTGAAATCCAGATCGGAGAGGCACAGGTCGAAGAAGAGTATCTTTTCGTTTGTTCTATTCGTGATATTACAGATCGGAAAAAAATGGAGAAAGAACGAAAGCGGCAATATGATATTTTGGAAAAACTAGTGGAGGAACGAACCAGGGAGTTGTCACTTGCTAATGAGCAGCTGCGGAGAGAAGTAGAAGAGCGTGAGAAGATGGCAGAAGCTCTTCGGCTATCAAAAGAGCACTTTTATAAAATTTTTCAATCGAGTCCTTCTTTAATTGAACTTCGTACATTAGAAGACGGAAAGTACATCGATGTCAATGAAAGCTGGCTCCAACATACTGGCTATACTCACGAAGAAGTATTGAATCAAACGGCTCCTATTCTTAATATCGCAGGTGTAGGCCATTTGAAAAAAGGCGAATGTGTACAAAATGCTGAAATTCAGTATCAAACGAAATCAGGCGCCATACGGCATGGATTACTATCGACTGAAATTCTTGAAATCCAAGGCGAAACATGTGTGTTAAGTGCTGTTACAGATATTACCGAGCGAGTGCGGTTGGAGAGTGAGGTAGCTCGGCTAGATCGCTTGTATCTAGTTGGAGAAATGGCAGCTGGCATCGCCCACGAAATCCGCAACCCCATGACAACGGTTAGAGGGTTTTTGGAGCTTTCAAAGAGCGATCCAGGAAGTTTAATGGTGAAGTATGTTGATTTAATGCTGGGGGAGTTAGATAGAGCGAACTCTATCATTACGGAGTTTTTGAATTTAGCGAAGAATAAGGTGAGCAATAAGAAACGCCAGTACCTTAACCCAGTGATTGAGGGATTGTATCCATTAATCCAAGCAGAAGCCCTGATGAATGACAAATTCGTTTCACTTCAGTTAGGGGAATGCCCTGAATTTCACCTAGATGAAAAAGAAATTAGTCAATTAATTCTAAATCTGTCTTTAAATGGATTGGAAGCAATGAAGCCTGGGGGGAAATTGGTATTAAAAACATACACGGAAGAAGACCAAGTCGTGTTGGAAGTAAAAGATGAAGGAGACGGAATTAAACCGGAGCTGCTTGAAATGATCGGAACACCTTTCTTTACAACGAAAGATACAGGTACGGGGCTGGGACTAGCTATTTGCTATAGCGTAGCGGAGCGTCATCATGCCATCATTGATTTAAAAACGAGTGAGCAGGGAACGACCTTTTTCATTCGCTTTACTCTAACGGAAGAAAATTAAAGCGAGGCAATGCCATGGTATTAGGTACCTTTGGGATTGCCTCGCTTCTTTGTCTTGTTACGGAGTCGAACGGGGATGATAGTTAGTACGCAAATTTTGTTTCTTTTTTAAACTCCGCGCCCATTTTATACAAATCATGAGTGTAATAAGAATAATAAAAGCCCCGAATATATAAGGAAGGGCCATGTTTATATCAAATAGGGTTCCCGCAAGAGCTGGACCGATCATATTGCCAATGCTCATATAGGCGTTGTTCATACCAGCGGCGAATCCTTGCTCGCTTCCAGCCATTTTGGAAACGGTCGTATTGATAGCCGGGCGCAGCAAAGAAGCAGCCGTAAAGAAAAAGGCAGATATGGCAAGAACCGAAACAAATCCAGTTGCAAGCAGCAAGGCAAGCATAGCTGCTGCTGCGACGACAAGCATCGTATTCATCACACGAACTTCGCCGAATACCCTCAATGCTCTATCCAAAATAAAGGCTTGCACGATAACACCGATTAAGCCTCCGACGACCATTAGTATGGAAATATCAGATGGACTAAAACCAAATTTAACGTTCGTATATAAGCTGATTGTTGCCTGGTAGTTGGCAAGGCCGAAAGAAAGAGTAAACATCATCATAAGAAGAATAAAGTATGGTTTCTTTGTTGATAGAGCCAGCTGCTTTAATAAAGGATCCCGCTTCTTAGGGGCAGCTGCTGGAATAGCTGCACGTTCTGGCTCTTTCAAAAAAAGTATGGATAAAAGGGCAGCTAAAGCGGCAGCCACTCCGGCAATAAAAAAGGGAGCCCGCAAACCAAGCGTGGACAGAAAGCCGCCGATTCCTGGACCAACAACAAAACCGAGCGACATGGAGGCCCCTAGCCGGCCCATTCCTTTTGCCCGTGTCTCTACGGTCGTAATATCTGCCACAAAAGCCATCATGGATGGAATCATAAAAGCAGCTCCAATGCCCCCAAAAACACGTGAAATGTAAAGCAAGACAAGCTGCTGTGAAAAAGCAAATAAAAATTGGGAGAAGGAGAAAAGAATCAACCCAAAGACAATCGCTTTTTTTCGGCCAAGCCGGTCAGATAAATCTCCGGCAAGCGGAGAGAAGATAAATTGCGCTAAGGCAAAGGTAGCAATTAGCGCGCCAAATGTTTTCCCGCCAGCCCCAAAATGATGGATGATTGTCGGCATAATAGGAATCACAAGACCGATACCTGTCATGACGATAAACATATTGGCCATTAAAATGAGGAGGGGGAATTGGTGTGCATTTTTTTGTGACATATTATCAGCCTACTTTCTTTTCACTCTCTTCATTTTTAAACACATTATTCATATAAACCGATTATTCTTTCTAACTCTCCCGCTAATTGGACTAGCTCTTGGTTGTCTTTTAAATTCCGGATCATCCCAGCTAACAGAGCAGGCCGCGGCTTTAATTCCCTTAATTCTTTTTCCAGTATGTCAATCGTTTCCGCGATCATGGCCTCTTGCTGAGCAGCTGATGACTCCTTCATTTTTCGTACAATATAGAGTGGATGTACGGTCTCCTCTTGACCGCCATCCGCCAGCTCCTGTAAAAGCGGCGTAACGAAAAATGGATCCGGCTGCTTTTCGATCAGTGCTTGAGCTGCCGCTTCCACTTGAAGAAATAAAAAATGAGCGAGCGCATTGAAATCACAAGCGGTTCCCTCTTCCATCACACCACGCATATATGAAGTGAGCATTCCTTTTAGAGTAGCTGTTAAATCAGCTGCATACGGAGCGGTTTCCTGTCCGAATACAGAGACAATGCCTTTTTCCGTTTTGCGAAGTAATTTAGCGTTTTCCTGCCGGACATATTGGTTCAGCGACTTATCTTCCAATCCTTTAATTTCATGCAGCTGCATAAGGAAAAACTCTTGAAATTGACAATAGTGACGAATGCGAATAGCAATCTCGCGGATAAAAGCTTCCTGCGGCGTATCACTGTCTTTGGCTGAAGCAGCAATTTGATCGTTTAGCAACTGATAATAATAAGAGAAAATATCCAGCAGCAGCTCTTCTTTTGACTTGAAATAAGTATAGAGGCTGCCCTTGGATATACCGCATACATCAGCTACTTGCTGCATGGATGTCTGGTGAAAGTTCTTTTTCGAAAAGAGCTTCATAGCAGTAAGCAGGATTTTTCGTTTTTTCTCATTCATTTTTATGATCCCAACCATTCGGTTTTTGATTTGACCATGTAGTCACGATTGTTCCATTCTAACACACTTGCTTCTTAATTTACACGGAAAAGTTTCGGTAAGCGAAATATTTTATGAAAATAGGAAAGATCATTTAATGATAAAACATTTGTTAACCTGATAAAAAAAAAGTTGACAAATTTGTTTGACGATAATAAACTGACAGTGTTTTCAGTTTATTAGATAGGGAGAATAAGGAGGAATTTGCGTGAAGACAAGAGAAATTACATATGTAGCTTTATTTGCAGCTGTTATGGCCGTATTGGGAATGGTACCACCGATCACATTGTCATTTACCCCAGTACCGATCGTACTGCAAACATTAGGTGTTGTTCTAGCTGGCGGTATTTTAGGTGCCCGGCTTGGATTTATGAGTCAAGCTACTTTCTTATTACTAGTTGCTGCCGGATTGCCGCTGCTATCGGGCGGCCGCGGAGGCATCGGTGTATTTGTTGGACCGAGTGCTGGCTACTTGTTCAGCTATCCCATTGTGGCGGCTTTACTTGGATTTTTGCTTTCCCGTTTTCAAGTCCTAACGTTAAAGAAAATTTTGCTTGTTAATTTAACCGCTGGTGTATTTACCCTTTATTTATTCGGTATACCGGTACAAGCTTTCGTGATGGATCTTCCACTTGTTCATACGATTAAAATCAGTCTTGTCTATATTCCAGGAGACATTATGAAAGCAACGGTAGCTTCTTATTTAGTCTATAAGTTAAGAAAATCAACGGTTATTGCAAGACAGTTTGCAAAAGCAGGATAAAATACGCGTTCTCTTAAGCAGAAAGGAAGGCAGAATGGATGTCGGCTATTACTTCTATTTATGCTGATCACGCCTGTCGTCATTCTGAACAGTTGGCGATAAAAACATCAAACCGGGAAGTAAGCTGGCGTGATTGGCATGCGCTCGTATGGCAAACGGCCAATTGGCTAGAGTTAAAGAAAAAACATAACAAAACGGTAGGCATTCTCATGGAGAATGGACTGCCGTTTTTGCAATTATTTGCCGGAGCTGCAGCAGCTGGCTGGACGGCTGTTCCGTTAGAACCGAGATGGAATAGTCATGAATTAGAAAAGCGGCTTCGCATTTGTTCTCCCGCTTTTATCGTAACGACCAGCAACTTTCATAAAAAAATCGATTCTACGCATTTCTCTGTTTTTACATGGGATAAAGTGTCAAAAGAAATAGATGGGATGCAAGCCCGTTCGGGAGAAGAAGTGGAGGAGGAGACCCCTTTTTACATGGGGTTTACATCAGGCTCTACAGGAGAACCGAAAGCGTTTATCCGTTCTCATCGCTCTTGGCTGGCTAGTTTTAAATGCAACGAATATGATTTTGGACTTACAGAAAATGAATGTGTACTCATACCGGGTGCGCTTTTTCATTCTCATTTTCTCTACGGAGCGATCAGTACCCTGTTTTTAGGCGGCACTGTCTATTTATTGGAAAAGTTTTCCTCGTCTGAAACGTTGCGCATTATGCACCACTACCCGATTACCGTTGTCTATCTTGTGCCGACAATGATTGAGGCTCTCTTAAGAAAAGAAGAGATGGTAGAGAAGCCTTTAACGTTTATTTCTTCGGGGGCGAAATGGGAAAAAGGTTCGAAACAGAAGATACGAAGGCTGTTCCCGCATCTGCAGATGTTCGAATTCTATGGAGCTGGGGAGTTAAGCTTCGTGACCGTGTTGTCAAATGATGAACATAGCGAGAAACCAGAGTCAGTCGGCAAGCCCTGTTACGGTGTAGAGGTTGAAGTTCGTACAGAGGGCGGGGAAACGGCAGCTCCATATGAAACCGGGAAAATTTACGTAAAAAGCGATTTAGTTTGTATCGGCTATATAAAAGAAACAGGCGTACAACCGGTGCAGGATTCACAGGGCTGGAGCACGGTTGATGATATGGGATACCTGGACGAAGAAGGGTTTTTGTACATAAAAGGGCGAGAGAAGAACATGATTTTATACGGAGGAATGAATGTGTTCCCTGAAGAAATCGAAGCAGTCTTATCCATGCATCCGAAAGTGGAACTAGCGGCTGTAGTGGGAATGAAGGATTCTTATTGGGGAGAGGTCATTACAGCTGTTGTAAAAGGAGAAGCCATGAAGCAAGAACTGAGAAAACTTTGTAAAGAACGATTAACTTCCTATAAGGTTCCACGAAGATGGTTTTTTTTAGATGAGTTTCCGATGACAGCCGGCGGGAAAATTGCCCGGGCGCAATTGAAGGAAAAATTAGAAAAAGAGGTGTTCTCCCATTTATAAAGCAGTGATTGTGAAGGCTAAGCGGACACCAATTGGAAAAAAGAGCGGGGCGCTGAAATCATGGGCCCCACATGAATTAGCAGCTCCTTTGCTTCAGTGCCTGGCAAAGGGAATAGAGATTGAAGTCAATGATGTCATTTTAGGAAACATTGTTGGGCCTGGCGGGAATGTGGCCCGTTTAGCCGCATTACAGGCTGATTTGCCGCTTTCTGTACCAGGGTTGACGATTGACCGTCAATGCAGTGCTGGCTTGGAAGCGATTCGGATGGCCTGTTATTTTGTTCAAGGAGGGGCAGGGAAGGTATATATAGCGGGCGGGACGGAAAGTACAAGTACCTCCCCGTTTCCGGCTCGTGCCCGTTTTTCCCCTGATCACATTGGTGATCCTGATATGGGGATGGCCGCCGAATATGTAGCACAAGATTATGCCATTACGAGAGAAGAACAGGATGAATGGACAAGAATCAGCTGCGAACGAAGCTGGAAAGCTTTTGAAGAAGGGCTCTATGAGCCAGAGATTATGCAAGTGGGTTCTTTAAGAAGCGACGAGGAATTTTATAAGAGGCGAGATATTGAAAAACTCGCCAAAAGAGCGAAAGCCGTCTTTCAGAGAGAAGGCGGCACAGTAACAGCCGTTAATAGCTGCGGCATCCATGATGGAGCTAGCGCCGTACTCGTTATGGAGGAACAAACCGCGCTAGCTCATCAACTTCAGCCAGTCATGCGTTTTGTTGACAGCCAGGTGGCTGGTGTTCATCCTCATTATCCAGGCATTGCTCCAGTGCCGGCTATTCAGCAGCTGCTGGCACGTAATCATTTAACGATCGAGGATATCGATTTAATAGAAATAAATGAGGCCTTTGCTGTCAAAATAGCTGCTTGTGCCCGAGAGCTCGACATTCCTGTTCATAAATTAAATGTTCAGGGAGGGGCTCTGACACTTGGACATCCCTATGGCGCATCGGGGGCTATTTTAGTAACACGGCTGTTTTATGAAATGCAAAGAAGGCCGGAAGCTCGTTATGCAATTGCTGCCTTAGGGAGCGGCGGAGGTGTCGGCACAGCCGTTTTATTTGAAGCGATCAGGTGAAAAAGCCATACCATGGGGGGATAGAAGTGGAACCGATTTTGCTGGATTTCCCAAGTGAACTTTACTCGGCACGGCTATGGATTAGAATGCCAATGCCAGGAGACGGAAAAATGGTGTATGAAGCAATCAATGTCTCAAGGGAAGAGCTGCAAGTCTGGCTGCCGTTTGCGAAGCATAAACAAAGCTTAGAGGAAACAGAGGCCAATGTAAGAGAGGCACATGCTGAATTTTTAACGCGTAAAGATTTACGCTTTCATATTTTTCATAAAGAAACGGGAGAATTTATCGGCTCAACGGGGTTGCACCGCATGAACTGGAATGTGCCGAAATTTGAAATCGGTTATTGGATTGATACGCGCCAAAGCGGTAAAGGCTATATTACGGAAGCGGTTGAAGCACTCACGAATTTTGCCTTTGACGTGTTACAGGCACGGCGGGTGGAAATTCGCTGCGATGAAAAAAATAGCAAGAGCCGGGCGATCCCCGAAAAGCTCGGTTTTTATTTAGAAGGCACCTTGCGTCACGATGACGTAGCGGTCGATGGAAAAGACTTGCGGAACACCTGTATTTATTCGAAAATCAAATGAGCCACAAGCACTGCATAATGCTAAGGCAGACGGGAAAAATAAAGGGCAGTATAAACGAAAGGAGCCCATGGAAATGAGTGTATACGAACGTTTCCCCGTCGCTGACCTGGACAAAAACCACCTGCAAAGAGTGCAGTCATTGGAACAAGAGTTGAGACAGGAATTAGGAGAGAACATTGTGCTGATTGCTTATGATGAAGAAAACAAATTGAGAAAATAATCAAGTAAATTCTCCTTATCACTTTTGCTGTGATAAGGAGAATTTTTAGTTTTGATGCTTTAATACATACTCCAAGCCGGCATGAGCTGTATTGAAAGTTGGGATGTTCGTATTTAACTCACCAATTGACATAGCTAATTCAGGGGTAATGCCAACAATAATACACTTTGTTCCGATTAAATTTAAACAATCATTCAATTGTTGTAAATGTACCCTAATTCCTTCGTCAAAGCTATATAATCCGCTTAGGTCGATTAAAGAAAATTGAATATCGTGTGTTACACATTCTTTTAAAATGGAAGTAAGAATTCTATCAGCACGAACAGCATCCATTTCCCCAATGAGAGGAAGAGCGATTGTTTTTTTCCACACTTTTAAAATAGGAACAGACAACGCTTGAATAAGTTTTTCATTTTTTGCCTCTTCCTCTGCCTTCGTTGTTACATCCATAAGGATCACAATATAACCTGTCACATTATGATTGTCGTCTTGTATAGCTGTGATCACAATATCGGCAACGTAACGGTCGCGAATCGTAATGCGCGCTCGGTGGCTTTTAGTTATCTCTTTCATAATCTTTCGTTGAAATTCCGGTTGGGAGTGGAACATATCCATCTTTTGACCAATCATATCTTTTACGTTCGATAAGTTATAAAGAGGAGCTATGGCTGATAGTAAGCTGGCTGCTTCTGAGTTCATCCAGCATATCGTATAGTCTTTATCAGCAATAATAATATTTTCACCTAAACTGTCCAAGGCATGTAAAAGAGACACGTTTGATGGTAATTGACCGATTGCATTCATAAGTTTTCACCTTATCTCTTTTTTTGTTGCTCCATTATAGCGTAGATATAGCATAGACTTCTTAAGACTCCTAATATACATGACATACATTTCGTTTGGATAGGACGTACACATATTATGAATGAGGCGCATATGGTAAAGGGCAGGCAAAAAATAAAGGGGGCCATTATTTTGCATTACCAAAATTTTAATTTTGAAGATGATCAGTTTATTGCACAAGAAGAAATAAATAACATCGATTTGGAAGATGATAGACAAATGCAGCCGTACCAAATGCAGCAGCCATATCAAATGCAGCCGTACCAAATGCAGCAGCCATATCAAATGCAACCATATCAAATGCAGCCGTATTCTCCTTATCACCAGTCTTCCCCTTACTCACAACAGTATCCGTATCACCACTATGGTTATCCAAGACCGAGACCAAGACCGATGCCATATCATTCGCAATATCCATATTATTCTCAGCAGTATCCGTATTATCCGGGAGGATGGGGCCAATAAGTTTTATAAGAGAAGCTGCCTGAATATCTAGGCAGCTTCTTTCCACAGAACCTAATCAGACATTTGTAGTATAAGGAAGAAAAGTGGCGAATGTACCCTTTGTAAGGAAGGAGGGAAAAAGATGAAAAAGGAGAGAAACGACTGGGATGAATATCCATTGATGCATATTGCTCAACCATTGATGTATATTGCTCAACCATTAATCCGAATACCTCAACCGTCGATGCAACAATATTATCGGACAAATACCTCAGATGAAACACTTATCGAGCCGGGAAATGATAGTGTCGAAGAGACAGCTGCTCCAAAAGGGGAAAGCCAATTTAGGTCAGAGAATGTTAAAAGTGCAGAAGTGGAGAGCAAGAAAGAAAGAAGCACAAATAACGTGAGTAGAGAATTGAATTACCAAGCTGAAGAATCCAGAGTGTCCAAAAAATGTACTAAAAAGAGAAAAAAAGCAAAATATTGGAGTCTATCTCAAATAGAAGCTCCTTTAGGGAGCCTAACATCACTCACCATGAATAAAGAGAGCTCTTCAGCTAGTTCTAAGCATACTGCGCTAGACAAGAAAGCAGGGGAACAGACAGATGCTGTTTTCTGTCAAGGATCAGCTGAAATGACAAGCGTAATAGAAAGAGTTACAAATGAGGAAAGAAAAGAACAGGAAAAGATGAGCGTTGAGCCGGTCGATGTGAGTGAAGCAGGAGGTTTAATTGAAGAAGAAAACCATAGCGGCGCGAATTTATCGCCTATACCATCCATTCAGGAAAACAAAGAAGACTCTATAAAAGAACAAGGAGAGGAAAATATTCTGTCTGTTAAGGAGAATGAAGAGCGATCAGAGTTATCAACGGCGGCAGCAGGAGAAGACATAGAGATGACCAGCCTTAACGACGATATACAAGGTGAGGTTTCCGGTGAGGAGATAATATTAGCAATTGATAATGAGTCATGCTTGGAATGTACACTCCCTGTCTCGTTAGATGAGTCTTTTCCTAAAGAGGTTGTTACTACCAATTTAAACGATGAGAATCAAGAAGAAGAGAGTGGAGTATTACCAGATTCATTAACATCTGTCACAGAAAAAGAAGAAATGCTTACAAATGCAGATAGCAATTCAAAGGATAAAGCTGTCCAAGAAGGCAGAGAAAAAGGTTTGTCAGCTTACGGAGTTCCTTCACTTGAAGAGAATAGGAGAGGTGCTGAACAAACCGAGAGTCTCAATAAGAACGAAAATGAACCGATTGCTTTTCTCCAAGAAAGCAATCAATCAGGATTAACGGATGAATTACTGGAAACGATCAAAGAAATAAGACAGCGTACTAACATTCAAAGTTTAGTGAGTGAGAAAAGAGTAAATCCATCTATTGAACCAACAAGAGAAGATAAAAAGGCAACAGAAGAACAGCATTGTGCCTGCAAACCTTTGAAGAGGTACTCTGAAATCCGTAGAGAAGTGCGCTCAGCAGATTTTAGAGAAAACAGTCCGGTGGAGAAATTAATTTTTCTAACAACACTTCCAAAAGAATTAAGGCATGTGATTGTAGAGCTGAAGACCGTTAAGAAGTACTATATAGGAAAGATTCACTTGTTTAATGAAGAGAAAAATATCGTTTTATTAATGAGTACGAATACGCTAAAAATTTACGAGATAGATGTTGATGATATTTTAGATATCAGAGTAATTAGTTTGTAAGTCAATCGATTAGTCGAGAATCTAAAATCTGCAGGCCGCCAAATAGGCCGGTATGAACTTCCACACGAAAAGACGTTTTTTCCAGGCGGCTGGTGCTACAAATATCAGCCGCTACTATTTTATGTTCACCATACGGCTTTAGCAATTGAAGAGTCACCCACTCATCTTCATTGATGTATTCGACGCTAAAGAAGGGGGTAGCAAAACAATCGATCCCTTTTAGCTTACCAATATTCCCAAAAGATTGAAAAGTAGATCCATCTTTTAGATACAATAAAAAGGGAACCGTACTTTTTAAGGGCCTATGGAGAAACATCTTTGATAAAAAGCGTGGTTCTTCGATAGCCTGTTGTAATAGATAAATTTGTCTCAATCGACCTGCTATATCCACGGTGCCCACCCTCTTTAACATGGTTTTGAAAGGATTTTATTCTATGTATATGTATAACTAAACAACTTTAAACATAGAAATCAATCGATACGTTATCATCAAAAGGAATAAACCCAGATAGCAGACTCTGGGTTTATAAAGGATAGCTCAATCTTTACTGTGACAGTATTTTTTTATAACGTTCCATAGGTATCTGTTTTCACGAAAGATTAAGCTGCTCGAATATGTGCAGCAGGCAAACACACAACTCCACAGAAACAATTTAGATCAATATTGATACAAATGCCAGTGCGTGTATATTTTGGTGTAAATACATTATCTCCTAAGCACTCATCAAGATCATTAGGATCTGGACCAAATTTTAAATCTGGACCTGTATTAGGGGAAGTTGCCTCTTTTTCTTTAACGCATAATAGCTCTAATACAGCACAGCAAGTCTCGGTATCAACAGATTGAACTCTAAAGAAAGCAGCTGTTACCCGTTCAATAGCTCCAGTAGCGCCGCTTGTGCCGAGTGCCCTGCGAAATCCTTGGGCTATAAAGACATTTCCGCAGAAGCCGCCTGGTGTGTCTGGATGTTTTTTGACTGTATTTGGTGAATTACAAATTAACTGTATAGGTATCGTATTGAAATTAGATGGAGCCATTCCTCCCATTAACTCGCGAATAGACTCGGAACAGCTGCCCAGGCAGTCGTCAGAAGTATCTTGCTGGTGCTCTGCAATTTCTGCTAGAATATCGCAGACGCAGTTGCCTGTATGAAAATCTCCTCCACAACTCATTCACTTTTCCCTCCTCATTTTAATTATTTGACTTGTTGTCATTAATATCATATGAAGAAGAGCTTGAATGGCGTGGGTGGTTTGCTTAATAAGAGAGAAATGGACAAGATTTTTCCTTCCCTTTTTCTCGATTATCCAAGCAGTCCCGGACTAGTTATTTATATAATAAAATTTTTAGTTGTTCGTGTTCATTAAGAGTAGCGAGCAATATCTCGTTTACCGTTATAAAATGGTTTTCCTTCAGCTTGTTTTCAATCCACTTCCGGTCTTTTCCTACCTTTTTTAGCTCAGAATCATCAATTTGTCCATCTTTAATAATCGGGTAGGGGAAGGAAAAAGGAGTGGCTGGCAGCTGCATGTCTGCCCGGGTAACAGCTTCATGCTTCGGTTCCAGAAATACGGAAATATTTCCGTCTGGTTCCCATAAGGCAAGCGCTACTTTTTGCACAGCAGTTACTTTTTCTTTTCTGAGCTGGGACAATAGAAAGTCGAGCGATATTTTTGCTTTGGCTAAATTTTTATAAATGATTTGTCCATTTTTTACGAGAGGAAACGGCGAGGGATCAAGCCAATTTCTAAGCTTGTGCCATTTCAACGTTAAGAATACACTGATCGTATAGAGAATGACTAGCACACTAATTGTAATCAACGAGCCTCTCATTTCTAATCGTTCATCGGAAAGAGGGTCTGAAATAATGTTGCCAAGCAATAAAGCCATGGTAAAGTCGATCATTCTTAATTTAGAAATGGAGTGGCGTCCCATTATTTTAACAACGACGAGTAAAAAGAAAAAAGCAACAACAGCCCGTAAAATCCATTGAATGGCTGTTAGCGATTGTTGGGAATAGAAAAAGTCCATGATGATGATCACATCCTTTTTATCAAAAGAGCCTTAGATAAAAGAAGTGATCCAAAATGACTTTGGATCACTTCACCTTGTTATTTCAGTCCTGCTTCCAATGTTTGCAGCATGTGCTGCTTTTCCTGCTCATCGGCATTTTTCCAGAACACTTCGAATAAGACGCCAAGACCAGGCAGCATTTTTTCCTCGTTACGCTGAATAGCATCAACGATTGTGTGTTGTAACTGGTCCTGAGAACTTCCTGAGACGTTAGCTAATACGGCGTTACGCAAGTTGAAATTCATGTGGATCGCTCCTTTTCAAAGTGATCTTTTTTATTTTCGCCCGACTTGCCATTCATTATGCGGAGAAATTAAGCTATAATGAAGCGGCGAAAATAGGAAAAGGAGTGAGCGGCGTGAAATTTATCCAATCCATCAAAAACCCCCAAGTCAAGCAATGGAAAAAGCTATTAACGAAGAAGGAACGGGAAAAAGCGGGCCAGTATCTGCTTGAAGGCTTTCATTTAGTGGAAGCCGCATTACATCATAAAAGAGACATCGTGGAACTAATCGTATCAGAAGACATTACCCTTCCAGCACATTGGAATGTAGACGATGTAGAAATGACAATGGTCACACCTGAAATCGCGAAAGCATTGTCTGATACAGAAGCAGGTCAAGGAGCATTTGCTGTTTGCCGTAAGCAGAAGCTGACAGAAGCGCTAAAGGGACGCACTTATTTGTTAATTGATGCCGTACAAGATCCGGGTAATATTGGCACGATGATCCGCACAGCAGATGCAGCAGGACTCGATGGCGTTATTCTTGGAACGGGCTGTGCCGATCCGTACAATCCGAAGGTGCTGCGTTCGGCTCAAGGAAGTCATTTTCACTTGCCCCTTATTCAAATGCCGCTGCTTGAAGCGGTTCATCAATTGAAGGAGCAAGGTATTCGGGTGTTTGGCACCTCGCTGCAGCAGGCATCGGACTACCGCGAAGCAGAGGTGGAAGATTCATTTGCCCTTCTCGTCGGCAATGAGGGAAGCGGTGTGGAAGAAGCCTTATTGAAGGAAACAGATAACAATGTATATATCCCGATTTATGGAAAAAGCGAATCGCTAAATGTAGCTGTTGCTGCGGGAATCTTGTTGTATCATTTTAAACATTCTTTGAAAAACGTTTGAATTTTTTACGGGCGTTGACTATAATAACGGTAATTACATAATGAAAAAGGCAATGACAGAGAAGAGTACCCCATGCCATTTCTTCCAGGGAGAAAGTGCCAAAGACTGCAAGCACTTTTATGAAATAATGGGTGAAGTTCACCTCTCGAGCCGGCATCAGGACCGCTTGCGGCGTAAAGGTGCTCCGGTGAAGAACCGTTACCTCAATGAAGTGAACATGTGTTACATGTTAAAAAGGGTGGTACCGCGACCAAAGCCTCGTCCCTTTCCGGGAGACGGGGCTTTTTTTATTGGTTAAAAAACAATTATAATGAAGAACTTCTGCCAAAAGGCACTTGTTCTGCAAAATAAAGGAGGACTTTTCAAGTGGAGCAGCAATTAAAAGAGTTACAAACTGAGGCACTCGCAAAAGTGGAAGCAGCAGAAGATCTAAAGCAGCTGAATGACATTCGAGTCGCTTATGTAGGAAAGAAGGGGCCGATTACAGAAGTGCTGAAAGGCATGGGGAAATTATCGGCGGAAGAACGTCCGAAAATGGGGGCGCTTGCGAATGAAGTACGTGCTGCCGTGGCATCGGCTATTGAAGCCAAACAATCAGCCCTGCAGCAAAAAGCCATTCAAGAACAGCTGGAAAAAGAAACGATTGATGTGACGCTTCCTGGCCGTCCGGTCAGAACAGGCAACGCTCACCCGCTTACAAAGGTTGTAGAAGAAATTGAAGATTTGTTTATCAGCATGGGCTATTCTATCGCTGAAGGGCCAGAGGTAGAAACAGATTATTACAATTTTGAGGCATTGAACTTGCCAAAAGGCCATCCAGCACGGGATATGCAGGATTCTTTCTATATCACGGAGGATATTTTGCTGCGTACCCACACTTCACCAGTTCAGGCCCGTACGATGGAAAAGCATGAAGGCAGGGGTCCGGTAAAAATCATTTGTCCAGGAAAAGTGTACCGCCGTGATAATGACGACGCGACCCATTCTCACCAATTTACTCAAATTGAAGGCCTGGCTGTAGATGAAAACATCAGCATGGGAGATTTAAAGGGAACGCTTGAAGTATTCGCCAAAAAATTGTTCGGTGAAGACCGGGAAATCCGCCTGCGTCCGAGCTTCTTCCCGTTTACAGAGCCATCTGTTGAAGTAGATGTGAGCTGTATGTGCGGCGGAAAAGGCTGCCGGATTTGTAAAGAAACTGGCTGGATTGAAATTTTAGGCGCCGGTATGGTGCATCCAAACGTATTGGAAATGGCTGGTTTTGACTCAAAGAAATATACTGGCTTCGCATTCGGTATGGGTCCCGACCGGATTGCTATGCTGAAATATGGAATTGATGATATTCGTCACTTTTATACAAATGACGTTCGTTTCTTAAAGCAATTTTCAGAACATGAATAACTGGAGGGGTAAATAATGTTTGTTTCATATAAATGGCTGAGCGAGTATGTCGACTTAGACGGCATGCCCTCAAAGGAATTAGCAGAAAAAATTACGCGCAGCGGGATTGAGGTAGAAGGCGTTGATGTGCTTGGTGAAGGGATTAAAGGTGTCGTAATCGGTCACGTTCTTGAAAAAGAACAGCACCCGAATGCCGATAAGTTAAATGTGTGCCAAGTGGATATCGGCGAAGAAGAACCAGTCCAAATTGTCTGCGGAGCGCCGAATGTAGACAAAGGACAAAAAGTAGCGGTTGCCAAAGTAGGAGCCGTCCTTCCAGGTAACTTCAAAATCAAAAAAGCGAAGCTGCGCGGCGAAGCATCAAACGGCATGATTTGTTCGTTGCAGGAGCTTGGCATTGAAAGCAAGCTTGTCGCGAAAGAATATTCTGAAGGCATCTTCGTTTTTCCGAACGATGTCACACCGGGGGAGGACGCACTTTTACAGTTGAATCTAGATGATGAAGTACTAGAGCTAGGTTTAACGCCGAATCGTTCTGACTGCTTAAGCATGATCGGGGTAGCATATGAAGTTGCCGCTATTCTAGATAAAGAAGTGAAGCTTCCGGAAATTGAGGTAGAGGAAGCTGCTGAGCGTACAGAAGATTGGATTAAGGTAAGCATCGAAGCAAAAGAAGATAATCCAATTTATATCGCCCGTATCGTGAAAGACGTAAAAATTGGGCCATCGCCGCTTTGGATGCAAGCACGTCTTATGGCAGAAGGCATTCGTCCGCATAACAACGTTGTGGATATTACAAACTATATTTTGCTTGAATACGGCCAGCCGCTGCATGCGTTTGACTATGATCGGTTAGGCTCAAAAGAAATTGTTGTTCGTCGTGCGCAGGACGGTGAACAATTCGTTACGCTTGATAATGCAGAACGCACATTATCATCTGAGCATTTACTCATCACAAATGGCAAAGAAGGGGTAGCCCTTGCTGGTGTAATGGGCGGTGCAAACTCCGAAGTAGAAGCTGATACAACGACTGTGTTAATTGAATCGGCTTATTTTAACGGACAGCGTGTTCGCCAAGCATCTAAAGATCACGGCCTTCGTTCAGAGGCGAGTGCTCGTTTTGAAAAAGGCGTTGATCCGAATCGCTTGCAGGCAGCGGCTGACCGTGCTGCGCAGTTGATGGCACAGTACGCTGGCGGTCAAGTGCTGGCAGGCAGCGTGGCTGCTGGTGAAATCGACCTCGAGCCAAAAGTTGTTTCTGTTACACTTGAAAAATTAAATCACGTGCTTGGAACGAATCTGCAAGCAGCAGAAGTAGAAGACATCTTCCGCCGCTTAAAATTTGAGGTTAAAACCGATAATGAGGAGTTCATCGTAACAGTGCCAACTCGCCGCGGTGATATTACGATTGCAGAAGATCTCGTGGAAGAAGTTGCTCGCTTGTATGGGTATGACCACTTGCCGACAACTGTTCCAGTTGGCGCGACGTATCCTGGCGGCTTGACAGATTACCAAGAAAAGCGCCGCGCTGTCCGCCGCTTTTTAGAAGGAGCTGGCTTCAATCAAGCCATCACCTATACACTAACAAGTGAGAAAAAATCGCAAGAATACGCATTAGAGTCACGTGAGCCAATCAAGCTTGCAATGCCAATGAGTGAAGAGCATGCTTATTTACGTTTAAGCATCATTCCACAGTTATTAGGCGCCGCTTCGTATAACAACGCGCGTCAAATTGATTCACTTGCCCTTTATGAAGTGGGCAGCGTCTTTTTGAAAGAATCCGGTGCTGAGCTCCCAACAGAAGAAGAGCATCTAGCTGGAGCCATCACGGGTCTTTGGGAAGAGAACCTCTGGCAAGGTGAAAAGAAAGCGGCTGATTTCTTTGTAGCAAAAGGGGTGCTGGAAGGATTGTTTGCTAAGCTGGGTCTTTTAGAGCGCGTTGCCTTTAAAAAGGCAGCAATCGCCGGCATGCATCCAGGAAGAACAGCAGCTATTGAGCTTGACGGCCAGGAGATTGGATTCGTCGGGCAGGTGCATCCACAGCAGGCTGCAGACTTAGATATTAAAGAAACCTATGTGTTTGAATTGAAATTAAGCCCGCTCTTTACAGCAGAAACAGAAGCCGTTACTTACAAGCCGATCCCACGCTTCCCGTCGATTACTCGTGACATCGCTCTCGTTGTCGACGCAAACGTAGAAGCAGGCAAGCTGGAGGAAATTATTAAAGAAGCCGGTGGAAAACTGCTAAAAGATGTCCGTGTATTTGACTTGTATGAAGGCGAGCATATCGAGGCAGGCAAAAAATCGATTGCCTTCTCACTCAAATATTTTGATCCAGAAAAAACACTAACAGATGAAGAAGTAGTAAAAGTCCATGATGGTGTACTAGAAGCATTGAAAGAAAAAGCTGGAGCTGAATTAAGAAGCTAATGCTCTTTTTGAGCACTCCTGTCTAACGGCAGGAGTGCTCAGGCTGTTGACAAACGTTCGCTTTCTTCGTTGCTCGCCTGCCTGCGGTGCTCATGACCCTCATGGTCACTCCGCTCCTCGCCAGGTTTCGCGCCTTGAAAGACAAACGCTTTCAATCAGCCTGATCGTATATAAAGAAGGCTTTGGCTGCAATCTCAGTACTCCTGTCTAACGGCAGGAGTGCTTTTTACTTGCGCTCATAAATTCGTTCTATGCGCGCGCAATCGACAAAGTTGCGCTCACAAAACCGGGAACTCCGCTCACAATCAACAAGAGTACGCGCATAAACGTGAGAAAGAAGAAACAAAGCCGGACCCTTTATTGGGGCCGGCTTTGTTTTTTATCGTTTATTCACGAGTTTCAGGGCTTTCTGGGTATTGGCGAAGTGCTTTTTAGTGAAATGAAGCAGGGCTTCTTCGCCTTTTTCGCTGATGAGGCGGGCGGCGGCAACATCAACGTGACTGCCAGCCCCTTTTGGAATCGGAAAACCGGCTTCGCTGCTTAAATTGTCCATTTGTTTCACAAAAGCATAACGGGCGATGATCGAGGCAGCGGCAACAGCAAGGTGGATGCTTTCGCCTTTTGTGCTAAAGAACACATTCTCCTGAAAAATTTCTTTTTGTTCTTTTAAATAACGATAGTACGTATCCTTTTCGGCAAACTGGTCAATTAGCACGGCATCTGGACGCTCAGGAAGAATCTTTTTGTGCAGGTTAATCAATGCCTGATTATGAAGCAACGCTTTTATTTTTCCTTGCGACATGCCTTTTTGCTGAAGCTCGTTATACTTCTCGTTCTTTAAAACAAGCAGGCTATATGGTACTACTTTAGCAATCTTCTTAGCGATTTGGATAATTTGTGGGTCTGTTAAATCTTTGGAATCACGGACGCCTATTGACTGCAGTTCATGAAGTTGTTCCTTTCTTACAAAAGCACTGACGACTGTGATCGGGCCAAAGTAATCGCCTGTGCCGACTTCATCACTGCCGATAACAGACATTTCCGAGAAACCAGACGGCAACTGGGCGGACACGGTCTTCTTTTTCTTGGCAGGAGCTGCTTTTGTACTTTCTCCATGCCATTTGGCTGCTTCTAGCAGCGCATCCTTTCCTTGAAATAGGACTTTACCGGAACGATAACCGGTAATCGCACAGGCAGCCGTTTTAGCTGCGAAGACGGCTCCTGATGGCAGCTTGCCAGTCGATTGGGAATGATAATAGGTTTTCATTTTCGAAAGGGTGGTGCTGGATACGTTTAAAACAGTGTGGCTCATATAGAAACTCTCCTTTATACTTGCGGCTTTTCATGGATTCCTGCTCATGGTATGATAACAGATAGGATTCTTTACGAATGGGGGCATTCCATTGTCGAATGAAGAGAAAAACCGGATTACGGTTGACATATACGGACATCATTATACAATTGTCGGCACGGAATCGAAAAGTCATATCCGGCATGTGGCTCAGTTAGTCGACGAAAAGATGCGGGAAATTAAGAGAAAGAATCCTGTGCTTGATTTAAATAAAATCGCTGTATTAGCTGCGGTGAATACAGTTCATGACTATGTAAAATTGCAAGAAGAAATAGAACACTTAAAGCAACAATTAAAAGAATTGAAGGGCTGAACAACATGATTGACATTGTATTGCTTATTTTATTAGTTGCCGGTATTGTAATCGGTTTAAAACGGGGATTTGTTTTACAGTTTTTCCACATAGCTGGTTCCATTATCGCGATTATTGCCGCTCTTGCGCTTCGCGAGCAGGTAGCCCCGCTGCTAAAAAACTGGATCCCAATGCCGCCGGTTGATCAAAATCCAGCGTTTAGTCTTGTGGCCGCCGGTTTTGAATCTTTTTATTATGGAGCTATTGCTTTTGTTCTTATTTTTATTTTAGTAAAAATTGTGCTATCAATCCTTGGCTCTTTTGTAAATGCGCTTGCGAATATTCCGATTTTACGAGAAGTGAATAAAGTCGGCGGAGGGGTTCTCGGCTTTGTGGAAGTGTACCTCGTGCTCTTTGTCCTTGTCTACCTCGGTATGCTGCTGCCTTCCGGAATTTCTTCCATGATAAATGATTCTTTCATTGCCGATTATATGATTCATCATACACCTTATTTATCAGATGCGCTCAAAAACTTTAACCCGCTTGCCCAACTGAACCGCTTCTCTTTTTAAAAGAGAAGTTTTTGTTTTGTCTGGCTTTTCTGTTACTATTAAAATGGAGAAAAAGATCGATTTTGAAAGTATGGTGACGACGATGATCAATAAAAAAGACATTATCCGTTTGCTGGAAAAGATAGCGATATATATGGAATTAAAAGGGGAAAACCCGTTTAAAATATCTGCCTTTCGAAAAGCCGCCGCCGCTCTGGAAACGGACGAGCGCAGCTTAACGGAAATTGAGGATATGACGAAGATTCCAGGAATCGGCAAGGGGACAGGAGCCGTCATTGAAGAATACCTGGAAATGGGTGAATCGACGGTTTTAAAAGAGCTGCAGGATGAGGTGCCTTCCGGGCTCGTCCCTTTGCTGCAATTACCGGGACTTGGCGGTAAAAAGATTGCTAAATTATATAAAGAATTAAACGTAAAAAGCATGGCTGATTTACAAGAAGCATGTGAGCTGAAAAAAGTGCAGGAGCTGCCTGGTTTTGGGGCTAAAACGGAGGAAAAAATTTTAGCGGCTATCCAAGAAGCCGGAAAGCGCCCGGAGCGGCTCCCGATCACGTATATGCTGCCACTTGCTGAATCGATTGAAAACCGCCTGGCTGAGATGAAGGGAATTCAGCGATTTTCACGGGCAGGCAGCTTAAGACGCCTTCGAGAAACGATTAAGGATCTTGATTTTATCATTGCCGCTGATAAGGCTGCTGCCGTGAAGGAGCAGCTGCTCACGCTTCCTGGAATTAAAGAAGTGATCGCAGCCGGTGACACGAAGGTTTCCGTTGTCATCGAGGGAGAATGGGATGTGTCGGTTGATTTTCGGATCGTCACAGCAGAAGAATTTGCTTCTACGCTTCATCATTTTACCGGCTCGAAGGATCATAACGTCCGTATGCGCCAGCTGGCGAAAGAGCGCGGGGAAAAGATTAGTGAGTATGGCGTTGAATCAGTTGAAACAGGAGAAGTCACCACATTCCAAACAGAAGAGGATTTTTATCATCATTTTAATCTGCCATGGATTCCTCCAGAAATTCGGGAGGACGGAACGGAAGTAGAGGATTTTCCTGGATTTGGCCGCCTCATTCATTTAGGCGATATCAGGGGAGATGTCCATATGCATACGACCTGGTCAGACGGGGCGTATTCGCTTGAAGAAATGATAGAGGCCTGTCGGGCTAAAGGCTATGAATACATGGCGATTACCGATCATTCCCGCTATTTAAAAGTAGCAAATGGCTTGTCAGTTGAGCGGCTGTTAAAGCAGAACGAGGAAATTCGCGAGTTCAATGCCCGCTATAACGATATTGAAATTCTTTCCGGCATTGAAATGGATATTTTGCCTGATGCTACATTAGATTATGACGATGAAATTTTAAGCCAGCTGGACTTTGTGATCGCCTCGATTCATTCAAGTTTCTCGCAGCCGCGGGAAACGATTATGGAGCGCTTAAAAACAGCTTTAATGAATCCATACGTTGACTTAATTGCTCATCCGACTGGCCGGTTAATTGGCCGTCGTGAGGGCTACGATGTTGACGTTGACATGCTCATTGAATTGGCGAAAGAAACCAATACGGCTTTGGAATTAAATGCTAATCCCTACCGGCTGGATTTATCTGCCGATCATTTAAAGAGAGCTCAGGCAGCCGGTGTGAAGGTGATCATTAATACAGATGCGCATGCTATTGAACATTTAGATTTCATGGAAATTGGGGCAAAAGCAGCGAGAAAAGGCTGGCTTCGTCCAGATACGGTGCTCAATACGTACAGTAAGGAAGATTTTTTAGCATTTATTAATCGAAACAAATAGGGAGGAATCCTGTTACGTGAATAAAAAAGTATTAAAAACTCTTGAGTTTGACAAAATTAAGCAGCAGCTTGCTGAACATGCTGCCTCCAGCTTAGGAAGGGAACAGGCAGAAGCCTTGAATCCATCTGTTTCCTATGATGAAGTGGTTCGACTTCAGGAAGAAACCGACGAAGCAGCGCGTGTACTTCGCCTAAAGGGGCACGCACCACTGGGCGGAATTCATAATGTTCGTCCCCATGTGAAGCGGGCACAAATTGGCGGCATGCTGAACGGCATGGAATTTGTCCAAGTGGCGAGCACCATTTATGCAGGACGGATGATGAAGCAATTCATTCATGATCTAGTTGAAGAAGGCGAAGAACTGCCGATCCTTTCTGAAAAAGCAGAACAGCTTCCGGTATTGACACCGCTTGAACACCGGATTAAACATACAGTAGACGAACACGGCGGCGTTCTTGATTCAGCGAGTGAAACACTTCGCCATATCCGTCAGCAGCTTCGAGCGAACGAAAGCCGGATTCGCGGCAAGCTTGAAAGTTTAATACGCGGAAGCAACGCCCAAAAAATGCTCTCCGATACGATCATTACGATTAGAAACGATCGCTACGTTATCCCCGTAAAACAGGAGTACAGGGGACACTATGGCGGTATCGTGCACGATCAGTCTTCATCTGGCCAAACGTTATTTATTGAGCCGGAGTCGATTGTCCAAATGAATAACCAAATCCGTGAATTTAAGCTGAAGGAACAATTAGAAATTGAACGGATTTTTACCGAGTTAACAGTGGAAGTAGAACAGCATGGAGAAGAGCTTTATCATTTAACTGGCTTGCTTGGTGAGCTTGATTTTATGTTTATGAAAGCAAAATTCGGCCGAGCTATTAAAGGCACGAAGCCATTGGTGAACAAAGATGGCTATATCCGTTTGAATAAGGCCCGCCATCCGCTGTTGCCGATTGATGAAGCAGTGGCAAATGATATTGAATTCGGAAAAGAATATACGACGATCCTAATTACCGGACCGAATACTGGGGGGAAAACCGTAACCTTAAAAACGGTCGGTTTAACGACATTAATGGCCCAAGCAGGACTTCCTATCCCGGCGCTTGACGGATCGGAAACAGCGGTATTCGGTTCAGTCTTTGCTGATATTGGGGATGAACAGTCCATTGAGCAAAGCTTGAGTACGTTTTCATCTCATATGGTGAACATTGTAGATATTTTAAAGCACGTTGACGATGAAAGCCTCGTCTTATTTGATGAACTTGGTGCCGGCACGGACCCTCAGGAAGGTGCCGCTCTGGCGATGGCGATCCTTGATGACGTGCATAACCGAGGAGCAAGAGTCATTGCTACTACGCATTATCCTGAGTTAAAAGCATACGGCTACAATCGCGAAGGGGTCGTCAATGCGAGCGTTGAGTTTAATGTAGAGACACTCAGTCCAACCTATCGCCTCCTCATTGGCGTACCAGGACGAAGCAATGCCTTTGAGATTTCCAGTCGTTTAGGTCTTAATGATACGATCATTCAGCAGGCGCGCAGTTTGATTGGCGCGGATACGAATGAAGTTGATCAAATGATTGCTTCCCTTGAACAGGCGCGCCGGAAAGCGGAAGATGAAGAACGGGAAGCACGCGAATATTTGAAGCTTGCGGAACAGTTTCATAAAGAAATGCAAAAACAAATGCAGGAATATTATGCTCATAAAGAGGAGCTTGCCGAGAAGGCCCGCAAGCAGGCGGCAGAGATTGTAGAGAAGGCGAAAGCAGAAGCGGAAGAAGTAATCCGTGATTTGCGTACGATGAGATTCGAGAAAAAGGCAGATGTAAAAGAGCATGAATTGATTGAAGCTAAAAGGCGACTGACCGAAGCGGTACCGGAAGCGAAAAAAGCGCCAAAAACGAAAGCAGCTTCTTCAGAACGGATATTGAAGCCGGGAGACGAAGTGAAAGTGCTTAGTTTTGATCAAAAAGGTACGCTGCTTGAAAAAGCTGGGGACAAAGAATGGAACGTGCAAATTGGCATTATGAAAATGAAAGTGAAAGAAAGCGATTTGCAATTTGTGAAGTCAGAGAAAAAAGCAGAGCCCAAGCCGCTCGCAACGATTCGTGGAAAAGACTATCATGTAAGCTTGGAGCTTGATTTGCGGGGCGAGCGTTACGAGGATGCATTGGTACGGTTAGAAAAGTATATTGATGATGCTTTACTCGCCGGCTACCCACGCGTTTCGATTATTCACGGCAAAGGAACAGGGGCGCTTCGCAAAGGCGTTCAGGATTATTTGAAAAATCATCGGTCTGTGAAGCGGACACGCTTCGGTGAAGCGGGGGAAGGCGGCAGCGGCGTGACTGTTGTCGAATTAAAATAAGAGGGGCTTTATATGTATGAACCAGTTTTGGGAAAATGAATTTATACAGCTTGCCGGTTATTACAGTGTAGTCGTTGTCTGTATTATACTGTCGCTAGCCGTGTTTGAACTGGTAACTAAATACCGTAACTGGGAAGAAATCCAAAAAGGCAATATGGCTGTGGCAATGGCAACCGGCGGAAAAATATTCGGTCTTGCGAATATTTTCCGCCATTCGATTGCCCATAATGATCATGTTTTAACGATGATTGGCTGGGGAGCATTTGGTTTTGTTTTGCTGTTAGCCGGCTACTTTATTTTTGAGTTTTTAACTCCCCGTTTTAAAATTGATGAAGAAATTGAACAAGACAACCGTGCTGTCGGCTTTATCTCTATGGTAATCTCTGTCGGATTATCATACGTTATTGGCGCAGCTTTAATTTAATAAGGAGCATCCGAACTATGGAAACACTCGCGAAAGTATTGCTCGTCCTTTGTGGCGTCTTTCTTATTATTGGTATCATTTATTTAACCTTTATTTCTTAGAAATCAAAATAGACTGTCCTAAAAGTATTTAGCTTCTCCTTAACACACGAAGGTATAGTCCCTATCTCAATTGCTATACCATATGCGCTACTGGAGGTTTTAAATTCTTTCTTTTTAGACAGCCTTTTTAAAAAAGACAGTTATGACAATGAATTCTCTCATACCATTTAAGTTTGATAAAGAGCTGATTTAACGAGGGTGAAGACATATCTTCAACAATATCAGCTCTATTTTCTATTCCTCATCTAAATGAAATTTTATTTTTTTAGCAGCCTTTTTTGCCAATTTTTTTGCTTCTTCCAATGTGCTTCCATAAGCAATCACATAAGCAAGCCTGTGTCCCATTGTCTGTGGAGGAACAAGCTTGCTTCCTTTTCTAGGTTTTATGTGAACATGCACGACTCCGGGGGATTTTCTGGCTCTTTTTCTACCTGTTATTTTTCTTAATTTCCCCTTTTTTGTAGCAATAATATATTGAGTGTATACAAAGTTTTTTGTTTTCTTTGTTAATGATGGTTCTTCACCTAAGTATAATTTTAGTATTTGTTCTACTAAACTATATCCGAACGCTGCTTCAATCATCCTGTTCATCGATCCGCCTGAGATTCGCGGATTGATTTCTATGAGTTTCCATCCATCATTACTTAGCCTTAGCTCCAAATGGAGCGAGCCATTTTCCATGCCTATCGCTGAAATGATTCGATTAACTGTCTCTTCAATACTTTTCTGTAAGTCATCCGGAACTTTGGCCATGAGTCCATATCCGGTTACAATAAATCTTTCTCCTTTTGTAATTTCTTGTTTAACAACCGCTGAAATCATGACTTTTCCTCTATAAACCAAAGCCTCAACCAAATACTGTTCTCCGTCGATAAACTCTTCAATCAAAACGGAATCCATAGGGTATTTTTCACGCAGCAGTATAACATTTGCTAACAATTGCTTTTCATTTTCAGCAAGTAATGCATCTTTCGAACCTGTTGATTTTGGTGATTTGACCATTGCGGGAAACTTTAATGAAGAAGGAAGTGTGAGTGGTTTAACAGATTGTGTTGGTTTTATTTCAATGAAATTTGGAGTAAAAGGTTGGTCTTTAAGAGATAAACGAGTTTTCACTTTATCTTCCATTTTGTGAATTGCTTCTGTGGAAACACAGCTTTGACAAAATTCATCTGCTAATACAGCGGCAGTATGAACATAGGGATCGGTGAAACTGACGATCGCAGCAATCTCTCTTCCTTGGGACCGCAATACTTTTATTTTTTTTCTCATCGCTTTTAAATTCTGTGTATCCACTAGGATCATTTGATGTACCTCTGGATATTGGTCCGACTGTTTTAATCTTCTTGCTCTATTCGTAAAAACGATTGTAAAAAAACCGAGCCGGTTAGCTGCTTTAGCTGCTTCCCTGCTAGAACCTGATTTGTAAATCTCTATGAAAATAATCGCTTTCAAAACATTCCCCCCTTGATTAGCACTATAAAAAAGTACTTATTATAAGGTATGGAGGATAATCCTATTTGACTAGATACTTATCCATGAATGAAAAAATAAAATCTTGCATAAACAAGGGAGAGCTGCCGTCACGTTCAATAGAAAGGCTTCATACTCTAAAGTACTGCATAATGTGATTGGAGATGTATAGGAAGTGAAAAAAAAAATCAAATTTTCTACTTTGCTTAAAGTGATTAAAGGCCAGCTTATTCACGGAAATACTTTTGATATCTATCATATTACTGATCGAACTAATTATATAAAAAAAGCGAACAGAGTCATTTTTCTGCGGGGAAAAATTCAACAAACTGACTGGGAGAATATACAAAAACATACTCCTTGTGCTGTTATCCTTGAAAAGAAAAAAATTAAAAAGCCGTTTTTACCAAACGTGTCCTATATTGTAGTAGAAGACATGGAAAAATCTTATTGGGAGTTTGTAAAATACTATCGCTCTTTGTTTGATATTCCCGTTTTTGCCATTACTGGAACATGCGGGAAAACAACTGCAAAAGAAATGATTACTCACATTTTAAAAAGAGATTATAAAGTATTAGCTACAAGGAAAAGCAAAAATGCTCCCTACCGGAATCTTTCCTACTTGTGTGAAATGACGAAAGAAACAGAGGTAGCTGTTTTTGAAACTCCTGTGGCGAGAATTGGTCAGCTTGAATATAGCTGCAAATTTTTCCAACCGACCATTGGAATGATTACTAATATTGGCGTTGACCATTTGAAAAAATGCGGCACGCTCGAAAATTACATTCAAGCAAAGGGAGAAATTCTAAACGGGTTGAATAATAAAGGGATTTTGATATTAAATGCAGATGATGAGAAAACGAAACAAATCTCGTTAAAAAACTATAAAGGAAAGGTAGTTTACTTTGGTATTCACTCTCCTGCTGACTATAAAGCTACTAATATCCGCTACACAGAGGATGGAATGGCGTTCACCTTAATCTATGAGAAAATGAAGTATGAGGTGGTTGTCGCTGGCTATGGGGAACATCAGGTTTATAATGCGTTGGGGTCGATTGCTGCTGTCCATCAGTTTGGTTTTGGGATTAGAGAAGCTGCTGAACGGCTCAAGACTTTTAAAAACTTAACTGCTCATCTAGAGACATTCAAAGGTCCTAATGATTCATTCATTATAAATGATACATGGAATGCTAACCCCACCTCTATAGAAGCCTCTTTAAAGGTGATGGAAGCGATTGCTGCCAATAAGAAGAAGATCCTTATTCTTGGCAGTGTCTCTGAATTGGGGGAGCATGAAGCGAAATACCATCAGCAAATCGGAGAAATGATCGCAGCTTATCAAATAGATGTATTAATTGCCACTGGAAAGTTTGCAAATCAGATCATTCAAGGTGCAAAGAATAAAAAAATGAAAGGGAAAAAAGTGGCTTGTGAGACAGCAGGTGACATTATGAACATTATTAAACCTTTATTAACGGAAGAAACCGCTCTGCTTATTAAAACCTCTATGTATGACAAGTCTATTATGCCTTTATTAACTATGCTCGATGGAGAAAAAAATTGAAATGAGATTCTTGAAGCACAGGAAAGATAGAGCAACGAGATAATAAGAGGAAAGTTACATTGCAGCTAAACATGTATTATAAAAAAGCTGTCCCTAAGCATGGAGGCCTTATTAAATCAGCGTATATAATGGTTTATACCTGAGGGAGGAATCTGGCTTTTCATTCTTGGGACAGCTTTTTATATGAACCAAATAAACTAAAAGTAGATGATGCCTCGATCATTTGCTATTTTCGTTTTCCACTTTCCTAAATCCGATTGGGAAAACAGTTCCTGGATAGCTGTATGAGCGGTTGAACCAGATAAATGCCGCGGCTGGAACTTAACGGTTTTATTATTTGTGTGAATCGGCCATACGTCCACCTTTGTTAAACCTTTCTCATTCATATGCAGGGTAAGTGGAAATCCATAGGTTAAAGAGGACGTTCGGTTTGGGGTCGTATGAAAGATAAAGTTGCCAACGCTAAAAAATACAGGAATTTTGTTTGCGATACCTATATTTTGAAATTGATGTGAACCATGACCAACAATCACGTCGGCACCAGCAGCAGAAATCATTTCAGCTTGTCGTTTTTGTTTTTTAGATACGGGTTCATAATTATCACCCCAATGAATAGATACGATGATTACATGTACACCTAGTTTTCTCAATTGCTGGATATCTTCCTGTACTGCCTGCTCAGATAGTGCCCTGACACCACTATGGTTATGAGACGCAAAGTGATGATACTTCTCATCATAGTTTTTTCGATAGCTCATATAGTTTAAAATGGCTGCTTGAATAGTTCCCTTTTTGATGATCAACGCTTTTTTTGCTTCCTCTATGTTTTTTCCTGCCCCTAAAGGAATCATTTTCTCCTTTTTTAATAGAGCAATCGACTCTAATAAGCCATCATGTCCATAATCAGTTGTATGATTATTGGCCATATAAAAAATATCAAACTTCTCTTTTTTAAAGCCTTCTAACACGCGAGGGGACATATTATATTTATACTTTTTTTCTGCAGTAAGCTCTTTAGCCATTTTGCTGATTGGCGCTTCGAGGTTAAGTGTTCGCACATCTGCTTCTTTATATATGGAACGTAAGTATTTAAAGGGATACGTATATCCTTTGCTTTCTAATATTGATTGGGCTGCAAAACCTAAAAAAGTATCTCCGCCTAAAAAAATACTTAAATCTTTGCCATCATCTGGACTTTTATAGACTAAAGGTTTTGTAGGCAAAAAGATCCCTCCCTAATAATATATCTTAGTCTATGCCGGGCAGGATTAAGTGATCTTAAAAAATTAGGTAAATAATAGATCTTGCTTCTATAATAAGCAACTCATGAATATGTAACTGCATAAGTCTCTTGAATAGAAATTTAACTAAGGAGAATTTGTGGATAGTTCTGTAATGCATTTCCTAATAAGAAGAAATGGACTATGTAGAGAACGATTAGTGAAAGTTCTATCCGTTCTTCCCGCTCATTGGCAGTGCTCACAGCTTAAAAACTAAACCCACTTCCCCGCTTGCCCTGGGGAAGTGGTTATTGTGTCCAGTGTATATCAACTAAGCTGGTGAGGATTTGGGCGGAAGTCCTCTTCACCTTGAAAAGCTATCGACCGTGTGAACGTTTGCTTATAATCCTTTGCTTCCGATATTAAGAGAAGGGTTTCCGTTAAGAACTCTATCGTTTCTTCCATAAATGGGCCTTTATTTAACATTAAGCAATCAAATTCGCTTCCAAAGAATAAGTCGGCTAACTCAGATCGAGAAGGAGTGCCCTTTTTAGCTAGCGATTCCAGCACTTGTGTAGCCAAGATGACAGGAATATGAGCAGCATGGCACATGGATAAAATCTCTTCCTGAACAACCGGGAGTTTATCAAATCCTATTTCAATGGCTAAATCGCCTCTTGCGATCATAATGCCGAATTTTGAGAAAGTGAGCCCTTCTAAGAGAATGTTAGAGAAGTGATGGATCGCTTCTTTTGTTTCAATCTTGGCGATCACTGTTAAATCTTTTGACGGATAGTTGGCTAAAAGCTGTTGTAGTTTTTGAAGATCTTCAGGGCTGTGTATAAAAGAGAGTCCTATCATATCTGCATGCTCACAGATAAACGCCAGATCTTCCTCGTCTTTATTCGTTAAAGCTGAAATCGTTGAATTGGCATCGCAATCAGGTAAGTTAATTCCCTTATTTTCTTTAATAGCTGTCTCCGTATCTGGAGAGATAATTTCTGCATCGATAAAGTCTTGGCTGCATGTTCTTACTACGGCCTGAATTTTTCCATCATCAATAAATATTCTATGTCCTTTTTGAACACAGGAGAATGCTTCAGGCAGGCTGACGGAAATAGCAGCCGATGCTGATTCAGCAGCGGGGTGTCCTTCCGTTGAATGATTCAAATGAATTCTTAAAAGATCTCCCTTTTTAACTTCTATTTGAATGGGGGATCTTTCAACGTTATTTACGAATAACTCTATGTCTCCTTGTATGCTTTTTAGCTTCGTATGCTCCGTAATATAGGCAGTTTCTTCAATCGTGACAATCAAGCCAGCCGGCAATGTATCCGTAATAAGGAATTTTCTCTTCTTATTTCGATTATCGACAAAAGAAAGGGAGTCTCCTTTTGTCAATTGACGAAATTGTTCACATGGAGAGGTAGAAATAATAAAATCATATTCCTCGTTGACTAACTGTTTAGTCGATGCAGACTGCCAGCTGATAATTCCTTTTTTAGCTGCCAGCGGACGGCCATAGCGGTCTTTTTTTATACCTATTTTTAAAGGATAGGCAACTTTTCTTAGAGGACCGACTCTAATTTTAGGTCCTGCTAAGTCCATATGGATTTGGCACCTTTGATCTTTATATTTGCCCTTGTTTCTTAATTGCTCTTCAGCATAGCGGATGGTGTCAATCATCTTTTTCCATGTTGATGCATCGTCATAGGCACAGTTGATGCGGGCAATGGTCATTCCGTTTAACAAGAAGCCTTCAACAAGAGAAGGAGCGGTCATTTGACCGTCCAAGGTGACCATAATATGGGGAGAGTGTTCAGATGCTCTTTCCCCTAATACAGTGTGCATTCGTTCTCTTCTCAGTTGTGAGTGTGCCTCCGCATCAGGAGTGTGAATAGGAGGGGAGATGCCTAAGTTGGAACAAAGGATTTGCAAGCTCTGCATCATGCTTTGATTTGAACTTAAGCAGAAACCTCTACTCTGAAGAGCAGTTATAAAGGTAGAATCTATATTATTTTTATAAGCGAGAAATGCCAGTAGGTTTTGAGCGCTGAACGTATGGTGGATACGTGGGTGTATCAAGGGGACAAGGGCTGCCTGGTTCACCGCTGTTTGATAGAGTGACCAAGCTTTGTTGGCGAGTTCATCTTGAGAAAAGTGGTGCATATGTTTATCCACCCCAGTATAAAAGTCATTAATAATTTAGTTTATTCTTTTATTCATCAGATATGTGGATTCCCTTGCTCCGGAGCTTAGGCAATCCAAATGGATAGAGGCTATTTTAGTTAGATAAATGGACATTAAGGAATTTTACTCAATGTTAATAAAGCGTTTAGCAGAATGCTGTTTAGGTGTGATAATTCTTAGTACGCCATCTTTATAAGTCGCTCTCGTGTCTTTTTCTGAGATGAGAAAGGGTAACGTTATAAAGCGTTCCATTCTCTGGCTAGCATGGTATTGATGGGAGTAGGACTGTTCAAAAGGGTTCATTCCTGCTAGTTGAGAGTTTTCTGCGGCAATCCGCAAGCGATCTCCGAGTATTTCAATTTGAATCTGCTCTCGTTTATATCCAGGAAGCTCTGCTTCGACAATCACATCTGAGCTTGTTTCATACCAATCTATTTTGAACAGGTTATGGTGAAAAAAAGCATCAAACTGTTTAAACGGTTCATCAAAAAAAGAATCAATGGTCTTTACTAAATGATAAAGCGAACCGTCCAATAATTTTGGAAGATTGTTTTTACGAGATACCATGAATCGATCTGCTCCTTTTCTTAAGTGATCAATACTAAAATATGATAAAAAAAGAGAAGTGTAACCATTCAAGGCATCTCATCTAAACAATCGAACGTACGGTACAAAATTTATTGATTTAAAAATATGTTTGGATTCAATAAATTAGGCGGCTGCTGTCCTTTTAAACCTGCTTGCAGGTTTTTAGCAGCCACTACAGACATTTTGTGCTCTGTTTCAGCTGTGGAGGAGCCAATATGTGGCAGAGTGACTAAGTTTTTGCATGTTAACAGCTTATGATGAGCAGGAAGAGGCTCCTCTTTAAAGACATCGGTGCCTGCAGCCCAAATGGTGCCGTTTTGGAGAGCGTCATAAAGAGCCTCCTCGTCTACATTTTGCCCCCGTGAACCGTTGATGAAGATGGCTGTTCGTTTCATTTTGCTAAACTCTCCATAGCTGATTAAATTTTTTGTCTCGAGAGAAGCGGGGACCATTAAGCAAACAAAATCTGATTCTGCCAATAATTCATCCATTGATACATAATGAGCGTTTAATAATTCTTCGACATCTGGCCTTCTTGAACGGTTATGATATAAAATCTCCATATCGAAACCAAAATGTCCTCGTTTAGCGATTGCCTGTCCAATGCGGCCCATGCCGATAATGCCAAGCTTCTTATGGTGCACATCCAATCCAAAAAGTTCGGGAGGCAAGAGCTCAGTCCATGCTCCGCTTTTTACATAATGATCCAGCTCTGTCATCCGCCGGGCTGCCGCAATTAAAATGCCAAAGATAGCATCGGCTGTTGTGTCGTTTAATACATCCGGTGTATTCGTTGCCATAATGCCGCGCTTTGATAATTCTTCTAGTGGCAGATTATCGTATCCTACCGAAACATTCGAAATTATTTTTAACGTTGGAGCTAGATCAAGCAGTTCTTTTGTTACGTTTAGTCCAAGCCCAATTACGCCTGTTGCTTTTTGCAGCGTTTGTACAAAACGCGGATCATCCAAGTATTCATTGTTTTCAAAATAGACGACTTCAAATTCCTTTTCCAGCTCTTCAATGACTTGCGGAGATACACGATTATAAGCAAGAATTACTTTTTTCACCTTAACACCCTCTTTTATTATTCGTTACAGGCCTTTCCGGCTTTCCCGACTTTGTTCGTCTCCATGCTGCTTGTTCACCTTTTCTTTTCAAAACATAATAAAGGTCCACTTATGGTTATTGTAAGAAATTATTGTTTTTAATACCATTGTTTAAAAGAAAAATCTGAATATTTTTCTTTTTTTGAAAACGCATACAAATTCCTTTTCACAACCACGGAAGAAAAAAGAACAAAATGAGCAGGTGAAACGGGGGAGGATGATTCATAATGATTAAAGCAGATGTTTTGTTGACAAATGCCAATGTCCTTACTTTAGACAAGGAAGGAAGACGTGGAGGTTCAGTGGCCGTAACAAATGGCCGAATCAGCGGGATTTGGCCGGAAGCTGAACCGCCAAAGAATGAGGTTGAGGTTACGAGGCACACACAAGTCATTAATTTAAAGGGAGGCACATTGCTTCCGGGGTTTATTGATACGCATAATCACTTGTTAATGTATGCCCAGTTTCGCCAACAAGCAAATTGCAGCAGTCCGCTTAATAAAAATATTAGTGATATTCAAGATCGACTTTTGCAATTAGCCCGGAAAAAGGAAAAAAATCAGTGGGTTTTGGGCTATGGATATGATGATACTCTTCTAGAGGAAAAGCGTCATCCGACTCGTGAAGAATTAGACGCTGTTGTTCCTCATCAGCCTGTTTTTATTCGGCATGTTTCCGCCCATTTTGCTGTTGTCAACTCGGCTGCTCTAAGGCTCGCTGGAATCGATGAGCAAATAACGGATCCGCCTGGCGGCCATTTTGGAAGAGATAGGGCAGGAAAATTAAATGGTGTGCTATATGAGCTTCCAGCTATGAATCTTGTTGAATCAAGCATTCCTGTTCCGTCTGTAGAGAATTTGGTGTCTTTACTGGGAGAAGCGTCCAAAGATTATTTAGCTCAGGGAATTACAACAAACACAGATGCAGGTGTTGGTCTGAACATAGGAGTAGAGGAACTCGAAGCACATATCCAGGCAGTAGCCGGAGGACAAAATCCTATGCGCATGCAATTAATGATTATGCATCACCTTCTCAGAGAGAATAATGTATTTGGGGGGGTGTCTGCTAAAGAATTGGATGAAGATATTCGTCTTCGATCTAACGGACGAGCTCGTCTTGACAGCGCTAAATTGTTTCAAGATGGATCTATCCAAGTTCTGACGGCAGCATTGCGAGAGCCTTATTATTGCAACTCTGAATTAAATGGTCATTTGATCCATGAACAAGAGGATTTTAATTTAGAAGTGCTGGACCTGCACAAGCGTGGTTATCGGGTGACGATCCACGGCAATGGCGACCGAGCTATCGCCTCTAATTTGGATGCTTTTGAGTTTGCTTTAACTCATCATCCCCGTGTAGATCATCGCCATCGCATTGAGCACGTGCAAACAGCAACAGCGGCTGATTTGGACCGAATGAAAAAACTCGGTGTAGCCGGCTCATTTTTCATTAATCACATTTATTATTGGGGAGACCGTCATGAGAAACTGTTTCTTGGACCGGAAAGAGCAGCCAGAATGAATCCAATAAAAGATGCTCTAGACCGTAACCTGCTCTTTACCGTACATTCAGATTGTCCTGTAACCCCTATCTCTCCGTTGTTTTCTGTTTGGGCAGCAGTCAACCGTATAACGAAGGATGGAAAAGTGTTGGGGGCTGACCAGAAATGCAGTGTGGAAGATGCTTTGAGGTCCATGACGATTTGGGGAGCTGAACTGAATTTTGATGAACGTCACTCAGGCAGCATTGAAGTAGGAAAAAAAGCTGATTTTACCGTCTTGGCAGAAGATCCTACAAAGGTCAATCCAAAAGAAATTAAAGAGATTGACATCGTAGCCACATTGATTGACGGCTGTGTTGTTTATGAAAACAAAATGTGTTTACTATGATAATCTTTATACTAATCAGGGCTTGCAGAAAGAAAGATAAGCGAATCTTTTAAGTAGGTATATGAGTATGTACTGAATCAGCAGAAAGGTGGAGATCTCTTTGTCACTACGACAAGTAGGCAGTGTATTCATTGGTATTGGAATACCGTTTCTGGCGATTTTGGGAGTTGTTCCGTTTATTGCTGCAGCCGATGTAAGCGTTCTAGGGTTCCCTATTCTCTATTTTTGGATATTTCTCTGGTTCCCATTGACTACTCTTTGTCTTTGCATTTCTTGGCATTTCTTTGACCGGCATCAGTATGAAGATGAAAAAATATGACAAAAAAGGGGGAGTGAATGATGACAGCTTTCGTATTTGGATTCATTTTACTTTTGTCATTGGGCATCGCACTAAGCAGCCGTGGTAAAAAGAAGAAAATGAACGTGGAGGAATACTTGGTTGGAGGCCGGGCATTCAGCGGGATTTTACTTTTCTTTCTAGCGGTTGGTGAAATATATAGCATAGGAACGATGATTGGCTTTCCAGGAGGCATTTACGCAAAAGGGCCTAGCTATGGATTATGGTTTTTAGGATACATTCTTTTAGCGTATCCTGTTGGCTATTTCATTGCTCCGCTGCTTTGGAGAGCGGGCAAGAAGTATGGAGCCATGACGCTCCCCGATTTATTTAAAGGACACTATTCTAACCGTGGTCTAGAGTTAGTAGTGGCGTTGTCTGCTCTGCTCTTTTTGATTCCTTGGGGACAGCTGCAATTTGAAGGACTCATTGTTGCCCTTAGCTCCCTTGGCTTTAATTTGTCACCTGCAGCAGCGGTCATTATTGCCGGATGTATAGCGTTTCTTTATATTTCTGTGTAAGGTGTAAAGGCTCCGGCAATGATTTCTATCCTAAAAGATATTTTAATGTTCTTAGCTATTGTGATCGCTGGCATAGCAGTTATTAGAGAAGCAAACGGTGTTTCTCATTTGTTTTCAATGGCAAAGGAACAAGGGGCGTCTGTGACGATTGATCAACCCGAACATTTAGTTTTCAGTTTAACAACCATTTTCTTTCAAGCCCTAGCCCTATATTGCATGCCATTGATTACAGCTGTCATTTTTACGGGCAAATCGGAGGGAACGATCAAAAAAACACAAAGATTTATGCCACTCTATATGCTGATGTATCCTTTCTTAATTCTGTCTTCTTACTTTGCTTTAGTTCACATTCCAAATTTGCAAAATCCCAATCAGGCGTTTATAGCTACCGTCATGTCAATCCTTCCATCATGGGCAGTTGGTCTTGTAGCTGCAGGGGCTGCACTTTCAGGGCTTTTAGTGCTGGCCATTACAAGTTTAACGGTCGGGGGGCTCGTTTCAAGAAATTTAATGCCGGCTGTTCCTGAAAAATCCCAAAGAAAATGGGTACAAACGATTGTGATCCTTTATCTTCTGAGTTCAATGGCGTTAACCCTGCTGGCTCCAAGTCTAATGTTAAATTTAATTAATACTGCTTATTATGGATATGGTCAATTTTTGCCGGGGTTACTGGCTATCTTCTTCTCCCGCACAATTAAACCAGCAGGAATAGCAGCAGGTTTAATTACCGGGAATGTGTTTGCTTTAGGCATGCATGTAAGTGAAATCAATCTATTTAACATAAATACAGGATTGATTGCACTCATCTTAAATTTTGTCGTGACTTATATAGTAAGTATGGTCATGAAAAAGCAGTCGGCAGGAAAGGAGCCGGTTGCCCGGAAATCAAATGATCCCAATTCTGAAACAAAGGAGGAGCTTGAAGGAACTCCACCTGTTGCGGCTAAATAAAATGAGTATCTAAAAAGCTTGTATTGAATAATTTGTATCGTTTCCATCAGAAGCTGATGTTCTTCTACATGAGGGCATCAGTTTTTTCAATTATACGGGATTCTTTAAGTCTATTTTAAAACAATAAAAAATAAATTATGATAGAATATTTATAATATTCTGATACGTAAAGAGAGGAGGGATATATATTTGAAGATTAAAGTGGCTGTTTTTGGAGCACCTGATTTGGTGGAATTAGTGATGCTTATTGGAAAGCAATTTGAAGATCTCGATTTGCTGCAAGCGGTTTATAGTCACCCTGATCAAGTAACAAAGCTAGTTGAAGAGTATCGTAAAGAAACAGATATTCTCTTATTTGCAGCGCCCGTCCCTTATTTACTTGTGCGTGATTATTTAAATCATTTTTCTATAGAGTTAAATAAACCAATGGTTTTTATTCCATATACTGAAGCTTCTTTTTATCGCGGATTATTTATGGCTTTTAAGCAAACAGGTTTGAGCGCCGATAAATTAAATTTCAGTATCGATTACTTGCCTGAAACGGGTGCAAAGGAATGTTTAGAAGAATTAGAAATCAACGCTGAAAAAATGTATGAAAAGAAATGCAAGCTTCATCAGGATTTAGATAAACTTTTTTCCTTTCATTATGATCTATGGAAGCAAGGAAAAACTGTATCAGCTATGACGAGTTATTATCTTGTTTATGAAAAGCTAAAGAAGCTGGGCATTCCTGCTTTTCGAGTTACACCAGCAAAATCAGCTATTCGCCAGACGTTACAGCAAGTGCTTCTAGAAGGGAAAAGCCTCTATCAGGTTGAAAGCCAAATTGCCATTGTCATAATTGGTTTTAATCAGAATATGGATAAACTTGATCAGAGCGTGGATAAACAGGTTATAAACCGAAGAGAAGAAATCTTATGGCAGATGATTGCAGAATATGAAAAAGACATACAAGCTTTAAGTGTTTGGACAGAACAGGGGAATGTTCGGCTTATAACAACGAGAGGAGAGATCGAGCAGCATACACAGCGTTTCCGGAAATTTCCCATGTTTCAATCTGTTCATACTAAATTAAATATACCCGTTTTCTGCGGAATTGGTTTTGGACATACGGCAAACGAAGCAGAGCTAAAAGCGTATGAAGCTTTCTCCAAAGCTAAATCGACAGATGATAGCAATTGTTTTGTTGTTGAATCAGATGGAAAGGTACATGGTCCGATTGGAAAGCCTTTTCAGCTTGAGTATGCGGTACGAAGTAAAGATCCTGGCCGGCTCTTAATTGCCAAGCAAACCGGATTAAGCATTGGAACGATTAATAAATTAATTTCGTTTAATGAAAGCTGCGGAAATCAAACGATCACTGCAGGAAATTTAGCGGATGGTTTTGGCATTACTTCACGAAGTGCACGCCGAATTTTAAGTAAACTGGAGCAGCATAACTTTGCTCGAATTATTGGAGAAGAACAACCTGTCAATAAAGGGCGCCCCCGTCAAATATATCAATTGAATTTAGATTGATTTTAGGTTTTTTGTGTAGTTATTGAAATTATCTTTATCATAAATAAATTGTCTCTCCTCCATTACTACTAAGAAAAGAGAAGTGTTGAGATGATAAAAAATCACTCTCATACTTTTCTTATTTTAACATTCTCCCTCAGATATCTAATCACAAAAACCAAGTATACCAGTGTGGTGACTCCTTTGCGTCATATGCAGTTAAATGAAAATTCACAATAAAGGCACGTCTCGTTATAAATAAAACAAAGGGATCATACAGTGGTGGAAAGGAGGGAAAGCCATGATTACCTTTATTGCCGCCATTGTTCTGCTCATTGTCGGCTATTTCACGTATGGCAAGTATGTGGAGAAGGTATTTGGGGTGGAGACAGAGAGAAAAACACCAGCTTATACACTTGCTGATGGTGTAGATTATGTACCAATGAACAAAAAGCGAAACTCACTCATTCAGCTGTTGAATATTGCTGGTGTAGGACCGATTTTTGGGCCCATTATGGGAGCCCTTTATGGTCCAGTTGCTTTTGTATGGATTGTGTTTGGTGCTATTTTTGCGGGAGCCGTTCATGATTATCTGACAGGGATGATCTCATTGAGGAACCGGGGAGCTCACCTGCCTGAACTGGCTGGGATTTTTCTCGGGAAAGTTTTTAAACATGTTGTCAACGCTTTTTCCCTTTTATTGCTTGTGCTCGTGGGAACTGTTTTTGTATCCTCGCCAGCGGCGTTGCTGGCCGATCTGACACCGGGCTGGATGACGCTGGGGATTTGGGTAGCTGTTATTTTCATCTATTATTTGTTGGCGACCGTTTTGCCAGTTGATCAAATCATCGGCCGTTTTTACCCGTTTTTTGGAGCATTGTTATTAATTAGCGCGGTTGGAATTGGAGGGGCTCTCATACTCCAAGGCCACCCAATTCCGGAGCTTTCGTTTGTGAATATGCATCCTGACAATCTGCCTATTTTTCCGATTTTATTTTTAACGATTTCTTGTGGAGCTTTGTCTGGATTTCATGCGACGCAATCTCCGATTATTTCGCGCACGACCCAAAAAGAATCACAGGGCCGTTTTATTTTTTACGGTATGATGATAACTGAAGCAATCATTGCGATGATTTGGGCAGCGGCAGCTATGTCGATTTTTAATGGAGCCTCGTTAACTGAGTTGCTTGCAACAGTAGGACCGGCCGGAGTTGTGAAGGAAGTGGCAACCACCACGCTCGGCGCTGTATTTGGTACATTGGCCATTCTCGGGGTCATTGTACTGCCGATTACGTCTGGCGATACGGCTTTCCGGAGTGCACGGATGATTATTGCTGATTATATCGGTGCTGCTCAAAAGAAAATAGGCAATCGCCTTTGGATAGCCTTGCCAATGTTTGCTATTTCAGTCGGTTTGACACAAATTGATTTTACCATTTTGTGGCGCTACTTTTCGTGGGCAAATCAGTCAACCGCTATGATTGCCTTGTGGGTAGGAGCAATGTATTTGGCGTTACAGAAGAAAAACTTTTGGATTGCGGCTGTGCCGGCGGCTTTCATTACGATGGCCACCTTCACCTATATACTCAATGCGCAAATTGGCTTTGGATTATCTATGACCGCATCCTATATCGGTGCAGTTATCATTACCGGCATCATCGTTATTGGTTTTTTCTGGGGGCTAAAACGAAAGTTTGCCGCAGCAAAGAGCGGCAAGAAGCCGATTGTTTTGGATGATGGATTAGGGAGATATATCTCTTGATAAAAAGGCTTTATTTGATTGCAGCGAAAACCAACCACTACCTATATAGGAGATAATAAAAAGCAAAAGACAGCAAGCTGATAACCCAGGTGTCTGTTCATTGACACCTGGCTTTTTTGTGAAAAGCTTAAGTAAATTTAGTGAAAGAGATGGAGGGTGATGGAAAAACGATCGTTGGAAGAATATATATCCTTTTCAGATGGGGCACTCACACGTCATGCAGTAAAGAGCAGAGAGAAATCAATGATGTTTATGTTGAATTTTCAGCCTGGACAATCGTTGCCGCCCCATCCTCATCCGAACGCCGATGTATATGTAATGATTTGGGAAGGCGGCGGAACCTTTACAATAGACAGTGAATGTTTTTCGGCGAAAAAAGGTGACATGATTCATTGTCGGAATAAAGAAGTACTTTCTTTTGCAAATGATAGGAACAAGAACGCGACTTTATGTGTGACATTGGCAAAGGATTAACTAGGGCAACAACTTCTTTTTCATTTTTTCTTTATCGTACATGAAACCTTTCCTTCAACGAATACTAAGCGGGGGAGGTTATGTGATGATAAAGAAAATTATGTTTATGTTTCTTTTGCTATTGACGTCCGCTCCGCTTGCGTCTGAAGCTCAAAGTCTTACGATGACCGATGAAACGATTAATGAAACGATTACACGCAATCATTTTCTTCTTTTCCCAATGGAAGAGTCAATGATCGATCTTCACAAGGTACGGTCCCTTGTGGAACGTTTTGATAAAGAAGTGTATAGAGCACCAGTTAATGCTGCTTTAAATGATAAAGGGGAGATTATCTCTGCTAAACCAGGAATAGGGTTAGATAAAGAGAAATTCCTCGAGCAATTGTATGCATTTTTTTACGGAAAAGAATCGGCTGTCGTGCCGATTCCAAAGAAAGAAATTTATCCAAAAGTGGATAACGAGCTTTTAGCAGAAATCAGTACGAATGAGATTGGCAGCTTTACAACATATTTCACGGAAAGCAATAAGGAACGTTCCTACAATATTTTTTTGGCAGCAAAAGCGGTGAATAATCGCGTAGTTTTTCCTGGAGAAACCTTTTCCTTTAACAAGGTTGTAGGGGAACGGACGAAAGAAAGAGGATATAAACGTGCTCCAGTCATTGTAAAGGGAGAACTGGCAGAGGATATTGGAGGGGGAATATGCCAAGTTTCTTCAACGTTATTTAATGCTGTCAATTTAAAAGGAATACAAATTGTTGAGCGGTATTCACATAGCAGAAGAGTACCTTACGTTCCACCTGGAAAAGATGCTACAGTCAGCTGGTGGGGACCGGACTTTGTCTTTAAAAATGAATACAATTATCCCATCCTAATTCGAGCGGCCTCAAACAATGGCAAAATGATGATCCGAATCTTTTCATCAGAAGCCGTTGAAGTAAAAAAGCAGTAAAGTGACTGTTCTTTCAGTTTTGTCCCCTTCTTTCTTGAGGTTAGGGAGAAGGCTTTGTCTTTTCCATTTGGCAAAGCCTTCTGAATTGGTTTATAATTGAATAGAATATTTATAATATTCAAAATGGATGGGGAGGGAGAGAAATGAGTATTCGGCCTTGGCTTGCGCAGTATCCAAAGGAAATACCCGCTTCACTTACCTATGAAGAACAGCCCGTGCAATCGTATTTAACGAAAGCGGCAAGGGAGTACCCTGATAAAATAGCTATTCATTTCATGGGAAAAGAATTAACCTTCCAGGAAGTATATGAATCCTCTTTAAAGATGGGGCGTTATCTGAGAAAGCTCGGTATTCAGAAGGGGGACCGGGTAGCGATTATGCTTCCTAATGGTCCACAGTCGGTGATCAGCTATTTTGGAGTCCTGTATGCCGGGGGGATAGTTGTCCAAACAAATCCGCTATACACAGAAAGAGAAATAGAGTACCAAATGAAGGATTCTGGTTCTACAGTCATTATTACACTTGATGTTTTGTATCCTCGGGTGCGGCAAGCGATGAAACGAACTAACTTGCAGCATATTATTGTAACCGCTGTCAAAGATTATCTTCCTTTTCCAAAAAACATTATTTATCCTTTTATACAAATGAAACAAACCGGTCTGAAAGTACAAGTAGAAGAGCGTGGAACGAATCATGAGTTTAAACGAATCATGGAAATAGAGGCAGCCGAAGAATTAGATATTTCCTTCGATTTTGATGAGGACCTTGCCATCCTTCAATATACAGGTGGAACAACAGGCTTTCCGAAAGGTGTTATGCTTACTCACAAGAATTTGATAGCTAATACAACGATGTGTGCCTCCTGGCTGTATAAGTGCAGAAAAGGGGAAGAAACTATTCTCGGTGTCTTGCCATTTTTCCATGTATACGGTATGACAGCTGTTATGATACTATCAATCATGCAAGGATACAAAATGGTTCTTCTCCCTAAATTTGATGTCAAGACGACATTAAAGACGATTCAAAAGCAGCGTCCTACACTGTTTCCTGGTGCCCCCACTATTTATATCGCTTTGTTAAATGATCCGGATTTAAAAAAATATGATTTATCCTCCATTCATTCTTGCCTTAGCGGATCAGCACCATTGCCAGCGGAAGTGCAGCAGAAATTTGAGAGAATCACTGGCGGAAAGCTTGTAGAAGGATATGGACTGTCTGAAACTTCCCCGGTTACCCATTCCAACTTCCTGTGGGATCATTCGCGGGTAAAGGGAAGCGTTGGTGTTCCATGGCCGGATACAGATGCGGCAATCTTGTCTATGGATACAGGAGAGATTCTTTCCCCTGGTGAGATTGGAGAGATTGTTGTTAAAGGACCGCAAGTAATGAAGGGCTACTGGAAGCGGCCTGAAGAAACGGAAATGACCTTCAAAGACGGCTGGCTCTTGACGGGTGATGTTGGATATATGGATGAGAATGGCTATTTTTTTGTGGTCGATCGCAAGAAAGATATGATCCTTGCAGGTGGGTATAATATTTATCCGCGTGAAATCGAGGAAGTTTTATATGAGCATGAAGCAGTGCAGGAAGCAGTAGCTGTAGGAGTGCCGGATTCCTATCGAGGTGAAACGGTAAAAGCCTATGTTGTATTAAAAGATGGATATTCCGTGACAGAAGAAGAATTAAATCAATTTGCCAGAACCCAGTTAGCAGCTTATAAAGTACCAAGAGTCTATGAATTTAGAAATGAGCTTCCGAAAACAGCTGTCGGTAAAATTTTAAGACGCGCACTAATAGATGAAGAAAAAAGGAAACAAGAAAAAACAAGTTAAGTTATGAAAATAAAAGGCTTGTCCCCTCTTGACTCTTTTTGTGTAAAAAGGTAAGATAAAAACATGAATGAATGGTCATTCATTTCATCTTATGAAAGAACGGGAGGGGCAGCCTGTGAAACGAAATAAACCAAAGTATCACCAGATTATCGATGCTGCTGTTGTAACAATCGCAGAGAACGGCTATCATCAAGCCCAGGTTGCAAAAATAGCCAAGCAAGCGGGAGTTGCAGACGGCACAATCTATTTATATTTTAAAAACAAGGAAGACATATTAATCTCATTATTTCAAGAAAAAATGGGAAGTTTTGTGAAGAAAATTCAAGAAGCTTTAGCAGGAAAAAACACAGCTGCGGAGAAATTATTATTATTAGTGGAACATCACTTTACAATGTTGGCAGAGGATAAGCATTTAGCAGTCGTTACCCAGCTGGAGTTGAGACAGTCAAATAAAGAACTTCGCATGAAGATTAATGAAGTCTTAAAACATTATTTGCAGCTGATTGATGAAATATTAAAGGAAGGTGTTGAAAAAAAGGAATTTAGATCTTCTTTAAATATTCAGCTTGCCAGACAAATGATTTTTGGAACGATTGATGAAACAGTTACCACTTGGGTGATGAATGAACAAAAGTATGATCTTCCAGCATTGGCTCCTGAAGTGGGAGATATGCTGCTAAATGGATTTTCTATTCACTGACCTGCATTGAATGTAAGGGGGATGGTAAGAAAATGGCATACATATCGTGGAAAAGAGAGGGTCGGACGGCAGAAGTTTTAATTCAAAGACCGCCGGCCAATGCTCTTTCAAGTGCGTTGATCACTGACATTGAGCGAGCGTTCAACGAGATTGAGCAAGATGAAGAAGTGCGTGTTGTCCTCATTCATGGCGAGGGGAGATTTTTTTCAGCTGGTGCTGATATTAAAGAATTTACAACAGTAGAGAGCGGGAAAGAATTCTCTGAGCTTGCGGCTCGCGGACAGCGGGTATTTGAGCGCATTGAGAATTTTTCAAAGCCAGTGATTGCGGCTATTCACGGGGCGGCACTCGGCGGAGGCTTGGAACTTGCGATGAGCTGTCATATTAGGTTAGTTTCTGAACAGGCTAAGCTTGGGCTGCCGGAGCTTTCTCTCGGTCTAGTCCCAGGGTTTGCCGGATCACAGCGGCTGCCTCGGTATGTTGGTACGGCAAAAGCGGCAGAATTATTGCTGACGAGCGAACCAATTACCGGTACGGAAGCTGTCGAATGGGGGCTGGCCAACCAGGCTTATCCAGAAGAAGAGCTGCTTTCAAAAGCGCGTGAAATGGCAACCAAGATTTCTTTGAAAAGTCCAGTCAGCATGAAAGCAGCCATTGAATTGCTGAATTTTTCTAAGCATGCTGAGTACTATAGGGGGGCAGAAAGAGAGGCTGAGCTTTTTGGTGAAGTATTTGAATCTCAAGATGCCAAAGAAGGAATAAGTGCTTTCATCGAAAAACGTGAACCTCAGTTTAAAGGATGATTATTTTTTCACTAAAATATTCGCAATCTTTTAAATGAACAGAAAAGAACAAAGCGGGAGGGGAAGTTATGAATATTTACGTATTGCTAAAACGAACTTTTGATACTGAAGAAAAAATCAGCGTGGCAAATGGCCAAATCCAGGAGGATGGTGCTGAGTTTATTATTAATCCATACGATGAGTATGCGGTAGAAGAAGCGATTCAAATCCGTGATGAGAAAGGCGGAGAGGTAACAGTTGTTTCTGTTGGAAGTGAAGAAGCAGAGAAGCAGCTCCGTACTGCGCTAGCAATGGGAGCGGACAAAGCTGTGCTCATCAATACAGAAGACGACGTCGAAAATGGTGATCAATATACAACTGCCAAGATTCTTGCTGAGTTTTTAAAAGACAAGGAAGCCGACTTAATTATCGCTGGAAATGTAGCCATTGACGGCGGAAGCGGCCAAGTTGGCCCGCGAGTAGCCGATCAGCTCGGCATCCCATATGTCACAACGATTACGGATATTAAAATTGAAGGTGAAAGCGTTCACATTGTGCGAGATGTAGAAGGGGACTCGGAAAAAATCGAGACTTCATTGCCGCTGCTTGTCACAGCACAGCAGGGTTTGAATGATCCGCGCTATCCTTCTTTGCCAGGCATTATGAAAGCGAAGAAGAAGCCGCTTGAAGAATTAGAGCTGGGGGATCTAGATCTCGATGAAGACGATGTAGAAGCAAAAACAGAAACAATCGATGTGTTCCTGCCGCCGAAAAAGGAAGCGGGCCGCGTTTTAGAAGGCGATGTAAGTGACCAGGTAAAAGAGCTTGTGAGCTTATTGCATAATGAAGCAAAGGTTATCTAAAGGACAAACAGGACAGGAGGGGATTCACATGTCAAAAAAAGTATTAGTACTAGGAGAAGCACGTGATGGAGCACTAAGAAATGTTTCGTTTGAAGCGATGGCAGCCGGCAAAAAGGTCGCTCAGGGCGGAGAAGTAGTAGGGGTATTGATTGGAGAATCTATCAGCGGCTTAGCCGATCAGCTTATTCATTATGGGGCAGATCGTGTGGCGACTGTGGAACATGAAAAGCTGGCGCAATATACCTCTGACGGTTATTCGCAGGCATTGCTTGCTGTTGTAGACCGCGAAAATCCAGATGCGATTATTTTTGGCCATACAGCGCTCGGAAAGGATTTGTCTCCAAAAATCGCCTCCAGGCTGCAAGCTGGGCTCATTTCTGATGCAACAGCGTTAGAAGAAGAAGACGGCGAAATGATTTTTACTCGTCCTATTTATTCCGGAAAAGCCTTCGAAAAGAAAAAAGTTAGTGAAGGGATCCTGCTGGCATCGGTTCGTCCAAACAACATTGCGCCGCTTGAAAAGGATGAATCCCGCACAGGTGATATCTACCCTGTAAACACGGATATTAAAGATATTCGGACAGTTATTCAGGAAGTGGTTCGCAAAACAGCTGAAGGCGTTGATTTGTCAGAAGCGAAAGTGATTGTCGCGGGCGGCCGTGGGGTGAAAAGTGAAGATGGCTTTAAGCCGCTGCAAGAACTCGCTGATGTACTGGGCGGTGCAGTCGGTGCTTCCCGAGGGGCGTGCGATGCAGATTATTGCGACTACTCGCTGCAAATTGGCCAGACAGGGAAAGTCGTTACACCAGACTTATATATTGCCTGTGGCATTTCGGGAGCGATTCAGCATTTAGCTGGTATGTCTAACTCTAAAATTATTGTGGCCATTAATAAAGATCCAGAAGCAAGTATTTTTGGAGTAGCGGACTATGGCATCGTTGGCGACTTATTTGAAATCGTACCAATGCTGACAGAGGAATTTAAAAAGCTAAAAGTCGCTTCGTCTTAATGACTAAAAGCTGGCACAATAAGTGCTGGCTTTTATTTGTTTATTTTGGCGTACCATTCCTGATAAATATGCCTTTCTTCTAGAAAAAGAGACGATGAATCATGATAAATGAAGATAGATCATAAAAGATGACAGTTTGATTGGTTAAAGTCTCTTTTTAAGAGTAAAGGTTATGGAAAAGGGAAAAATAAAATGTAAAGCAAAAAAATAGCATCCAATTATAATCGGTGCTATACTGACCATAGTATATGTAACTTTAGGAGGGTTTTTAAATGGCAATTGTAAAAGCGACTGATCAAAACTTTACTAATGAAACAGCTAGCGGTCTTGTGTTAGCAGACTTTTGGGCTCCATGGTGCGGACCATGTAAAATGATCGCTCCTGTTTTAGAAGAACTTGATGCAGAACTATCTGACAAAGTAAAAATCGTAAAAATCGATGTGGATGAAAACCAAGAAACAGCTGGAAAATTCGGTGTTATGAGTATCCCAACACTTATTTTATTCAAGGACGGCCAGCCTGTTGATAAGGTAATCGGTTTCCAACCGAAAGAAGCATTGGCTGAATTAGTAAACAAACACGCTTAATTTCATGAGAGAAACCGTCTTCTGTCCCAGACAGAAGACGGTTTTTTGTAGAAATATAATGAAACAGAACTCATCCGGGAGGTGAGAAGATGAATTCAATTATTAAACATAAGCTGGCGCTGCTTCCGGATCAGCCGGGATGCTATTTAATGAAAGATCGGCAAGGCACCGTTATTTATGTCGGAAAAGCAAAAGTGCTGAAAAACCGCGTCCGTTCGTATTTTTCGGGTTCACATGATGCAAAAACACAGCGGCTCGTTGGGGAAATAGAAGATTTTGAATATATTATTACGTCATCCAATCTTGAAGCGCTTATTCTTGAGCTGAATTTGATTAAGAAATATGATCCGAAGTATAACATTATGCTGAAGGATGATAAAAGCTATCCCTTTATCAAACTAACAGCGGAGAGACACCCTCGGCTAATTATCACGAGAAAAGTAAAAAAGGACAAAGCTAAATATTTCGGTCCCTATCCAAATGCCTATGCAGCGAACGAAACGAAAAAGCTGCTCGACCGGTTGTATCCGCTCAGAAAGTGCATGAATTTGCCGGATAGAGTTTGTCTTTATTATCACATGGGACAGTGTCTTGCTCCTTGTGTAAATGAAGTAACCGACGAACAATATAAGGAAATGACGAACGAAATTACCCGTTTTTTAAATGGGGGACATCAGCAAGTGAAAGAGCAGCTGACTGCAAAAATGCAGGAAGCGGCTGAAAAATTAGAATTTGAGCGAGCAAAAGAATTCCGTGACCAAATCGCCCATATTGAAGCGACTATGGAGAAACAGAAAATTAACACGACCGATTTTACAGACCGCGACGTATTTGGCTATGCCGTTGATAAAGGCTGGATGTGTGTGCAGGTGTTTTTTATCCGTCAGGGTAAGTTAATCGAACGTGATGTCTCTCTGTTCCCTATTTATGATGAACCGGAAGAAGAATTCTTAACGTATCTCGGGCAGTTTTATGATCAGCCAAACCATTTTAAGCCGAAGGAAATTCTGCTGCCGGAAAAAGTGGATGATTCCCTTGCTGAGCAGTTAATTGAGGTGAAAATGATAAAGCCTCAAAGAGGAAAAAAGAGAGAGCTCGTTCATTTGGCAGCCAGCAATGCGCAGGCGGCGCTTGCGGAAAAGTTTGCTCTGATTGAGCGCGACGAGGAAAGAACAATTAAAGCGGTAGAGCAGCTGGGGCGCGCGATGAATATTCACACGCCGCTTCGGATTGAGGCGTTTGATAACTCTAATATTCAAGGAACAGATGCCGTATCAGCGATGATTGTGTTCATTGATGGCAAGCCTGCCAAAAAGGAATATCGCAAATTTAAAATTAAGACAGTAGAAGGACCAGATGATTATGGTTCTATGCGAGAAGTTATACGCCGCCGTTACAGCCGTGTGCTTAGAGAAGGGCTGCCGCTGCCGGATTTAATTATCATTGATGGCGGTAAAGGGCAAATTGAAGCAGCGAAGGATGTTTTGCTCAATGAATTAAATTTAGATGTCCCGGTTGCTGGTCTGGCAAAGGATGATAAGCACCGTACCTCACAGCTCTTATACGGTACACCGCCCTCAGTCGTATCGCTTGCACATAATAGCCAGGAGTTTTACTTGCTGCAGCGCATTCAGGATGAAGTTCACCGTTTTGCAATTACATTTCACCGTCAGCTTCGCGGAAAGGGAACCTTCCAATCGATTCTAGATAATATTTCTGGGGTAGGACCTAAACGTAAAAAGCAGCTGTTAAAGCATTTTGGTTCTGTCAAAAAAATAAAAGAAGCAACAGAGGAAGAGTTAAGATCAATCGGTATTCCAGAGAAGACAGCGAAAGAAATTCTTGAAGAGCTGCAAGGAAAAGCGGAAGAGAAATAGAGAAAAGGCTGTCCATTTTCCTTAACGGACAGCCTTTTCTCTATTCATTTCTTATTCCCATTTTACCGTTACGGTTACTCTTTTTGTCCGTTTTTGTATGTCAACCACTGATTCTGCCTCAGTTTGTTCGTGTGAAGTGATTTGTTCGGCTAAAAACCCACTTTCCAGGGAGAAGGAAGGTTCAGATTGGATTGAAAACCTTCTTTCAACGAAAGGGCCGCCGAGTTCAAAGGTCTTCTCACGTTTTGCTTCCTTTAAAAGAGTAAGAGTTCCCCAGCCAGCCTCTTCAAAAAAAGAGAAAAGCTCTTCACTGCTTTTGCAGGGAAACTTTCTAGCAAGTGATTTTCCTGCCCAGTAAAGGATCGAGTCAGCTTCTTTGCCAAGTATGTCTGTTAATAGAGAATCTCGAATTAGTTCATAACCAAAAACAGGTACAGAGAGGCCTTTTATCTCTTGTTGGTCGAGTTGATTCGTCAATTTCATCCCCACTTTCTGTTATCCATTATATACAACAGATGGAAGAGAAAAAAGGAATTTATCAAATCGATATTGTGGTATAATAAATTTGTAATAGAAAACGAAAAAAGTGAAGAAACATTCAGTTTTTGTCGCTTTTTTACAATATAAAAAAGAGTGTACGCATCCTTGACGCTTCATAGCGATGAGAGTAAAATGGTCTTGTCACAAAATAGTTACAATATGAAGCTTTACCGAAACAAAGGATATTTTGTCGGATGCTTCAAGATTAAGGGGGGTAAAACATGGCTGACAACCGAGAATTTTTTTATCGCAGGCTGCACTCATTGCTTGGTGTCATACCTGTAGGATTGTTCCTAACGCAACACTTAGTCGTAAACCACTTTGCAACAAAAGGCGAGGAGGCATTTAACCGAGCTGCCGGTGTGATGGAAGGTTTACCATTCCGTTATTTATTGGAAACCTTTATTATTTTCCTTCCACTGTTATTCCACGCTATTTACGGACTGTATATTGCTTTCACAGCAAAGAATAACATTGGCAGATTTGGTCATTTCCGTAATGTGATGTTCTTCTTGCAACGTGTATCTGGTGTCATCACACTAGTATTTGTTGCGTGGCACGTATGGGAAACAAGAATCCAAGCAGCACTTGGCGCTGAAGTGGACTTTCAAATGATGGCGGATGTATTTTCCAATCCGTTAATGGTTGGTTTCTACATAATTGGTGTCATTTCGACAGTATTCCACTTCGCTAATGGTCTTTGGTCTTTCAGTGTAAGCTGGGGACTTACGATTTCACCTCGTTCACAGCGCATTATGACATATGTCACAATGGTTGTTTTTGTTGCGCTTTCTGTTGTAGGGGTTCGTGCAATTCTTGCGTTCGTATAAGTACATCGTTGAAATAAGTTAAGTTTGGATTTGGGAGAAAAAGGAGTGAGTCTCAATGAGTAATGGAAAAATTATTGTAGTCGGCGGCGGTTTGGCCGGTTTAATGGCTACAATTAAAGCAGCAGAAGCAGGAACACAGGTTGACTTGTTTTCTCTAGTTCCGGTTAAACGCTCCCACTCTGTGTGTGCGCAAGGTGGTATTAATGGTGCGGTTAATACAAAAGGTGAGGGAGATTCACCTTATATTCACTTTGATGATACGGTCTATGGTGGAGACTTTTTAGCGAATCAACCTCCTGTAAAAGCAATGACAGAAGCAGCACCTGGCATCATTAACTTGTTGGATCGTATGGGAGTTATGTTCAACCGTACTCCGGAAGGTCTGCTTGATTTCCGCCGTTTCGGTGGTACACAACATCACCGTACAGCGTTTGCTGGAGCAACAACAGGTCAACAGCTTTTATACGCATTGGACGAGCAAGTTCGTCGCTTTGAAGTAGCTGGACTTGTTACGAAATATGAGGGCTGGGAATTCCTCGGCGTTGTTCTTGACGATGAAAACATTTGTCGCGGAGTTGTCGCTCAAAACTTGCGTGACATGCACATTCAATCATTCCCAGGCGATGCAGTTATTATGGCTACTGGAGGACCTGGTATTATTTTTGGTAAGTCGACAAACTCTGTTATTAATACCGGTTCTGCTGCATCTATCGTGTATCAGCAAGGTGTATACTATTCCAACGGCGAATTCATCCAAATTCACCCAACAGCTATTCCTGGCGATGACAAACTTCGTCTTATGAGTGAATCAGCACGTGGAGAAGGCGGACGCGTTTGGACATATAAAGACGGGAAGCCATGGTACTTCTTGGAAGAGAAATATCCGGCATACGGAAACCTTGTACCACGTGATATTGCAACACGTGAAATTTTTGATGTGTGCGTAAATCAAAAGCTTGGTATTAACGGAGAAAACATGGTATACCTTGACCTTTCTCATAAAGATCCACATGAACTTGATATTAAGTTAGGTGGTATCATTGAAATTTATGAGAAATTCATGGGCGAAGATCCACGTAAAGTACCAATGAAAATCTTCCCTGCCGTTCACTATTCAATGGGTGGATTATGGGTTGATTATGAGCAGCAAACAAATATTCCTGGTTTGTTCGCAGCGGGTGAGTGTGATTATTCACAACATGGTGCGAACCGCTTAGGTGCTAACTCCCTTCTATCTGCTATTTATGGTGGAATGGTTGCTGGCCCGAATGCAGTTAAATATATTCACGGATTAGAAAAATCAGCGGATGCTATTTCTTCCTCTGTTTTTGACCGACATGTGAAACAAGAAGAAGCAAAATGGAACGGTATTATGTCGTTGGACGGCAAGGAAAATGCTTACTTGCTTCATAAAGAGCTTGGTGAGTGGATGACAGCAAACGTTACAGTTGTTCGCCACAACGACAAGCTGAGAGAAACAGATAATAAAATTGTTGAGTTAATGGAGCGCTACAAAAACATTAACATTAACGATACAGCAAAATGGAGCAACCAAGGTGCGGCCTTCACACGCCAGTTGAAAAACATGCTTCATCTTGCTCGCGTTATTACAATTGGAGCTCTTAACCGTAATGAAAGCCGTGGAGCCCATTACAAACCAGAATTCCCAGATCGTAATGACGAGGATTTCCTCAAAACAACAATGGCAACATTTAAAGGAGAGAACGAAGCTCCTGGTTTCCATTATGAAGACGTAGATGTTTCCTTGATCCCTCCACGTAAACGTGACTATACGAAGAATAAGGAGGAAAAATAAAGATGAGTGAAAATAAAACAGTTCGCTTTATTATTACTCGTCAAGACACAATGAATTCGGCTCCGTATGAAGAAGAGTTCGTTCTTCCATATCGTCCGAACATGAACGTTATTTCAGCGCTCATGGAAATCCAGCGTAACCCGGTTAATGCTAAAGGTGAAAAAACAACACCGGTTGCCTGGGATAGTAACTGTCTTGAAGAAGTTTGTGGAGCTTGTTCAATGGTTGTTAACGGCAAGCCGCGTCAAGCTTGTACAGCTTTGATCGATAAATTAGAACAGCCGGTTCGTCTTGCGCCAATGAGCACATTCCCTGTTGTTCGTGATTTGCAGATTGATCGGGAGCGCATGTTTGATTCCATGAAACGAATCAAAGCATGGATTCCAATCGATGGTACGTATGAGCTTGGACCTGGTCCGCGTATGCCAGAAAGAAAACGTCAATGGGCGTACGAATTATCCAAATGTATGACTTGTGGCGTTTGTCTTGAAGCGTGTCCGAACGTGAACAGCAAATCTGATTTCATCGGTCCTGCTTTTATTTCTCTCGTTCGCTTGTTTAATGCGCATCCAACGGGTTCAATGAACAGAGACGAGCGCTTAAACGCATTAATGGGCGATGGTGGTTTACAGGACTGCGGAAACTCTCAAAACTGTGTGCAAGCATGTCCAAAAGGAATTCCTTTAACGACATCAATCGCAGCCATGAACCGTGCGGCAACAGTTCAATCTTTCCGCAACTTCTTTGGAAGCGACCATCAAGTAGATTAATTGACTCCAGTCTTCAGCTATCTCAGCTGGAGGCTGTTTTTTTTAGAATAAAGGGGGAGAACATGGTGAAAAAATTTTCATATATTGCTGATTTTGAACAGTGGGAGAAAGGATTCGACTTTTTTCATTTTGTAAAGGTACGGTTTGGGGAAACAGATATGTTTGGTCATTTAAACAACACGATTCCATTTATCTACTTTGAAGAAGCTCGGATTGAGTTTTTAGCAGAAAGAGGCCTAAAGGACGAATGGCTAAGTGGGAAAAGCGAGGTCATTCCAGTCGTTGCTGACTTGCAGTGCGATTTTTTAGAACAAGTATTTTTTGGCGAAACGTTATCGATCGGCGTAAAAGTAGACAGTCTTGGCCGTTCCTCCTGTGACATTCACTATAAAGGGACAACAGAAAACGGAAAGATTTGCTTCATAGGCAGAGGAACGCTCGTGCAAATATCTTCCAAAACAGGAAAATCGGTGCCGTTTACATCGACAGTGAAAGAGAAATTACTTGGTGAGTCAATTTAATTTACTTAGAAGAGGCTCTATTAAAGATGAATGATGTCTTTAATAGTTGATCATAGCGGAAGATGGTGACTCTGCGAGAAAAGTGAGTCCTGGTGGGACCATGCAGGACCGGTTACGGAAAGTGTCTGCCTGCAGCGAAAATCAACGCCGAAGTATAACAGAGCATAAGAATAAAAAACAAAGAGAATTTTGCTGCTTTGCTGTCAATTCTTTGTTCCTTCACATATGATACCGTAACGGCCATTCCGTTAATTGAGTGATCAGAAGCTGGCGGAAGCGAGGAGGTTACATGTCAAGTGAGGGAGCATCGCTTTGATCGTAAACCGCTATTAACAAAGAGAGAAAAAGAAGTATTTGAATTACTCGTGCAAGATCGGACGACGAGGGAAATTGCTGAAGAGCTATTTATCAGTGAAAAAACGGTCCGCAATCATATCTCTAACTCCATTCAAAAGCTCGGCGTGAAAGGACGGGCGCAGGCAATCGTTGAATTGCTCAGAATGGGTGAATTAAAGCTTTAAGAAGACAGGTGGCGGCCACTAGGTCGCCATCTGTTTTGCCGTTGGATAAAATGTTTCTACGGTTGCTTTAAAAGAAATATTGACGATAATAAAATAGCATTAAACTAAATGAAACCACAGTGTAGATGATCGCTGCATAAAAACAAGATGGGGGATCAAAGGATTTCGATTGCCGTTCCTGCCTCATACCTGTTTGACTTTGCAGGTGCATGTCTAAGTTGTCGCTAGTAAAACCACCGGATGAGCTGGAAAACTTAATCAGCACTACACCAATTAATCCGACGAAAAAGGAATAATCGAAAAAGTGTCCTTTTTTTAATAAAGTGAGACTATAAGTTGCTCCGCATAAAATTAACCATGTTGCTATAAAGCTAGCTATTCTTTTTATATTCATTTGCCCCCTTCCTTACTTATAGTTACTATTTAATGAAAAATAAGTAAATCAAGAGAAATACTATAGATTATGCTTTTGTGCCTTCTTTACCTTGCAATTTATAGGGAAAAAAGCGACAATAAACAGGTAAGGGATTCACGAACGTTAAGGTTTGAAAAAGGGAACGATGAATAAGGAGTGCTAAGCATGGCAGCAAATCTTGAGCAATCGCTCGATTTTGTCGCGGATATTGAAAAGGAATTACGATACATAAACGGTATTATTAAACAAAAAGGCCGAGAGATATTAAGTGATTATAAGATTACACCTCCTCAATTTATTGCGCTGCAATGGTTGTTTGAAGAAGGAGATATGACGATTGGCGAGTTATCTACGAAAATGTTTCTAGCTTTCAGTACAACAACAGACCTGATTGATAGAATGGAACGAAACAACCTTGTTGAACGGGTGAAAGATACGAATGATCGACGGATTGTGCGCATTCATCTACTGAAAGAAGGCGCGAGTATGATCGAAGAAGTGATAAAAAAGCGCCAGCTGTATGTACAGCAAATTTTACAAAATTTCAGCGAGGATGAAATACTATCTTTAAAAAGCAACTTAGAGAAAATGCATCAAGAAATGAAAGTAAAATGAGGCGAGAAAATTGAATAGACCGATCGGTGTAATAGATTCGGGAGTAGGCGGTTTAACGGTAGCTAAAGAGATTATGCGTCAGCTTCCGAATGAAACTATTTATTATACAGGGGACACGGCACGTTGTCCTTACGGGCCAAGACCGGCTGAAGAAGTGAAGGCCTATACTTGGGAAATGACCCGATTTTTAATAGAGAAAAACATTAAGATGCTTGTAATTGCGTGTAATACGGCTACAGCCGTTGTACTAGAAGAGATTCGGACCGCTTTGCCAATTCCTGTAATTGGGGTGATCCGTCCGGGGGCACGGGCAGCGATTAAACAAACGAGAAATGATCAGATTGGTGTGCTTGGTACAATTGGGACAATCCGAAGCGGTGCTTACGAAAACATGCTTACTTCTATTAACAAAAAGGCAGTTGTTACCTCGCTCGCTTGTCCAAAATTTGTGCCTCTTGTGGAAAGCGGAGAATACAAAGGGGAAACGGCAGAAAAGATTGTGGCTGAGACGTTAGTTCCGTTGCAGAATACGCAAATTGACACGGTTATTTTAGGATGTACCCATTATCCTTTGCTTGAACCTATTATAGCTGATGTTCTAGGCGAACAAGTTCAAGTTATTAGCTCAGGGGAAGAAACGGCCCGCGAGGTAAGTGCTATTCTTGATTACAAGAAGCTCTTGGCAGAAGAATCTCCTCGGCTGTCACATTATTTCTATACAACGGGTTCAAAAGAGTTGTTTTACGAAATTGCTTCCGATTGGCTTCAAGAGAAAGAGTTACATATTGAATCAATCCGCTTAGGCAGCTAAGCGGTTTTTTTCTGGAGTCTGTGTCTGTAAGAATAGAAGATTTGTCCAAGCTAGTTCTAAGTTTTCGAAACACCCGTATATTTAGTACAAACAGTTTTAGGAGGGGTAGTTATGCGAAAAAAGAAGACGGCAGCGGTGGCAGTTATTTTAATTTCTTCTGTTTATACAGCAGGCTGCGGATTATGGCCCGAAGAGAAGAAGGAAAAAATTGATCCCCCGCAATCTGTTGTGTATACGGATAGCTTGACGAGTGAAGGTGGGCAAAAAGCTGCACAAAATAAAAATATGGTGATGACAGAGCTATATTTAATTGATAAAAACGGCTATGTTGTTTCTCAAACGATGCCGCTTCCGAATACAAAAAGTTTGGCCAAGCAGGCACTTGAATATCTTGTGGCCGAGGGACCTGTATCCAATATGGTTCCAAATGGTTTTCGTCCTGTCCTGCCGGCCGGTACACAAATCAAAAGCGTTGATATTGAAAAAGGAACGGCAACAGTTGATTTCTCTCCTGAATTTAAAGAATATGATCGAGCAGACGAACAGAGAATCGTTCAATCGATTACTTGGACATTAACTCAATTTGATTCGGTGGAGCGGGTAAAACTCCAAGTGAATGGCCATCCAATTTCTGAAATGCCAGTCGGAAAGATGGCACTTGATGAAGATGGGTTAACACGACAAAGCGGAATTAATGTAGATGCCTCTGGTGTAGTGGATATCGTAGACACAAGACCGGTCACCGTTTATTATATGGCTCAAGAGGGAGAGGGCTATTATTATGTACCTGTCACGAAGCGTGTCAGCAATAAGGAACAAGATCAAATTACGGCCATTGTGAAAGAGTTAGCTAAAGGGCCGCGAGCAGATTCCGGGCTCGTAACAGAATTTCTTCCAGAAGCCGAATTATTGGAAAAGCCAGTGATAAAGGAAGGCCGAGTTACGTTGAACTTTAATGAGTCTATTCTTGGAAGTTTCGAAAATAAAATGGTGTCTGAGCATATATTACAATCACTCGCTTTGTCTCTGACGGAAGGAACCCAGATTGAGAGCTTAGCTATTCAGGTTGGTGGCAATTCAAACATTACGACTGAGCAAGGCAAGCCGCTTAGCAGTTCGGTAACACGTCCGGACGTAGTGAATCCGGTTGATTTGTGAAAGCCTCTTTTAAAGATGACAGATCGTATATGCAATTGACCTTTCTCATAATCATCTATCTAACCACCTGCGATCAGGGGGCTAGGTGAATGATTTCTTTTTTATGTCTGTGAGAAAAATGCTACTATAATAAGATGCAGATGAATGATACAACGGAGGGAATTAAGATGAGATTTGATGGAAGACAAGCTCAGGAACTTAGACACGTACATATTGAGACTAATTATTTGAAGCATCCAGAGGGATCCGTGCTTATTCAAGTTGGAGATACGAAAGTGATTTGTACAGCCAGCATTGAGGAGCGGGTGCCTCCATTTATGAGAGGGAGCGGAAAAGGCTGGATTTCAGCGGAGTATTCGATGCTGCCGAGAGCAACGGGACAAAGGAATATTCGTGAATCTTCTAAAGGAAAAGTATCAGGAAGAACGATGGAGATTCAACGGCTTATTGGCCGTGCTCTTAGAGCGATCGTAGATTTGGAAGCGATGGGCGAACGCACAGTTTGGATTGATTGTGATGTGATTCAGGCAGATGGCGGTACACGGACAGCGTCTATTACCGGTGCCTTTGTAGCGCTGACACTAGCGCTTAATAAGCTGTCTGAGGAAAAAGAATTACCGGTATTTCCGGTTACTGATTTCTTAGCCGCAACAAGCGTAGGGATCGTCAAAGAGCATGGCGCCGTGTTAGACTTAAATTACATAGAAGACAGCCGGGCAGAGGTGGATATGAATATTGTCATGACAGGCAGCAATGAGTTTGTGGAACTGCAGGGAACTGGAGAAGAAGCCACTTTTTCTATTCAGGAGCTGCATCAACTTCTAGAACTTGCCCAGGCTGGGATCACGAGCCTGTTTGCAATTCAATCAGCAGCCCTTGGTGAAATTGCTGGAAAAATCGGCAAACGGCCAAAAGGAGAGGCAGAATGAATAAGGTCATTATTGCAACGAAAAACGAAGGAAAAGCGAAGGAATTTTCTAGTTTATTTGCAGACTATGGAATAGAAGTGCAAACACTGCTTGATTATCCATCGTTGCCTGATGTAGAGGAAACAGGTCACACGTTTGAAGAAAATGCTGTATTGAAGGCAGAAGCGATAGCAGATGAAACAGGGCAGTTGGTGATTGCCGATGATTCAGGATTAAGCATTGATGCTCTTGATGGCCGGCCGGGCGTTTATTCTGCCCGCTATGCTGGCGCTAAGAAAGACGATGAAGCCAATATTCAAAAAGTGTTAGCCGAACTCAAGGGAGTGCCGGAAGAAAAACGGACTGCACGCTTTCATTGTGTATTGGCCATTGCCCGTCCAGGTGAAAAAACGGTGACGGTATCTGGAGCTTGTGAAGGGAAAATCACTTCAGAGAAGCAAGGCGCCAACGGATTTGGTTATGATCCTATTTTCTGGGTGGAGGACTTCCAAAAAACAATGGCTGAACTGCAGCCGGAAGAGAAGAATAGTATCAGTCACCGTGGTTGGGCCATGAAGAAATTAGGCGCACTGCTTCCGGAAATTATGGGTGGTGAAACGAGATGAAAGTGTTAGTTGTGAGTGACAGTCACGGCTGGAGTGAAATTTTAACAGAGCTGAAACAGCGTTATGAAGGGGAAGCAGATGTATTGATTCATTGCGGCGACTCTGAATTGAGTGCGGATACCCCGGCAATTGAAGGGTATGTAGTGGTAAGAGGGAATTGCGACGCAGAGGAAGAATTTCCCTATGATATTGTCGAGGGTGTCAAGGGAAAAAGAATATTCATTACCCATGGTCATCGCTATAACGTGAAAATGTCGCTTATGAAGTTAGCTTATAAAGCGCAAGAAAATGGCGCAGATTTTGTCTTTTTTGGTCATTCTCATTTGTTAGGCGCCGAGAAGATAAATGATGCTATTTTTCTGAATCCAGGGAGCATTGCGATGCCGCGTGGCCGGCGGGAGAAAACGTATGCGCTTGTGGAAGCAGACGAGCAGCAGGCTGTCGTTCGTTTTTTTGATGAAACCCATCGGGAATTAACAGAGCTGCAGTGTATTTTTTCACTTTAAATGGTTTTTATGTATAACCTGTTAATTGGGATGCATAGAATAAAAGCAGTGAGTTATAGGAGTGTGTAAGCGAAGGTGCAGTTTAAACAGCCAATAGAATGCTAACTTTTTAAGCTGCACTTTTGCTTTTAAAGAGGAAAAATCCCTCTCTATGAAATAAATGAAAAAAATTAAAAAAACACGTTGACAATCTTTCGTGAGGTTGTTATTATAGTAAATGTCTTACATAACTTGTTTAACACTTTTAAAATTGTCCCAGTAGCTCAGCTGGATAGAGCAACGGCCTTCTAAGCCGTCGGTCGGGAGTTCGAATCTCTCCTGGGACGTCGAGAAATCGGGTGTAAAGCCCGTTAAATCAACCTTCTATATCGTATAGTGAAACGGTCAGTATAACGGTCACGTAAGAAATTACACCTGTTATTGGCTTATATCACTTTCGATATAGGAGGTTTTTTGTGTGACCAAAAGTAAAGGATTATTAGATGTTGATGTGGATGTAAAGGGATTATTAAATGGATTGACCATTACTAGTTCCATCGCTCCAAAAGAAAAAATAAAACAATTTGAGGTCTTGGATGACTCAATGTTGATTTCTGATGCTCTCGAAACCATCACTAGGCAAATGAAGGTGAGCGGGAATAGAAGCCGTACAATAAGCGATTATGTTCTCCATGTAGAGCATTTTCAGAGTGTAACAAACGTGAACCATGTTGGGAATATTACAGCCGATACGGTCTATAAGTGGCTAGACAGTATGAATGTAAGCAATCAAACCAAATTAACACGATTGAAATGTCTAAAAGCCTTCCTCTCCCGCTGTTTTGATAACGGTTGGATTGAAATAAAGTTTTGGAAAACCATTAATATAAAGGTCGATCAAAAGATTAAAGAGGGTGCTACAGAGCGTGATGTTAATGTATTGCTCTCTTTATTGGACTTAAGCAATTTCATTCAGCTGAGGGACGCTACAGCTGTCCTAGTGATGTTTAAAACAGGCATTCGCATAAATACATTAACCCAACTTGAAGAACGCCATATAGACTTCAATAATAATGTGCTGAATTTAGATGGCGGTATTATGAAAAATCATCAACAAATTAAATTACCTTTTGACGATTTACTTAAAAGGCTGCTAAAGGTATTGATAAAACAAAATGCCATGATTAGAGACGGATATGGCAAGAAGAACAGCTTCGTATTCATTACAAAATACGGGGATGCTATAGCAACCTCACCAGCACATAATAATATCCAGAAGCGGCTGAATAAGTATTCTAGGATGTATGGTTTAAAGAACATCAATCCTCATGCCTTAAGACGTGGTTTTGCAAAATCCTTGCTTGATAAAGGGGCAAATGTTGCTATTATATCTAAAGCATTAGGACATAGCGATATTTCAGTTACAACCAAATATTTGTACTTAGATGTTGATGAGGTAGCGAATAATCTTCGCTCCTATTTGGATGTTTAAGGAGCAATGAGGATGAATAAACAATTGAAGCACATTGCCTATTATACCAAGATGGTGGCTCAAGAGGGGGCAAAGGCAAGACCAACCTATAGAGGGTCTGGAAATGCCTATCGCAATAATCATTTACTTATGTATAAAAGAATGTTGAATGAATTAATTAAAGGTTCATTGTAGTTTCACTTAATGCAGATAAAACGAGAGGGGCGGTCATTTTGACTGCTCTTTTTCTTTAATAAGTTTTTCAGCAAATAACGACGGTGGGTTTTTAAATGTGTTTTGTTTAAAAAGTGTTATGTAGTTAGACCGTGTCAATCTACACCAACATACCGTTCAAATGTTCGATACGAGACGCATCTACTCTTTTTCTACACTATGAAACATATGAAACAGATTACCTTTGGCAACATTTTTCAAACCTAAACTCAATGTACCACTGAAATTCCCCATAAATTGTAGATGTACATTTCCCTGTAAAACAGTAGCAAATCATCGAAGCTGAATTCATTCTATAAAAAAATCATCTTTTTTTAAAAAAAGTTCTTGACATGGTTTTTTAGATTTGATGAGGAGAACCATTAGATTTTTTATGACGGTTTTAGACATAATTTCTTGATTTCTTGATTTGTATAATAAGATTAAGCAACCATCTCGTAAGGAAGTTTATTCTGTCTATAAAGTGCTCATGCCGATTGACAGATTTAAATCTAATATTGGACAGGTTTATTTGCACTTGCTGACGTGGTATTTTGCAATGGATTCACATTCGAATGGGCGAATTTACAAATCAAATTATAGAAAGAGAGGTACAAGTAGTAAAAATAGTATGAGTGAGTGAGAGAGGGTCTATACGCTACTCATATAAATGTTAAAACAATGTAGTAAATGTAAAGAGATTAAGAGTGTAGAAGAATTTAGTAAAGACAAAAGTAAAAAAGATGGTCTTGCTAGTGCCTGTAGGGCATGTAATAACAATCGTGAGAAAAAAAGAAGAGAGAATGGTGGTGACTTCACCAAGGAACAAAAGCAAGCTACCTTTGAGAAGTACGGTCGTTTCTGCCAAATCTGCGAGAAAACTAGTAACTTGGAAGTAGACCATAGGCTTTCACAGAATATTTCTAAGCCTAATACAGCAAGTGTCGAGGACAATGCTTGGATATTGTGTAAAGGGTGCAATATTGCTAAAGGGACAAAGATTCTAATTGAAGTTATTAAAGAAGTCCCAAACAAGATTTTAGAACCAATGCTCTTACAACAATATGCCGATCGAATTGTAGAAGGTTTCTTTGAAAAAGTAACAATTACTATTGGTGGAAAGCAGTTTACAGAAGTGAAACTTAAGTGATTTACTGCTTTAATCTTATTGACTCTTGGATTTAATGATTTATACACCCGAAATATAGGTGTGGTTTAATGATTATATATAAAACCACACCTAAAAAATGGTGGATTTATAAAAAACCACACCTAAAAATTAGGTATCCCATAACACTAAATAATACTAGTATTTTTCTAGTTAATCGGGCGATTCCAGTGGGGGAATAGATAGAAGAATAATAGATAGAAGATATAAAATAGATGAAATGTAACGCACAAAAGTCGGCAAGCCTCCTTTTGCATGTCAAAACAAAATGTTCTTCGATTGAATTGGGTTGGAGAAAGTTGAAAATATTAATCAGAACAGGAGAAAGAAAAAAATTGAGTACAGAAACCAAAACAACGATACAGCAAGAAAGGGAAGAATCATTTATAAAGATTTCCAAGTCACTAATTGAAACAAAGGATTTAGGAAAGTATGGTGATTTAGATGTTTATCACTTAGCAATCATTAAAACATTGGCTAACAACTTTCAAGGAGCAGCGTTCACTGGAGTTATCCATATTATGAGATTCATTGGCATGAGTACTGAGCAAAGTTCAACTAAGGCAAGAACAAAAGAATCTTTACTCAGATTGCAAAAGACGGGACATATCGAGATTTACGAAGATTTATCCATGAAAAGTGTGATGTTAGACTTAAAACACGCTAACAACTACTTTATCAAACCCACTGGTAAGGACGAAGAATACAATTTTGCAAAAGTGTTCTATAAGGATTTTCAAAAGATAGTAGCAATGAAAAGTGATTATAAGCCTAAAATATTCGCCACGTATCTAAATATGGTAGGTTATATATTCTATAATGTAAGCAACGATCCAATATCATTCATTTTAATTGATACGGTAGTAAAAGATACAGGAATAAACAGAAAGTCTGTTATTGAATATCTCAAAATACTGCATAAAGAGGAAATTCTATTCTTTGTACATTTTCAAATTAATAATACAACTACAAAGAACTACTGCACAAGATGGATTCATAAAGAAGATACCGCAAAATGGGCGGTGGGACTTGCAGAATTCCATTACAAGACTGATAGAAGTAAATTTAAAGGTGGTGGAGAAGGGGTATCAGACGAAAGAGGAGTCTCTTAATTGAGGTTCTCTTTTTTGTATATTGGAGTGGATGATTGAAGTATCAAGAAGGGAAGCTTAAATCAAGCTTCCCATATTATTTGTTCAGTCTTACCTTATTGTTTTGTAATAAGTTGAGACACTTTGTCCGCAATTAGTTGCATTATTTGAGGGTTATTCGCAATTGTGTCGGTAATATTTTGTTGCTGGACTGGAGCTTGATGTGTTGTTACATTTGGAAGTTCAACCCCAAAGTATTTTTCAACGAGATTTTCTTTTACTTCTTTTTGTTTATTGGTGTCTAAATCCTTTATGTAAGGGTCAAGTGAAGCCAGTTCCAACTCTATTTTTCTATTACGTCTTTCTTCATTTCTATGATTTGTAGCCTGTTTTGCACAATAAGTGAAGAGGGTTAAGCCAATACCAGTTAATACAATTCGACTTACGAGCGTTGTCCAATCAAAAGACCCTTCGTGCATTAAAAGAAAAAAAACGCCGAAGACAATAACAGCAATCATAGAACCAATTGACCCAAAATTCCACCAAAATGCTTTTTTACCTTCGTCATTAGCAATCTTTTGATACCCATGGGCAAGACCCTTCATGCTAATAATACCAACTATCTTTTCGGCTTCTTTGTTCATTTTATGTATATGGTCAAGTTCGCTTTGAAATTTAGCCTTCAACTCGTCAATTAAAGAGTCAAAGGATTTTTGCTGGGTGTCTACTTGTTGTTGGAAACCTTCATTTAAAGAGTCAAAGGACACTTGTTGAGTGGATACCAGTTGGTCAAAGGTATCAGTATTGGCATTATAAACTCCTTTAAAGTCTTCTTCAGCTTTTTTAAGGAAAATATTAAAATCTTCTGTCCTTTGAGTTTGTCCTTGCAAAAATTGACTTTGAAATTCATTAACAATGGAGTCAATTCTGGTCTTTTGGCTTTCGATTGAAGAAGTGAGTTCATTCAACTTTTCTGTGTTTTTTGTTAAGGCTGTCGAGGTTTCTGTTGCGTCTTTTTCAAGGTAAGATAAATGTTGACCAACAGACTGTCTAAATTTAATAACAGAGTTTCTTACACCTTCAATTTCCTCTGGGGTTTTTGTAACTACTAATTGTGATAAATACACAAGTAAATTCTCAAGGTAACTAAGAATGCTGTTCAACCGTTGTTCGTTTTTATCATTATTGAAATTGGTTATTTCTCCTAACACTTGTGAAATTGGACTGTTAATATTGTCCATTGTACTTGTCGGGACTAACCATGGGTCTGCTTTATCTAAAGTGTCTTTTAAAAAATCGAATGTTGTTCGTATCCGTTCCAACATTTCGAGTCCTCTTGTTGAAATATTAGAGGTGTCAGTTTCAATTAAAATTTGAATAACTCTTTCCATATTTGCATATGAAGCATGACCAGTTGTTCGCTCTTCTAATGCTATTTGCACAGCTATATTCCTCCTTGTAGACGATCCATATATTACAAATTATACAGCAATATTCATGATAAATGGACAAATTATTACAATGGAATCCAGCCAAGTTAGGATGATACGAAACAATGCTTATTGACGTATTTAGAATGAAAGGCTTTGAATGAAACTATGATGGTCTTGGTATTGGGTGTGTGAATACAAAGTTTAAACACTGAGTGCAGATGAATTTGTTGGGATTGTTTGAGGGCATACAGTCTCAAATCTCCTTAATGAAATATCGATTTTATTATTTAATAATGAGTAAATTGGTAAAACAGTCGTTTTTAGTTCGACTGTTTTTTATTTAACTAGGCTTCTTTAACACTTTTATTTGAGTAAAGGAGGTCTTATTGCTTCATTCACCAAATAATGTATCCTTATAGTATAATGGACACATACAATCTATCGAGAAAACGGTGATAACAATGAGTAGCAACTTTTCATTTTTTAAAGGTAAATGGGATGTACTTGCTAACTTGGGAGAGACTGCTGAGAAAAATGTATATCATGATCCTCATACAACAGTAATGAAACTGCGATTGTTTGCTGAAACATTAACTAAATTTATCCTTGCCGCTGAAAATATTAAAGAGGCATATGGTACAACGCAAGTGGACCGCATTAACACTTTGCGTCGGGAAAGGTTACTTGAGCCTGAATTAATTGATATATTAGAGGCTCTTCGTCGCAAAGGGAATGTAGCGATGCATGAAGCGGATTATGGAAAAGTAGAAGAAGCAAAGGCTTTGTTACAATTAACGTTCCGCTTGTCTATTTGGTTTATGGAGGTATATGGTGATTGGGACTTTCAAGCACCAGAGTATGTAGAACCTCAAGAACAAGAAGGGAAGAGTACAGAAACGCTTCAGCAAGAATATGAGGAAAAAGTCAAAAAGCTTGAAGAAGAATTAGAGACAATTCGTCAGCAAGCAGAAGTAGAACAAGAAGAGGTAAAAGCCGAGCGTAAAAAGATATCTAAAAACTTTATGCGTCGACAGCAATTAACAGAGGCTGAAACACGTACGATTATTGATGGGAAACTACGTGCTGCTGGGTGGGAAGTAGACACAACTGTACTAAATCATCAAAAGAACGGAACGCTGCCAGAGAAAAATCGTAACATGGCAATTGCCGAGTGGAAGGTCGATGGCGGCAGGGTTGACTATGCGTTATTTATTGGTCTAAAGCTTGTTGGCTTTATTGAAGCAAAGGCAAAAAAGAAAACGATTCCTAGTGCATTAGAAAGCCAGACAAAAGTGTATGCCAAAAATGTAGTGCAAGTTGAGAATGAAGTTATTACACCTACAACAGGTGAATATAAAGTGCCGTTTTTATACGCAACGAACGGTCGACCATACTTGAGACAACTTCAAGAGGAATCAGGTATCTGGTTTTGGGATTCACGTAAGCCGTTGGAGCATGCTCGCCCACTAGAGGGATGGCACTCACCTGACGACTTACAGCTTCTTCTTAGTCAAGATGATAAGGATGCAAATAAACGATTAGAAGAAGAGGATATCACGAAGTTTGGCTTGCGTCATTATCAGCAAAGAGCGGTGCTTGCTGCTGAAGAGGGATTAAAAGAAGGGCAAAGAAGAATGCTCATTGCGATGGCAACGGGAACAGGGAAGACTCGCACAGCAATCGCTCTTATGTATCGCTTAATCAAGTCAAAAAAGTGTCGTCGTATTCTTTTTCTAGTTGATCGTAACTCGTTAGGAAAGCAGACAGAGGATGCACTTAAAGATACGAAAATTGAAGGCTACTCATTTGCTGATATATACGATGTAAAGTCTTTAGAAGACATGTCTCCAGAAGTTGAAACAAAGGTGCAAATTGCGACAGTACAGGGAATGGTTAGAAGACTTTTCTATAGTGATAATGAAAAACTGCCAAGTGTAGGACAGTATGATTTTATCATTGTAGATGAAGCACATCGTGGCTATACAAGTGATAGAGAAATGTCAGAAGAAGAATTAGAATTCCGTGACCAAAATGATTACATCAGTCAATATCGACGTGTAATTGACTATTTTGATGCGGCATGTTTAGGACTTACTGCAACACCCGCTCTTCATACAACAGAGATTTTTGGTATGCCTATTTTTAAGTATTCTTATAGTGAAGCGGTTCTGGATGGCTACTTAGTTGACCATGAACCACCATATCTGTTTAAGACAGAACTTTCACAAGTTGGGATTACTCTTGAAAAAGACGAAGAAGTGGAAGTGTATGATGTTGATAAAGGTGAGATTCAACTAGAAAAAATGGAAGATACCGTTCATTTTGAAGTTGAGCAGTTTAATAAACGGGTGATTACTGAGCCTTTTAATCGAGCGGTTCTAAACAAACTGGTCGAATACATTGACCCGACAGGAAAAGAGAAAACTCTTATCTTTGCAGCTACTGACCAACATGCGGATTTAGTTGTTCGGTTATTAAAGGAAGCCTTTAAAGAACGTGGCGATGAAATTGAAGATGATGCCATTATGAAAATTACTGGCTATATCTACAAGCCATTAGATGCCATTAAACGGTTTAAAAATGAACGGCTGCCAAATGTCGTTGTAACGGTTGATTTACTCACTACAGGCATTGACGTTCCTCCGATAACAAACATAGTATTCTTACGGCGTATACAGTCTCGTATTCTTTATGACCAAATGCTTGGACGTGCAACCCGTCTTTGTCCCAACATAGGAAAAACACACTTTAACATTTACGATGCAGTGGGCATCTACGATAAATTGCAAAGCTATACGGAGATGAAACCTGTTGTAAAGAAACAAAATTACAGTATCGGTGAACTATATGAATCACTTGCCAATGCTGCCACAGAAGATGAAGCTTTGTTTTATCGTGACCAATTGGCAGCGAAAATTCAGCGTCGCAAGCAAAGGTTGAATGAAGAAGGAAAACAAAAGTTTGAAGAACTGTCGAATGGAAAAAATGTGGATGAGTGGGCAAAAGAGATTCAGTCGTATACGCCACAAGAAGCAAAACAGCACAACATGTTATTTGAATATATGGAAGCCTATCGGGTAAAAGGCGAGAAACGATATATCTCCAACAAAGAGGATGAAGTAACAGATGTGGTTCGGGGATACGGTGAAGGAAACAAGCGACCTGAAGATTACTTAGAAGGTTTCGTTCGTTTTATCCAAGAAAATATCAATGAAATTCCCGCTCTTCATCTTATTTGCACACGACCGAAAGATTTAACAAGGCAGGATTTACGAGAACTTATTACCATTCTAGAAACGAAAGGCTTTAAGCAATCTCATTTGCAGACAGCTTGGAAACAAACAAAAAATGAAGACATTGCAGCAGACATTATTAGCTTTATTCGCCAAGCTGCATTAGGTGAAGCACTCGTTGCCCATGAAGCACGTATTAAACAGACGATGCAGAAAGTGTATTCACTGCATGATTGGACTCCAAGACAGAAGAAATGGTTAGAGAGAATAGAAAAGCAATTACTTCAAGTGCCTGTATTAGCACCAACTGCAGAAGAGGCATTCTCAGAAGAACCATTTAAAACTTCTGGCGGCTACAAATTGCTGAAGCGGGAGTTCGGTGACTATATTGATACAGTTGTTACCACTATAAATGAGAACCTTTATATTAGTTAACAATGTGCCTCTTCATAGGGGCATTTTTTCAGTTATAATAGATAAGTTACTTTATCTTTGATTTCACTTTAATGAGGTTTGAATGAGAATCCAAAATTAAAATATACTCGGAGTTAGCAGGAGGCTGAAAAATGAACAACCAAGAAATCGTTCAAAAACTATGGAATTTATGTAATGTGTTACGTGATGATGGGATTACCTATCAGCAATATGTAACAGAGTTGACCTACTTATTATTCCTCAAAATGATGAAGGAGCAGGAAACAGAAGGTGTGATTCCAGAAGGATATCGTTGGGATGATTTGTTAGATAAAGAAGGTTTGGGATTAAAGACATTTTATCAGCGATTGTTACTTGAATTAGGAAGCAGTGAAAATGAGCGGCTGCGTCTAATATACAGTGATGCTTCTACAAGTATTGCTGAGCCGAAAAACTTAGAAAAAATTATCAAATCCATTGATGCACTTGATTGGTACAATGCAAAAGAAGAAGGACTAGGCAATCTTTATGAGGGTCTATTAGAGAAGAATGCAAGTGAAAAGAAATCGGGAGCGGGACAATACTTCACACCTCGTGTATTAATTGATGTGATGGTTCAATTAATTGACCCGAAAATTGGTGAGCGGTGTGCTGATCCTGCCGCTGGAACATTTGGCTTCATGATTGCGGCAGACCAATATTTAAAGAATCAAACAGATGACTATTATGATATAGAGCCGCAAGAAGCCGAGTTCCAAAAGAAAGAAGCTTTCGTCGGGATGGAGCTTGTTAAAGATACTCATCGTCTTGCGTTAATGAACGCTTTGCTTCACAACATGGAAGGACGCTTAGAACAAGGAGATTCTTTATCAGGAAACGGAAAATGGATGAAGAACTTTGATGTTATCTTAACAAACCCGCCATTTGGTACAAAAAAGGGCGGAGAACGTGTATCCCGTGATGATTTAACGTTTGAAACATCGAATAAACAGTTGAATTTCTTGCAGTTGATTTATAATGCTTTGAAGGATGATGGAAACGCTCGTGCAGCCGTTGTTTTACCTGATAACGTTCTGTTTGAAAGTGGTATTGGTGCACAAATTCGTCGTGACTTGATGAATAAATGTAATTTACACACCATTTTACGTTTACCAACAGGTATATTTTATGCACAAGGTGTTAAAACGAATGTCTTGTTCTTCACAAGAGGAAAAACTGACCAAGATAACACGAAAGATGTTTGGGTATATGACCTTCGTACAAATATGTCTTCATTTGGAAAACGTAATCAATTAACAATGACTCATTTTGAAAGCTTCATGAAAGCATATGTGGCAGAAGACCGTTCTAATGTAGAAGATGAACGTTGGAACAAGTTTACTAGAGAAGAAATTGCAAAAAAAGATGATAGTTTAGATATTGGATTGATTGCAGATAACTCTTTATCATCATATGAAAACTTACCAGACCCCATTGAATCGGCGGAAGAAGCAATTGCGAAACTTCAACAAGCAATGGATCTATTAAATGAAGTAGTTGAAGAGTTACGTGCTGTTGAAGTGGATGAGGTGGTCACAAAATGAGCAAGAAGAAAAAGACCATTGAAGTATTGATGGAAGAAGTTGTAGTACCACATGAGGAACAGCCTTATGCAGTTCCAGAAAATTGGATGTGGATTAATTCAGGACACATATTAAACTTCATAGGTGGGGGTACACCTTCTAAGAGTAATAGTGATTATTGGAATGGGGATATTCCATGGGCTACAGTGAAAGATATTAAGAATAGGTATTTATCATCTACAATAGATTATATTACGGTTGAGGGTTTGGAAAACAGTTCGGCAACTATGGCATCGCCATATGAACTCTTATTGATTACAAGAATGTCGCCGGGTAAGAGTACAATAACAAAGATATCGACAGCCATTAATCAAGATTTGAAAATAGTCAGACCAAAAATTGAAATACTACCTTATTTTTTATGGTTATTTTTTACGGTAAATACCCCATTAATTGAATCGATGTCAACAGGCTCTACTGTTAAAGGTATACAAGTAGAGAAACTTAAGAAAATCCCTTTCCCTGTACCACCTGTAAATGAACAAAAACGGATTGCTAGGAAAGTGGAGCATCTTTTAAGTAAAATTGAAGATGCGAAGCAGTTGATTGAGGAAGCGAAGGAAACGTTTGAACTACGTCGAGCGGCGTTTGTAAATACTCTCTTTGAAGAGTCAAGCATTAAACAAATGGTCAATATTAGTGATATTACTGATGTAAAAGGGGGGAAACGGCTTCCTAAAGGAGAAGCTTTAGTAAATGAAGATACGGGTTTCCCATATATAAAAGCTGGGGATTTAAAAAATGGCACTGTCTTGATGGATAAGCTACAATTTTTATTACCGAGTACACAAGAAAAAATAAAAAGTTATACAGTAAGTGCTGGAGATGTTTATATAACAATAGTGGGTGCTTGTATTGGGGATGTTGGTGTAATTCCTAAAGAAGTTGATGGTGCTAATTTAACTGAAAATGCCGCTAAGCTTACAAACTTAAAGGATTGCCTACCAGAATATTTAGCACTCTGTTTGAGTTCTAATAAAGCACAGAATTTAATTAAGAAAAGTATAGCATCAGCTACATTGGGGAAACTATCCCTAACAAGAATAAAGAGCCTTTCAATACCTTTATTTGATATAGAAACTCAAAAGGTAATTGTGAAAAAATACTATAATTTTATTGAGAAGGAAAATAAAGCTGCTCAAAATTTAGATAAAGTAGATTTGGATATGTTGAAACAATCAATACTTTCCAAAGCCTTCCGTGGTGAACTTGGAACAAATAACCCAAGTGAAGAAAGTGCAATTGAATTGCTAAAAGAAGTGCTATAAGAACAAGTGAAATAGTTGTAAGAAGGCATCCAAAGTGGTTGGATGCTTTTTCTAGATTGTGCTTATTATTTTAAAGAAACCACTCTCATCCACACACGAATTCGGTAAATTCCCGACACGACTCAAATAAAAGGTATGTTAAATATTGATAAATGGTTAAATGTTCAAGTAAAATACTCACGTTGTTCGAAACGAATCATCGAGATTGATTATGTTATTCGAATTAATACTTAATCTGCAATCTTTGTAACAAGGTATGTTGTTAAGGAAAGAATACTGTTTAGAGTTAATGAATATCACTTGTTTAATAGTAATGAGTACTTTAAGTTGCAAGGTGCAAAAACTTGAAAGTTATTGCACCTTTTTAACAACCTTGCTATAATAGATTTCAAGAGGTGCATTAACTTAGTGCAATAAATGAGCGATGAAAAGCGAGGACATAGCAATGAAATATGGATATGCAAGAGTCTCGACAGTAGCACAAGATTTAGAGGTTCAAATTCAAGCATTACAAGCAGAAGGTTGCGAGGTTATACATAAAGAGAAGTTCACAGGTACTAAAACAGATAGACCAGAGTTCAACAAGGTGCTTGAGGCATTACAAGAAGGGGACACGTTGGTTGTAACAAAGCTAGATAGATTTGCTAGGTCAGCAGTCGAAGGTATTCAAACAGTTAAGACTTTATTTGCGAGAGGAGTAAAGGTTCACATCCTTAATATGGGACTAGTGGAAAACACCCCAACAGGAAGACTGATTTTCAATATACTCAGTTCATTTGCAGAGTTTGAACGAGACATGATTGTAGAACGTACTCAAGAAGGTAAGGCATTAGCTAAGCAACGAGATGATTTCAGAGAAGGCAGACCAAGAAAACACTCTAAGCAACAAGTTGTACATGCTTTAGAATTACTTAAGAGTCATACATACAAAGAAGTTGAAGCAATGACTGGAATAAAGAAACGGACACTGATTAACAGAAAGAATGAACATGAAGCAAAGCAATAATAGGAGACTTCCGAAATCAAGGAGTCTCTTTTCTTTTGTATAAGGGTATGGGGGGTATTTTCCACGTTGTTATGAAGCTCAAAGTAGGGATATACCCTATGTACCCTAATCCACACGTCACTAAATCTGAACTGACTTCGCCACGATTAGGTGGTTTCATGAATAAAGTTCAAATTCAGTAAATATATTTATTGTAATGTGGGAATAGGGGGGAGAACTATGTGGAGAGAAGTAATTGTATTAGTGAGTAAGGATACACAAGTTATCTTTAATGAAATAGGTAATTTAATGAGTCAATATGACTTTACAACACCAGTTGAACCCTATATTGATAATTGTTATTGTCTTGATAACGATACAATCAAAAAGGAAGCCAAAGAGATTGCAAATGAGAAAGTAGCACATATTGATGATTTGTACAAAAAATATGCAGAGTTAGACGAAAAAGAATTGACTTCTTGGGGAAATTTTATATCAGATTGGAAAAATGAATATGAGAGTGCATGCAAATCCCACCCACTTTATAACAAGGCTGACCCAGAGTGTTTAGATTGTAAGGGTAGGGGTGTTTATATTAGTAAATATAATCCAAGAGGGAAGTTCGATATTTGGGATATTGGTTATGGCTGGCAAGGAAAGGTAAGAACAATCCATATTGATGAAAATGATGAAGGCTATATAGGAAATGATGATATGGTTTATGTTAGAGATATTTCTGAAAAATATATAGAAAATAACACGATTAGTGATGTCTTAACTCCTGATGGGGAATGGCATGAATGGGATTGGACGGATGATATTAAAATGCATGGTAGGGAATGGACTAAGAAAGTTAAAAAAATAATTGAAGATTATAATGATTGTATTGCTGTAAAATGTAAAATCCATTTTTAGTTATTGCACCTTTAAGGTGCTTCTTCTTTTCGCACACAATAATAGATGCTTGAACTTCGACACATAAGGAATTATAATAAAGAATAAGTCAATCGGTCTAAGTTCGAAAAGTGACCGTTATACATAATAGAGGAAAAATAGCGATATGTCCCAGTAGCTCAGCCGGATAGAGCAACGGCCTTCTAAGCCGTCGGTCGGGAGTTCGAATCTCTCCTGGGACGCCATACATAATGAAATCAACCTTTCAGGCAAACGCTTGGGAGGTTTTTTATATTTGAAATTTGAGAAGGAATCCTTGTTTAGCACGATTAAATCCTTTTGTTTTCGATCATCCGCTTTCTCCTTTGCTTTTTTTTTTCGAATATCCGTGCTACACTTACAGAAATACAAAAAAAGGAATGGAAGCAGCCGCTGTTTTCATCGAGGTAGAGGCAATAGGGTGACTGACTATGAAGAAGAAAAAGTGGGATAGAAAAGGAAATGTATTTATTTTTCCGGGAACGGGACAGGCGCTTATCCAAAAAGGACGGGCCGCCCTTGAAGAGAAGCAATATGATGAAGCTGCTTCTTTTTTGTCCCAAGCGCTGGAACATCCGCTTACTGAAGAAGGGGATGTAAAAACAGCCCTCTTACTAGCTTTGTACGAAAGTGGTCGTTACGACAGCGCCTTAGAGTTGTGTAAAGACATGCTACATAAGGGGCTTGGCGATTACTATGATGTGCTTGATATTTACGTGCTTATTCTTATGCAGCAAAAACAGTATAAGACGATCTTTTCTACGCTATCAGCGTTGATGGAGGAAAAGCAGCTGCCAGAAGAAAAGCGAGAGTATTTTGAACGGCTGTTAGAGTTAAGCCGGAAGATGCTGGATGCTCCAGAAACCAGGTGGATGCCGCTGTTTACTGGCCAGGAAACCTTACGTGAGCAAACGTTAAAATTGATGGAGCTTGCTCATGTGAATATCCAGCCGTATTATGACGAGCTAGTTGCCATGCTTGAAAAAGAAGGCACGCATCCTTTTTTGCAAACACTTATTTTGAACGTATTAAAGGAACATGGAATTGAAAGGGCCGTAACGGTAAGGAAGTTTGAATTTACGGGTAGTGTGATTCCTGTACAGTTGTCCGATGCTTTTGAAAAGGATTATTTTAAGAAGGTTATCCACTTTTTGGAAGACGAGCTAGCGGACAAAGATCCAGTTCAGCTTGAGCAAGTAAAGGAAATAGTCAAGCATCATTTTTTCCTTATATATCCTTTTGAGCCGAAGGAGATTTCTCCTGAAGGATGGGCTAGAGCATCATTGCGGCAGCTTCGTACCTATTACCAAGAACCGGGGCTGGGAACAGAGAATGAGCTGGATAAAGAGGTTCAAAAGAGCCTTGCTTTTATGAGGAAATTAGATGAAATTTCTTCACCGATCATGTAGGCTTTTTGTTGAAAGAGAAAAAACGTATGTTATAATGTAAAGGTCATAATGTGTCCTTTTTGTGTAAGAAAGATATACATAGGGCGGCCGAACAACTTATACTGTTCATGATGATCAATTTATAGATTTTTGGAGGGAACTTTATGTCTGCTAAATGGGAAAAGCAAGAAGGGAACCAAGGGGTTCTAACAGTAGAAGTAGATGCGGAAACAGTAAACAACGGTTTAGATGCCGCATTTAAAAAAGTAGTAAAAAACATTAACGTACCTGGTTTCCGTAAAGGTAAAATGCCGCGTGCTTTATTTGAAAAGCGTTTCGGTGTAGAGTCTCTTTATCAAGATGCACTGGATGTCATTCTTCCAGAAGCATACGGAAAAGCGGTTGAGGAAGCAGGAATTGATCCTGTAGACCGTCCGGAAATTGATATTGAGCAAATGGAAAAAGGCAAAGAGTTAATTTTCAAAGCGACTGTTACCGTTAAGCCTGAAGTAAAGCTTGGCGAATATAAAGGGCTTGAAGCAGAAAAATTAAGCACAGAAGTAACAGACGAGGACGTCCAAGAAGAACTAACAGCTCTTCAAAAGCGTCATGCTGAGCTTGTTGTGAAAGAAGACGGCAAAGTAGAAGACGGCGACACAGTCGTTCTTGATTTCGAAGGCTCTGTTGACGGAGAAGTATTTGAAGGCGGCACAGCTGAAAACTACTCATTGGTTATTGGTTCAGGTACATTCATTCCTGGATTTGAAGAGCAATTGATCGGTGTAGCAGCTGGTGAAGAGAAAGACGTAGAAGTTACTTTCCCTGAAGAGTACCATGCAGAAGAGCTTGCTGGAAAACCAGCTGTATTCAAAGTGAAAGTTCATGAAATCAAAGCACAAGAGCTTCCTGAACTAAATGATGAATTTGCGAAAGAAACAGACGAAGATGTGGAAACACTTGATGAATTAAAAGCGAAAATCCGCACACGTCTTGAAGAGCAAAAGAAAACAGCTGCAGAGCAAACACTTCGTGATACACTTGTAGAAAAAGCAGCAGCTAATGCAGAAATCGATGTACCAGAAGTAATGATCGAAAATGAAATTGATCGTATGCTTCAGGAATTTACACAAAACCTTTCTATGCAAGGTATGAATCTTGATCTTTACTATCAATTCTCAGGTCAAAGCGAAGCAGACCTTCGTGGCCAAATGAAAGAAAATGCAGAAACACGTGTACGCACAAGTTTAACGCTTGAAGCTATCGCAGAAGCAGAGAATTTAGAAGCAACTGAAGAAGATACAGAAAAAGAATTAAGCAAGATGGCAGAACAGTTTAATCTGTCAGTTGAAGACATTAAAAAAGCATTAGGCAACTTAGATGGCATGCAGGCTGACTTAAAGATCCGCAAAGCAATCGAATTTCTTGTGGAAAACAGCAAAGCTAGTGCATAATAATAGATAATGGTAGACAAGGCGCGAACTGCTCGTGCCTTGTTTTCTACCTATTTACTTACTACCATACATATATAACAGTCAAGGTGCTTATAAGAAAATGGGGATTTTATCCGCCTCGGGAGTCAGTTATTTACTTGATTTTTAAATAAAAGCAGTTTGACGAAGAAAAGTGAAAAAATGTTTTAGTAATAGTGCAGATGGTTACACATTATATATACAAAAGACCTTTTGTTTCTGCAATAGAACAAAATATGGTACAATGCAATACATACTTTTTTAATAAAGAGCCAACGGCGCTCGTTCAGCGTACACGTTGACATCTATAGCTGAACGAGGGAAAAGTGGGAAATCACCCGTTTGGCCGCAGCAAATTGTTGGGGCAAAAGCGGGTAAATAAACAGCTAGGCGCGATTACCTAAAAGACATATGTCATAAAAATGACTGTTTGTTTTTATGGGAAAGGGTGACAGGGAGAGTAAAATCAACGTACGCACTGGCGCCTGTAGCTGGGCACGAAAAGCGAAGCCGACTGTTTTGAAGCGACAAGCATAAGACGAACCGGAGAAGTGGCGTTTTCTAGCCATGCAGCCGGATTGGCTTATGACCTCGAGCTTCAAGGAGGCGTAGCTGGACACGAAGAGCGAAGCGGCCTGTTTAGCCTGATAGGAGGTTGGAGGGCTTGACGAGGAGTAGTTCTTTGACTCCGACAGAGAGACTGAAACCGCCGTACGGGCTAGCCGATGAGCTGGACAAGCGATTAATTATTTATAAGGGGTGAAAAATATTGTTCAAGTTTAACGATGAAAAAGGGCAGCTTAAATGTTCTTTTTGTGGAAAAACACAGGATCAAGTACGCAAACTTGTAGCTGGACCCGGTGTATATATATGTGATGAGTGTATTGAGCTATGCACTGAAATAGTTGAGGAAGAGCTTGGGACTGAAGAAGAAGTAGAGTTTAAAGATGTACCGAAACCAATGGAGATTCGTGATATTTTGGATGATTACGTCATTGGCCAGGAACGTGCTAAAAAGTCGTTAGCCGTTGCTGTTTATAACCACTATAAGCGTATCAATTCAAACAGCAAAGTAGATGACGTGGAATTAGCGAAAAGTAATATTTGTTTAATCGGGCCTACAGGAAGCGGGAAAACCCTTCTTGCACAAACACTTGCACGTATTTTAGATGTGCCATTTGCTATTGCCGATGCTACTTCTTTAACGGAAGCAGGCTACGTGGGGGAGGATGTAGAAAACATCCTTCTTAAATTAATCCAAGCTGCTGATTACGATGTAGAAAAAGCAGAAAAGGGCATTATTTACATCGATGAGATTGATAAAGTAGCGCGTAAATCTGAAAATCCATCTATTACACGTGATGTTTCTGGTGAAGGCGTACAGCAGGCCCTTCTGAAAATTTTAGAAGGTACCGTAGCGAGTGTTCCGCCACAAGGTGGACGTAAGCATCCTCATCAGGAATTTATTCAAATCGATACAACAAATATTCTCTTTATCTGCGGAGGAGCATTTGATGGCGTAGAACAAATTATTAAACGCCGTCTAGGTCAAAAAGTAATTGGTTTTGGCCTTGAAACAAAGCAAGAAGAAGTGACAGATGGCTCTCTTTTATCTAAGCTAGTACCGGAAGATTTATTGAAATTTGGTTTGATTCCTGAATTCATTGGCCGTCTTCCAGTGATCGCAAGCCTTGAACAGCTTGATGAAGAAGCACTCGTTGAAATCTTAACCAAGCCAAAAAATGCGCTTGTTAAACAATATCAAAAAATGATGGAGCTTGATGAAGTGAACCTCGAGTTTGAAGAGGATGCCCTTCGTGAAATTGCTAAAAAGGCAATTGAACGTAAAACAGGTGCACGAGGACTCCGTTCTATTATTGAGAGCATTATGCTGGATGTCATGTATGACCTGCCTTCAAGGGAGGACATTAAAACATGCGTCATTACGGAGGACACAGTCCTCAACAACGCAGCGCCAAAACTTCTTGGCGAAAACGGCCAAAAAATAGACCTAACCAAAACTTCGGCGTAATATAGAAAAGCGGAAGGCGCTTGTTCAGCGGCGTATGGACTGGACAGCTCCGCATGAGATAAAGGAAACACGAAGAGCGTTAGCGATTCGATGTTGACTTATCGGAAGAAGGAGCAGGAAGTCCACTAGCCGCTAAGCGTCTGCAGCTGGACAATAGAAAAGCGGAAGCGGCCTGATTAGCCCGCTAGGAGGTTGGAGGGCTCAACAAGGAGTCCAAAAGCGTCTGGTGAAGTAAAAGAATAAAATAAACAATTTATGAAAACAGGACAGCTCAAAGTCATGCGGCTGCCCTGTTTTTTTGTCGTAGAAGAACTTCCGAATGAATGGCTGTTTATGAGTATCAAAATGAGGCGATACTGGCAAATAAGAAAACGGATGGTGAGAAGGCAGAGGATGGCTTCTGGAAGAACATAGGGGGCATCCCTATGGAAAGATCAGCCGTTTATGCAGGGATCACTTTGCTAGTATGGGAGGATACGATATGAATTGGACAGCAGTTGCTATTGCGGGACAGCTTGTGTTTGGATTGATTATCAGTCTTTATTTTCTTACGATGCTGAAAAAACAGCATGCGAGCAAAATAACGATTGACAAGGAATCGAAAAAAGAAATGGAAGCCATGAGGAAAATGAGGGCCATCTCTTTAACGAAGCCGCTTGCCGAAAAAATTCGACCACAGAACTTTTCGGATATTGTAGGACAAGAAGAAGGGATCAAAGCGCTGCGAGCGGCTCTTTGCGGTGCTCACCCGCAGCATGTCATCGTCTATGGGCCGCCGGGCGTAGGAAAAACCGCAGCAGCCCGTCTTGTATTAGAGGAGGCAAAAAGAAGCAAGCACTCGCCTTTTGCACAGAACGCTGTTTTTGTAGAGTTAGATGCGACGACCGCTCGCTTTGATGAGAGAGGGATTGCAGACCCGCTCATTGGCTCTGTGCATGATCCTATTTATCAGGGAGCTGGGGCTCTTGGGCAGGCTGGTATTCCTCAGCCTAAAAAAGGAGCGGTTAGTAATGCACACGGTGGGATTTTGTTTATTGATGAAATCGGTGAGCTGCACCCTATTCAAATGAACAAGCTGCTAAAAGTGCTGGAAGATCGAAAAGTCATCCTTGAAAGTGCATATTATAGTGAAGAAAATGAGAATATCCCGAGACATATTCATGATATTTTTCAAAAAGGATTACCGGCAGATTTTCGTTTGATCGGAGCGACGACAAGACAGCCTGAGGAAATCCCGGCAGCTATTCGCTCCCGCTGTCAAGAAGTGTACTTTAATGAATTGGATCATAAGCATTTAACCAATATTGCCCGTAAAGCGGCTGAAAAGGCGGGGATGGCTTTATCTGAAAAAGGATTGGCTCTTATTGCCGGACATACTCGCAACGGTCGAGAAGCGGTGAACTTGGTACAAATGGCTTCTGGAATTGCCATGATGGAAAATAAGAAAGAGATACTTGACCAGGAAGTGGAATGGGTGATTCGTTCAAGCCGCCTCTCCCCAAAATGGGAGTCGCGGATTCCGGAGAAATCAAAAGTTGGGCTCATTAATGGGCTGGCTGTTACTGGGCCAAATAGCGGGGCTCTTCTCGGAATTGAAGCAGCGGTCCTTCCTGCAAATGAGAAGGGAACCGTGACCGTAACCGGCATAATAGAAGAAGAAACGTTCAATCAATCGGCAAAATCGATTAAGCGAAAGAGTATGGCAAAAGGATCTGTAGAAAACGCGGTTACCGTTTTAAAATCAATCGGTGTACCGGTAGAACAGTTTAATATTTTTGTTAACTTTCCTGGAGGGATGCCGGTGGACGGCCCCTCTGCTGGGGCAGCGATTGCACTGTCTATTTATTCAGCGATATATGGTCATCCCGCCGATCACACTGCAGCCATTACAGGCGAAATTAGTCTTCATGGCCAAATAAAACCGGTTGGCGGCGTTTTGCAAAAAGTGCTAGCTGCAAAAGAAGCAGGGGCGAAAAAAGTGCTTTTTCCAAAAGAAAATGAAGCCCTTCTTTTAGAAAAAGTCGAGGGAATAGAATTAATTCCAATTTCCGAATTAGAAGAAGCATTTGATCACTTTTTCGATAAAGAGGCCGAGCGGAAAGGCCTTGTTCAGCCAGGGAATATTTTATCGAAAGAAAAGAAATCTATATAGCAGACAGAGGCTGCCTCATAAAGTAATATTTTTTACTTTTAGGGCAGCCCCATTGTTTGTTTTCTGCTAAAGTGAGGAATAGGTAAAAAGACAGGAAAATGATAATTCATTTCAAAAATGGACACTCTTATTTAAATAAGATAAGATTGTACAAAACACCTATTTTACGGCAGAAAGCGTGAAACAGAGAACAGGCGGCTGCTTTGCCTGATGTTTGAAGTGATGGAGGTTATGTTTATGAGTAATGAAACGATTCACACTGTGCCCCTCCTGCCACTCCGGGGATTACTAGTGTATCCTACGATGGTTTTGCACCTCGATGTTGGTCGCGACCGTTCGATTGAGGCATTGGAGCAGGCAATGTTGGACAATCATTTGATTTTTTTATCCACTCAAAAAGATTCCAATATAGACGATCCTTTGCAAGAGGATTTGTTTGAAACGGGTACTTTAACAAAAGTGAAGCAAATGCTTAAGTTGCCAAATGGAACGATCCGTGTGCTCGTTGAAGGCCTAAGCCGGGCAGTGCTGAAGCAGTTGGAGGATAAGGAAACTTTTTATTTAGCGACAGTAGAAGTGCATGAGGATGATGTCACAAAAGACCTCGAATTAGAAGCCTTGATGCGCACACTTCTTCAGTATTTTGAGCAATATATTAAGCTTTCCAAAAAAGTTTCTGCAGAAACGTATTCTACTGTAGCGGACATTGACGAGCCAGGCCGGCTTGCTGATATCGTAGCGTCTCACTTGCCAATCAAAATGAAGGACAAGCAAGAGATTCTTGAGACATTTAATGTAAAAGATCGTCTCAATCGGATTATTGATTTGTTAAATAACGAAAAGCAAGTATTGAACTTGGAAAAGAAAATCGGGCAGCGCGTGAAAACGTCTATGGAGCGTACGCAGAAAGAGTACTTTTTGCGGGAGCAAATGAAGGCGATCCAGCAAGAGCTTGGCGATAAAGAAGGCAAAACTGGAGAAGTTGAAGAGTTATTGAAGCGAATTGAAGAAGCCAATATGCCAGAGCATGTGAAAAAGACGGCTTTAAAAGAATTAAATCGCTTTGAAAAAATTCCTTCAAGCGCGGCAGAAAGCGCGGTTATTCGCAATTATCTTGAATGGCTTGTAACGCTTCCGTGGACGAACGCAACGCAAGATGATTTGGACATTGAAAAAGCAGAAGAAATCTTAAATCGTGACCACTACGGACTAGAGAAAGTCAAAGAGCGTGTGCTTGAATATTTGGCCGTTCAACAGCTTACCCAGTCATTAAAAGGGCCGATTTTATGTCTTGCTGGACCTCCGGGTGTCGGGAAAACATCTTTGGCGCGTTCTATTGCGGAATCTCTCGGCAGAAACTTTGTACGTATTTCCTTAGGTGGTGTGCGTGATGAATCTGAGATTCGCGGTCATCGCCGTACGTACGTTGGAGCCATGCCAGGCCGTATCATTCAAGGGATGAAAAAAGCGGGAACGATCAATCCTGTCTTCCTGCTCGATGAAATTGATAAAATGTCAAGTGACTTTAGAGGAGATCCGTCTTCAGCCATGCTTGAAGTACTAGATCCGGAACAGAATTTTAACTTTAGTGATCACTACATCGAAGAAACATATGACTTATCAAAAGTCATGTTTATTGCGACGGCTAATGATCTAGCAACGATTCCGGGACCTCTTCGCGATCGGATGGAAATTATTACGATTGCAGGCTATACGGAGCTTGAGAAAATCCACATTGCCAAATCGCACTTACTGCCAAAACAAGTAGAAGAGCATGGATTAAGTAAATCACAGCTTCAAGTACGAGACGATGCCATTCAAGATGTTGTCCGCTATTATACACGTGAAGCGGGCGTTCGGAATCTTGAGCGCCAGCTTGCCTCTATTTGTCGAAAAACAGCCAAGATGATTGTGTCGGAGGAAAAGAAACGTGTAGTCGTGACAAGCAAAAATTTAGAAGAATTTTTAGGCAAGCGCATCTTCCGCTATGGCCAGGCGGAAACAGTTGATCAAGTCGGTGTAGCAAATGGGCTGGCTTACACGACTGCTGGCGGAGATACTTTACAGATTGAAGTATCGCTTTCTCCTGGGAAAGGCAAGTTGATTTTAACAGGAAAACTAGGAGATGTGATGAAGGAATCAGCTCAGGCCGCTTTTAGTTATGTCCGCTCTAAAGCAAAAGAGTTGGATATTGAAGAAGATTTCCATGAAAAGTATGATATTCATATCCACGTTCCAGAGGGAGCGGTGCCGAAGGATGGTCCTTCTGCTGGTATTACAATGGCTACTGCTCTTGTATCAGCCTTAACGACTCGGCCAATCCGTCGGGAAGTCGGCATGACGGGCGAAATTACGCTGCGTGGCCGTGTGCTGCCAATCGGCGGAGTAAAAGAAAAATCGCTTGGCGCTCATAGAGCCGGGCTTAAGACGATTATCCTACCGCAGGATAATGAAAAAGACATCGAAGACGTTCCAGAAAGTGTGCGCCATGATCTAACATTTATTCTAGCTTCTCATATGGATGATGTGTTAAAAATAGCGCTAACAGGTGAAAATTATGAAGGTTAATCAAGTAGAACTCGTCATTAGTGCAGTAAAGCCAGCGCAGTATCCGGAAGATGTTCTTCCGGAATTTGCGCTGGCTGGACGCTCTAACGTAGGAAAATCTTCTTTTATTAATAGAATGATTCAGCGTAAGAGTATGGCTAGGATTTCATCTAAACCAGGGAAAACACAGACACTGAACTTTTATAAAATTGAAGAAAAGCTCTATTTCGTTGATGTGCCAGGCTATGGCTTTGCAAAAGTATCAAAAACAGAACGTGAAGCATGGGGCAAAATGATTGAGACTTATTTAACAACAAGGGAGCAGCTGCGTGCATGTATGCTCATTGTTGACTTACGTCATCCTCCTACAGAAGATGACGCCATGATGTATAATTTCTTAAAGCATTATGAAATTCCGGCCATTGTCATTGCCACGAAAGCAGACAAGATTCCGAAGGGCAAGTGGCAAAAGCATCTAAAGGTAGTCAAGGAAACACTTGATTTTGATCCTGAGGATGATATCGTGGTTTTCTCCTCTGAAACAGGGCAAGGAAAAGACGAAGCCTGGAAGATTATCCAAAAGAGAATGAAAAGCGAAAAAAAAGCTGCTCACTAATGTGTGAGCAGTTTTCTTTTTTTAAAAGTGGGTATTCTGTTGTAATATCATTTTTCCTTATAGGAAGAAGCCGGAAGTGCTATTCTAAATAACCATGTGTCATGGGAAAGGTTTAACTAATTGAGAGCCCGATGTCCTAGTTTTTATAAAATAAGATGTGTTTTTTCGCATAAGTTCAGCTGTCTGTTCATTCATCAAGTGGGTGAACGGCATTTTTATATGTACAGAAAAAGTGGCTGCTATATGTTTTCTAAACTGTCGCTTGGATAATAATAGCTAGGATTCATCTTACTTTCTTTTGACAAATAGAAGATAACCGCCAATGGCAATGAGAATAACAGGCCAAAATTGCCAAAGCGAGAGTGCGCGATTTTCAAGCAATCCGAGCCATTCGACTACTTTATCATAAAAAAGAGTAATAACGGCAAGAATAAGAAAAAGCAAACCTTGGAACAGACCATTTCTCGTTTTTTGATATTGCATTAAAAATCCCAGTGAGATAATTAAAATAAAAACACCTGTATCGTTAGACCAAAACCCAAAGTGATTGACTACGTGAAAATGAATGCCGAAGCCAGTTAGAATTACACCGGGCAAGATACTGTTCCCTTCCCGGCCGCTGTAGGCATCCGCTAAAAAGGCAAGGCCAATCACGATCAAAAGCGTTGGCCAGCTTAAGAAGGGCTGAAACCAGGCAATAGCAGCTTGCTGCAAAAAGAAGTAAAAGCCAAATCCAATTAAGATAGTGCCCGGAAAAATTCGCTGCTGCTTCATAAAATAGTTTCCCCGCTTTCCAAATTCCTAACTTGAATCTTAGTTCCTATTTTGTTACGCTAGCTAGTGGGTTTAAACAGAATTTATTGCTTTTAATGTTAGCATATGTTCACAATTTGTGAATAAGGAAAATTTGTTCCGTGTTATAATGGATGTAACAGATTTTTATGGGGGTGCTGAGAACGTGCATATTATTGTGGTGGGACTAAACTACAAAACAGCCCCAGTGGAGATACGTGAACGATTATCTTTTCAAGACACGGACTTAGAAAAAGCCATGTCAGAGCTCCGTAAGCAAAAAAGTATTTTGGAAAATGTCATTCTTTCCACTTGCAACCGGACAGAAATTTACGCGGTCGTCGATCAGCTCCATACAGGGCGTTATTATATTAAACATTTCTTAGCTGAATGGTTCGGGATGGAAAAGGAAGAATTTACTCCTTTTCTCTTTATCCATGAACAGGAAGCGGCGGTTGAACACTTGTTGAAAGTGACGAGCGGTTTAAATTCTATGGTACTTGGGGAAACGCAAATTTTGGGACAAGTACGATCAAGCTTTTTAAGAAGCCAGGAAATTGGCGCAACGGGTACGGTCTTTAATCATCTATTTAAGCAGGCTGTTACGCTTGCTAAGAAAGCGCATGCTGAAACAGAGATCGGTGCAAATGCTGTGTCTGTGAGCTATGCTGCTGTAGAGCTTGCCAAAAAGATTTTTGGCAGTCTTTCAGGTAAGCATGTCCTTGTTGTCGGCGCCGGTAAAATGGGTGAGCTGGCTATTCAAAATTTACATGGCAGTGGAGCGACAAAGGTAACTGTTGTGAATCGGACATTTGAGAAAGCCGCTACACTTGCCGAAAAGTTTGATGGCGATGCTAAAACGTTAGCCGAGCTTCAATGCGCTCTTGTTGAAGCAGATATTTTAATCAGTTCTACAGGCTCCAGCGACTATGTGATTACAAAAGAAAGAATGGCCGTTGTGGAAAAGATGCGTAAAGGCAAACCATTATTTATGGTAGACATTGCTGTACCACGTGACCTTGATCCAGCTATCTCCGATTTGGAAAGTGTTTTCTTGTATGATATCGATGATTTAGAGGGAATTGTTCAAGCAAATATGGCCGAGCGTCAGAAAGCAGCAGAGAAAATCGAATTGATGATCGAAGCAGAGATTGTTGCTTTCAATGAATGGATCAATATGCTTGGAGTTGTTCCAGTGATTTCTGCTCTTCGCCAAAAGGCACTTTCTATCCAAGCAGAAACGATGGTTAGCATTGAACGGAAAATGCCAAACCTAACAGACCGTGAACGGAAAATATTAAACAAACATACAAAAAGTATTATCAATCAGTTGTTGAAGGATCCGATTTTACAGGCGAAAGAACTGGCTGGAGATAAACGTTCGGCTGAAAAACTGGCTCTATTTACACAAATCTTTAATATTGAAGAGGAAGTAAAAGCGGAGAAACAGGCAAAAACAGCAGAACAGCCAATTCAGCAAGTTCAAACGAAGCCATTATTCCAAGTGTAAGCGGGGTTACTCGATGTTTGAACAAGGAATGGCCAGGCTCCACGAATTGATGGTAATTTTATATGCTTTAAGCATCATGCTGTATTTTATCGACTTTTTAAATCAAAACCGGAAGGCGAATAAAATCGCCTTCTGGATTTTATCGATTGTTTGGGCTCTTCAAACAATTTTTTTATTTTTATATATGTTCAAAACCGGTCGATTTCCGGTTCTTACCCTTTTTGAAGGGCTTTATTTTTATGCTTGGATCTTGATCACCCTTTCCTTGGTCATCAACCGGCTGCTGCGTATGGATTTTACCGTTTTCTTTACAAATATGATCGGTTTTGCCATTATGGCCATACATGCCTTTGCTCCTGTGCAAATGAAATCGCAGGCAATGGCCGAGCAGCTTGTTTCTGAATTGCTGCTTATTCATATTACGATGGCGATTTTATCATACGCTGCATTCTCGCTTTCTTTCATTTTTTCCTTACTTTACTTGCTGCAATATCGGCTGTTGAAGATGAAAAAATGGAGCCAGCGCTTATGGCGCCTTGGTGACTTAGATAAGTTAACGAAGTTTTCCTACGTATCAAATGCTATCGGTGTGCCGATGCTGTTGTTAAGCTTGATTCTTGGGGTGATCTGGAAGTTTATTAAACTTCCTGATGTCAGCTGGTATGACGTTAAAATTATTACTTCTTTTATTCTGTTGATTATTTACGGCATTTATCTTTACCTAAAAGTTCGCAAGGGGCTCTACGGCAAATCATTAGCACTGTTAAATGCTGCTGCCTTTTTAATTATCTTAATTAACTTTTTCTTAGTGAGCCGATTTTCATCGTTTCACTTTTGGTACAGTTAAAAGCAAAGCAGGAGGGTATTATGAGAAAAATTATTGTCGGCTCCCGCCGAAGCAAGCTGGCTCTTACACAAACAAACTGGGTTATTGATCAGTTGAAGAAGCTGAAGCCAGAATACGACTTTGAAGTAAAAGAAATTGTAACAAAAGGAGACCGTATTTTAGATGTAACGCTGTCTAAAGTAGGAGGGAAAGGTTTATTCGTCAAGGAAATTGAGCAGGCGATGTACGATAAGGAAATTGATATGGCCGTACACAGTATGAAAGACATGCCAGCGGAGCTTCCAGAAGGACTGACAATCGGCTGTATTCCAGTACGAGAAGATCACCGTGATGCGTTTATTTCAAAAAATCACGTTAAACTTCAGGATATGCCGGCCGGAGCCGTGATCGGAACAAGCAGCCTGCGTCGCAGTGCCCAGATTTTGGCAGCTCGTCCTGATCTTGAAATTAAGTGGATCCGCGGCAACATTGATACCCGTCTCGCCAAACTTGAGACAGAAGAGTATGATGCCATCATTTTGGCAGCAGCGGGGTTGTCCCGCATGGGGTGGGCCTCTGACGTTGTAACAGAATTCCTTGAGCCTGAACTTTGCTTACCGGCAGTAGGCCAGGGGGCATTAGCCATTGAATGCCGTGAAGATGATCAAGAATTACTCGAATTGCTTGCTGCTTTTTCAAATGAAGAAACAGTGAAAACGGTAACAGCAGAGCGGGCGTTTTTACATGAAATGGAAGGTGGCTGCCAAGTGCCAATCGCTGGGTTCGCCGTAATAGATGGCGAAGAAACAGCCCTAACGGCCCTTGTCGCTTCTCCAGACGGCAAAACAATTTATAAAGAAACAGTAAGGGGCAACGATCCAAAAGAGGTTGGCGTAAAAGCAGCAAGACTGCTCTCAGAGCACGGCGCAAAAGAACTGATTGACACTGTGAAAGCAGAGCTTGATGCCGAATGACGTCTGACCAGCCGCTTTTAGGCAAGCACGTATTAGTCACTCGTCCTAGAGGACAAGCAGACTCCTTTATTGATAAAATAAAAGCAGCCGGAGGAATTGTTCATTTCGTTCCTCTGATTGCTTTTCGCTCTTTTCTCGACAAACGGGAAAAGGAACGATTGCAGCAATTGTCTACATATGATTGGATTATTTTGACGAGCAAAAACGGTGTGGATTTTTTCTTTCAACGGTTAGAAGAGAAAGGAATAGAGTGGAAGAGCCTACAAGCTCGCTTTGCCGCCATTGGAACAAAAACAGCAGCTGTGCTAAAAAGCTATGGATTCCAAGCTGAATATATTCCTGAGAAGTTTTCTGCTGACCAGTTTGCCGAGGAAATTAACAGTGACCGCTTTGAGGCAAATAAGGTCCTCATTCCAAAAGGCACTCTTGCAAGAACAACGATTGCGGATGCCCTTAGAGAAAAAGGCGCAGCCGCTGATGAATGGGTGGTTTACGAAACGTATTTTCCCGAAGAAGAAAAGCAGCACTTAATTGATTTGCTCAAAACCGAAAAAACAGATGTACTGACGTTCACGAGCCCGTCTGCTATCCGACACTTTATGGAAAGTATCCAAGAAGCAGGCATTCATGAATTAAAGCAATCCGTCATTGCCTGTATCGGTCCGGTAACTAAAAAGGAAGCGGATCGCTTCGGCCTTCATACAATGGTTTGCCCGGATACTTATACGAGTGAATCACTGGCAGAGGAAATCATCCGCTATTTTAGAAAGGAAGAAGACTAATGGAACAACAATTTAAACGTCACCGCCGTCTGCGGCAATCAGCTAGTATGCGTGCACTCGTACGTGAAACGTATCTTCATAAAGAAGATTTGATTTATCCATTGTTTATCGTAGAGGGAGAAAATATTAAAAATGAGGTCCCTTCTATGCCAGGTGTCTTTCACCTATCATTAGACCGTTTAAAAGCAGAGATGGATGAAATTGTTGGACTCGGGTTAAAATCTGTTATTTTATTCGGCGTTCCAGTTGAAAAAGATGCAGAAGGAACAGGCGCTTACCACAACCATGGCATCGTTCAACAAGCGACTCGTTTTATTAAAAGCCATTATCCGGATATGGTCGTTATTGCAGATACGTGTCTATGCGAGTATACCGATCATGGCCATTGTGGAGTAGTGGAAGGTAACAAAGTTCTAAATGATCCATCACTCAACTTGCTTGCTAAAACAGCGGTTAGCCAAGCAGAGGCGGGTGCTGATATTATTGCGCCGTCTAACATGATGGATGGGTTTGTCGCGGCCATCCGCAAGGGATTAGATGAAGCTGGCTTTGAAGATGTGCCTATTATGTCTTATGCTGTCAAATATTCATCCAGTTTTTACGGACCTTTCCGCGATGCAGCCGATTCTACTCCGCAATTTGGTGACCGCAAAACGTACCAAATGGATCCGGCAAACCGCCTCGAAGCATTCCGTGAAGCGGAGTCAGATATTGAAGAAGGAGCAGATTTCTTAATCGTTAAACCAGCTCTCTCTTATTTGGATATCGTGCGTGATATGCGAAATGAATACAAATTACCAATCGTTGCTTACAACGTCAGCGGCGAGTATTCAATGGTCAAAGCCGCGGCCCTGAACGGCTGGGTGGATGAAAAAGCGATCGTGATGGAAAAGTTGATCAGCATGAAACGAGCAGGTGCTGATTTAATTATTACGTATTTTGCTAAAGATGCAGCCCGCTGGCTGAGTGAACAATAAGGGGGATTCTGTTATGCGTTCTTATGAAAAATCAAAGCAAGCCTTTCAAGAAGCGGTTCAATTAATGCCAGGCGGCGTTAATAGCCCGGTTCGTGCCTTTAAATCTGTAAATATGGACCCTATTTTTATGGAACGGGGAAAAGGCTCTAAGATTTATGATATCGACGGCAATGACTACATTGACTATGTACTGTCATGGGGCCCGCTTATTTTAGGACATGCGAATGATCAAGTAGTGGAAGCGTTGAAAAAGACAGCTGAAACGGGTACAAGCTTTGGGGCTTCCACTTTAATTGAAAATGAGCTTGCGAAGCTCGTCATCGATCGCGTTCCATCTATCGAAGTCGTTCGGATGGTTTCTTCTGGTACAGAAGCAACGATGAGTGCGCTTCGGCTTGCCCGCGGCTTTACAGGGCGCAGCAAGATATTGAAGTTTGAAGGCTGCTACCATGGCCATGGCGATTCTCTTTTAATTAAAGCAGGCTCTGGTGTCGCAACATTAGGATTGCCAGATAGCCCAGGTGTGCCAGAAAGCGTAGCGAAAAATACGATTACGGTCCCTTATAATGATCTTGATGGCGTAAAGTATGCCTTCCAACAATTTGGCGATGACATTGCTTGTGTCATTGTTGAGCCTGTTGCGGGGAATATGGGCGTTGTGCCGCCACAGCCAGGTTTCTTAGAAGGCCTTCGTGAAGTAACGAAGGAATATGGAGCTCTCCTTATTTTTGATGAGGTCATGACAGGTTTCCGTGTCGGTTATAACTGTGCACAAGGGTTCTTCGGCATTACACCAGATCTAACTTGTCTTGGCAAGGTCATTGGCGGCGGTCTCCCAGTCGGTGCTTACGGCGGCCGGGCAGACATTATGAATCAAATTGCGCCAAGCGGACCAATTTACCAAGCGGGCACACTTTCAGGGAATCCGATGGCAATGACAGCCGGCTTGGAAACGCTCCGTCAATTAACCCCAGAAATGTACGAAGAATTTGGACGCAAAGCAGATCGGCTTGAAGAAGGATTAACGGAAGCAGCGAAGAAGCATAACATTCCAATTACCTTTAACCGTGCTGGTTCAATGATTGGCCTCTTCTTTACAAATGAACATGTAACGAATTATGAAAAAGCCAAAACGTCTGACCTCGAATTGTTTGCGGACTATTACCGGGAAATGGCAAATGAAGGTGTATTCCTGCCGCCGTCCCAATTTGAAGGCTTATTTTTATCAAGCGCTCATACTGAAGAAGACATTGAGCATACGATTGCAGCTGCTGAAAAAGCATTTAGCCGCTTAGCGAAATAAAAGATAAACAAAAACCCGCCAGCCGATCCGCTGGCGGGTTTTTGTTTATCCTAAATTGAATGGGGCAATCTTTCATATTTCTTTCCAGAGCGTCATACAAATAAATTGTCAGGGAAGATAAATAGGAATTATCTTGTCGTTATGTAAACGAGTGAAAAACATAAGTCCGAGGATTTGAAAGGAGGAAATAAAGTGGCGTCTCAAGATCTATCGTATTTACGATTTTCATTAGAAGAAACCGTGCGATTTATGAGAGGTCAGGAAGTAGGAGAATTATATTCTATCTCTCTTGATCCACAAATTCATACTGAAGAAGCAGACCAATTCATTAGAATGCATGGCTTTTTAGAACTCTCAGGAGAATATGCTCCATCAGAACAGCACCAAGCAGAACAGACAGGTATGCATGGTTATAAATATGTACAGCAAGTATTAGAGCGAGGAGATAATGAATGTGAGTTTTTTCATCACTTTCCAATTGATATAACCATCCCAAAATCTCGTATTGCTAAGATGGAAGATGTTGAAATTTACATCGACTCGTTTGACTATGAGTTTCCTGAAAAAGCTAATTTAAAATTAACCGTAGATTTGTCGATAGCAGGAATAATGGAAGAAGAGGCAGAGACTGAAAGAACACCAATTGATAAAACGGTTGAAGTACCCGTAGAGGACCAGCCTAGGCTAAAAGAAGAAGTAAATAAAAAGGAGCCGGAATTTTCGATTTTAAAGCTGGATGTTGATACAGCGGAGAATTTAGAAGAACAGGGAAGGGAAGCCGATTTTTTAGTGGAGGTGAAAAGACAGCCTGACGCGCCCGAGGAAGAAGAAATACCACTGTTTTCGCTAAATGAAGAAAGAAAAGAACAGCAAAAAGAAAATGTCTCTAATATGAACATGGAGCTGGTACCTAATGAATCTCCTAATGTGGCCATTAATGAGTCTCCTAATCTAATGGAATCTTCTTCTATGAGCAATATCAATATGCCTGCTCATGAGATGAAGGAGGTAATGGAATCCTCGCCTTCCGAATTAGCAGAGATGAATGAGTCTCCGTCCCCATCTCCGTCTCCATCTTCCTCTTCATCATCAGAGGAAGAGGAACCAAAGAAAAAGAAAAAGTCATTTAGTTTAAAGAAAAGCGAAACGATGTCTCTAGCCGATTTCTTTGCGAGAAAAGAATCTGAGGAAGCGGTCACTTGGAAAGTGTGTCTTGTTCAAAGAGAGGATACCCTTCAGACGATCGCCGAGCGTTACGAATTACCGGTAGCTGACTTAGTTCGCGAAAACAAATTGGAGACGAATCAAAGCATTGAAGAGGGCCAGGCGCTCTATATACCGACTTCTCGTTAATGATCCGGCTGTTCCCGATTAAAGTTGGGACAGCCTTATTTTTTATAAAGCGGGTGAAGATAGTGGAACAGCCCTATTCACATATTTGGAAAAGCTACGGACTAACCCCCATGCATATCGAAGAGATAGGCCAGGTACAAAAAATAACAACTGATAAAGGCGTGTTTGCTTTAAAAAGAATTCCTTCCATACGGGGAATGGATTTTCTATTAAATATGCAAAAGCTTTATCAAGCGGGCTATCATCGGTTTGTTCCGGTTTATCCAACTTTGGACGGTAGATATGGCGTTTTGGAAGGCGCCCATATTTACTATTTAATGCCGTGGATTGAAAGCGGCGGCCAGCAGATAGCAGAAACAGAGAAAAAGCTCATTCGAGAAGTAGCCAGGCTGCATTTCGTTTCTACAGCAGAGATCCCCGTAGCGAAGGCAGCACGTGCCGAACAATACGAACAAACTAAAGTTTTATGGGAAAGGCAAGAAGAACATTTAGAGCAATTTCTGGAACTTTCAGAAAGAGAAACTTATATGTCACCATTCCAACTGCTATTTTGTATGTACTATACAGAGACCCGCCAGGCGTTTTCTTTTGCAAAGGAAAAGCTGAAAGAATGGAAAGAGGAAACAGAAGAGGACGAAAAAGAGAGAACGGTTCAGGTGCACGGCAAACTAGATCCTGGACATTTTCTTATTGATCGGAGCGGGGGAGGGTATTTTATTAATTTAGAACAGTCCAGGAGAGCGACGCCTATCCATGATTTAATTCCGTATTTTGCCCGCATACTGGATACATTTCCGGAAAACTCAGCATCAGCAAGGGAGCTGTTCGCGTATTATGCTGAATTTTTTCCGCTGAAAAAAGGGGAAAGACTGTTATTCCAAAGCTATATGGCTTATCCAGGAGCGATGTATCAAACAGCTGCTGCTTATTTTTCAGGACAGCGAAAACAAAGTGAATACCGCTATACCCGTAAATTTCAGCAGGATTATTGGCAATTAAAAAACATTGAGTATTTTGTTACATCATTAAAGGAAGAAAATGAATAAGATCTATTAAAAAACAGCTGGAGAGAAAGAATCTCTTCAGCTGTTTTTGATCGTTATTCTTTTCCAAGGTCACATTCTTTTAAAGGAATGACTTTTGTTTTATGCTTCACTTTATAGCCAATCCAGAAGATTAAAAATAGGGGGAGCCCAATATAAGAAACAAACACGCCGTTCCAGTCAATTTGACCTCCTGTGAAGGCTTGAAAGTTTTGCCCTAAAATAACAAAGACACAGAGAATAAGAGCCAATACAGGACCAATTGGGAACCATTTTGCTCGGTAAGGAAGTGTTGTTAAATCTCCGCCTTGAGCAATGAAAGCTCTCCGAAAACGATAATGGCTAATGGCAATTCCAAGCCATGTTACGAACCCAGCCATTCCAGAAGCGTTTAGCAGCCATACATACACGACGCCGTCACCGAAGAAGGTAGTTAAGAATGCAAGACAGCCAACGAGAGTTGTAATAATAAGAGCGTTTACTGGTACGCCCTTTCTGTCAAGCTGAGCTAAGAATTTCGGAGCTTGTCCATCACGTGCCAAGTCCCAGAGCATACGTGTAGAGGCATACATGCCGGAATTACCGGCAGATAAGACAGCCGTTAAAATAATCGCATTCATAACAGAAGCAGCAAAAGCAAATCCTGCTCGTTCAAAAACGAGTGTAAAGGGACTGACAGAAACGGCATCACTTAGAAGGCGTTCATCTGTGTATGGAAGAATTAATCCGATTACGAAAATGGCTAAAATATAAAAGAGCAGGATCCGCCAGAACACAGAATTAATCGCTTTAGGAATATTTTTCTCTGGTTCTTCACTTTCTCCGGCTGCCACTCCGAGTAATTCTGTCCCTTGGAAAGAGAAGCCGGCCGCCATGAAAACACCTAGAACCGCCAAAAATCCGCCGTTGAAAGGAGCATCCTCAATGGTGAAGTTTTTAAAGCCAATCGCTTCGCCGCCCATAATGCCAAAGATCATGAAGAGTCCAGTAATAATAAATATAATAACGGTGATGACTTTAATAAGGGAGAACCAAAATTCTGCCTCTCCAAACCCTTTAACGGATAGAAAATTCAAGCCAAACATAATTAAAAGGGCCAATCCGCTCCAAATAAAGGAAGGACTTTCAGGAAACCAAAATTTCATAATGAGTACAACGGCAGCGAGTTCGGCAGCAATGGTGATTGCCCAGTTGTACCAATAGTTCCAACCGATCGCAAACCCGAGAGCTGGATCGACAAATTTTGAGGCATAGGCTTTAAAAGAACCGGCTACCGGCATATAAGCTGCCATTTCTGCCAAGCTTGTCATTAAGAAGTAAACCATTAGTCCGATGGCTGCATAAGCGAGCAGCGCTCCTCCAGGGCCGGCATTGTGAATAGCGCCGCCGCTGGCTAAGAAGATTCCCGTTCCGATTGATCCGCCAAGAGAGATCATCGTCAGGTGTCTTGCTTTGAGTGTTCTTTTTAGTTCATTTGGTTTGGATGACGCTGTTGATGCATCTGCTGATGATGTTGCTGTATTCCTCAATGTTGTGCACTCCTTTTTATGATAGAAGGTTAACGCATGTTGAGGGCAAATAAAAAACAGCCGTCGAAGAAGATCGACGGCTGTTTAAAAGTCCGTTTAATCCTTCCGAAGATAGCCCTCCACGTTAAATAACGCGACAGTGATGTTCCTATTCGAAAACATCCCCAGCATGAATAGACAATGACCTACTCACACTTCGGCAGTTTATCCTTTCAAACAGCGTCATCAACATCATGGTATCTCGACTGTTTTACTCATATAAACTGCAGCCTCTATCCCATCGGTAAATGGGAATATTTAATTAATTTGATACTAGCATTATAGTCAATTTTTTTGAATGTTGCAATGGTTAATTTTGGTGCTTTATACTCGGTTCGCTTGATTTCCACCCTAACCAACTATTGAAAAACATGCTTTTGGAGGACCTATTTTTTAAATCGATACGGAACCGTCGTGACAATAACGTTCTTTTGATAAAGGAGATAAACTCTTAAGCGTAAGCTTGACTGATTGTGCAGAATATCCTGCCATCTCTTCTTCGTGATGAATTGTGGAATAAGCACGGTTAGTGTGCGGTCATTCCCGTTCGCCTTTTCCGCCGCCAGGTCAATAAATCGGGAAAGGGGCCTCATTAAACTGCGATATTGCGATTGGAGCGTAACGAGGCGGATATTTGGTTTCCACTTTTTCCACTTTTCCTCCATCTGCTTTTCACTCTCGCGGTCAAAGGCAACATAAACAGCAATCACTGTATCGCCGACTAGCTGGGCATAATTTAAGGAGTTTTCCACTACTTTTGTAATACCTGCAACCGGAACGATTACCACGTTCCCTTTAAATTGTAAAGCTTCCTCGCCAGGTTTAATTCTCAGCTGTTCTCCCGTAGCTTCATAGTGGTTTTTAATCCGGTGGAACATCCAGATAATAATCGGCAAGAAAATCAAGACAGGCCAGACTTGAGTAAATTTAGTCGTAAAGAAAATAATAACAACCGTTAAACTAATAAGAGCCCCAACTAAATTAACACTCAATTTATAGGCCCAGCCAGAGGGTTTTTCTTTTACCCATTTCACAATCATTCCCGATTGTGAAAGTGTAAAAGGAATAAATACCCCGACAGCATATAAGGGGATCAGCTGCTCGGTTTGACCGCTAAAGGCCACGATTAATATAATGGACATGATTCCCAGTGTGACAATCCCATTTGAATAACCAAGCCGATCTCCACGTATCAGGAACATTCGCGGGATGTACTTGTCTGTTGCTAAGTTAACCGCTAATAATGGGAAAGCAGAAAATCCGGTATTCGCTGCGAGCACTAGGATAAGAGCGGTAGCCCCTTGAATAAAATAATACATAAAGTTTCTTCCAAACACTGCGGATGCAATCTGTGATACTACGGTTTCTTCGGCTTTAGGGACAATCCCAAACCAGTAGGCTAAAAACATAATGCCGGAGAAAAGAATAGCTAAGATGACTCCCATCATAACTAATGTATTCGCGGCATTTTTAGCTGCCGGTTCTTTAAAATTAGGAACAGCATTGGAAACCGCCTCTACTCCGGTCAAGGCCGAACAGCCGGATGAAAAAGCACGGAGCAATAAAAACAGACTAATCCCTGGTACAGCTGTTCCGATTGTTGGATGCAAATCAGCCGGTACTTGTCCAATTGTAATTTTCCATAGCCCTACTGCCGAAAGAATAAGTAAGGCCACAACAAATAAGTAGACAGGATAAGCCAGGACAGAAGCGGACTCTGTTACGCCTCTCAAATTTAAAATGGTAATCAAGACGACCAATAAACAAGCAATAATTACGTTATGCTGATGCAGCTCCGGAAAAGCAGACGTAAGGGCGTCCGTTCCGGCTGAAACACTCACAGCTACAGTTAAAATATAGTCTACTAACAAGGAGCCTCCGGCGATGAGCCCGGCATTTTCTCCTAAATTGTTTCTGGAGACGATGTAGGCACCGCCGCCGCGGGGGTAGGCATGGATAATTTGGCGGTAGGAAAGAATTAAAGCCGTCAATAGTACCAGCACGCCAACGCCGATAGGAATGGAATACCAAAATGCCACGAGACCGATTGCAGACAGGACAATTAAAACTTGTTCTGGTCCATAGGCAACAGAAGAAAGCGCATCTGATGACAAAATGGCAAGGGCCTTTAACTTGCTTAATTTTTGTTTTCCCAATTCCCTTGTTTTGAGCGGTCTTCCAATCAATGCTTTTTTCATGAGTGAATAGCGCATGATGCTTACCTCCATAAAAGTACCAGGCTGTTGACAAACGCTCGCTTTCAAGCAGCCTGAGATGTTAAAAATAGACTTTGTCTACAATCTCCGTACATCCAGTTATTAAAAATATAAATCTATACATTGATTGCTTATGATATTCCATTTCAATTAATGGTTCTTAAACAAGCCTTTACTGCAAAGGATTGATACGTTTATACTTCCCCCTTTAACCACGACCAATCCTCATTTAAAAATGAACACAAAAAAGAACACTAAGGTATTACTCAGTGTCCTTTTCAGCCAACACAAAGCAAACCTCCTCCCTAGACGCTTATGAGGTTAGCTGTCGGATTCGGGCTTTGAGAGTAGCCCTGCCTTCTTATGAAGGATTCACCCCCAGTGACGATGCACAAAATGGGTCCCCCACTCCTTAAGGATTAAGCAATTATATAAGGTGTGATTGAGTTTATATGAAATTTACTTAGCTACTATAATCACGAAATAATGGTTCGTAAAGAAAAATATGTACATGCTCACTTAGGGAAGAGAAAGGTATTTTCAAAAGCGAAAATCTTGGCAGGCAGAAGCGAAATAGAAAGCAAAAAAGACGTCTGTGGGGACGTCCTCTTAAATCCACTCGAGATAAAGGGCGACAGCAAGCAGCACAAGGATAGACAACAAAATAACATCAAAGGTTGTAGGAAAGAAAATAGTCCGGATGCCTTGGAAGATGCAAAAGGGAACGGCTAGCTGACAGCAAACGTCCCGGACCGTCCGAAGCCAAGGTGGCAAAGAGTAAGGGTTATAGCGTCTTCTCATCATTACACCTGCCTGTAAATTCATGAAGAGTTCTTCTTTTATTATATGTATCCAAATAAAAAGGGTGATTTTAAGCAGGGGAGAGCAGGAACGTTGACAGTGGGAAAAAGGTGATTTACGTTAATAGGGACATACATATGGTTTTAGATGACAAGATAGGGGAGGAAGGATAATATGATCGATTTATTGAAATCCCATGCGTCTGTCCGCAAATATACAGACGAGCCTATTTCAGATGAGGTTTTTTATGAATTGCTTGAAGCTGCCCAGCATGCAGCAAGCTCTCATTTCGTGCAAGCTTATTCCGTTGTACGAGTGAAGGATGAAGAGAAACGCCTTAAGCTCGCAGAATTATCAAAGAACAAACAGCAATTTGAATCAGCTGCCTTGCCGCTTGTTTTTTGTGCGGATTTAAAGCGCCTGGAAAAAGCCGTGACCCTTCATGGCAAAAACTTTGAAGGCGGCACGGCAGAAAATCTGCTTGTCGCTGTGATTGATACAGCCTTGTTTGCCCAAAACTTTGTCGTGGCCGCAGAATCAAAAGGATATGGTATCTGTTATATTGGAGGGGTACGTAATAATCCGCAGGCGATCAGTGAGTTGTTGAATCTGCCCGACTATGTCATTCCATTATTCGGCTTGACTGTAGGTGTGCCAGCTGAATCGAACGAAGTAAAACCGCGCCTGCCGGTAGAAGCTATTTTACATGAAGATTCCTATAATGAAGAGAAATATAGCCGTCTGCTCCCAGCGTATGACGAGCGGATGCACGAATATTATGCGAACCGCTCAACGAACCAGAAAGACGCCGCCTGGACAGGTGGGATGGCAGCCTTTTTATCTGAACCGCGGCGGGCGTATATGCTTGAGTTTTTGCAATCAAAAGGCTTTCTAAAAAAATAATAGGGGAAAGATTGACGCCCTTGCCTGTTTTCAGCTAATATATGAATGATAAAGAAAAGCAAAGACCGGGAAGAGTACAAAGTGATCACTTGCCTGCAGAGAGGAAAACTCCTGGCTGAAAAGTTTTCCGCAAGAATCTTTGGAATGTCCCCCGTGAGCTGCTTCTGCGAACTTATCAGTAGTGGAAGCCGGTCGCCAGCCGTTAATGGATTGAGAGCCGGACCAGTCTGTCTATGTACAGCTGTCCGTGAAAAAAGGTGGTACCGCGAACAACTCCTTCGTCCTTTTGACGTTAGGAGTTTTTTTGTGTTCAAAAAATATGAATGATCACATTACAGGTAGCTGGCTAAAGTGCTTGTGCATTTGTTCTGTAATAAGGAGGAAAACTGAATGGAAAACAATGAATTGTCGATGCCGACAAAATATGATCCGAAAGCAATTGAGCAGGGACGATATGATTGGTGGGTAAAAGGCCAATATTTCGAAGCAAAAGATGATGAAACAAAAACACCGTACACCATTGTGATCCCGCCGCCGAATGTAACCGGGAAGCTACACCTTGGCCATGCATGGGATACGACATTGCAAGATATTTTAACGCGTATGAAGCGGATGCAGGGATATGATGTCCTTTGGCTTCCAGGAATGGACCATGCCGGAATTGCCACACAGGCGAAAGTAGAACAAAAGCTTCGTGAAGAAGGCAAAACGCGTTATGATCTTGGCCGTGAAAAATTTCTAGAAGAAGCATGGAAATGGAAAGAAGAGTATGCGAACTTTATCCGCCAGCAATGGGCGAAGCTCGGCCTTGGCCTGGATTACAGCCGTGAGCGCTTTACGCTTGATGAAGGCTTGTCAAAAGCCGTGCGTGAAGTATTCGTCTCCCTATATGAAAAAGGCTTAATTTATCGCGGGGAGTATATTATCAACTGGGACCCAGCAACAAAAACAGCTTTATCCGATATTGAAGTGATTTACAAAGATGTACAAGGTGCGTTTTATCATATGAGATATCCACTGGCAGATGGAAGCGGTTATATTGAAATCGCGACCACTCGTCCGGAAACAATGCTTGGTGATACAGCCGTAGCGGTTCATCCAGAAGATGAGCGCTATAAGCATCTTATTGGCAAAAAGGTCATTCTTCCAATCATCGGCCGTGAAATCCCAATCGTTGGCGATGATTATGTCGATATGGAATTTGGTTCAGGAGCCGTAAAGATTACTCCAGCTCACGATCCGAATGACTTTGAAATTGGCAATCGCCATAACTTAGAGCGCATTCTCGTCATGAATGAAGATGGCACTATGAATAAGCGTGCCGGCAAATACAATGGAATGGATCGTTTTGACTGCCGCAAACAAATTGTGAAGGATTTGCAGGAAGCAGATGTCCTTTTCAAGATTGAAGACCATATGCATTCTGTCGGTCACTCAGAGCGCAGCGGTGCGGTAGTCGAGCCGTATTTATCTACCCAGTGGTTTGTGAAAATGCAGCCGCTTGCAGATTCAGCAATTGAACTGCAATCAAAAGAAGATAAAGTTCATTTCGTACCAGACCGTTTTGAGAAGACTTATCTTCACTGGATGGAAAATATCCGTGACTGGTGTATTTCTCGTCAGCTTTGGTGGGGTCACCGCATCCCAGCTTGGTATCATAAAGAAACAGGCGAAGTCTACGTTGGCCATGAGGCACCGGAAGACGCTGAGAACTGGGAACAAGATAAAGACGTTCTTGATACATGGTTCAGCTCTGCATTATGGCCGTTTTCAACAATGGGCTGGCCGGACAAAGAGGCAGCGGACTTCAAACGCTATTATCCAACTGCTGCTCTCGTAACAGGCTATGATATTATATTCTTCTGGGTATCCCGGATGATTTTCCAAGGTCTAGAGTTCACAGGCGAACGTCCATTTAAAGATGTACTGATCCACGGGCTTGTCCGCGATTCAGAAGGACGGAAAATGAGTAAATCACTAGGAAACGGTGTGGATCCAATGGAAGTCATTGATCAATACGGAGCTGATTCCTTGCGTTATTTCTTATCAACGGGCAGTTCTCCTGGACAGGACTTGCGCTTCTCTGTAGAAAAAGTAGAATCTATCTGGAACTTTGCCAATAAGATTTGGAACGCTTCTCGTTTTGCTCTTATGAACATGAATGGCTTGAAATATGAAGAAATCGACTTGAGCGGCGAAAAATCAGTTGCAGATAAATGGATTTTAACGCGCTTAAACGACACGATCGTCAACGTGACAAAGCTCGCTGACCGCTATGAATTCGGTGAAGTAGGCCGCGTGCTTTACAACTTTATTTGGGACGATTTCTGCGATTGGTATATTGAAATGGCGAAGCTTCCGCTTTACGGGGAAGACGAAGCAGCGAAGAAAACGACACGTTCTATTCTTGCTTACGTGTTAGATAACACGATGCGCCTATTGCATCCATTCATGCCGTTTATTACCGAGGAAATATGGCAAAACCTGCCTCACAATGGAGAGACGATCGTCACAGCGAAATGGCCAGAAGTGAATGAGGAACTATCTGATCAGCAAGCAGCAGAAGAAATGAAATTGCTTGTAGACATTATCCGTTCTGTGCGTAATATCCGGGCGGAAGTCAATACACCGCTCAGCAAGAAGATTAAGTTAATTATCAAAGCGAAAGATGAAACAGTGTTGAGCACATTGGAAAACAACCGTGCTTACATCGAGCGTTTCTGTAACCCGGAAGAGCTCGTCGTCTCAACAGATGCTTCAGCACCTGACAAAGCGGTGACGGCTGTTGTCACAGGTGCCGAATTGTTCTTGCCGCTTGAGGGATTAATTAACATCGAAGAGGAAATTGCCCGCTTGCAAAAAGAATGGGATAAATGGAACAGCGAAGTCGAACGTGTTCAAAAGAAACTTGGCAACGAACGGTTCGTCAGCAAAGCGCCGCAAAAAGTCGTCGACGAAGAGCGCGCGAAAGAAAAAGACTATCTTGAAAAACGCGCCGCTGTTGAAGCACGCATGAAAGAAATGCAAGGATAAGAAAAGGAATGAGACGAATCTGCCGAGCGTAGATTCGTCTTTTTCTAGAGGAACGATCGGCTAATAAAATCATCATTTTAGCTAATAAAATCATCATTTTAGCTAATAAAATCCACTTTTTGGATAATAAATAGCCGAACCTTCTTTTAGAAGATGATTGATAGGAGGAGACATAACGATGACTACATATGAAGAAGCGCTTTCCTGGATTCATGGACGGCTTCAGCTTGGCATTAAGCCGGGCTTAAAGAGAATGGAATGGCTAATGGAGAAAATGAAGTATCCAGAGCGCCGTCTACGGGCGGTACACATCGGAGGGACGAATGGCAAGGGCTCCACTGTCGCCATGATGCGCTCGATCCTAGAGAAAGCGGGATACGAGGTGGGGACCTTCACTTCTCCTTATATTGAACAATTCAACGAGCGAATTAGCATCAATGGCCAACCGGTTAGCGATGAAGCCATTGTTGAATTAACAGCTATGATTAAGCCGCTGGCAGAGGAATTAGAAAAAACAGAGCTCGGCGGACCGAGTGAATTTGAAGTGATTACGGCGATGGCCCTTTACTATTTCGCGTACACCCGCCCAGTGGATATCGCCTTATTTGAAGTGGGGCTTGGCGGCCGGCTCGATTCCACAAACGTCATTCAGCCATTGCTGTCGGTGATTACGACAGTCGGCATGGATCACATGCAATTTTTAGGGGACACGCTTGAAGACATTGCCTTTGAAAAAGCAGGCATTATTAAAAATGGTGCACCAGTCGTCACGGGAGTCAAACAGGAGGCGGCACTGGAAGTCATCAAAGGACGGGCCAAAGAAGTTCGATCTCCTGTCTACCAGCTTGGAGAGCAATTCAAGGCTGACTGGCAAACATCCATGCCTCAAGGAGAAGTCTTTCATTTTCAGTCTGTCTTTGCCAATCTGAAAGACTTAATGACGGGTCTGAATGGTCTCCATCAAACAGACAATGCAGCCGTTGCGATCATGTCGATATTGTACTTGCGCACCTTCTATGCTTTCCTAGTCGAAGAAGAGCATATCCGCTCGGGTCTTCAGTCGGCGAAATGGCCGGGAAGAATGGAATACGTCTCCGAGCAGCCAACGATTCTGCTCGACGGGGCCCACAATCCGGAAGGCATGAAAGCACTCGCTGCTTCACTTGCCGAACGTTTTCCCGGCAAAAACATCACTGCGTTATTTTCCGGCATGAAGGATAAAGACTTAAAGGAAATGACAGAGCTCCTTGAGAAGACAGCGAACCACATTGTCTTCACAACCTTTGAATTCCCGCGGGCTGCTAAGAAAAAAGACTTTGAACCGTTTTTAACCGCCCATCAATGGGAAGAAAAGTGGCAAGGATTTATTCAAAAATTCCAACAAACTGCCGATGAAAATGAAGTGTTAGTCGTGACAGGGTCGCTTTATTTTATTTCGGAAGTGAAAAGATTCATAAAAGAAGCATGATGAATCAGCATAGAAAGCTGTCCTGGCACTAAACCGGCAAGGACGGCTTTTTACATGCGCCTCATGGAATAAACTCATAAAGATAATAGTATTGTCGTTTCTCTAAAATTGCCATTAAAAATTCATTTGGTTAGGTCTAATGATCTATAAAAAGAATGTGTATATTGGTATAATCGTAACATAACAAAGTAGATGCGACGAAACAAGGGAGGGAGAGACAGATGGCAGGAAGATCAACTATTTTTAAGATGTTGTTAGCTTTTTTGTTAATACTGTCTGTGTTGCCAATTGTACCGAGAGAAGCAAATGCAGCAACAGCAACAGGTATGCCGCCGTCTATGAATTTTAATGTTACAGCTATGCCACCGAATGTCGTTTTATCTACTGAAGGAAGGGCAGAGAGTACACTGAAATTAAAGGTGTCTACAAACGGTTTGCCTAATGAGGGACTGCGACAATCCGTCAATGTAGCTTTCTTATATGATACTTCAAAGTCGATGCATGGTGGACAAAGTGATAAAAAGTTTATAAGTGAACAAAGAGTCTTTATAGAGGCATTAAGTTACTTTAATAACAGGGACAATACTGTATTTATTCCTTTTAGAAATGGAGTGCCCAGCTACTCTTGTAATGGGGGAAATGGCAGGAAGTATACAGTAGGCACGACGAAAAGCTTTTCTCTTATAAATACTTTGGCAAACCAGTGTTTAGGAGATAACAATGTATATACTTCTGAGAAAGGCACCAATGCGCCCGGGGGAACAAATTACGCTAAGGCATTAAAAACGGCAATTCAACAGCTGGATAGCTCAGGCTCTTCCTACAAAAATATTATTCTCTTTTCAGATGGAAAACCAAATCTGCTTGAAAATGAAACAAAGCATAATAGCAGCGACACGCAAGGGATAACAGCGGAATATGAACGTGCGGTAAAGCAAGAAATTGATACAATCATTGAGAGTATGAAAAGTAAAGATATTAAGCTATACAGCGTGGGGGTCGGTAATGGGGATGACGGGGATGTGGCTTATTTAAATGAAATTTCCAGCAAGACAGGCGGCTATGCTTTAGAGGCAAGTGATAAGAGGCTTCCTGATTTATTTACAGATATCGTTTCAAAACCGTCTTCAGACCTTACTGGCAAGGTTGAAATTGATCTAGATACGGTTGTGAATGAAAAAAATGAAGATGTTAGTTCCTTTGTTGAAATGAAAGGAGACACTTCAGGTCGCAAGAAAATATACGAATTTGATTTGAATAGAAGCAACTTTTCTGAAGCCCTGCCGCTTATATTCAAAAAAGAAGGAACCTACACAATTAAGAGCAAGCTGACTTATGGCAAGTCAAGCGGGTCTATTATCAGATCTACGACGATTTATGTCACGAAAAAAGAAGTGGTGTCTGCCGGAATTGACTTTGCTGTAAAAGCATCTCCTGAAAAAGTGATCAAGCCGACAAATGAAAACGCTAAAAGCGAATTAAATATTGACTTGACTCCTAAAGGGATAGCTACTCAGCCAGGGACTCAAAGAGAACCAGTTGATATCGTCTTCGTTTACGACACTTCCAGTGCAATGGCGCAAAATGGGTGGTCTGTAATGGCCCAATCCGCTATGAAATCGACTCTTAAGACTTTAAAAGCTTCACAGATTTCAAATGACAATTACTATTTTATCCCGTTTGATAGCAATATTAGCCGAAAACGAAACGGCATGGTTGCTTCAAGAGAAGGATTGACAGCAATTGAAGAAGCAGTTGACTCGTTAGTGGGAAGAGATGTGTATGGCAGATCTATCGATTACTCCAGTTCTGGTGGAGCAAATTACTCCATTGCCTTAGAAGAGGCAGTGAAGAAGTTTTCAGGACCAATAATTAACAAACGGTATATCATCTTTTTGACAGCGGGCAAACAGACAGAGTTCGTCAAAAGGGAAGATGTAAATGAGAAAAAATGTATAGATTATGCAGGGAGTAGTGGGAATTGTAAGCAATGGAGTGAGACAATACGAAATAATGCTTGGGTTAAGTACGGAATAAAAGATGGAAGTACGCCCTATAGACAGTTACTAGATGAGAATAAAAATGTTGAAAAAGATTTGATTGCACGTTCTTTAACAGAGACACAAATAGTAATCCATAACGGGGCTTTAACCTCTGCTGAACAAGTAAAGAACAGCAATGCTGTCATGAACATCGTTACCTTCACAAATTCTAGCCTTTTGAATACGATGGCGGCTAAGACCGGGGGAGCAGTTCAAACGGCGAATGAACAGAACTTGAACTCTATCTTAACTAGTATTACTCAAAAGGTTGATGCTCCCTCTATAAGAGGAAATGTAGAAATTAACTTAAGAGATTTCGGTTCGTCTGTAATAGTGGGAAAAGATAGTAAGTTTACTGCTAATGAGGGAATCGTTAAAATTCCCTTTACATTTCATTATCCTGTCGGAGGAAATCCAGACCCTGTGAAACTTCAAGAATTGCTTCCTTTGGAATTTACAGCTGCCGGAACTTATGATTTTACGGGAAAAGTAAAAATCTCTTATAAAGACTTGGATGGCCAGCTGAAAGAGCTTGTACATCCTGCTTTTAAAGTAGAAGTAGTGAAAGATGCACCGCCAGTATTTAAAAGTACGGTAGAAGTGCTGGGCAATTCATTTTTTGAGCCTGAAGGTCTTGTCAAAATCGGAAATGCTGACTCAGAGAGCAATGAATTTACTATGAAATATACTCTGACACCTGATACTGTTTTCGGTACGGAAACGAAAGGAACGATCAGTCAAATTGTGTTACGCCAACCACTTCCGGATGGGGTAGAAATGGCAGGCAATCCACAATTAGAAGTTATGAAAGAAACAACTTCTATACCAGGAGCATCTGTAAAGCAGGAAGGGAAAATGTTAATCATTACTCTTGGTTCTAATGGAACGACTTCCTATATGCCAAGTTCCTTTACGCCAAATCGTTTTGTCGTGAAAGTAAAATTAAAAGCGGCATGGGCACTGCCTTCTACGGAAATCCCAAGGAGCACTCTTTATTTTAAAGATTCTAGATTTGCCGATAATCAGGAAAACCAATTAGCTCCAGCGGATAAAAAGATATCGATGAGAGTATTACTCTATGGAACAGGACAGAAGAGCTATGATTATGTCGGCGATCATACCGGTACCATTCAAAAAGTTCATCAATCAGATGCTTGGCTGATGGCAGAGACAAAGCTATCGAATGAAAATGGTGAAATTGTCAAACCGGTAAAAGGAATGGAGCTTGTAAACGCTGGCACGGCCATTAAGCTGACGTATAGCGACGGGTCAACCGCGCTGCTTTACATGAAAACAGATTACAATGTATTTAATAACTTTGATGCAGCTAAGAAACCACTTCATCAAACAGATGGTCCTGCCGTTCCAAAAACAGAAGGACCAGTGGCTTTCGAAGCAATATATTTAGTAGCCGGTGAAGAGGTTCAATATGAATACCGATTAACAAATAAGGAAAGCACGACTTCGTGGCAAACGTTTGATCCGCAAATGGCTGTGCCGATTTTCGAGGACTACTTAGGACAGGTCGATATCGAAGTGCGGACTTCTGGAGGATTTACGCTTGATAGTAATCCTATTAAGAAATCTATTGAAATCATTAAACCAATCACGGAAATTACAGTGAATCCTACTTCTTTAAATGTTGTAAAAGGAAAAAGTGTTGATTTTACTGTAGCCGTTTTCCCAGAGGATACGACAGAAGGGGAGTATGATATTATCTTCGAAGATCCTTCCATCGCTTCAGTTCCAGTTAATCCTGAAAAACAAGGGGAAGTAGATGAATGGAAACTGACAGGCTTAAAAGCGGGTACGACTACGATGACAGTACAATCTAAAATAAATCCAAATATTAAAGCAGAAGTACCCGTTTCGGTTGGGGAGCCCATCACTGGCATTATTATTAAACCGAGTCCTTTAGAGGTAGATAAAGGAAAATCGAAGGAGTTCACGGTTACATTAGAGCCAAAGACTACGGTGGAAAATGATTATCAGCTTTCTTTCGGCAATGACAGTCTAGCCGATGCTATCATGAAAGAGGATCATAGCGGTGATGGAGATGTTTGGGTACTGGAAGGCTTAAATGCAGGAGAAACGGAGCTAATTGTTTCTTCATTGGATAACCCGGACATACAATCTAGAGAGAAGGTAACGATTCATGAACCAATCACGGGCATTGCTGTGGTGCCGGATAATGAAAAGATAAAAACAGCAGAACAAGAGCCGGAAAAATGGAAAGTTGATAAAGGAGTAACCGGCAATTTTACCGTTGCCATTCTTCCTGAAAGTACCACAAAAAACAAAGAATACACCGTAACATTAGATAAAGAGTGGAGCCGAGCGGAAAAGACTGAAACGAAAGATAAATGGTCCTTGATCGGAACAGAATCCGGCACGGTAACCATGACCGTGACAGCTAAAGAAGATCCAAATGTGAAAGAAACGATTGTGATTGAGTTTATCGATCCATTTGTTGAACTTGAAGGGATTTCCTTCACGAAACCGCATTATGATTTTCAGTTAGGTGAAACAGAAAACGAGTGGATACCTATTACAGATTATGTGAACATTAACCCGGATGACGCAACAGATGTTGAGGTGATCCGAGTAGAATCTGCTAAGTCTTCTATTGTTGAGACTAGAATAGAAGGTGGAGAATGGCAGATCAAAGTGTCTGATAATCAGGCCGGTTATTCTACTGTGACGGTAACAGCCGAACAGCCAAATAAAGAGGGAGACGGCAAGAAAACAGCTTCAGGTACAGCTGTTTTTGAAGTGAGTAAGCCATCGTCAGATAGTGGCGGTGGAGACCACGGTGATGATATAGAGGGAAGATGGTAAAGAATAAGAAGGCGTCCTAAAAGTCAGGCTTTTAGGACGCCGTTTTTTGTTTATTCTACAGTCAGATCATCTGAATAAATCGATAAATATTTTACTTGAGGAAGGGTTTCAAAGTTTTGTAGCAAGACGTCTTCATTATAGTTGACGATAAAGCGAGAATAACGATCTTCTTGTTTTTCCACCATAATGTCTTTAGGCTTTCCATCTGAATCCTTCTTTATTGCTCCACGCACCGCGTTAATTTCTAATTGCTCCTTCGCAAAAATGCCTCCGTCTACGTAAAAGAGTGAGCCGACACCGTATAACTCAGCTTTGCCTTCTGTGTAGAAAAATCCTTTGATGGGCTTAATCTCCGGATCATCAGTAGGTACATAATTTGTTTCCAGTGTTTCTATGGGTTCCTTATAGTAATTGAATTCATTAATTCTTGTAATTACTAAGCCATCTTCTCCAGAAAGCAGGATAAGCTGTTTTGATTGCTTTTCATCTTCTAAACCAACAATATTTAGGTTAGAAACCGTGGCTTCTCCAGAAGCATACATAATGCCATCGACTTTTAATTCGTCGTTTTCTTTTGCTTGGCCTTCCTCACCTTTTGTGTTACCGCGTAACGTCAACTTTCCTGAGGAATAAATGTTGCCTTTAAAAGTGATTTCAAGCTGCTGATCAAGATTGTCATAGACAAGCAGTTTAATATTATTTTTGTCTTTTAAGGAAATGAGGTTTCCTTCAATTTTGGATTCGCCATTTAATTCCAAATTAATGGCGTCTGTATCGTTATTTCCTTCACCGGCCACAAGGTCATTATTTATCGTTAATATTCCCTCAGGATTGTTTGTGATCTCTATCTTTTCTGCTGCAAACAAGTTTTGCTTCTGTGGAGTATCCTGATTGGAAATCGACATTGCATCTTCATTGGTGATCGTCAATGATTGCTCCGTAGCGATCGCTTTTTTCGCTTCAAAAGTTCCTTTGCTATTTATGAATGTAATTGCGCCTCGAGACGCTATATTGCCTGTTATTGATAGATTTCCATTGTTCGAAATGATTTTAACGGCTCCGGTTGCATAAATATTGTGAAACGTCATGTTTTGGTTAGCGAAAACTAATAAATCACCTTTAACATAAAGATCGTCTACAGTGATGTCATATTCTTTGTTCGTTATGATTAAGTTGCCAACGTGCTTTCCGTCGTCTCCTGAAATGTCTAAGTCATTAAAACTGACGTCAGGGACAGGCTCGTCGGGCGTGGGGAGGCTCTCAGCTGTCGCTATACCCTCAGATATGTCATTTTGTGATATAACCACTGACATATCAACTTTCCTTCCTATAGCGACTTTCTCAAGTGCGGCGTTTTGTTCTGTTGCAAATGCTTCTTCAAAGTCAATCTCCTGATACTGGCTGTCGTTTTTTAAAGCCGGCACTTTGTCTTTGTAAAAATAAGTATTTCCCTCCTCGTCTCGTTTCCTTAACAGATCAAGGATTTCTTGTAAGTGTCCGCTGTTAAATTTACTCGCATAAAGATCTTTCATAATAGAAGGATAAGGTGTAGCCATTTCTTTATCTGGTCCCTTTTCTGGATCATAGGCCTCACTGTAATACTTAGCATCTTTACTAATCATCAATTGATTTGCAAAAATATCCCCATTAATATTCGGCGATCCATTTAAAATAAGCGGCCCATCTTCAGCGCCGACTGCATACTTTAAAAAGCTTGGCAGCGGGGAAATAATAAGCCGCTTAGTCGCCGTGCGACGGATGTTTCCTTTTTCTTCTCCGGTTTTGGCTGTTACATAAATTTCGTATACGCGTGTTAAAGTTTCATCTGATTGGGTTTTGGTTAAATAATGCTTGTCTACCGTGACATCTTTAAAATCTACTTGTTCAATGCCTTTTTCGGGATTTTCATATCGAGCTTTCAAGTCTAGTAAAATAGCATTGAGACGACTAGATACATTTGCCGGGGCTATGTCAGCGATGGCCATATTATTCTCTGGGCTTTGCAAAGCGGCAGACAAATCAGCTGTTATTTGGTCAATGACTTTAATAGAGGCGAATGCCTTGTCGATTTCTTCTTTGCGAATTTCTGTTCTTTTTGTCCCGCCGAGCGTAGAGGCGATAATGCTTAAGCCTAAAGCAGTGAAAATAACGGTTATCAATAACACAAGCAGCAGGGCATTTCCTTTATTGTTGTGCAGAAGGTTCATTAGAAACCAAACTCACTTTCTAGATCGAGATTTTGACTTGTCTTTGCATCGCCGAGCTTCATGTTAATTTTAATTAAGCCAGAGGAGCACTTTCCATTAGAATCCGTTTCCTGACAAGAGAAGGAAACGGTTGTATCTTTAAAATCCGATTCTGTTTCCACTGGAACCCCTTTGATCTGCAGGACGGTTTTTTCATCTTCCTCAGCTACTTTTATTTCCGTTTCTTTTACTTCGCTTTTTGCTTCTTTTTCTATGTCATAGTAGGTTGTCTTTTCAGCCCCTGCTTTTTTTAATCTGGCCTCTTTTGCATCTACGATTTTAATGCAATTTGTTCCGCAGCTTTCCACGTAGTCAAATGGCGTGGCGAAAAATTCATTCATGATCATCGTGACGGCATAATCGGCATCTTCGCGAAACTGAACTTCAGCGGTTTGCCGGACATACGCTTTTTGACCGCCGTTAAAGACAGACCAGACGATCGGCGAGATAATCGCCATAATGACAATGGTCAGCAGCACTTCTATAAGAGTGAGCCCACTTTTATCGCAAATCCTCGCTTTTAATCGTTCCTTCCAGTTCGGTTTCTTTTTTCTTTTCATTTTGATACCAGCTCACCTTCACTTTGACTGGGATGTAATAGTTATAAAATGTATCATTATTTTCTTCTTCAGCGTTTTTTTCAGAGCTCACCGTTACATAATAGTCTCCGCCATTAATTGTAACGGGCCGACAGCCAGTAGGAAGCAGCGGAGGTTCTTCTGTTTCAGATTCTGATAAGGGCTTAAGAGTATACCCTTCTGTTTGATCATTTGAATTTTTACACAAATACAATCCAAACTGATCTCCAGTAGCTGTAACTGGAGCGGTATCCTCGTAAAAACTATTCCTTATTTCAATAAAATTTTCTTTCTCCAAAAGCATCATCGCATTTCTCGCTACATTGAGCGCTATCGTCTTATTCTGGTTAGAAAGGTTGTAAGTACCTGCCTGATAGAAAAAACGTGTAAAGGTTAGTAGAACGATTGACAAAATGGTCATGGCGAGCAAAAGCTCCAATAAAGTGACACCTTTTTGCGATTGACATACAAATTTCGACAGGTTCATCGCTTTCCCTTCTTTCAAAATAGCTGACTTTATTATACAATACTTTGTAGTTCATTTTTCCTTTAAACGGTAAGAGATGAATATATTTCTCTAAAGGTGAGGCGTTCTTATATGACCCGTTTAGTTTTTATACTGATGGCCTTTTTTTTGGCTATGCCAATTGTATATTTTCTGCCTCTCGGATTAACAGCAACAGGAAGTTTTGTACTGTTAGGTGTTGCTTTGCTGATTGCAGGGAGCAGTTTTGCTATGGAGCCATATGTTCCAATTTGGCATAATTTGCTCGTCTGTTTCCTTCTTGTCGTTACCATGGCTTATTTTGTATCCAAGTATATGGGACATAAAGTAATGAGCGAAAGATCGGTCAATAAAAAGGAGAGGGCTAGTGAGAATAGATTTGTAACAAGGGAGAAAGTGATGAAGGACAGGAAAGAGGAAAAGCAGCTTGCAGAAATTGAAGAGCCTCCGCAAAAGGCTGCTTTGTTTGAAGCGAATCATGATAAAGCAATTGTACAGGCGGCCGAGGAAAACGAGCCGCTTTATATAAATGAAGAAGTAGAAGAGCTTAATTTGGAAGAAAAAAGTATGTATGAAAAAGAAGGGTTAAAGCCGATAGACAAGGAGTTGCTGGGGAATGAACTGGAAACAGAAACGTCTATAGGTGAAAAAGCTGCTTCTGCCCCAGTAACTGAAACATGGAAAGAAGATTTAGAAAGCTTATTGGCAAGAGAAGAATTGCCAGTCTTTGAACGAAGCGTGATAGAAGAAGATAGTGAGATTGATAGCAATAACAATGAGAAGTATTATTTAGAAAGCCTATTTGATGAAATAGTGAAAGAAGAGGAAAGCAGCCTTTCGATCACTAAAGAAAAAAGCCCGGAACCGGATAGAGAACTTCTTTCTGATAGCCAGGAAGAAGACTATATTACTCCGTTTGATCGTTCAGATTTTGATGAATGGTTTGAGGAGGAAACGACTGAACTTGAAGAAAACGCAGAAGCCAAAGGCACGACCAGACCTGTCGATAAGGATACAGACTTAGACTCATTTAAGTAATAGATAGCAGATAGTGAAAGCATGTTTTTAGCTTCTCTATTTAGTACAAGGAGATTATAACCGATGAAAGGTTATATAGAGGATACATTTAACGAAAACAGTCAGATATAAATATAGAAGAAATACGAAAGCAGGGTAAAGTGGTCTTTCTGCCATTAAACAGCAGCAGAATAAATGAAGGATTCATTATGAATCAGTCATACATCTAATCTGCAAGGAAAGCAGACCCGGAACGTTCGGAGAAATGAGCACGAACATAGAATAATGAACAGGGAAAGGGTGGCAGCCGATGGACAAAAGGGGCTTTTTTCGAATTCTGCTTATTCTAACAATCATGGTAGCTTATCTCATCACATTTCCCTCCTATGGAGCTGAAGCATATGAAAAAATCTTTCACTTGTCGGCCGGCTTTGACGAAGGAACGAAAATTGGTCCAACAGATGTCTCGAAGCAAACAAAAGTTGAAGCATTAAACCAACTGCACACCCAAACAGAAGAGTGGCAGAAAGACAAAAAGATTACATTACAATATGTCGAAAAAAAAGCGGCACTTGATCCCAATGTGATTGAATTCCAGCCAAAAACATCTGTTAAGGAGGCGGTTTCCGGTCAGGAAAATCCGCTTCTATGCGTTGTAGATAAATCTGCGATTGAAGAAGCCTTTCGTGAACAGTTTCCAAAGGTCAGCAAGAAATCACTTGATTACGACGCGATAGCGAGCGACTTGCAGGACATCGCTTCTTCTTTACAAAAGGGTGAAACGGTTATTGATCTATCACTCTATTTAAATAAGGAGGAAAAGCAGGAAGTTGTCGCTGAGGCGCTGCTTGGGAAAGAGGTGCTGACACCGGAACTGCAGGATTTTATTAAGCAAACACCTGAGGTCAAACTAAAAAGCAATATCGCATTTTCTTTTTTAGATTGGATGGAGGAGGCGGATGATATGTCCTTGGATGAGGATGATAAAAATGTCCTTTCTTCTTTATTATACCGGCTCGTGTTGCAGACAAACTTTTTAATTTTTGAAAAAAACCAAGGCACTGAGCTTCCATCTTATATTGAGCTTGGATATGAAGCGAAGGTGAATAAAGTAAAAGAGCTGGATTTTATTTTTATGAACGAAAGTCCTGCCGACTATACACTAGATTTAAAGGTAGTCAATAACAAACTATATGGAGCCATTAAAGGTTTACCGTTTGCTTATGACTACAAAGGCATTTTAAAAAACAAGAAAGTACTGAAGCCAAAAACGATTTTGCATTTTTCTCCCAACTTGCCATATGGTCAATGGCAATTGAAGCAGCCAGGCAAGAATGGTGAATTAATTCAAATGTACCGCGTTGTCTATAATGAACAATCGGAGCGAATGAAAGAGGAGAAAGTGAGTGAAGACTTTTATCCGCCGGTTCATCGGATTGAAGTGTACAGTACACAGGAGCCGCCTCCACCTGTAGAAAAAACGGAGGAGCCTGAAGGCAGCGAAGAGACACTGACAGATGAAGCTGAAAAGGCACCGGAAACGGATCAGCCAAAAATGGAAACTCCACCTGTCCAAGAGCCGCCTGCCACACAAACAGAGGACTCGAGTAAACAAACACCAGCCGCCGCTGGACAGTCATCGAAAGAAGCAAAATAATGTCAGTAAATGAAGGGGAAGATTATGCGTCAGCAGCGTAAGCGTTTAGGAGATTTATTAGTCGAAGCTGGTTTGCTAACAGAGGAACAATTACAAACCGCTCTTGCTGAAAAAACGGAAGGCCAAAAGCTTGGCGATGCTCTTTTGCAGCGGGGGTATATTACTGAACAGCAGCTAATCGAGGTACTAGAGTTCCAGCTTGGTATTCCGCACGTCAGCTTATATCGTTACCCGCTAGATACAAAGCTTTTAAGTTTGATTCCGAAAGAAACAGCGAAACGTCAATTGATGATTCCTTTGAAAAAGGAAGAAAACCGTCTATTCGTCGCTATGGCCGATCCGATGGACTATTACTCTATTGAAGATTTACGGCTTTCTACTGGCTTTCATATTGAAACCGCCATTGCCACAAAAGACGATATTATTAGGGCCATTAAAAAATATTATGATGTAGACGATAGCTTTGATGAGTTAACTATTCCGTCGCCACAAGAAGAGCTGCCGGGAGACCCGGCTTTTGTAGAAGAGGATTCGCCGATTGTCCGGCTCGTAAACCAGCTGCTTTCCAATGCGGTATCAGAGAAGGCAAGTGACATTCATATCGATCCGCAAGAAACAAAGGTAATCGTCCGGTTCCGGGTAGACGGTATGCTGCAGATTGAGCGTCAGCTGCCAAAGCATTTGCAGAGCATGCTGATTGCCCGTATTAAAATTATGGCGAGCCTCGATATTACAGAGCATCGGGTGCCGCAGGACGGACGAATTAAAACAAATGTTGATTTTCGCCCCATTGATTTGCGTGTTTCCACATTGCCAACGATTTATGGTGAAAAGGTCGTGATGCGGATCCTCGATTTAAGCAGCTCGCTAAATGACTTGAACCAGCTTGGCTTTAACAGTGTAAATTTACAACGGTTTAAGAAAATGATCGAAAGCCCAAACGGCATTGTTCTTATTACGGGACCGACTGGATCAGGTAAATCCTCGACCTTGTACGCTGCCTTGAACAAGCTTAACCAGGAAGAGGTTAATATCATTACAGTAGAAGACCCGGTAGAGTACCAGCTTGAAGGCGTTAATCAAATACAAGTGAATCCTAATGTTGGCTTAACCTTTGCGGCAGGGTTGCGCTCGATTTTGCGGCAAGACCCTAACATTATTATGGTCGGGGAAATCCGTGATAAAGAAACAGCTGAAGTCGCCATCCGTGCTTCGCTAACGGGACACTTGGTTCTTAGTACCTTGCATACGAACGATTCGCTGACGAGCATTACCCGTTTGATCGACATGGGAGTTGAGCCTTTTCTTGTCGCCTCTTCTGTGAGCGGCATCGTAGCCCAGCGGCTTATCAGGAAAGTATGCCGTGACTGTGCGGAAGAGAAGGAAGTCTCCCTGAGAGAGAAAGAAATTTTTGCCCAACGCGGGCTGCGAATTGAAAAGGTAACGAGAGGGCGCGGCTGCTCTTCCTGTAATATGACAGGATACAAAGGGCGGTTAGCTATCCATGAAGTGCTGACGATGACGGAAGAGATTAGAAAAGTAATCTTGAACAATGAGCCTTTTTCAAAAATGAGAGAGATAGCGCGCAAGCAAAAAACGATTTTTTTAATCGATGATGGCTTGTTGAAGGTCAAGCAAGGAATAACAACAACAGAAGAAGTACTGCGCGCTGCCTTAATGGAGTAGTGAAAGATGAAAGAAAAACTCGATTTTTTATTGCGATCCGCTTTTGAATTAAAAGCTTCAGACATTCATTTGACCGTTGGCTCTCCGCCAGTGTTTAGAATTCATGGCGATTTGAAGCGTTACGGAAAAGAGAAGCTCACTCCACATGATACCGAAGAAATGGCAAGGGCGTTGATTCCTGATCATCTTTGGGAAGAATTCAAAGACCAGGGGGAACTTGATTTTTCGTATGGGATTCCACGAGTGTCAAGATTTCGCGTTAATACATTTCATCAGCGATCCTGTGTGTCACTGGCCCTCCGTGTTGTACCAGCGCATATTCCAACGCTTGAAGAGTTGCAGCTTCCTTCTATCCTGAAGGACATTTCTCAAAAACCACATGGTCTTGTTCTTGTAACTGGGCCGACAGGAAGCGGAAAATCCACAACGTTGGCCAGCATGATTGATTATTTAAATAAACAGGCGCGTAAGCACGTCATCACCCTAGAAGATCCAATTGAATATTTGCATAAGCATGGCACATGTATTATTGACCAGCGGGAAGTCGGCTATGATACACGTAATTTTGCCAAAGGCTTGCGTGCCTCTTTGCGTCAAGATCCGGATGTCATTCTCGTTGGGGAAATGCGTGATTTGGAAACGATTCAGACCGCCATTACTGCAGCGGAAACCGGACATTTAGTGTTTGCGACGCTTCATACGTCCAGTGCACCAGCGACGATTGAACGGATCATTGATGTTTTTCCGGCTGAGCAGCAGCCGCAAGTCCGCATTCAGCTGGCGACCGTCCTGATGGCAGTTATCTCCCAGCGGTTGTTTCCGACAGCCGATAAGCAGGGAAGAAAAGCAGCTCTAGAAATTATGATCAATAATTCAGCCGTGGCGAACTTAATCCGTTCAGAAAAAGTTCATCAGCTTATCAATGTAATGCAGACATCTAAAGCACAAGGAATGCAGGTTATGGCCGATCAAATTAGGGAACTAGTAGAACAGGGACAAATTGCCAGAGAATCAGCCCTGCCTTACATGAAAGAAAGGGATCAGCAAAATGGCTAGATTTAAATACGCGGGCCGGGATCGGAAAGGCAAAAAATCCGGTGTGATCACAGCTAATACCAAAAAGGAAGCAGCAGCGAAGCTTGCCAAAAGCGGCATCCGAGTCATTGAGTTAGAAGAACAGCCAGAAACATTGCTGACGAAGGACATTACGATCGGCAACCCTGTGAAACTTGAGCAAATGGTGGTGTTTCTGAAACAATTTTCTACGCTGCTGCATGCTGGGGTGACCGTTGTCGATGCGATCGTTATATTGGCCCAACAAACCGAAAGTAAAGGACTGAAAAAGGCACTGGCTGTTGTGGAAACCGAGCTGCGGGAAGGGCGACCGCTTTCAGAAGCGTTCGCGAAACAAAAAAAAGTTTTCGAGCCGCTGTTTGTTAATATGGTGCGCGCTGGCGAAGCGACGGGAAGCTTGGATGAGACCTTGGAGGAAATGGCCGATCATTATGAGCAGCAATACCGCACGCGGCAGAAAGTCATCTCGGCGCTTGCTTATCCAATCGTCGTAGGTTTGCTTGCGGTGGGGGTTGTTATCTTTCTTCTTGTCTCTGTTGTGCCCACGTTTGTAACGATGTTTAACGACTTGGGCGGCGAGCTGCCGGCGATTACGAAATTTGTTATCGGCGCCAGTGACTGGATGCAGGCGTATTGGTATGTTATTGCAGCGCTTGCATTGCTTGTCGCGATCGCGGTTTGGGCGATTCGACAGCGCAAAGAAACGAGATACTATCTGGATTACTTTTTGCTGCGAATGCCGATTTTCGGAAACCTGCTGCAAAAGGCGGCTCTTGCTCGCATGACCCGCACGTTAAGCTCTTTATTCTCGAACTCCGTACCGATTTTGCAGGCGCTTGACATCGTTGCGAATGTCGTAGAAAACGAGATTATTGCCAAAGTCATTCACGAATCAAAGGAATCATTAGAGCGGGGCGGTTCAATGACAGAACCAATGAAGCGGCACTGGGCCTTTCCTCCTTTGATTCATCACATGATTGCCATCGGGGAAGAAACCGGCGCGCTCGATTCCATGCTCGCCAAAGTCGCCGATTTCTATGAAAGGGAAGTTGAAGCGGTAACAGACCGGCTGAAAGCCCTCATCGAACCGCTCATGATCGTAGCCCTTGCTGCTATTGTCGGCACTATTGTTACCTCTATCCTTGTGCCTATGTTCGAAATATTCAATACAGTTCAACAGCAATAGATGTTGGAAAACATACACAAATTCTAATTGATTTCGAAGTGGAGAGAGCATAAGATAGCAATATGATAAACTAGTAAAAAAGAAGGAGGAATATAGAGTGATAGCAACGATTAAACAAAGATTGAAAGATCAAAAAGGATTAACGTTAATTGAACTTTTAGCTGTTGTTGTTATTTTAGCGATTATTTCAGCGATTGCGATTCCGGCGATTGGCGGATTGATTGATAATACAAAGAAGGATGCTCATGTGGCGAATGCCCAGCAGATGATTAGCTCGGCGAAGACTTGGGTGGCTGGGAATGCGAATGAGGCAATTGATGCCACGAATGGCCAGAAATTAACATTACAAAAGATGATGGACGATGGTTTAATAGATCCGATTGATGACCCAGATAAGGGTACTTATGATGCTACTGCATCTTATGTCTTAATCAAAAAGAGTGGTAAGACTTATTCTTATGAAGTTAAACTAACTAATGGAACTAGAGGAATTTGGGTGGACGAACCAAAAAAACTTAAGCGTGCGAACGTTACAGAACCGGTTAGCAGAGTTGCAACAGCTGCAACGACATAAGGTTGAATAAAATAATGATGATTGGATTTCTAGTATTCCTCTACGGTCTCCTATTCGGCTCCTTCTTTAACGTAGTCGGCTTGAGGGTCCCAGCAGGGCAGTCGATTGTGCGGCCGCGCAGTGCTTGCCCAAAGTGCAGCCACACGTTGACGGCAAGAGAATTGATTCCAGTTTTATCTTATATGATGCAAGGAGGGAAATGCGGTGTCTGCCGGACGAGCATTTCGCCTCTTTATCCTGTAACAGAGCTGGCGACGGCGCTGTTATTTTTGTATGCGTACCTTTCTCTCGGACTGACACCGGCGTTTTTGATCGCGGTGTTGTTGATTTCGATGTTTGTCATCATTACGGTGTCCGATTTAGCGTACATGCTCATACCAGATAAGATTCTGCTGTTTTTTGCTGCTCTGTTCATCGTGGGACGGCTGTTTTGGCCGTTGTCTCCATGGTGGGATTCGTTGCTTGGGGCTGCTGTTGGCTTTTTCTTGCTCTTGTTGATTGCGATAGTGTCAAAGGGCGGAATGGGAGGCGGAGATATTAAGTTGTTTGCTGTCATTGGATTTGTGATCGGAACGAAAGCAGTATTGCTGACGTTTTTTCTTTCGTGTGCACTTGGCGCATTTATTGGTTTGTTTCTTTTATTTTTTGGTATAGTGAAAAGAGGAAAACCGATGCCGTTTGGTCCGTTTATCGCGGTGGCGGCCATTGGTGTCTACTTTTACGGTGATCGTATGATTGCGTGGTATTTTTCTTTTTTTAACTAATGATTAAGGGGACTTCAGCATGGCTTTTACATTGTTTAGAAAAAAGGACCGCTCCGTTAATTTTATCGTAACAGACTATATAGTTCGCTTTGTTGAATTGCGCCAAACGGACCCGATTGTCGTCGAATGCTGCGGAGAACGGGAATTGCCGGAAGGAATCGTGCGCAACGGTGAAATAATCGACTATAAATCATTGAAACTAATTTTGGAAGATGTCTTGGTAGAATGGGGAATTAAAAAGCGGGATGTGCGGTTTGCGGTACCGGATCATTATATTGCCATTCGCGAAGAGCAGCTGCGTGAAGACCTGGAAGAGGATGAAATCAAAGGCTATTTGTTTTTGCAAATTGGCTCGACGATCCACCTTCCTTTTGAAGAGCCAGTGTTTGATGCTGTTGTGACCGGTGAAACGAATGGCCGAAAAAACGTACTGCTCGTAGCGGCCCCGGAAGAAGAAGTTCGAAAGTTTTGTGAATTGTTTGAAGAGGTGAAGCTGCGACTAAAGGCCGCCGATATTACTCCGTTGAGTCTTTACCGCTTTTTCTACTATCAGGGGCTGACAGAAGAAAGTCGGCATGAGCTTGTTCTTCATGTACGGAGAAATTTAATGACGATTTCTATTTTTTATCAGCATCAGCCGAAGTTTATTAAGCCGGTTTCGCTAGAAGATGCTCAATCTCTCACTTTGCTTGAATTAGGAGAGGAAGAAGTATCCGGATTAATGGATGCTTTAAAAGAAGTGGCGAATGTCGTGAACTTCTATGAAAATTCCATTTGCAAAGGACAGGCACAGATCGGAAAAGTATTTGTCAATGGAGATCACCCCCGCCTTGCTTTTGTAGAGACCTATATAAGAGAAACGCTCGGCCTATCCGTTGCGGAACAAGAGGGGATAGAGGTTATAGATAAAGATGGTGAACCTTTGTCGCGTGCCTACTACGCAGCTGTGGGCTTAGGCTTGAAAGAGGTGTAGCTGATGCTCGTTGATATTAACTTACTGCCAGAAAAAGAGAAAAAGCGCAGTTCCATTTTCATTCCGGTATTTTTGCTTTTGCTTCTAATCATAGCGGGCGCTGGCGCCTTTTTATGGGTACAAGCGAAGAAAAACGAATTAGAATCGCTAGACTCTAAGCTGAAAACGACGGTTCAATTGCGGGAAACGCTCGAAATGAGTCAAAATGAGCCAAAAGGAGACGAGGAAGACGTCAAAAAATTGAATGATGCGATTGTGTGGGCAGAAGGCAAAAAGCTGAAAACTGTTCCGGTTCTGAAGCACTTAATCGCTCTTCTGCCAGAGCGCGGCTTTTTTCTTGAATACTCCTATACAACGAATGAAACGATAAAGCTAGGAATTCAATTCGACACGAGCAGACAGGCGGCTTATTACTTGAGTGAGTTAAAAGCATCAGAGTGGGTGGCCGACGCAAAGATCATTGCGGTGACAACGTCTGTAGATGAAAAAGAAAAAGATGCGAAGGAATTGTTGAAAATTGCAGATGCCTTGCCCCGTTACGGAGTAGAGTATGAGGTTACGCTCGATAAAGCTTTTATTCTAGAAAAACAGCAAAGTGAAGAACGAGAAAAGCAGGGGGAGAAGTGATAAATATGTTTCAAAACAGACGCCGTATCCTTATTCCTCTGTTCCTTCTTTTGCTGGCTGCTGTGTGTGTTTATATTTATTACGCTTTTTACCAGCCGCTCACGTTAGAGCTGCAATCCAAGAAGCGGGAATTACAATCGGAAGAAAAATTGATTGAAGCGTTGGAATCCCAAATGGGAGAGACACCTTCTAAACTGATTATAGCGACCAACAACCTTCAGCAAAGGTTGCCTGTCAAACCGATGACCGATCAATTGCTTCTCGATTTTGAAAAGATCGAACTGCTTTCCAACAGTACCATTACCGAGATGAACTTCACAGATGGGGAAGTGGAAGAAGAAGCCAATCTGCTGGAGGATGCTAAAAAAGAAGAAACGGACACGACGAACAACAGTCAAGCTGATGAGCAGACAACCGATCAGGAAAAAAAGAAAGAGCAAGGTGAGGCTGATACAACAGCCGTTCCAGAAGTACTGCCGGCGGGAATAGAGAAAATCTCAGCGCAGCTTACTGTCGAATCGGACAGTTATGCGGAGATGGAAACATTTTTAGCGGAATTGGAACAGCAAATTCGTATTCTGAATATTGAGCAGCTTATATTCGACGGACCAGAAGAATCAGAAAAGCTAGAAGGAACCGATGAGCCTCTCGTCTATGATGTGACCGTTGCGGCTTACTATATGCCAGAGCTGCTTAGCTTAATGCAGGATGTGCCGAAAGTGGATACACCGAATCCAGCAAAGAAGGAAGATCCGTTTGTTAAAATTAATGACTAGCGGACAGAAAGGCTTTCCTATAGAAGATGAAAAAGGATATACCTTAATAGAGCTTTTGGCAGTAGTGGTGATCCTTGCTATTATTGCAGCCATCGCTGTCCTTAGCATGAGCCGGCTGATTGAACAATCAAAGGAGAAAGCCTTTGTGGCAAATGCGCATGCATTAAAATCAGCCGCTGACCTTTTCATCAAAGATAAAACAGCGCGGGAAGAACCAGTTGCTTCAAAAATTACTTACCTTTTTTATATAACGAGGGGATGATCGAAGCATTTTTCGATCCGTTTACCCAGACGCAGCTAGACCCCTCAACGGACTCTTTCGCTCTAACAGATGGAAAGCGGGTGACGGGCGTTTGTTTAAAAGGCCATGAAAAAAAGCTATGCGGAGAAGGCGCCGACACAGGCTTGGCATCCGCCGATTTAGTAGAAGAAAATATTAAGAACAAATAAGAATGTTGGCGAAACTTTTCCAGAACAGGACGACAAAAGTCTTGTTCTTTTTTTTATCCGCTATGTTAGCATGAAGGCAACTTCAATGGAGGCGGAAGGATGATCGCGAATGATGGACAAGGATAACCCAAAGAAACGACAAGAGCTCTTTTTAACGATCGGTGGAAAGAAGAAAACAAAAGTGGTCACGCAGGAGTGGAAAAAAGGGGAAACAGAGAGTGCTGCTGCGATTGAACCGAAGAAAAACGAAGACGAATTCCAATGGCTGCTTCCTGAAGAGACGGAACGAAAGGAAGACGTCCTTACACAGTATGTGCCGGTACAAAAAGCAGCAGCGAAACGGGCGACAGGAAGGATCTTTATTGTTGTCATCAGCGCTGTGCTTGTGGGAGTCTTGCTCGGTTATTCATTGGTGAAAATTGTAACGCAACAAAAGGAAGGAGCCGCACCGCCAGCCATATTAAAAGAAGAAAAAGCCAAACAGGAAAGAGAGGTTGCGGCACCCGTTGCTCCGGCAGCGCCAAAAACTGAAAAAACAGCTCTCTTGCCGCTGGAAATGGCTGTCGTCCAAGGGGGAGTTTTTTCAACGAAAGAGGCAGCGGACTCAGTAAAACAACAAGTGAAAGACTTAGGGCTTCCTGCTGAATCCGTGCGGCAAAATGGCCAGTATTTTGTCTTATTGGCCGCTGCTTCTACTGTCGAAACGGCGAAGGCTGTGGGCGGTCTCTATCAAACAGCTGGAGCAGATACGTATGCAAAACAGGTATCGATCTCTCCGGCTCAAGGCTTGTCGGAGGAAGCTGGTGAAATGGCGGTGTTATTCTCGATTGCAGCAGAGGAAAGCGGTAAAACGGCCGCTGGTCTCAGCGCGGATAAAAGCAAGCTGGAGGAGGCTGAAAAAAAGTTAGAAACAGTGAAAGTGCCGTCAAGTGACGAAGCGTCCGCTAAGCTGAAACAACTGCTGACAGAAGCGTTAACTGAAGCCAAAAGCGATCAGCCGCAGGCCGCCAAAGCTGCGCAGGAGAAGCTTCTGGCTTTTTTAGCTGTTTATAGTGAATAAGAATAAGGATGCGTCATGCATCCTTCAGGCCGTTGATAAACGTACTCTTTCTTCGTTGCTCACCTGGCTGTGGCGCTTATGACCTTGATGGTCACTTCGTTCCTCGCCAGGTTTCGCGTCTAGAAAGACAAACGCTTTTAATCAGCCCGATAAATATATAAAATAGACTTTGTCTCGATCTCTAAGGGTGTACAGTGCATCCTTTTTATTTTGTGGAAATGTTGGTTTTGAGTGGAAATAAGTGTTCTTTTCTCACAGCAGAAAAATTTGTAGTGTTTTGGCACTTTTGATATGATAGCGGTGTATCTCCCTTACTCTTGAAAGATAGGTGAATGGATTTGACACAATTAATTTTAGCTTCTGGTTCCCCACGACGTAAAGAACTCCTCGAACAAATCGGCTTGGCTTTTACAGTGAAAGTAAGCCATGCAGATGAAACTATCCCCTCTGGAATAACCCCAGAAGAAGCGGTTATGCACTTAGCTTCCGTGAAAGCTGCGGCTGTAGCGAAGAACAATGAAGATCACTTTGTTATCGGTGCAGATACCGTTGTCGTCCTCGATGGAGAAATTTTAGGTAAGCCAAGCGATCGCCAAGAGGCAAAAGAAATGCTTCAGCGTCTTTCTGGCCGCACGCACGCCGTCTGCACAGGAGTGGCCGTGAGGCATAAAGGAAGCGAGTGCAGCTTTTATGAAAAAACGAACGTCACTTTCTGGAAGCTCACGGAAGAAGAGATAAATGGTTACCTCGATACAGGAGAACCGTTTGATAAAGCTGGTGCATACGGCATTCAAGGAGCAGGAGCCATCTTCGTCAAAAAAATTGATGGCGACTATTTCTCCGTTGTTGGCCTGCCGATTTCTTCTTTGTACAGACAGCTAAAGCAAATGGGTTGGCAAGGCACGGCTTTCTTTTTCCCTTCCTGAAAAGAATGAAAAGGAGAAAAAGATGACCAAAGAAACGTTTATGATCCGTGATGTTCCGGTGGAAGATCGACCGCGGGAACGATTGATTGCCAACGGGGCAGCAAGTCTGTCCAACCACGAACTCCTCGCTATTATTTTGCGAACGGGCACGAAAGCGGAGTCCGTTCTGCAAATCGCTAATCGTCTCTTGCAAACATTTGAAGGCCTTCGTTTGTTAAAAGAAGCCTCTCTCGAAGAAATCACTTCTATTAAAGGCATCGGTGAAGCAAAAGCTGTTCAAATTATGTCGGCCCTTGAGCTGGGAAGGCGTATTAGTCAATTAAAGTTTGAGGATCGTTATGTGATCCGGTCACCGGAAGATGGGGCTAATTATGTGATGGAAGAAATGAGATTCCTAACACAGGAGCATTTTGTTTGTCTCTATTTGAACACCAAAAATCAAGTGCTGCACAAGCAAACCTTGTTTATCGGCAGTTTAAATGCTTCGATCGTGCATCCGCGGGAAGTGTTCAAGGAAGCTTTTCGCCGATCCGCTGCCTCGATCATTTGTATCCATAATCACCCGTCAGGAGACCCGGGACCGAGCAGGGAAGACATTGATGTGACAAAGCGGCTAGCCGAGTGCGGCAAAATCCTTGGTATTGAATTACTCGATCACTTAATAATAGGAGAAAAGAAATTCGTCAGTCTAAAAGAAAAAGGCTATTTATAACGCTAGGATTTTTTTTTTCATTCGGTTATAATATAAGTTATGATTTTTCCTAGTTGTTTTTGTCGAAAAATAAAAGAATAATGTCAAATCAATCATGATAAAAGTAATGGACCGAGAAAGGGAGATACTTGTATGTTTGGAATTGGAAGCCGAGATCTTGGAATAGACTTAGGAACGGCTAATACGCTCGTTTATGCAAAAGGAAAAGGTGTCGTTGTTCGTGAGCCGTCTGTTGTGGCTCTGCAGACAGATACAAAACAAATTGTGGCAGTCGGAAACGATGCTAAGAAAATGATCGGCCGTACACCGGGGAATGTAGTAGCCACGCGCCCGATGAAAGACGGAGTAATCGCTGATTATGAAACGACTGCTACGATGATTAAATACTATTTAAAACAAGCGACGAATAACGGGAAAGGCTTTTTTGCAAGCAAGCCATATGTCATGGTTTGTGTACCATCTGGTATTACAGCTGTTGAAGAACGGGCCGTCATTGATGCGACTCGTCAAGCGGGCGCTCGTGATGCTTATACGATTGAAGAGCCGTTTGCAGCTGCTATTGGCGCTAACCTTCCTGTTTGGGAACCGACAGGAAGCATGGTCGTTGATATTGGCGGCGGTACGACAGAAGTAGCGATTATTTCACTTGGCGGTATTGTAACAAGTCAGTCGCTTCGCACAGCAGGGGATGAAATGGATGATGCGATTGTCGCTTACATCCGTAAACAGTATAATTTATTAATTGGTGACAGAACGTCTGAAACAATTAAAATGGAAATTGGCTCAGCTGGTGATTTTGAGCAGCTGCCAAGCATGGAAATTCGTGGCCGCGACCTATTAACAGGATTGCCAAAAACAATCGAAATCACTGGGGAAGAAATCGCTGACGCTTTAAAAGATACGGTAACGGCGATCGTGGATACGGTCAAAAGTACATTAGAACAAACTCCGCCAGAATTAGCAGCAGATATTATGGATCGCGGAATTGTTTTGACAGGCGGCGGCGCGCTTCTTCGCAATCTCGATAAAGTGATCAGCAAAGAAACAAATATGCCTGTGATTATCGCGGAAAATCCGCTTGATTGTGTAGCCATCGGGACAGGAATGGCCCTCGATCATATCGACCTATTCAAAAACAAAAATAAATAAGCAAAGTGGACCCTATGGGTCATGAGCGCGTCAGGTAATAAGGAAAGTGAATATTTCTTATGGCCTGACGGCTCGGCTTTCTCCGACAGTATAGCGGCTTAAGAAAAGAGAGCCGCCCTGAAACAAGCGCTTTCGCTTTGAATCTATCCGGCAGCAGCGGACAGCTGCCGGATTCTAACTTAATGCAAAAAAACAGAGGTGGAGTATATGCCACAATTTTTTACAAATAAGCGTCTGATTATTTTACTTGGAAGCATTATTGTTCTTGTCGCTTTGATTGGTTTTTCTCTTCGTGATCGAGAGAATTTATCCTGGCCGGAGCAATTCGTCAAAGACATTGTCGGTTTAGGGCAAGCAGCGGTGTCTAAACCTGCTAACGGCTTTGCAGGTTTTTTTGATGAAGTGAAAGACTTGCGGAATACATATGAGGAGAATAAAGAGCTCAAAGCAAGAATTGAAAAGACCGCCCAGCTGGAAAGTGATGTGGCCCGTCTTAAGAAAGACAATGAGGAACTTCGAAAAGTAATTGATAAAAAGAAGAGTTTAGCAGATTACGAGCCGGTACAGGCCACCGTGATCGCTCGCAATCCAGACCGTTGGTATGATGTTCTTACGATTGATCAAGGAGAAGCAAGCGGCATTCAGCCTGATATGGCCGTTATTACCGCTGAAGGGTTGATCGGAAAAGTGAAAAATACATCAAAATTTACGTCTACTGTTCAATTGCTGAGTGCATACGATTCGAGAAACCGTGTATCCGCGGTCATTCAAGGAAAAAGTAACGTCTATGGCGTCATTGAAGGCTATAATCAAGAGGAGAAAGCCTTGCTCATGACGAAAGTTCCTTACGATTCTAAAGTAAAGAAGGGCATGTTAGTTGCCACGTCCGGTAAAGGCGGAGTTTTCCCGGAAGGCTTAATTATTGGTAAGATTAAGAAGATGGTTCCGGATGAATTTGGTTTAACACAAACGGCCCTTATTACACCGGCAGCATCCTTTAATGACCTTGAGCATGTAATGGTTACAAAACGCAGCATGACGACTGTTTTTCCAGAAAAAGCAGAGCGTAAACAGGTTCTTGTCGAGGAGGGGAACTTGTGAAGCGGCTTTATCTTCCTCTCCTTATGACCGTTCTCTTTTTTAGCGACAGTGTCTTTACAACGGTATTTCCAGAAATGGCTTTTGACGGAAAATACTTCATCATTCCACGCTTTTTTACCGTTGGTTTATTACTTATGGCCATTTTTTTTGATCGCAATACAGCGATTAAATATGGCTTTCTATTTGGCTTTCTTTTTGATATCTTTTATACCGGAGTGCTTGGGGCTTACATGTTCTTCTTGCCATTAACTGTATATATCGTATCAAAGCTTGTGAAAGTCTTACAAAATAATTTATTCATTTTGACCTTTATTGTCTTATTTGGGATCTTTTTGCTGGAGTTAATTTTGTTCCAGTTAAACGTAATTATTAAGAGGACAGAAATGGATTTAACACAGTTTATGTCGCTTCGCTTAGGGCCGACATTGCTTTTAAATCTGATCTTCTATCTTCTTCTAGCGCTCCCGTTAAAAAGTGCTTTTGAGAAGCTTCAGCGCATTTATAATGACTAGGTTCATAATGATAGAAAAAGAGGAATCGGAAGAGGGTTTGTCGAATTAATTGGACGACAGAGGTGAATTTCGTGCTATGAAGACAAAACAGAACGTTGTCATTAAAGGGACAAAAGACGGACTTACATTGCATTTGAATGATAAGTGCGCATACGACGAGCTGCTGCAGGAACTGAAAGAGAAAATGGATGCTGTTAACGGCCAAGAGCACGGTTCGATCCTCACAGTTACTGTTCAGGCGGGAAATCGTTATTTGCTGGATGAAGATATAGAAGAGATAAAAAAAATAATTAATCAGCGCGAGCATCTTGCTGTAGAGGCCATCAAGTCCAATGTTATGACGATGGAAGAAGCGATCCGCTGGAAAGAGGAAAGCGAGATTGTTTCATATACAGGAAGAATCCGCTCTGGACAGGTTCTTGAAGTCCCCGGCGATTTGCTGCTGATCGGTGACGTCAATCCTGGAGGAACAGTAAAAGCCGGAAGAAATATTTTTATTCTAGGGGCTTTGAAAGGGATGGCGCATGCCGGCTGTTACGGAGACGAAACAGCTGTGATTGCTGCTGGCCGGATGATGCCGTCCCAACTTAGAATCAGTCATTATTTTAACCGCGCACCTGATCGTTATGAGGAAGAAGATTATTATGAGACAGAGTGTGCTTACATAGATGATTCTAACCAGATTGTGGTTGACCGCTTGCAGGTGCTTAAGCATCTGAGACCGGGGATTTCTACGTTTAAAGGGGGAAAGCACAGTGGGTGAGGCTATAGTTATTACATCTGGAAAAGGCGGGGTCGGCAAAACCACCACTACAGCCAATTTAGGTACCGCACTTGCGTTGCAAGAGAAAAAAGTTTGTTTAGTTGATACAGATATTGGGCTAAGAAACTTAGATGTGGTAATGGGACTAGAAAACCGAATTATTTATGATTTGGTAGATGTCGTAGAAGGACGCTGTAAAATCCATCAGGCGCTCGTGAAAGACAAGCGTTTTAACGACTTACTATACTTGCTGCCGGCGGCTCAGACAACAGATAAATCAGCCGTCCGTCCTGAGCAGCTCAAAAAATTAATGGAAGAATTAAAACAAGAATTTGATTACATTTTAATAGATTGCCCGGCTGGAATTGAGCAAGGATACAAAAATGCCGTGGCTGGAGCGAATAAGGCGATTGTCGTAACCACTCCTGAAAAGTCAGCCGTCCGTGATGCTGATAGAGTGATCGGGCTGCTGGAAAAAGAAGAAGGCATGGAACCGCCAAAGTTAATCATTAACCGCATACGCAGTCATATGATGCAGCAAGGCGATATGTTAGACGTAGATGAAGTAGCGGCACACTTATCGATTGAATTACTCGGCATTGTGATTGATGATGATGAAGTTATTAAATCTTCTCATAACGGTGAGCCCGTTGCCCATAATCCAAACAATCGGGCTTCAATTGCTTATCGTAATATTGCTAGAAGAATCCTGGGAGAGTCTGTTCCCCTTCAACAGTTAGATGATATCAAGGAAGGGTTTTTCACTCGGATTAAGAAATTTTTCGGTGTCCGTTCAAAATAAGAATAGAGTTCAAGCAAGCTGCCTAAAAGTGAATAAGCTAGGGCAGCTTTTTTTGTTGTCTGAATTCTTTCTTCTTAATCAGGCTTGTCACTCATATAGTGTACAAACCTGTGTAGAAAAGGAGGAAAGACACGTGAAAGAAGAGAAAGAACTGTTTCCGCTGGTAGAAGAAAAAGAAGAACTGCATCCCTTGTTCAGCTGGGAACGCTTTTTATTTAAGTGGCTGGCTGGTGCAGCGTTAGTATTATCGACAGCCATCTTGTTTCAGCATCCCTCGCCGATTTTGGATGATGGGCGAGAGTGGATGGAGAAGACAATGGAAAAGGAATTTCCTTTTTCAAAAGCAGCTGAGTGGTATGAGAACGCACTTGGAGAGCCGCTGCCTTTCACAATAGATGGCTGGAAGGAGAAAGAAGACAGTCCAAGTCAACCAGCTGAGATTGCCCTGCCAGCAGCCGGGCGTATTGTAGAGGACTTTCAAACGAATGGACAAGGAATCCTCGTGGAGACTGGACCGGCAGAAGAAGTAAAGGCGATCAAAGGAGGGACCGTGATCTTCGTGGGGGAAAAGGAGGGACTAGGGAAAACGGTTATTTTGCAACACTCCGATAATAGTGAGTCGTGGTATGGCCATTTGTCTGATTCCTCAGTACAACAGTATCAACGAGTAAAAGCGGGTAGTACGCTCGCAAAGGCAGAAGCGGGAGAGGATGCAGCAGGCGGGCAGTTTTATTTGGCCATCAAACGGGATAACGTGTTTATTGACCCAAACGAGGTGGTTCCGTTTGAGTAAATGGGCAAAAAATATACATGTTCATCCTCTCTTGTGGGGAGTGGCGGGTGTTTGTATATTGACGGGAACTTTTTTGCATCTTTTGCTTGCTTTTAGTGTGATTGTGATTCATGAATTAGGACATGTGGCTGCTGCTCACGCACTTGGCTGGCGCATTAAAAAGGTAATGCTTCTTCCTTTTGGAGGAGTGGCAGAAGTGGACGAGTATGGAAACCGGCCTTTGCGCGAGGAACTAATTGTCGTGCTCGCTGGGCCGCTGCAGCATTTGTGGCTGTTTGCGGCGGCATGGCTGGTGCATCAAGGAGGAATATTGCCTGACAACATATATGAAGTATTCTGGCAAATAAACGCAGCCATATTGCTGTTCAATTTGCTTCCTGTTTATCCGCTTGATGGCGGCAAGCTGCTCATGCTCCTTTTTTCTACAGTCCGCCCATTTTTATCTGCTTTTCGCCTCGTCATTATCTGCTCGGCATGCCTGTTATTCTGTCTGCAACTGCTTGCTTTTCTCTTCTTTCCTTTTCACTTGCAAGTATGGGCATTGTTCTTTTATTTAGCCTGGACACTGTGGCAGTCCTGGAAAGAAAAACGATATGCTTTTATACGTTTTCTACTAGAACGCCATTACGGCAATAAAGGGTCAGCTGGCTTTTTAAAACCTTTAACGGCACCGGCAGGCGAACCGGTCATGAATGTATTGGAACGATTTCAGCGTAATGCCAAGCACATTATTTATGTGACAGAAGGGGGAGAAAAACAAGGCAGGCTTGATGAAAATGAACTGTTGTATGCTTATTTTTCAGAAAAAAGAACAGATTCCCTCCTAAAAGATCTGCTGCCTATCGATTGACGGGAGCGTCTCACAGCAGTAAAGTGAAACCAAAAGAGGAAAGCGGGTTTTATATGAATACGTTAATTGTCAGCCTAAAAGGCAGGGAAAAAAGATTAGCCGTCATGAAAAACGGACAGGCCGATCAAATTCATATCTTTCAGCCGTCACACCTCTCCCGTGTCGGCTTTATTTATTATGGAATTGTTTCTAAGGTAGAAAAAGGGATGAACGCTTGCTTTGTAAATATTGGATTGGAACAAAATGCTTATTTACACAGAAATGATCTGCCCAATCATCAAAATAAACCGATTAGTGAACTGATTCACCAGGGCCAGAAGATCATTGTCCAAGTGATAAAAGATGGGACAGAAACGAAAGCACCACGGCTAACAGCCATTATTGAATGGTCGAGTGAGCTGCTTGTTTATTTGCCTGCAGGCCGTTACATTGCCTTGTCAAAAAAGGTAGCAAATGAAAAGAAGCGCAGTGAATGGACAAAATGGATAGAACAGCAGAAACGAGAAGAAGAAGGATTGATTCTTCGCACCGCTGCATTTCATTCCTCAAAAGAGGTACTGCTTACAGAATGGAACCGGCTCCGTCTTCAGCATGAAAAGCTAGAAAAAGAAGCGGAAAAAACAAAAGCTCCTGCTTTATTAATGGAAAGGCAGCAGCTAAAAGAAGAATTGTTTGCTCGGATGAATGAGCTAGAGCAGGGAGAGTTCATTTGTGACGAGCTGGATTTTCTATCGAGCGTGAAAGAAGACCCGCGTTTTGAGGAAAATAAGTGGACCACTCTTTTTCATTCATCTGAGGAGGAGGTATTTTCTGCCTTTCACTTACCGAATGCAGCGGAGCTTTCTTTAAAACGGATTACTTGGATGCCGAGCGGCGGGTTTATCGTTATTGACCGAACAGAGGCGATGACCGTCATTGATGTGAATACAGGGAAATTTACCGGCAAAAGCAGCCAGCAGCAAACGGTGCTTTTAACGAATAAAGAGGCGGCGATAGAAAGTGCTCGTCAGCTGCGACTGCGTGATATTAGCGGTATTATTCTCATTGATTTTATTGATATGATAAAAGAAGAAGACCGCCGTGAGATTGAACATATACTCGTCGAAGAAGCAAAGAAAGACCCGAAGCAAATCTCTATCCGCGGGTTCACCTCTCTTGGACTCATGCAAATTACTCGAAAAAAAACGAAGCCTTCTCTCGTAGAAACGCTGACTGTCCCTTGCCGAGTATGCCGAGGAACTGGACGGATGATCAGTCCAGAAACAGCTGCTTTTCAGCTTGAAAGAAAGCTATTTGAACTAATGCGAGATGAAGAAGAAGCGGTACTTGTAGAAGTGACACCGGACGTTATGACGGCTTTTGCTGGTGAAAAACATGAGTATCATGAAAAGCTAGAGAAACTGCTTCATAAAAAGATTATTTACAGCGTGGTTCATTCAGAGACACCTGTAGGAAACGTCATTCGAACAGGCGATTTTAGAGAGTTGTCACTAAAAGGAAGTTCCTGAAAAGAAGTTGACATAAGAGCATGAAAATGATAAGATTCTAATGTTATTGTTTGTAGCACCCGTGCTACAACCGCTCATACCAGGTTCCGAAGAGTTTGTTTTTAGCAGACCACCTGCGAATGGCGAGTCTGAGTAATTAAGGAGGTGCAGAGAATGTACGCAATTATCGAAACTGGCGGTAAGCAAGTAAAAGTAGAAGAGGGTCAAGCTATCTACATTGAAAAATTAGATGTGGCAGAAGGTGATTCTGTAACATTTGATCAAGTATTATTCGTCGGCGGCGAGAATGTAAAAGTAGGAAGCCCAACTGTTGAAGGTGCTACTGTTACAGCTAAAGTTGAAAAACAAGGCCGTCAAAAGAAAATTACTGTTTTCAAATTCAAAGCTAAGAAAAACTACCGTAGAAAACAAGGCCATCGTCAGCCATATACAAAAGTCGTGATTGAAAAAATCAACGCGTAAGGCGATGATCAAATGATTCAGGTAGACATAGCAAGGCAGCCTTCTGGAAGAATTTCTTCTTTTACTATGGAAGGCCATGCAGAATTTGCTGAACATGGAAAAGATCTCGTTTGTGCAGGAGCAACAGCTGTTTCATTCGGAGCACTAAATGCTATTATTTCCTTAACTGATGCCAAGCTCGGCATTGAGCAGGGAGAAGAAGGCGGACTGCTGCGCTGTTTGGTTCCGGAAGATCTTCCGGTCGATATAGACGAAAAAGTCCAGCTGCTGCTTGAAGGAATGGTTGTTTCTCTGCAAACGATTGAACGTGAGTATAGCAAATATATAAACATTACTTTTCACTAACAGGAGGTGAGACTCATGTTAAGATTAGACCTTCAATTTTTCGCATCGAAAAAAGGGGTTGGTTCTACAAAGAACGGACGTGACTCTGAAGCTAAGCGCCTTGGTGCAAAGCGTGCAGACGGTCAATTCGTAACTGGCGGTTCAATTCTTTACCGTCAACGTGGAACAAAAATCTACCCTGGTGAAAACGTTGGCCGTGGTGGAGACGACACTCTATTCGCAAAAGTTGACGGCGTTGTTCGTTTCGAACGTTACGGCCGCGACAAGAAAAAAGTGAGCGTATACCCTGCAGCTCAATAATAAAAGCTCGATAAATGGAAGTGGAAAGCTCTAACCAACCGGTTAGAGCTTTCTTTGTGGTTATTTTGAAGCTGCTTTTCATGGTTTGCTATCTCTATTCATTCAATTTCTGTTATACTAATTGGAAAGCCACAACAGGCAGGAAGATTATGGGCATATAATTAGCAATAAAACGAGTGATGAGAAGGCAGCAGCCAACTTCTCTTTCTTCCATATATGTTTGGCACTAGGGGGTGACCTGTGCAGTGGATGAAAAAAGTAACAATTGGACGATTATTCGAGCGCTTCAGCATGCCCGCCATGACTGGATGAATCATATCCAGCTGATTAAGGGGTATATTGCGCTTGGAAAAACAGAAGAAGCAGAGCGGGTTATTGAACAGACGGTTATGCAAGCGAAGCAGGAAGCTCATTTATGCAATTTAGCTTTGCCAGAACTTGCAAAGCTGTTGATTACATTTAATTGGGAGGCGCATGCCTTTCAGCTCGAATATGAAGTAATGGATATGAGTATCAAGACAGGGGCAGCAGACGGCTGTCTCGTAAGCTGGATGTCCTCACTTTTCTGTCTCATTGAAAGGAATGTCGAGACGTATGCAGCTAATCACTTATATCTTTCAATGGAAGAAGCAGAAGAAGGAATTCGTTTCTTTTTTGAGTTCAGTGGAATAATAACGAATACAGAAGCGCTAAGCAAGGGGTTAGTGGAGATACTGAGCGCTTCTGGTGTAAAACGATATAAAATTCATTTGCACTCATCGGAGGAAATGCTCTTCGAAGCGGTCATCTAAAGAGCTCTATAACACGCACAGCTTCATCAATAGGAGGATTTTATGTTTGTAGATCAGGTAAAAGTATATGTAAAAGGCGGCGACGGCGGAAACGGCATGGTGGCCTTCCGGCGTGAAAAGTACGTACCAAAAGGCGGACCGGCTGGCGGCGATGGCGGCGATGGAGCTGACGTTGTTTTTGAAGTCGATGAAGGGTTAAGAACGCTCATGGACTTTCGCTATCAGCGTCATTTTAAAGCTTCACGCGGCGAGCATGGGATGAGCAAAGGCCAACATGGTAAAAATGCGGCCGATATGGTGGTAAAAGTCCCTCCAGGCACAGTCGTCATGGATGATGATACGAAGGAAGTCATCGCTGATTTAACGGAGCATGGCCAGCGAGCGGTGATTGCAAGAGGGGGACGTGGAGGACGCGGAAATAGTCGTTTTGCCACACCAGCCAATCCAGCTCCGGAATTGTCGGAAAACGGAGAGCCGGGACAAGAGCGCTACATCGTAATGGAATTAAAACTGTTAGCGGATGCAGGTCTTGTTGGTTTTCCGAGCGTCGGTAAATCGACACTTCTTTCTGTTGTGTCAGCTGCTCGTCCGAAAATCGCGGCTTATCACTTTACAACCATCGTGCCTAATCTTGGTGTTGTCGAAACGGACGACGGCCGCAGCTTTGTTATGGCAGACCTTCCGGGATTAATTGAAGGGGCACACGAAGGAGTAGGCCTTGGTCATCAGTTTTTACGCCATATTGAACGAACGCGCGTCATCGTGCACATTATTGACATGTCAGGCATCGAAGGCCGCGATCCGTATGAGGACTATGTGACCATTAACAAAGAGTTGAAGGAATATAATTTAAGGCTCACTGAACGCCCGCAGATTATTGTAGCGAACAAAATGGACATGCCTGATGCGGAGGAAAATCTAGCAACATTTAAAGAAAAGATCGATGGAGATACACCAATCTTCCCAATTTCCGCTGTTACGCGTGAAGGGTTGAAAGAGTTGCTGTTCGCAATAGCAGATAAAGTAGACGAAACTCCGGAATTCCCGCTTGCTGACCTAGAAGAAGAGAAGGGCATCCACCGTGTTATGTACAAGCACGAAGATCAGCCGGCAGAATTTATGATTACAAGAGATTCTGCCGGAGCCTTCGTTGTCAGCGGGGCAAAAGTAGAGAAGCTGTTCAAGATGACGGATTTCTCACGCGAAGACTCGGTTCGCCGCTTTGCCCGTCAGCTTCGTTCCATGGGAGTCGACGATGCATTGCGCGAACGAGGAGCCGAAGATGGGGACATCGTTCGCTTGCTTGACTATGAATTTGAGTTTGTTGAGTAGAGATGAAATAACTCATTAGTTCCGGTGTATGCTTACTGTAGCTAATGAGGTTTTAAGTTTATCCAGCTGCAGCGGCTAGACTCTCGGACATAAGACGTCACACCTGTGTGGCGGAAATTTCCATTTTGGTGGTCCGGCTAATGTCTGCCGAGTCTAAACAGCCGCTTCCGCTTTTAAGTTTATCCAGCTGCAGGCGCTAGCGCGTACGGTGGTTTCGAAAAGTCTCAGGGAGTCAAAGAGCGACTTCCTAGGCCTTTCCTCCAACCCCCTATCGCGCTGACCGAGCGCCTTCCGCTTTTAAGTTATCCAGCTGCAGCGCCTAGCTGCTCGAGGTCATAAATCAAATGGACTGCATGGCAGAAAAGCGCCATTTCGTCCATTCGCTTTATGCTTGTCGCAGCTGACCAGGCGCTTCCGCTTTTAAGTGAGGGAGAGACGTGGCTAAGAAGGATTTTGAACGTAAATTTTATCTTGTACGCGAGGATGTTTTGCCGGAAGCGATGAAAAAGACGCTGGAAGCAAAAGAGCTGATCGATCGGCATCGGGTAGACTCTGTATGGGAAGCGGTAAAGAAGGTGGACTTGAGCCGCAGTGCTTTCTATAAATACCGTGATACCGTCTTTCCTTTTCATAAAGTCGTCACTGAACGGATTATCACTTTATTCTTTCATTTAGAAGACCGGGCAGGCACACTGTCTGAATTACTTAGGCTTGTCGCCAAATATGAAGGAAATATTTTAACTATTCACCAAACGATTCCTATTCAAGGAAGAGCGAATGTCACTTTATCATTGAATGTAAGCAATATGACGATTGATTTGGATGATATGCTGGCGGAGCTGGAAAAACTGGAGTTTATTGATACAGTGGAAGTACTGGGCTCGGGTGGCTAAGAGCCGGCTTTCACCCATTCAAAAGATTGCCAATTTTCAAGTAAGGAGAAGATTTCATTGCAAAAAATCGCTTTTTTAGGGCCTGCCGCTACTTTTACTAACTTAGCGGTGCGTCATGCGTTTCCGGGAGAAGAGCATGTTCCTTATCCGACCATTCCAGCTTGTATGGATGCGGTTATTAATGGAGATATGGATTTTGCTGTTGTGCCTATTGAAAATACACTTGAAGGAACCGTTAATTTAACGATTGATTATTTATTCCATGAAGCTGATTTGAAAATTGTAGCTGAGTTGACAGAGCCTATTCAGCAGCATTTGCTCGTTCATAAAGAATACGCCTATGAATGGCAGAAGACAGAGAAAGTTCTCTCGCATCCTCATGCCATCGCCCAATGCCATAAATTTTTACATAGTTATTTCCCGGATATTCCACACGAGCAAATGACATCGACAGCTGCTGCAGCAAAATATGTGAAAGAACACCCGGAACAGCGCTTGGCAGCCATTGCGAATGAATTATCCGCACAAGAATATGATTTAGCAGTTGCCAGACCTAATATTCATGATTATGAATTTAATCAGACCCGTTTTATTGCTCTAGCCAAACAAGAAACAGACCTATCGCTGCCGTTGGCTAGGCCTCGTGATAAAACAACCGTTGTTATTACACTGCCATCTGATAGACCGGGGGCACTTCATCAAGTCTTGGCTGCTTTCTCTTGGCGTAATATTAACTTAAGTAAAATTGAGTCCCGTCCATTAAAGACCGGTCTTGGCAATTATTTTTTCATTATTGACATTGAGCAGCGGATGGATCAAGTTCTCATGCCAGGAGCCTTTGCTGAGATGGAGGCGCTCGGCTGCAAAGTACATATTCTTGGAAGCTACCAGGCCTATGCTATTCAATATGAATAAATTAAAAAAAGCTGTCCCATGAGACAGCTTTTTCTATTCCACGAGTAAAAAACCTGCCTGTCTTAAGGCGGCCTCTGCTTCATCGAGTGTCCGTTCTTCTCTCGCTGCAATGGTGTGCAGATGAACGCCCTCCGTTAACTGTGACAGATAGGCTGCGTTTGTTTCGTTCACCCGCTGAATGAATTGCGCTACTTCTTTCCGGTTAGCCACCATAATGGAAGCTGTTAAATCGCCGTAGACGGGGTGTTCAATCTTTACGTCTTTTACGAGCACTCCAAGATCGACAAGCAAATTTAGTTCTGCTTTTGCATCTTTCGGTTCATGGTTACAGGCAATGGAACGTTCGAACCATTGCTCCGGAACGGCCGGGGCAAAATAACAATAGCCTTGGCTTGTAGCAATAATGGGTTCATTGCGTGCTTTTAATAACGTAATATCATTGACGATGACTTGGCGGCTCACATTCGAACGGTTTGCCAATTCACTGCCTGTTAACGGTTCTTTACTCGTTTGTAACCATTCTAAAATAAGCTTGCGCCTTTCTTCCCCTAAAATCTTTTTCCCGGAAGTCATATTGATCCCTCCCTATACAATCTACACTTTTTTCATTCTATCATAAGGCAGGAGCTAGTTCTAACGGAGAGAAGCTGACGTTATGCCTATCAGGAGGTCTCCGAGTTTCTCTATTTCTTCTGTTGTCGTGCGGCTGCTAAGTGAAATACGGAAAAACTGGCGGGCTTTCTCCATCGAATACCCCATCGCCAGAATCGCCTTTGTGCCATTTTCCGTCCTTGAATCACATGCGCTTCCTGTCGAGATGGCACAGCCTTGTTCATTTAATTTTAGTAAAATCAGCTGTCCTTCTGTGCCGGGCAGCGTCATTCCGATAACAGATGGAAGCTGATGAGCCTCCTCCGTTTCAATCCAATGAAAAGCAGAATGGGCAAGCCTTTCTTTAAGCAAATAGCGGAGCCGCCATTCTTTTTGCAGATTAAAAGTCTGACAAGCTTTTTCAGCAGCTGCGATAAAAGCTGCAATGGCTGGGACATCCACTGTTCCTCCGCGAAAGCCGCTTTCATGAGTAAGACCAGGGAAAAGGGGAGTCCATCGGACGGCAGGATCGATATAAACGGCTCCAACTCCTTTTGGACCAGATACTTTATGAGAAGAAAGCGAAATGCTATGTGCCCACTGAAGCAGCGGCCGAAGATCTAATTTGCTGAATGCCTGAACGCAGTCCGAGTGAAATAAAATATCTTTTTCTTTTAATAACCTGCCAATTTTCTCCATCGGATTGATCGCTCCGATTTCTTGATTCACATATTGCAAAGAGACAAGAACGGTATCGGGACGAATAGCTGCTGCTACTCTTTCCGGCTCTACCATTCCTCGTGAACTAAGCGGCAGCTTTGTAATATGGAAACCTTCTTTTTCTAAATAGGCCATCGCTGAATGAACAGACGAATGTTCCGCCATTGAGGTAATCACGTGTGTGCCTTTTTTTCTTGCTGCTTGTGCCAGCGAAATAATGGATAATAAGTTACTCTCCGTTCCGCCCGAAGTAAAGTAAATGCCTTCCTGTTTGCCACCGATTAAATCAGCTAACGTTTCTCGGCATCGTTTGAGTAAAAAACTAGCCTGGCTGCCTTCATCGTGAAGACTTGAACTGTTGCCAAAAAAATCTTGACTCGCTTTTATATAAACGTTTAGCGCTTCCTTACTCATAGGGGAAGTAGCCGCATAATCGAAATAGATCAATGAAATGTCCTCCTTTATAAAAGGATTTAAAAAAAGCCTTGTCATTAGTTTAAATTTGTGTAAACATATGTGTCAAGACACCTGTTAAAACAAGAGGGGAAAATAATGAATAAACAAGCGGATGTAATCATCGTTGGCAGTGGACTAGCAGCTTTGCAGTTAGCTCATCATTTACATTCAACTAGTCATGTGATTATTCTCACAAAAACAAAGATTAGACAAAGCAATTCCTATATTGCCCAAGGGGGTATTGCAGCAGTAATAGATAAAGATGATAGTGTTCATTCGCATGTGGAAGATACATTAAAAGCAGGACGGTATCATCATTTTACAGATGAGGTAGAGCGGTTAGCCGGTGAGGGATCGATAGCGGTGAAAGAGTTGATTGCCGGTGGTCTTAGCATTGATAGAGAGGCGGATGGACAGCCTTCGCTTGGCCTGGAAGGAGCGCATAGCGCAAAAAGAATTGTTCATTCAGGGGGAGATGCGACCGGCCGTCACACGGTAGAGCACTTATTGGCGACCTTGCCGGCAAACGTGGAAGTGATTGAAGGAGAAATGGCTTATGAGTGCCTATTATCAGAAGACCGCTCTGTCTGTATTGGTGTAAAAACAAAAAATAAAGAAGGACAAACCCATCATTACTGGTCCCCGCATATCGTCTTAGCTACAGGGGGCATTGGTGCTATTTATCCGGCTACATCTAATCAGCCGACCATGACCGGGGACGGGATTGCCATGGCCTTTCGTGCTGGAGCAGAAGTGACAGATATGGAATTTGTCCAATTTCATCCTACGTTACTTTTTAAGGACGGAGCTGCAAGGGGACTTATTTCAGAAGCAGTCAGAGGAGCAGGCGGCATAATTGTGGATGAGAATGGTGTTCCTCTAATGGAGGGCGTCCATCCACTAAGAGATTTAGCCCCGCGTCACGTTACAGCCTATGAAATTTACAAGGCACTAGTAAGGGGAAAAGCTGTTTTCTTAGATATCCGGCATGTTCAACAGTTCGAAAAGCAATTTCCGACGATTACAGCATTGTGTGAAAGAAACGGAGTGCCGATCAGCAAAGGGTTCCTTCCGATAGCTCCAGGAAGCCATTTTTTAATGGGTGGCATTTCTGTTGATTCTAATGGCTGCACAACAGTGCCGGGATTGTATGCAGTCGGAGAAGCAGTCCACAGCGGTGTTCACGGGGCTAACCGTTTGGCAAGCAACTCTTTGCTAGAGGGAATTGTATATGGCCGCAGATTGGCTGCTTTTCTTAATCGTCATATACCAGCAAAGCCAAGGCCGACTGATATGTTTTATTACGAAAAACAGTTAAAGAGCGAATCGGTCATTACGCTTTCAAAGGAAGAGCTGCGAGCCCGTACAATGAAAGCAGCTGGTATTATTCGGACACCGGAAAGCTTGCAGAGTCATATAAGTTATTTAGAGAAACTAGGAATTCAAAAGTGGATCGAAAGAGGACTAGACGAGCTGGATAGAGACGCAATTGAAAAAATAGATATGCATATCAATAGCTATTTAATTAGCCGCGCTGCCTTGCTTCGACAAGAAAGCCGCGGTGCGCATATCCGTACTGATTTCCCTGCCGAAGAAGCAGAGTGGCGCGGAAAACGAATTGTCCAGACAAAGGACCAAATAAACATAAGAGGTGGGCAACATGAACGAAATCCAATTAGAATCCATGCTTAAGCAGTTTTTTATTGAGGATATTGGTGATGGAGATATAAGTGGGGAAGCACTCTTTTCACAAGAAGAAAGAGGCTCGTTTACTTTATTAGCGAAGGAAAACGGGATCTTTTGCGGGAAGCAGATTTTACAGCGCGGCTTTGCTCTTATTGATCCGTCCGCTGTTGTCCATATAAAGGTAAGGGACGGGGAAGCTGTTTCTCCTGGTACGATCATTGCAGAAGTGGAAGGAACGATGCAAGGGCTCTTAAAAGGCGAGCGTGTCATTCTGAATTTAATTCAGCGGATGTCCGGTATCGCCACGGCAACAGCAAAAGCTGTAAAGCAAACTGCCGGCACGCATGCGAAAATTTGCGATACTCGTAAAACAACACCAGGGTTGCGTATGCTGGAGAAATACGCGGTAAAAACAGGCGGCGGTTATAATCATCGTCGCGGTCTTTATGATGCCGTCATGCTGAAAGATAACCATATTGCCTTCGCTGGAGGAATTAAGCAGGCAGTGGAGAAAGCAAGAGCGGTGGTCGGTCATACGGTGAAAATTGAAGTTGAGATTGAGACGAAGCAACAGCTGATAGAAGCGATTGAAGCTGGTGCCGATATTATTATGTTTGACAATCGGACTCCTGAAGAAATCCAGGAATGGCTGCCGCTCGTACCTGACAGCATTGCGACCGAAGCTTCAGGGGGCATTTCGCTTGACAACATTCGGCCATTTGCGGAAAGCGGCATTGAATGGATTTCACTTGGTGCTTTGACTCACTCAATCCGTGCTTTAGATGTTAGTGCAAAAGTGATAACAAAATCTGTTAAGGAGGAAGCTGATCATGTCTATCATGGAAATGCTTAAACAGCCATCTTTTGCTTTACCGGAGAAATACCGGCAGTTAAAGAAAGAGGAAATGGAAGAACGGGTTAGAGAAATCAAACAGCAGCTTGGTCATTCATTGTTTATTCCGGGACATCATTATCAGCGTGATGAAGTTATACAATTTGCTGATGCGGTAGGTGACTCCTTACAGCTTGCCCAAATTTCTGCAAAAAATAAAGAAGCCAAGCATATCGTATTTTGTGGCGTTCATTTTATGGCTGAAACAGCCGATATTTTGACAACATCAGAACAAACGGTCATTTTACCGGATATGCGTGCAGGCTGTTCCATGGCAGACATGGCGGATATCTACCAAACAGAGACAGCCTGGAAGGAACTGCAAGGACTATTTGGTGATACGATGCTGCCGCTTACGTATGTCAACTCAACAGCAGCTATTAAGGCTTTTGTCGGCCGTAATGGCGGAGCAACCGTCACTTCATCCAATGCTCACTCAATGGTCAAATGGGCCTTTGAGCAAAAAAAAAGAATTTTATTTTTACCAGACCAGCATTTAGGACGTAATACTGCTTTCGATTTAGGCATTGGGCTTGATGAGATGGCGGTATGGAACCCGATTAGCAATGAACTTGAGTATGAAGGCGACGTAAGCAGAGCAAAGATCATTTTATGGAAAGGGCATTGCTCTGTTCATGAAAATTTTACCGTTCAGAATATCGAACACATCCGAAGCACTCATCCGGAAATGAACATAATTGTTCACCCGGAATGCACGCGTGAAGTCGTAGGGTTAGCGGATGACAATGGTTCAACCAAATATATTATTGAAAAAATTGAAGCGGCCGAACCTGGGAGCGCTTGGGCGATCGGTACAGAAATGAATCTTGTCAATCGACTGATTCAACAGCATCCTGATAAGCACATTATTTCATTAAACCCGAATATGTGTCCGTGCCTAACGATGAATCGAATTGACTTGCCCCATCTGTTATGGTCACTTGAGAGCATTGTTGAAGGAAAAGAAGGCAATGTGATTAAAGTGGATGATCAAACTGCTCACGAAGCAGTCTTAGCATTAGAACGCATGTTAAATAGATAGTCTTACACCTGCTCTTCAGCAGGTGTTTTTTTGCGAAGCTTTTAAGAGAAATGCCAGGAATAAAGAGTGGTATCCGTGAAGGAAACCATCTGAACAATGAATAAAGAGCCATAGCCGTAAGCAATAAGCAACATTCTTTTCTCATAACTTCTTTGTCATGAGCATACAATTTGGTGTAGGTTCGTTCACAAATTCGTATCGCCCACATATACTACGACGAATGCCTGAGGAGGGAGAAAATGAGAATCCATATTGTTCAGAAAGGGGATACACTCTGGACGATCGCCAAAAAATACGGAGTGAACTTTGATGAATTAAAAAAATTAAATGCGCAGCTGTCTAATCCGGATTTAATTATGCCTGGAATGAAAATTAAAGTGCCAACACCGGCAGGGCCATCTAAAAAAGAAATGCCTATGCCGTCAAAAAAGCCAAAAGAAGCACCGATTTCTCCTTCAAACATGCCAATTAAGGAGCAGCCTAATGTAGTGGCTCCAATGAAACAGCAGCCTAATGTAGTGGCTCCGGTGAAAGAGCAGCCCAACATAGTGGCTCCAATGAAAGAGCAACCCAACATAGTGGCTCCGATGAAAGAGCAGCCCAACGTAGTGGCTCCAATGAAAGAGCAGCCGAAGCCGGTTTCCCCAGTGAAGGAGAAGCCAGTTATGCCGCCGCTGCCGCCAATTGTACCGGAAGTAGAGATTAATCAAGTGTTTCAAATGAACATGGAGCAAATGCAGCAGACCGTTCAACCGCCACCGCCTCCTCCGGCCCCACCTGTTAAGCCCGATAATATTTTTCCGGGGCTTGGTAAAAAGGAAGAGGTAATGGAAAGTCCGAGCATGCCAGTCGCACCGCCGCCTATGCCGGAAATAGAGATGGCATCACCATCACAAGGAGGCTCTAACTACCCGATGAATGCATATGTGAATCAATATCAAATGGCACCGCAAGTTCCAAACTATGGGATGCAGCCATCATTTTCTCCCCAATGGAGCATGCCAGTACCTATGATGCAGCCTTCCTATCAGGTAGCTGGTGAAATGATGGAGTCATCTCCAGAAGAAGTGTCACCTAATTATCCAATGATGCACTATCCTTCACCGGATAACGTGCAGGGGATACAAGAGAATATGCCGAATATGCCGGTGGCTCCCATGTCGTATGCTCCACAGATGTATCCCGTAACAGCTCCATATTCTATGCAGCCATACCCGTCGTCTTGTTGCGTTCCAATTACACCGGTTATGCCAGGAACAGGCTATTATATGCCATACGAAATGCCCTATCAGCCAATGATGGGATATGGGGTAGAGTCACCGGAATATGGGATGCAGCCGCAAGTAATGGGAGCCTATCAACCGTCCGCCTATTATCCACAGCCGATGATGACACAGCCTTATATGCCTAGCTATTACCAGCAGCCAATGGCGTACCCGGCTGGGGGAATGGGCATGCCTTACCCTCCTCCGCCAATATTAGCGGGACAATCGGGTTGCGGCTGTCATCGTTCGGATGAAGAGGATGAAGAATAAGTTTTATCAGGGAGACGACTTAACACCTCGTCTCCTTTTCCTGTTATCTGCCCGTTTAGAAGAAACGATCCAGACTGTTTTTCCATTAAAAAAAGGAAAGTGGCTCGTCATCACTAAAAAACATAAGTGGTTTCTTAAAAGGTATTCGTCACTTTCACAACTAGAAAAGCAAATTCAACTACATCGCTTTTTGTCTAATAATGGTTTTAAGAAAGTGATCCCTTTTCATCCTATATCACCGATTAAATTTGAAAAGCAGGTTTTTGCTGTCATGCCCTTTATTGAACCTTCAAAAAAACCATTTCGCTTTCAAACTAAAGCAGAAAGGGAGGAAGCTCTCCAATTGCTTGCTTTGTTTCACCAGAAGACTGAAAATGTCTCTGAGGAAATGGCTTCAGGATTTCATATGTTTGATCAAATAAGTGTGTGGCGCAAAAGGCTGACTGCGTTTCAAAGCTTGCTTCCCGAATTGGTCCGGTATTTTCCGCCTCCCATATTAGAGCACTACACAGACATGGGAAAATGGTGTCTTGAGCATGTTGTTGAGCAGCCGGGAGACGAAGGAAGGATGGCGGTGATTCATGGGGATGTGGCAGCTCATAATTTTTTTAGGTCCGCCGCGGGCTCTTTATATTTAATTGATTTTGATTTAGCTGCGCGGGCGCCTGCTCTATTTGATTACGTGCAGTGGGTTAATCGTGTCCTGCCAATTGTTGGATGGGACGTGGAGAAAATAATGGAACACCGTGTTCTGTCTCTATATGCACGTAAAAAGAATTGGCTCATCTATACAATGTTTCCTGCCGATGTTTTTCGCGAATGCCGTCGAGTCATGTCTACCTCCTCTAAAGAAAAAAGGATTGCTTATCAACATGCTTACGAGCTTACGGTCAAGTCATTTACAAAGCGAAAAGAGTTTTTTAAAAAATGGAAAAGAGAATGGGAAAAACAGCAGGGATAAGATTTCTCCACTTCTGCAAACTAAGAAGGGCATCATCTGCCCGAATAAGAGCTCAGGGGTGGAGTCATGCAGAAAACGCTGAAAGCTTTTGCTGTATTATCTTTATCGGCTAGCCTGGCGGCGTGTGGGATTGAAAAGGAAAGTGGCTATGGCGGGGATAATAACCAATACGAGCCACAAGGATACTTTTCAAACGCTGGACACGGTGATACGAATGATCGTCATGACGGCCCGCTGACAGAATGGTACGATCATTCTGTTGGGGAAGAACAAAAGGTGATACGAAGAGAGAAAAATCGGTACTTGCAAAATGACGATGACAATGGCCATCCACAAAATCCATCTAAACCGCTTGCTAAAGAGGACCGCAGCTTCTATGAACGGGATAACGAGCAGCCTTATAACAGCGATGCAAACTACCACGGTCATCTAAGTGTTCAAAACGTCCAAGCAAAAAATTCTTATTACACAAACTACAATGGGAAGCTGGCTGAAAAAGTCGTTAGAAAGGCGGAACAGGTAGAAGGTGTACTGGACGCACAGGCATATATTGGCGATAAGGAAATACTTGTTGCTGTACAGATTTCCAAAGAGAGCGATGAGAAAGCAGTAAAAAGTAAAGTCAAGCGAACGATAGAACGCTATGCAGACGGTGCTGAGGTCAGAGTAGCGGACGATATCGGTACCTTTAACTATATTCGTGTTCTAGACAATGATTTGCGTGATGGCGGACCAATTGACTTACACAACACCCGATTTACGAAAGAGAGATATAGATAAACGGGAGTCTCTAGACTCCCGATGAGCTCCTAACCATTTTACGGTTAGGAGTTTCTTTCATTTTGCCGCCTAAGAAGAAGTTTTGAATAAATATTTTGGGAATAGAAGGTCTTCTTAAAGCTCCTGTCCGCATATGTATAATGATATGACTATCATTTGGAGGAGACACCTATGATTATTCATGTAGTTCAAAAGGGAGAGACCTTAGATCAACTGGCGCGCAGGTATGGAGTGGACACAGCTCAAATTGCAGCGGCCAACGAGTTGCCTAACCGTGATCGTCTCGTCGTTGGCCAGGCTTTAATTATTCCCATTTTGGCTCAGCGGCATATCGTGCGATCAGGAGAGACGCTTCGACAAATCGGTCAACGATATGGAGTGACAGTAAGAGAGATTGTTCGGGTTAATCGAATTAGAGATCCGGAAAGGATTAACCCTGGCACTGTGATATATATTCCAGCGAGAAGGCATATAGTAGAGGTTGGAGAGACACTGCGGCAAATTGCGGAGCGATATGGAATAGACATACAAGAATTGATAAGAATGAATAATATCCGACGTCCGGAGGCCATTTATCCAGGGCAGGTTTTATACATTCCATTTGAAAGACCGGTTATTGACGTGAACGCGTATACAATCGAAATGGGAGAAGAAGGAGCCAGGCAAGTTCGTGGAGTAGGCAGGTACTTAACATATGCCTCTCCCTTTGCCTATACTATGAGGGCAGACGGTGGACTAGAATCCATTAACGACGAGGCAACGATTCAAGCGGCCAGGGCGGAGCAAGTTGTTCCCATGATGGCTATTACGAACTTTACTGCAACGAATCCAGGGTCTCGATTAGCAAGTACCATTTTGAGAAGTGTGGAGCTGCAAGAAACATTGCTGACAAATGCAATTCAAATCATGCGCAGAAAAGGCTATCAGGGAATTAACATTGATTTTGAAAATGTCTTTCCAGCCGATCGTGAACGCTATAATCAATTTTTACAACGGGCAGTAAACAGGCTCCATCCAGAGGGCTTCTTTGTTTCCACCGCGTTAGCTCCTAAAATAAGTGGTGAACAACAAGGATTATTGTATGAAGCACATGACTATGCGGCTCATGGCCGAATTGTGGACTTTGTTATTTTAATGACGTATGAATGGGGATACCGATTTGGCCCGCCGCAAGCCATTTCACCACTCAACCAAATTAGACGGGTTTTGGACTATGCTGTGACTGTCATTCCACGGAATAAAATATTTTTTGGCTTTCAATTATATGCTAGAGATTGGCTCCTTCCACATCAACAAGGACAGGAAGCCGAAACATTTGATATGCAAGAAGCTGTACGCCGGGCGGTACAACATGGGGCGTCTATCCAATATGACACTGCGTCCCAATCGCCATTTTACCGATATACAGATGAACAAGGACGTACGCATGAAGTATGGTTCGAGGATGCTCGCAGTGCTCAAGCAAAATTTGATCTTGTAAAAGAGTATAACCTCCGTGGAATTAGTTATTGGGTACTCGGTTATCCATTTCCACAAAACTGGCTGCTTTTGCAAAGCAACTTTAGAATTCGGAAAATAGGGTAAGGGGATAGGAAGAGCAGAAAGCCAGTAATTCATACTTGTCAAAGAAGTATGAATTACTGGCTTTTTGTTATTTTCTAAATAAATTTAATGCAGGCAGATCGTTGATAAAGGATCATCTATTTAGCCTATTTTTTCTTTTTGTTGTAAAAATAACTTGAAAATAGTAATCATTACGATTTATTATATATTATAAATCGTAATGATTTTGATTTAAAAATGGATTAATATTTACGCAAGTGAAGGGGGTTGAATGTAAGCGGGAGGAAAAAGAAACATAGATAACAGAAAAAAGAATATTATTTAAATCGTAAAAATAACAATTTGTATAGAAGGGAAGGAGAAAACAAGGTGAAAAAAAGAATTCCTGTAACAGTATTAAGCGGATATTTAGGCTCAGGGAAAACGACATTATTAAATCATATTTTAAAAAACCGGGAAGAGAAAAAAGTAGCTGTTATCGTGAATGACATGAGCGAGATTAATGTCGATGCTTCGCTCATTAAGCAAGGGGGATTTTCACGGACAGAGGAAAAGCTGGTGGAAATGCAAAATGGCTGTATTTGTTGTACCCTTCGTGAAGATTTAATAAAGGAAGTAGAAAAGCTTGCGGCAGCCGGTGATATCGATTATATCGTGATTGAGTCAACAGGCATTAGCGAACCAGTGCCCGTTGCTCAGACATTTACATATGTGGATGAGGCTTTAGGGATTGATTTATCTGCTTTTTGCCGGCTTGATACGATGGTAACCGTTGTAGATGCTAATCGTTTTTGGTACGATTTTGCTTCCGGCGAGAGTCTGCTTGACCGTAAGGAAGCAGCAGATGAAACGGATACGAGAGAAGTGGTCGATTTATTGATTGATCAAATTGAGTTTGCCAATGTCATTGTGCTAAATAAAATTGACCTCGTAGAGAAAAAGGAGATTCAGGAATTAAAAGCGGCTTTGCAAAAGTTAAATCCAGAAGCCCGTATAATCTTAACAGACCATAGTCGGCTTGCTTTAGATGAAGTGCTTCATACAAATTTATTTGATTTTGAGAAAGCGAGTCAAAGCGCCGGATGGCTAAAAGAGTTAAACAATGAACATATCCCAGAAACAGAAGAGTACGGTATTTCTTCCTTTGTTTACCGAAGACAGCTCCCGTTCCATCCAGAGCGCTTTACGAGCTGGCTGGAAAATTGGCCGATAGAAGTTATAAGAGCAAAAGGTTTTATTTGGCTTGCTTCTCGGAATGATACGGTCTGTATTGTGTCACAAGCTGGACCGTCCATTGTGTTTCAAGGTGCAGGAGAATGGCTTGCTGCTTATCCGGAAGCAGAGAGGGAGCAGGTATTACAAGAAGAGCCTGAGTTATTGGAAAGATGGCATGAGGAATATGGAGACCGGATGACAGAGCTTGTGTTAATCGGGATCAGCATGGATAAAGAAGCTATTGAACAATCGCTGGATAACTGCCTATTAACAGACACAGAACAGCAAGAAGAATGGTCTGCTTTAAAGGATCCGCTGCCACCGTTTGTTACGGCTTAATTAAAAGAAGGAGGAGAAAAAATGAGAGTAGCCATTACGCTAGCTTGTACAGAAACAGGAGATAGAAACTACATTACAACCAAAAACAAACGGACGAACCCGGAGAGATTAGAGTTAAAGAAGTATTGTCCTCGGTTAAAAAAGCATACATTACATCGAGAAACAAAGTAAGCAGCGAGAAAAACTTTATAGAAGCTGTATAAATGAGACGCTGGACGCAAAAAAGCCGATTTCCTTTTGGAAATCGGCTTTGGTTATGTAATGGAAAGGCCGCAGTTGCCGTACGTTTAATGAAGTTTTAAAACCACCACTCCATAAAGTGGGTGTTTGCAGAAACTTTCCTATCGTCCTTATCGCAATAAGGCATGACATTCCAGCTTCAATTTAAAACTCCCTATTTCAGCTTAAAGGTTAAAACTTTATTAAGGTTACGCACAACGCAGCTGATATTTATAATATACACGAGGTAAATCAAAAATGCAACACCATTTTTATCCATTTTGCACACGTTTAAATTAAAAATAGTCGGGAAAATAACAAACATATACTGAGGAAAGCGAGGAGAAGACAATGAGAGTAGTCAATGTTGAGCTTCAGTATGAAGAAGACAAGATGAAAGGCGATATTACTGAAACGTTAAAAGGCTTATTAGACAAAGAAGGTATAGAAGTGATCTCTGTTGATCGAAATAAAAATACCGAACCGGAAAGCCCTTATCAAAGAGTCAAAAATAAGGAAGTAGCGTCCGACGTCAGTTCTGCCGGTGCAGGCGGAATGGTGTCACCTAATTAATTTGTAGAAGCCTATTTTAATTTGTTTGCTGATTAAAAGCGATCGTTTGAACAGCCTGTGACCGTCTATTTGGACGGTCTTTTTTGTTTGCCCTCTTTTCTTTTTGGCGAAGATGAGAGTAAAAAGGAGAGAGCGAATTGAATTGGACGATAGCTGTCGTTTTTATGATCTGCTTCATGACAAGCAGTGCATACATGTTGAAGGAGACAGAAGGGCAGAAGCTGGCAATGACTGTTCAGAATGGTCCTCATCAGGTTCGGGTAACACTTCTGGAAACAGACGGAAATGGCCAGTTAAGGAAAACGGTCTACGATGAAGTGATTTGGGCCATGGAAGACTTTTGGGCGAAGTACAAAAACTACCAGCTTGTTGATATGAGTAAGGAGGAGGTAATTTTCGAAAAAAGAAAATGAAGTGAAGGCATAAAAGATTTTTTATCAGAACAAATGTTTCTTTGATTTTTTTCGCAAATAAATCATGGTATGATACAATGAGGAGTAATGTGTAGTGTAGGGGAGAGAATGAATTTGTATGAATATATTAAGGGCAGCGTAGCGTTCGTGGGACCGGAGTACATTGTGATTGAAAATGGCGGCATTGGCTTTCAAATATTGACTCCCAATCCATTTGCTTTCTCAAAATACGAACAGCAAACTGTTACTGTGTATGTGCACCAACACGTGCGCGAAGATGTGTTGGCGCTATATGGATTTATGTCTATAGAAGAGAAACGCCTATTTGAAAAGCTGATTTCTGTTTCTGGTATTGGTCCGAAAGGGGCGCTTGCTGTGTTGGCAAGCGGAGAGCCTCACCAGGTCATATCAGCGATTGAAGAGGAAGATGAGAAGTTTTTAACCAAATTCCCGGGTGTCGGCAAGAAAACAGCCCGACAAATGATTCTCGATTTAAAAGGGAAGTTAGCAGATGTTGTACCAGAATTTTTCCCTAATTTATTTCAACCGGACGGCCTAGAGCCAACGAGAGCGGCTTCTACTGATCTAGAAGAAGCTCTGCTTGCATTAGAAGCGCTTGGCTATTCTGCTCGGGAAATTAAGCGGGTCAGCACGAAGCTGAAAACAGAACAATTAACGACAGATCAATATATTCGTAAAGGCTTACAGCTGCTGCTGAACGGATAAATGAATGAGGGAGTGATCATGCGATGGAAGAACGCATCGTTTCTGGAACGGCTGAATCGGACGAGTTGTACGAGGAACAATCACTGCGTCCTCAGACGTTAAAGCAATATATTGGCCAGGAACAAGTGAAAAGCAATCTGGCTATTTTTATTGAAGCTGCCCGCCAGCGTCAAGAAACTCTTGATCACGTGCTATTGTATGGACCTCCAGGGCTTGGTAAAACGACACTCGCTGCAGTCATTGCTAATGAAATGGGCGTACAGCTGCGGACGACTGCTGGACCAGCGATCGAACGACCAGGTGATCTGGCAGCGGTTCTGACCGCACTCGAACCAGGCGACGTTCTATTTATTGATGAAATTCATCGTCTGCCACGTTCCATTGAAGAGGTGTTGTATCCGGCGATGGAGGATTTTTGTCTCGATATTGTTATTGGTAAAGGACCGAGTGCTCGTTCTGTCCGTTTGGATCTGCCCCCGTTTACCTTAATTGGTGCAACGACGAGAGCAGGTTCTCTTTCTGCGCCGCTTCGTGATCGTTTCGGAGTTTTAAGCCGGCTGGAGTATTATAGTGAAGAGCAGCTTCGCGAAGTCGTGCTGCGGACAGCTGAAATTTTTCATACCGGCATTGATCCTGCTGGTGCTGCTGAAATTGCCCGCCGTTCACGTGGAACGCCGCGAATTGCCAATCGGCTGTTAAAACGGGTACGTGACTATGCCCAAGTACGTGGCAATGGTGTGGTTACGTTTGAGCTGGCAGAAGAAGCACTGGAACTGCTTCAAGTTGATCGAATGGGACTTGACCACATTGATCATAAGTTACTAAAAGCCATTATTGAACGGTTCCGTGGCGGTCCGGTCGGTGTAGAAACGATTGCCGCCAGCATCGGCGAAGAAGCGGGCACGATCGAAGATGTCTATGAGCCGTACTTGCTGCAAATCGGCTTTTTGCAACGAACACCGAGAGGACGGATCGTCAGCGAGTCGGTTTATCATCATTTTCACATGGAGGTTCCGGCGGATGAGCGGAATCGGTAAGACATTGATGCTCCTTGGCGTGATTATTTTCGTCTTAGGGCTTGTAATGCAGTTTGTTAAAATTGGCCGTCTGCCTGGCGACTTGTTATTTAAAAAAGGAAATACAACAGTTTATTTTCCGATCATGACATCTATTATTGTCAGTGTTGTGCTGTCGCTCATTTTTTATGTGATTGGAAAATGGAAATAAAAAGATAGGGATGAAGAAAGTGAAAGTAGAGGAATTTGACTTTAATCTACCAGAAGAATTAATTGCCCAAACACCGCTTGCTGAGCGGGCAGAGAGCCGGCTAATGGTACTCGATAAAGAAACTGGAGCTATCCAGCACGAGGTATTTAAAAATATTACTTCGTTTTTGAAACCGGGAGATTGCCTTGTATTGAACGATACGAAAGTAATGCCTGCGCGCCTGTACGGCGTAAAACCAGATACAGGAGCAAAGATTGAAGTTTTATTATTAAAGCAAGAGGATGGCGACCGGTGGGAGACGCTTGTAAAACCAGCAAAACGCATTAAAGAAGGCAGTCAGATTCTATTTGGAGATGGTCAGCTTACGGCTATCTGTGTAGGCGAAAAAGAGCATGGCGGTCGAATTTTAGAGTTTTCATATGAAGGAATTTTCTATGAAGTGCTCGACGAACTTGGAGAAATGCCGCTGCCGCCTTATATTAAAGAGCAGTTGGAAGAACGCGACCGTTATCAAACGGTTTTTGCCAAGGAACGAGGCTCAGCGGCTGCGCCAACAGCAGGACTTCATTTCACCGAAGAGTTGTTGGAAGAAATCCGCGCAATGGGCGTACATACAGCTTTTTTGACATTGCACGTAGGCCTCGGCACTTTTCGGCCGGTATCGGTTGATAAGATTGAAGAACATGAAATGCACGCTGAGTTTTATCATATATCAGAAGGAACAGCTCGCCTTATTGAGCAAGTGAAAGCAGAAGGCGGCCGTATTATCAGTGTGGGAACAACTTCAACGCGTACGTTAGAAACAGTTGCCCATAATCACGATGGGCACATTCAAGCGGCGAGTGGCTGGACGGATATTTTCATTTATCCAGGCTTCGAGTTCAAGGCGATTGACGGCATGATTACGAACTTCCATTTACCAAAGTCTACATTAATTATGCTTATTAGCGCGCTTGCCGGAAAAGAGCACGTATTGAATGCCTATAAAGAAGCAGTAGCAGAGAAATACCGTTTCTTTAGCTTTGGAGATGCGATGCTGATTAAATAAGAACTTGTTTAGCTGCAGGTGCTAGCTCGTACGGTGGTTTCGAAAGGCCTTAGGGAGTCAAAGAGCGACTCCTAGAGTCCTTTCTCCAACCGCCTATCGAGCTGGACAAGCACCTTCCGCTTTTATTGAGAAGGGAGTGGCATTGGTTTGCCAGCAATTAAATATGAATTAATCAAAACGTGTAAGCAAACTGGAGCACGCCTTGGACGTGTTCATACACCGCACGGAAGCTTTGAGACACCGATCTTTATGCCAGTAGGAACGTTAGCGACTGTTAAGACGATGTCCCCTGAAGAGTTAAAGGAAATGGGAGCTAACATCATTTTAAGCAATACGTACCATCTTTGGCTTCGCCCGGGGCATGACATCGTCAAGGAGGCAGGCGGGCTTCATAAATTTATGAATTGGGATCGATCAATTTTAACGGATTCCGGCGGTTTTCAGGTATTTTCTTTAAGCGACTTTCGTAAAATTGAAGAAGAAGGCGTTCATTTCCGTAACCACTTAAATGGGGACAAGCTATTCTTGTCACCAGAAAAGGCGATGGAAATTCAGAATGCACTTGGGTCTGATATTATGATGGCTTTTGATGAGTGCCCGCCATATCCTGCAGAATATGACTATATGAAGCGTTCGGTTGAGCGGACATCACGTTGGGCAGAGAGATGCCTCCAGGCTCATGCGCGTCCTCAGGATCAGGGGCTATTCGGCATCGTGCAAGGTGGGGAGTATGAAGAGTTACGCCGTCAAAGTGCCAACGACCTTGTTTCACTTGATTTTCCTGGATATGCGATCGGTGGTTTATCTGTTGGAGAGCCGAAGGATGTCATGAACCGCGTATTAGAATTTACGACGCCGCTTCTGCCAGCACAAAAACCACGTTATTTAATGGGTGTTGGGTCTCCAGACTCCCTAATTGACGGTGCGATCCGTGGAGTGGACATGTTCGACTGTGTGTTGCCAACGCGAATCGCTAGAAATGGTACGCTCATGACAAGCGAAGGAAGACTTGTTGTGAAAAATGCTAAATATGCACGTGACTTTGGCCCGCTCGATCCGAATTGTGATTGTTATACATGCCGAAATTATTCCCGTGCGTACATTCGTCACCTAATTCGATGCAATGAAACATTTGGAATCAGGCTTACGACTTACCATAACTTATATTTTCTGATAAAATTAATGGAACAAGTAAGAGAGGCGATTAAAGAAGACCGTTTGGGAGACTTTAGGGACGAGTTCTTCGAAGCCTATGGCTTTAACCGTCCGGATGCGAAAAACTTCTAATATCGTTCTCAGAAAGGGGTGAAATTATGCAGTCTATTATTATGCTTGTGTTGATGTTTGTTGTGTTTTATTTCTTGCTTATCCGTCCGCAGCAAAAGCGGCAAAAATCAGTAGCGCAAATGCAAAGCAGTTTGCAAAAAGGCGATAGAGTCGTGACAATCGGTGGTTTACATGGGTTTGTCGATGCAATTGAAGAAAGCACAGTTGTGATTAAATGCGGAGATGGCAGCCGTCTTACATATGACCGTTCTGCTATTCGGGAAGTGTCTGAAAAAGCAGCCGTACCTCAATAAAAAAGTAAAAAAAGCAAATTCTCCTCAATAGGAGAATTTGCTTTTTTATTTTTCCGAAGACATATTAACGCCGAGTACACCCCCCATCGTCGCCGTTATAATAAAGCAAAGATGGTAGACAAACTGTTCAAAATGAAAGACGGAATCATGGCCTAAGTACTGGTAAAGAAGCATAACGAGACTATATAAAAGACCGGTAGCGCCTCCTGAAAGCCAGCCTCTATTGCCCGATAGCTTTCCTGAGATAAATCCTCCTATAAATAGAACAAGAAATGAAGCGATGGTAATGGAGAGCTGCAAAGTTGCTTCAGTTAGTGAACTAAATCGCAAAACTAGAGAAAACACCAAGCTGCACAATGAGGCAAATACGAAAATTACGATCGTACCATACAGAATACCATAACTGAAAGGCTTCACATTAAAGTCCTCCTTACTTTCCATTGTTTGTATTTCATGATTTTTTTCATTTAAGCTCACAATAAATATAAATATGAATAACAAAAGGAGAATTCCATGGTTTATTGGACAATTATCTTTCGGGTGGTATTTCTTTATATCGTTATTTTATTTGTATTCCGGCTAATGGGCCGAAGAGAAATTGGTGAATTGAGTATTCTCGATCTCGTGGTGTTCATTATGATCGGTGAAATGGCGGTAATTGCGATAGAACAGCCGAAGGACCCATTAATGCATACACTTGTACCTATTTCTCTTCTTGCTGTGATTCAAGTCAGCCTTGCTTATGTCTCTTTAAAAAGTGTCAAGTTCAGAGAGTTTATAGATGGTAAACCGGAAATTGTGATTAAGCATGGGAAAATTGATGAAAAGGCGATGAAAAGGCACCGCTACAATTATCATGATTTGCTTCTTCAACTGCGTGATAAAGATATTCGCCATATTGATGACATAGAATATGCCATATTGGAAACGTCTGGAACGCTATCGATCCTTAAGAAACAGAACAAAGGGAAAGAAGGCACATTCACGCTGCCGCTTATACTTGACGGCGAAATTCATGATGAACATTTACAAATGCTGAATAAAACAGAGCAATGGCTAATGAAAGAGCTGCGCAAAAGAGGATACAAAGACACGAAAGATATTTCTTTTTGTTCCTTTCATGACGGCCAGTTTTTTATTGATAAAAAAGACTAAGGGACCGGTTTATTTTTTTATAAAAGGCAGCCGGGATATATCCTGCTTAGTCACGAGGCCAAATAGGACAGACAGAATAAAATAGCAAAAGGTCGTTACGGCTGCCCCAACGGTTAGATAAGTAAAAGAGCTAAGCTCATCCAACCACAGGCTATTGACAGAGCGGGCAATAATAAAAGAAGCGGCAAGGACGAGAGAAAACTTAATATATTGATGAGCGTTTACCGAAATAGAAATTTTCTTAAAAACAGTTGCTAAATGAAGCAGGGTAACGAGCAGGATGCTTGCGGCCATACCAAGTGCGGCTCCGTAAATCCCAAACTGTGGCTGCGAAGCAAAAATGAAAATAACTGCTAACTTGACAAAGGCACCGATCAGGCTGTTAATCATAGCAGCATTCGCTAAATTTAAAGCTTGTAAAACAGCCTGAAGGGGGCCCTGATAATAATAAAATAAGAAAAAGGGAGCCATTAACTCGATAAAACGAGCACCATTTGTTGAATGGTACATAAATTGCATAAGTGGTTCTGCGTATAAAAACAAAAGTAGAACCGAAATGCCGCCTGTTACAAGACAAAAGCGCAAGGCCTCCTGTACCCGATGCTCAAGCAGCTGATGCTGTTTTTTAGCGTAAGCCTCACTGACAGCCGGGACGAGAGAAGTGGATAACGCCAATGTAACGAATGAAGGTAAAAACATAACAGGAAGTGCGTAGCCGGTCAGTACGCCGTATTGCTTTGTGGCGGCAATGGCTGTTACACCAGCAATGGCGAGACTGTGAGTGACAACGATCGGTTCAAAAAACCAGGAAAGCGAGCCGATCATTCGGCTGCCTGTTGTAGGAATGGCGACTTCAAACAATTCTTTTGCTGTTTCCTTTCCGGTACGGACAGCTCTGAAAAAGCGCCGGCGCAGCAGGAAAGTTTTATTAAACCGAAACATTAATAACAAATACAGCAAGGAAATCAACTCTCCGCAAGCGGCGGCGGCCATTGCTCCGGCAGCAGCAAATTCAATTCCGTATGGCAGCATCTTTTTTGTAAATAAGGCAATCAGGCCAATTCTGACAATCTGCTCGATTACTTGGGAATAAGCAGCTGGTTTCATATTTTGCCTTCCCTGGAAGTAACCGCGCAGTACAGAGGAAACGGCGATAATCGGAATAGCTGGTGTAACGGCAATCAAAGGGTAATAGGTGCGCGGGTCAGTGAACAACACGTTTGATAGATAAGGAGCGAGCAGCAAAAGTGCCGGCGTAAACAGTAATGACAATGATAGAGTAATGGATAAAGAGACAGCCAAAATCCGTTTCATTTTTGCTACATCGCCTCTTGCTTCAGCCGCGGCGATGCTTCTAGAGATAGCTACAGGGAGCCCCATCTGTGTAAGTGTCACAACAAGAATAAATGACGGAAAGACCATCATATACAAGCCGACACCTTCTTCGCCAATCAGACGGGCAATTACAATACGGTTAACGAAGCCGAGTATCTTTGTAATGAACATAGCGGCCATTAAAACGAGTGTCCCTTTTAAAAACTTTGACATCTGTCTCCCTGCCTTCTCAAAATAGATGAATTGCTTTACAATGATATATATGCCATCTAGTCGGGCAAGCATGACAAGTTCATTGATTCTTCTAAATAAAAAGGGGATGGAAAGAATGGCGGAAATACACCCATATGACAAGTATTTTCAATACCTGCTGCCGGCACTAAAGAGCAAGGTGGAAGAGTTTCGGCTGTTAAATTACGGGACCATTGATATTCCTTCTTTATGGAAGTACTTAACAGTGAAAAAGTGGCGGAAGCCGGCAGAAGACGTGCACGTATACGAACTAGTTGCTGATATTCTATCCATCATGCCGGGAGACTATATGAATTATGCAACGATCGAAGCATATCGTTCGCCGAACTGGTTCGAAGAAGTGAACGAAGAAGAGCTGCGGGAATTGCTCGGAACGAAAAAAAATTGAGCAAAATTGACAGTCGTTATATTCTGCTTCATAATAGTTTTGTTAAGGAATTCTGGTATCCTTCTACCAGAATTTTTTTAATCAATCAGCCATCATTTTTTTGTTTTTAGAGATGAATTGAATTAAGGAGGAAGTTGTGCAATGGTAAAACGCAGCCGGATCGTAGCCTTTTTTCTTATTGTACTGTTGCTTGCAAGTGCAATCGGGCTTACGACGAAGGATATTGTCAACAATATAAAACTCGGTCTTGACCTTCAAGGCGGATTTGAAGTGCTCTATGAAGTAAAGCCGGCGAAACCAGGCCAAAAGATTACACAAGAAGTCGTGAAAAACACAGCAGATGCACTTGATAAACGGGTGAATGCTCTCGGTGTAAGTGAACCGAGTATTCAAATTGAAGAAGGCAACCGTATTCGTGTTCAGCTTGCTGGTGTAGAAGATCAAACTGAAGCACGAAAAATGCTTTCCACGCAAGCAAATTTATCCTTCCGTGATGCGAACGATAAACTCATGATGGACGGAAGTGACCTTGCAGAAGGCGGAGCGAAGCAGTCATTCACGCAGCAGGGAGCGCCTAACGTTGCACTAAAGCTGAAAAGCAGCAAGAAATTCAAAGACGTGACAGAGCATGTTCTGAATATGGCGCCGAACAACCAGCTCGTCATTTGGCTCGATTTTGAAGAAGGAAAAGATTCCTTCCAAAAAGAAATTCAACAGAAAACTCCTAAGTTCTTATCCGCTCCAAATGTTAGTCAAGTATTTAATACGGATGAAGTGACAATCGAAGGGAATTTTACAGTTGAGGAAGCCCAGAACCTTGCGTCTTTATTAAATGCAGGGGCATTGCCGGTGAAATTAAATGAAGTATATTCGACTTCTGTCGGAGCTCAATTTGGGGAAAAAGCATTGAATGACATGATCCTCGCTGGAATTATTGGGATCGCCCTTATCTTCTTGTTCATGATTGTTTATTACCGTCTGCCGGGATTCGTTGCCGTCATTACTCTTTCAGTCTACGTTTATCTAATCTTATTAGTTTTTGACTGGATGAATGTTGTCCTAACGTTGCCAGGCATTGCTGCTTTAATTCTTGGGGTTGGGATGGCAGTTGATGCCAATATCATTACGTATGAACGGATTAGGGAAGAAATCAAAGTAGGCCGCTCGATCAGGGCCGCTTTTAAAGAAGGAAATAAAAGCTCCTTCCTAACCATTCTTGATGCCAACTTAACGACTATTTTAGCAGGGGCCGTTCTATTTTACTTCGGAACAAGCTCTGTTAAAGGATTTGCGACAACACTCATTGTCAGCATCCTTGTGAGCTTCATTACGGCTATATGGGGTTCCCGCCTGATGCTCAGTTTGTTTGTCCAAAGCAACTGGTTAAAGGACAAGCCAGGCTGGTTTGGTGTTCACAAAAAAGATATTAAAAACATTAATGAGAACTATGACACGATCGATTTACCGACCCGCTTTGACAAGCTTGACTTTGTTAAGCATCATAATAAATTTTTCGCTTTTTCAGCCATTACCATTATTGCAGGTATGATTGTCCTGGCGCTATTCCGTTTAAACCTCGGAATTGACTTTTCAAGCGGAACACGCATGGAGATTATGTCTAACAAGCCGTTGACTGCGGAAGTTGTGAAGGATGAATTAAAAGAAGTTGGTCTGTCTACTGACGATATCGTTCTTTCGGGAGAAAAGAAAAACATAGGGGTTGCCCGTTTTAAAGAGTCCTTCTCTCAAGATAAAGTAGCAGAGGTAAAAGCACACTTCTCTAAAAAGTATGGCAGTGAGCCGAATATCAGTACAGTTTCACCGGTTATTGGAAAAGAGCTCGCGAAAAACGCGATTATCGCTCTTGTTATTGCTTCCGTTGGGATCATTTTGTACGTGACGATTCGTTTTGAAATTTACATGGCACTCGGAGCAATTATTTCCTTGATATACGATGCCTTTTTCATCGTAGCTGTATTCAGTCTGACACGTCTTGAAGTAGACATTACCTTTATCGCTGCTGTTCTAACGATCATCGGTTATTCCATTAACGACACGATTGTTACCTTTGACCGGATGCGTGAAAACATGGCGAAGAGACGCAAAATTAAAACAGAGAAGGAACTTGAAGACATTGTCAATGTCAGCTTGCGCCAAACGTTTACGCGCTCTGTCAATACTGTATTGACGGTTGTCATCGCTGTTGTTGCCTTGCTTGTATTCGGAAGTGAATCAATCCGTAACTTCTCGATTGCCCTTCTCATCGGTTTGCTTTCAGGCGTGTATTCTTCCCTCTTTATTGCCGCCCAGCTATGGTTGATCTGGAAGAAAAAAGAGTTGAAGAAAAAAGGATCCATCATCACCTACAAAGAGAAAAAACAATGGAGCGACGAACCACAAGTATAAAGAAAAGCGGAGCCGACTGTTCTGCCCCGACAAGCATAAGACGAAATGGCGAAGTGGCGTTCTTCAGCCACACAGCCAGAGCGGCTTATAACCTCGAGGAGCAAGGAGGCGCAGCTGGACAGGAAGAAAAGCGGAGGGTGCTTGTTCAGCGGTGTATGGACTGGACGGCTCCGCATGAGATAAAGGAAACACGAAGAGCGGAAGCGATTCGATGTTGACTTATCGCAAGAAGGAGCAGGAAGTCCACTAGCCGCTAAGCACCCGCAGCTGGACAAAGAAAAGCGGAAACGGCCGCACGTTCCATTTGATTTCAAGTTAAAAGCCTTTTGGCGTTTACTACAACGTAAACGCCAAAAGGCTTTTTTTTGATTTCAATGAACGATATCGGTACTTTTTCATGAATCTTCAACGGATTGTTCATAATAACGGTAGAGAAAATGGAGGAGGCCGTCAGATGGAGAAAGAAGAAAGATTTAAGAAAGCAGAGTTTGCAGCCATGGTTGGGATTGTGGGGAACATTTTTTTAGCGATTCTGAAAGGAATAGGCGGAATGATTGGGAACAGCCGGGCGCTCCTTGCAGATGCTGCCCATTCAGCTTCTGATGTAGCTGGTTCACTAGCTGTGTGGATTGGACTCCGGGCTGCCAAGCGCCCTCCAGATGAAGACCACCCGTATGGACACGGCAAGGCGGAATCTATTTCGGCGATTATCGTAGCCGTTTTGCTCGTTCTTGTTGGTTTTGAAATTGGCATTTCGTCGGTAAGAGCTTTTTTTCAGGCAATCGAACCTCCAAAAGCGATTGCCGTTTACGCTGTTCTTTTTTCTATTATTGTCAAAGAAGCGATGTTTCAATATAAGTACCGTTTGGGAAAAAGGATAAAGAGTAATGCTTTAATTGCCAACGCTTATGAGCATCGCTCGGATGTGTATTCGTCTATCGCTGCACTCATTGGGATTTGGGCAGCCATGTTGGGTGGAAAACTGGGAATAGATTGGCTTATATACGCCGATCCGGTCGCCGGTCTTCTCGTTTCGCTGCTCGTGTTAAAGATCGCCTGGACAGTTGGCAAAGAATCGATTCACAATACGTTAGATCACGTTCTGCATGAAGAAGACACAGGAATCTTTAAAGAAGCTATTTTATCTGTTCCTGCTGTAAGAAAGATTAATTCCTTGTATGCCCGTGATCAAGGACACTATGTGATTGTAGATTTAAAGATAGCAGTAGATCCTTTCATGACGGTGGAAGAAGGACATCGAGTCGGAAAGCAAGTGAAGAAGAAGCTGCTTGCCCTTCCTGATGTTCAAGATGCCTTCATTCACATTAACCCAGACCAACCGGATACAGAAGAAAAGAAATAGCTGAAAAGGAGGGGCCTGCATGAAAACACAATCGACCTTGCTGCTCGTTATTTTATTCGCTCTGATCGTGGCCGTGTTTGCCATTGTTAACGTTAGTCCTGTAAGGGTAAACTATATATTTGGGCAAGCGGAGTGGCCGCTCGTTCTCGTCATTATTGTTTCAGTCCTAATGGGAGGCGTTATTACTTGGCTCGTCAGCCTGTTTCGTACAATCGGCTTGAAACGGCAAAATAACGTGCTTATTCATCAAATTGAAAAATTAAAAGAAGAATTGCACGCTTTGAAACTAGAGAGACGGGAAAATCATAGCGTAGACCAAGTGAAACGGATGGCTCCTGACGGAAAGTAAGCGGCATCAATAGTGCTAAAAGCGGCAATGGTATTCAACCTTTCAAACGGCCTGAAATGAAGATTTCAGGCCGTTTTTTTCTGCCATCATACCGGTAAACGTCTTCATGAATAGAGTGAAGGAGTTTCTTCTTTTTAAACGAAAATAAACGCCTACATTGAATCCCAATTTTTACTCCTGTATAATAGTAAGGCTGAGGGGTGACAGTATGTTAAAATCAAAAACCCGCTGGATCGTCCGAAATACAGACGAGAGAGTGCGGGATCAATTGGCAGAACAATTGGATATCAGCCCGCTGTTGGCCTCTTTGTTGATCAATAGAGGAATAACGGAGACGGATGCAGCGCGGAATTTTTTATATGATAAAGGAAATGAATTTCACGATCCGTTTTTGTTCAACGGAATGAAAGAAGCGAGCGATCGAATTCATCAGGCAATTGAACAGGAAGAGCCTATTTTAATTTTTGGAGATTACGATGCAGATGGCGTCAGCAGCACGTCTGTCATGATGACGGTGTTAACAGATTTAGGAGCGAAGGTAGACTTTTATATTCCTAATCGCTTTACGGAAGGATACGGACCAAATGAGCCAGCTTTTCGTTTGGCGAAGGAACAGGGGTATCAGCTCATCATCACTGTGGATACAGGAATTGCGGCAGTGAAGGAAGCGGCTGTGGCCGCTGAGCTTGGCATGGATTTAATTATTACGGACCATCATGAGCCGGGTCCGGAGCTTCCGCAGGCATTAGCGATTATTCATCCAAAGCTTCCGGGAGGGAACTATCCATTTCCTTATTTAGCGGGTGTTGGGGTGGCCTTTAAGGTGGCTCATGCGCTATACGGATATTTGCCAGAGCATTTGCTTGATTTAGCGGCGATTGGAACAATTGCCGATCTTGTTCCTTTAACAGGGGAAAACCGAACGATCGCTAAAGCGGGCATTAAAAAGCTGCGGCAAACCTTGCGTCCAGGCATTGAGGCACTTTTACAGTTAACTTCTACAAAGCCAGCCGCAGTAGATGAAGAAACTGTAGGCTTTATGATTGCTCCCCGTATTAATGCGGCAGGCCGTCTCGCTGATGCAGCTCCGGCAGTTGATTTAATGCTGACAAAAGATCGTGCGGAGGCCAATGAACTAGCTCAAGAAATTGATGCGATGAACAAAGAGCGTCAAATGATTGTTTCAGAGATTGCTAAGGAAGCAATTGAGATGGTAGAAACACATTATCCACCTGAAGCATATCCTGTTATCGTTGTCGGCAAAGAAAATTGGAATGCGGGTGTGATTGGCATTGTGGCTTCTAAGTTAGTAGAGACGTTTTACCGTCCGGCTATCGTGCTTAGCTTTGATCCGGAAACAAATAAGGCAAAGGGATCAGCGAGAAGTATTGCAGGCTTTGATTTATTTAAGAATTTATCAAAATGCCGAGAATTGCTCCCTCACTTCGGAGGCCATCCGATGGCAGCCGGGATGACATTAGAGTTGTCCGATGTCGATGAATTGAGAGAGCGGCTTTGTTCATTAGCGAAAGAACAGCTATCTGCTGAAGATTTTATCCCTGTTACCGAACTTGATGCGGTAGTACCGTTAGATCAAGTGAGCCTGTCTGTGATTGAAGAGTTAAATATGCTGGCACCTTACGGAATGAGAAATCCGAAACCACAAGTACTGATTGAGAAAGCGGATTTTTCCACGATTCGTAAGATTGGTTCTGATAAAACGCATTTAAAGCTTCAATTGGAAAGCACTGGAGGATCACTTGACAGCATTGGCTTTGGTCTTGGACACTATGCCGATCATATTGCGCCATTGTCAAAAGTATCAGCTATTGGCGAGCTGTCTGTTAATGAATGGAACAATATTCGGAAGCCTCAATTGTTTTTGAAGGATCTTCGGGTCGATCATTGGCAGTTATTTGACGTGAGGGGACATCGGCAGTTTGAACGCTGGATCAGTGAAGTGCCAAAAGAGCGCTTGTTCATTACTTTTAAAGAAGAGACAGCAGCTGAATTAAATTTGGGAAAATTTGATGCGGAAACGGTATATATCAGCGGAAAAGAAGAAGCAGCACACATGTCGATCAATGGGAAAAATATTGTGTTAGTCGATTTCCCATTGGAGGAAGAAACAGTGAAAGCGTTGCTGCAAACAGGCTGTCCAGAACGTATTTATGCTCATTTTTATCAAAAGGACAGTCATTTTTTCAGCACGATGCCGACGAGAGAACACTTTAAATGGTTTTATGCTTTCTTGTTAAAAAGAAAAAGCTTCGACTTAAAAAAGCACGGTGATCAACTTGCTCACCATCGCGGCTGGTCGCGGGAAACGATTGATTTTATGTCACAAGTGTTTTTTGAACTTGACTTTGTTACAATAAATGAAGGAGTCATTTATTTGAATGGTCAAGCTCCTAAGCGGGATTTGAATGAATCCCCATCTTATCAAAATAAGAAAATGCAACTTGAACTGGAGAATCAGCTGCTCTATTCTTCATGCCAACAATTAAAGTCTTGGCTGGATAAGCATGTGAATGCCCCTGTTAATAATGAGGAGGAAGTTGAATCATGGATTTAAAACCGTATATTAAAATTGTACCGGATTGGCCAAAGCCGGGCATTAAATTTAAAGATATTACGCCGCTAATGGACAATGGCGAAGCTTTCCGCTATGCGACAGATCAAATTGTCGAATATGCTAAAGAAAGAAAAATTGATTTAATCGTCGGTCCTGAAGCCCGTGGCTTTATTGTCGGCTGTCCGGTCGCTTATGCGCTTGGCGTTGGCTTTGCTCCTGTACGTAAAGAAGGAAAGCTTCCACGCGAAACAGTGAAAGTAACCTATGGAAAAGAGTACGGAGACGACGTCTTGACAATTCATAAAGATGCGGTGAAGCCAGGACAGCGTGTATTAATTACAGATGATCTGCTTGCTACAGGCGGTACGATCGAAGCGACCATCAAGCTCGTAGAACAACTGGGCGGGGTTGTAGCCGGTATTGCGTTCTTAGTGGAGCTTTCTTACCTAGATGGCCGCAGCAAATTAGATGGCTATGACGTGTTAACACTAATTCCTTACGAATAAAATAAAAAATAGGCACTGTTGACAGTGCCTGTTTTTTTATACTTGCTTTGTTAAAAGAGGATTCATTTAACAAAATTCTGAAAATAAATTGAATATTTTCGACATTCTTCTTCATTTTCTTTAGAAAATGAGCAAGATATCTTTACATCTGCTCACTTTTTTTCGATAATAAGAACTATTAGAATCTTTTAGAAGGAACAAAAATATTTAATAGATGGCAAAGGTGAGTAAATATATGGCAAAAGATCGAGTGTTGACTGCCGACGAAGTGATTGAGAAGGTGAGAGGCTATTTAAACGAAGAGCACGTCAAGCTCGTAGAAAAAGCCTATCAATATGCTAAGGAAGCGCATAAAGACCAGTATCGCAAATCAGGGGAGCCTTACATTATTCACCCAATTCAAGTTGCAGGGATACTGGCTGATTTAAAAATGGATCCGGCCACTGTAGCAGCCGGTTTTTTACATGATGTCGTGGAAGATACGGATATCACACTAGCAGATATGGAAGAAGCCTTTGGAAAAGAAGTCGCCATGCTCGTAGATGGTGTGACGAAGCTTGGAAAAATTAAATATAAATCCAAAGAGGAACAGCAGGCAGAAAATCATCGAAAAATGTTCGTAGCGATGGCACAGGATATCCGTGTTATTTTAATTAAATTGGCAGACCGTTTACACAATATGCGGACATTAAAGCATTTGCCTCATGAAAAACAGCGGCGCATCGCAAACGAAACACTGGAAATTTTCGCGCCGCTTGCTCACCGTTTAGGTATTTCAAAGATTAAATGGGAATTAGAAGATATTGCTCTTCGTTATTTAAATCCACAGCAATATTATCGAATTGTCAATTTAATGAAGCGCAAGCGTGCAGAGCGTGAGCAATACCTGGATGAAGTCATCCATGATGTAAAAACACGCCTTGATGAAATTTCCATTAAAGCGGACCTGTCTGGAAGGCCAAAGCATATTTACAGCATCTATCGTAAAATGGCTCTTCAGCACAAACAATTCAACGAAATTTATGATTTGCTGGCTGTTCGGGTAATTGTGGACAGCATTAAGGATTGTTATGCGGTACTCGGCATTATCCATACATGCTGGAAGCCAATGCCGGGTCGATTTAAGGATTATATCGCTATGCCGAAAACGAATATGTATCAATCGCTCCATACGACAGTAATCGGTCCAAAAGGGGACCCGCTCGAAGTGCAAATTCGTACGAAGGACATGCACAACATCGCTGAATACGGGGTAGCAGCTCATTGGGCATACAAAGAAGGAAAAACAGTTGATGACAAAGGTTCTTTTGATAAGAAATTGTCCTGGTTCCGCGAGATTATGGAGTATCAAAACGATTCTGCGGACGCAGAAGAGTTTATGGAATCATTGAAGATTGATTTCTTCTCTGACATGGTCTTTATTTTCACTCCAAAAGGAGATGTACTTGAACTTCCAAAAGGATCAGTGCCTCTTGATTTTGCCTACCGAATTCATTCAGAAATCGGCAATAAAACAATTGGTGCCAAAGTAAATGGAAAAATGGTTACACTTGATTATAAGCTTCAAACAGGGGACATCGTTGAAATCTTAACGTCCAAGCATTCATATGGTCCAAGCAAAGACTGGTTGAAAATGGCCCAGACCTCTCAGGCTAAAAATAAAATCAAACAATTTTTCAAGAAGCAAAATCGTGAAGAAAATGTGATTAAAGGCCGCGAACAAGTCGAAAGAGAAATTAAAAATATGGACTTTGATGTAAAGGAAGTCATCACGCCTGAAAACGTGAAGCGTGTCGCTGAGAAGTTTAATTTTGCTAATGAAGAGGATATGTATGCAGCTGTTGGATACAATGGCATCACAGCTTTGCAGGTCGTCAATCGTCTAACTGAAAAGCTGCGGAAAATGAGAGATCAAGAAGCCATTATAGAAGAATCTTTAAAAGATTTAAAACCGGCTTCTTCGCCATCGCACTCCAAGAAAAATTCGGGTGTGACTGTAAAAGGCATTGATAACTTGCTTATTCGTCTATCTCGCTGCTGTAATCCCGTGCCTGGAGACGAAATCGTCGGCTACATTACGAAAGGACGCGGAGTATCTGTCCACCGTGCCGATTGTCCGAATGTAAATGATGAAGAATCAACAGACCGTCTGATCGAGGTAGAGTGGGAGAGCGGTGCAGCTGATCAAAAAGAATACACAGTGGAAATTGAAATTTCTGGTTATGATCGTCAAGGCCTGTTGAATGAAGTCTTGCAGGCTGTCAGTGAAACGAAAACAAATATATCTACCGTTTCCGGAAGATCGGATCGCAATAAAGTAGCAAAAATTGACATGGCCATCTATATTCACAATATAAGTCATTTGCACAAAGTAGTGGAACGTATTAAGCAAATTCCTGACATTTACTCCGTGCACAGAATTTTAAATTAAGGGTGTTTTAGAGAATGAGAGTTGTTTTACAAAGAAGCAAAGAGGCTTCTGTCACTGTAGAAGGAAGAATAGTAGGCCAAATTGACAGCGGCCTTGTTCTTCTCGTCGGTGTTACTCACGAGGACGGGGAAGCAGAAGCCGCTTATTTAGCCGAGAAAATTGTCCATTTGCGAATCTTTGAAGATGAAGAGGGAAAGATGAACCACTCACTGCTTGACGTTGGAGGTTCTATTTTATCTGTTTCCCAATTTACCTTATATGGTGATTGCCGCAAAGGACGCCGCCCTAACTTTATGGGTGCAGCTAAAGGAGAACAGGCCGAGAAAGTATACGACCGGTTTAATGAATTGCTGAGAGAAAAAGGCATCCATGTGGAAACCGGCGAATTTGGTGCGATGATGGATGTCGCTCTAATCAATGACGGACCCGTCACTTTTATATTAGAAAGTAACTAAATGGCGATTAATTCAGCCACACAAAACAAGCAGCCTAATAATCATTAGGCTGCTTGTTTTGTTTAATCGTTAAAATAAGAACTTAATCCGTTATAGACTCCGTTCGTAATCAATTCCTGATAAGGATTCGTCACAACGGCTGTTGCTTCCTGTGGATTGCTTAAGTAGCCTAGCTCCAGCAGGATAGCGGGCTGGCTATTCTCACGAAGAACATAATAATCACCGCGGCGGACACCACGATTTTTCATAGGCAGCGACTGTTCAAGCTTATCATTTACATTTTTAGCGAGTTGTTTATGATTATTATGGTAATAATACGTAGTAAACCCGTTTGCGCCAACTTGATGAGTGCTATCGTAGTGAAGACTAATGAATGCGTCTGCATGGTGATATCTGGCTATAGCAACCCGTGAAGGAAGCGAGACGTATTGATCGTCGGAACGAGTCAAGATGACGTTTGCCCCAGCTTGACGCAGTTTATTGTATAGGCGATCAGCCGTTTTTAATGTGATAAACTTCTCAAACGTTCCTTGCATACCAGTCGTACCAGCATCAACGCCGCCATGTCCTGGATCTAAAATAATTGTTTTTCCTCGCAGCCCTGGAGTATGATTAGCAGTCGGCTCCGATGAAGAGCTTTCAGACCCAGCTTCTCCGTTGACGGACACGACCCAGCTGGCTACAAAAGCCTGTTGGCCGCTTGAAAGACTGATTTTATACCAATCACCGACTCGGGCATGAATAGGATAACGCTCTCCTTGTGACCCCCGTGCTACAATAGAAGAGGATGTACTGGCATCAGAACGAAGGTTTGTCCCATCATATAAAATAACGGCAAAGCCATCCGCAGCCGCTTCATTTTTGCTAGCTGCTTGCTCTTGATCGTTTGATGCTACTCGGACAAATTGCCGGCTGACCCAAGCAGCTTGTCCTTTGTACCGAATATGTACCCAGTCATTTTGCACTTTCTCAACAGGTACCTGATCGCCAATATGCAATTTGCCAATCACATCGGCCGACAGAGAAGGTTCATTGCGAACGTTTAAGTCATCAGCCAAGACCGTTGCGGATCTGTTTGTTGAGATGCTTTTCACTTGTCCTTGCTCATCCCTTTGGAAGGAAGCCCTGGCTTTTTTGACAATATAACCAGCCACCCATCCTTTAGTTCCGTTTGCAAGCTGAATTTGGTACCAGTCGTATTTTTCCTTTAATACTGTATACTGCTTGCCTCGCTCAGCTTGTCCAACTAAGCTCGCAGACATGCTCGGTTCGCTGCGGACATTTGCTTTGTTTACGGCAATTTCTATCGTGTGATGAGTTCCTTCCGCAGAAACCATAACAGTTGGTAAAAGGCTCAACAGCAAAGCAAAAGCCACTATTAAACTAAGTATCTTTCTTTCCATAATCCACCGCCTTCAAAATAAATAAATTCACGTCCTATTTTAGCATCTCTTTCACGAATTGGTGTTTCTTTCCCTCATTTTTCTGAAATTGAGAAAAAGGTCCGCCTTTTTAGGAAAGGGCAGACAAAAAGCCGAATATATGCGGAAAGTTGTGAAAAAGAAACTTGAATGCGCTGGTAAAGTTTTTTATAATAGGAACATTGATAGTATACCGAAAAGCGGAAGCGGCTTGTTCAGCGCGATAGCGAATTGAAACTCCGCTTTCCCTTTGTTAACAATTAAATGACAAGACCTATGATGGAGAAAAGTAATTAAGGATCGCACGTTCAGAGAGGAAAGGCCTTGGCTGAGAGCCGTTCCCGTCAGCACCATAATGAATGAACACTCCGGAGGTTTTCCTTTGAAAGAAGCGATGCTTTTAGTAGGAGGAAACGCGAGCAGGCGTTAGCTGAAAAGTGAAAACGGAAAATCCGTTTTAACTAGGGTGGTACCACGGGAAAAAACTCTCGTCCCTTATTTCAGGGATGAAGAGTTTTTTTTATTTGGAAAAAAACACCTGAAATTAGAATTGAAGGAGGAATAATCATGAGTGTCAACATTCCACGCGGTACGCAGGATATTTTACCTGGAACAGTAGAGAAGTGGCAGCACCTTGAGAAAATTGCTACTGACATTTGCCGAAATTATCAGTACAAAGAAATACGGACGCCTATTTTTGAGCATACTGAATTGTTTCAACGTGGTGTAGGGGATACGACGGATATTGTTCAAAAGGAAATGTACACATTTACGGATCGCGGCGGCCGTAGTTTAACTCTTCGCCCGGAAGGAACAGCGGCAGTCGTCCGTTCATTTGTAGAAAATAAAATGTTCGGTGATCCTAATCAGCCAGTGAAGCTGTACTACAAGGGACCGATGTTCCGTTATGAACGCCCGCAATCAGGACGTTACCGCCAGTTCGTGCAATTTGGCGTCGAAGCGATCGGCAGTGAAGATCCGGCAATTGATGCGGAAGTCATAGCGCTTGTCATGGACATTTATCGCACGGCAGGTTTGCGGGAAATTCAGCTTGTTGTGAATTCACTAGGTGACACAGAAAGCCGTGTCGCTCATAGAGAAGCACTTATCCAGCATTTTCAGCCACGGATTGGCGAGTTTTGTGAAGACTGCCAAAGCCGCTTGGAGAAAAATCCAATGCGTATTTTGGATTGTAAGAAAGACCGTGATCACGAATTAATGAAATCGGCTCCGTCTATTCTCGATTACTTAAACGAGTATTCCCGTACATATTTTGAAAAAGTGCAGCAGTATTTATCAGCACTTGACATTGAGTTTGTAGTGGATCCAACGCTCGTTCGCGGACTTGATTACTATAATCACACTGCCTTTGAAATTATGAGCCGGGCAGAGGGATTTGGGGCGATTACGACGTTGTGCGGCGGTGGTCGCTATAACGGACTCGTTAGCCAAATGGGCGGTCCGGATGTACCGGGCATCGGCTTTGCTTTTAGTATGGAAAGGTTTCTTGCCGCGATGGAAGCGGAAGGCATTGAATGGGAAGAAACGAATCGTCTTGATTGTTACATTGCCTCTCTTGGTGATGAAGCAAGAGATTGCACAGTAAAACTCGTTCATGATCTGCGAAAAGCGGGAATGAAAGCTGAGCGTGATTACCAGAACCGGAAAATGAAAGCACAATTTAAAGCAGCAGACCGCCTGCAAGCAAAATTTGTGGCTATCCTTGGTGAGGATGAGCTAAAAGAAAATAAAATTACGTTAAAAGATATGGAAACAGGTGAGCAGCAAGAAGTTATGCTTGAACACTTCGTTGATACATTACAGAAGAAGATGGAGGAAAAATAAATGTTTGGCAGATCGTATGAATGCGGAAAGATTTCAGAGCAGCAAATTGGAGAACAAGTAACATTAAAAGGCTGGGTGCAGCGTCGTAGAGATTTAGGTGGAGTGATCTTTATCGATCTTCGCGACCGTACAGGCATTGTACAAATTGTATTTGATTCTGAAACGTCTGCGGAAGCACTGGCAATAGCGGAAAAAATCCGGAATGAATATGTATTAGATATTCAAGGAACAGTTATTGCTCGTGATGAGAGCACAGTGAATGAAAACATTGAGACTGGAAAAATTGAAATTCAAGTAAACGAAGTGACGATTTTAAGCGAGGCAAAGACGCCTCCGTTTCCGATTGAAGATACAGCAGAAGTATCAGAGGATATTCGCTTAAAATATCGCTACATGGATTTACGCCGTCCAGTTATGTATGAAACATTTAAAATGCGCAGTGATATTACTAAAACCGTTCGTGACTACCTCGATGAAGAAGGATTCCTTGATGTTGAAACACCGATTTTAACGAAGAGTACACCAGAGGGAGCGCGCGATTATTTAGTGCCGAGCCGTGTGCATGGCGGAGAATTCTATGCACTGCCGCAATCGCCGCAAATTTTTAAACAGTTGTTAATGGTATCTGGCTTTGATCGTTATTATCAAATTGCCCGCTGTTTCCGTGATGAAGATTTACGTGCAGACCGTCAGCCGGAATTTACACAAATCGATATTGAAGCAAGCTTTATGAGCCAGGAAGATATTATGGCTATGGCAGAGGAAATGCTGAAGCGTGTTATGAAACGCGTAAAGGGCGTTGAAATAACTGATGCATTCCCACGCATAACGTATGATGAAGCGATGAGCCGTTTCGGTTCTGACAAACCAGATACTCGCTTTGGTATGGAATTAGTGGATGTATCAGAGCAAGTAAAGGGTTCAGGCTTTAAAGTATTCGCTGGTGCTGTTGAGAGCGGCGGACAAGTGAAGCTGATCAATGTAGAGAATGGCGGCACGACCTACTCCCGTAAAGATATCGATGCCTTGACCGAATTTGCTGCTATCTATGGAGCAAAAGGGCTTGCTTGGATGAAAGTAGAAGCAGACGGCTTGAAAGGCCCAATCGCTAAATTCTTCTCTGAAGAAGAGCAAAACGGCCTGATTGCTTCTGCTGAAGCAGAAGCAGGAGACTTACTGTTATTCGTAGCAGATAAAAAATCAGTCGTGGCGGATGCGCTTGGAGCACTTCGTCTGAAGCTTGGAAAAGATCTTGGGTTAATCGATGAAAATAAATTCAACTTCCTTTGGGTAACAGATTGGCCGCTTCTTGAATATGATGAAGATGCAAAACGCTATTTTGCTGCTCACCATCCATTTACAATGCCAGTTCGTGACGACCTGCCGCTTCTAAATGATGAGCCAGAAAAAGTACGGGCGCAAGCTTATGATATCGTGTTAAATGGATATGAACTCGGTGGCGGTTCTATTCGGATTTTCGAGCGTGATATTCAAGAAAAAATGTTTGAAGTGCTAGGCTTTACACCAGAAGAAGCAAAAGAACAATTTGGCTTCTTGCTTGATGCGTTTGAATATGGAACACCTCCACATGGCGGGATTGCGCTCGGACTCGACCGGATGGTTATGCTGCTGTCAGGCCGTACAAACCTGCGCGATACGATTGCCTTCCCGAAAACAGCAAGTGCAAGCGATCTACTAATGGATGCTCCAAGTGAAGTAAGCTCCGGTCAGCTGGAGGAATTGCATTTAGCTATTCGTCAAACAGCGAAAAAGTGAATTTTAAATATTTAGACAATTGAAAGTTGAAAACGATATTTGCGTATGTTATGATAGTTTCAACGAAGGGAAGTCCTGATGTGTCCGTTTATTTTCACTATCTGTTTTGACCGAACAATGTATGTTACGGGAGCTCGGGTTTGTAAATGGCGTACACGCCTCCCTTGCGAGGACTTACAAAGTTTACTGCAGAGCACCCACCTGCCTAGAGCGGGTTCAAAACATATAGATTCATAGGACGGCACGATCGGGATTTCCCCTCTATATCTAATATCATTTACAGTCTCTTGTCACAAGAGACTGTTTTTTTATTGGAGAAAATGGGGAAAACATTGAATGAACGATTATTTTCAAGTAAGATTAATCCTATCTGAAAAGATAACAATATATTATTAATGTTATGGAGTGATCCTATTCATGCTGCATCAATTTTCAAGAAATGAACTTGCCTTTGGACAAGAAGGGCTCGATATTTTAAAAAATAGTACAGTGGCCATCCTCGGTATTGGCGGTGTTGGCTCATTTTCCGTTGAAGCGCTCGCTCGTTCAGGTGTGGGACGGCTTGTGCTTGTAGATAAAGATACGATTGACATTACGAATGTTAATCGCCAGCTGCCTGCTTTACTGTCAACCGTTGGACAGCCAAAAGCAGAGGTAATGAAGCAGCGCATTGCGGATATTAACCCGGAGTGTGAAGTGATTACACTAAATATGTTTTACACAGAAGAAACATACGAAGACTTTTTTCAATATGATTTGGATTTTGTAGTGGATGCCTCTGATACGATTTCCTATAAAATACATTTAATGAAAGAGTGTCTGAAGCGCAATATCCCGATTATTTCCAGCATGGGAGCAGCTAATAAAATGGACCCAACCCGTTTTCAAATTACGGATATTTCGAAGACTCACACAGACCCTATTGCGAAAGTGATTCGCACCCGCTTACGAAAAGAAGGCATTCGCAAAGGCATCCCAGTCGTATTTTCCGATGAAAGCCCCATTGTTATTCGCGAGGATGTACGTAAAGTGGTTGGCAACGATCAAGCAGAAATTCGTAAAGCGAAAATGCCGCCATCTTCCAATGCTTTTGTTCCGTCTGTTTGCGGATTAATTATGGCGAGCTATGTCGTGAGAGAATTATTAAAGGACATTAAAATCACCCGGGTAAAAGACGAAAAGTGAGTATAAACCTTTCCCGCTTGGAAACGTTATAATTAGAGGTGATCAAGATGGGAAAAGACCGGCAAGAAAAAAAGCTTAGAAGCCAGAAGAAAGTGGAATCCGACCGTGATCAATCATTGCATTTCGGAGGCGCTACACGGTATGAAAAGCCCGGAGAAGCTGGCAAAAGCATAAATGAATAATCACAAGCAAACTCTCTCCTTTAATCAGGAGAGAGCTTTTTACTAATAATTGAGCAGCCGCCCGAAGAGATGGGCGGCTTTCTTATTTGTTGGAAAAAATAAGAAATGTTATTGACATTAGAATCTGTCCTAGTGTACTATCTAACTAGAACACTGATACATGGAGGGATCCTATATGTTTCCAGGATTATTAAGGAAAGATTTTTTACTTATTAAAAACTATGCTTGGCTGTGGCTCATTCTTGTTTTGGCGGTATATGGCTGTGGGCTTGCGGTGGCTGCCTATTACGGAGAGTTTTTTCTTGTTTTTCCGTTTCTCTTTTTTATTTATTTTTTTCACGTAGCCCTTCTGCCAATTACAGAGATGATTTTGCTTAAAGCGGAGGAAAAAGGGCAGTACTGGCTGCATAGTACAGCGGGTGGTGTGAAGTTATTGCTGTCAAAAATTCTTGTGGCCCTTTTCCTTTTCGTTATTTCTTTAATACTTGCCGATGTTCTAGCGCTCATCTCATTAAACATTGCTTTGCCACAGGACTTTATTGATACTCCTGGAGGCGAAATACCGTATAGAGAAGGATTTTTATTGAATATAGGCCTGACGGCAGGAGCTTTATATTTTGCCGTTTGGGGATTGTTTCTTTGGGCGGTCTACCATTCACTCAATGCGTATCCCTTATTAAAAAAAGTAAGATGGGCCTTTGTGATTGCTGTCTATCTCTTCTTTCAATGGATCACGGCAAAGCTGCTGCAAATTCCATTCATTCAAAAATGGTTTGCCAGCTGGACGATCAATATTAGTGAATCCGGAACGAGGGCGTGGGGAATAGGGGGAATGCATTTTTCAATAGAAAACGGTGATATTCAAATATGGCCGATCATTCTTTCCATACTCTTTCATATTGCGTTATTTTTAGCTGCTGCCTGGCTGCTCAATCGAAAAGTAGAGGTGTAAAACATGACAGAAGAATTTCAAACATCCAAACCGATCTACCGCCAGATTGCTGACCGGATTATCCAGCAATTTGTCCGTGGTGAGATCAGCCCGGGTGAGAAGCTGCCATCTGTGAGAGAAATGGCGATTCAGTCCGGGGTGAATCCAAATACTATTCAACGAACATATGGGGAGCTAGAGCGTATGGGAGTAGTAGAAACAAAAAGAGGGCAGGGAACGTTTATGACGGAACAAATAGAGATGAAAAGGCAGTTAAGAACAGAAATTCAGCGAGAAATGATTGAGATGTTTATACAAAATATGCGAGGTATTGGTGTGGAGGACAGAGAGATCACGGAAGCGGTCGAACAGGCTTTAATGGGGAAGGGGACGGCTGAAAATGATTGAATTGAGAGATGTGACGAAGGAATATGGAAAGCGAAAAGCATTGCATGACATTAATTTGCGCTTTGAAACAGGCAAGATATATGGCATCCTCGGACCAAACGGAAGTGGGAAATCTACTATGATGAAAATGGCGGCAGGTCTCGTGTTTCCATCAAAAGGTGAAATCATGATTAACGGCCGGCTAGTAGACCGCCATATTGCCCGGGATGTTGCTTATTTATCGAGCGAAGGAATGCTCTATCCCAGCTTAACTGTGGAGCAAATGATTCAATTTTTTGCTTCTCAGTATGAAGACTTTTCTATGAACAAAGCGGAAGAGCTGCTTGAATTTATGAGCCTTGAACGTCATCAAAAAACAGCAAAATTATCGAAAGGACAGCAAGGGCGCTTGAAATTATTGCTTGTCTTATCACGTGAAGCGCCTGTTCTTCTGCTGGATGAGCCGTTTCTTGGGCTGGATCCGATGGTAAGAGACACAATCGTGAAAGGGCTCGTTTCTTTTATTGACTTTGGGAAGCAGACAGTGATCATTACGACTCATGAAATTACGGAGATTGAGCCAGTGCTCGAGGAAGCCATTATTTTAGACGAGGGCAGGGTGCATGCTCGCTGCCATGTTGAAGCACTCCGCGAGGAAGAAGGCTTATCGGTGCTCCAGTGGCTAAAAAGTAATTATTAAAAGGGGACTCGACTATGACTGCGTTAGTAGAATTGAAAGAGGTTTCGAAAATGATTAAGGGAAAGAAAATTATCGATTCGCTAAGCTTTACCATCCGAGCCGGTGAGGTCTTTGGGTTTCTCGGTCCAAATGGTGCGGGGAAAACGACAACCATCCGGATGATGGTTGGACTGATGAAGCTGACGGAAGGAGATATTGTCATTTGCGGACACAGTATTCAAAAGGATTTTGAAAAAGCTGTTCGTCACATTGGAGCCATTGTCGAAAACCCGGAGATGTATAAATTTTTAACAGGCTATCAAAATTTGCAGCAGTATGCGCGTATGCAAAAAGGCATCACGAAAGAGAGAATCAATGAGGTCGTTCAGCTTGTCGGCCTTAGTGACCGTATTCACGATAAAGTGAAAACCTATTCGCTCGGTATGCGCCAGCGTCTAGGCATCGCTCAATCATTGCTGCACAGCCCGAAAATTTTAATCCTAGATGAACCAACAAATGGACTCGATCCCGCAGGCATTAAAGAAATACGCCAATACATTCGTGGTTTAGCAGAAAAGGAAGGAATGGCTGTTATTGTATCAAGCCACTTGCTATCAGAGATGGAAATGATGTGTGACCGGATTGGCATTATTCAAAAAGGCCGGCTCATCCACGTTCAATCAGTCCATGATTGGATGAACGATGGCCGCGAATCTTACTCGATTGAAGTAGACCATGCAGATACAGCTGCTAAGTTAACGACGGCTTTGTTCCCGGATATTCGCGTTAAAATAGCAGGCAAAAGTCTATCTGTTGAAGCAGATAAAGAGCAAATTCCTGACTTAATCCGCTTACTCGCCTCTAAGAATATAAGAGTCTATGAAGTCAAACTGTTATCTAAAACGTTAGAAGAAAGGTTTTTAGAAATAACTGAAAAACAGGGGGCGGTGAGCTGATGATCCGTTTAATTCAAAATGAATGGATTAAAATTTTCAAGCGGCCGGGCACGTATGTCATGATTGGCCTTCTTATCCTGATGGCTTGTATGTTTGCTGGATTTACAAAGTACGATGAAAACAGACAAAAAGAACCGGCTAGCTGGCAGCAAGTTGTGCAAGCAGAGAATGCCGCTTATGAAAAAGAAATGACAGAAGGCACTCACTTGTCAAAAGACCGTAAAGACTATTTACAAGGACAAATAAAGATCAATGAGTATCGGCTTGAACATAATCTGCCGGCAGATACGAAAAAGACCACGTGGTCTTTTATTGAAGACAATAGTCAATTACTCAGCTTGGCCGGTTTGTTTATGATTATTATTGCTGCTGGGATCGTGGCCGGCGAATACACGTGGGGAACAGTAAAAATGCTTTTAATCCGTCCCATCAGCCGTCCGAAAATTCTTTTCTCTAAATATGCAGCCGTTGTCCTGTTCGGACTGTTTATGATTTCAGTGTTGTTCGTTGTATCTGCTTTAATCGGCGCTGTTCTCTTTGGCTCTTCTGAAACTTCTGTGCATTTTGCATACGAAGGTGGGAAAGTGATGGAGCAAAATCTGTTTTTATATTTGCTTAAAATTTATTTGATGAAGTCAGTGGATGTGTTTATGCTCGCGACGATGGCCTTTATGATTTCAGCCGTTTTCCGCAGCAGCTCTCTTGCTATCGGTATCTCATTATTTTTACTATTCATCGGTACAAATGTTACGATGCTCATCGCTATGAAATATGAGTGGGCAAAATATTTATTATTTGCGAATACAAACTTGCTGCAATATGAAAATGGGCAAACGCTAGTAGACGGTATGACGCTGGGGTTTTCACTGGCTATGCTTGCGGTTTATTATGCTGTCTTTCAACTGCTTGCCTTTGTTACCTTTACAAAGAGAGATGTCACTGCTTAACCGATTATATATGAACAACAAAAAGCTGCTGAGGTGAAAAATCAGCAGCTTTTCTATCATTAATCCTGTAGCCGTGGTTTTGCAGGATTACAGTTCGGTGCTTGAAGGTCAGTTGATTCAGCGAGTTTCATTAAATAGTAGCATTCTTCTCTCATCATATGATCAGCCATAAGCGGCGCAAATGTTCCCAATGCTTCCTTACTTAATCTTAATTCTTCAATTTCTTGAAGAAAGCTCATAAATAGCTTGATTTCAAGGGAGGTATCTTCGTTAAATCGTGCTAAAGCAGGGAAGGAAGATAGGTTCGTCCGTAAAAAGCCGGTCATTTCTACTGCCTTTAAGTAAAAAGCTTCGAAATCTTTTGTAAAGCTATTACTTTTTTGTTTTATTTTCTTTTCAACCTGGTCCATATTATCGGATATGGCACCGGCATGGCCAGCTGCATCCATCAGCCAAAGCAAATGGTGGTGAAGTGCATGATAAACAGGTGGAATCTTTCCTTCTTTCAAGTCATTTAATAACCGCCTATACTCATCGAGTTCATTCACCATATGATTGATAAACGTTGGTCCCAGATGGATAGACACCTTTCCGATCAGGTGTCTGCGTATAAGATCGAGTTTAAAGGCTCTTAGTTTTTGGGTTTCTTCATCAGCCAGTCTGCTAAGAGCCACTAAATGACTTTGATCAACCGCCACACTTTCGAGCAGCTGATCAAAGGTTTGGATGAAATAACGAGCCAGCTCGATGTCTCGCTGTTCTTGGGGAGCAAGCGAATCATGAATAAACCGGGCGTGGTCGCCTAATACTTGCAGCCAAAATGTATGTTCAAACGCGGCTGTTTCCTCGTAGGTTCTCATCATGTAACCTCTCCTTTTCCGATACTCTTATCATTTTATCGGAAGGCACAAGGTTGTATGACAAGTTTAAAAGGAGAAGAGCTACCTGTGCATCTTCTCCTTTTTCGAGAGTTACTTTCCCTTTTCAATCTTTGCATAAATGCCCGATAAAGCTTGTTCAAACTTTCCGGTTTGCTTCGGTTCATAATACCGTTTATTCTTTAATTTATCTGGAAGGTATTGTTGTTTCACCCAGCCGCTGTCATAGTTATGCGGATACTTATATTCAAGGCCGCGGCCAAGTTCTTTAGCGCCTGTATAATGGGCGTCTTTTAAGTGATCGGGCACGTCACCGCTTTTACCGGCACGAATATCAGAGAGGGCTGCATCAATCGCTGTAATGGCTGTATTGGACTTGGGCGACAAGCAAAGTTCGATAACGGCTGCCGCAAGAGGAATACGGGCTTCCGGAAATCCAATCTTTTCTGCGGTTTGCACAGCAGCTAGTGTTCGCTGCCCAGCTTGAGGGCTGGCAAGGCCAATGTCTTCGTAGGCCGTAACAAGCAGTCTTCTCGCTATGCTAGGCAAGTCACCGGCTTCGATTAAGCGTGCAAGGTAATGAAGAGCAGCGTTCACATCACTGCCGCGAATTGATTTTTGAAAGGCGCTAATAACATCATAATGGGCATCACCGTCTTTGTCGTGAGAAAAGCTTTTCTTTTGCAAACATTCTTCTGCTATTTCACGAGTGATAACAATTACGTTCTCTTCATTAGGAGGTGTAGACAAAACGGCGAGCTCTAGTGCATTTAACGAGCTGCGCACATCACCGCCGCTTGCTAGGGAGAAATGCTGAAGGGCACTTTCTTCTATTTTTGTATGATAATGGCCGAGGCCCCGCTCCTTATCCTGCAGAGCCCGGTTCAGAGTTTCTTCAATTTCTGCCGGTGTCAGCGGTTTTAGCTCGAAAATTTGACAGCGGCTGCGGATCGCCGGATTAATAGCGTGATAAGGATTGCTCGTTGTCGCCCCGATTAACGTAATTGCTCCATTTTCTAAAAAGGGAAGCAGAAAATCTTGCTTTCCTTTATCCAGCCGGTGAACTTCATCAAGAAGCAGGATCACTTTTCCTGACATTTTGGCTTCCGCCGCGACAATTTCCATATCTTTCTTATTGCTTGTTACTGCATTCAATGTGCGGAAGGCATATTTTGTACTGCCAGCGATTGCACTGGCAATGGATGTTTTGCCAATGCCCGGAGGACCATATAAAATCATGGAAGACAGTTGTTTAGCTGCCACCATACGCTCGATAATTTTTCCGCGGCCGACTAAGTGCTGCTGGCCGACAACTTCCTCAATTGTTCGTGGACGCATCCGAAAAGCTAGTGGTTTCATGCCTATTCCTCATTTCTTGTTTCAATTCTTTTCTTCACTGTATCATAGGAAATGAAAGTAGAGCATGTTTTTTGACCTGAATTCTATGATATAATAGCAAAAGCTGACTATAGTAAAGGTAATGAAGCAGTCCATTCAATAAGGGGAAAAATGGATGAAAAAAGAGAAGATAAGCAAACAGGGGAATATTGTGATCCGGCTAATCATTTTTACAATTGGCCTTTTATTTATGTCTCTCGGAATCGTGCTATTAATTCGCGCTAACCTTGGTGCAACACCGTGGGATGCTCTTCATGTAGGGTTATATGAACAAATTGGACTGACGGTTGGCACATGGTCGGTGCTCGTCGGTTTTTTGATTTTAGGAGCCGCTTCTTTTTACTTGCGGGAATGGCCGCAAGTGGGCGCTTATTTAAATATGGTGCTTGTCGGTGTTTTTATTGATTTCTTTTTGTGGATGCCTATTATCGCAACGCCTCACAGCTTCATTGGGAAGCTCGTCATGTTTGTCGCGGGAATTTTCGTGATGGCTTATGGGATGTCTTTTTATATTTCCGCCCAGCTTGGCGCCGGACCGCGGGACAGTTTTATGCTGGCTGTAATGAAAAAGACAGGCTGGAAAGTATCCAGCATCCGGAGAGGAATGGAGTTTATTGTATTGGCCATTGCCTGGCTGATCGGCGGACCCGTTCATTTCGGCACGTTTCTATTTAGTTTGTTAATGGGAACGGCTGTCGGAGTTTCCTTGCCGCAATGCCAGCGTTTTTCGGATATACTAATAAACAGAGTAAATGAATGGAAAAAAGATCATGACCAGGGGGTAAATATATGAGAATTTCAACTAAAGGAAGATACGGATTAACGATTATGATTGAATTGGCAAAACGACATGGCGAAGGTCCAACTTCGTTAAGAGTCATTGCGGGTGCCCATAACTTATCTGAACATTATCTTGAACAGTTAATTGCACCGCTTCGTAATTCTGGGCTTGTTCGCAGTATCCGGGGAGCTTATGGCGGATATGTACTTGGAAGAGAGCCGGAGACCATTACAGCGGGAGACGTTATTCGCGTTCTCGAAGGACCAATCAGTCTCGTAGAAGGGATTGAAGATGAAGAGCCGGCGAAACGTGAATTATGGATTAGAATTAGCGATGCGATTAAAGGTGTGCTTGAAAATACAACACTCGAAGATTTAGCAAAGCATACGGATGATAACGGACAATCCGACGCTTACATGTTCTATATATAAGGAGAGATCAGCGGAATGGAACGCATTTACCTAGACCATGCGGCAACAACTCCCATGCATCCAGAAGTGATCGAAACGGTAATGAAACAAATGAGTGATACATTTGGCAATCCGTCAAGCATCCACTCGTTTGGCCGGGCATCACGCCAAATTGTCGATGCAGCGCGGACCTCCGCGGCGGCAAGCATTGGAGCTGATTTTAATGAAATTATTTTCACGAGCGGCGGAACGGAAGCTGATAATTTAGCTATTGTTGGTACAGCACGAGCGATGAAACATCGTGGCCGTCACATTATTACTTCGGCAGTAGAGCATCATGCCGTCCTGCACACGTGTGAATATCTTGAAAAAGAAGGGTATGATGTGACGTATTTGCCGGTGGATGAAGAAGGGAGAATCTGTCTATCGGATTTAGCTTCCGCTCTGCGGGAAGATACCATTTTAGTGTCTATTATGTATGGAAATAATGAGATAGGGACAATTCAGCCAATTGCTAAGATTGGCGAGCTGCTAAAGGAGCATCAGGCGGTTTTTCACACAGATGCTGTACAAGCGTACGGAATGGTTTCCATCGATGTAAAAACCGAACATATTGATTTGTTATCGGTATCCAGCCATAAAATTAACGGTCCAAAAGGAATTGGGTTTCTCTATGCGAAAGAAGGATTGACACTAACACCTTCCCTTCTTGGCGGTGAGCAAGAGAGAAAACGAAGAGCTGGAACCGAAAATGTGCCAGCGATCGCTGGTTTTGGAAAAGCCATTGAGCTATCGATGGTTTCTATGGAAGAAAAAAGAGAGCGTTACTTGGCATTTAAAGAGCAGCTGACTCGGCTGTTAAAGGAAAAACAAGTAGAATTTTCCGTGAACGGATCGTTTGAACGTTCACTGCCTCACGTGATAAACTTAAGCTTTCCTGGAACAGATGTAGAGTCATTGCTCGTGAATTTAGATCTTGCCGGTATCGCTGCTTCAAGCGGTTCTGCTTGTACGGCAGGATCGATTGAGCCATCGCATGTTCTCGTCGCTATGTTTGGCAAAGACTCTGAGCGCCTGCGTAACTCCATCCGTTTCAGTTTTGGTATAACAAATACGAAAGAACAAATAGATGAAGCAGGAGAAGCGCTAGCGAATATTATCGCTCGTCTAACGAACAAGTAAGCGCCGTGCTCCTGCTTAGAAAGAGAGTGGACAGAATGAAAAAAGCACCGAAAGACACCCGTGTTGTTGTCGGCATGTCCGGCGGCGTGGACTCTTCGGTTGCCGCCCTTTTATTGAAGGAGCAGGGCTACGAAGTCATCGGTATTTTCATGAAAAACTGGGATGACACAGATGAGTCTGGCGTCTGCACAGCAACAGAGGATTATAATGATGTCATACGCGTATGCAATCAAATAGGCATTCCGTATTATGCCGTCAACTTTGAGAAGCAGTATTGGGAAAAGGTGTTTACTTATTTTCTTGATGAATATAAAGCCGGACGCACACCAAATCCGGATGTGATGTGTAATAAAGAAATTAAGTTTAAAGCTTTTTTAGAGCATGCGATGAGCCTGGGCGCTGATTATCTTGCAACAGGTCATTATGCGCGGGTAGACCATAGCGGTGAAGAAGTAAAAATGCTTCGCGGTCTTGACGAAAACAAGGATCAAACCTATTTTTTGAATCAGCTGCAGCAAAGCCAGCTTGAAAAAGTGCTTTTTCCAATCGGAGATATTGATAAGAAGCGTGTGCGTGAAATTGCAGCGGAAGCAGGTCTTGCAACAGCGGCGAAAAAAGACAGCACAGGCATTTGCTTTATTGGAGAACGCAATTTCAAGGAATTTTTAAGTGGTTATCTGCCAGCACAGCCAGGGCTGATGACAACGATGGATGGAGAAGTAAAAGGCCATCACGATGGATTAATGTATTACACAATCGGACAGCGTCACGGCCTTGGCATTGGTGGATCAGGAGAGCCGTGGTTCGTAGTAGGAAAGGATTTGGAGAAAAACGTGCTTTACGTTGAGCAAGGGTTTCATAATGATCTTCTTTACTCTACTTCATTGATTGCTGATCAAGTGAGCTGGATTTCCAATCAACCAAAGCCGCAATCGTTTGAATGTACAGCAAAGTTCCGTTATCGCCAGCAAGATAATAAAGTAACCGTGCATTTGCTGGAAGATGGAAAAGTGAAGGTTGATTTCCATGAACCGGTTCGCGCTATTACACCTGGACAAGCTGCCGTATTTTATAACGGAGAAGAATGCCTTGGCGGTGCGACAATTGATCAAGTATTTAAAGATGGAACAAGACTAACATATGTCGGGTAAAGAGACGACTGAAAGCCTTTAAAGCAGATTTTGCTTTAAAGGCTTTCTTTTTTTTGTGCGAGAACTGCAATATTTTTGGCAGTATGCTCCTAACAAGGGATAGGTGCATAATTTATCTGCACAGCCCATGGTCTAGATGATAAGCGGTCGTGTTGCCTAGATGTGAATGCATTCTTTCTTGACATGCAGACGACCTCTGCGTTTTTTTGAACTTTGTTTCCTTGAAACTGGGGAGGGGGACCGTTGAGACAGAGAAAGAAGGTGATAAAAAGACCGCTGTAACAACGGTTTTTTGGAAAACAATAAAAATTCGGGGTGATGTGGCTATGTTGGCACACGACTTGCTATATATAAAACGAGCATGAATAACATTTAACACTTAGGGGGAAAACACAATGTCAACACCAGAAATTTTGTATTCAGTAAAAGCACAAAGAGGACCGGAACTCCGCTGTAAAGGCTGGAGACAGGAAGCGATCCTTCGGATGCTGGAAAACAATATGGAAAATGCAGAAAAACCAGAAGAGCTGGTCATCTACGGAGGGATCGGAAAAGCCGCTCGTAACTGGGAATCCTACCATGCGATTGTGAAATCTCTAAAGGAATTAGAAGATGATGAAACATTGGTTGTTCAATCCGGGATGCCAGTAGCGGTGTTTAAAACACACAAATACGCACCGACTGTTGTCATGGCAACAACGAACATTATGAAAGCAGACTGGCCGACATTCTATGATTTACAAGATAAAAACTTAACGATTTATGCAAACTATACAGCGGCTCCATGGGAGTACATCGGTACACAAGGGGTCATCCAAGGAACGTTTGAAACATTATCCGCGATTGCCCGCTTGCACTACAATGACTCGCTTATCGGAAAAATCTTGTTAACAGCGGGTGCCGGCGGAATGGGCGGAAACCAAACAAGAGCGATGACGATGCATGGCGGGGTAGCCATCCTTTGTGACTCGAATGTAGACATCATCAACCGCCGTATTGAAAAAGGCTTCATTGATACGTTAGCTGGCTCTTTGGATGAAGCGATTGAGATGGCGCAAAAAGCAGCAGCTGAGGGCAAGCCGCTTGGCGTAGCGGTGGTCGGAAACGCAGCGGATGTATTCGAAGAAGTGCTGGAAAAAGGCTTCAGACCGGATATCACGACGTCGATGACGCCAGCTCATGACCCGATTTCTTACTTGCCTTCCGGCTATACAGTCGAAGAAGCAGAACAGCTTCGTGACACAGATCGCAATCTGTATTTACAAAAAGCACGCGAAACGATGATCCGTGAATTGAAAGCGCTCATCAAATTCTTGGATATGGGGGTTCATTCCTTTGAATACGGAACAAGCATCCGTAAAGAATGTATCGACGCTGGAATGGATGAGAAAGAAGCGAAACGCCTTCCAGGCTTCGTAGCCGAGTATATCCGTCCGCTCTTCTGTGAAGGCCGTGGACCTTTCCGCTGGGTGTGCTTATCTGGAGATCCGGAAGATTTAAAAAAGATCGATGACATGATCTTAGAGAAGTTCAGCGATGACCTGCTTGTGACACGCTGGATCAAATTGGCGAAAGAGCATATTCCGATTGAAGCTCTTCCAGCTCGTATTTGTTACATGGGCTTTGGCCAGCGTAAAGCGTTCGCGTTAGAAGTCAACGACATGATCCGCCGCGGCGAATTGTCTGGACCGGTTGCGTTCTCTCGTGACAACTTAGATTCCGGTTCGATCGTGAACCCGACATTTGAATCGGAAAACATGAAGGACGGCGGGGACTTAATCTCTGACTGGCCGGTATTGAACGGTTTATTGAATGCCGTAGGCATGTGTGATTTGATTGCCCTGCAAGCGAACTACTCGATGGGAGAAGCCGTTCATACAGGTGTAACCATGGTGGCCGATGGAACAGCAGAGTCTGATATGAGATTAGAAGTGGCGATGACAGTTGATTCTGGTATCGGGGTTGTCCGCCATGCGCAGGCCGGCTATGAAATTGCGAAAGACGTAGCGAATGGCAAAGGAAAATTAACGGACGAAAGCATCAAGATTCCATTATGGTGGACACCAACCGCTACTTTTGGTCCGAAAGATCTGAAAAAGGAAGACGTAAAAGCATAAAGAGTTAAAAAGAATAAGCACAGAGATCCAACTGCTTTTAAAGAAGGGTCTCTGTCCTTCTTTTTTTCATCCTTGTTGTCACTAAAAGTAAAAGGGTTATGCTTAACTTTTAGTGATCGGTATTCTGCCAATGGACGAAAACTTTACAGATGCAAGGGGCGAGGATATGAACGAAATCCAAAAGACAGTTAACAATGAGGTCACTGGCACGGCTAAAGAACAAGAGCCAAAGATTTATTCGGTTCAGAATATATTGAAGTTCACTTTCTTTAGTGCGATCGGAATCTTTATGTTTTTTGTTCCTATTGAGATAAACGACAAGAGTTCCATCCCCCTGGATCATTTAGTGACATGGATTCGTGAATCGTTGGGCAAGGGAGTTTCCTATTACACGATCGTTCTCGTTGTATTAGGAGCCATTTATCCCTTTTATAAAAAAACATGGAATAGAAGCCCGGTGGAAATGGTTATTTCCTTCTTTAAGATATTAGGATTAGCAGCAGCTGTTCTTGTTTTATTCAAGACTGGACCAGCGTGGTTGTTAGCTGAGGATATGGGCCCCTACTGGTTTTACAAGTTACTTATTCCGATTGGCGTTCTTGTGCCAGTTGGTGCTGTATTTTTAGCGCTTCTCGTTGGATATGGACTGCTTGAGTTTATTGGAATTTTCATGCAGCCTATTATGCGGCCGATATGGAAGACCCCGGGCCGTTCAGCCATTGATGCTGTCGCTTCTTTTGTGGGAAGCTATTCAATCGGTTTGTTGATCACCAACCGTATTTATAAGGAAGGAAAGTATACAAAGAAAGAAGCCATTATTATTGCCACTGGTTTTTCCACTGTATCCGCTACTTTTATGATCGTTGTTGCGAAAACGCTAGATTTAATGTCTATTTGGAATTTATATTTCTGGTTGACGTTCTTAGTAACCTTTGCTGTGACAGCTATTACGGTGAGAATTTGGCCCATTAATAAAATGAGTGATGATTATTACACTGAAGAAGGATTTCCTGAAGAAAGAATTGAAAAGAACCGACTTCGCTACGCTTGGGAGCAGGCGATGCTGACAGCCCATCATGCACCTAAATTAAAAGATAATGTACTGGAAAATGTAAAAGACGGCTTTGTCATGGCTATGGGGATTTTGCCTTCTATCATGTCCATTGGATTATTAGGTCTCCTGTTAGCTAATCATACGCCTGTTTTTGATTATGCCGCCTATATTTTTTATCCGCTTACAGCACTGTTGCACATTCCGGATGCTTTCCTTGCTGCTAAGGCAGCAGCTATTAATTTGGTAGATATGTTTTTGCCATCATTAGTTGTGTTAGAGGCCAGCCTAGAGACACGGTTTATTATCGCTTCTCTTTCTATTTCAACGATTCTTTTTTTCTCTGCTTTAATCCCATGTATTCTCTCAACAGAAATACCGCTTAAGATGAGCCATATACTGGCTATTTGGTTCTTACGGACGGTATTAACATTGGTGATGATCACCCCGATTGCTTTTTTAGTTTTATAAAAGAGCTAGAGAAAGTACAACAGTAGATGTTATAGTCCATCGTGCAGTATATAAACAAAGAAGGCAGAGGTTCGAATAAAATGGATCTCTGCCATTCTTTTTAATTTTAATGGTTAGTACACCATGAATGTTTCGCTCTTTATGTACTTGCAAAATAGTAAGGGATAGCAGAGAAAGTTTATGAAATTGCGCAAACCTATCAAGTAGATATGAGATTGGCCGGCTATAAAAGGTAAAACAACATAAGCTGTACTTTGGCGAGGATGGACAAACCTTAATAAAGTTAAATGGAGAAAATTTTTGTGTGGGTCATCACAGTTCATTCTAAAGACAGTATACAAGTGTTTGAATTTGATACAGAGAAGGAAGCAAAGGAAGCTTTAGCGGCTATTCAAGATTATAAAATTTTAATGATGAATCTTTAGTGAGGTCGTGACTGTTAGAGTTATTTAAGTAGAGGGGGTTTATACGTCCTGCTGTTTTTATAAGTGTTGTGATCTCTTGGAAGACTGTCTCAAAGACCGGTAAATAACGGATCTTTAAGACAGTCATTTTCTTTTCTGCTTAATTTGGTTTGATGAGACCGTGCTTTTTAATATGATATTGCAAACTTTGGCGGGTAATCCCTAGAGTTCTAGCGGCTTTTGAGATATTCCAGTTCGTTTGCTCTAATACCATTTGAATATAATGTTCCTGGGAATTTGTAAAGATGGATTTGAAAGGTCTATTCATGACTTCTTTTTCCTTGGCAGATTTATTTTTTCGATCGGATAAAACTTTTCTGCGCAAATAAGCAGGAAGATGATCAACGTCAATAATGGAATCGTTTTCACTTACCCGGATCATCAAGTTTTCAATTAAGTGTTCTAGCTCACGAGTGTTACCCGGCCAAGGATAGTGAAGAAGAGCAGCACGCAATGTCTTGGACAGACCCGGCATTGTTTTAGAAAACTTTTTTTGATAAGAGCTTAAGAAATAGTCTATGAAAAAGTGAATGTCTTCTGGCCGTTCCCGTAAAGGGGGAATATAAAGGCTTGTACGAGCAATTCGATAAAATAAATCCAACCGCATTTTATCTTCTGCGATTAGCTTTTCAGGATCTTCATTGGAGGCACTAATGACTGTACACTTTACAGGCGTCACATCATTAGAACCGACTCTTCTGACTAAACGTTCTTGCAAAACCCGCATTAATTTAGATTGCAAAGTCATCGGCATCGAATTGATTTCATCAAGGAACAGGGTGCCGTCTTTTGCATACTCAAATAAGCCTACTTGATTCGTCGCGCCGGTAAAAGCTCCTTTAACTGTACCGAAGAGCGTACTTTCTAATAAATTTTCAGGAATAGCCGCACAGTTAATAGCAACAAATGGGCTTTCTGCTCTTGGGCTATAGTTGTGCATGCTTTGGGCAAACAACTCTTTGCCTGTACCTGTTTCACCAACAATTAAAGTATCTGTATTATGAAGAGCGATATTTTCGGCTTCGTTAATTAAGTTTTTTAACGCAAGGCTTTTGCCTTTTATGTCGTTAAAGGTAAACGTAGTGCCATTTTTTGTCTCCGCTGATTGTTCATCTTTATCGACAATCTGTCTTTTTAGTTCAATCGTTTGATGAAGACGGTCTTTCAGTTTCGATTCGTTTGTACTTAATGAAAAAACAGCAATGGTTTCTCCATCTTTCTGAATAGGGAAAGTACTGTAATTTACATACTTTGGGTTTCCGTTAACAGTGGAGTGAGCGCGATATCTAGAAAAGATTGGTTTTCCTGTTTTGAAGATATGAGCGTGCTCGGAATATTGCGGATTATAATTGTAAACGGACCATAAGTGCTTTCCGGTAATTTCCTCGCTATTTAAGCCTTCCATTTTTTCTTGTGCTGCATTATATAAAGCAATCTTTCCTTCATAATTGCTCATCATGACACCCTCATCTAATGACTCGATAATTTTTTCAAGGCAATAGGATCGGATCGTTGGATTAGACATTAAATCGGTCATATCCTCTATGCACAAGACGATATACGTCTCTTCTGCGGTGAAATTTCTAACTTTAACCGAGAGTTTTCGGTTATCCATTACAAAAGGAAAGGTTTCATTCTCTATAAATTTCACTTCTTCACAAGGAAGAAAGTCCAAAATAGAAGATCCTGCTGTTATGTTCAATGGGATGTCTTTATTGACGTCACACCATAGCACTTTATAGTCTTTATTCAGCACGATGACTCCGTCTACAAAACTTTTTATTAGCGACCCAATTGATGCTGCAATCAAATTCCTTACCTCCTGTTCTGCACGTATGGCTTTAAATATAACATTTATTTAAACTTTTTTGAATAATCTGGCTTCTATTTTTGTTTGCACCCATTAGAACAGTCTGCATGCAATGTTTATCTGCATGCGATTTTTTTGTAATCGTTTACATGTTTTTTGTTTTTTCTAGTGAAATTACCCAACAATATGCAAACAATCTCTGCGTTTTTTAAAAGAAAATTTACCTTATTTTAGAAATGAAAGAAAGCAAAAAAATAAGAGAACTAGGAAAAAGGCTATTATACCGGCTTTCTTTTAGAGAAACAGATAATTTGACCTAGTACGGCTCTCTTGGCATGCGACTTGCTATATATAGAACGAGCATGAACAACATTTAACACTTAGGGGGAAACACAATGTCAACACCAGAAATTTTGTATTCAGTAAAAGCACAAAGAGGACCGGAACTCCGCTGTAAAGGCTGGAGACAGGAAGCGATCCTTCGGATGCTGGAAAACAATATGGAAAATGCAGAAAAACCAGAAGAGTTGGTCATCTATGGAGGGATCGGAAAAGCCGCTCGTAACTGGGAATCCTACCATGCGATTGTGAAATCTCTAAAGGAATTAGAAGATGATGAAACATTGGTTGTTCAATCCGGGATGCCAGTAGCGGTGTTTAAAACACACAAATACGCACCGACTGTTGTCATGGCAACAACGAACATTATGAAAGCAGACTGGCCGACATTCTATGATTTACAAGATAAAAACTTAACGATTTATGCAAACTATACAGCGGCTCCATGGGAGTACATCGGTACACAAGGGGTCATCCAAGGAACGTTTGAAACATTATCCGCGATTGCCCGCTTGCACTACAATGACTCGCTTATCGGAAAAATCTTGTTAACAGCGGGTGCCGGCGGAATGGGCGGAAACCAAACAAGAGCGATGACGATGCATGGCGGGGTAGCGATCCTTTGTGACTCGAATGTAGACATCATCAACCGCCGTATTGAAAAAGGCTTCATTGATACGTTAGCTGGCTCTTTGGATGAAGCGATTGAGATGGCGCAAAAAGCAGCAGCTGAGGGCAAGCCGCTTGGCGTAGCGGTGGTCGGAAACGCAGCGGATGTATTCGAAGAAGTACTGGAAAAAGGCTTCAGACCGGATATCACGACGTCGATGACGCCAGCTCATGACCCGATTTCTTACCTGCCTTCCGGCTATACAGTCGAAGAAGCAGAACAGCTTCGTGACACAGATCGTAATCTGTATTTGCAAAAAGCACGCGAAACGATGGTCCGTGAATTGAAAGCGCTCATCAAATTCTTGGATATGGGGGTTCATTCCTTTGAATACGGAACAAGCATCCGTAAAGAATGTATCGACGCTGGAATGGATGAGAAAGAAGCGAAACGCCTTCCAGGCTTCGTAGCCGAGTATATCCGTCCGCTCTTCTGTGAAGGCCGTGGACCTTTCCGCTGGGTGTGCCTATCTGGAGATCCGGAAGATTTAAGAAAGATCGACGACATGATCTTAGAGAAGTTCAGCGATGACCTGCTTGTGACACGCTGGATCAAATTGGCGAAAGAGCATATTCCGATTGAAGCTCTTCCAGCTCGTATTTGTTACATGGGCTTTGGCCAGCGTAAAGCGTTCGCGTTAGAAGTCAACGACATGATCCGCCGCGGCGAATTGTCTGGACCGGTTGCGTTCTCTCGTGACAACTTAGATTCCGGTTCGATTGTGAACCCGACATTTGAGTCGGAAAACATGAAGGACGGCGGGGACTTAATTTCTGACTGGCCGGTATTGAACGGTTTATTGAATGCCGTAGGCATGTGTGATTTGATTGCCCTGCAAGCGAACTACTCGATGGGAGAAGCCGTTCATACAGGTGTAACCATGGTGGCCGATGGAACAGCGGAGTCTGATATGAGATTAGAAGTGGCGATGACAGTTGATTCTGGTATCGGGGTTGTCCGCCATGCGCAGGCCGGCTATGAAATTGCGAAAGACGTAGCGAATGGCAAAGGAAAATTAACGGACGAAAGCATCAAGATTCCATTATGGTGGACGCCAACCGCTACTTTCGGTCCGAAAGATCTGAAAAAAGAAGACGCTAAAGCGTAACATTTGTAAAAGTAAAATGGTAGAGGCCTGAACAACCTCTGCCATTCTTTATCCTTCATAATGTCCTGGGAAGATTAAAATTGGAAAAATAATTGAACGATTTCTAGAAAGGAGTTGATGAGCCGCAATTCTAGTAGAAACTAACTCACTGTAGGAATTCGAGAGAAAAAGAAGTTTTTTAGCATGAAATGATAACGCTTTCTTAACGGCGATCTATCAAATGGTTAAGCTGTCCTCTTTATTGAGCCATTCAAATATCTTAAATAGCCCGTAGATCATGCAGTCATACAAGGGGCTGTATAAAAAGTTGTATGGCAGAGGCAGCAAATAAAAGAAATAGATAGGTAGAGTTCATAGGTTAGCGTTCGGCTGCTTTCGAGAGAGGCAAGTAACTCGTTTTTTCTCACGAAGCAGCGCATGTTTTCAGTAAATTAAAAAGGGGTGTTAGTTTGGAGAATCAACAACCGCAAGTATCGTCAATAGTAGAAGAACATGGGTCGACGGCTAATTTACACAAAAAGTTAAAGGCGCGCCACCTTACGATGATTGCATTGGGTGGTACGATCGGAACTGGAATTTTTCTTGGAACCGGTCCGGCCATCCATACAGCAGGACCAGGCGGGGTTTTACTTGCGTATGGCGTAATTGGCCTAATGGTTTATTTTGTTATGACCAGTCTTGGAGAGTTAGCCTCCTTTATGCCGACAAGCGGTTCGATTAGTACGTATGCAACACGATTTATTGATCCCGCTCTTGGGTTTGCGTTCGGTTGGAATTATTGGTTCTCCTGGGCTATGACACTCGCAGCAGAACTATCCGCTTCTGCCCTTATCATGAAATATTGGTTTCCAGACAGCTCATCATTGTTATGGAGCGCAGTGTTTCTAGTGTTTCTTTTCTCCTTAAACATTTTATCTGTTAAAGGGTTTGGTGAAGGTGAGTATTGGTTTTCATTTATTAAGGTGGCAACGATTATTATTTTCATCGGTGTTGGGACATTGATGATCTTTGGAATTATGAATGGTGAGCCAGCCGGTTTTAAAAACTTTACTATAGGAGAAGCTCCATTTGTAGGAGGCACTCTTGGCACGATAAGCATATTGTTAATTGCGGGCTTTTCCTTCTCGGGGACAGAGGCCATCGGCGTCGCTGCTGGAGAGAGTGAGAATCCGACGAAGAATATACCGCGTGCAGTGCGTACTGTTTTTTGGAGGATCCTTTTATTCTACGTATTAGCGATCGTCATCATCTCGTTTCTCATTCCTTATACGAATGAAAGTCTTCAAGATTCTTCCGTTATGGCTAGTCCATTTACCATTGTATTTGAAAAAGCGGGGCTTGCCTTTGCAGCTTCGGCTATGAATGCGGTCATTTTGACGTCCGTGTTATCTGCTGGTAATGGATGTCTTTACGTAACAAGCCGAATTATGTATGCCATGGCTCAAGACGGACAAGCGCCTCAATTTTTAGCGAAAGTAAACAAACGAGGTGTTCCTGTAAGGGCGCTAGTCGCCACAGCGATTATTGGAATGTTAGCGTTTTTAGCTTCTATTTTTGGTGATGGAACTATTTACGTCTGGCTTATGAATTCGGTTGGAATCACAACTTTTATCTTTTGGCTCGGCATTGCTATAAGCCATTACCGTTTCCGAAAAGCATATGTTGCACAAGGCCGTTCACTGGAGGATCTTCCTTATCGTGCAAAATGGTTCCCTTATGGACCACTGTTTGCGATTGCCCTTTGTTTATTTATCCTGCTTGGGCAGAATCTTGAAGGTTTTATTACTGGAAATATTAATTTGACAAGTGTCTTGGCTGCTTATATCGGCCTTCCAATATTTCTCGCATTATGGCTTGGATATAAATTTATAAAGAAAACGAAAGTGATCCCGTTAGAAGAATGTAAGTTTGATTTTAAGGAGCAGTAAGACATTAATTGCAGGTGGACATCAAAAACATCGAATGAGATTTTGTACTGGAGAGAGTAAGAGGTTTCATTCGATGTTTTATGAAGAAGCCTGCTATTGAGTATCTGAATTACATAGTTTTTAACCTTGATGCCTCTTGATTAGCTTTTTTCAAGCTTACCTCTGCATGCAAGTTTATTTGCACCCGAATAAGGTTGATATGGAAGGTGTTATGAATGATTTAAGCATAACGAAAGAAATGACATGCAAATTTTATCTGCGTTTTTGCGTGGGGTTTTAATAAGAGGATTCCTATTTTGATAAGATGTTTCAATTTTTTTTCGTTAGTAAAACTTTCTAAGTCCATTAAATCTTAAATAAAATGGATGAATTTTAAATATTGGCACAAAACATGCATTAATAAATGGTATAGAGTCTAGTATTTTTTTGAGGAGGTAAGGGATCCGTGTCTGAAACAAAGGTAAAGACAAAGGTTGACTTAGTGATCAGTAATGCAGCAGAAGTAGTGACTTGTGCGGGAGAAGGCATGGGGGATATCGGAGTACTGACAAATGCTTGGATTGCCGTTAAAGGAGATAAGATTGTCGGAACTGGATCCCAAGAAGAAATAATAAATAATTTTGATATAAATCAAGCAGATCGGATCGATGCAGCAGGAAAGGTCGTTGCACCAGGTTTTGTTGATGCGCATACCCACTTGGTTTTTTACGGAACGCGGGTGGAAGAATATGCAGCTAAGCTAACGGGTGCTGATTCGGCAAAATTGAGAAAACTCGGTTTGACGATGGGGCCTAACCGGACAGTTGAGCTTACACGCAACCAGCCGGAAGAAGAGTTGTTCCAACAGTCCAAAAAGCGTTTGCTTACGATGTTAGATTACGGGATTACAACAGTTGAAAGCAAGAGCGGCTACGGGCTCACAACGGAAAGTGAAATTAAGATTCTTGAAGTGAGCAAAAGACTGGATGAAGAAACGCCGCTGGATGTCCTGCACACATTTTTAGGAGCACATGGCTTCCCTGAAAACTTAACAAAAGAGGAATATTTGGACGTCATTATTAATGAGATGATTCCACAAGTAGGCGAGCGTAAACTAGCCCAGTTCTGTGACGTATGGTGTGATGATGGTTATTTCACAGCAGAAGAGTCGGAACAAATCTTAAGGGCAGGCTTAAAATATGGAATGAAACCGAAGATTCATGCTGATGCCTATTCTTATATTGGCGGCTCTGATTTAGCAGCAGATATGAAAATGGTTTCTGTTGATCATTTAAACTATACGCCTGTTGAGGTGATGGAACGGCTTGCTGAAACGCAAGTAACGGGTGTATTAATGCCTGCTTTGGATTTTGCCGTTAGTCACAAGCGTCCTTTTGAGGCTCGGAAGATGCTGGACTTGGGCATGAAGATTGCGTTAGCGACGGACCTTTGTCCAGCTTGCTACACAGAATCCATGCAGTTTGTTATTAATCTAGCTTGCCGTTTGTATAAGTTTTCTGTAGAAGAGGCACTGAAGGCAGCCACTTATGGCGGTGCACAGGCTCTCGATTTAAATGATAGAGGTGTTATTGAGGAAGGAAAGCTGGCAGACTTGCAAATTTGGGATGTACCGACATACAAGCACATTGCATACGAACTTGGAACGAACATTGTAGAAACCGTGATTAAAAGCGGAAAAGTGGTTGTAAACCGTTAGTTGGAAAGAAGCTGATTTAAACATGATGGAGGGATATAAGATGAAGATGACACAAGGATCAAAAGCTGCTGAAAAAGTAAATGCTGACCGCTTGCTTGATTTATTTTTGGAACTTGCCAAAATTAATGGGCCAAGCACAAAGGAACAGCTTGTTGCAGATTACTTAAAGAAAACGTTGCCTGAGCTTGGATTTACCCTTGAGTTCGATGAAGCCCATAGGAATTTTGATGGAGAAGTCGGTAATTTAATTGCTTGGCGTGAAGGAACGGATTCCTCCATTCCACCATTATTTTTCTCTACCCATATGGACACCGTACTGCCAACGGAAGGATTGAAGCCCGTCATTAAAGATGGCATGATTCAGTCCGATGGTACGACTATTTTAGGTGCAGATGACCGGGCAGCGTTAGCCGCTTATTTAGAAGCAGTTCGGGCTGTTATTGAAAGTGGTGTTCCTCATGGTCCTATTGAATTCATTTTAACAGTGAATGAGCAGCCAGGACTTGTTGGAGCAAGATATATGGACTACAGCAAAGCCAAGAGTAAAAGAGGCTATATTTTCGATAGCAGTGGGGACGTTGGACAAATCATCTTAAAAGGGCCTTACAGCAGCCGGATTTGGATGGAAGTAGAAGGAAATGCTGCTCATATTGCTTTGAATGCAGAAGAAGGAAACAGTGCGTTCTTAATTGCCGCTGCAGGACTTTCTAATATGAAGCTTGGCGCAATTGATGAAGAGACGTTAGCTAATATTGGTATTATTAAAGGTGGAGAGCTGACTTCCATTATTCCAGGCAGTGTGACCGTTGCTGGAGAAGTACGCAGCTTTTCTAAAGAAAAGCTGGATAAACAATTGAAGCACATGGAAGAAGTAATGCAAGAGGCTGCCGAAAAAAGCGGTGGCAGTGTGAAGGTGAAAATTGAGAAAAAATATAGCGGCTTTGATATTGCACAAGATGATATCTTAACACAAACAGCTGAAGCAGCAGCCCACAATATTAAGGTAAATCCTTACTTAACTGAAACATTAGGCGGTGCTGATACGAACGTATTAAATGAAAACGGCTTAACGTGTCTGACGCTTGGTTTGGGATTCCAAAATATTCACTCATTCAGAGAATGTATTAGTGTAGAGAACTTGACTAATACAGGAAGATTAAGTGCTGCTCTCATTGAGCAATGGTATGTGCATCACAAAAAATGACAGTAAGTTTAGAAGATGATTTACTTAATGCATGTATTTTTTGAGTTTTATAGTATTTTAATAGAGTTGGAAATTATATGAAAAGGGGAGTTGGAGCGTTATGAGCACCAGAGAACTAACTGAGTTAGGAATTGTTGAGTTAGATGGATATACGTTAAACCGTTCTCTTATACAAGATGTGGCGGATCAGCGGGCGAAAGTAGTCATCCCAGAAGGCAGCTTGGAAAGAGTAAGAGCAAGCCGTGCTCGGATTGAGAAGCAAATTAAAGATGGGAAAGTTGTTTATGGAGTCAACACTGGGTTTGGTAAGTTGAGCGATATCGAAATTGAAAAAGATGATATTGCAAAGCTACAGCTGAATTTACTGCGTGCAGATGTTGTCGGTGTTGGCGAGCCGTTACCAACGGTGGTCGTGAGGGCAATGATGACAATGCGTGCCAACGCGCTTGCAAAAGGTTTTTCCGGAATAAGAGAAGAGACCTTGAACTTGCTTGTTGACATGATTAACGAAGGCGTTCATCCAATTGTTCCTTGTAAAGGCTCGGTAGGAGCGAGTGGAGACTTAGCACCGCTTTCTCACGTGGCGATCGTGCTAGTCGGCGAAGGAAAAGCGGAATACAAAGGGGAAGTTTTGCCGGGTGCTGAAGCATTAAAGCGGGCAGGATTAAAACCTGTGTCTTTAGAAGCGAAGGAAGGACTAGCTTTAATTAATGGAACACAAGCTATGTCTAGTGTAGGTGTGATCGCCCTCAATGAAGCTGAGCGCTTAGGTCTTGCAGCTGATATGGCTGCCTGCTTAACAATGGAGGCTCTTCAAGGAATCATTACAGCATTCGACAGTGAGCTGCTAGCTGTTCGTCCGCATCCGGAATTAGAGTTTGTAGCCTCACGTATGAGAAACTGGTTAGAAGGCAGTAAGCGGATTACACATCAAGGAGAAGTACGTGTGCAAGATGCTTACTCTATCCGTTGTATCCCGCAAGTGCATGGGGCATCCTGGCAGGCACTTAACTATGTGGATGAACGCTTGAAAGTGGAAATGAACTCAGCTACAGACAATCCAATTGTTTTGGAGAGCGGAGAAATCATTTCAGGCGGGCATTTCCATGGGCAGCCGATCGCTCTTTCCATGGACTTTTTGAAAGTGGGCGCAGCAGAATGGGCGAACATCTCCGAGCGAAGAACAGAACGTCTTGTGAACCCGCAGTTAAGTGGATTATCTCCGTTCCTGGCTCCTGATCCAGGGCTGGAAACGGGATTAATGGTAGCTCAATATGCAGCAGCTTCACTTGTTTCTGAAAATAAAGTTCTCGCACATCCGGCTAGCGTCGATTCTATTCCAACATCCGCTAACCAGGAAGATCATGTGAGTATGGGAACCATCGCATCCCGTCAAGCACGGGATATTATCCACAATTCAGCTCGGGTCATAGCGGTAGAAATGATTTGTGCATCACAAGCCATCTATCTAGAAAAAGCGGAAAACCAATTAGCCCCGGCTACAAGAAACTACTTAGAAAAAATACGTGAAATTTGTCCTCCTTTAGAAACAGACAGAGCGATCTCAGATCAAATGGAAGAGTTGGCTCAGTTTATTCTAAGAGAAGACCTATTAAAGTAAGAAACATAAAAAGAGGAAAAAAGCCCGATCTTGATTTTATGTTCAGGAGAGGTATTCAAGTTGCCTGCTAACAGAGCAACAATCCTTTAGTCCAACCGTTAGCTTGTCTTAATAAAAGGAATGAAGACACTCACTCGTTGTCTGTCTTCGTTTCTTTTTTGTGTTTTTCTCTGTGGTTAAGAACTTCTAGGCTCTGTGGTATAATTTTGATGAATATAACTATAGAGGTGACCAATGGACAAGAACTTACAAGGTATTGAATATTTGCAGCAAGGAAAAGTGGAGGAAGCGTTAAAGCTATTTTCAGAGCGGATTGAAGAAGCTCCGAAAGATCCGACAGCCTATATAAATTTTGGTCATGTGTTATCGACAGTTGGTGAACTTGAGCGAGCTGAGCGATTTTATAAACAAGCAATTGCAGTAGATCCAAAAGCAGGTGCTGCCCATTATGCACTCGGTACGTTCTATTATGAGCAAGAAAGACTAGAGGAGGCGTGCCGTGAATTTGAACAAGCGGTTAAGTCAGGGATAGAGGAGAGCGACGCCTTTTTTATGCTTGGCATGACGTTTGCTCAGCTCGATCAACCCGTCCTTGCCCTTCCATATTTACAGCGTGCAGTCGAATTAAATAAAGCTGATACAGAAGCGCGCTTTCAACTAGGCCTCTCTTTAGCGAAAGTGCAAGCCTATGATGAAGCGATCCGCCAGCTAGAGCGAGTGATTGAGGAAGACCCAGGGCATGCCGATGCTTTCTATAATCTTGGTGTGGCCTATGCAGGACATTTAGAGGATGCAGAAAGAGCTTTAGCTATGTTCAACCGCGCGCTTGAGGTTCAGCCGGATCATATGTTAGCTGGTTATGGAAAGAAAATGATAGAAAAAACTGAAGAGGCGTAAGGAGTGCCGCCGATGGAACAAGAGTCAATGGATTTGTTTGCAAACGGGGAAAAATACGTCAAAGGACGTCATCTTGTTACGATCTTTCATAACGAAGAAAATTTTTACTCGGTTATACGGGTCCGTGTCACTGAAACAAATGACGCTTGTGAAGACAAAGAAGTAGTAGTGACCGGGTATTTTCCACAAATCCATGAGCATGAAGTGTACATTTTTTATGGCGTATTTAAAGAACATCCAAAATTTGGACGGCAGTTTCAGGCGCGCCATGCCCAAAAGGAAATCCCGCAGACGAAGCAGGGGATCGTCGCCTATTTATCGAGTGACTTATTCAAAGGAATCGGAAAAAAAACGGCAGAAGCGATTGTAGAGACGCTTGGAGAAGGAGCGATCTCCCAAATTCTTAATCATCCTTCTGCATTGGAAGAGGTGCCGCGTCTGCCTGCCGACAAAGCCCAGACTATTTATGAAACACTTCTTGAACATCAGGGACTTGAGCAAATCATGATTGCCCTCAGCCAGTATGGTTTCGGTCCACAGCTCTCGATGAAGATTTATCAGGCTTATCAGCAGCAGGCCATTGAAATCATTCAAAAAAATCCTTATCAACTTGTCGAGGATATTGAAGGGATTGGTTTTGGACGCGCGGACGAACTGGGTGCACAAATTGGTATTCACGGCGAGCACCCTGACCGTATTAAAGCCGGGATTTTATTTACGATTGAACAACAGTGCATGCAGGAGGGGCATTGTTATTTAGAGGCCGAACCGCTGTTAAAAGAGGTAAAGATATTGCTTGAAAAAAGCGGTAGAGAATCGGTTTCCTTCGAAGCGATCGCCAAGCAGCTTATTGCTCTAGAAGGAGCGGGAAAAGTGATGGGGGAAGAGGACCGCGTGTTTTTGCCTTCTTTATATTTTTCCGAAAAGGGCCTCGTCACAAATATTGAGCGCCTGCTTAAACAAACGGAATATGAAGATCAATTTCCTGAATCGGAATTTTTATTAGCTTTGGGCGATTTAGAAGACCGGACAGGCGTACAATATGCGCCTTCACAAAAAGAAGCGATTCAAAAAGCGCTGATGTCGCCTATGATGCTCTTAACAGGAGGACCGGGTACAGGAAAGACAACGGTTATTAAAGGGATCGTGGAGCTATACGCTGAGCTGCATGGCTGTTCACTTGATCCTAAATCGTATGGAAAGGATGAACCGTTTCCGATTAAGCTGGCAGCGCCAACGGGCCGGGCGGCGAAGCGAATGGCCGAGTCAACCGGGCTGCCTGCCGTGACTATTCATCGGCTGCTTGGATTCAGCGGACAGGAAACGATGGAAGACGAAGAAGGCAGAGAAGTCTCAGGACGCCTGCTCATCGTAGATGAAGTCTCGATGGTGGACATTTGGCTTGCCCATCAGCTGTTTAAATCATTACCCGACGATATGCAAGTGGTTCTCGTAGGGGATGAAGACCAGCTTCCTTCTGTCGGACCCGGCCAGGTATTAAAAGACTTATTGGCATCAGGAGTGATCCCAACCGTTAAATTAACAGATATTTATCGGCAGGAAGAAGGCTCTTCTATTATTGAAATGGCGCATGAGATTAAAAATGGGTTAGTACCTTCTAATTTAACGAAACAGCAAAAGGATCGTTCCTTTATAAGCTGTCATGTTCAGCAAATGCCGGATGTGGTGGAACAAGTGGTGAAAAGTGCGATCAGAAAGGGTTTCACTGCAAAGGATATTCAAGTGCTGGCGCCGATGTACAAAGGACCAGCGGGGATTGACCGCTTAAACGAAATTTTACAGGAAATCCTTAATGCAAATCCGGATGGCTCCCGCAAACAGATCGACTTTGGGGACGTCCATTACCGCATCGGCGATAAGGTTCTCCAGCTCGTCAATCAGCCGGAGCAAAATATTTTTAATGGCGATATTGGAGAAGTCGTCTCGATCTTTTTTGCTAAAGAAAATACAGAAAAGCAAGACATGGTGATTGTCTCCTATGAAGGAAATGAGGTCACCTATACAAGACAAGAATTAAACCAAATTACTCATGCCTTTTGCTGCTCGATTCATAAATCACAAGGCAGTGAATTTCCGATCGTGATTTTGCCGGTAGTAAAAAGCTATTACCGCATGCTGCGGCGCAATTTGCTTTACACAGCCATTACACGGAGCAAGCAGTTTCTGATCCTCTGCGGAGAAGAAGAAGCATTTCGCATGGGCATCGAACGCAATGACGATCTTATGCGGAAAACCTCATTAAAAGAAAAACTTGTCGAGGCCTTAAAAGCTGGTCAATCAGAAGAAGAAGCATCGAGCCCCATCTCGTTGACAGAAGACACGATCATGACGATTGATCCAATGATCGGCATGGGAAATATCACTCCGTACGATTTTTTGTAAAGAATAGGTATAAATAAAGGCTAAGCCGGGCACCCTGTTTGCCAAAAGCAAAAAGCGTGCGAGGTGACGCCCATGATAACATGTCCAAATTGCCAAAGCAAAGAACTCGGAAAAATTGGCACAACTCAATACTATTGCTGGAACTGCTTTATCGAACTTTCCATCGAAGAAAACATCATCTCCGTCCACCAAGTCGAAGAAGATGGCTCCCTAAGCTCCTTAAACGACCTATTCGAAGAAGAAAAAAGAAGAATGGGGTAACAAGAAAAGCGGAAGGCGCTTGATCAGCGCGCTAGCGGATTGGAGCTCTTGACGAGAAGTCGTTTTTCAGACTTCGACAGAGAGAGTGAAATCAGCGTATGTGTTAGCGCCTGCAGCTGGATAAAAAGAAACAACAGCTAAAGGCACCTGCGATAAACGAAAAAAGCTTGTAGGGAAATTTTCTCGGCAAGCTTTTTTTGTATGGATCATAACAAGCAATGGTTCGTCCATCATACGCAATTGGAAGCAATTTGTTGTAAAGGCCCTCTTCTATTTTTCAGCCGGATATTGATTCCATTTAAATATAGAATGTATTCTATTCGAGACCGTGCATAAATCATCCTCTTCTAGCCGCAAACTAAGCAAAATAGTTTATTAAAGGGTGTCGGATCCGATGGAGAGTAGGTTGAAGTTAAAGTGGCTGTATTTGGCATCTGCCGCGCTTTTCACATTGTTAACCGTGTATGTGATCTATTTATTAAACCCCGTCATTAGTCCGCTGTTTCATGGGATTATGATCAGTCTGATGCCATTTTTGTTAGGCGGGTTTATTGCGTATTTGCTGCATCCGCTAGTAGAGAAAATGGTGGAGCAGGGGGTTTCTAGAACAATGGCGATCTTGCTGATTTATATATTGTTTTTCGGCATAATCGGTATTTGTTTATTTAGGGGAGTGCCACTATTTATTAATCAGCTGAGAGAATTATCACAAAGTGCTCCCGAGATTTCAAGAATGTATGAAAAGCAAATCGTTGCCCTTGAAGCGGAAACATTGACTTGGCCAGATGGTATACAAGAAAAGATTCATAATCGTATTGTTGGTTTTGAGCGATGGCTTTCAGGGCTTGTCGAAGCTTTTATGAATGTTTTGATGAAAATGGTCAACTTTCTCCTGCTGCTGGCCGTTGTGCCTTTTATCTCGTTCTATTTACTGAAAGACATTCACCGGGTAAAGAAGGCCGCATGGACCTTTACGCCAAAAAAGTGGCGGACGAGGGCATTGCGTTTTGTTAGGGAATTAGACAGCTCGCTTGGGGGATATATAAGGGGACAGCTATTCGTTTGCTTAGTAATCGGGACAGTAGCTGCTTTGTTATTTACGTTTATTGGTCTTAAATACGCCATTTTACTTGGTTTAATCATTGGCATTACAAACGTAATCCCTTATTTTGGACCGATCATCGGAGCGGTGCCGGCTGTTTTTGTCGCATTGACGATGTCTGGACAAATGGCTCTTTATACAGCGATTATTGTACTGATTTTACAATTTATCGAGGGGAATGTTCTATCTCCATGGATTGTGGGAAAAAGCGTACACTTGCATCCTTTATTTATTATCGGAGCCCTCTTGCTTGGGGGGGAGGCAGGAGGTGTGCTTGGATTAATTGTCGCTGTACCCGTTCTCATTATCTTCAAGGCCGCTTTTATGGCGGAAAGGCGTATAAAGGTTCGTCTTAAAAAAGCCCCGCGTTGACAAATTGGTATGAAATTTTTTATAATTCGATATATCATAACAAATGTAAATCAATGATGGATCGAGTATGTTATAGTCCACCTAAGTGCCAAGCACGTCAGAGAGGGATTTCCATGGCTGGAAGAAATCCTAGGTGAAGGGTAACGGAAAGCTAGTCCGGAGAGCAGCTAATCCCTGCCGTTTGCCGCGTTAAGGTATTTGAGAGATGAACTGGCATAGTTGGTTCATAATCAGGGTGGTACCGCGAAAAGCTTCGTCCCTGTCCGGGGAACGGGGCTTTTTTGTTGTCTTTAAATAGCACACCCACTTCAATTATGAATATAGGAGGAATTAAAATGAAAAATTTGACTGGGGCTCAAATTCGTCAGATGTTTCTGGAGTTCTTTCAGGAGAAAAATCACCGGGTTGAGCCAAGCGCTCCGCTCGTGCCTCATGATGATCCGACCTTGCTGTGGATCAACAGTGGTGTAGCCACATTGAAAAAATATTTTGATGGCCGGGTTATTCCGGAAAATCCGCGAATCGTGAATGCACAAAAGTCGATCCGCACAAACGATATTGAAAACGTCGGAAAAACCGCTCGCCATCATACCTTTTTTGAAATGCTTGGTAACTTTTCAATTGGTGAGTACTTTAAAAAAGAAGCTATTCATTGGGCATGGGAGTTTTTAACCGATGAAAAATGGATGGCGCTTGAACCAGAAAAGCTGTCTGTCACCATTCATCCAGAGGACGATGAAGCCTTCGCCATTTGGCATGAGGAAATTGGAGTGCCGGAAGAGCGGATTATCCGATTAGAGGGGAATTTCTGGGACATTGGTGAAGGGCCAAGCGGACCGAATACGGAAATCTTCTATGACCGCGGCGAGTCATACGGAAATGATGAAAATGATCCGGAGCTTTATCCAGGGGGGGAAAACGAGCGTTATTTAGAAATTTGGAACCTCGTATTTTCTCAATTTAACCATAACCCTGATGGCACGTATACACCGCTTCCAAAGAAAAATATTGATACGGGAATGGGACTTGAGCGGATGACATCCGTTATGCAGGAAGTGCCGACAAACTTTGATACGGATTTATTTATGCCGATCATTGAAGCAACAGAAGTGATTTCTGGTGAAAAATACCGTAAAGATCAGGAAAAAGACGTAGCTTTTAAAGTCATTGCTGACCATATTCGTACAGTTGCTTTTGCGATTGGGGACGGGGCGCTTCCGTCTAATGAAGGGCGCGGCTATGTACTACGCCGTTTACTGCGGCGCGCTGTTCGTTATGCGAAGCAAATTAACATTAACCGCCCATTCATGTTTGAGCTTGTCCCTGTTGTCAGTGAGATCATGCATGACTTTTATCCCGAAGTGAAGAACAAACAAGAGTTTATTCAGCGCGTCATTAAAAATGAAGAAGAACGTTTCCATGAAACGCTGCATGAAGGATTAGCGATTTTATCAGCAGTCATCCAAGCAGCTAAGAACAATGGATCGAATGTCATTGCTGGCGCTGATGTATTCCGGTTATACGATACGTATGGCTTCCCTGTGGAGTTAACGGAAGAATATGCCGAAGAAGAAGGCATGAGAGTAGACCACGAAGGTTTTGAAAGAGAAATGGAGAACCAGCGTGAGCGTGCTCGGGCAGCTCGTCAGGATGTAGGCTCTATGCAAGTTCAAGGCGGAGTGCTAGGTGACATCACAGTGGAAAGTAAATTTACGGGCTACGATGAATTAATGGCTGAGGCAACGGTAGAAGTAATCATTGCTAATGGCGAAATCGTAGAGAAAGCACAAGCTGGAGAAGCTGTTCAGCTTATCTTAAGCCGGACTCCTTTCTACGCAGAAAGCGGCGGACAAACAGCTGATAAAGGAATTATCGAAGGAGACGGCGTACGTGCTGCTGTTCAAGATGTCCAAAAAGCGCCAAACGGCCAAAATATTCAACATGCTATCATCGAAAGCGGCACATTGACAACGGGTCAAAAAGTGATGGCACGTGTGGATGCTGCTTCCCGTAACAAAATTATTAAAAATCATACGGCGACTCACTTATTACATCAAGCGTTAAAGGATGTATTAGGAACGCATGTAAACCAAGCGGGTTCACTCGTTGAACCAGATCGTCTTCGTTTTGACTTCTCCCATTTTGGACAAGTAACACCTGAAGAACTAGAGAAAGTAGAAGAAATCGTTAATGAAAAAATCTGGCATAGTCTTCCAGTTGGCATTGCTCATAAATCCATTGATGAAGCGAAAAAAATGGGAGCAATGGCCTTGTTCGGAGAGAAGTACGGAGATATTGTCCGTGTTGTTTCTGTCGGCGACTACAGCTTAGAGTTGTGCGGCGGCTGCCACGTGCCGGATACATCAGTGATTGGGTTATTTAAGGTTGTGTCTGAAAGCGGTATTGGTGCCGGAACACGCCGTATTGAAGCAGTTACGGGCGAAGCAGCATACAAATTCTTAAATAGCCAAACAGCTCTTTTGAAGGAAGCGGCTCATAAATTAAAAGCTAATCCAAAGGACATTTTGGCAAAAGTGGACAGTCTGCAGGCAGAATTAAAAGAATTACAACGCGAAAATGAATCACTTTCCCAAAAATTGTCCAATATAGAAGCAGGTAGTCTTCTTGACCGCGTACAAGAAGAGAATGGAGTCAAATTCCTCGCAGCTCGTGTACAAGCGACAGATATGAATAATTTGCGCTCTATGACAGATGAATTAAAGCAAAAGCTTGATTCTGGCGTTATTGTACTGGCTGCAGCTACAGGAGACAAAGTTAATATTGTAGCTGCTGTTACAAAGGATTTAGTGGAAAAAGGGTATCACGCTGGCAAGCTTGTCAAAGAGGTTGCTACACGCTGTGGCGGCGGTGGCGGCGGACGTCCTGATATGGCGCAAGCGGGAGGAAAAGACCCTGAGAAAATAGAAGAAGCACTCAATTTTGTGGCAGAGTGGATTAAATCCGTTTGATTCCTTGAAAATTTATTGTACAATGGAAATAACTTGTACAAGAGGGAGTTTTCACTTTCAAGCCTAAAGCGAGGTGCTATTAATGAGCTCTTTTGATCAAACGATGAAATTTAATTTTCCGGAGGAACCGTTTGAACAGAACGTAGAAGAGGTACTGTTTAAAGTGTACAAGGCTCTTCAGGAAAAAGGGTATAATCCGATTAACCAAATTGTTGGTTATTTGCTTTCCGGCGATCCTGCATATATCCCGCGACATAATGATGCCCGTAATTTGATCCGCAAGCTCGAGCGTGACGAAATTATCGAAGAACTGGTAAAGACATATTTAAAACAGCAGCGAGAGGAATAAGCCTTTATGAGAGTTATGGGGTTGGATGTCGGTTCAAAAACAATCGGTGTTGCCATCAGCGATGAATTGGGCTGGACCGCGCAGGGCGTGGAAACGATTCAAATCGATGAAGAAAAGTTTAATTTTGGCTTGAGGCGCATTGAAAGCTTATGCAAAGAATACGGAATTGAGAAGTTCGTTGTCGGGCTTCCTAAGAACATGAATAATACAATTGGCCCGCGCGGCGAAGCTTCTAAAGCTTTTGCCAAAAAATTAGAAGACCGCTTTTCGCTGCCAGTTGTCCTCTGGGACGAACGGCTGACAACAATGGCAGCGGAAAGAGTATTGCTAGAAGCAGACATGAGCCGAAAAAAACGCAAGAAAGTAATCGATAAGATGGCTGCTGTGATGATTTTACAAGGCTTCTTAGACAGCCAAAAATAATGAGGTGAAGAAAATGGATCACGGAGAAAAACAAATTACAATTATTGACGAAAACGGTAACGAACAATTATGCGAAGTACTTTTCACTTTCGATTCTGATGAGTTTGAAAAGTCTTACGTGCTTTACTTCCCTGTAGGAGCAGAAGAAGATGACAATGAAGAAATTGAAATTCACGCTTCTGCCTTCATTCCTGGTGAAGATGGGGAAGACGGCGAGCTTCAGCCAATTGAATCTGACGAAGAATGGGAATTAATTGAAGAGATGTTGAATACATTTCTTGATGAGGAAGAAGAAGAATAAAAATAAAATCAGAAAAGAGACCGGGGCGCTGCTCCCGGTCTTTTTTCAATTCTATCTTTTCTTATAAGATGTAGTATAATAAAACAAGTGAAGAAAGGCTCGTTATTTGTTGAAAGGAGTAAGTGTATGTCGAAAAAGTCATATGTCGGGCCGTCTGGAAGAAAGAGGCGGCTAAAAAGAGCTATTTTTTTTGCCGTTATTTCATTCCTGCTTATCATTGGTGGAATAGCAGCAGGCGGTTATTTTTTCATTCAATCTGCCCTGGAGCCTGTTAATAAATCAGATAACACTCCTGTGCAGGTTAATATCCCAATTGGGTCCAGCCTATCGGTTATTGCCGAGAAGCTAGAGAAAAAAGGAATTGTCAAAAATGCGGAAGTGTTTAAATACTATGTGAAATACAAAGGTGAAGATAACTTGCAGGCAGGGGAATACTCCTTCACGCCAAGCATGACAATGGATGAGTTGATTAAGAGTTTGAAAACAGGCAAAGTCATTGGGCAAGGTCAAGTGAAAATCACGATTCCAGAAGGCTATCAATTGACACAGATTGCGGAAGTGATCGGAAAAGAGACGGGGCGGCCGGCAAGTGAAGTCTTAAAGGTAATGAATGATCGAGTGTTTATTAAGGAAATGATGCAAACGTATCCGGAGCTACTTACAGAGGAAGTATTCGCTAAGAACATTCGATATCCGCTGGAGGGATATTTATACCCTGCTACTTACCATTACGGGGATAAAAAGAAACCAGTAAGGGAAATCGTAGAAGATATGCTTGAGAAAACAGATCATGTGCTCGCCCAGTACCGAACGTCCATGGCAGCAAAGCAAATGACGACGCACAAGCTGCTTACACTTTCTTCCCTTATAGAAGAAGAGGCCACCGCAAAAGCGGACCGCCATAAAATTTCTAGTGTATTTTATAATCGCCTAGCAGCCGGTATGCCTCTACAAACAGACCCGACGGTGCTTTATGCGCTTGGTAAGCACAAGAAACGCGTTCTCTATGAAGATTTAAAAGTAAACTCGCCTTATAATACCTATAAAGTAAAAGGATTAACGCCTGGACCAATCGGAAACAGTGGTGTTTCCTCGATGGAGGCAGCTTTAAATCCTGAAAAGACGGATTACCTTTATTTCCTCGCTTCTCCAGCTGGGGACGTCTATTATGCCAAAACTTTAGAAGAACACAGCAAACTAAAGGAAAAGTACATCACAAGCCATTACGAGAAACAAAAGCAATAGATGGAAGGATCGCTTTTCTCGCGCTATTGTGATAAAATAATTCAAGTATTTTTGACGAAGAAAAATGAATAAGACAGAATAAAGCAGAAAGCTGGCAGGCTTTCTTCTTTTTCTTGTTTATGGGCATCTATTGTACCGGAGCCATGAGACCAAGCCCTATAAAAAGGAAAAAGGCAGTTCTGGGGCTTATCAGAGTCTTTTGTTTGTCATCAAGCCTTTTTGAAAAGGAGAGTATTATGGACGATATTATCCATCATTATATAGAGTCATTGATTAAAAGCCGGGAACCGCTGTTCGCTGAAATGGAAGCTTTTGCTCAGGAACACGGGGTGCCAATTATGGAACCGACTGGGATAGAGGCGATGCTTCAAATCATGCGGATCCAGCAGCCGAAGAGGATACTAGAAATTGGTACTGCGATTGGATATTCTGCTTTGCGCATGGCTGCAGCCCTTCCACAGACGACCATTGTGACCATTGAGCGTGATGAAGAGCGTTATCGGCAGGCGATTGACTATATCCAGGCTTCAGAAGCCGGCGGGCGGGTAGAGGTCTTGTTTGGTGATGCTCTTGAATTAGTAGCAGAAGCAGGCGAAAAGGGTCCCTATGATGCTATTTTTATCGATGCAGCGAAAGGGCAGTATACGAAGTTTTTTGAAAGCTACTCTGCTTTTTTGGCGCCGGAAGGGACAGTGTATACAGACAACGTTTTATTTAAAGGTTATGTTGCTGGTATCCCGGCTGAATCGAAGCGCATCATTAATTTAGTAAAAAAAATTCAATCTTACAATGAATGGCTGATGAGCCATCCAGATTTCGACACAGCTATATTTCCAGTCGGGGATGGTTTAGCTGTCAGCCGTAAAAGAGGGGGAAACTAAAGTGAAAAAACCAGAATTACTCGTTACTCCGCATAGCGTAGATTCCATTGAGCCCCTTATAGCAGCGGGAGCGGACGCGTTTGTCGTAGGAGAGCAGCGCTATGGCCTGCGTCTTGCCGGGGAATTTAACAGAGAAGATATGAAGCAAGCGATTGAGAAAGCCCATGCAAAAGGAAAAAAAGTATACGTTGCCGTTAATGCTATTTTTCATAATGACATCGCTAACGAGCTGGATGATTATATTGCTTTTGTTAAAGAGGCTGGAGCGGATGCCATTATTTTTGGAGACCCGGCTGTATTAATGGCTGTTCGTGCTGTAGCTCCTGATATGCCGCTGCACTGGAACACCGAAACAACGGCAACCAATTATTTTACCTGCAACTATTGGGGGCAACGCGGAGCCGTAAGAGCTGTTCTTGCTCGTGAGTTAAGTATGGATGAAGTCATTGAAGTGAAAGAAAATGCTGAAGTGGCAATTGAAGTACAAGTGCATGGCATGACATGTATGTTTCAATCCAAACGGCCGCTTTTAGGTCATTATTTTGAATATCAAGGAAAAATTATGGAAATTGAAAATCGTAAAGAAGCAAAGAATACGCTGCTTTATGATAAAGAACGTGATAACAAGTATCCGATTTTTGAAGATAAGAACGGCACTCATATTATGAGCCCAAATGATATTTGTATTATTGATGAGCTTGCCGAGATGATAGAAGCAGGCATTGATAGTTTTAAAATTGACGGTGTCCTTCATTCACCAGAATATTTGCTTGAAGTAACGAAGCTTTACCGGCAGGCTATTGACCTATGTGTAGAAAACCTAGAAGAATACGAAGAAGTAAAAGAGGAGCTGCTGGAGAAAATCGAAGAGCTGCAGCCCGCACACCGTCCATTAGATACAGGCTTCTTCTTCAAAGAAACAGTTTATTAAAAAGGGAGGAACAATCGTGAGTACGGTTATAAATGATACAATTGCAACCGTTATAGACGGCAAGCGAGTCATCGTGAAAAAGCCTGAATTGCTAGCACCAGCAGGAACACTTGAGAAATTAAAAATTGCTATTCATTATGGAGCCGATGCCGTGTATATCGGCGGGCAAGAATATGGGCTTCGGTCCAATGCGGGCAATTTTACGCTGGAGGAAATGAAAGAAGGGGTAAAATTTGCCCAGAAATATGGAGCAAAAGTATATGTAACAACTAATATTTATGCTCATAATGAAAATATTGACGGCTTGGAAGACTATTTACGCGGGCTTCAGGAAGCGGGTGTTACCGGGATTATTGTAGCAGACCCGCTTATCATCGAAACGTGCCGCCGTGTTGCTCCAAAAGTAGAGGTACACCTCAGTACACAGCAATCCTTATCTAACTGGCGCGCCGTTCAGTATTGGAAAGAGGAAGGACTGCACCGTGTTGTCCTAGCCCGGGAAACAACAAGTGAAGAAATGCGCGAAATGAAAGAGAAAGTCGATATTGAAATTGAAACATTTATCCATGGAGCGATGTGTATTGCTTATTCGGGACGTTGTGTGCTGAGCAACCATATGACTGCCCGTGATTCAAATCGCGGAGGCTGCTGTCAGTCATGCCGTTGGGATTATGATCTTTATTCTTTAGACGAAGGCAACGAACAAGCATTGTTTGCGGAAAACGATTCTCCTTTTGCGATGAGCCCTAAAGATTTAAAACTTGTTGAATCAATTCCGAAATTAATTGAATTAGGAATTGACAGCTTAAAAATTGAAGGCCGCATGAAGTCTATTCATTATATTGCGACTGTTGTTAGTGTCTATCGCAAAGTCATTGACACGTATTGTGCAGATCCAGAGAACTTCCAAATTAAGCAAGAGTGGTTAGAGGAGCTTGAGAAGTGTGCGAATCGCCCAGCGGCTCCAGCTTTCTTTGAAGGCACGCCTGGAATGGAAGAACAGCTATTTGGCGTTCATGGAAAAAAAGCCTCTCACGACTTCGCTGGTCTTGTTCTTGACTATGATAAAGAAACAGGAATGGTTACTTTGCAACAGCGTAACTTTTTCCGCCCGGGAGATGAAGTCGAGTTTTTCGGTCCAGAAATTGAGAACTTTACACAGGCAGTAGAAGCGATATGGGATGAAAAAGGAAATGAGTTGGATGCAGCTCGTCATCCGCTGCAAATTGTCCGTTTTAAGACAGAAAAACCAGTGTATCCAAATAACATGATGCGAAAGGGGCTTGAATAAAGTTCATGGACCAAAAGCCAGTTGTTATCGGTGTTGCCGGCGGCTCAGGTTCCGGTAAAACGAGCGTTACGAAGTCAATTGCCGAGCATTTTAAAGGACATTCTGTTATGGTCATTGAGCAGGACTATTATTATAAAGATCAAAGCCATTTGCCATTTGAAGAACGGCTGAAAACGAATTATGATCATCCGCTTGCTTTTGATAATGACCTGCTTATCCACCATATTGAAAAGCTGCAGCAGTACGAGGCGGTGGAGAAACCGGTGTATGATTATGCCCGTCATACCCGCTCAGCTGAGACGATTCGCATGGAACCGAAAGACGTCATTATACTTGAAGGTATTCTCGTGCTAGAGGATGAGCGCCTGCGTAATTTAATGGATATCAAACTGTTCGTAGATACCGATGCAGACTTGCGTATTATCCGCCGGATGATCCGTGACATTAAAGAACGGGGCCGTACGTTTGAATCGGTTGTCGATCAATATTTAAATGTGGTCCGGCCGATGCATAACCAATTTATCGAACCGACAAAGCGTTATGCTGACATTATCATTCCAGAAGGCGGCCAAAATCACGTGGCCATCGATCTGATGGTAACAAAAATTCAAACGGTTCTTGAACAAAAAGCCATTTTATAGTATCTTTTTATGAAACAGACATAATCTTTAAAAAACAAAGGCTGTCTCAATCATTGGAGCGGGCTTGTGGCGCGCTCATATATAGGGGAAAACGCTTTCTCTATATATGAATGCGGCAAAAGTGGCTTCAAATGAGGCAGCCTGCTCATGTTTATTTGTTTTCCTTCACCAAGGAAGGCAGCGAGATGAAAAGGAGTGGAAGGGACTTGTCAACAGAAAAAGTATACCCAATGACTAAAGAGGGGAAAGAAAAGCTAGAACAGGAACTAGAATATTTAAAAACGGTTAAACGTAAGGAGGTCGTAGAAAGAATTAAAATCGCCCGCAGTTTTGGTGATTTATCAGAGAACTCCGAGTACGATTCGGCAAAGGAAGAACAAGCCTTTGTTGAAGGACGAATTGGGACAATCGAAGCGATGATTCGCAATGCAGAAATCATTGAAGAAGATCACAGTAATGTTGTTTCTTTAGGAAAAACAGTTGTATTTGTTGAACTGCCAGATGGAGAAGAAGAAACGTATACAATTGTAGGAAGCGCAGAAGCAGACCCATTCGAAGGAAAGATTTCAAATGATTCTCCGATCGCCAAAAGTCTGCTTGGCAAAGAAGTCGGCGATGAAGTCATCGTACAGACACCTGGCGGAGAAATGAAAGTGAAAATCGTCTCAATTAAATAATGAATGCCAAAAAGCGTTAAAGGCAGTAGGCCTTTAGCGCTTTTTTCGATTAAAATAGCTTCATGTTCCAGGAGAGTCATGATAAAATGTGAATGATGCCAAAGAGAGAGGAGTCGTAACATGGCACAGCCATCACGTACACAGAGAAAATCTAAACGAAGAAAAACAAATCGAATTTTAAATACTGCCATTGCGGTTGTTGTCCTTTTAATTGTTGTCGTTGCTTTCACTATTTTTTCTGGCGGTGAAAAGGAAGAAGTGACACCAGCGCCAAAGCCGAAAACAGAGTCGCAACAGTCTGCAGCTAACGAACAAGACGACCAGTCATCTAACGTAAGCGACGAAGATCAAAATGCAACTGATGAAAATGCGAACGATGAAGAGAAAGACGATGATGAAAAGAAGGATGACGAGCAGAAGCAGGATGATCAAGGTGAAGCCGTCGAAAAAGACAGCGATGAGCCGAATGTGGAAAAAGAAATTGTCAATCCAAATTGGACAGGCGTCGGCACTTCACAGTCTGGTCAGCATACTTCTTCTTTTGACAGCGGTTCAGTAGACTGGCAAGAGAAAAAGCAAGCTTTATCTTATGCAACAGGTATTTCTCAAGAAGAGATGATTGTTTGGTACATTAGTGGAGATGGTCCTAAAGGGGCGATTGGAACGGTTTCTCCAAAAAGTGACCCGAACAATGCCTACCGTGTATACATCAATTGGGTAGACGGCGAAGGCTGGAAGCCAGTAAAGGTGTACAAGCTAGAGCATAACGATAAAGGGCGGTAAGCCGCAAAAAGGAGGCCTACTTACTAAGTAGGCCTCCTTTTTTATTAGCTTTTTGAATAATTTGTTAAGGTTAAGTAAGAGTTTTTCGCTTTTCTTGTCCAGCTGCGCCTCCTTGCCCCTCGAGGTCATAAGCCGATCTGGCTGTGTGGCTGAAGAGCGCCACTTCGCCATTCCGTCTTATGCTTGGCGGGCCAGAGCAGGCGGCTCCGCTTTTCTTCTTTATTTAGCTTTAAAGTGTACAACGGCTGAGAAGTGCTTATGTCCGTCTGCATCAATTTGCATTTGGTGGGAAACAGAACGGACACTGAGCAAGATAGCTCGGTTTTGCTCAATTTTCTCAGCAATCTTTTTTTCGAGAGAAGCTAAGGTATTAGCTTCAAAAAATTCAATTTTATCTTCAATTAAGTCAAGTTGAAACTGCATGGTCTTTCCCCCTTTAAACTGCAATAATTTCTTTCTTATGTATACAAGATAAAAGGGAAAAGAAGCAAGCGATTCTACTGAAAAAATGCTAAAATGAGACAGGTAAGCGGAAAGAACGGAGGAATAAACATGAAAATAGCAATTATTGGAGCAATGGAAGAAGAAGTAGTCATTTTACGTGAACAAATGGAAAACCGAAAAGTGGAAACAATCGCTAATAGTGAGTTTACGACTGGAACATTGAATGGAGCAGAAGTCATCTTGCTGCGCTCTGGTATCGGAAAAGTGAACGCTGCTATGACCACGGCTATTTTATTACATCATTTTCAACCAGATGCAGTCATCAATACTGGTTCAGCAGGTGGATTAAATCCTGAACTTAACGTTGGAGATGTTGTTATTTCTACAGAGGTACGCCATCACGATGTAGACGTGACAGCATTTGGTTACGAATACGGCCAAGTGCCGCAGCTGCCTGCCGCTTTTACAGCCGATGAAAAGCTTGTTAACATCGCTGTAAGCTGTGCAGCCGAAGGTGGAGAGGAGCAAGTCGTCAAAGGGTTAATTGCGACAGGAGATGCATTTATGAGCGATCCTGAGCGTGTGCTGGCCGTAGGAAAGAAATTTGCAGGGCTGCAGGCCGTTGAAATGGAAGCAGCGGCTATCGCTCAAGTCGCTTATCAATTCGGCATTCCATTTGTTGTCATTCGTTCAATCTCGGATATCGCTGGCAAGGAATCGGATGTTTCATTCGAACAATTTTTGCCGAAAGCAGCCCGCCATTCCGCTAACCTTGTTGTAGGCATTGTTAACGAATTATCCCGCCAGTGAATTGTGAATAATTTGTGAAAAGCGTGCTACAACTTATTCCTTTTGTGGTACATTAATAGCAAATAGCTTTTTAGGTATATAAGGAGTGAAGAAGAATGGTCATGATGATTATGGGGTTGCTGCTTGCTACAATTATGGGGATTTTAGTATCCATAACAATCGATTGAAACAGAAAAGCGGATGGCGCGCGTTCAGCACGGCAGCAGATTGGAGCTCTCGACGAGAAGTGGCTTTTCAGAATTCGACAGAGAGAGCGAAATCTGTGTACGTGCTAGCGCCAGGAGCTAGACAAAAAGGAACGACGGCTAAAGACGCGACACCGTGTCGCAACGCCCTCACTAGCACATCATGTGCGTCAAAGCGGAAAGCGCTCAGTTTTAATAGGCCTTTTCCTATTTATAAAAAACCGGCTCCTCATTAGGAAGCCGGTTTTTTAGTCTCTAGTGCCCCCTGCCTTTTTCTTCACGGTAGAATTCATGGAACATTTTCATCAGCGCCCGCTTTTCGATGCGTGATACATAGCTGCGGGAAATGCCGAGCTCTTTTGCGATTTCCCTTTGTGTTTTCTCCTCGTTTTGATTTAATCCGAACCGGGCAATGATGACCTCTTGTTCACGTTCGTCAAGTACCCGCAAAAATTTCAGGACCTTTTTTAACTCGATCGTTAATAGGATATGTTCAAGCACATCTTCATCTTCCGATTTTAGTATATCGAGCAGGTTAATTTCATTTCCTTCCTTATCATGGCCGATCGGATCTTGAAGCGATACGTCTTTTTTCGTTTTTTTCAAGGCACGTAAATGCATTAAAATCTCATTCTCAATACACCGCGCGGCATATGTAGCTAACTTTGTGCCTTTTCCGCCTGAATAGCTTTCTATCCCTTTGATCAAACCAATCGTTCCGATTGAGATTAAGTCTTCAGAATCCTCTCCGGTGTTTTCAAACTTTTTAACAATATGCGCCACGAGCCGAAGATTGTGCTCGATCAACTTGTTGCGGGCCTCTGCGTCGCCTTTTGCCATTTTCTCTAGGTACATCTTTTCTTCTTTTGGAGATAAAGGTTGGGGGAAGGCATTGTTTTTTACATAAGATACGAAAAAAAATAATTCTTTTACCGCATAGGACAAAGCAGCAAGAATGCCGAGCATGAAACCTCCTCCTTTATAAATCCGCTGTTGTCCTAAGTGTATGAGAAGAGCGTGATGGATTTGCCTGTCCTTTGTAATTTAAAGAAGAAACTTGCTTTTGGACAAAAAGACCACAAGAGGAAACGGCTGCAAGGAGAAAAATATCATGAAGAGAATGAAAAAAACATCCTGGGGCTTTCCAGGATGTTTGTTACACTTTTTTCAATTTAAATGGACTGACCATTAATAAAGACAAACACATAATAATAACCATAAATGAAGGCATTGGCAGGTATGGGATCGCTAAGTAGCTAAGCGTTAATAAACATCCTGCGGCTGTAATCGGAAGACCATGAAAATAGCCATTGTTCTCAGAGATATTAAAACGCGCTAGACGGAAAGCTCCGCATCCGATATAAAAGACGGTGAAAAAAGAACCAGGAAAGCCAAACTCAGATAAAATACCTATATAAAGTAATAAGGCAGGAGCAACGCCAAAAGAAATAATATCGCACATGGAATCCAACTGTTTGCCAAGCTCAGATTCGATATTTAATTTGCGAGCGACCATTCCATCAAAACGGTCAGCCAAAGCTGCGACGAAAATAAGAAGCAAACCAAGATGATATTGTGCATGCAGCGTCATTAGGATAGAAAAGCCACCTAAGGCTAGGTTACCTAACGTGAGCACATTGGCTGTCTGGGCTTTGACCTTTTTTATAGTGGTATCTATCACTTGAGAAATAAACAAATTTACACTCTCCTCGAATTTAGCAGGAATCTGCCGATAGTTTATTATATAATAATATTTTAATGATGATCTATTATACCATAAAGTGGTTCGGATTTTTAAATTTTTGGAGGTTGAATTGTGCAACGGCATTTATATCGCTTTTTTATTGAGTTAACAAATAAAAGATGGTCTTCACGACTACTTGAACGATACACAAGCTCTTCTTTGAGCAAGCCGATGATTCGTCCTTTCATGAAAGCTTACCGGATCAATGAAGAGGAAATGGCTCACCCGGTAGAGGAATACCAAACACTTCACGATTTCTTCATGCGCAAGCTTTTGCCAGAGGCAAGAACCATTGAGTATGGAAACAATCATGTCGTCAGTCCAGTAGATGCAAGACTGGCCGAAACGGGAACGATTACGAATGGCTATAAGATCATAGTAAAAGGGAAACCGTACTCGGTTGCTGAAATGCTTGGCAGCAACGAGAAAGCGGCGCATTACGAGAAGGGGACATTTCTTGTTTTTTACTTAAGTCCAAGCCATTATCACAGGATTCATAGTCCGGTTGATGGTGAGGTCGTTGAAAAATGGACGCTTGGCCGGTACTCTTATCCTGTCAATCACTACGGGCTGAAATATGGCAGAGAACCGCTTGCTAAGAATTATAGAGAAATTACCGAGCTGTCACTGGGAAGTGGAAAGATGGCTGTGGTGAAAGTAGGAGCCATGTTTGTAAATTCGATTGAGCGCTCTCACGACCGATTAGTTTGGAAACAAGGAGAAGAAGTGGCTTATTTTAATTTTGGTTCTACAGTTGTTCTTTTGTTCGAGCCAGGCACCTTCATGTTAAATGAACAATTAACTGTGCCCTGTGAAGTAAAGGTCGGTGAAAAGGTTGGTACACTCATATAAAAAAAGCACTGCTTCAGCAAGTGCTTTTTATTAGTGTGCGTGTACTTGATAGTAAAGAGCTCTCTTTTTTAATTCATCTTCAATTAACAAGATAAAGTCACGGCTAAGGTCTAATTTACGTGCTTTCGTATAAGCTTCTAAAAGCAAATCATCTGAAATGCGGTTCATTCCTCATTCACCTCCGAAAAATAAGTGGTCTATAATAGGTGAAATCGCATAAGATGTTAGGTTCAAGTAATGTACTACCCTCACTTTACTAAATATAAACAAAAAGAACAAGTGTTCCTTTATCCACAGTATCAGGTGGATAAATTGTGGATAGATTGTGTTTAAGTAGTGGAAAAGGGTGAGAAATCAGAAGGATAATGTGTATAAAGTTATCCACAATAAAGAAATGCAAAAAATGTCGGAAAATATTTTATCATTATTAAAAAGTTCAAGCATAGGATGATATGTTTTGTTTTGTCATGATAGCCAAAATCCGCTATGATAAAGGCAATGAAAGCCGAGAGAACGGGGTGCAGGGATTGTTAAAGAAATTTTTGCCGAGCAGGCACGTAAAAAGCATTTTTCAGATTACACCAGAGTATTTAAAAGAAAAAGGAATGAAAGCGATCATTACCGATTTGGATAATACGTTAGTGGCCTGGGATCGTCCAGATGCTACACCGGAATTATTGGAATGGTTTGCTGAAATGAAAAAAGCAGGCATTAAAGTGCTAATTGTTTCCAATAATAATCAAAAAAGAGTAAGCGCCTTTTCACAGCCAATCGATATTCCCTATATTTTCGAAGCGCGTAAACCAATGGGAAAGGCATTTCGCAGGGCTGTTAAATTATTAGGTGTCAAGAAAGAAGAAACGGTCGTAATCGGTGATCAATTGCTCACAGATATATTCGGTGGCAATCGTGGTGGATTTTATACCATTTTAGTTTTACCAGTTGCCCAAACGGATGGTTTCTGGACAAAATTCAATCGCCGAATTGAACGGAGGATTATGAACTTCTTTAAACGAAAAGGTTTAATTCAATGGGAGGAAAGCAAGTGAATAACGAAAAAATCATTTGTATTGGATGCGGAGTCAACGTACAAACAGAAGATCCAGCAGGACTTGGCTATGCACCGGCTTCAGCACTGGAAAAAGAAGAAATTGTCTGCCAGCGCTGTTTTCGCTTGAAGAACTATAATGAAGTCCAGGATGTCTCTTTAACAGATGACGACTTCCTGAAAATTTTAAATACACTTGGAGAGACAGACAGCTTAATCGTTAAAATCGTAGATATTTTTGATTTTAATGGCAGTTGGCTGCCTGGTCTTCATCGATTTGTTGGCAAAAACCCGGTTTTGTTAATCGGCAACAAAGCGGATCTTCTTCCTAAATCTGTGAAAAAAAACAAGTTAATTAATTGGATGAAGCAGCAGGCAAAGGAGCTCGGCTTGAAGCCGATTGATGTGCTTCTCGTTAGTGCAGCAAAAGGAGCTTCCATGGAGGAGGCAATGCAGGCTATCGAGGACTATCGCGATGGAAAAGATGTTTACGTAGTCGGCTGTACGAACGTAGGAAAATCAACATTTATCAATCGAATCATCAAAGAGGGAACGGGCGAGAAAGATGTGATCACGACCTCGCATTTCCCGGGCACGACGCTAGATATGATTGAGATCCCACTTGATGATGGTCATTTTCTTGTTGATACGCCAGGAATTATTAATCATCACCAAATGGCGCACTTTGTAGATAAGAGAGATTTAAAATACATTACGCCGAAAAAAGAAATCAAGCCAAAAATTTTCCAGCTGAATGAACAGCAAACATTGTTTTTTGGGGGACTGGCTCGCTTCGATTATCTTTCAGGGGGGCGCCGTTCTTTCACTTGTTATTTGTCAAATGAACTAACCATTCATCGCACGAAGCTGGAGAAAGCAGATGAGTTGTATAAGACACATGCAGGAGAATTGCTTACTCCGCCGCGAAGAGAAGAAATGGATACCTTCCCTGAATTGACACGGCATGAATTTATGATTAAAGAAGGCAAAATGGACGTCGTCTTTTCCGGACTTGGATGGGTAACCATCAATGAACCGGGCGCTAAAGTAGCTGCCTATGTGCCGAAGGGTGTCAGTGTATTTCTACGGAAATCCTTAATCTAGAAGAGAGGAAGAAGCAATGAAAAAATTATTTGGCGTTATCGGTGATCCCATTGCCCATTCTATGTCCCCGGCGATGCATAATGAAGCATTTGCCCAGCTTGGCATTGAGGGGTATTATCATCCTTTTCACGTAAAACCAGAAGATTTGCCTGCGGCTGTACAGGGAATGAAAGCCATTGGCGTGCAAGGATTTAACGTGACAATTCCTCACAAATCAGCTATTATACCTTTGCTTGATCAAGTTGATCCACTTGCAAAAGCTATTGGAGCTGTAAATACGGTAGTTCGTGAAAATGAAGGATGGACAGGATACAACACAGATGGAGCAGGATTTGTGCGGGGGCTTCGGGAAGCGTATGGAGAGCCGCTTACAGAAAAACGTGTCCTGCTGATTGGAGCAGGAGGTGCGGCGCGGGCTATTTATTATACGCTCGCCTCAGAAGGAGTAAGCCGGATTGATATTGCCAATCGAACGGCAGAAAAAGCAGCAAACCTTGCAGAAAGCTGCCCTTACCCTGTTGTCGGATCAGTAAAAACGACAACTAAGGCGGCTGAACAGCTTGAAGAATACGATGTTATAATTCAAACAACATCAATCGGAATGTCCCCGCTTATTGAGGAAAGTCCGATTTCAGTTGAAAAAATAAAAGCAGGTACATTTGTTTCAGATATTATTTACAATCCGCTCGAAACGCAGCTTTTACAAGAAGCGAAGAAGCGGGGGGCTCGTACACAAAACGGTCTTAAAATGTTTATTTATCAGGGAGCGCTGGCTTTTGAGAAGTGGACAGGCCAAACACCTGATACCGAACGAATGGAAGAAATGGTACGTCATCAATTGGGAGGCAATTATGTTAACAACTAAGCAAAAATCTTTTTTACGCTCGAAAGCTCATCACCTTGATCCGATTTTCCAGGTGGGTAAAGGCGGCGTAAATGAAAATATGATTAAACAAATCGCTGATGTGCTTGAAGCGCGTGAACTAATCAAAGTAAGCGTGCTGCAAAATTGCGGGGAGGACAAGCGCGAAGTAGCAGAGCAGCTGGCTAAAGGAGCCCGTGCTGAGCTTGTTCAAGTCATTGGCAGCATCATCGTGCTTTACAAAGAATCTAGAGAAAATAAAAAGATTGAGCTGCCGAGATGAAGAAAAAAGTAGGCATTTTAGGTGGCACGTTCAATCCGCCGCATATTGGTCATTTGATCATAGCAAATGAGGTGCTGAAGGCACTTCATTTGGATGAAATCCGCTTCATGCCTAACTATACTCCACCGCATAAAAAAATTGATCATCATATCCGTGATGAAGATCGTCTTCATATGCTTCAGGCAGCTATTGAAGGGCATCCGTGTTTTTCAGTGGAGCCGATAGAAATGGAGCGGAAAGGAACTTCTTACACGTTTGATACGATGAAAGCATTAAAAGCGCGGGAGCCTGAAACCGACTTTTATTTTATTATCGGCGGTGACATGATTGAGTATTTACCGAAATGGTATAACATCGATGAGTTGAGCCGCATGATCAAGTTTGTTGGGGTGCGCCGGCCGGGTTATTCGGTTGAAACACCGTACCCCGTGCAGTTGATCGAAACGCCGGAAATTCATCTTTCTTCTACGATGCTCAGACAAAGAGCGGCGGGTGGGGGAACCTTACGTTACTTGCTGCCCGAGAAAGTCATCGCTTATATAAAGGAGAATCGTTTATATGAAACGTGAGAAGGCGCTCTCACTCGTTAAAGAGCAAATAACAGAACACCGCTACGTTCACACGCTTGGTGTAGTAGACACATCGATCCTGCTCGCTGAAAGATATGGAGCAGACATCAAGAAGGCGGAACTTGCTGCGATCTTTCATGATTATGCTAAATTTCGTCCTAAAGAGGAAATGGCCGCCATTATTAAGCAGCAAAACATGGACCCGCGGTTACTGGCTTTTCACTCAGAACTGTGGCACGCTCCGGTAGGCGCTTATTTGGTACAAAAAGAAGCTGGCATAGAAGACGAGGAAGTATTGGATGCTATCCGTTATCATACGTCCGGAAGAGTAGGCATGACTTTGCTTGAAAAAGTTGTTTATGTTGCAGACTATATTGAACCGGGCCGTCATTTCCCGGGTGTAGAAGAAGTGCGTGAATTAGCGAAAAAAGATTTGGATGCTGCTTTAATCCAAGCTCTGAAAAACACCATTCAATTTTTAATGAAAAAAAATCAGCCGGTTTATCCGGATACTTTTCATACGTACAATGATTTAACCATGAAAAAGGAGGAGGCCAATTAATGGGTCAACCGGAAATTTTACAACGAGTCGTGAATGCCGCAGACGATAAGCGCGCGGAAAATATTGTTGTGTTAAATATGCAGGGAATTTCACTAATGGCAGACTATTTTATCATCTGTCACGGGAATTCTGATAAGCAGGTTCAAGCAATTGCTCGAGAAGTTAAAGAGAAGGCAGAGGAGCTTGGGTATGAAGTAAAGCGGATGGAAGGTTTTGATGAGGCTCGGTGGGTGTTAATTGATTTAGGCGATTTGATTATCCACGTGTTCCACCGTGATGAGCGGCTTTATTATAACCTGGAACGTCTCTGGGGGGATGCTCCTGAAATTGATGTGGAGAGCGAGCTGCTTTCATGACATATGAACGCTTTGCCCGTGTGTACGACTTTTTAATGGAGGATGCGCCGTATGAACAATGGCTGGACTTTTTCCAGCAGCATGCCTCCGAACTGCCTGGAAAGAGCGTATTGGACCTTGCTTGCGGTACAGGCGAGCTGACTTGGCGTTTAGCAGAAGCTGGATGGGATGTAACGGGCGTTGACTTATCAGACAGCATGCTCTTTGCAGCCCGGCAAAAAGCGGAAGCAAAGCACCTATCCATTCCGCTATTCCAGCAAGACATGCGCGATTTAGAAGGACTTGGACAGTTTGATGTCATTACAATCTTCTGTGATTCTCTTAATTATTTGACAGAAGAAGAAGATATAAAGCGTACGTTTCGCGGAGTACAACAACATCTGAAAAAAGACGGATTACTTTTATTTGATGTACACTCGCTGTATAAAATGCTCCATATTTTTAAAGATGGAACGTTTACGGCTGTGAATGAATCGGTCTCCTATATTTGGAACTGCTTCGATGGTGAGCAGCCCGACAGCATTGAACACGAGCTTACTTTTTTTGTCCGCCAAGAAGAAACGGATTTATATGAGCGGTTTGATGAACTGCATGTTCAGCGCTCATTCGCTGTTGAACAATATAAAACGTGGCTCCAGGAGATTGGTTTTTCCGATGTTGTTATCACCGCTGATTTCACTGGAAATTCTCCGGAGGAAACGAGTGAGAGAATATTTTTTGTATGCAGAAATGGATCGGTTCAATCGTAAATAAAATGATTGTCCATTAGGAAGCCATTTTAAAAACATAAAAACGAGAGGAGGGATTCATTTTTACTCCTCTCGTTTTTATATTAAAGAAGGACTTCTCTGTTAGGTGGCGAATAGTATTAAGGGATTCCAAATTGTGCCGCTGTTTCTTGTTTATCCTCGGCAAACTTTTCATGAGTGGCTTGGAATAACTTCGTGAACATATCCCCGGTTTCTGCTTCTAACACAGCAATTCCTTTTCCGGTAACTCCTCCTTTGACACAAACCTTTTCCTCTAGCTGTGCAAGCGTATATTCCTTTTGCTTGAACAATTCCCCCAGACCGGCAAGCATCGACTCTGCCAATTTTTCTGCTGTATGTGAATCCATCCCTGTTGTTTCTGCCCCTTCAATAAACTTTCTTGTTAAATAACTAATGAATGCTGGGCCGCAGCTCACAAGATCTGAAGCGGCACGTGTAATGGACTCATCGATTTCTACGGCCTCGTTGCATAGCTGATCCATGTGCTTTTTCATTTCTGCTTTCCATTTCTCTTCACATTTTTTTCCGTACGTGTAAAGTACCGTTCCCGACAACACTTTATTCGTGATGCTTGGAATCATGCGCATGCATGAACAGGGCAGGATGGATTCCAGCTGTGCGGTGCTGACTGGACTAGTAATGGACACCACACACTGTTCAGGACGAAATAAAGGCTGAACCTTCTGGAGCAGCGGGTAAATATCGTGGGGCTTCACACAAACGAATAAAAGCTCACATATACTAACAAGTTCGGAAACATCTCTGCAGACATTCAGGCCTGGGTGGTTCTTTTGGATACGCTGCGCCTTTTCTGTCGTTCTATTCATGATAAAAAGATTGGCGGCAGAAGTAACTTTAGAGGCAATTAAGGCATCAATTAAAATTTCTCCCATATTCCCCGTTCCGATGATTCCTATCTTCATTCATCATTCCCCCTTATGCAAGCTGCTCTTACAATGTATGAAAAAAAATTTGGTTTATGAGAAAGAGGTGGAGATACTGGACCTAAAAACAATGGTTGGTAAATATAAAGTTTACTTTTTGATAGGAGGAATACTGGCAACTTTTGGCCTTTATCAATTGACTGGAGAAGAAACGCCGCCAGCAGTGCCCATATTAGAAGAGTCTGTACAAGCAGAACAAAGTGTAAGTCCGCCTTTGACTACAGCGCCGCTAGAACTGCAGGAACCTGCTGTTTTAATGGTTGATATTAAAGGAGCGGTTGCATCACCTGGCATTTACTCTTTGAAAAATGGCGAGCGTATTCACGATGCCATCGAAAAAGCAGGTGGTTTTCAACAGGAGGCTGATCGAACGGCGATTAATTTAGCACAGAAGCTACAGGATGAAATGGTTGTCTATGTACCGAAAAATGGGGAAGAACCACCTGCAGAATTGCCCGCTGCTGTTCCACGACAGGGAAGTACACAAGGAAATTCCTCGGAGAATGGTGGAAGTTCTATTAATATTAATCAAGCGTCTGCCGAAGAGCTTCAGCAACTGCCGGGAATCGGGAAAGCAAAAGCACAAGCTATTATCGAGTATAGGGAAACGACGGGGGCTTTTTCTAAGCCGGAGGATTTGAAAAATGTCTCCGGGATCGGAGAAAAGACGTTTGAGAAAATGGCCTCACTCGTTGTCGTTCAGTAATAGGGATTGACGGGAGTCTTTTTTTGCCGCTACACTAAAGAAAACATGAAATGGACAAAGAAAGAGTGAAATCAAATGAGCAGAAAAAGCTGGGATGAATATTTTTTAGATATTGCGGAGGTAGTTTCCACTCGTTCAACATGCACCCGTCTGCATGTTGGCTGCGTGATCGTCAAAGATAAACACATTGTTGCAACGGGATACAATGGTTCTATCCACGGGCATGCCCATTGCGAGGAAGAAGGGTGCCTTCTGTCCGATGAGAAGCGCTGCATCCGATGCCTGCATGCAGAGCTGAATGCTGTCCTTCATGCGGAGAGAGATAAGCTGAAAGGCGCTGCTGCGTATGTTACTCATGAGCCATGCGAAAACTGTGCGAAAACATTGGCGCAAGCCGGAATCAAAAAAATTGTCTATCGAAATGCCTATCCGAATAAATGGAACCAGCATTTTCTAAAGGACATTGAAGTTGTTCACTTATCTTCATAAAGTATCTTTAAGGAGAGCGTATGCGCGGAAAATACATTTATATGGCAGTCGGCACGCTGACAGGTTTGTTGTGGGCGCTTCCTGTTTTGGGAAGTATCCGCTTCTTGCTGACTGTGGCTGCTTTCTTTTTCATCATCAAATTGGATGAGAAAGGAAAGGTGGCTTTTTTTAGTTGTGCCGCGATGGGTTTTTTAGCTGGCCAGTTTGCGGAAGACCGGAACGTAACGGCTTTTACCGGGAAGGAAGACAAGTGGTCTGTATCCTTTTCTGATGAGATGGTGATCGACGGCGACCGATTGAAAGCAACAGTAACGGCAGACAATAATGAGAAGCTGCGTCTCCTTTACCGGCTGTCCTCTCCTGAAGAAGGAGACGGGCTGCAGAAGAAATTAGTCCCTGGTACCGTCTGTTATGTGGCAGGCACACTTGAAGAGCCAGAAGGAAAAAGAAATCGTTATGGATTTGATTATCGATCCTTTCTCAAAAACCAGCATATTTTTTGGCAGTTAAAGGTGAATCGCTTTGCTTTATCTTCGTGTATCCAAAAAGAAAAAAGCGTAAAAGAACATATTTTCCACTGGCGTGTAAAGGGAATTAATCACTTGAAAACGGTTTTTCCGGAGAGCTTGCAGCCGGTTGGAGCTGCCTTATTATTTGGCGACCGTTCTTTAACAGAAGAAGATGTGACGAAGGCGTATCAGCGCCTTGGGGTTATTCACTTACTGGCTATTTCTGGTCTCCACGTCAGTTTAATTACATCTCTTGCTTACTATGCCATGATACGAATCGGGATAGTGAAAGAAACAGCGCAGATGATCTTGCTTGCTGCCCTTCCAATTTACGCCCTTTTAGCTGGCGGGTCTCCTCCTGTTGTGAGAGCTGTATTAATGACGGTCTTAGTCTTGTTATCTGTTCGCTTTTACCATCGATTTACGGCTCTAGATGCCCTTGGTCTAAGCTTTATAGCCGTTGTGTTTCTGGACCCCTACTTTATTTATCAAGCAGGATTTCAGCTTTCTTATCTGATTAGCTTTTCTCTCCTTCTCTCCTCTAAGTTCATCTTATCTTTTCCTGCCTCTTTTTTAGGAAAAATGTTTGTGATCACCTCTGTTTCTCAAGTGGCCGGTTTGCCGGTGCTGATGTATCACTTTTATGAGGTTTCCCTTTATTCTTTTATTGCCAACTTATTTTTCGTTCCCTTTTATTCGTTTCTTATGCTTCCATCCCTCCTCATTATCTATCTCTTGAGCTTTATACTAAAATCGGCTGTGACCTTCTTAGAACCGCTTCGTTTTCTGCTTGAGCAAGTAGACCAGGCAGCAATAAAAGTGAGTGAATGGCCGGGTGCTGTCATCGTTACAGGCCAGCCAAATGATGTTTTGTTGGCCATTATTTGTCTTTTAAGCACAGTTGTCTTTTTTCAGTGGGAAAAATCACAGGATTGGAAACGGATCAGCGTTCTGTTACTTGTTATGATCGGCATGCCTGTTATAGTGCACACTTATTCAGTTACGGGAGAAGTCTCCTTTATTGATGTCGGGCAGGGAGACGCCATTCTCATTACTCTGCCATTTAATAAAGGCAATTATTTGATTGACACAGGAGGCTTACTGCCATTTCAAAAAGAAGAATGGCAAAAACAGAAAAAGGACTTTTCGATCGGTGAACATATTTTACTTCCTTACTTGAAAGGAAGAGGCATTACCCGCATTGATAAATTGTTTCTAACGCATAGTGATTATGATCATATCGGAGCAGCAGAGGAGTTATTCGGCCAAATCACTATCGAAGAGATGATTATCAGTCCAGGGGCAGAAGCCAAACCTGTTATGCATGAGAGGATTGAACAGGCTGCTATGCATAAAATACCTGTGCGCTACGGAAAATACATGGAAAGCTGGCAGGAGGGAGAAGCTTACTTTCAAATCGTATCACCTGCAGATGAGCACTATGAAGGAAACGATGATTCACTTGTCATTTACGCATTATTGGGAGGAAAGAAATGGTTGTTTACAGGAGACTTGGAGGCGGAGGGAGAAAAGCGCCTTGTGGACCACTTTTCGATAGACATTGATGTGTTGAAAGTAGGCCATCATGGCAGCCGCTCTTCAACGACAGAACATTTTATGTCGAAGACAACACCAGAGACCGCAATTATGTCTCTTGGAAAAAACAATCGGTACAGTCATCCTCATAAAGAAGTGGCAGACCGTCTCCAACAGCATGGTGCAGCCATTTTGCGGACAGATCTGCATGGAGAAATTGTATACACGTATAAAGAAGGTAAAACAGGCACATTTTCGGTCGTGCGTCCGTAAAATAAAGAAACTAAATGAACAGGACGTTGTCTGCTCCCCGGAAGTGTAGAAGATCCTAAAAAGAAAAAAGCCCGTCTATTGTCGGGCTTTTGCGGCAGTTATCCAATGAATTTGATAACCTGTGCGATAATAAAGATGATGGCAAAAAACGCGAAAGAAACACCAAAAGCAACGCCAGAGTCTATTGCGTCATTACGTTTTGATTGGACATTTTTTTCAAATTCGTTCACAACTACCCCTCCTATTTCATCTATAGTATAGACGAACCGTTATAAAAAATCCAGACTGTCCTTGCTAATTCCTACATTGACAAGAGTTAACTGCAATAAGTTTCACAAATTCGGTGAAAATACAAGTAAGATGATCACCGTCTGCAAAGCTGTTTCCCGGGGCAGCGTTGCCGGCGTTTATATAGATCACGGGGGGAACTTTTCCGAAAGTTTCCCCTTGTCAAATGGGAATTGCTTTTTTAACATGAGAGTATCATACATGAAAATGGAGAGAAAAGCCATTGATGCCCATTTGGAAAAAAATAGAGCAAAAGCAATTTTCACCGATTTATTTGTTGTACGGAACAGAAGCATTTGTAATTAATGAAACAAAACAAAGACTCATTCAATCTGTCTTGACGGAAGAAGAAATGGACTTTAATTTTTCTTCTTATGACTTAGAAGACATTCCTGTGGAGGCAGCACTTGAAGAAGCAGAAACCTTGCCTTTCATGGGGGACAAAAAGCTGGTGATCTTACAAAATCCAGTGTTTTTAACAGCTGAACGTTCAAAGGATAAAGTAGAGCATAATGTAAAAAAGCTTGAAGAATACATAGCTAATCCTGCTCCTTATACGATAGTTGTCTTTTCGGCTCCTTATGAAAAATTAGATGAACGTAAAAAAATTACCAAGCTGCTAAAGAAAAACGCGGAAGTTATGGAAGCTAATAAGCTAAATGAAAAAGAGTTGAAAGCATGGGTTCGTACTCGTGCTGCTGCCAACCAAGCTCAAATAGAAGAAGAGGCCATCGACCATCTTCTAGCTATCGCGGGAACAAATTTAATGATGCTTGCTTCCGAATTAGATAAATTATCACTATACGCCTCCGGGGAACAGCCTATTACGGTGGAAGTAGTTGATCAATTAACGGCCCGCTCTTTGGAACAAGATATTTTTGCTTTGGTTGATAAAGTAGTAACAGGGAAAGTGGAAAAAGCTTTTCGAATTTACTATGATTTACTCAAGCTAAATGAAGAACCGATTAAAATCCTAGCCGTGATTGCCAATCAGTTCCGTTTGATTTACCAGACAAAGGAGCTAGCGCGAAAAGGGTACGGCCAGCAGCAAATAGCCGGCTTTTTAAAGGTGCATCCGTTTCGGGTAAAGCTTGCTGCCGGCCAAGCTAGAAGCTTTTCGGATGAACAGCTTGCAGCCATTATGATGATGCTTGCTGATAGCGATCTGCAAATGAAAACGAGCGGCATGGCTAAATCACTGATTGTCGAAATGTTTTTATTCAAACTGCAAAGCTTAATGCAGAAAATAGGATAAGAGAGTAACTAGAAGAAGGCTGTAGTAAGTAAGATGGCAAACGGAAATGTCGCGGCCTTTTCATAAAATAAAAAATCCTTCAAGATTGACTTGAAGGATTTTTTATTTAGCGAAACGATCGTTTATTACGCGTTAAGCTTTTTGAGTAAACGAGACTTTTTACGGTCTGCAGCGTTTTTATGGATTAAACCTTTAGCGGCAGCTTTATCAAGGCTTCTTGCTGCTTGAGCAAAAAGATCTTTTGCGTTTTCGTCATTGTTAGCAACTGCTGCTTCGTATTTCTTTACAGCTGTACGCATAGCAGATTTTTGTTGGTTGTTGCGTTCTGTACGATCTTGGATCGTTTTTGTGCGTTTAATAGCAGATTTAATATTTGGCATTCCGGTCACCTCCTAAAAGCGATCGAGATTCTATCTTTTACTCGACTTCCATTTTTCCTTATAAGAACAAAAGTTATTCTATCAAACAGAAGGTGAGATTGCAATAGTTACATTTGCAATTTGTGTCAAGGAATGAACTTTTACACAGTCGGGCAGACTAAAAATAAAAGTTCATTTAAAAGGGTGAAAATAAATGAAAGAATCATCAATTGACTTAAGCCAATATGCGGTAAGAACAGATTTAGCGGTAGAAGCAAAAACGCTTGCTGAGGAACGGCAGGGGCAAGGGCGAAGAGTAACAGGTGTCTTAACAGAGGAGCGAACAATCGATGACATTACCATTACCTCTGTCACGATTGATGAAGAGGGGGCAAAAGCGACAGGAAAGAAAGCGGGCTTATATTTAACGGTCGAATCTCAAGGAATTCGTACCCATGATACGAATCACCAGCACGAAATGGAAAAAGTGCTGGCGAGTGAATTCAGTGCTTTTTTAAAAAAGAAAGGCATTGGCGCGAATGCCAGCTGTCTCGTCGTAGGCCTTGGAAATGAGGATGTCACCCCTGATGCGCTTGGTCCGCTTGTATGTGGAGAAATCATGGTAACGAGGCATTTATTTGAGTTGCAGCCAGAACAGGTCGAAGAAGGCTACCGTCCGGTTAGTTCTCTTATTCCGGGGGTCATGGGAACGACAGGAATTGAAACGAGCGACATTGTCTTTGGGGTAGTAGAAAAAACAAAGCCGGATTTTTTAGTCGTAATTGATGCTCTTGCTTCACGATCGATCGAGCGGGTGAACGCTACCGTACAAATTGCAGATACGGGCATTCAGCCAGGAGCGGGAGTAGGGAATAAAAGAAAAGAAATAAGCGAAGAAACTCTTGGTGTTCCGGTCATTGCGATCGGTGTGCCTACCGTTGTAGATGCTGTTTCGATTACAAGTGACACGATTGACTTTATCTTGAAGCACTTAGGAAAAGAAATTCAAGAAGGAGATCGGCCTTCTGGAGCGCTTGCCCCTGCTGGTTTTGCTTTTGGCAGGAGCAAACTAACCGAACAGCATATGCCTGATGAAGAAAAACGCCGTTCTTTCCTTGGGATGATCGGAACCCTGCCTGATAATGAAAAACGGCAGCTTATTCGTGAAGTGCTCTCTCCGCTAGGACACAATTTAATGGTTACACCAAAAGAAGTAGATCTTTTTATTAAGGATACCGCTAATTTATTAGCCAACAGTTTAAATGCTGCTTTGCATTCGGCAGTTGATCAAGAGAATGCTGGTTTCTTTACAAAATAAGTGTAGCTGGGGACTGCTCCTTTTTGCGATAAGCCAATACCGAATCGCTTGGGCTCTTTATGTTTCTTTTATTTCATGAGGAGCCGTTAAGTCCATACACCGCTGAACAAGCGCCTTCCGCTTTTCCTTGTCCAGCTCTAGCGGCCAGCCCGTACGGCGGTTTCGGTCTCTCTGTCGGAGTCTGAAGAACGGCTCCTTATCGAGCCCTCCAACCTCCTATCGGGCTAATCGGGCCGCTTTCGCTTTTCTTTGTTGTCCAGCTGCAGGCGCTAGTGCGTGCGGTGGTTTCGAGAGTTCTGCAGGAGTCAAAGAACGACTCCAACAGGACTCTCTCCAACCTCCTATCGCACTGAACAAGCGCCTTCCGCTTTTCCTTCATAAAATTTGTTCTGCTTTTTCTATTGAGGTCATACGATAGTACAAGACTTTTCTAGAAAGGGTGGAGCAATGAAGGAGAACCAGCCGTATGACCTCTTTACAATTAATTTGTCGACGATCTTAAAGGGAACGATGATTTTTACGATTTTTCTCCTTACGCTTTTTTCTGTTGCCGGGTTGTTAACGTCTCTTACGTACAATTATCGGATTTCTTCTCATTCCGTTAATGAGGCGGCTGAAAATGTATCTGGCGGTGCACTTTATTATTTATATACGATGGAAAACAAATTATTTGCATCGCATGCACCTGAAGACGCCCGGCCGCCATCGTTGAGTGAATTAGCGTTTCGTTATGCAACAAATGTGCGCTTTCAAGATCCGCGCAGCTTTTTAGGAAGAGAAGTTCCTGGCTTTTCCATTTACGATGGGGAGATATTAGTGGCCGGTGAAGGAACGGATTATACGAATATGCCGATTGAATCGGAGCCTCCAAATGAAGCACTGGATCAGAAAAACGATGTAGCGGTAAAACCGACAAAAGAAATTCCAAAAGAGAAAGACAGCCCGCCGCCTTCTTTAACGACCAACGGAAAAAAGAGGGTATATTTGTACTTTACGCATACGAGAGAGTCTTACCTGCCGTATTTACAAGGTGTCTCCTCGGCAGATGCTGCTCACCACTCTGCTTTAAATGTGACAAAGGTCGGAGAGATGGTACAAGCTGCACTAGAAGCTAAAGGGATTGGAACAGCAGTAGACAAAACAGACATCGTCGCGAAGCTTAATCAATCGGGAAGAAGATATAGCCAAGCATATCAAGAGTCGCGTGCCGTTGTAGCGTCTGCGCAATCGGGTAACCATGATTTGCAATATTTTATCGATATTCATCGTGATTCACAGCGTAAGAAAGTGACGACCGCTACGATCAATGGAGAAAGCTATGCAAAGCTCGTGTTTGTCGTTGGAGCGGAACATGCGAATTACGAAAAGAATGTAAAGCTGGCAACGGAATGGCATAAGTTATTAGAGAAAAAGTATAAAGGATTGTCTAGAGGAGTTATTTTAAAACAAGGGAAAAACACCAATGGTAAATTCAACCAAGATCTATCAGATAAAGCGATGCTCATTGAATTTGGCGGGGTAGATAATACATTCGAAGAACTAAACCGAACAGCAGAGGCATTTGCCGATGTATTTGCCGATTATTACTGGCAGGCTGAAGCCGTACACGCAAAGGGAGAACAGTAAGAAAGGGTATTCTCATGAAAACTTTTCTGCTTAAAACATTCTTTGTTATTTCTGTTTTTTTTATTGGCATGTTGATTGGCTCCCTTCACAGTAGAAGCTGGCAAGAGTCAACTCCTTATACACGGGAAATTCCAGACAAGAAAGAAGAAGCCGATTTTTCTCTATTTCCAAAAGATGAAGCAGAGGTTGATTTGCATATAAAAAAAGAAAGACTAGAGAAAGAGGAGACGGTGAACCTATTCTCAAAGGCCGGACAATCTTTAGCTGATGCGGTAACATTTGCTGCTAGATCATTATTTGATCAGTAGAGAGCCATCCGGCGGTTTAGTCTCTGCTTAAACATTCGCTTTTTATAGAGTCTCACCCTGTCCAACAAATCAATCTTAACCCGCTGCTTGTATAATCTCGCAGCGGGTTTCTTATTTTATGGTTTCGTCGAAGGAGAATGTTGTTTTTTAAAAGTTGATTAGAGCGGAAATCTGCAACCAAGTATAACAAGCCCTATTTTATAATCAGAATATCTATTTATTTTCGTCATTTTGTTTTATAAAGAGCTTTTTTGGCAGCGGCCTTTTCTCTCCACTCATCTAGTATGATCGAAATGAACTCCTATGCTTCCGCTTTTGTAAATTGTCAATTGCTTTTCTGGCTGATATAATCAATGCTAGTATACATGCGCCGACTAACAGGAGTGAAGAAAAAACATGAATAATGAAGAGAAACAATTAAGACAAGAGCATATCAGAAACTTCTCGATTATTGCTCATATTGACCACGGGAAGTCTACTTTAGCCGACCGGATTCTAGAGTATACAAATGCTCTGTCTGCCCGTGAAATGAAAAGCCAGCTGCTTGACTCAATGGATCTTGAGCGTGAGCGGGGCATTACGATTAAGTTAAATGCGGTACAATTAAATTATAAAGCGAAAAATGGAGAAAATTATATTTTTCATTTAATCGATACGCCAGGACACGTCGATTTCACGTATGAAGTGTCTCGCAGTCTTGCTGCTTGTGAAGGAGCGATTCTCGTTGTAGATGCCGCGCAAGGAATTGAGGCGCAGACATTGGCGAACGTTTATCTTGCTTTAGATAACGATTTGGAGATTTTGCCCGTTATCAATAAGATTGATTTGCCAGCAGCAGAGCCAGAGCGCGTTCGTCAAGAAGTAGAGGATGTGATCGGCTTAGACGCTTCTGAAGCAGTGCTCGCTTCCGCAAAAGCAGGCATTGGAATTGAAGAAATTTTAGAGCAAATTGTTGAAAAGGTACCTGCTCCGACAGGTGACCCATCAGCTCCGTTAAAGGCGCTTATTTTTGACTCTTTGTATGATGCTTATCGTGGCGTTGTTGCTTATATCCGTGTTGTAGACGGCTCAGTGAAAGCAGGCGACAAAATTAAAATGATGGCCACTGGCAAAGAATTTGAGGTCACGGAAGTGGGAGTATTTACGCCAAAAGCAACTGTGCGTGACGAACTGACAGTTGGAGACGTTGGCTTCTTGACGGCTGCTATTAAAAACGTGGGTGACACGCGAGTGGGGGATACAATCACTTCAGCGCATAACCAGGCGACTGAAGCGCTGCCTGGATATAGAAAGCTAAATCCGATGGTGTACTGCGGTCTTTATCCAATTGATTCATCAAAGTTCAATGATTTACGTGAAGCACTAGAAAAGTTAGAATTAAATGACTCATCCTTGCAGTTTGAGCCAGAAACGTCACAGGCGCTTGGATTTGGCTTCCGCTGCGGCTTCCTTGGGCTTCTCCATATGGAAATTATCCAAGAACGGATCGAGCGTGAATTTAAAATTGATTTAATTACAACAGCTCCGAGTGTTATTTATAAAGTACGGATGACAAATGGCGAAGAGATCAATGTGGATAACCCTTCTAATATGCCAGATCCTCAAAAAATAGATGCAGTAGAAGAGCCATATGTAAAAGCGTCTATTATGGTACCAAATGATTACGTTGGTGCAGTGATGGAGCTTTCACAGAATAAGCGTGGTATTTTCATTGATATGCAGTATATGGATGAAAATCGAGTGAACGTGATTTATGAAATCCCGCTTTCAGAAATTGTCTATGATTTCTTCGATCAGCTAAAGTCAAGCACGAAAGGCTATGCATCCTTTGATTACGAACTAATTGGCTACAAGCCATCTAAGCTCGTGAAAATGGATATTTTGCTGAACGGAGAAAAAGTCGATGCCTTAAGCTTTATCGTTCACCGCGACTTTGCTTACGATCGCGGCAAGACGATTGTTGAAAAGCTAAAGAGTTTAATTCCAAGACAACAGTTCGAGGTACCAGTACAGGCTGCGATTGGACAAAAAATTGTAGCAAGATCGACGATTAAATCGATGGGCAAAAACGTTTTAGCTAAGTGTTATGGCGGAGACATTTCCCGGAAACGAAAATTGCTTGAAAAGCAAAAAGAAGGTAAAAAGCGGATGAAGCAAGTAGGTTCAGTTGAGGTGCCGCAAGAAGCCTTTATGGCGGTCTTAAAGATGGACGATGATAATAATAAAAAGTAAATAAGGAAAGGGGAGAGGGAAAGCGCAGATGCTTCCCCTTTTTCTCGTTATTGAACACACAAAGAGGAGTTTTTACATGATACGTTCCGCTTATATTCACATTCCTTTCTGTCAGCAAATTTGTCATTATTGTGATTTTAATAAAGTCTTTCTGAAAAACCAGCCAGTAGATGATTATATAGAGACACTGGCTGCTGAAATGAAAATGACAATGGAGCAATATCCAACGGAACGGCTTACTACTATTTTTGTTGGTGGAGGAACGCCGACAGCCCTGAACGCTGCACAACTTGAAAAGCTATGCCAGGCTATTCGCGATCAGCTGCCATTTACAAAAGGCGAGTTTACGTTTGAAGCGAACCCTGGAGATTTAACGCTAGAGAAATTGAGAGTGCTTAAGGACAATGGAGTCAATCGATTAAGTCTTGGTGTCCAATCTTTTAATGATGAGCTCCTTCGTGCCATTGGACGGACGCATTCAAGCAGTGATGTGTTTGCTACAGTGGAAGACGCAAAAAAAGCTGGATTTGATAATATTAGCATCGATTTAATATACGCATTGCCGAATCAAACACTTGCTGATTTTCAAGCCACCTTGAAGCAGGCCTTAAGCTTGCAGCTTCCGCATTATTCGGGGTACTCATTAATTATTGAGCCTAAAACGGTCTTTTATAATCTAATGAGAAAAGACGAGCTTCCGCTTCCAAAAGTGGAAACAGAGGCCTCTATGTATGAATTGCTTATGGAGGAAATGGCAGCTGCCGGTTTGCGGCAATATGAAATCAGTAATTTTGCTATCCCTGGGTTTGAAAGCCTTCATAATCTTGTATACTGGAATAATGAACACTATTATGGTTTTGGGGCCGGTGCTCATGCTTATATCAATGGAACGAGACGGTCCAACCACGGTCCTTTGAAGAAATATATGGCGCCGCTCCAGGAGGGACAGCTTCCTTTGCTGTATGAGAGCAAACTCACTAAAAAAGAACAAATGGAGGAAGAGATGTTTCTCGGGCTTCGTAAAACGGCAGGTGTTTCAGCTTCACATTTTAAAGGGAAATTTGGTGTGTCTCCGTTTTCCTTATTTAAAGGGCCGGTTGAAGACATGGTTACAAGAGGGCTGCTCGTGGTAGAGGATAATGAATCTATTCGGCTGACAGCACAGGGAAAGCTTCTCGGAAATGAAGTGTTTCAAGCATTTTTGCTTACTGGAGAGGATGAATAACAGAGTTGGATAATGAGTGCTCTGTCGTTGACATTAATCGCTGATTTTGATAATTTATTTATAGATTTAGCACTCATAACGATCGAGTGCTAAAAGAGGTGATCAACGATGTTAACCGATCGTCAACTTTTTATTTTGCAAATAATTATTGATGATTTCATTCGGTCTGCACAGCCGGTCGGCTCCCGCAGTCTTGCGGAAAAAAAAGACATAACATATAGCTCGGCTACGATTCGTAACGATATGGCAGAATTGGAGAATTTAGGTTTTATAGAGAAACCTCACACTTCTTCAGGGCGTGTACCATCAGAAAAAGGATATCGTTATTATGTGGACCATTTGTTGCGTCCGAAAAAACTCAACTATCAGGAAGTAGAGACGATTAACTCTATCTTTGTGGATCGAGTTTATGAGCTCGAGAAGGTTGTGCAGAAATCAGCAGAAATTTTATCTGAGCTGACCAATTACACGGCAATTGTGTTGGGGCCCGAATTAAAAGACAACAAGTTAAAGAAGCTGCAAATTGTGCCGCTTGGCCAGGATGCAGCTGTTGCAATAATTGTCACCGATACCGGCCATGTTGAAAATCGGACGTTCACTTTGCCTGAACAAGTAGACGCCTCTGATATTGAGAAAATGGTCAATATATTAAATGAAAAGCTCATTGGTGTACCGCTTTCCGAGCTGCATGATAAATTATATAAAGAGATTGTTGTGTTGTTGCGCCGTCATATCCGCAATCACGATGCATTGTTGTCTATGTTTGCGAAAGCAGTAGACTTGCATGCGAATGAAAAGCTGTTCTTTGGCGGGAAAACAAATATTTTAAACCAGCCTGAATTCCACGATATCGAGAAAATTAGGCTTGTGATGAACATGATCGACCAAGAAGAGGGGATATACCGTTTGATTAGCGGGGTTCCTGCGGGTATTCAAGTAAAGATCGGAAAAGAAAATAAAAATGCTGCTATGCAGCATTGCAGCTTGATCACTGCTTCTTATTCCATTGGAAACGAACAAGTCGGAACTATTGCGCTTCTTGGTCCGACACGAATGGAATATTCGCGTGTCATTAGTCTTGTTGACTTCTTAAGTCATGACATGACAAAAGCTTTAACGAATTTGTACCATAATGGATAAAGGAAGCCTGAAGCAGACGGAAATTAGCGTTTCTTTGCTAATTTCCTTCTCTTTGTGCAAAAAGGCGGCGAGTGGGCATTAGTTAATTCTTTAAAGGAGGTGAAACGAATGGCAGAAGAAAAAGATTTGAACCAAGAAGAGAAAGAAGAAATGGAACAGCAGCCTTCAACAGAGGAAGCTCCTGTGCAAGCAGAAAATGCGACAGCTGAAGAAGAACAGCCTGCAGCAGATGCTTCTCTTAAAAAAATAAATGAGCTAGAGCAAAAGCTTGAAGAAGCAGAGAATCGTTATTTACGTCTACTTGCTGATTTTGATAACCTTCGTCGTCGTACGCAGTTGGATCGAGAAGCGAGTGAAAAATATCGTGCTCAAAGCTTAATTTCTGACCTTCTTCCATTGCTAGATAACTTCGAACGTGCATTAAAGGTAGAAGCGTCGAACGAACAAACGAAATCCGTACTGCAAGGAATGGAAATGGTATATAAAGGCCTCGTTGCAGCGCTTGAGAAAGAAGGCGTAGAAGTAATTGAGGCAGTTGGCAAAGAATTTGATCCGAATTTCCATCAAGCCGTCATGACAGACAGCGATGATCAGTACGGCCCTAATGAAGTGATTGAGGAGTTTCAAAAAGGGTATAAGCTGAAAGATCGCATTATTCGTCCGTCGATGGTAAAAGTAAATCAGTAAACCATTACATATTTCAAAGGAGGCAAATCGCAAATGAGTAAAATAATCGGTATCGACTTAGGAACAACAAACTCATGTGTGGCGGTTCTCGAAGGTGGAGAACCAAAAGTTATTCCAAACCCAGAAGGTAACCGGACAACACCATCTGTTGTTGCATTCAAAAATGGTGAACGCCAAGTAGGGGAAGTGGCTAAACGCCAAGCGATTACAAATCCTAACACGATCATTTCCATCAAACGTTATATGGGAACAAACCATAAAGTTGAGGTAGAAGGAAAAGAATATTCTCCTCAAGAAATCTCAGCGATGATTTTACAATATTTAAAATCATATGCAGAAGATTATTTAGGCGAGAAAGTAGAAAAAGCCGTTATTACTGTTCCGGCTTATTTTAACGATGCAGAGCGCCAAGCAACAAAGGATGCCGGAAAAATTGCCGGTCTTGAAGTGGAACGGATCATTAACGAGCCGACTGCAGCTGCTCTTGCTTACGGAATGGATAAAATGGATGAAGATCAAACTGTTCTCGTTTATGACTTAGGCGGCGGAACATTCGACGTATCTATTCTTGAACTTGGCGATGGTGTATTTGAAGTTCGTTCTACAGCGGGTGATAACCGCCTTGGTGGTGATGACTTTGACCAAGTCATTATCGACTATTTAGTACAAGAGTTCAAGAAAGAAAACGGTATTGACTTATCAAAAGATAAAATGGCGATGCAGCGTTTGAAAGATGCAGCAGAAAAAGCGAAAAAAGATCTTTCTGGTGTGACTTCTACGCAAATCTCCCTGCCGTTTATCACAGCAGGAGAAGCAGGACCACTTCATTTAGAAGTAACATTAACTCGTGCGAAATTTGATGAATTATCTGCTGATCTAGTTGAACGTACGATGGGACCAGTACGTCAGGCGCTTTCTGATGCCGGCATTTCAGCTTCTGAGCTCGACCGCGTTATTTTAGTAGGTGGATCGACTCGTATTCCTGCTGTTCAAGAAGCTATCAAGAAAGCAACAGGAAAAGAGCCGCATAAAGGGGTAAACCCAGATGAAGTAGTGGCGATGGGAGCAGCCGTACAAGGCGGTGTATTAACAGGGGATGTTAAGGATGTTGTTCTTTTAGACGTTACACCGCTTTCACTTGGAATTGAGACAATGGGCGGCGTATTTACGAAGTTAATCGAACGGAATACAACGATCCCGACATCAAAATCTCAAGTATTCTCTACAGCAGCTGACAGTCAAACAGCAGTTGATATCCATGTTCTTCAAGGGGAGCGCCCGATGGCTTCTGCCAACAAAACGCTTGGCCGTTTCCAATTAACGGATATTCCGCCGGCGCCACGTGGCATTCCACAAATTGAAGTAACATTTGATATCGATAAAAACGGTATCGTAAATGTTAGCGCGAAAGACCTTGGAACGGGCAAAGAGCAAAATATTACGATTAAATCTTCTTCCGGCTTATCCGATGAAGAAATCGACCGCATGGTGAAGGAAGCGGAAGAAAACGCAGAAGCAGATAAAAAGCTAAAAGAAGAAGTAGAATTGAGAAATGAAGCAGATCAGCTTGTCTTTACGACTGAAAAAACATTGAAAGAGCTGGAAGGCAAAGTAGATGCGGATGAAGTGAAAAAAGCCGAAGACGCAAAAGAAGAATTAAAAGCGGCTCTTGAGAAAAATGAAATCGAAGAAATCCGCACGAAAAAAGATGCACTGTCCGAAATCGTGCAAAACTTGTCAGTAAAATTATATGAAGAAGCAGCGAAACAGGCACAGCAAGCTCAAGGAGCAGATGCACAAGCATCTGGCCAAAAAGGCGACGATGTGGTTGACGCTGAGTTTGAAGAAGTAGACGACCAGAAATAATTGCCGTACACGTCTGCCTTTCAGACATTGAAAAGTCAAAGTCAGGATTTCTTGGCTTTGGCTTTTTTCAATGAATAATATTCACTATTGCTAAGCAATTATGTTAAAATAGCCTTTATGTGAAATGAGTCGGGGAGTGGGCAATCATATGAGTAAACGAGATTATTATGAAGTGCTGGGTGTTGAAAAAGGCGCCTCAAAAGATGAAATTAAAAAAGCATACCGGAAGCTTTCCAAAAAATATCATCCTGATATTAATAAAGAAGCCGGTGCAGATGAAAAGTTTAAAGAAATTAAAGAAGCATACGAAACGTTAAATGACGATCAGAAACGGGCTCAATATGACCGATTTGGCCATACTGATCCTAACCAAGGCTTTGGCGGGCAGGATTTTGGCGGTTTTGGCGGTTTTGAAGACATTTTTAGCACCTTCTTTGGCGGCGGCCGCCGGAGAGATCCAAATGCTCCGCGCCAGGGGGCAGATTTGCAATATACAATGACGATCAGTTTTGAAGAGGCTGTATTTGGAAAAGAAACAGATATTGAAATTCCAAAAGAAGAAACATGTGATACTTGTCATGGCACAGGCGCTAAACCAGGGACCACACCTGAAACGTGTAGTCATTGTCACGGTACAGGTGAATTGAATGTTGAGCAGAATACTCCGTTTGGCCGTATTGTGAACCGTCGTGCGTGTCCGTACTGTAACGGAACGGGCAATTTGATCAAAGAAAAGTGCTCGACTTGTGGCGGAGACGGTGTCGTAACAAAGAATACAAAGATCCATATTAAGATACCAGCCGGAATTGATGACGGTCAGCAGCTGCGTGTAGCAGGCCAGGGAGAGCCGGGAATAAATGGCGGCCCTGCAGGTGACTTATTTATTGTATTCCGTGTGCTTCCTCATGAGCTGTTTGATCGGGATGGCGATGACATTTATTGTGAAATTCCAATTACATTTGTTCAGTCAGCCCTTGGCGACGAAATCGAAGTACCGACTATCCATGGCAAGGTAAAGCTTAAAGTGCCAGCCGGGACGCAGACCGGTACAAAATTCCGCTTGCGTGGAAAGGGTGTGCCTAACGTACGCGGCTATGGAACAGGAGATCAGCATATTCGTGTAAAAGTGATCACCCCAACAAAACTAAATGAAAAACAAAAGCATTTGCTGCGCGAATTCGCGGAAGCAAGCGGTGAAATGCTGGATGAGCAGGAAAAAAGCTTTTTTGATAAAGTGAAACGCGCATTAAAGCGTGACTAAATGAGAATGGAGCTGGCAAGACGTGAAGTGGTCTGAGATTAGTATTCAAACAACAAATGAAGCCGTGGAACCAATTTCAAACATTTTGCATGAAGCAGGTGCAAGCGGAGTTGTCATTGAAGATCCACTTGAACTGACAAGGGAAAGAGAAGACCAGTTTGGTGAAATTTATGAGCTCAATCCTCAGGATTATCCAGAAGAAGGCATTGTTATTGTGAAAGCTTATTTGTCTGTTAACAGCTTTCTCGCTGAAACGGTAGAAGGCATACAAGAATCCATCAGAAATCTGGCTAGTTATGGTATCGACATTGGCCGTAATGAAGTACAATTAACCGAGGTATTTGAAGAAGACTGGGCAACGGCTTGGAAACAATACTATAATCCAGTGAAAATTTCCGAGAAGTTTACGATCGTGCCGACGTGGGAGCGATATGAGCCGGTAAGCACCGATGAGTTAATCATTGAGCTTGATCCGGGAATGGCATTTGGAACAGGTACGCACCCAACGACGGTCATGTGTCTGCAAGCGTTAGAACGTTATGTGCAGCCGGGAGACTACGTCGTGGATGTAGGTACCGGTTCAGGTGTGCTAAGCATTGGAGCCGCTCTACTCGGAGCAAAAAGAGTGACAGCTCTTGATCTTGATGAAGTGGCTGTTGAATCAGCAAAAGAAAATGTTCAATTAAATAAAGTAGCTGAGACGGTGACTGTATTAAAAAATGATTTGCTCGCAGGAATTGATGAGCAAGCGGATGTCGTTGTGGCGAACATATTGGCTGAGGTGATTCTCTCTTTTACGGGAGACGTAGCCAAAAAAGTAAAACCAGGCGGATATTTTATTTCATCAGGCATTATCGGTCAGAAGAAAGACCTAGTCAAAGAAGCAGTGGAAGCTGCCGGGTTCGTTGTAGAAGAAACGGTTTTAATGGAAGACTGGGTGGCGATTATTGCTAAAAAGCAATAAACAGTGCAGATAAGAAAAGAGAGAATATAGATAAAGTCTATTTTAATCATTCAGGCTGGCTGAAAGCGTTCCTCTCTCGAAGTGGGAAGCCCGATCGAGAGCGATGTATTCGAGAAAGTCTTAAGCACCGCAGCAAGCGGGCGTTTATCAACAGCCTGAACGAAACTTTGGCAGATGGGGTGGCAATGGTGCAGCGATATTTTTTAAATGACAAGCCAGAAAACGATGAAAAAGTAATAATTGCGGGAGAGGACTTTCACCATTTAAAACGCGTAATGCGTGCGAAGGAAGGAGACCATGTATCGGTCGTTTTCCCAAATGGAGCGTCGGCAAGAGTAGAACTTGAAGATATTTCCGCTGACCGTGCCCTTGCTTTTATTGTGGAATGGCTGCATGATGAAAAAGAGCTGCCGGTTGCTGTCACGATTGCGAGCGGCCTGCCGAAAGGGGATAAGCTTGAACTCGTCATTCAGAAGGGAACAGAGCTTGGTGCAAGCAAGTTTGTCCCTTTTCATGCGGATCGCTCCATCGTAAAGTGGGATGAGAAGAAAGCTGCGAAAAAGACAGAGCGCTGGGCAAAAATTGCTAAAGAAGCAGCTGAACAATCTCAACGAAACCGCGTGCCGGAAGTACACGTACCGGTAGATTTTCAACAATTAATTCAAATCGGACGAGAGTATCCGTTTAAATTATATGCGTTTGAAGAAGAAAGTAAAAAAGGGGAAAAGACGGCATTTCATCAATTGTTGAACGAAATGCAGCCGAGCGATGAAGTGTTGATTGTCTTTGGTCCCGAAGGCGGAATATCGGAGAAGGAAGCAGAAGAGCTAAAGAGCAGCGGATTTATTCCATGTGGACTCGGTCCACGAATTTTACGGACGGAAACAGCTCCACTTTACGCATTGTCTGCCATCTCCTACCATTTTGAACTAATGAGGTGATGATCATGCCTACAGTGGCATTCCAAACACTTGGATGTAAAGTAAATCATTATGAAACGGAAGCAATTTGGCAATTATTTAAAGGTCAAGGTTACGACCGTGTAGAATTTGAAGCAACTGCTGACGTATATGTTATTAATACGTGTACGGTAACGAACACAGGTGATAAAAAAAGCCGGCAGGTAATCCGGCGTGCTGTTCGCAAAAACCCAGATGCGGTTATTTGTGTAACGGGCTGTTATGCGCAAACCTCTCCGGCAGAAATCATGGCTATTCCAGGGGTAGATGTGGTAGTCGGTACGCAAGACCGTGTCAAGATGCTAGAATACATTGAGCAATATAAAAAAGAACGCCAGCCAATCAATGGTGTTGGCAACATTATGAAAAACCGCGTCTACGAAGAGCTTGACGTTCCGGCCTTCACAGACCGCACACGTGCTTCTTTAAAAATCCAAGAGGGCTGCAACAATTTCTGCACCTTTTGCATTATCCCATGGGCTCGCGGCTTAATGCGTTCCCGTGACCCGGAAGAAGTGATTCGCCAGGCTCAACAGCTCGTGGATGCTGGTTATAAAGAGATTGTGTTAACGGGTATTCATACGGGCGGTTACGGTTCTGATATGAAAGATTATAACTTGGCTATGCTGTTAACGGACTTGGAGGAAAAAGTAAAAGGATTAAAACGGATTCGTATTTCCTCCATTGAAGCGAGCCAGCTTACAGATGAAGTCATTGAAGTAATTGATCGCTCTAACATTGTTGTTAGACATTTACATGTCCCGCTGCAGTCCGGCTCTAATACCGTTTTAAAAAGAATGCGCCGTAAATATACGATGGAGTTTTTCGCTGACCGTTTAAACCGGTTGAAACAAGCCCTTCCTGGACTGGCAGTTACGTCAGATGTTATTGTAGGTTTCCCTGGTGAGACAGAAGAAGAGTTCATGGAAACATACAATTTTATTAAAGAACATCAATTTTCGGAGCTTCATGTTTTCCCATATTCGAAGCGGACAGGCACACCAGCAGCGCGCATGGACGATCAGATTGATGAAGAAGTAAAGAACGATCGGGTCCACCGCCTTATTGCGCTTTCTGACCAGCTTGCGAAAGAGTATGCTTCCCGCTTTGAAGGTGAAGTATTAGAAGTGATTCCTGAAGAGTCTTTCAAAGAAGGAACAGAAGAAGGGTTGTACATGGGCTATACAGACAATTATTTAAAAGTAGTCTTTCCAGCAACTGAGGAAATGGTCGGTCAGATCGTAAAAGTAAAAATCACAAAAGCAGGCTATCCATTTAACGAAGGCCAATTCGTTCGTGTAATGGATGAAGAGTTAGAACCGACTGTTTAATATAAAATAAAAGCCTTTCATACATAAAAATTGTATGAAAGGCTTTTATTTTACTTGAAAAAGGGTATGGTAAAAGAAAACAAGTAGAAAAGCTGCTCAAGATACTCGCCATTTTTCTCATTCGATGGTACTCTATAAGTAGAGGTACGGACAACTTGTTGAAAAGGAGATTAGTCACTTGATAACAGATCAATTCGGAGATATTGCAAAAACAATTGACCATACGCTGCTTAAAGCAGAAACAACGAAAGAAGAAATCAAAAAAATTTGTGAAGAAGCAAGAGCTTATGAGTTTGCTTCTGTTTGTGTAAATCCATTTTGGGTCGCTTATGCAAGCGAGCAGCTAGAAGGCACAAAGGTAAAAGTATGTACCGTAATCGGCTTTCCATTAGGGGCTACTACAACGGCAGTAAAAGCATTTGAAACAAAAGATGCTATTGAAAATGGAGCAACAGAAGTCGATATGGTCATTAATATTGGTGCCTTAAAAGCCGGCGACGATGAGACCGTGTTAAAAGACATTCAAGCTGTGACTGCTTCGGCACGTGGAAAAGCATTGACAAAAGTGATTATCGAAACGAGCCTGTTAACGGATGAGGAAAAAGAACGGGCTTGCCGGTTATCTGTTGAGGCGGGTGCTGATTACGTAAAGACATCTACCGGTTTTTCTACAGGAGGAGCAACAGAGGAAGATGTGCGGCTAATGAGGAAAACAGTCGGTCCAGACATTGGCGTAAAAGCATCTGGAGGGGTGCGCAGCCAGGAAGATGCTCTTAGCATGATCAAGGCTGGAGCAACGAGAATTGGAGCCAGCTCGGGTGTACAAATTGTTCAAGGACTGAAAGGGAAGTCAGACTATTAAGAGCTGAATAAACATATCGATGGTTGAAAAGGAATTTCTTGACCGTCCTACTGGCTTGTATTATAATTATTTGGTACATGGAATTTCCGTTACGGAACATGTAATCGTAAGTGTTCGGAGGGAGGGAAAGAGATATGTCAAAAACAGTTGTTCGTAAAAACGAATCGCTTGAAGACGCTCTACGTCGGTTCAAACGTGCTGTTTCCAAAACTGGAACTTTACAAGAGGCAAGAAAACGTGAATTTTATGAAAAACCAAGCGTAAAGCGTAAAAAGAAATCAGAAGCGGCTAGAAAACGTAAGTTCTAATGAGAGAGAGGGTAATACTTTGAGTCTTCTCGAGCGTTTAAATGACGACATCAAGCAAGCGATGAAAAACAAAGAAAAAGAAAAATTAACTGTGATCCGCATGTTAAAAGCTTCCTTGCAGAATGAAGCCATTAAAGTAGGCAGTGAAGGGTTAACAGAAGATCAAGAGTTGGCAGTTCTTTCTCGTGAAGTGAAACAGCGCAAAGACTCCCTCCATGAATTTGAAAAGGCGGGGCGTGCTGACCTCGTTTCTAAAATTCAAACTGAACTGACTTACGTGAACTCATATATGCCAGAGCAGCTTTCAGATGAAGAATTAGAAGCGATTGTTCAAGAAACCATCGCTGAAGTAAATGCTTCCTCTAAAGCAGATATCGGCAAAGTAATGGGCGCATTAATGCCGAAGATAAAAGGCCGGGCTGATGGCGGTCTCGTCAACAAGCTCGTTCAGCAAAAACTTTCTTAAAAAAAGATGACAGGTGATCCTGTCATCTTTTTTTATAGTTATTTTTATTGCCGAACTGTTTATGTTATTCACGAAAAAAGCTGGTTTGTCCACGATCCGCTAGCATGCTAAACGAGCGCCTTCCGCTTTTCTCTGTCCAGCTGCGGGTGCTTAGCGGCTAGTGGACTTCCTGCTCCTTCTTGCGATAAGTCAACATCGAATCGCTTCCGCTCTTCGTGTTTCCTTTATCTCATGCGGAGCCGTCCAGTCCATACACCGCTGAACAAGCACCCTCCGCTTTTCTTCCTGTCCAGCTGCGCCTCCTTGCCCCTCGAGGTCATAAGCCGACCTGGCTGTGTGGCTAAAGGACGCCACTTCGCCATTTCGTCTTATGCTTGTCGGGGCAGAGCAGTCGGCTCCGCTTTTCTCTGTCCAGCTGCGCCTCCTTGCCCCTCGAGGTCATAAGCCGACCTGGCTGTGTGGCTAAAGGACGCCACTTCGCCATTTCGTCTTATGCTTGTCGGGGCAGAGCGGTCGGCTCCGCTTTTCTCTGTCCAGCTGCGCCTCCTTGCCCCTCGAGGTCATAAGCCGACCTGGCTGTGTGGCTGAAGAACGCCACTTCGCCATTTCGTCTTATGCTTGTCGGGGCAGAGCAGTCCGCTCCGCTTTTATTACTGTCCAGCTGCAGGCGCTAGTGCGTACGCTGATTTCGCTCTCTCTATCGAAGTCTGAAAAGCGACTTCTCGTCGAGAGCTCCAATCTGCTATCGCACTAAACAAGCGCCTTCCGCTTTTCTGCTGTCCAGTTGCAGCGGCCAGCCCGTACGGTGGTTTCGGTCTCTCTGTCGGAGTCTGAAGAGAGACTCCTTGTCGAACCTCCAACCTCCTATCGGGCTAATCGGGCCGCTTCCGCTTTTATTGTTATATTTTTGAAACTTTTTCCTTAGACTATACGTATAGAAGAAAAAGGAGTTGTAGAGAGGTGGTGAGTTTCATAAGGAGAGGATTCGGTCTATTCTTTGGAGTGTTACTTATTTTGGCAGGATTCAACTTTCCGGTTTTTTCACAAACTAAAGAACAGCCTGTGTATGTCGTGCCGGTGCAGGATGAAGTGGAAAAAGGGCTGTACGCCTTTATGAAACGTTCATTTAAAGAAGCAAAGGACAATGGGGCACAGCTGATTGTGTTGGATATCCATACACCGGGCGGGGCTGTTGATGCTGCTGGCGAGATTGGCAAGCTGTTAGATGAAACGGATACGCGAACGGTTGCTTTTATTAACGACCGGGCATTATCAGCAGGGGCCTTTATCTCTCTTCATACAGATGCGATTTATATGGTGCCTAATGGCCAAATGGGAGCAGCAGCGATTATTGACCAGCAGGGGAACATGGCGGATAAGAAGGCACAAAGCTACTGGCGCTCTGCTATGAAAAGCGCTGCTCAAACGAACGGTCTTGATCCAAAGTATGCAATCGCGATGGCTGACCCTGATGTGGATTTGCCTGAATACAATGCAGGCAAAGGTGAATTGTTAACATTTTCGGCCAAGGAAGCACTTGAAACAGGTTATTCAAAAGCAACTGTCCACCAGCTAAAAGACGTCTTGCAGCACGAGAAGGCAGCAGGGGCACCTATCGTAGAAGTGAAAGAAAGCTGGGCAGAAAAAGTGGCCCGCTTCGTAACGAATCCAATCATTGTGCCGATCTTGCTATCTTTAGCCAGTCTAGGTTTGATTCTTGAGCTGTATTCACCAGGTTTTGGGCTGCCTGGATCTGTCGGCCTTGTCTCTTTGTTTTTGTTTTTCTACGGCCACTTAGTTGCAGGTCTTGCTGGCTATGAGTCTGTTTTGCTATTTGCGATAGGAGCACTGCTCATTGTAGCTGAATTGTTCCTCCCAGGCGGAATAGCCGGTATATTGGGCATCTCTGCTCTAGCAGGGAGCATTTTACTGGCAGGAGACAACGTAAAATGGATGGGGTTATCGCTAGTAATTGCCATGACAGTTTCAATAGTGGCTATGATTTTAATGGTAAAGGTGTTTGGTAAAAAAATGAAATTTTTCAAAAAGATCATTCTGACCGATTCTACCAATACGGAAAATGGTTATGTATCAAATGTAAACCGTGTAGAGCTTCTTGGAAAAACAGGCGTAACAAAGACACCTTTCCGGCCAGCCGGTACAGTCGTTATTGATAATGAACGAATTGATGCGGTCAGCGAGGGTGGTTTCATTGCAGCGGAAAAAGAAGTAACAGTCGTAAAGGTAGAAGGAGCACGAATCGTGGTCCGAGAAATGGATGAATAAGGGGGCAATCTAATGGATATTAGCTTTGTGTTTATTATTGCAGCAGTTATTATTGGTATTATTGTGTTATCCATATTCTTTACATTTGTTCCCGTTATGCTATGGGTTTCTGCTTTAGCAGCGGGTGTAAAAGTAAGCATTTTTACGTTAGTTGGAATGAGACTCCGTCGAGTGATTCCAAGCCGTGTCGTGAATCCGATGATTAAAGCTTCAAAGGCCGGATTAAATGTGACGACGAATCAATTGGAAAGCCATTATTTAGCGGGAGGGAATGTAGATCGCGTTGTCAATGCGTTAATTGCCGCACAGCGAGCTAATATTGAATTGTCCTTTGAACGGTGTGCGGCGATCGATCTCGCTGGCCGTGACGTGTTAGAGGCCGTCCAAATGAGTGTCAACCCAAAAGTGATTGAAACACCGTTTATTGCCGGTGTGGCGATGGATGGGATTGAAGTAAAGGCGAAAGCCCGTATTACAGTACGCGCTAACATCGAACGGCTCGTCGGTGGAGCAGGCGAGGAAACCATTGTTGCCCGTGTTGGTGAGGGGATTGTTAGTACGATTGGTTCTAGTGATAACCACAAAAAAGTGCTTGAAAATCCTGATATGATTTCGCAAACTGTACTGAGTAAAGGGTTAGACGCTGGTACGGCATTCGAAATTTTATCGATTGATATTGCGGATGTAGATATCGGCAAAAATATCGGTGCCGAGCTGCAAAAAGAGCAGGCTGAGGCAGACAAGAACATTGCCCAGGCAAAAGCGGAAGAGCGCCGGGCGATGGCTGTGGCCAACGAGCAGGAAATGAAGGCGCGTGTCCAAGAAATGAGGGCGAAAGTAGTAGAAGCCGAAGCAGACGTACCGCTTGCTATGGCAGAAGCCTTACGAACAGGCAACATTGGTGTGATGGACTATATGAATTATAAAAATATTGATGCAGACACAGGGATGCGGGGTTCAATCGGTAAAATGGCTGGTGGCAATAAAGACGGAAAGAATCAAGGCAATTAAGGGGTGCTTTGTTGAAGGAGGTCCTCTATGGAGTCTATCATTATAGCCATTATTGTCGGACTCATCTCGGTTATGACTAGCCGGCTAAAAGGTGAGAAGAAAGAGGAGAAAAAGCCAATAGAACGACCGAAACGGCCGGATTCTCCTTCTGTAAGTGATGTGTTTATGCAGACGAAGAAAGAAGCCGGTAACTCTGTTCAGAAAAAGCAGACAGACGTAAAAGAAAGATATGAAGAAATCAAAAGGGAAACCCCACGCCGTGACAGAACGGCAGGCCGTCTCAGCCGTTTTCAAGAAGATCAAGCAAAGGATTCTCCTGCGGCCGAGCCCGCTTTTGAAGCAGAGGCGGACGATTTAGTAAAAGGAATCATTTTGGCAGAAATCCTTGCCCCTCCTAAAGCGCTGAGACGGAAATAAACTGACATGTTCCCCCCTCTCCTTTCATACATTTGAAAGGAGAGGGGGGTTCTTTTTTATGACAAAAAAGTGGGGAGAGCAAATGAGAAGCTGGCTGACAAAATCGCTGAATCTACCCGAAGATGTCATGATGGACCTTCCCCGGATCACGATGATTGGCCAGCTCCATATCTATATTGAAAATCATAGAGGCTTGCTTGCTTTCTCGGATAAAGAAGTAAGATTAATGCTCACGAAAGGTCAGTTGTTAATTAAAGGACAGTCGTTTACGATCAAGACCATCTTGCCAGAAGAAATATTAATTGAAGGAAAAATTGAAAAGCTCGTTTATTTGGATGGGTAAGGGGGAAAAAGCTTGAACAATCAGTGGCTTGCTTTTTTTCAAGGTATTATTTTTGTAAAAGTGGAGGGGCAAGGAGCGGAACGCTTTATTAATCGATTGATTCGTTCGCGAGTCCCTATTTGGCAGGTAAGCAGGCAAAGTGAGCAGGCGATCACATTTTCCTGTTCGCTCCAGCATATTCACAAGGTGAGAAGAGAAGCACGCACATTTGAGGGGGAGATACGCTTTTATAGGGGAGAAGGCTTCCCTTTTTTACTGAAAAGACTGTGGAAAAGCTCAGGATTCGCAGTCGGGATCGTTGCCTTCTTTGTTGTTATTTTATTGTTGTCAAATATCGTGTGGCGGATCGATATTGGTGGGGCAAGCCCCAAAATGGAACACCAAATTCGCAAGGAATTAGCTAGTATGGGAGTTGAAAAAGGGCGATTTATCTTCGGAATGGATGATCCTGAAACCATTCAACACAAACTGTTAAATCAGATTGAAGGATTAACTTGGATTGGCGTAGAAGTGAAAGGCAGCACGTTTCATTTCCGAGTTGTAGAAAAAAATGAACCAAAAGAGAAGAAAAAGAACGGCCCTCAGCACCTTGTGGCAACTAAAGAAGCAGTCGTGGTGAAATTGTTTGTTAAAAAAGGACAGGCCACCGTGAAACGAGATCAGTTTGTTCATAAAGGCCAGCTGCTTGTCTCAGGGTTCATTGGAACAGAAGAAAAGGTAAGAGAAGTGGCTGCTGATGGCGAAGTTCTTGGAGAAACGTGGTATAAAACAACTGTCGAGATGCCTATAACAACAGAATTCCAAGTCCTGACCGGCCGTCAAGTAAAAAAGCATATGTTTGAGGTCCAGGCATTTAGATTTCCTATATGGGGATTTAAAAGTCACTCTTTTGCAAACTATAAGAAGGACGAGCAAGTACATTCTGTTTCTTTTGTTGGAATGAAGCTGCCGATCAACTATGTAGAAAAAACGTATTATGAAAGCAGAAGAACAAGCCGTTCTTATACAGAAAAGGAAGCGGAACAGCAGGCATTAGCCATTGCAAGAGGCGATCTAGAGTCAAAATTGCCTGAAAAAGCGGAAATTCGCGGTCAAAAAATTTTGCAGAGACAGTTCACGAATGGTAAAGTTAAATTATCTATACACTTCCAAGTACTAGAAAATATAGCTGTAGGGAAACCAATCACTCAAGGAGACAAAGAGAATGCCAGAAGAAAAGAACGTAATGAACATCCAGCTCGAAAATCCGAATGAGGCAGCAGCATTACTCGGAGTATCGGATAAAAACCTAACCACTTTAGAAGAGGAATTTGATGTATCTCTTATTACAAGGGGAGAAACGATTCATATAGCTGGCACAGAAGCCAACACAGCACTGGTTAGAGAAATCATTTACCGTCTTCTCCTTATTATTCGCAAAGGCATTAACATAGGAGAGCGGGACGTCATGAATGCTGTGCAAATGGCGAAAAATGGAACGATTGAATATTTGGACGAATTATATGACCAAGAAATTACTAAGAATGCAAAAGGGAAATCTATCCGGATCAAAACACTTGGCCAACAAGAATATGTAACGGCGATCCGTAAACACGATCTTGTGTTTGGTATCGGCCCGGCAGGAACAGGAAAAACCTATTTGGCGGTCGTGATGGCTGTGCATGCTTTAAAAACAGGACAAGTCAAACGGATTGTGTTAACGAGGCCGGCTGTAGAAGCAGGCGAGAGCCTTGGGTTCTTGCCCGGAGATTTAAAGGAAAAAGTCGATCCATATTTACGTCCGCTATATGATGCGCTGCATGATGTATTGGGTACAGAGCACACACAGCGGCTCATTGAGCGGGGAACGATTGAGGTGGCGCCGCTTGCTTATATGCGCGGCCGGACACTTGATGATGCCTTTGTGATTTTAGATGAAGCACAAAATACAACAAAAGCTCAAATGAAAATGTTTTTAACACGGCTCGGCTTCGGATCAAAAATGGTCATTACTGGTGACCGCACGCAAATCGACTTGCCAAAAGGAGCGCAATCAGGGCTTGTGTCAGCGGAACATATTTTAAATCGTGTATCGTCCATTTCTTTTATTTATTTAGAGCAAAGTGATGTCGTCCGCCATCCGCTTGTTGCCCGAATCATTCAAGCCTATGAGGAAATGGACAGTTGATGGCAAGTGCTTGTCTTTCGAGGAGCGGAGTGACCATCAAGGTCATGAGCCCGCAGACAGGCGAGCAACGAAGAAAGTGAACGTTTGGGAACGGCTCGAACAGGCAGTCTAAGGACTGGCTGTTTTTCTTTTCGTAGAGCGGAACATGATTTTTTTTGAGAAACCTGTTATGATTTTACGTACAAGAGAAAATGATACTATATGGATATAAAGTACCGTTCCATTTATTTGCTGGAAGGGAAAGAAAAGAATGGAGGAAGGAAATGGGTCTAGTCATCGATATGATAGATGAAACGGAAGAGCTGGAATCGAAAGCTTTTCAACTTGTAGAGGCGTTATTAGAGCTGACAGCTGAAAAGGAAAGTGTAGCGGATGGCAGTGAGGTGTCAGTCACTTTTACGGATAATCCAAAAATTCAAGAAATCAACCGAGAGTACCGTGGAAAGAACGAGCCGACAGATGTTATTTCTTTTGCGTTAGAAGAAATGGATGAAGATGAAATAGAGATTACAGGTGCGGAAGATTTGCCACGGGTACTAGGAGATATTATTATTTCGGTTACACGGGCGAAAGAGCAGGCTGTTGAGTACGGTCATAGCTTTGAGAGAGAGCTGGGCTTTTTAGCTGTCCATGGCCTTCTTCATTTGCTTGGGTATGATCATATGACAGAGGAAGAAGAAAAGGTTATGTTTGCAAAACAGAAGGAAATTTTGAATGAATTCGGATTGCAACGATAAGGAAACATTCCGCTGGAAACGGTTCCTCTCTTCTTTTCGCTTTGCGCTAAACGGATTAAGGATTGTAGTAAAAGAGCCTAATTTCCGTGTTCATCTCGCAGCTGCGTCAGGAGTGGTACTGGCGGGGGTATATTTCTCTTTGACACGTGTAGAATGGTTGTTCATTTTACTCATGATCTTTGGAGTGATGACACTTGAAATCATCAACACTGCGATAGAAAAAACGGTTGATTTGGTAACGAAAGATTATCAGCCATTAGCAAAAGAGGCGAAGGACTTGGCAGCAGGGGCTGTCTTGTGGTTTTCCCTTCTCTCTATTATAGTGGGAGCGATCATTTTTTTACCAAAAATATATTCTTTATTTTAGATAATTTAGATTTTTCAGAAAAAATAAAGCTAAACGAATTACAAAAAAGCTATTTTATATTAAAATAGAAAGTGAAGGAGCATAAAAAGTGAAAAAAGAACAATTAATTAAGGAAGCAACTGTTGCAAGAGAGCGTGCTTATGTTCCTTATTCGAAATTTAAAGTAGGAGCGGCACTTCTGACGAAGGATGGGAAGGTCTTCCATGGATGTAATATAGAGAACGCTGCTTATAGCATGTGTAATTGTGCAGAAAGAACGGCTTTGTTTAAAGCGTGGTCTGAGGGAGAAAAGGAGTTTGCGGCGCTGGCGGTTATTGCTGATACGGACCGCCCGGTACCTCCGTGCGGCGCATGCCGCCAAGTTATCTCTGAACTTTGCACACCAGACATGAAAGTGATTTTAACAAACCTGCAAGGTGACGTTGAAGAAACTACTGTTAAAGAATTGCTGCCAGGAGCATTTTCACCGGAGGATTTACATGAATAGACAAGACACAAATTCAACCTATAAATCAGGCTTTATTTCCATTATTGGCCGGCCCAATGTAGGAAAGTCTACGTTCCTAAACAGAGTAATCGGCCAGAAAATCGCCATCATGAGCGATAAGCCGCAAACAACGAGAAATAAAGTACAGGGAGTTTATACAAAAGAAGATGCTCAAATGATTTTCATTGATACACCGGGTATTCATAAGCCGAAGCATAAGCTTGGAGACTTTATGATGAAAGTCGCTGTTAATACGTTAAAGGAAGTTGACCTTGTGCTCTTTATGGTTAACGCGGAGGAGGGCTACGGACGCGGTGATGAATTCATTATTGAGAAATTAAAAGGCATTCATACACCCGTTTTTCTTGTCGTAAATAAAATCGATCAGATTCATCCTGATCAACTATTAAAATTAATCGATCAGTACAAAGGCTTATACCCGTTTGCGGAAATTATTCCGATTTCCGCTTTAGAGGGAAATAATGTAGAACGTTTGCTGGCACAGATTGAAGGAACGCTTCCTGAAGGACCGCAATATTATCCGGCTGATCAAGTAACGGACCACCCGGAGCGCTTTATCATCTCTGAGCTTATTCGGGAAAAAGTCCTCCATTTAACGAGAGAGGAAGTCCCGCATTCGATTGCCGTGGTGATCGATAAGATAGAGCGGCGAGGGGATAAAGAGATCATTAATGTCATGGCTACCATTGTCGTAGAGCGTGATTCACAAAAAGGAATCGTCATCGGGAAGCGGGGCGCTTTGCTTAAAGAAATTGGTCAGCGGGCACGTCAGGATATTGAACATTTACTTGGTTCGCAAGTATTTTTAGAACTATGGGTAAAAGTCCAAAAAGACTGGCGTAATAAAGCATCAAACCTTCGTGATTTCGGATTCCGCGAAGATGAATATTAATCAGTGGATAATTAGAAATTTTTGCTCCTCATAATCAAAAAGGAATCGGTGAAGCTAATAAGGAAGCCAAAGGCAAATGCCAGTTTCAATTAAGAAAGGCGGGAAAAACATGTTAGATTTTACATGGAAAGTCTTTTCAGAAACGGGAAGTGTCGAGATGTATCTTTTATACAAGGAGATTGAAAAAGGCGGCAAATATTCCCCATTTGAACAAGAGCAGCAATTGGCTAGTCCCGATTTTCCGGTTGCCGAAATGACTAATTGAGGAGGATGAAAGGACGGCCTTCTCATGCTTCAAAAGATTGAAGGAATCGTAATTCGAACATCCGATTATGGTGAAACCAATAAAGTAGTTACTATTTTTACACGGGAGAAAGGCAAGCTGGCCTTTATGGCGCGAGGAGCAAAAAAGCCAAACAGCCGCCTTTCTTCTATTACACAGCCGTTTACGCATGGCAGTTTTTTAGTCCAGTCGGGCAGCGGGCTTGGCACGCTGCAGCAAGGTGAAATGCTGACGTCGATGCGGCATCTCCGTGAAGATTTGATAATGTCGGCACATGCTGCTTATATGGCTGAACTGCTCGACAAAAGCACAGAGGAAAAAAAGCCTAACCCCTACTTGTATGAGCTGTTCGAGCAGTCTCTTCACTATTTGAACGAAGGCTATGACGCTGAAATTTTAACGGCTATTTTTGAAATGAAGATGCTGCAAGTGATCGGCCTGCATCCCGAGTTGTCCAGTTGTGTGAATTGCGGCAGCCGGGAAGGTCGATTTGCTTTTTCTATTCGGGAAAATGGCTTCTTATGTCACCGCTGCTTTGAAATCGATCCCTACTTACTGCCATTGTCACAAGCTGCTATTAAGCTTTTGCGGCTGTTTTATTTTTTTGATTTAAATCGGCTTGGCAATATTAATGTAAAAGAAGAAACGAAAAAAGAATTGAGAAAAGCTATTTCGCTTTATTATGATGAATATTCCGGGATTTATTTAAAATCACGCAAATTTCTCGATCAAATGGAACGAATGCAGTCGCTGCTCAATAAAGAACAAGAAGAGGATTGACAAATTTTCTATTTTCGATTAAGTTTTTTATATTCAATCAAATAAATAGTTGGCTGCAGTGAAGGAATGGAGTACATGATTTCCTCTTTTACTAGCGAACCCGGGATGGTGAAAGCCGGGAAAAGAGCATCATGGAAAGGCGGTCTGGAGCAGCGTTTTGGAAAAGAGGCCGTATCATACGGCAAATAGGGTGGAACCGCGGGTAACTCTCGTCCCTATGTACATTGTGTACATAGGGACGAGAGTTTTTTATTGTGTAAAGCTGTAAAATTCTGCAGCCTGTTCTATTCACGAAGCTAATGAAAGTGCTCACGGTGAATCAATACCCGGCTTTTCCTATAAAACAGGTGACTATCACCCATTACAGAAAGAGAGGCATAGCTATGAATATTCAAGAGATGATTTTAACCTTGCAAAAACACTGGTCTGATCATGGCTGCATTCTAATGCAGGCATATGATGTAGAAAAAGGGGCCGGTACAATGAGCCCTTATACTTTTTTACGGGCCCTCGGTCCTGAACCGTGGAACGTTGCTTACGTAGAACCGAGCAGACGTCCAGCAGATGGCCGTTACGGGGAAAATCCGAACCGTTTGTATCAGCATCATCAATTTCAGGTTATCATGAAACCTTCACCTGATAACATTCAGGAGATGTATTTAGATTCTTTAAGAGCGTTAGGCATTGAGCCGCTCGATCATGATATCCGTTTTGTAGAAGACAACTGGGAAAATCCATCCCTCGGCTGTGCAGGGCTCGGCTGGGAAGTATGGCTTGACGGTATGGAAATCACACAGTTTACTTATTTCCAGCAAGTCGGGGGTCTGGAGTGTAAGCCGGTTTCGGTGGAAATCACATACGGAATTGAACGGCTCGCCTCTTATATCCAAGAGAAAGAGAACGTCTTTGATTTAGAGTGGACAGAAGGCTTCACGGTAAGAGATATTTTTTATCAGCCTGAATTTGAACATTCTAAATACACATTTGAAACATCAGATGCCGATATGTTGTTTAATTTATTTGCGATTTATGAAAAAGAAGCGAAACGCCAAATGGACGAGGGGCTTGTTCACCCAGCTTATGACTATGTTTTAAAATGCTCTCACGTATTCAATGTCTTGGATGCTAAAGGAGCCATTTCCGTTACAGAGAGAACGGCTTACCTTGGCCGCATGCGTAATTTAGCAAGACAAATAGCGAAGACATTCTATGCAGAGCGTGAAAAACTTGGATTCCCAATGTTAAAAGAGAAAGGAGAGGCGGAACATGAGTAAGAGAGATATGCTGTTAGAAATTGGCCTGGAGGAAATGCCAGCTCGCTTCGTGACAGATTCGATGAACCAGCTCGGCAGCAAAGTAGAAGGATTTTTACAAGAGCAAAAGGTTTCTTATGAAGACATTACGTTATATTCAACTCCGCGCCGTTTAGCTGTTTTAGTGCAGGGAGTGGCTGAAGCCCAAGAAGACATTGAAGAAGAAGCAAAAGGACCGGCAAAAAAGATTGCTCTTCAAGAAGATGGCTCTTGGTCAAAAGCAGCGATTGGCTTTACACGTGGGCAGGGAGTAACGGTAGAAGATATCTACTTTAAAGAAATTAATGGTGTTGAGTATGTACACGTTAATAAATTTATTAAAGGCCAGCCGACAATTGATTTATTGCCCAAGCTTCGGGACATTGTCGTGAACTTACATTTTGGAAAAAACATGCGCTGGGCAAATAACGACCTTCGTTATATCCGTCCGATTAAATGGATAGTGGCTTTGTTTGGTTCAGACGTTATTCCATTCAAAATTACAAATGTCGTGACAGACCGGATAACGAAGGGACACCGCTTTTTGGGTGACACGCTCACGATTACAGCTCCAGCAGAATACGAAGAACAGCTCAAAAAACAATTTGTTATCGCAGATCCTGCTGAGCGGAAAGCGATGATCCGTCGCCAATTGTCTGAATTGGAAGCAGAAAAGTCATGGGTGATTCCGGTTGATGAAGAACTGCTCGAAGAGGTCAATAACCTAGTAGAATATCCAACGGCTTTATCAGGTTCTTTCAATAAAGAATTCCTTGAATTGCCGGAAGAAGTGCTGATCACTTCTATGAAAGAGCATCAACGCTATTTCCCAGTAAAAGATAAAGAAGGCACGCTTCTTCCTTACTTTGTTACAGTCCGAAACGGTGACAGCCGTTCACTTGATGTTGTGGCCCGTGGGAACGAAAAAGTATTAAGAGCTCGACTTGCAGATGCTGACTTTTTCTACAAAGAAGATCAAAGCAAGGAAATCGACTTTTTCTTAAATAAGCTTCAAACGATTGTTTATCATGAAAAGATCGGAACGTTATCCGAAAAAGTAAGCCGCATTCGCCGGCTAGCTGCTAAGCTAAGCGAATTAGCAGGTGCTTCGAAAGAGGCGCAGCAAAAAGTAGACCGGGCAGCAGAAATCTGTAAATTTGATCTCGTAACCCAGATGGTTTATGAGTTTCCAGAACTGCAAGGTATTATGGGAGAGAAATACGCCCAGCAGAAAGGAGAAGATTCAGAAGTCGCTCGAGCAGTGAATGAACATTACGAACCGCGGCACGCTGATGATGAGGCGCCGGAGACATTCACTGGAGCCATTGTTAGTCTAGCCGATAAGTTAGATACAATCGTCTCTTGCTTTGCTGTAGACATTATTCCAACTGGTTCTCAGGACCCTTACGCTTTAAGAAGACAGGCAGCTGGTGTCGTTCTTATTTTAGCGGAAAAGAAATGGAGCATTTCACTTGAGACGGTTTTACAAACGGCAATCGGAGTAGTGAAAGAAGACAATGTTGGTGAGAAAGAAGCAGAAGAGCTCTTGGGGGAATTGGTTTCCTTCTTCAAGCTCCGTGTTAAACACAGCTTGCAGGAGAGAGAGATCCGTTACGATTTAATTGATGCTGTACTTGCGGGGCCTGTTGGTTCCTTGCCTTCCTTGTTTGCCAAGGCGGATGTATTGATGGCTCACAAGGAAGAAGAGGGCTTTAAAGAGACGGCGGAAGCGCTTAGTCGTGTCGTAAATATTGCTAAGAAAGCTGAAGTGATAGGAGAGATTGATGAGCAGCGTTTCGTGAATGAAGAGGAAAAGGTCTTACATAGAGAGTTTCTTCGCGTTCAAAAAGGACTAAAAGAAGTAGAGACAGCTGAACAACAATTTGCTCTTCTTGAAAGCTTAAAGCAGCCAATTGAACAATATTTTGATCATACGATGGTCATGGCAGAAGAGACAGCTGTAAGAGAAAATCGCTTAAATCAAATGAAAGCTCTCTCCGCTATCATCTTGTCGTTCGCTGATTTTAATAAAATTTTAGTAAAGTAAGGTCAGACAGATTAGCTATTTCCATAAATCATTCATCTATACTAGCGCAAAATACTGATATCTGGTGAAACTTTTCTTTTCATTCAGTTTAAATAGTATATAATATTTATTATATGGTATAACACTTTTGAAGATCGAGGCACAGGTGCCCGGACGCTCAGCTAGAGGGGTTAAAACAGTTAACAAGCTAGCGCCAGCACTTGTGCTCTTATTGCGCACTAGGTGGTGAGGGAGATCGAACTTAATAATCGTCAGGAAAAAATCTTGCAAATTGTCAAGGAGAACGGGCCGATTACCGGCGAAAATATCGCGGAACGCCTTAATCTCACAAGAGCAACACTGCGTCCCGATTTAGCTATTTTAACGATGGCTGGTTTTTTAGATGCAAGACCGCGCGTGGGCTATTTTTATACAGGCAAATCAGGTACTCAGCTTCTTACAGAAAATTTAATGAAAATATATGTAAAAGACTACCAAGCGGTACCAGTCGTGGTACGCGAAAATGTATCTGTCTACGATGCGATCGTTACGATGTTTTTAGAAGATGTCGGTACATTGTTTGTCGTAGATGAAAATGGTCATCTAGTCGGTGTGCTTTCTCGTAAAGACTTGCTTCGGGCCAGTATTGGAAAGCAGGAATTAAACGCCATTCCAGTCAATATTATTATGACAAGAATGCCGAATATCGCTGTATGTGAACGAGAGGATTTGCTCGTTGATGTTGCGAAAAATTTAATCGAAAGACAAATAGATGCTGTACCAGTTGTTAAAAAAACAGCTACAGGTTATGAAGTAATTGGCCGCATTACCAAAACAAATATTGCCAAAGCGTTTGTCTCATTGGCAGATGATGAGTGATGCAGTTAGGAAAGGAGGTTCTAGTTTTTGCTGAATGATCCAATCATCTACATCGTTTCGGATTCAGTAGGCGAGACAGCTGAACTTGTGACAAAAGCGGCTGTTAGTCAGTTTAATGGATCACACGCTGTGATTAAACGGTTTCCATATGTTGAAGAATTATCAACCATTGATGAAGTAATGGACTTAGCGAAAGTCGAGCGGGGAATTATCGTCTATACGCTTGTCAAGCCAGAGATCAGAAATTATATGAAGCAGCAGGCGCAAAAAGAAAATATTATTATTTTTGATTTAATTGGTCCATTAATGGATGAACTAGAGTCCCTATACGGACGCCAGCCTTTGATGGAACCAGGGCTTGTAAGAAAATTAGATGAACAGTATTTTAAAAAGGTAGAGGCCATTGAATTTGCTGTGAAATATGATGATGGCCGTGATCCTCGCGGGTTGTTGAAGGCGGATGTTGTTTTAATTGGGGTGTCACGCACATCTAAAACACCGCTTTCTCAATATCTGGCTCATAAGCGGTTAAAAGTAGCCAATGTTCCACTCGTACCAGAGGTAGACCCCCCTGAAGAGTTGTTTAGTCTTCCTACGGACAAGTGTTTTGGCTTAAAGATCAGTCCTGATAAACTTAATCAAATTCGCAGGGAAAGATTAATTTCACTTGGTTTGAACGATAGTGCCAGCTATGCAGATCTTGAGCGGATTAAAGCGGAAATTTCTTATTCCGAAAAGATTATGAACCGCATTGGCTGCGAAGTCATCGATGTGACAAACAAAGCGGTAGAAGAAACAGCTAATATCATTTTGAGCAGGCTTGGAAAACGAAAATAGGCGTGACCCTACAATGGGCCCCTTCCGTTTACAAGTTTATATTCAGCCGATAAATTTTTGATTATGTATATGGTAATTGAGAAAAGGGGGCTTTTCGCTTTTGGAAAGGCTTCTTTTTCTTTGAGCTATAAAAATCAATGGTTTTTTGGAGTGAAATGTACTATAATAAAAAATTGTGATAAAAATGTATTTAAAAAGGTTTAACAGATCAGGTAAAGGAATAAACTAATTGTATGCCACTTGGAAAGAGATTTGTCAAACGGTAGATTATTGTTCGTTTTTTTAGTTTATTTCTCATTTGAGAAGGATTCTAATCCACCTTGTAGAATTATAATGCATAGGAAAGAGAAATATAAGAAGATTTGTCGATTCTCTTTTCTGCTGCAGCTCTAACAGCAAGAAGAAATAACAGGGTGCTTCAAAGAGAGTAGATGAAGTGCCGAAAGTGAAAGCAGCTAATAGAAAAGCAAATAATAGAAAAAGCTGCAGGAAATTTAGTTTTTTTATCGAACAATAGTATAGCTGGTGATGTATGTGACAGGAAAAATTCCTGAGGAAACTATTCAACAAATCAAGCAGTCACTGGACATTACTGAAGTAATCGGCGATTACGTTCAGTTGAAAAAACAAGGAAGAAACTTTTTCGGTTTATGCCCGTTTCACGGAGAAAATTCACCGTCTTTCTCCGTATCACCCGAAAAGCAAATATATCATTGTTTCGGGTGTGGAGCTGGAGGAAATGTTTTTTCTTTTTTAATGGAAATAGAAAACATCTCCTTTCAGGAAGCGGTAGGGAAGCTGGCAACACGTACAGGAGTAGCTCTTGATCCGGCTATTACTGGCGATAGTCCTAGTCACTCCGTTTCCAAAGAGCATAAGCAGATAATGGAAGCTCATGAATTGTTGGCAAAATTTTACCATCATTTGCTGATGAATACAACAGAGGGGCAAGAAGCATTAGATTATCTAGAAAAAAGAGGATTTTCTAAAGAGGATTTGGACGCTTTCCAAATCGGATGGTCGCTTCCGAATTGGGATTTCACCGTTAAATTTCTTCAAAAGCGCGGCTTCACTCTTGAATGGATGGAAAAAGCAGGATTGATTATTCATAAAGAGGAAGATCGAACGTACTTTGATCGTTTTCGCGGTCGAATCATGTTTCCTCTTCACGATGAAAAAGGAAAAGTAGTCGCTTTTTCCGGCCGTTCACTCCACGATGAAAAGCCTAAATATTTAAATAGCCCGGAGACGCCTATCTTTAATAAAAGCCGTCTCTTGTATAATTTTCACCGAGCGCGTTCATCTATCCGTAAGCAGCACCATGCCGTTCTTTTTGAAGGATTTGCGGATGTGATAGCAGCAGCAAGTGCCGGGGTAGAAACGGGAATTGCTACGATGGGAACCTCACTGACGGATGCTCACATTCAGCAGATTAGACGCGTAGCTGATCAGGTTATTATTTGTTTCGATGGCGATTCAGCCGGCATACAGGCTGCTTTCCGTGCTTCCAATTTGTTAAGTGACAGCGGCTGCGAGATAAAGGTCGCTCTCATTCCAGATAAAATGGATCCGGATGATTATATAAGGAAATACGGGGCTGAAAAATTTCGAAATAACGTGATTGGTACGGCCATGACGCTTATTGCCTTCAAAATGGAGTATTATAAGCAAGGGAAAAACCTGCAGGATGAAGGACAAAAGCTGCACTATATCGAAGAGGTAGTAGCCGAAATCTCTAAATTAAAAAAAGCAGTCGAACGGGATTATTATTTAAGGCAAATCGCGGAGCAGTTCTCACTTTCATTGGATGCATTGAAACAGCAAGAGAAACAGCTCTTCTTTAAAGAACGAAAGAAGCATCCTCCGAGTGAGCGAACGTTTCAGCAAGCACCAACGATACAAGCGCAGATAAAGCTATATCCTGCTTTTCAAACAGCAGAACGGCGTCTTCTCGCTCATATGCTGAAAGATGCAGACATTGCTTATAAAGTGAAAGATTTGCTTAACGGTGATACATTTAACCTTGATGAGCATCAGGCTATCTTTACGTATTTACTTGGCTTTTATGAAGGAGGCAATGTACCGGACTCAAGTGCATTTATCAGTTTTCTCCCGAACGCCAATTTACGCCGCCTCGTTTCAGATATAGAAATGATGATGGTCAGCGAAGTAATAAATGATGAAGCAGTTCATGATTATATAAAAGAAATATTGAAATACCATAAAATATTAGAAGTGAAAGAAAAAAAGCAACAGCAGGTGGCAGCAGAGAAAGCAAAGGACTACAAAACGGCTGCTCAGCTTGCCATGGAAATTGTCAGGCTTCAAAAGGAATTAAAAAAATAGTAAAACTCATTGAGGCAAGGATTTTGGAAGGAGGGGGACGACAGATGGCTGAAAAGTCTACACGTTCCAAAGAAACTGAAGTAACACTAGAAAGAACGAAAGAACAAATTGTTGAGATAGGAAAAAAGAGAGGGAAACTCTCTTACGACTATGTGGCCGACAAACTATCACCGTTTGAGGTGGAATCTGATCAAGTTGATGAATTTTATGAATATCTTGGTGAACAAGGAATTGATATAACAAACGACGAGGACGAGGAAGAAGATCCAAATATTCATGAACTTGAAAAAGAGAGTGAAGAATTCGACCTAAACGATTTGAGCGTGCCGCCAGGCGTAAAAATTAACGATCCGGTGCGGATGTATCTAAAAGAAATTGGCCGGGTTGATCTCTTATCTGCTGAAGAGGAAATTGAACTGGCTACCCGAATCGAAGAAGGTGACGAGGAGGCAAAACGCCGTCTCGCTGAAGCGAACCTTCGTCTCGTAGTTAGTATAGCAAAGCGTTATGTTGGTCGCGGTATGTTGTTCCTTGATCTTATTCAAGAGGGGAACATGGGCCTTATCAAAGCAGTTGAAAAATTCGACTACCGCAAAGGGTTCAAATTTAGTACGTATGCTACATGGTGGATCCGTCAGGCGATTACACGCGCGATCGCGGATCAGGCAAGAACAATTCGGATTCCGGTTCATATGGTTGAAACCATCAATAAGCTAATCCGTGTCCAAAGACAGCTTCTCCAGGATCTTGGCCGCGAACCATCTCCTGAAGAAATTGCAGAAGAAATGGATTTAACCCCTGAAAAGGTACGGGAAATTCTAAAAATTGCCCAGGAGCCAGTTTCTCTTGAAACTCCGATCGGAGAAGAAGATGACTCTCATTTAGGTGATTTTATTGAAGACCAAGAGGCAACATCACCTTCTGAGCATGCTGCTTATGAATTGCTAAAAGAACAATTAGAAGACGTTCTCGATACGTTAACTGATCGGGAAGAAAACGTGTTGCGTCTTCGCTTCGGTCTAGACGACGGACGTACTCGGACACTTGAAGAGGTCGGCAAGGTATTTGGCGTCACTCGCGAACGGATTCGTCAAATCGAGGCAAAAGCTTTGCGCAAGCTTCGTCATCCGAGCCGCAGTAAACGATTAAAAGATTTCCTTGAATAAAACTGCCCGGCATCCGTGCTATTGCTTAGAATGTTTCAATGGTTTACTTCTGACAAGAAGTAAACTATTTTTTTTTGAAAAGCAGGTATTTCAAGGATTTTCGCGAATGTGTTAGACAGGATGTGACGATAGATGAAAGATGACAAAAAGACCATCATTATTAGAGAAATTCATTTTTGGAAAGAAAATCATATGCTGCCTGCCCAATACTGTGATTACTTATTGACGATGTATACCCAGGGAGAAGAGCTGCCGGAAAACGCTGTCAAAAAACCAAAGACAAAGCGCCTATCCGCTATTAGTTTGCTCGCTTCCTTTTTCGTTGTATTTATTTCTTTATTTGTCCTATATTTTACTGAATTGTCTTTCCCTTTGCAAATGACGATTTTAGCAGCTTTTGTCGTTTTGTTGTTAAGCGCTGCTATTTATTTTTCTAAAAAAGGATTTTTTCTTCCATTTTTATATGCGGCTTCGGCTATTTTATTTTTAATTTTTACAGTAGAGTGTCATGAGAAAATATGGGGGGAGAACTCGCTTACCCTTTATGCTCTGCTCTTTTTTCATTGTTTCATTTGGTGGATAGCCGGGAGAAAGCTTCAGCAGGTTTATTTTACAATCTCGGCATGGCTCGGAGTCATATTGTTAGTCATTTTTATTTTTATATAATACAAAAAAACTTATAAAAAAGAAAAACGAAGGTAAAATGTGTCTAAATTACGACAAAGGGGTAAAAACTTCTATGGAAGGGCTTTTCGTCTTCTCCATTTTCAAGTAGAATAGTAAGTGTTTGTACTTTCTATTTGTTATTTGTGTACATAAGGGAGGTTAAGAAATGAATCGTAATCCAATCATTCCGTTCTTACTGATTGCTGTGTTTGGCCTTGGTCTGATTTTCTTCCTTTCTTTAGAAGGACTTGATAACTCTAAAGAAATGGCGAAAGAGGAGAAGGGCGGAGAGCAAACAGGCGGTGAGACGGCAGGCGCTTTTGAACCAGAAGGCTTCTACAAGCAAACTTGTGCAGGCTGTCATGGCGGCAACTTTGAAGGTGGAGCTGGTCCTTCTTTGAAAGGCATTGGCGGCAAATTGTCGAAAGATGAAATTAAAGACATTATTACACACGGTAAAGGCGCTATGCCTCCAGGCCTTGTGCCAGCTGAAAATGCTGATGCTATGGCTGACTGGGTCAGCAAAATTAAATAATGCACAAAAAGTTCTTTGCCGTCTGGCAAAGAACTTTTTTAATTAGGCGTTTTCATTTAGAATGGAAGCGGAACATTAAAATAAAAGTGGTGACACGATGAATATTAATCAATTATCAAAGCGTTTAATGGCTGTAGCTGCTCGTATTCCAGGGCGAGCGGTTATGGCGGATATTGGATCTGATCATGCTTATTTGCCTTGCTATGCGATCAATAAGGGCTTAGCTGTGAAAGCTATAGCCGGTGAAGTGGCAGACGGTCCCCTGCGGGCGGCTAAGCAGCAGGTGAAAGCTGCTGGACTTGAAAAGAAAATTGAGGTGCGCAAAGGGAATGGGCTTGAAGTTATTTCGGCCGGTGAAGTGGATTGTGTTACGATTGCCGGTATGGGCGGCACCCTTATTACTTCTATCTTGAACGAAGGCAAAGAAAAGCTGGAGGGCGTAAATCGGCTCGTTCTGCAGCCAAACCTTCGGGCTGATCATATTCGTAGGTGGCTGATAGAGAACGACTGGGAGCTAATCGATGAAATCATTATGGAAGAAGACGGGAAAATATATGAGATTTTAACAGCAGAAAAGGGCGATGCCGAAAAACCGTACAGCACGAGAAAGGAACTAGAATTGCTCACAGGCCCGATGTTGCTTGCTGAAAAAAACGAAGCATTTCTTAAAAAGTGGAAAAGAGAAGCAGACCAATTAGAAGTAGTGTTGAAAAATTTAGAAAAAGCGGAAAATCAGCAGGCGGCAAAAGAAAAGAAACAAAACGTGCTGCGGGAGCTTCAACTGATTAAGGAGGCGATTAGTAGTGAAGAAAGTGAACGGCCATGAAGTGATTCAATTATTTGAACAGTTCTCCCCAAGAAAATATGCAATGGAAGGCGATAAAATTGGCTTGCAAGTAGGCCGGTTAAATAAGCCGGTTGCACGTGTTCTTATAGCCCTTGATGTGCTTGAAGAAGTAGTAGACGAAGCTATTGAAAAGGATGTGCAGCTCATTATTGCCCATCACCCTCTTATCTTTCGCCCGTTAAAGTCCATTGTCACGAGTGATCCGTCTGGAAGGCTTCTGGAGAAATTAATTAAGCATGACATTGCTGTCTATGCAGCCCACACTAATTTAGATGTGGCGAAAGGCGGCGTAAATGATCTTTTAGCTGAAGCTCTTGAGTTAACGGAAACAAAGGTTCTCGTACCGACGTTTCAAGATGCTTTAAAGAAGCTTGCTGTGTTTGTTCCGGCAGATCATGCAGAAGAGATGCGCCAAACCCTAGGGGAAGCAGGAGCAGGTTTTATCGGTGAGTATAGCCATTGCTCATTTTCAACGGATGGAACTGGGCGCTTTATGCCTGGCGACCAAACAAATCCGTATATCGGACAAGCCGGCCAATTGGAAAAGGTAGAAGAGGTTAAAATAGAAACGATCTATCCGAAGAGCTTGGAGAAAACCGTGTTGTCTGCTATGCTGAAGGCTCATCCTTATGAAGAAGTGGCCTACGATATCTATCCACTGGATAATGAGGGGGAAGCAATGGGCCTCGGCAGAATTGGCAAGTTAGAGAAATCGATGACTTTGGGTGAGTTTGCTGAGCATGTAAAAGAAAAACTAGAGGTTAAAGGTGTTCGTGTGGTCGGAGACTTAACAGGTCATGTAAGAAAAGTAGCGGTACTCGGAGGCGACGGCAATAAGTATTTTCAATCGGCTAAATTTCAGGGAGCCGATGTGTACGTCACTGGTGATTTTTATTACCATACCGCTCATGATGCACTTGCTATCGGATTAAAAGTAGTAGATCCTGGTCACAATGTGGAAAAGGTAATGAAAGTGGGAACTGCGAACAAGATGACGTCTTTAGCGGCGGAAAAGGACTTTGATGTACAATTTATTCCTTCTTCTGTTCATACTGACCCCTTTACATTTGTATAAAAACAAACAAGCTGATCCTTTGCCGTGGATCAGCTTGTTTGTTCTTCTTAACGAGTCGTTAGGGTTGATCTTTTTACTTTGGGCAAGATTTTATTGAGCGGAACTTTTTTCTCCCGACCCCATGTACTTTCATCTTCCGGATCGAACTGTTCTAAAAACTGGATGACTTCTTTTACAATGGGTGTCGGCGTAGAAGCTCCGGCCGTGACAGCTGCTGCTTTGGCATCCTTGATCCAATCGATCTCAATTTCCGACACATCAGCAACCCGGTAAGCAGTCGTACCGGCAATCTCCATAGAGACTTGAGCTAGGCGATTGGAGTTATTGCTTTTTGGATCGCCTACAACGATCAATACATCTGCTTCGCCTGCTTGTTCTGCCACCGCTTCTTGGCGAACTTGCGTAGCTAGGCAAATTTCTTTGTGCATTTCGGAATGAGGGTATTTTTCTTTAATTTTGTCCATAATATCGGCTACATCCCATTGGCTCATCGTTGTCTGGTTCGTTACGATGACTTTCGGACTTTTTATCGCTAGCTTCTCGACATCTTCGGGCTTTTCAACTAGATGAATGATCTCTGGGGCAACTCCTAGTGCTCCTTCTGGTTCAGGATGTCCCTTTTTTCCGATGTAGATAATTTCATAGCCTTCTGCTTTTTTCTCCCGAATTAAATCGTGGGTTTTCGTTACATCTGGACAAGTGGCGTCAATCGTAACCAAATTCTTTTTGCGGGCAAGCTCTCTCACTTCAGGAGAGACACCGTGAGCGGTGAAAATGACAGTCCCTTTATCGACTTGCTCTAAAATTTCTTTACGGTTGCTGCCTTCAAGTGTTATAATGCCTTCTTCCTCAAAGGCATCTGTTACATGCTTATTGTGGACGATCATTCCGAGAATATAAATCGGGCGTGGCAACGTTTTATCTAGAGCGGCGTTCCGAGCGATCACCATCGCATCTACTACGCCGTAACAGTATCCCCTTGGCGCAATCTTAATGAGTTCCATAAAAAAACCTCCTATTTTTATAATCGGAGTGAATAGTGTACGAATTCATTATATAGGAGGAAGACGAACTTTGGAAGTGAACAGCCGCTTCTTAAATATAAAGTTTCGGTCTAGATGATTTAGGTTTCAGTTCTTGGGAGGAGATATTGTCCGTTTCTTCTGGCGCTTCCGTCTCTGCTTTTACTTTTGATGTTGGCCGCTTAGGTTCTGTTTTGGGTGTATCTGCTGGTTGTTTCTTTTTCTTTTGTTCGGTTTCTTCAGCTTGGTTATCATCTTTTTGTTCTTCATCTGCATTAGGAAGAGACTTTAACCCTTTATACAGCCTCCACATTGAAGGTAAATTCTTTACCATTGGTCCATATTGTTGGACAATCGGTCCAAATTGTTGAACGGTTTTCAGCACTTGCTGTGTATTAGCTAACATTTGCTGTAAGTTAATCGGGTTAGCTGCTTTTTGGGCAACCGCTCCTACCCCTTGACGTTCAAATCCGGTTAGACCAGGCCCGATCCCGGCCCCTTGCCTTAGACGCCCGAGCAATCCCCGACCTGTTAATCCCATGCCACCGCCTCCTGGAATGCCAGGGGGAGGCGGCATGGGTGAAAAACCTCTCATGGGAGGCGGATAGTTGAAAGAGGGCGGGGGACGGTTGCCGCGTGGAAAAGGAATCATAACTAGTTCATCCTTTCGTGTATTTTTCTTCTTCGTTATTGTATGCAGTGAAAAGCAAAAAGGTTTTTCCATAAAAATAGATGAATCGTTCAGAGCCCTTTGATTTATGAATCGTTTTGATATAATATCAGAATGGAGAAAAAGGCTTATTTAAGCCAAAAGGAGTGTCACACTTGGCAAATCATCAATTTGAAAAGTACGGATTTCAGCCGTTTATCAATAAAGGAATAGAACAATTAGGGTTTTATGAACCGACTGATATACAAACGAAAATGATCCCGCTTGTTTTAAAAGGGGAAAGTGCGATTGGACAATCGCAAACTGGGACAGGAAAGACGCATTCTTATATTTTGCCGATCCTTCATAAAATCAATCCCGCTAAAAAAGAAGTACAGGCTGTTATTACGGCGCCGACAAGAGAGCTTGCTAATCAAATTTATCAAGAAATTCTTAAAATTACTCGATTGTCTGATGATGAAATTACAGCCCGTTGTTATATTGGAGGAACGGACAAGCAGCGTGATATTGAAAAACTGAAAAATCAACCGCATATCGTTGTTGGTACACCAGGAAGAATCAACGATCTGATCAAAGCTCAAGCGTTATCTGTTTATAAAGCTGGCATGCTTGTGATTGATGAAGCCGACTTAATGCTTGATATGGGATTTATTATGGATGTCGATCAAATCGCTTCCAGAATGCCTGAGCAGTTGAGCATATATGTCTTTTCAGCAACTATTCCTGAAAAGTTAAAACCATTTTTGAAGAAATACATGGAAAACCCTGAATTCATTCACATTCAACCAAAGCATATCTCGGCAGAAAATATTCATCATGTTCTTGTTCCAAAGAAGAGTCGAGAAAAAATTGATCTGCTCGCTGATATGCTGCAAGCCTACAATCCTTATTTAGCTGTGATTTTTACGAACACGAAGCAAAAAGCGGATGAAGTGGCAGATGCCTTGTTAGAGAAGGGATTGAAAACAGGCCGCATACACGGCGATTTGTCGCCGCGTGACCGTAAAAAAATGATGAAGCAAATTCGAGATTTGGACTATCAATTTATTGTGGCAACCGATCTTGCAGCTAGAGGAATTGACATCGAAGGAGTCAGCCATGTTATCAATTACGAGCTGCCAAAGGATCTGGATTTCTACGTTCATCGGGCAGGGCGAACTGCTCGGGCTGGTTCTTCAGGAATATGTGCAACGATTTATACTCCTTCTGATGAGGATGCACTTGTTCGCCTAGAAAAGCTAGGTATTAGCTTCAGTCATGCTGATTTACGTCATGGTGAGTGGATAGAACTTGTTGACCGTAATCAACGGAAAAAGCGTGAGAAAACGGCGGATGAAATTGATGCTAAAGCAAAATCAATCGTTCGTAAGCCGAAAAAAGTAAAACCAGGTTATAAGAAGAAAATGCAAAGAGAAATGACACAATTTAAAAAGCGAGAGCGCCGTTTGGAAACGAAGCGTAATAACAAGGGTTAACATACAAACGAAAAGACCTGCTGCTGCGGGTCTTTTTTGCTGAAAAAGGTGTTTTTTTTTAGTAAAATAGTAAGGGAAGAAGGAGAGATCGTTATGTTGAAAATTGGATCCCATGTTTCCATGAGTGGGAAAAAGATGCTGTTAGGAGCGAGTGAAGAGGCGGCTTCTTATGGTGCTAATACATTTATGATTTATACAGGAGCCCCCCAGAACACGAGAAGGAAGAAGATTGAAGAGCTTAATATTGAAAAAGGCTGGCTTCATATGAGGGAAAACAACATGGTCGATATCGTTGTCCATGCTCCTTATATTATTAACATCGGCAACTCTGTCAATGCGAGCACTTTCGAACTAGGTGTTGATTTTCTAAGAATGGAAATAGAACGCACGGCAGCGCTCGGTGCTAAACAGATTGTTCTCCATCCTGGCGCTCATGTAGGCGCGGGTTCAGAGACAGGCATCAAGAAAATTATTGAAGGGCTAAACGAAGTTTTAACGAAAGATATAGATGTACAAATTGCCCTTGAAACGATGGCTGGAAAAGGTTCAGAGTGTGGAGCTTCTTTTGAGGAACTGGCCATGATCATAGACGGAGTGCATTTAAATGATAAATTGTCGGTTTGTTTTGATACATGTCATACTCATGATGCCGGTTATTCAATAAAAGAAGATTTTGATGGGGTGCTTGATCGATTTGACCGCATTGTTGGAGTGGATCGGATTAAAGTCTTGCACATTAACGATAGCAAAAATGAGCAAGGAGCCCGAAAAGACCGTCACGAAAATATTGGCTTTGGCCACATTGGCTTTGAAGCTCTTAACTATATTGTCCATCACCCTCAATTGATAGAGGTGCCGAAAATACTAGAAACACCTTATGTTGGCGAAGACAAAAACTCACGAAAACCGCCTTACAAATTTGAAATTGAGATGTTCAGACAAAAAACATTTGATGAAGCGGTTCTTGGAAAAATAGCAGCCATTCATTAACGTATTAATATTTATGTAGTGGATAGCAACAAAGTGAAGCAACGTTAAGGGAATGTTTAGTTTTATAAGTTTCATTAATTGTCTTTTCCTGCTAAAAACTAGGGAGTGGCCTTTTAGCAGGAAAAGAGCGTTGCTTTCCAATCCAGACGGGCAGTTTGTTATTGTTTGCATAAATATTCGATTTTAGATTATAAATTCCATCCTTTGGGCAATCAGTTGCTCAGACTTTCTTATTGTAAAAATGTTTTAAGCAATTTATTAAGCTTATCTGCGGTTTGTTTATTTGTAATGGCGGCAATTTCCCTCAATAAATTAGCCCTCTCCTGCTCATTAAATAAATCAATTCTCCGGCTGCGCAACAAGCTGGCGACTCTTTCGGCTTCCTCTCGCTTCAGTGGGATATCAAGCCCTTTCGCATACTTTAACAGTTCATCACCTGTCATCATTTGTGCCTTTTGATTAATTATGTTTTGTAAGAATTTCACTGGCAATCACTCCTTTTCTTCTATGTTTAATGTATGAGGGAAAGAAAAGAAGGTGATTCAGAGACAAAAGAAAGCAGAAAGAATACTTTAAATAAAAGGAATGATGTTATGCCCAAACAACATAAAAAAGAAAAGAAATCTCATGCTCTATACCGGCTTCTTATGATTTTCATGGGGGCGGCTTTTGCGGCGGCCGCGATTGAGCTGTTTCTTGTTCCCAACAATATTATTGATGGTGGAATTATCGGAATTTCATTAATTTTAAGTTATTTATTTGAGCATCCGCTGCTGAATTTCTCTACATTTGTTATCTTGTTAAATATTCCATTTTTATATTTTGGTTACAAACAGATTGGAAAAACGTTTATGTTTTCTTCTTTGTTTGGCATTGTGTGTCTTGCCGTAGTAGAAAATAGCTTCCACCGATTTGGTCCCTTTACGGATCAGCCAGTCCTAGCGGCAGTATTTGGCGGTCTGCTCCTCGGTATAGGGGTGGGGCTTGTCATTCGCCATGGCGGAACACTAGATGGCACTGAAATACTTGGAATTCTAATGACGAAAAAGCTGCCTTTCTCAGTTGGAGAATTTGTCATGTTTATTAATATTTTTATTTTTGGATGGGCTGCTTTTGTTCTAGGTGCGGAGAATGCCATGTACTCTGTGATGACTTACTATATAGCCTTTAAAGCGATTGACACGGTCATCCAGGGACTTGAAGAAACAAAGGCATGTATTATTATCTCTGATTTCTATGAAGAAATGTCTGACGTGATTCTTCATCGTCTTGGACGGGGAACAACGAAGTTAAAAGGAAAAGGTGGATTTACTGACTCGGATAAGGAAGTTATTTACGTTGTCGTCACACGTTTAGAAGTGACAAAATTAAAAACCATTATTAATGATGTGGATCCGGATGCCTTTTTAACGATCATGAACACACATGAAACAAGAGGGGGCCGCTTTAAGGCGGCTATTCACTAATAAAATTGGAGCTGTCTATCTAAGGACAGTTCCAATTTACTTTTTCCGTTAAATGTTGTATACTTCATTTGGTTCATAAATCGTAATCATTCTTATAAAGGAGACACTTCAATGAATCCATCATCTGTCATTGAAATTAAAAACGTGTCCTACCGTTACGACCGGGATAATGTGTTAGAAAACATTCAATTATCTGTCCCTAAAGGGGCTTTTTTAGGTTTAGTAGGTCCAAATGGCTCAGGAAAATCAACTTTGCTCAAACTTATTCTGGGTTTATTGAAAGTAAAAGAGGGGGAAATTCTTCTCTTTGGCACCCCTCAGAGGAATTTTAAAAATTGGGATCGAATTGGGTTTGTTTCACAAAAAGCCAATTCCTTCAATACGGGTTTCCCTGCTACCGTCTATGAAGTAGTAGCAAGTGGTCTAACAAAGAAGCTGGGACTCTTTCGGCTGCCTGGCAGTAAAGAGAAACAGGCTATTAAAGCAGCAGTAGCAGCAGTAGGAATGGAGCAATTCTTGACAAGAAATATTGGAGAGCTTTCCGGAGGGCAGCAGCAGCGTGTATTTATTGCCAGGGCGATTGTGTCCAAGCCTGATATTCTGATTCTTGACGAGCCTACTGTCGGGGTAGACAGCAAAAATGTTGAATCATTTTACGAAATGCTTTCTTATTTAAATAAGAAAATGGGAATTACCCTTTTGTTAGTCACACATGATATCGGCATTATTAGTGATAAAGTGACTCACGTAGCCTGCCTTAATAAATATTTACATTTTCATGGCAGCATGAAACAATTTGAAACACTGAATGAAGATGATTTGTCCGACTTATACGGGCATGGCATCCATCTGCTTGATCATCATCATGATCATCAGGAGGCAGATATATGATTGAAGCAATAGGCCAATATGAATTTCTTCAAAATGCTTTTTTAACCGGCATGATTATTGGAGTTATTGCACCATTGCTTGGTGCTTTTATCGTTGTAAGAAGGTTATCGCTCATTGCGGATGCTCTCAGTCACGTAACACTTGCGGGGATTGCTGCTGGATTGTACTTTGGCCAGACGTTTACTTTTCTTGCCTGGCTGAATCCGATGTATTCAGGAATGGTTTTTTCGGTAATCGGCTCTTTGTTTATTGAACGGCTAAGAACAGTGTATAAGCACTATCAGGAGCTGGCCATTCCGATTATTTTGTCAGGTGGAATAGGAATAGGGGTTATTTTTATTTCACTAGCAGATGGGTTTAATACGGATCTATTCAGCTATTTATTTGGAAGTGTTAGTGCTGTCAGCCGTGAGGATCTCTGGCTAATCTGCATTGTCAGCGTCGTCGTAATTGCGACGGTATATTTATTGTATAAAGAGCTATTCCTATTGTCATTTGATGAAGAGCACGCGAAAGCTTCTGGAATACCGGCTAAGTCCATCCACTTTATCTTTATTATTCTCGTTGCTTTAGTCATTGCAGCTTCTATGCGGATTGTTGGTGTGCTGCTCGTATCAGCGCTTATGACGTTACCGGTGGCGGCCTCTATGCGGATGGCAAAAGGGTTTAAACAGACTATCGCTTATTCTGTGCTATTTGGCGAAATAGCTGTGATTACAGGGCTAATTAGTGCCTTTTATTTAGACTTGGCTCCGGGTGGGACCATCGTGGTAGCTTCCATCCTGATTTTACTGCTCGTCATTGCAGCTAAAAAATTCGTAAAGGCGAGGTGAAAAACATGAATTTAACGGAAGCGGTCGAACTTTTAAAAAAGCGGGGATATAAGCAGACAGGCAAAAGGGAGGACATGCTTGAGCTATTTGCGCGGAAGGACAAGTATTTAACTGCGAAAGATGTGCTCGAAGAAATGAAAGGGAATTATCCAGGGCTCAGCTTTGATACGATCTATCGAAATTTAGCCTTGTTCGTGGAAATGGGTATTTTAGAGGAGACGGAATTATCTGGTGAACGACATTACCGATTCACTTGTTCACATAAGGAGCATCATCACCATTTTATTTGTTTAGCTTGTGGAAAGACACGAGAAATTGATCTATGCCCGATGGATCACGTTCATGAGCTGCCAGGGTATGAAGTGTCAGGCCACAAGTTTGAAATATACGGAACGTGCCCAGCCTGCTTGCCAGCAGAAGCACAGTAAAACGGATACATTATGTAAAAAAGGATGCGATAAAAACGGAACGTCGTTTTTATCGCATCCTTTTTAATATGAATTTTCACTAATAGAAACGGCTTTTGTTGAATGAACCCATCGGTTCACCCATTGTTCTGCTTGAGTCCAGTTATCGACTCGAATGACTCCATCGGGAATAGGATCCTGGTTGTATGGTGTATTGAATAAGAGAACAGGAATACGCAATTCTTCATGAATGCTTACCGCGTTATCGTGTTTATCTTCAAGAAAAATGTCTACTTTATACTGTTTTGCTGCTTTGATTTTATCGTGTGAACCGATGAGTTCTATCCGATCGTATAAAATATCCTGCTCATCAAACCATCGCTCTGTTATGTCCATCAGATGATTTCTGCGGGCACTAATAAAAAATAACTGGAATTGTTCTTTCCACTTCAACAAGACTTCTTTTGCTCCTTCAGCAAGCGGAGAGCTTGCATAAATAGCCGGTTCTCTTTTGTTAAACCAGTCGCTGAAGCGCTCAGCCGGAATATCTAGGGCCTCAGATAAATCGTATTTTTTTATATCATCGAGCGTAATGTTTAAGGAAAAATCTTGATTAATGAATGGAATCAAACTTGTTGGACACGTAACGGTTCCATCAATGTCGATGCCAAAACGTTTCGCTTTCATCATTTTTTGCTCCTTACGTTGTAAAATCTTTATCAAAGTGTATCATATTTTGACGAAGAGTGTTATGAAAGATCACCTGAATAATTTTAATGGAAAAGCAAATACTATAAAAGCTCCTTAAATGATAAAAGCGAGGGGATGAGCAGTAATGGACAATAGAGATAATACAATGGACAATAAGTTCGATAAAGACCCAATGCCAACAGGCGAAACGGGAATGTATGAGAAAACAGGATTGTACAAGGAAGAAACAGCTGCTGAACTGACTGAGCCAATTCCCTCACGCCAGCAGGAGCAGCCGGATAACAACCAAAAGAATAAAGCAACGACAGGCGGCCGTGGAATGGGATATGCCGGTCTAATCGTTTCTGTTATTGCGTTATTCATTATGCCGGTGCTGCTAGGGATCGTTGGCATTGTTCTTGGCTTCTTCGCAAGAAGCAGAGGAGAACAGAGTCTTGGCGCTTGGGCAATTGGTATAGGAGCCGCTGCTGTGATCATGGGGCTGTTTGTTTTACCCTTTTTTTAGATAATAATAAAAGCCTGGCGAATGCCAGGCTTTTATACGTTTTGTGCTTCTGCTTCTTGCTGACGGTAGTATTCTTCAGCAATTTTATCAATTTCTTTTTTCAATTCTTCTACCATCGTTTCCTCTGGTACTTTACGAACAATCTGTCCTTTTCGGAATAGCAAGCCTTCACCGCGCGCGCCGGCGATGCCAATATCTGCTTCGCGTGCTTCTCCCGGTCCGTTTACAGCACAGCCGAGCACAGCTACTTTAATAGGTGCTTTGATTTTTTGGATGTACTCTTCCACTTCATTGGCAATGCTGATTAAATCAATCTCAATGCGGCCGCACGTTGGGCAGGAGATTAAGGTAGCAGCATTGGAAGAAAGACCAAAATCTTTTAATAGCTCTCTTGCGACTTTTATTTCTTCAACAGGATCGGCACTTAAGGAAATACGTAACGTATTTCCGATGCCTTTGCTTAGGATCGCCCCCAGACCGGCAGCGCTTTTTACTGTACCAGCAAACAAAGTACCGGATTCGGTAATGCCAAGGTGAAGCGGATAATCAAATGCTCGTGCAGCTTTTTCATATGCTTCAATGGCTAAATTAACATCCGATGCTTTCATCGAAACGATAATATCATGGAAATCGAGATCTTCCAAAATTTTGATATGGTGTAGAGCACTTTCTACCATGCCATCTGCTGTAGGATAACCGTACTTTTCTAAAATACGGCGTTCAAGACTTCCCGCGTTGACACCGATACGAATCGGAATGCCTTTCGCTTTAGCAGCATTGACAACGGCTTCTACCTTTTCCCTTCGGCCGATGTTCCCTGGATTGATCCGTATTTTGTCTGCTCCGCCTTCAATCGCTTTGAGAGCGAGCTTATAGTCAAAATGTATATCCACGACTAGTGGGATATTAATTTGTTTTTTAATTGCTGCGATGGCATTAGCAGCACGCTCATCCGGACAAGCAACACGAACAATTTGGCACCCAGCTTCTTCAAGACGATGGATCTGTTGAACCGTCGCTTCGACATCATGAGTTTTGGTTGTTGTCATACTTTGAATAAATAGTTCATTGCTTCCGCCGATGGTTAAGTTTCCGACTTTCACCGGGCGTGTATTTGAACGGTGGATAATTTCACTCAATGGTGACTCGCCCCTTTTCATTCTGATAAAAAGCTGCTTCAATCATCAATTGTAACAGTAATCGGGCAGATCTGACAAGAAAATGACAACGGAAAAAGGTTTCTTTCGTATAGGCGGGCGTCGAGAACCTTGCCGTAAAGCGTTTTATTGTTCGTGCCTTATCCTAATAAGTACAGCTACGGAGAATCCGATTTTTACTCATCCTCATATAGCGGAAATTTATAGCGTGCACCCAGCCGAATATTGTCCGGGGAAACACCATTATTTAATTTTTGAAAGTCAGCCATTGCTGTTTCAAGATCCGCAGGAAGTTGGCCGCCGTGCAAGGAAGCCAGTATAGAAAGAACCGTGTCACCAGCTTTTACTTCTATTTCTTCATAGGGGGCAGAAGGCAGACTTTTGCTTTCCGCTTTTACAGCCTTCTTTTCATTTTCTTCTATGCGATCTATACGAGGCAGTGAGCCATTGGTGAAGTCGTTCCAGAGGCCGGCAGCGATGACGATAAGAGTGATAAAAATTAAAAAATTTTTCATAATTCCACCTCTTTTTCCTACTATATGCTTGTCCTAAAAAAATAGACCAGCAAAAGAGAAAAAAGGAGGCCGGCTGTTGATAAACGCTCAATTTCTTCGTTGTTCGTCTGCCGGCGCTTGTAATTATGTTTTGCATATTGAAGGGCTATCATGTATAAAAGAGGCTTTATCTACAGTCTCAGCGGTTAATTCGCTGCTTTCTGCTTTTTAGACTTCGGCAGTGGAATAGAACGGACAGCTAAAAAGAGCATAAGAGCCGTTATCAGCCAGTCTATAAAGAAGCTGAAAGGCAATGTAATGCCTGCTAAACGCAGCAGAGAAAAAAGTATAATGGCCGGTGTCATAGCGTAGGCAGCAAGACGCCAGCTTTGCCGGTAGAACAATTTTCTGCCTGTTGCCTGTTTAAAAAGCATACCGATAGCAGCCAAAACAGAGACTTTTATAAAACCCATACAAGAGGTGAAAAGATAATAAAGAATAAAAAGAACCGGTAAAATGATGGCTGAATAAGCTTGGAGCGAATGAGTATACTGAATCACTGTCTCCTTGTTTATCGCTGTGATGCCTGGAAAATCATAAGAGATCGTCTGCAGCTGTCCTCCTGCTGATAAAACAAGCTCTTCTTTTAAAAGCCCAATAGCCTGATCTTTGTTAGATAAATCGCTAGCCAAAACGGTACCTGTCGGATCAAAAACAATGTCAGTGACTCCGTTTTTCAACCATTTCGTTTTTGTTTCAGGAGAAGTAAGTTGGCCGTTCTTAATCGTAAAAGATGGCAGATCTTTCTTCACTGCTTCTTTAAATGAGGAGAGACCGCCCGTTGCCAGCAGACTAAATTGGATGATAAAAGGCAGAGATGAGAGCAGCATTAATAAAAAAATGTAAGAAATGGTTTTGCCTATTCCTTGAAAGCGAAAAAAAGAAATCGTTTTTGGAGAATAGAGGCTCTTCCATAACTGGTGAAAAATGTTCATATTGTAAATCCTCCTTCTCGTTATTCTATTCCGATTTCTCTTGTTTTTTCAAGCTTAGTGAATAGTTCTCTGTTTGTTTTGTAACATAAGTGTAATGTAAGCCTCTCAATGTTAATGAATTGTAAATTTTTTATTAAGAGCATTTACTTATCCATTGCGTTTTATTAATAATTGTAGAGGGTTTGCAAGTTTTGTCGAATTCATTTGATTAGGAGTTGAAAAGATGGAGATCAACGTCCAAGAAATGATCTTCCAGTTTTTGGGTGGTCTTGGTATATTTTTGTATGGAATAAAGCTAATGGGGGACGGGCTGCAACAATCGGCAGGAGACCGATTGCGTGACATTTTAGACCGGTTTACGACTAATCCCTTGATGGGAGTATTAGCGGGAATTCTTGTTACGGTCTTAATTCAAAGCAGTTCTGCTACCACTGTTATCACAGTCGGCTTAGTTAGCGCTGGATTTATGAAGTTAAGGCAGGCTATCGGGGTCATTATGGGAGCTAACATCGGGACAACCGTAACCGCCTTTATCATTGGGATTGACGTCGGCGCTTACGCTTTGCCTATTTTGGCGCTCGGTGCCGTATTTATTTTCTTTTTCAAAAGCAAGAAAATGCACAACTTAGGAATGATTCTTTTCGGGTTCGGCTCTCTTTTCTTTGGTTTAGAGTTAATGGGTGATGGCATGAAGCCGTTGCGTTCATTAGAGACATTCCATGATTTAACTGTCAATATGAGTTCGAGCCCGATCCTAGGGGTAGTAGTTGGAACGATTTTCACTGTTATCGTTCAAAGTTCCAGTGCTACAATCGGAATTTTGCAAGGTTTGTTTGCAGAGAATTTGTTAGATTTAAATGCTGCATTGCCGGTTCTTTTCGGAGATAACATCGGGACGACCATTACAGCTGTTTTAGCCTCTATTGGCGCTTCCGTAGCGGCGAGACGAGCAGCTGCCACTCACGTATTGTTTAATGTAATTGGAACAGTGATCTTTTTGATTATTCTTCCTTTGTTTACCCAGTTTATCCTTTACTTATCAGGTGCTCTAAATCTGGAGCCAAAAATGGTAATAGCCTTTGCACATGGAACATTTAATGTCACAAATACATTAATCCAGCTTCCTTTTGTCGGTGTACTCGCTATGGTTGTAACGAAACTTATTCCGGGAGAAGATGCGGTTATTGAATATAAAGCGAAGCATCTCGATCCGATTTTTATTGAACAATCGCCTTCCATTGCGCTTGGACAAGCAAAAGAAGAAGTGATCCGTATGGGGGAGTTTGCCGTCAGAGGGATGGAAGAAGTGCACACCTATTTAAAAACAAAGCATCAAAAGCATGCGGACATGGCGACTCAAATAGAAGAGGCCCTAAATAATCTGGATAAAAAAATTACAGACTATTTAGTTCATCTGTCGGGAACCTCACTTTCAGAAATAGAACTGGAGAAACACAATACGCTAATCGATGCCGTTCGCGATATTGAGCGTATCGGTGACCATTGTGAAAATATTATTGAGCTTATTGATTATCAGCAGGCGAATAAAGTGAAAATTACCGATCAGGCAATGGCGGACTTAGAAGAAATGTTTGCTTTAACAATCGCAGCTGTTAATGAGGCCATCAAGGCACTTGATGAAAACGACTTAAACTTAGCCAAAGAAGTAACTCAAAAAGAAGAGTTAATTGATAAAATGGAAAGAAAGCTGCGCAAACAGCATATTCTGCGTATGAACGAAGGTCTTTGTACAGGACAGGCCGGCATTGTATACGTTGACATTATTAGCAACCTTGAGCGAATGGGTGATCATGCTGTTAATATTGCCGAGGCTATTTTAGGGCTTAGACATGTATAAAAATGATTAAACATAGAGAAGGCGGTCAAAGACCTCACTGCTCTAGATTTAATTAAAAACGCTTATCTGGCGAGTAAAGAAAAGAGCGAATCCTTGTCGGCAGACTCACTAGAGAAAAGAGCAGCTGTTCTCCTGATCAGATTGAACCGGAGAGAACGGCTGCTTTTTCTTTAAATGCTATAAGCTTTATTATTGATTAGCGCTTTCAGTTTTGTTACTCTTATAGTTGAAGTTCGTGAAACAAATATTACATAGGGAGGAATTTATTATGGCATTCCAATTACCTGAATTACCTTACGCATATGACGCACTGGAGCCTCATATCGACAAGGAAACAATGAATATCCACCACACAAAGCACCATAACACATACGTAACAAACTTAAACAAAGCGCTTGAAGGGCAAGATGAGCTGGCAAACAAGTCAGTAGAAGAAGTAATTGCTAACTTAGACGCTGTTCCAGAAAGCGTGCGCACAGCTGTACGTAATAATGGCGGCGGCCATGCGAACCACTCTTTATTCTGGCAGCTTCTTTCTCCAAACGGCGGTGGAGCACCAACTGGCGAATTAGCTGATGCTATCAGCAGTAAATTTGGCAGCTTTGATAAGTTTAAAGAAGAATTCGCTGCTGCAGCTGCAGGCCGCTTTGGTTCTGGATGGGCATGGCTTGTTGTGAATAACGGTGAATTAGAAATCACAAGCACACCAAACCAAGATTCTCCGATCATGGAAGGCAAAACACCAATCCTTGGTTTAGACGTTTGGGAGCATGCTTACTACTTAAATTACCAAAACCGTCGCCCTGACTACGTTAACGCTTTCTGGAATGTTGTCAACTGGGACGAAGTAGCGAAACGTTATCAAGAAGGAAAATAATTGATGAAGCGAACCGAGAAATCGGTTCGCTTTTTTGAATAACTTTCTCCTTTTCTCCAAACGCTATAGGAGAAAGGGGGATACATCTTGTCGATCATTCGAAAGAGATTCCGCCACTTAGCGCTGTCGAAGGATCTTGGACTGCTGCTGTTTATTGGCGGCTTATACTCCCTGAGTGTGGCGTTGTCCAATACGTTTGTAAATATTTTTTTGTGGAGACAGTCCGGCCAATTCATTGATTTGGCCATTTATAATTTGACAGCTGTTGTCTTTGAATTATTTGCTTATGTGGCTGCAGGCCAATGTGCCAAAAAGGTAGACCGTATTATCGTATTAAGGATGGGCGTTTTATTCCTTGGCTGTTTTTATATAGCGGTTCTATTGATCGGCAGTCAGGCGTCAGAATGGATCGTATTTCTTGGTGCACTGCTCGGTATCGGTTATGGGTTTTACTGGCTGGCTTACAATGTGTTGACTTTTGAAATTACGGAACCGGAAACGAGAGATTTCTTTAACGGTTTTTTCGGCTCCTTGCTTTCAATGGGCGGCATGATCGGACCGATCGCAGCTGGCTTTATTATTAGCCGTTTTACGTCTAATACGGGTTATTTTATTATTTTCGGCATTTCGCTCGGCTGTTTCGTAGTTGCTGTTTTATTAAGTCTGATGTTAAAAAGGCGCCCTTCTAGCGGCCGCTTTCAGCTTTTGGAAGTTTGGAAGGAAAGAGATCGTCATCCGGATTGGAAACGAATCTTAAACGCTCACTTTTTCCAAGGGTTAAGAGAAGGCGTTTTTGTTTTTGTTATTTCAGTTTTTGTCTTTGTCACAACTGGGAGTGAGCTGGCCCTTGGCACGTATGGGCTTGTTTACTCGGGTGTTTCTTTTTTTAGTTATTCACTTGCCGTGAAACTAGTGAAGGAGCAGTACCGAAAAAGAGTCATTCTTGCAGGCGGTATGACACTGTTCCTGTCGCTCTTCTTAATTATAGTGGATTTAACGTTCACAAAGCTCCTCATTTATGCGGCGATCATTGCGGTGGCTTATCCATTTTTGCTTGTACCTTACTTATCGATGACATATGATGTGATCGGCAGAAGCAGGGAAGCGGCGGAAAGAAGGGTAGAATACATCGTTGTCAGAGAGATATTTATTAATATTGGCCGGGTTGTCTCGATCTTGTCTTTTATTGTAGCGATTACCTTATTTGACGAAAAAGAAAGCATCCCATTTCTGCTCGTGATTCTGGGAGCGGGACACAGTTTTATTTATTTATGCATTCGAAAAGTGAACGGGCAGTCTGTTAGAGACTTGGCCAATTAAGCCGAGTCTCTCGTTGTTGACAAACTCCCTTGATGCTTATAACTCTGTTGGTCATCTCGTGCTTTGAAGTGTTTAAAGTGAATTTTATGTATGTTCTGAGACTTGGTCAATTAATCCAAGTCTCTTTTTAGGCTTGAATGTAGAAAAAAAACAGGAAGTTGTTTAAAATGGGGAATAGAGATTAATAGATTTTGAACAGAGAGGATAATGAATGGTGAAAAAAACAAAGAGAAAGAAGAAGACACATGTTCCTTTTCGGATGAACATGATGTTTTTTGTTGTCTTTTTGCTTTTTTCGATCTTAATTTTCAGACTGGGAATTGTGCAAATTGTCCAGGGGGAAGATTATCAGCGGAAAATTGAGCGAACAGAAGACGTAACAGTAAATGCAAGTGTACCGCGTGGGAAGATCTTTGATCGCAACGGCCAAATTGTAGTGGATAATGTTCCGCAGAATGCTATCACTTATACGCGCAAAAAAGGAGCTACGCAGGAAGAAATGCTGGAGACAGCAGAAAAGCTCGCAAAGCTGATTAATAAAGAAACAGATCAGGTGACTGAACGAGATAAAAAAGATTACTGGCTTATTAAAAATGAGGAAAAAGCGAAGAAAAAAATTACGGATAAGGAATGGGAAAAGGCTAACGAGAATGAAATTTCTTCAAAAGAATTATATCAAATGCAGCTTGACCGCATTACGGAGAAAGATTTAAAAACGTTAACGAAACAAGATTTAGAAGTGCTTGCGATTTATCGTGAATTTACTTCTGGTTACGCGATGACACCGCAAGTCGTTAAAAACAAAAATGTATCAGAAGAAGAGTATGCAGTGGTCAGTGAGAACTTAGCCTCCCTTCCAGGCGTGAACACGACGACTGACTGGGATCGAGCGTATGCTTATGATAATACGCTAAAAACGGTACTCGGCAATATTTCCTCCTCTCGTGAAGGTTTGCCAAAAGAGATGGTTGACTTCTATCTTTCTAGAGATTACAGCCGCAATGACCGTGTCGGCAAAAGTTATATTGAGTATCAATATGAGGAAGTACTGCGCGGTCAGAAAACAAAGGTGAAAAATGTTACCGACAAGTCGGGGAATATTCTTGATTCTGAAGTAGTCCGTGAAGGACAGCGCGGAAACGATTTAGTTTTAACCATTGATATGGATCTGCAACTGGCAGTTGAAAAGATTATTGAAGAAGAACTTGGACAAGCAAAACGCCAAGGAGGCCATCCGCTTCTTGACCGGATATTTGTGACAGTCATGGACCCTAATACAGGTGAAATTTTAACGCTTGCCGGCAAGCAATATGTCGTAAAAGATGGGAAAGCAGAGATGCGGGACTTCGCGCTCGGTAACCTGACCACTTCTTACACGATGGGATCTGTTGTGAAAGGAGCGACCGTCTTAACGGGTTATATGACCGGGGCGATTCATCCAGGTGAATATCTCGTCGATGAGCCTCTGAAATTTGCAGGTTCAGGAGGCAAGACAAAAAGTTCTTGGTTTAACCGGGGCGGCGCAATGGGCATCAGTGATCAATATGCTCTCATGCGCTCTTCTAACGTTTATATGTTTAAAACAGCAATGAAAATCGGAAAAGCGAAATATCGCCCGAATGGACCATTAAGAATTTCCCCGGAAACGATGCCGACGATGCGACGCTACTTTAGCCAATTTGGTCTCGGTGTTCGTACTGGGATTGATTTACCGAATGAGCAAGTTGGTTTCCAGGGAGAACTTACTCAGCCAGGTTTGGCACTTGACTTCGCCATTGGGCAGTTCGATACGTATACACCGTTACAGCTCGCACAATACGTATCAACAATTGCTAATGGCGGCTATCGAATGAAGCCTCATATCGTCAAGGAGATCCGTCAGCCAATTGCTGAAACAGGAAAAATTGGACCAGTAGTAGAAGAAGTCGAACCTCAAGTGTTAAATCGTCTAGATGCTACTTCAAGTGAGATTAAGCATGTACAGGAAGGTTTCTACGCGGTTATGCATGGCTCGCAAGGTACAGCTAAAAAGTACTTCGCTGGTGTCGACTATAATCCAGCAGGCAAGACTGGGACAGCGGAAGGCTTGTATGATGGCCCCAAGCGTGAGGACTATTTAAAAAGAGGCGAGCAGCTGCCAATGACTTGGAACGTAAACCTTGTTGGCTACGCTCCTTATGACAATCCCGAGGTAGCATTTGCGGTTGTTGTTCCTTGGGCCTATCAGCATAGTGCCAATTCGGCTCCCCTTAATAATAACGTTGGGCGAAAAGTGCTCGACAAATATTTTGAATTAAAAGCACAACGAGCGAAAGAAGAAACACCAGACGTTGTCATTGAAAAAGACATTCGCTCAAAGGATAGTGTGGAAGATGAAGAGAAAAGTACAAATAGCGAAAATAATGAGGAAACTACAGAGGAAGAATAAGCAGCAGGCTTTTGAGCCTGCTGCTTTTTTTGTTGAAAGATGGAGATTTACAAAACATTAACATTCTATTAAAACCTATTTAATAGTTTTCCCTTAATCTGATTACTGTAAAGAACAACAAAAACTTACAAGTTGGCAGGGGGAGAACAGAATGAAAAAGATAAAGGTGTTGACGGGTTTAGCAATGATGAGCACTGCGTTAGTGTTGGGGGCATGTAATAACACGAGCGGTGAGGGAAACGCTGAACAATCAGCAGAAGAAAATAAACAAATGCAAGGAAATATACAGATCGATGGCTCCTCTACTGTTTTTCCAATCATGGAAGCTGTTTCTGAAGAATACATGATGGAACAGCCGAACGTAAAAGTAACAGTTGGTTACTCAGGAACAGGCGGCGGCTTTGAGAAATTTATTGCTGGCGAAACACAAATGAGCAATGCATCCCGTCCGATTAAGGATGAAGAAAAAGCAGCATTAGAGGAAAAAGGAATCGATTTTACTGAATTTAAACTAGCGTACGACGGTCTTTCCGTTGTGGTGAACAAAGATAATGATTGGGTGGACAGCCTAACAGTGGAAGAATTGCAGAAGATTTGGCTTGATAACGGGAAATCAAAAAAATGGTCTGATATTCGTAAAGGATGGCCTGAAGAAGAAATTAAGCTTTACTCACCAGGTACTGACTCAGGTACGTATGATTACTTTGATGAAGTAATCCTTGAAGGCGGGCAGATCGACAAGTCAGCTGTATTATCTGAAGATGACAATGTCCTTGTACAAGGTGTAACAGGAGAAAAGAGTGGAATTGGTTACTTTGGCTATGCTTATTACCTAGAAAATAAAGATAAGTTGAAAGTAGTTCCAATTGACGCTGGAAAAGGTGCAGTAGAACCAACGAACGAAACAATTGAGAGCGGCGAGTATGCTCCATTATCAAGACCGCTATTCACATATGCTGCTAACAAGGCAGTAGCAGAAGATGAAGCTGTTTATGATTACTTGAAATTTACGATTGAAAATGCTGGCTCTCTATCAGAGGAAGTTGGTTATGTAAAGCTTCCGGAAGAAGAGTATAAAAAAGATTTGGAAACACTAGAAGGATTAAAGAAATAATCTGAAAAACAGATAAACGTACAAGCGGGTGGGGGAACATCTACCCGCTTGTACAAGGTTGAAAGGAGTTTTCATTTTGAAAACGAACGATGGTCAAAATCAGGTCCAGAGCCTGCTTGAGAAAAAATATCAAAACGGCTTTCTCAGCAGGGGAGAAAAAGTGATTCCGGTCCTTCTCTTTTTAATGGCAGCTGTGTCTGTTGTCACAACAATTGGAATTGTTTTAACTTTAATTGTGGAGACCTTTACCTTCTTTAAACAAATATCAATAGCTGAATTTTTAACAAAAAAAGAATGGTATCCATTTTCTAAGACGGACGCTTCCTATGGGGTGTTGCCTTTATTGGTAGGTACATTAAAGATCACCTTAATTGCTTCAATCACGGCTGTTCCGATCGGTCTTGCTGTTGCGATTTATTTAAGTGAGTATGCATCGGAAAGAGTTAGAAAACTCATGAAGCCAATATTAGAAGTGCTGGCAGGGGTCCCGACCATCGTATATGGATTCTTTGCCTTAACATTTGTTACTCCATTGCTTCGTGCTATATTTCCTTCATTGGAAATGTTTAATGCGGTCAGCCCGGGCATAGTGGTCGGCATGATGATCATTCCGATGATTGTCTCACTTTCAGAAGATGCACTTTCTTCTGTGCCTGACTCGGTTCGTCAAGGAGCTTTAGCACTGGGAGCGACTAAATGGGAAATGACTTGGCGGGTTGCTTTTCCGGCTGCATTGTCAGGTATTATGGCTTCTATCGTACTGGCTATTTCCCGGGCCATTGGTGAAACAATGATTGTTTCTATTGCCGGAGGATCAACTCCGACTGCTTCATTAGATTTGACTACGTCATTGCAGACTATGACTTCTTACATTGTTCAAGTCAGCACAGGTGATGCCGGGTTTGGAACTACTATTTACTATAGTATTTACGCAGTTGGCTTTACCCTGTTTCTTTTCACACTCGCTATGAACATGCTGGCACAGAGAATTTCCAGAAGGTTCAGGGAGGAATATTGATGGAGAACGTACAAAAAAACATTCATACAGACGAAATGATTAACAAAATCCCCGTTCGTCTTTTAAAGAACAAGATATACAAAGGATTGTTTTTACTCGCTGCTCTTTTCACTTTTATCCTGCTCGTAGTGCTTCTTGCGCGAATTTTTTCGCAAGGTGCCTCTCATCTTTCGTGGGATTTCTTACAAAACTTTGCTTCAAGACGACCTGAACAGGCTGGAATTAAAGCGGCTGTTATAGGTACATTGTGGATGATGGCTGTCGTTGTGCCAGTCTCGTTACTATTAGGGGTTGGGACAGCCGTTTATCTCGAAGAATATGCGGGTAAAAATCGAATGACTCGTTTTATCCAAATGAACATTTCTAATTTGGCTGGTGTTCCGTCTGTTGTTTTCGGTTTATTAGGATTAACTCTTTTCGTCCGGGTTCTTTTTCTTGGAAACAGTATTCTATCAGCTGGTTTGACGATGAGCTTACTCATTCTTCCAGTGATCATTGTGGCTTCTCAGGAAGCAATCCGAGCGGTACCAAAAGAATTGAGAGAAGCGGCGTACGGACTTGGAGCTACAAAATGGCAAATGATTCTACGAGTTGTGCTGCCTTCCGCTATAGCAGGTATCTTAACAGGAAGCATCCTTGCTTTTTCCCGAGCTATAGGAGAGACAGCTCCGTTAGTGGTCATCGGTATTCCAGCATTTGTCGCTTTCCTGCCTAAAAGTGTATTTGACTCGTTTACCGCTCTGCCTATGCAGATTTATAACTGGACGAGCAGACCACAGGAGGAGTTTCACTTTCTTGCAGCGGCAGGCATCATCGTTCTGCTTGTCATTTTAATCTTAATGAATTCGGTCGCCGTATGGATTCGTAATCGCTATGAGAATAAATACTGAGGATAGTCGAAAGCCAACGAGGAGGAAATAAAATGGCATTAGTCGCCTTTAAAACGAAAGAAAAGAAAATCAATGAACAAGCACCTGTTGAGCGTCAAACCGTGTATAGCACAAAAAAATGCAATCTCTGGTATGGCAATCATCATGCTTTAAAAAATATTAATCTTGACATGAAAGAAAGAGAAGTAACTGCGATCATTGGCCCTTCGGGTTGCGGAAAGTCTACTTATATTAAGACGCTGAATCGTATGGTCGATCTTGTGCCAAATGTTAAAACATCCGGTGCCATTGAGTATCGGGGGAGAAACATTTTCAGCAAAGACTTTCATGTAGAGGAATTGCGTACAAGAGTCGGCATGGTATTTCAAAAACCAAATCCATTCCCGAAATCAATTTTTGAAAACATTGCTTTTGGATTACGAATCCATGGAATTAAAAATAAGAAACTGATTCATGAAACAGTAGAGAAGAGCCTGCGCCAAGCAGCTATTTGGGATGAAGTGAAGGACAGACTTCATGATTCAGCATATGGATTATCAGGCGGGCAGCAGCAGCGCCTCTGTATTGCGCGCAGTCTTGCTTTAGAGCCGGATGTATTATTAATGGATGAGCCGACTTCTGCGCTTGATCCGGTATCCACATTAAAAGTAGAAGAGCTGATTCAAGACTTAAAAGAAAAGTATTCTATTATTATTGTTACGCATAATATGCAGCAGGCTTCCCGTATTTCAGACAAGACGGCTTTTTTCCTTAATGGAGAGGTTGTGGAGTATGATGATACGTACACGATTTTTAATAATCCAAGAGATCATCGTACAGAAGACTATATTACAGGACGATTCGGCTAATACACTATTTTTGGAAGTACGAAAGAAAATAGAGGCTGCCCTTTCGAGGGCAGCCTCTATTTGGTTGTTAAAACAACAGCCATTTCCTTCATAGACATAGATGGATGAACGGTATGTTCGCCAACTTGGAGTTTTTCGGCATAGCCGTTGTCCGTTAAATAGGTGTTGAATTTTTCGCTGTCCTCTATAACACCGGCTTTTTCAAGGAGCCGTCCAACTTCAGAGGAAGACATGCCTGATTCGATGCGCAAAGTGTAGGAGTTTTTTTGTCGTGTCTTTTCTTTTTTTGGTGAACCGTTTTGGTCGTTTTTAGCAGTAAAACGGTTTAGTTTCTGTTGCAGCTGCTCTTTCTCCTGCTTCTGTTGTATGTCCTCCTTGGCGGTTAAGACGACATAATGCTCTTTTTCTAGCTTTTGAATCATAGCTGACTTGGATAATGACGTAGAGTTTGCGCCGGCTGCTTCTTGATAAACAAAAAGAGCTAAGGAAGCTGCAAGCAGGCCGAATGCAAAGGCTCTTACTGATTGTTTATTCATACTATCATCCTTTTCCTTCATTCAAATAGGGTGTTAAAATATGCCGAACTTGTGAAAGAGAAAGAGAGGATTGCTTGGCGATGTCCTCTATCCTTGTTCCTTGATAATAGAGGGAGATCACTTGGTTTTTAAGGATTTCATTGATACCAGCCGTTGTTTCACTAGCAACAGCTGTTTCCTGCAGAGAGGTGACAGGAGGTCCGATTAACAACTCTTCTTCAAGAACCTTTATTTTTTTCTTTAGTTGATAAGTCTCTTGCAAGAATTGCAAAGACAATTCTTCTACTTCTTTTTCAAGCTGGCGGGAACGGTCCTTTAAAAAGAAAGATAATAAAAGAAAAACAACCCCTGCCACGGCCAGTCCAATAATGAGTCCATTCATTTTTATTCACCTCACTGCTTATTATAGCGTGATTTAAAGGACATTCAAACCGGTTATTTCTTTTACAGGATGCTAAGAGGAGAGATAAAGACAGAATTTTCCGTCAAGTAATTGAATAGTAAAGTCAGACTAGCATTTATAGAAGAAAAGTGCTATTATAGAAAAGTCGTAAAGAAGATACAAATGTATTGAAAAGTTTGGAGGGAAAAAAAAGATGCGCGTAAATATCACTTTAGCATGCACTGAGTGCGGTGATCGTAATTATATCTCTACTAAAAACAAGCGTAACAATCCTGATCGTCTTGAACTGAAAAAATACTGTTCTAGAGAAAAGCGTGTTACTGCACACCGTGAAACAAAGTAAGCAGCGGGGATTTATTTCCTGCTGTTTTTTTAATACATAAAAACTAAACAAAGAACAGGGGGGTTTTATGGATAAACAAAGTATGCGGCAAAGGATAAAAGCGGAGTTGTCAATATTAGATAGACTTACATACGAGCAGTATTCTTTTCAAATTGCCCGTCGTCTTTTTGCTTTAAAAGAATGGCAGGAAGCACAAACGGTAGCTATAACTGTTTCCAATATGCCGGAAGTTGATACGTGGCAGATCATCCGGCAAGGCTGGATAGAAGGAAAAAGGATTGTAGTACCAAAGTGTATACCGGCAGAGAGAGGGATGAACTTTCATGAGCTTACGGCATTTACCGAATTAGAAACGGTTTATTCTGGCTTATATGAACCAGTCCCTTCATGTACTTCTATCGTAGACCGCTCTCGGATGGACCTCATCCTTGTGCCAGGATTAGCCTTTAGCCGCTCTGGCAGCCGTCTCGGCTTTGGTGGCGGATATTATGATCGTTTTTTGGCAAGCTACAATGGGAAAACAGCAGCGCTTGCTTTTTCACAACAATTGGTAGAGGAATTGCCGAAGGAGCCTCATGATTTGCCGGTGAAGAAGATCCTTACAGAAGAAGAAGTGATTCTCTGTACACCATCATGTGAATAGTCCTCGCTTTACATTCGCTTTTTCCATTCGTTATAGTTACTGTAAACAGAAAACGAATAAAGGCAGTGATGAAATGGGTTCTTATGAACATAACTTGTTTTGGAAGCTGGCGTATTTTTTAGTTGTAGAGCAGGATTACCAAATTGTTCAAATGGATGAGAATCGCCAGGAAATATTGTTCGAAAACTTATCAAACAAGTCTGCGCAGATTATTCGCATGATATACAGCGAACTCGATTGGGGCAACAAAATGCGCCGTGATATCGAGCAAGCAGCCGCTATGGGGGAAAGCATTAGGAAGCAGCTAGGCAAGCGGGAATTGATGGTCATCAATTTATATTTGTCCCCTTATCCCCCGATTGATGAATACGAAGCTTACATAAAAGAACCCGTTTATTTTCCAAAGGGGGAACGGACGAAGGTAACGTCTATCTTATTTACGCATGGACATATGAAAGAAGCAGCAGAATCTTTTGGCCGATTGTTTCGAGGAGGGATCGAGCTGTCTTTTTTTGAGGCGGGTTCGGAAGAAGAAACAGCGGCTTATAGACGGGCTGCGCTTGTTCATTCAGTTAAACGGAGTGAAGAGGATCAAAAAGTATTCCATTCTTCCACCCCTTTTTTCTCCTATCTGTTTATCGCTGTTCAAGTAGTGATGTTCTTATTGTTAGAACTGACTGGAGGCAGTACCAACTCGGAAAATTTAATCCGCTTCGGGGCAAAATTTAACCCGCTTATTCTTGAAGGAGAGTGGTGGCGTTTCTTTACCCCTATCTTTTTACACATAGGCTTTTTGCATTTGCTGATGAATACTTTCGCCTTGTATTTCCTTGGAACTGCTGTAGAGCAGATATATGGACGATTCCGCTTTCTCTTCATTTATTTATTTTCAGGCTTTATGGGGGCGTTAGCAAGTTTTGTCATGAACTCTAGCTTATCAGCTGGCGCAAGCGGGGCGATCTTTGGTTGTTTTGGTGCTTTGCTTTACTTTGGAGTGATTTATCCTAGGCTTTTTTTCCGAACAATGGGCATGAATATTATTGTCGTTATTTTGATTAATCTTGTTTTTGGATTTTCGGTATCAGGAATTGATAACGCGGGACATATAGGCGGCTTAATAGGGGGCTTTTTAGCAACAGGAGCTGTTCATTTTCCTGCCAAGAAAAAGCCGTTGATGCAATTTGCTTTTCTGATGGCAGCGTTTTTATTATCAGCGGGGGGGCTGTACTTAGGCTTTTCGGAATGACAAGCATCATTTAACAATGGGTGAAGGTCGAGTGGAGAAATTTAGTAAGGGGGCCGTTGAACAAGTTGAAAACGATGTGGGATGTGCAACAGCTTTTAAAGCGGTATGGCATTTTTGTTTATGTAGGCGACCGTCTAGCGGATTTGGACTTGATGGAAGCCGAAATAAAGGACTTGTATGATTCGAAATTGTTAGAAGTGAAAGATTTTCAGCAGGCGGTGCTCATTTTAAGACAGGAGCGCAGAATAGAAAAAGAAAAGCGCGGCTGTTAATCGGGCATGAGGGAAGGGACCATTTCAAACGGTCCCTTTTTTTTATAAAAATGAAACTTTTTTCCTTGTTGATACGTATGACAAAAGGTGAAGAAAGCAGGTGTGTAAACTATTATTCTACAAAATCTCTATTTTCTCTCGTTTGCTTTTTTGTAAAAAAAGTATTAAGATTAGCTATGATGTTTTTACATATGAACGGCTTTATATGGCACAGGGGAACCTGTGCGCTTTGTATTAAGGAGGTTATTGAATGAAAGGAACCTTACGCAACAATGTATCTTTAATCGCTGTTGTCGTTTTGTTCTTATGGATTAAAACGTATATTATCTATCAAACGAGTTTTAACATTGAAATCGAAAATACATTGCAGGCATTTATACTTTTTATTAACCCATTGAGTTTTATTATGCTTATTATGGGGATTAGTATGTTCTTTAAAAGTGAAAAAGCTAGAAATCGCTATCTGATCATTACCAGCTTCTTGCTTACGTTCTTGCTTTATGCAAACGTCGTTTTCTATCGTTTCTTTAACGACTTTATCACGATGCCGCTCTTATTTCAGACTAGTAACTTTGCCGATTTAGGAAACAGTGTGACCGAAGAATTTAAATGGTATGATATGTTTTACTTTGCTGATCTTATTGTGATCATGGTTATTTTAAAAGTGAAGCCCAAGCTTATCAGCTTTCATTCCATGACAAAAATGAACCGCCGGGCCTACTTTTTAGCGGCGGCTGCGATGTTCTTTTTAAACCTAGGCCTTTCTGAAATTGAACGCCCACAGCTTTTAACGAGAACATTTGACCGTGAAATGCTCGTGAAAAATATAGGAACGTTTAATTATCATATCTATGATGTAATTTTACAATCAAAGTCATCTGCACAAAGAGCGCTTGCGGATGGCAGTGAGCTGGCAGATATTGAAAACTACTCTGATACCAATTATGCTAAACCGAATGATGAATTGTTTGGTGTGGCAAAAGGAAAAAACTTAATTATGGTATCTGTTGAGTCCACACAAGAGTTTGTCATAAATAATAAAGTGAATGGTCAAGAAATTACTCCGTTTATGAACCAATTTGCTAAACAAAGCTTGTATTTCAACAACTTTTATCATCAAACAGGGCAAGGAAAAACGTCTGATGCAGAGTTTTTGACTGAGAATTCACTTTATCCGTTAAGCCGTGGAGCCGTCTTCTTCACTCATTCTGGCAATGAATTTAATTCTATGGCAGAAAAGTTAAGGGAGAACGGGTACTTTTCTAATGCGATGCATGCAAATAACAAAAGCTTTTGGAACCGGGACATCATGTATAAGTCTTTAGGGTATGAGCGCTTTTATGAGGCAGGCGACTATGACATTAATGCGGATAATAGTGTTAACTGGGGAATGAAGGATATCCCGTTTTTTGAGCAATCGGTGCAGCATATGAAAGACATGCCAAAACCATTTTATTCAAAGCTTATCACTTTAACGAATCATCACCCGTTTTATTACGATGAGGAAGATCAATTTATTGATGAATTTACTTCAAACAGCGGGACATTGAACCGTTATTTTGTCACAGTACGCTATACGGATGAGGCATTGAAAAAATTCGTCGAGGACTTGAAAGCTGCCGGGCTTTATGAAAACTCCGTCATTGTTCTTTATGGAGATCATTACGGTATTTCAGAAAACCATAATGAAGCGATGAGCCAGTACCTAGGTAAGGAAGTTACGCCATTTGTTTCAACTCAGCTGCAAAAAGTTCCATTTATGATTCACATACCTGGTGTAAAAGGAAGAGTGATTGATAAAGTCGGTGGACAAATAGACGTTCGCCCAACGCTCCTTCACTTGCTTGGCATTGAAACAAAAGATGATCTTCAGTTCGGACAAGATTTGTTGTCAAAAGATCATGAGGATTTAGCTGTATTCCGTGACGGCCGTTTTGTAACAAAAGATTATGTGTATGCGGACAATAAGTGTTGGGACAAAGCAACAGAGCAGCCAATCGAAAAGAATTACTGTGCCCCTTCTATAGAAAAAGCAGCAACAGAATTAAATTATTCTGATCGGATTATTTACGGTGATTTACTTCGCTTCTATGACCCGAATGCTGCCAAAAAATAAGATGTGTAAAACCCTGCTGCAATCGGCAGGGTTTTTTCGTCGTTCCATCAAGTTGAAGGGAAAATAAAAAACCCTCTGCTGGAGAGGGTTTTGTCTGAAAAGTGGATCAGGCAGCAGGGTATCCTTGATGGATCACAGTCATAATTGTAAACCATCCAAATACTCCTAACGTGCCGAGTCCAAAAATAATGCCTAGAATATTTTTGTTTTTTAAAGCGTTTACCGTACTGAACAAGGCAAGAAGAGCTATTAGAGCGAAGATAATTACTAAGCCGTTCATAAGTCAAACTCCTTTCTAAGATCACTCGATAATCATCAACTAAAGACAATTATGTAAAATTAGTACATATTCATCACTATTCTATAGTTTTTTTTAATGTTTGTCGAGTTGAAAAATCATTGTTCTTTAAAAAGATAGGATTGGCTGGTACGATAAAGAGAGTTAAAAAGAAAGGTGGACGAAGATCATATGAATTGGACACAATTGCCGCTAGGCCCACTGCAAACCAATTGTTATATTCTCTCTAATGAAAAGGGGGAGTGCATCGTATTTGACCCGGGAGCAGAGGGAGAAAAGCTCGTTAGCTGGTTAAATGAAAATCATTTACGACCGCTTGCTATTTTACTAACACACGCTCATTTCGATCATATTGGGGCTGTTGAACAAGTTAGAGAAGCTTTTGACATCCCGGTGTACATACATAAAGAAGAGTCAGAATGGCTCACGAATCCGGCTTTAAATGGGTCTGCTCGTTTTCAGCTTGGTGAAATCAGCGGTCGGCCAGCTGACCATCTTTTAGGAAACGAGGATTCCTTAACAATAGGCAGTTTTTCTCTTCGGTTATTTCATATGCCAGGCCATTCTCCAGGCAGTATATCTTATTTCTTTGAAGAAGGGAATGCTGTATTTGCCGGTGACACGTTATTCATGGGAAGCATCGGCCGTACAGATTTGCCAGGTGGCAACCATGAGCAATTGATTAGAAGCATTCACGATCATTTATTGACATTGCCGGAAGAAGTGATTGTTCTGCCTGGACATGGACCAGCTACGATGATTGGCGATGAAATGGAGCGTAATCCGTTTTTAAACGGATTTTAAAAAATAAAGGCTGTCTCATACCGGTTAGATCTTCTTCTCTTATCGAGCGAAAAAGGTCGGGTTCTGTTTTGAGACAGCCTTCTTATATTGTTAACTAAATAAAAAAGCCGGCCATTATAGACCGGCTGACAGAACCATTTATTAATGGCCTGCTCCAGGAGTTACCATAAAGGTAGTCCAGTAGCTGTATCCACAGAAGAATACAGTTAAGTATGCTGCAAACAGGTACACGTACATACGTTCAGTTAAATTTAAATATCCTACAATTAAGAAGAATCCGGTCTGGCCGAGGAATAGCAAAGCTGTTTTGTGCATATCGCCAAGATAGAACATGACAGCAAAGATTCCAGTCCAGAATGCTAATACGCGGAACATGCGATCCATTATGTATCCCTCCTTTATTCGTCACTCCATCAGTATCTTATTATAATGGAACGACAATAGTATTGTAAACATAACTTTCACGCACTTTGTGAAGATTGCGTGATATTTCCATAGTATCATGCTCTCTCCATGAATGCATGTATAAGGTAAAATGGTGGATTTTTATATACTTTCTCCCCTAGCCCCTAGCAGGAACGATTAAAAACTTGTTGTAGAAACTTAAAGAAAGAAGAAGGAGTTTTTAGTTTACTGTCGAATAAAGTTAATGAGCCAAAATGAAAGGTGGTGAAATAAAGAACAATGATGGTTGAAAAAGCTGTCGAAGAACTTTTGCAAGAAGCCCTCACTCTTAATTCGACAGATATCCACTTTATTCCCCGAACACATAGCTATGCTGTTCAAATCCGCTCTCAAGGTCAATTGATTCCCCATAGACAGTTTTCATTGCGTGAAGGTGAAAGACTGATTTCTCATTTTAAGTTTATGGCTTCGATGGATATCGGCGAGAAACGAAAGCCGCAAAGCGGATCATTTCAACTTGAAGTATCCAGCTTTTTGATTTCTTTACGAATCTCCACATTGCCCACGGCCCTCTCGAAAGAAAGTCTCGTCATTCGTCTTCTTCCTCAACAAGGCGTACCAGACTTGCTGCAGCTTTCCTTGTTTCCAAGCTCCGCTAAAAAACTGCTCGCGCTTTTATCCCATTCTCACGGATTAATTATTTTCACAGGTCCGACTGGAAGTGGTAAAACGACGACTCTGTATTCGCTTATTCAGCATAGTGCCAGCCAGCACGGCCGAAATGTGATTACCCTCGAAGACCCTGTCGAAAAACAAAACGATCAATGGCTGCAAGTACAAGTGAATGAAAAAGCCGGCGTAACGTATTCAACAGGATTAAAGGCTATTTTAAGGCATGATCCAGACGTGATTATGGTAGGAGAAATCCGTGATGAAGAGACGGCTAGAATTGCAATCCGTGCTTCACTCACAGGCCACCTTGTTTTAACGACCTTGCATACGAGGGATGCAAAAGGAGCGATATTCCGTCTGCTTGAGTTTGGACTAAAATGGCATGAGATCCAACAAACGTTAATTGGGGTTACTGCACAGCGTCTTGTTAATCTTCTCTGTCCGAAATGCGGAGCGGATTGTTCTCCTCACTGTCCTGTAAAGAAACAACGCAGGCAAGCTACTGTATACGAAATATTAAGCGGCACAGACTTGCAAGCCGTGTTAAATGAAGCGAAAGGAGAGGCGAGCCAATACCATTACCCGTTGCTAAAACATTTATTAAGGAAGGGGATTGCTCTTGGATATCTCTCTCAAACTGAATACGATCGCTGGGTATTTGAAGAGGAGAAGAGCAGGAAGATATCAAGGTGAATTTATTTTCAGGCTGGGAGAAATGCTAAATCAAGGTTTTGCGATTGGTGATGCGCTTGAATTTTTACTAATCAATTTTGACCGTAATCATCGTGAATCTATTCGATTAATTCGCACTGAACTAAACGCGGGTACGCCTTTAAATGAAATTCTTCATATGCTTCATTTTCCGTCCATGATTTGTCTGCAAGTGTACTTTGCCGAAAAGCATGGCCGTCTGCCTGAAACATTACTGCATGCGGGCGAGCACTGGAAAAAGACAGAACAGGCGAAGGAAAAATTAGTAAAGCTGCTCCAATATCCACTCTTTCTGCTCTTTCTTTTATTTATGCTATTGTTTCTTTTAAACTACTTCTTAATGCCGCGTTTTGAGGAGCTGTATGCGGCTCTTAACTTTACCCCTAGCGGCAGTACGTTTCTGCTCATCACCTTTTTACAAAAGGGACCGCCCTTTATTTTATTAGCTGCTGGCGTGCTGGCAGCTGCTTCTCTGTTTGTCTTTTTTCAATATCAAAGGCAAACTCCCCAAAGTAAAATCCATTGGCTCATAAAAACTCCTATTACTTCCACTTATTTTCCGTTGCTCTTTACGCGCCTATTTGCAAAGGAGGTTTCCTCTTTGCTGAAGAGCGGTTTTGCGGTGAATGAAGTGTTACTAATCTTACAAGAACAGACGATGCACCCGGTACTGCGCCATGTTGCTTCAGAAATAAACAGCGGTTTAGTTACAGGCCAGTCTTTTGCAGAGGCAGCAGAACAGATGTCCTGCTTTGTGCCTCAGCTTCCGCGTATTCTTCGTCATGGTGAAACGAATGGCCGGCTAGCTCAAGAACTATTCTTGTTCAGTCATTTTTGTGAGACTTTACTAGAAAAGAAAATAAAGAGAAGCTTGTCTATTTTACAGCCGTCTATCTTTTTGTGCGTAGGTCTTGTTGTAATTGCGATTTACCTGTCGGTTATGCTGCCGATGTTCCAAATGGTCGGTTCTATCTAAGAAGGAGGCATCTATTCGTGAGAAAAAGATTTATCTATAAAAATGAGGCTGGTTTCACCCTCATTGAAATGATGATTGTTTTATTAGTCATTTCAGTGTTGTTATTTATCGCTATACCAAATGTAGCAAAACAGAGTAATAGCATTAATAAAAAAGGATGTACGGCGTTTAAACACATGGTGCAAGGCCAGGTGCAAGCTTATCGGATTGATCTTAATAAATTTCCTTCGACCATTCAGGAAATGGCCGATAAAGGGTATTTAAGAGATGATGAGACGGCTTGTCCGAATGGAGACCAGTTAAAGATTGGAACAGATGGGGAAGTATCCATTGTTCCATAAAAGAATGCGGTTACCAAAAGAAGAGAGAGGCTTTACGCTCATGGAAACGATGGTCGTGCTTACCATTATAATCGTTTTACTCTCTATCGCTGTGCTTCCTTTTCCAAAGCTCGCAGCTCATTTCGAGAAAGAACAGTTTCTTAATCAGCTGCAGGCCGATCTTTTTTTCGCTCAGTCTTATGCAATCGCCAGGCAGGAAAAAGTAGAGGTAAAGTTCTTCTATACAGAAAATTGTTATACAATCCGATCACTCACTTCTACTGCAAACTTTTTAGTCCAACGAAACATGCCTGATACGATTCGTTATATGGATGGTTCATTAACGATTTTATCTTTTTTGCCAAACGGGAATACAAATAACTTTGGTACCGTTCGTTTTAGGTATGGAAGTCGGTACATCTCGCTGGTTTTTCAAATTGGTAAGGGGAGATTTTATGTTACGGAACAATGAACGAGGCTTTACGCTTGCAGAAAGCTTGCTTTCTTTAATGATAATTGTGATGTTGGCTGCCTCTGTGCTGCCGTTAATGGTGCAAATGACAGGACAGTCTAAAGCTCTATGGGAGCGGCAAAAAGGAATGAGGTTCTTATATGAGGAGAGTGGAAAGAGGCTGCTTGAAAGAAAGGACTTTCAAGTCGTTTATGAAGAGGAGGGAGAGAAGTATGATATTTCCTGGGAAACGACGAAGGCAGCCGCTTGCTTTAAAGTATCGGGACAAGCTTCTTGTATTAACAAACAATAATGGCTTTACGATGGTAGAGTCTTTATTTGTTTTAATGATTTTTATTAGTATGGCTGCTCTCTTTCCTCTTATCTACGGGACCGTCTATCGGGTGGAGGAGCAGCTTGATCCAGAAAGAAGAACGGAATGGGAGTTGTTTGTACTGCAGCTGCGAAAAGAGTTATATATGTCTCATTCTCTGAAGATAACAGATGAGCAAATCACATTTATACAAGAAGGTGAAGTGGTTTCAATTGAGAAATATAAAGAGGGGATAAGGAGAAGGGTTGGAGGCAGAGGACATGAAATGATTTTGCAGGAAGTTTCTTCTGTGCAATTTTATCCGTGCGATTCCTCACTATGCACAAGAGCTGTTTTTAAAAACGGTGAAAAGGAAAGAGCGTATCTTCATCTTTTTGCAGGGGAAGCAATATGAAAGGCTTAATCAGTAATGAAAGGGGGGTTCTTCTCCCTTACACGATTCTTCTCTTTACCGTTGTTTGCACAGCGGCCATTTTTGGAACGGGAATCTTTGTCAGTAAGCAGAAAACAGCTTTGTTTTTAACAGACTACTATGAAACGAAAGTGATAGAGTTCATGGCACTGCAGGAAATTTTCATGCTTCTGGAAAATGGAGAGGAGATTTCCGGTATGTACCGTACAGATCGTGGGGATGTCACATATAAAGTGATACCAGACGAGACAGAGGAATTAGTAGCGATTCATTTAAAGACGGCTAAAGCAGAAACAAGATTTTCAACAAGGATAATTTATAGCATGGCCGATCGACAAATTGTCCGCTGGATTGAATAGCAGGTGTTTAGAACGAGCAGAAATTGGAAAAAATGACACCGACTGCAGGAGGCGGTGTTTGTGAACGAATACGTAAAATATTTTATTGCAACGTTTCTTAGTTATTGGAATGAACCGAAGCAAGTAAGAAGAGAAAAACGTTACCAGAAACGGGCTGGGCGTGCGGCCTTTTCTTCTAGATGGTTTGGTTTGCTTCCTTGGGCGCTGCGCCAGCTCTTTTATAAAAAGTGATGGCGCAGCGCTTTATTTAGGAATGCAAGTAAATCACCCCACCATTAATAATATTCACATCGATCTTTGGAGAATATTGTTTTTCTAATGCCGCCTTTTCGATAAAATAAGCCTCAGGTTTTTCTTCGTCTTCATAAAAAGAATCAAGCAGGAGGGAGTCTTCCTCCCATTCTTTTTGTGCTTTTACCGCCCATTGATGATTTTCTTTTTCAAGCTGGGAGGTTAAAAAGCGCTGCAATCGCTTAACGCCGCTTTTTGGTTTAATTAAGGGAGTAATGGTAAAAGAAAAATCAGGGATTTTTGATACGAGCTGTTTACGGTTGAGTACGTCCATGAACTCTTCTTGAATCATTCCGTTAATTAAATTGAGGCCAAGTGAATAAAAGATATCTTTTTTATGATTGGCTTCATAGGATACTTTTACATTTATTAAAAGCCATGGATGAAGCGGCTGGCGATGACCGGTGGCTCTTTGTTCGTAGAGCCTGATAAAACGGGTATGTTCTTTCGCCGATTGAAAAATCTGTTGCAGACGAGGGGTGCCGAAGTGGATAGATTCCCCTTCAAGATCAGCCGGTATTTTGGTTTGATCGGTAATGAAGGTTACGGAAAGCGGCTCCGCTTTCATTCCAGTTTTTTCGGCATAATGCCAATAAAAAGGCCGATTCATCAATTCTTTATCAATGGCAGGCGTTAGTTTGACACTAAGTGACCCTTCTGTTTTCTCTAAAAAAGTACATTCAGTGGCTTTAAAATAGTCTTCAAGAAATAGATGAATTTCGTTCTTCACTAAAGCGCTCCTCCTCTTTTTTCCACTCGTTGGCTAATTCGATGGCCGCTTCAAGGTTTTTCATTTTGACGTGCAGCTCTCCTTCTGTTTTGGAGTGCTGAAAAATATCCACTAAATGTTCCTGCATATTAGGAAGATCGATTCTCTCTAAAATATCATCTAGTTGCCCGACAGCCTGCTCAAATAGATGGATTTTTTCATAGAGCAGCTGCAGAATTCGGTCTTCAATTGTATCTTCAATGCTGAAGTTATAAATGCACACATCTTTTGTTTGTCCGAATCGATGAACACGGCCGATCCGCTGTTCAAGTCGCATTGGATTCCAGGGAAGATCAAAATTAATGACATGGTGGCAAAATTGTAGGTTTAATCCTTCGCCGCCCGCTTCCGTCGCGATTAGAATCTGAGCCTGCTTCTCGAAAAGCTGCTTCATCCAATCTTTCTTTCCGCGTTTAAACCCACCGCGGAAGGGGACGGATGTAATCCCGTTTTGTTTAAAGAACCACTGTAAATATAGCTGCGTTGCCCGGTATTCAGTAAAAATAATTACTTTGTCATTAATCGATTGAACGAGCTGAAGTGCTTTTTCTGCTTTAGAGTTGTGCGTAATGTTCTGTATATGTGACAAAGCGTTTTGAAAACTCTCTGGAAAATCAAGATGGTTTCCATTCAGCTTCTTCGCCATGTTTCTTAAGGTGAAAAAGACGGCTTCTTTGCTGCTGCAGGCTTCCCGCTGCAAAGTAAGCAAGGAAAAAGCAGACCGTACATCATCTGGCTGGCTGCGGACGAGCTGTTCAAGAGCTTGATAGAGCGAGCGTTCTTCCTCTGTGAAAGTCACTTTAACGGATTCTACTTTTCTGGCTGTCCACTCCACACCTGTATCCTGCCGACGGTTACGAATCATCACTTTATTCATGAGCTTAATTAAATGGTGATGGTTTTGTACTTGCCGGTCTCCTTTTTTAAACTGCTCACTAAACTGTCCTTCGCTTCCCAAATGACCAGGCTTTAATAGCGAAACGAGATGGAACATTTCATCAAGCCGGTTTTGAATAGGTGTCGCTGTGAGTAATAGGCAAAATTTCTTTTTTAAGTGACGGACAAATTGATAGTTTTTTGTTTTATGGTTTTTTAATTTATGAGCTTCATCAATAATAACTAAGTCATAGTCTTGTTCATAAATTTTTTCCTTGTGCGGACTTCGTTTGGCTGTATCGATCGAGGAAATGACGATATCATGCTCATCCCAGGCATAAAACTTCTTTTGGGCAATAGCAGGAATGTAAAATTTAGTAGTTAACTCATGGGCCCATTGAGAAACGAGAGAAGCCGGAGCTAAGATTAAAACTTTTTTCACGAGGCCGCGAATCAAATACTCTTTTAATACTAGCCCAGCTTCGATTGTTTTGCCGAGTCCTACTTCATCCGCTAAAATAGCTTTGCCATTCATTTCTTCCACTACTCTTCTAGCTGCTTCAAGCTGATGCGGAAGAGCCGTAAGTTCCGGCAGAAAGCTAGGAGCTAACAATCCTTCAAAATCAGGGACCATCATTCGTCTTTCCATATTAATAGTCGATTGGAAAAGCGGCCAGCTCCCCCAAGGCCCATCTTGTTCGAGTCTTTTTTCTAATTCCTCTTCCCAGCTATGATCGAAATAAATTTCCACATCCATTTGAAAAACTCCTTTATAAAATATGTTGCCGAAACCTTACCTTTAATGGTAGGATGTAAGTGAACAAAATATTATGTCATTTTGCAAAAAAGCGAATATTGTTGATTTACTCTAATCCGATGTTCATAGTATGCCCATTTATTAACTAAATATAGCGAATGAAGGCGAGGGGAGAGACTGTTTATACAGCGCCGAAGGAGCAAACAAGCTTTTTGTGAATCTCTCAGGCAAAAGAACTCTTGCTGGACGCGACTCTGGAGAGCGTTTCGTTAACGAAACCACCAAAGAAGACAGCCTGTTTACCAGGTTAAACTTTCAGGTTCAAGGACAGAGAACAACTTGTAAAAGCTGTTCTTTGTCTTTTTTTATGCAAAAATAATGGGCTGAACCGCAGGAAGACAATGAAAGGGGTAGGGAAATGGGAGAATTAAAGCGCACACCATTGTTTGAATCGTACCAGCGATCTGGAGCAAAAACGATTGATTTTGGAGGATGGGAACTGCCTGTTCAATTTTCAAGTATTAAAGAAGAACATGAGGCTGTCCGCACAAAGGCAGGGCTTTTTGATGTTTCTCATATGGGGGAAATTACAGTAAAGGGAAAAGACTCCTTAGCCTTTCTACAAAAAATGATGACGAACGACTTGTCAAAGCTCCAGCCAGATCAAGCAATCTATACGATTATGTGTAATGAAAAAGGCGGAGCTGTCGATGATTTGCTCGTCTACATGCTAGCTGAAGATGATTATCTACTTGTTGTGAATGCAGCGAATACAGATAAAGATTTTGATTGGCTGAAGAAGCATCAAGCAGGAAATATAGAAGTTGAAAACGTATCAAAAGACTGGGCACAACTCGCTATTCAAGGTCCTGCTGCTGAAGGAATTTTGCAAAAGCTAGTGGCTGATGTGGATTTAAGTGAGATTAAGTCTTTTAAGTTTAAGCAGGAAGTTAGAATTAACGGGATACCAGCTCTCGTATCACGAACTGGTTACACAGGAGAAGATGGCTTTGAGATTTATAGCCGAAGTGAAGATGCCCCTAAGCTATGGGAAGATCTTTTAGAGGCTGGCAAAGAAGACGGTCTTCTTCCATGCGGACTCGGTGCGCGTGATACCTTACGCTTTGAAGCGAACCTTGCTTTATATGGACAGGAGCTAGCTGATGATATTTCACCACTTGAAGCAGGCTTAGGTTTTGCAGTAAAGACAAACAAAGAGGACTTTATTGGCCTAGACGTGTTGAAAGAGCAGAAAGAAAATGGTCCGAAGCGGAAATTGATTGGTCTTGAGATGATAGATCGGGGAATTCCGCGTCACGGCTATCTTGTTTTTTCCGGTGAAGAAGAAGTGGGTCATGTAACGACCGGTACTCAATCACCGACGTTAAAGAAAAATATTGGTCTGGCTTTAGTGAAAGCAGAGTATGCTGTACCTGATCAAGAGCTGCAAGTAGAAATCCGCGGCAAAAAATTAACAGCTAAAACGGTAAAACCACCATTTTATAAACGCTCAAAATAAGAAAGAGAGAAGGGGAATATAATGAAGCATCGTTACTTGCCGATGACAGAAACGGATAAAAAGGAAATGCTTGCAACAGTGGGTGTCCAAACGGTAGATGAATTATTTGCCGACATTCCTGAAAAAGTACGTTTTCAGGGATTATATAATATTAAAGAAGCAAAAGCAGAACCAGCGTTGAAAAAAGAATTAAGCGCAATGGCTGCTAAAAACATCAATGCGAAACAATATGCTTCCTTTTTAGGGGCAGGTGTATATGATCACTATACGCCGTCTATTGTAGACCACGTTATTTCTCGTTCAGAATTTTACACAGCTTACACACCGTACCAGCCAGAAATTTCCCAAGGGGAACTGCAAGCGATCTTTGAATTCCAAACGATGATTTGCGAATTAACGGGTATGGATGTAGCGAACTCTTCTATGTATGACGGAGGCACAGCGTTGGCGGAAGCAGCTATGCTAAGCGCTGGTCAGACGAAAAGAAAGAAAGTACTCGTATCAGAAACGGTTCATCCAGAGTCACGCGATGTGTTAGCGACTTACGCAAAAGGCCAAAACATTGAAGTAGTGGTAATCCCGCACAAAAATGGAGTAACAGACATTGATCAGCTAAATGAATTAGTCGATAACGATACAGCAGCTGTGATCGTTCAATATCCTAACTTCTTCGGTGCGATTGAGTCACTTTCTGAAGTAGAAAAAGCGGCTCATGACGCAAAAGCCATGTTTGTTGTTTCTTCTAATCCACTTGCTCTTGGTGCACTGACACCTCCAGGAAAATTTGGTGCTGATATTGTGATCGGTGACGCTCAGCCATTTGGCATTCCGGCTCAATTTGGCGGACCGCACTGCGGATACTTTGCAGTAACGAAAAAGCTGATGCGTAAAGTGCCAGGCCGTCTCGTTGGCCAGACGCATGATGATCAAGGACAACGCGGCTTCGTATTGACGCTGCAAGCACGCGAGCAGCATATCCGTCGTGACAAAGCGACTTCTAACATTTGCTCCAATCAGGCACTTAACGCTCTTGCAGCCAGTGTAGCTATGACAGCTTTAGGTAAAAAAGGTGTGCGTGAAATCGCGACACAAAACTTGCAAAAAGCATTTTTTGCTAGAGAGACGTTAAAGCAAAATGGAGTAGAAGTCTTGTTTGAGGGACCTGTATTTAATGAATTTGTTATTCGCCTCAATAAACCGGTAAGAGAAGTAAACCAAAAGCTGCTTGAAAAAGGCATTATTGGCGGTTATGACCTTGGTCTTACTTACGATGGTCTTGAAAATTGCATGCTCGTTGCTGTGACAGAACTGCGGACAAAAGAAGAAATTGAACTTTTTGCAAAAGAATTGGGGGATAGCCATGAATAAGAAGGACCAAGAGCTTATTTTCGAATTGTCTCAACCAGGGCGGATTGGCTATAGTCTGCCTGAATTAGATGTACCAGAAGCAGATTTGTCTGCCCTTTTGCCTGCAGGATATTTACGTGAGGAAGAGCCGGAACTTCCGGAAGTCTCTGAACTTGATATTATGCGTCATTACACAGCGCTATCAAATAGAAACCATGGTGTGGATTCTGGATTTTATCCACTTGGTTCTTGTACGATGAAATACAATCCGAAAATTAATGAAGACGTTGCTCGTTTTGAAGGTTTTGCTCATGTGCATCCCCTTCAACAAGAAGAAACTGTACAAGGAGCAATGGAGCTATTGTACGACCTTCAAGAGCATTTAAAAGAAATTACAGGCATGGATGAAGTGACACTGCAGCCAGCAGCAGGAGCTCAGGGTGAGTGGACGGGATTAATGATGATTCGTGCTTACCATGAAGAAAACGGGGACTTTAATCGTACAAAAGTAATTGTACCGGATTCTGCTCACGGTACAAACCCAGCCTCTGCTACAGTTGCCGGTTTTGAAACGGTAACGGTGAAGTCTGGGGAAGACGGCTTAGTAGATTTAGAAGATTTAAGACGGGTAGCGGACGAGACAACTGCAGCGCTCATGCTGACAAATCCAAATACACTTGGCTTATTTGAAGAAAATATTTTAGAAATCACTGAAATCATTCACGGTGTCGGCGGCAAGGTGTATTATGACGGCGCCAACTTAAATGCCGTTATGTCAAAAGCCCGTCCTGGAGATATGGGATTTGATGTGGTTCACTTAAATCTCCATAAAACATTTACGGGTCCTCACGGCGGCGGCGGTCCGGGTTCTGGTCCAGTCGGCGTGAAGAAGGATTTAATTCCTTACTTGCCAAAACCGGTTCTAGTGAAAGAAGAAGGCGTCTATCGTTTCGATTATAACCGCCCGCAGTCCATTGGCCGCGTAAAACCGTTTTACGGAAACTTTGGCATTAATGTTCGCGCTTATACGTATATCCGCTCAATGGGCCCAGATGGCTTAAAAGCGGTAACAGAATATGCGGTATTAAACGCTAACTATATGATGCGCAGACTTGCTCCTTATTTTGACCTGCCGTTTAACCGTCATTGTAAGCATGAATTTGTACTCAGCGGAAAACGCCAGAAAAAGCTTGGGGTGCGTACGCTTGACATTGCTAAGCGTCTGTTAGACTTCGGTTTCCATCCACCTACAATTTACTTCCCATTAAATGTGGAAGAATGTATTATGATCGAACCGACTGAAACAGAGTCAAAAGAAACGCTAGATGCTTTCATCGACGTTATGATTCAAATTGCGAAGGAAGCAGAAGCTAACCCAGAAATCGTTCAAGAAGCGCCGCATACAACCGTCATCGGCCGTCTTGATGAAACAGCAGCAGCTCGTAAGCCAGTTCTTCGTTACGAGCGGGAATTGCAGAACGCTTAAATGTTTACAATAGAAAAACTGCCTCGGTGGAGGCAGTTTTTTACTTACTTTTTACTTTTCCAGTCCAGCCTTTGAACCCGCCTTGTAAGTGATATAAATCGCGGTAGCCTTTTTTGTACAATGTCTGAGCAGCTCTGCCGCTGCGCAGGCCGCTTTGGCAATACAGATACACAGGCTTGTCCGGACGAATTTCCTTCATGCGCGTTTTCATTTGTGTAAGCGGAATGTTGCGCGCGCCTAAAATGTGACCCGCTTCAAATTCGTTCGGTTCACGGACATCAATGAGCTGAGCTTTGCGGTACCCTTTAATGAACTCTTCCTGGGAGAGCGACTTGACCGCTTTTTTCTGGGAAAAATACATATATAAAGTATACAGAATGATGGCGCCTAAAATGGCAGCTATTGTATAAAGCAATGGATACACCCCTTCCTAGTAAACATGCACTGATTTCTATTATAAACGTGGCTGCGGGAAGAATCAAAAGAAATAAACGAGCGATAACTCTTTGTTTTTGTCTCTGCTTTTGATACACTAAGTGGGTGAATTTATCATGAAAAAGGCGGCAATCACCATGAAAAAAGAGATTTGGAGATTTGTTGATTCCGGCCGGCAGACGGCAGAATTCAATATGGCAATGGATGAGGCGCTATTAGAATGGCATAGCAAAGGGAAAATCCCGCCTGTGATTCGTTTCTACGGCTGGGAACCAGCAGCGTTGTCAATTGGGTATTTTCAAAAAGCAACAAAGGAAATTGATTTGGAGGCTGTTAAACGGCATGGTCTTGGCTTTGTCCGCCGTCCAACTGGCGGTAGAGGCGTGCTTCATGAACATGAGTTAACGTATAGTGTCATCGTTACGGAGGAGCATCCAAATATGCCAGCTGGGGTGACAGAGGCATACAGAGTGATATCTGAGGGAATCTTAAAAGGATTCCATCACCTTAGTCTAGAGGCTTATTTTGCAGTACCACGGACAGAAGAGGAGAAAGACAGCTTGAAAAACCCACGGTCGTCTGTCTGTTTTGATGCGCCAAGCTGGTACGAACTCGTCGTTGAAGGCCGAAAAGTAGCAGGAAGTGCCCAGACGAGACAAAAAGGTGTTATTTTGCAGCATGGCTCCATCTTGCTGGATCTAGATGAAGACAAGCTGTTCAGTTTATTTACATACTCGAATGAACGGGTGAAAGAGAGAATGCAGCGGGCGTTTAAAAATAAAGCCGTCGCCATTAATGACATTAGCCCAAACAGAGTGACTTATGATATGGCGGGCGAAGCATTCAAAAAAGGGTTTGAGGAAGGTCTTGGAATTGAGCTTGAACCGTATGAATTTACGGCAGAAGAACTAGCCTATATTGAGCGGCTTGCGAAAGAAAAATACGCTTCAGATGAATGGAATTTTAAAAGATAAATCATCAAGCGAAAGAGAAGCTAGCCTTTAGGCTTGTTCTCTTTTTTTGCGGAAAAAAGAAGAAAGCTACGTGAGGGCCGAGCACGAAAAATTTTCTTGTTTTGGCAATATCGTTGTTTTCCCTAGTTCGATCGCATTTTTACATCGGAAGGCGGTCGTTTGTCAGCTTGACAAAAAAATGTTTTTAACTCAATATATAGTAATGTATCAAGAAAAACAAACACAATATATTGTGTTTGTTGAGTTTTTAGTCAGAATACATGGGTATAGAATGTTTAAATGACTGTGAAATATGTAGAAGAAAAGGAGCTGTGATTATGTCTGTTGCGTCACAAAAGAATATGTCCCTCAACATTGACAGATTGAACAAAGACATCAGCGTCTTCCCTCAAGTTCATCCTGTCACCCCTGATATGAAAATCACTCACAAAGGGGTTTCACGTCTTGTTATGATCGACCGCTATTCGTTTAAAGACACAGAGAAAGTCACGTTAACGGAAGGCGATTTTGTTGTGTTAACGATTAAAGAGGATCCGAAGTTTCCAGCGAGAGGTGTTGGTTTTATTACCAGCATTGACTGGCAGGAGAAAAAAGCCGAAGTACTTGTGGATGAAGAATTCCGCGGTGCATTGGATGATCCGAAAGAACAAGAAACAGGCCTTATCCGCCGTCCTCTTGATGTGATTGAAAAGCCTCTAGAAATTTACTACGAGCAAATTGCTAAACGAAACGCAACAGGCCTCGCTTCTGTAGAAAAAACAGAAGAAAAGCGTAAAGAGTGGTTCGAGAAATTTTATCAAGAGCTTGTGAACTTAAATTTTATTCCAGCGGGACGCGTTCTTTATGGAGCAGGAGCACAGACGGATGTAACGTATTTTAACTGTTACGTTATGCCATTCGTTCCTGATTCACGCGAAGGTATTTCTGAACATCGCAAGCAAGTGATGGAAATTATGAGCCGCGGCGGCGGTGTTGGGACGAACGGTTCTACCCTGCGCCCACGCAACACGCTCGCTAAGGGCGTCAACGGAAAATCATCCGGATCGGTTTCCTGGCTTGATGACATTGCGAAATTAACGCATCTTGTTGAGCAGGGTGGATCCAGACGTGGTAAATAAGTGCCTCGTCTATAAAAAAACCTCGTGAATTGCTGGGAACTCTTTACATGACCTGTTGGCTACAACGCAGCTGGAAACAGCAGACGTGAACGCTCAAAAACAGCAGGTGGAAAAAGACAATCAGCAGCCAAGCTCCTGTCTCGGAAGAGTGGAGAAGGTTCAACGACCATCGAAACCACACCTTAGGTGGAAGGGAGTAGAGTAGGAAGTAAGTGCTTCCGAAGTGCGAGGGCACTCAGTAGGGTGTAAGATATGGTCTGAACTCTAGGGTGACTTAGAGAGTTGGTGTAACGAACCAATGCAACAACTTGGCCCAAATGATCATGCTAGCGGACTGGCATCCAGATATCGTAGAATTTATCATTTCAAAAATGCAAAATCCGCGTATTTTACGCTATTTGCTTGAAAATACAGAAGATGAACAAATCAAAAAAGCAGCGAAGGACAAGCTGAACTTCAAGCCGCTTACTGAACGCGAAGAAGCCATGTATCAAGGAGTGGTCAATTACAAAAACATTCCGGGCTACGGCGGCTTCAGCGCTGAAATTATTAAAGAAGCAGAAGAGAAATTAAGAACAGGCGGAACGTACACGGTTCACAATCCTGAGTTTTTAACAGGTGCTAATATTTCTATCTGCTTAACGAAAGAGTTCATGGAAGCGGTCGAGAAAGACGCAGACTATGAATTGCGTTTTCCAGCTGTTGAAACGTATAGCAAAGAAGAGATGGCCTATTATAACGAAAACTGGCATAAAGTCGGCGATGTACGCGAGTGGGAAAAACAAGGACATGCCGTGCGTACATACCGTAAGATCAAGGCGCGCGAATTGTGGAACTTGATCAATATTTGTGCGACATATTCCGCTGAACCAGGTATTTTCTTTATTGATAATGCGAATGACATGACCAATGCAAAAGCATACGGTCAGCAAGTTGTAGCGACAAACCCATGTGGAGAGCAGCCTCTCGCACCATTTTCTGTTTGTAACTTGGCTGCTGTTAACCTGGCAGAAATGGCAGACAAAGAAACGAAGACGGTTAATTTTGAAAAGCTGAAAGAAACAGTCCGTACAGGGGTAAGAATGCAGGATAATGTGATTGATGCAACGCCTTACTTCCTGGAAGAAAATAAAAAGCAGGCACTCGGTGAACGCCGTGTCGGTCTTGGTGTAATGGGGCTTGCTGACTTATTAATTTACTGTGAGAAAGAATACGGTTCGCCTGAAGGCAATGAGCTTGTAGACAAAGTGTTCGAAACGATTGCGACAACAGCCTACAGAGCTTCTGTGGAACTGGCAAAAGAAAAAGGCAGCTTCCCATTCCTTGAAGGAGAAACAGAGGAAGAGACCAATCGTTTGCGCCAAGCATTCATCGAAACAGGTTATATGAAGAAAATGCCGGAAGATGTTCGCGAGTCTATTATTGAAAACGGCATTCGTAACTCGCATCTCTTAACTGTTGCGCCAACGGGATCCACTGGAACAATGGTTGGAGTATCTACCGGTTTAGAACCTTACTTCTCCTTCACGTACTACCGCAGTGGACGTTTAGGGAAATTTATTGAAGTGAAGGCAGACATCGTAAAAGAGTATTTGGATCGTCATCCACAGGCAGATCCAGACAACTTACCGGAATGGTTTGTAACGGCGATGAGCCTCGCTCCTGAAGCGCATGCTGATGTTCAGTGTGTGATTCAGCGCTGGATCGACAGCTCCATTTCGAAAACAGTGAATGCCCCGCGCGGCTACACAGTGGAGCAAGTAGAAAAAGTGTACGAGCGTCTTTACAAAGGCGGCGCTAAAGGCGGCACCGTATATGTAGACGGCAGCCGTGACTCTCAGGTCTTGACATTAAAAGCAGAAGAAAATAGCTTTGATGAACAAGAAGAATCAAAACCGAAAGAACATGAGAACCATGTCGTGCTCGTGGATACGATTCAAGAAATCCGCTCGACCAATGTAACGATCGGCAGTGAAGTAGGAAATACTTGTCCTGTTTGCCGCAAAGGAACAGTAGAAGAAATGGGCGGCTGCAATACATGCACAAACTGTGGCGCTCAGCTTAAATGCGGTCTGTAAAAAGTCAATCTTTCCCATACAACAGCTCCCGGAAGTCAATCCGGGGGCTGTTTTTTATAGTTTTAGTACAAACTTTTCTAGAGTGGATCATAAGTGAAAAACATAGCATTCGTTCCCCGGACACAGAGAAAAATACAGTTCATCTCCCTCGAACTTGTAAGATTTTCGTCTAGGCCAAGCTTTCTCCGATTACACATATAAGAAGAAAGGAAGAGAGGAGAGAAAAGGACATGTATATTGACGGGGTTTTTTCCGGGGGAGGGATTAAAGGATTTGCTCTTATCGGCGCCTATGAGGCCATTGAAAGCAGAGGATTAAGATTTGCGAGATTAGCAGGCACGAGCGCTGGCGCCATTATGGCGGCCTTAATCGCAGCTGGGTATACGAGCGTGGAATTAAAGAGAGTGATCAAAGAAGTAGAGGGAAAACAGCTGCTTGATGATACATTATTTGATTTGCCATTTATCCGGTGGTTAAAGATTTACTTCACACTTGGCTTGTATAAGGGAAAGAAGCTGGAGCAGTGGATTGATGGCTTGCTTATGCAAAAGGGGATTCGGACATTTGGCGATTTGGCACCTGAAGCATTGCGGGTCGTAACGTCGGATATTACGAACGGCCGAATCCTCACATTGCCCGACGACTTGCCTTCCTACAGAATTAATCCGCATACTTTTCCGATTGCTCGGGCCGTGCGGATGAGCTGTACGCTTCCTTACTTTTTCCAGCCGGTCAAACTGTCTGTGCCACATGGCAAGGCGCTTATACTGGACGGCGGCATGCTGAGCAATTTCCCCCTCTGGCTGTTTGATGAGGAGAAGAAGCAAAAACGGCCGGTGCTCGGTATAAAATTAAGTACAAGAACGATGAGGATGCCGAGACAGATCAATACGGGAGCAGATCTGTTTAGCGCGATGTTTCATACGATGAAAGATGCGCACGATGCAAGATACATTTCGAGAAGGCACGAACGAAATATCGTTTTTATTCCCGTGGAGGGTACAGCTGTGACGGATTTCGACTTATCAGACGAAAAAAAAGACGCCCTCATTCAAGCAGGGCGCAGTTATACAGAGGCATTTTTAAAGAGATGGTGCTATTAACAACCGGGGGTTAAGAGGACGCCCGGTTGTTTTTTTTACCTTTTCTTCCGTCAATGACCTTTAAGTGATTCGCTCTTTTTCTACGGAAAGATTTTTTCTTTTTCGAAGAAACAGATGAGGAAGAGGAAGGTTTTTGGTGCTTTTGCAGCCGTTTCTTTGATTCTTTCGCTGCTTTTGCAAACGCCTTGTCTTCTGAACCACCGCCAAGTCGCTTTTGGATGACAAGACGGTAAATAAAATAAATAACTACAGCAGTAACCGCAAGAATAATGAGCTGTCTTGCTAAAGCTCCAGGTGAGTAAAGCAACATGGAAATTAAACCAATGGCAGCGAGTCCCATGAGTGTATAGGCAATGACTGACCGGATTGTCAAAAAAGCCACCTCCTAACGAGCTGTTAAATAAGCTGTTATTTACATATTAGACAATTTCCTCTGTACTTAATCCCTTTTTCGTGCTTTCTTCCATTTCTAACAACTTCTCAAATGAAGCGATCGCTACTTCTACTTGATCATCTTCTGGCTCCTTCGTTGTTAAGAGCTGCAGCCACAGGCCAGGATAACCTAAGTAACGAAGAACAGGAACATCCCGAAGTTTGTTTGTTAGCTGTAATACTTCAAAGGAGATGCCGAGAACAACGGGAATAAGAGCCACTCTGTTGAGCACCCTAACGTAAAGCGGGTCTGTTGGAACGAGCATATAAACAAAAATCCCAACAATGACTGTAAATAAAATAAAACTAGACCCACAGCGATAATGGAGACGTGAAGCAGCCTGCACATTTTCCACTGTTAACGGGCGCCCGCTCTCAAAGGCATTGATTACTTTATGCTCAGCTCCATGATATTGAAACACTCGTTTGATGAGTGGAGTTAAAGAGATTAAATAAATATAAACAAGCAGGAGAACCAGTTTGAAAAAGCCTTCAACTAGAATTTGTGCAAAGTCGCCTGAAAAGATGGGGCGGGTAAGTTCAGCAAGAAATACTGGAACGAGTGTAAAAATAAACTTTCCGAATAAAAAAGATAGAATACCAATAGCCGCTACACCGAGGACCATCGTCCATTTAGATGGTTCGGCCTCGTCGTTTAGTTGTCCGTCATCTTCAGGATCTACATCATACCGCTCCTGCGCAAAATTTAAATGTTTAGAACCGGTTGCGGCCGAATCGAGGATGGCAAAAATCCCCCTCAAAAAAGGAACTTTCTTTAATTTTTGTAAAACAGGTTTTGGCGTTCTTGGCAAATGAAAGAATTCAATGGAACGATCTTTCCGGCGAATGGCTGTCACCGTATGATGCTTTCCCCCAAACATGACGCCTTCTACTAGGGCCTGCCCGCCGTAAACCGGCTTTTGCTCACTCATCTTATACCCTCTTTCATAATTAACAGATGTAAAAACCTTCTATATACATATTCTATCCCTTATTAAGCAAAAATAAAAGCTGAATCACTTCGTAATCGTATTTTGCCTATTTTTACTCATTTTTTGGAGGTGCACAATGGAAAATAGACAAGGAAAAGAACAAAAAGCTCAATTTCCTTTAAGTTATGCATTAGTGATCGGGTTATTCGGAGGGCTCATCTGGGGAGGGGTGGCTCAATTTGCTGCTTACTTTCATTTTATGACAATAGACATTAATGCGGTCGTCAAATATGTAAATCTGCCAAAAATTCAAAGTGGCTTTTGGCGAGTAGCAGCGGGTATGATTTTCCACACGGGTGTGTCTATCCTCTTAGCCATCGTTTATTATTTCTTGTTAAAGAAGAGTAAAACCATTTGGAGTGGTGTTCTGTTCGGGGTAGCCCTTTGGATTTTTTTATTTGTGATCATTCATCCTTTGTTAGCGAGCATTCCCTCTTGGCAAAAACTCAATGCTAACACCTTATCGACAACACTTTGTTTACTTATTCTCTACGGCTTATTTATTGGGTATTCTATTTCCTACGGATATGAACAGCATCTCCTAAGGGAAAAGAGGTTAAATGCTTGGGAAAACGCAAACGGGTAAGTAGTTTTAATTATTTTAAATATGTTAAAATATTCATGTAACTATATTTGGGAAGCGGAGAGATTACATGAAAAACATTCTCTTACTAAACGGGCCGAATCTAAATAGGCTTGGCAAACGAGAGCCGGAAGTGTACGGTCATGAAACGCTTGAAGACTTAGAAAGCCGGATCATGGCCAAAGGAAAAGAGTTGGGCATAAGTGTCAGTGCGTTTCAATCTAATCACGAAGGGGAATTAATTGACAGAATTCACTTGGCTGCAGATGAAGAAATGGATGGTATCATTTTTAACCCGGGAGCATTTACTCATTATAGCTATGCTATTCGAGATGCGATAGCAGCGATTTCAGTTCCTGTGATTGAGGTACATATTAGTAATATTCATAGTCGTGAGCCATTTCGGGAGCACTCTGTTATAGCGCCTGTAGCGGCTGGACAAATTGCTGGTCTCGGTTTTATCGGGTACGAATTGGCTTTACAGGCACTTATCCATAGATGAGGGAAGGGAGAAACCAATGAGTAAAGTAGATAAACTGCGTGCGCAAATGAAAACAGAGGGAATAGATGGCCTGCTTGTGATGAGTCCCTATAATCGCCGCTATGCAACAAACTTTACCGGCTCTGCGGGAGCAGCTCTCATTTCTGATGAGAAAGCCGTATTCATCACTGATTTCCGGTATGTAGAACAGGCTGGAAAACAAGCGGAAGAGTTTGAGGTTGTCCAGCATAAAGGAACGCTGTATGAAGAAGTGGTGGCACAGGCGAAAAAACTAGGTATAAAGCGGCTTGGATTTGAAAAAGCGTACACGACTTTTCAAACTTACGAAACCCTCAAAAGCCTCTTTAAAGAAGAATTAGTGCCGGTCAGTGAAATGATTGAAAAATTGCGCTTGATTAAGGATAATTCAGAGATTAAGATATTAAAGGAAGCGGCCGATATTGCTGATGCTGCCTTTAAACATATCATTGAGTTTATCAAGCCGGGAATGACCGAACTAGAGGTTTCCAACGAGCTGGAGTTCTTTATGAGAAAATGGGGAGCAACTTCTTCTTCCTTTGATACGATCGTAGCTTCCGGCAAACGATCCGCTCTGCCCCATGGTGTAGCGAGTGATAAGGTGATCGAAAAAGGCGATATGGTGACATTGGATTACGGAGCTTATTATAAAGGATATGTTTCCGATATCACCCGGACCGTTGCAGTGGGAGAACCATCTGAACAAATGAAGGAAATTTATCAGATTGTGCTGGATGCCCAGTTAAAAGGGATGGAGCAGATCAGAGGCGGCTTAACAGGAAAAGAAGCGGATGCTATTACTCGCGATTATATTACTGAAAAAGGATATGGGGAGTACTTTGGCCATTCAACCGGTCATGGCATCGGGCTCGAAGTTCATGAAGGGCCGGCACTTTCCTTCCGTTCTGATACGGTTCTGAAACCGGGAATGATTGTGACGGTTGAACCGGGTATTTACTTGCCAGGGGTTGGCGGTGTACGTATTGAAGATGATACGTTAATCACAGACACAGGCAATGAAACGTTCACGCATTCCACAAAAGATTTACTTATTCTTTAAGGAAACAGGAGGAAATACAACATGATTTCAGTAAACGATTTTCGTACAGGTTTAACGATTGAAGTAGACGGCGGTCTTTGGCGTGTAGTCGATTTCCAACACGTTAAACCTGGTAAGGGAGCGGCTTTCGTTCGTTCTAAACTGCGCAACTTACGTAATGGCAGCATTCAAGAAAAAACATTCCGTGCAGGAGAAAAGGTTGAAAAAGCACAAATTGACCACCGTAGAATGCAGTACCTTTATGCAAATGGTGATCAGCACGTGTTCATGGACAATGAATCTTATGAGCAAATTGAATTGCCTGCTTCCCAAATTGAACATGAGTTGAAGTTTTTAAAAGAAAACATGGAAGTTTCCATTATGATGTATCACACAGAAACACTTGGAGTCGATCTTCCAAACACCGTTGAATTGAAAGTTATTGAAACGGAGCCTGGTATTAAAGGCGACACAGCTTCAGGCGGAACAAAGCCAGCCACAGTTGAAACAGGCTTAACCGTTCAAGTGCCATTCTTCGTGAATGAAGGAGACGTCCTTGTCATCAATACAGATGATGGCAGCTATATTTCCCGTGCTTAAAAGCAAAAAAACCGTTCCTTTTTAGGAACGGTTTTTTATTTATAGAGAAGATTTGCCAGCGATAATGAAATGGCCGGATGATTCCGGCCATTTTTTCTTTTAAGAAAACAGAGTCGGCATATCTTGAAATTCAGCACATACATTGAATAAAAAGGAGGAGAAAAAGGAGGAAGCGTCTATGGAAACAATATATGCTTATTTGCCGCAAACATTGAAGGAAACCATCAATGCCATGCCATCCGAACTGAAAAGTCAAATTGAAGAAATCAGGGTGCGCATCGGCAAGCCGATCGAAGTGATTGCTGGTCGCCCTTTTCACTTGTCTCATATCGTCACTCTTGAAGAAGGACAAGCTCTTGTTAATAAACTGAGTCAGCATTCTTTTTACGCGCTGGATGAAGAGTTAAGGTGTGGCTATTTAACGATCGAGGGAGGTCATCGCGTTGGCTTGGCAGGAAAGGTCATTCTCGAAGAGGGAAAAGTAAAAGCTTTGCGCTACCTTTCTTCTTTTAATTTAAGGATCGCCAGGGAAAAGCCGGGTGTTTGTTATCCGCTCATCCCCTGGCTTTTTGAGGGAAAGTGGAAAAATACATTAATTATTGGAGCGCCACAAACGGGAAAAACAACCTTGCTTCGAGATCTAGCAAGAACAGCCGCCACAGGGACCGGGATCAAGCAGAAGGATATCGCGCCTGTAAAAGTAGGCATTGTAGATGAGCGTTCAGAAATTGCCGGTTGTGTAAAAGGAATTCCACAGCTTGATATCGGGTTGCGAACGGATATCCTGGATGCCTGTCCGAAAGCAGAGGGAATGATGATGATGATTCGTTCGATGAGTCCCGACGTATTGGTGGCCGATGAAATAGGCAGAGCGGAGGATGGACAGGCTGTAGCGGAAGCGATTAATGCGGGCATTACCTTAATCGCCACCGCTCACGGGTCCAGCTACAGTGAAGTCGTTCGCCGGCCGATCGTGCAGGCTATGATAGAAAGTGGAGCATTTGAGCGATTCATTGAACTTTCTTCTGAAAAAGGAGTAAGGTCGTTTAAAGTGCTTGATCAATCTGGGCAGGAATTAATGTCTCCGGCAAGGATGGGACAATGAAGTGGATAGGAGCGCTGCTTATACTATTTTCTTCTTTTTGGATCGGTATGGAGCAGTCGAAAAAATTAAGTGACAGGCCAAAGCAAATCCGTTTCATCCGCTCTGCCCTGCAAACACTAGAAGCCGAGATCGTATATGGGTTTACTCCCTTACACGAATCAGCCAGAAAGCTGTCTGAACGGCTGCCGCCGCCGATAAATGAATTGTTTGCTTTATTTAGCGAGCTGTTAACATCGACAGAGTTGGATGCAAAGGAAGCATGGAAAAAGAGTTTGGCAGCTATTTGGCCTAAAACAGCCTTAATGGAAAGTGAACGAGCAATCCTTTTAGAATTTGGAGAAACGGTTGGCAAGCATGATCGTAAGACAGAGCAGAAACAAATTCTTGTCACGCTGAAGCATTTGGAGCGTCAGGAAGAAGAAGCCTATGAAAAGCAAAAAAGATACGGAAAAATGCTGAGAAGTTTGAGTGTAATGGGCGGTCTGTTAATCGTGCTTCTGCTGTTTTAGCAGAAAGGAGGAAGAAAATGGGCATTGAGGTGGAAATGATTTTTAAAATTGCCGGTGTCGGTTTAGTCGTCGCATTCCTCCATACGATTCTCGAACAGGTAGGAAAGAAAGAATATGCCCAATGGGTGACGCTGCTGGGTTTCGTCTATATTTTATTTTTGATCGTTTCCATCGTAGAGGAATTGTTTGACAAGATTAGGGAAGTATTTTTATTTCACTGACGGGAGAGGAGAACCATTGAAATTATCCAAGTAGCTGCTGTTGTTCTTGTGACAGTTTTTTTGGCTCTTCTCTTACAGGAACAACAGCCGATCTTCGCTTTTTTACTCGTAATGTTTGTTGGAAGCGGGTTATTTTTATTTTTAGCTGACAGGATTGCTGAGATCATTCTGATGATTAAAAAGCTGGCCGCACAGGCTGAAGTGGAGTTTGTGTATGTAGAAACGATTTTAAAAATCATTGGTATTTCTTATATTGCTGAGTTTGCATCCCAAATTACGAAAGATGCCGGGCAGGAAGCGTTAGCCGCTAAAATGGAGCTCGCGGGCAAGGTCATTATTTTATCGATGGCGATCCCGATTTTAACGATTTTGATAGAAACGATTTTAACGATGCTTCCAGGAAAATAGGTTAGCCGAAAGCTGCTCTAAAGCTATTTAACTATATTTTCCATCGGAAAGCAGCGACAGACAGAGAAGAGAGGGATGGAGGAAGGCGGTGAAACGATGCGGCTCTGTCAAAAAATCGCTTTACTGTTTCTGGTGCTTTTTCTCCCTGCCGCTGCTTCTGTGCAGGCAGAACAGGAAGAAAAGAAAAGTCCGGATATTGGAGCGGTCGCTGAAGAACAGCTTGGGCAGCTTGGCATGAATGATCTGTCTGTCTATTGGGATCAGCTTTTGAAAACATACGGACAATATTTACCCGAAACAGAACGGCAGCCGCTCACAGATCTTTTCAAAGAGGGACAAGCCTTTTCTTTCAGCACTTGGGCGAAAGGGCTGTTGAGCTTTGTTTTCCACGAACTGTATGCGAATGGAAAGCTGCTTGGCACCCTTATTCTCTTGACCGTCTTTTCTGTTTTTTTGCAAATTCTCCAAAATGCCTTTGAGCAGGGAACTGTCGGCAAAACAGCCTATAGCGTCGTGCTGATCGTGCTGCTTATTTTAGCGCTAAACAGCTTTCGGCTGGCAATGGAGTATGCGACAGAGGCGGTTGACCAAATGATCCAGTTTTTATTGGCGCTCATGCCGATTTTGCTGGCACTCTTAGCTTCAACAGGGGGCGCTATTTCAGCTACTGTTTTTCATCCATTTCTGCTGTTTTTAATGAATATTAGCGGACTGGTCATTCAAAAGGTAGTATTACCGCTGTTGTTTTTCTCTACCTTATTGAGTGTTGTTAGTTTGTTTTCTACTCATTATAAAGCTACGAAGCTGGCTGATTTGCTTCGTCATTGGAGTGTTGGACTCTTAAGTGCTTTCATGGCGATCTATTTAGCGATTGTATCCATTCAGGGATCGGCAGCAGCAGTAGCAGACGGTTTAGCTATCCGGACAGCTAAATTTTTTGCCGGAAACTTTATTCCGGTTGTTGGAAAGATGTTTACAGAAGCGGCAGATACTGTGATGAGCGCTTCTCTGCTTTTAAAAAACACGATTGGGATTGCAGGGGCAGGAATTTTGCTGCTTATCGTCGCTTTTCCAGCCTTAAAAATTTTTGCCCTTGTCCTAGTGTATAAGATTGCTGGTGCTATTTTACAGCCGCTTGGCGATGAAACGATCACAGAGTGCCTGGAGATTATCGGCAAAAATATGACCTATGTGTTTGCAGCGTTGGTGATTGTTTCTTTTATGTTTCTTTTATCTATCGTTATTTTGGTCGCTGCTAGTAATGTGACGATGATGATTCGTTGAAGAAGGGAACGAACTTCATGAGTTTTTTTACTAATTGGTTAGAAAGTATCATTGCTTTTCTTTTACTGGCTGCCGTGGTGGATTTGCTTCTGCCTTCTAATCGCTTTCAGCAATATGCCAAAGTGGTAATTGGACTGCTTTTATTGTTTATTATGCTGCAGCCGTTATGGAAAATACTTTCTGTCGATATCGAAGAAAAGCTTGCGGAATGGGCAGATAGCACGATAACGGATCAGCAGGCGGCTACAGCAGCTATCAGTAAACAGAGCAGCCTAGAATCCTCCAAGGAACTATTTATTTTAAAAGAAAGCGAACAGCAGCTGCAAGCACTTGTCGAAAATGATCTTAAACAAACGTTTCATAAAGAAATTGTGGACATCAATATCCAAGTGGAAAAATGGGAGAATTCCTTGCCAAAAAACATTGAACGCATTGACGTCTATATGGCCCCAATTTCGGACCGTGCGGGCAAAGCGTATGTCAAAGAAATTAGCATTGACGCTTCTAAGCAGGCAGAGCCGGGGCAAAAAGAAGAGAGAGAGTTAGCTTCTTTTCTCTCAAAAAAGTGGAATATTCCAACAGAGCAATTGAATATTCATATGGTAGAGGAGGGGGACAGCCTTGGTTGACCGTAAAAGCCGCTTTAAGTGGCTGCAATCCTTAATCCCATCTAAAAAAAGCGGAGAGGAGAAAACAGCTAACAAGGCAAAATGGATGGCCATTGCCGCCATTATCGGCATTAGTTTTATGCTTTTAAGTGATTTAAAGGATAGGAAAGAAATAAATGCTGTCCTCCCGCAAGACTCTTCTGAGGAGGGGAATAAACAAGCTGCGTCTACACCGGAAGATTTTGAAGCAGTCTATGAGAGAGAGCTTACCGCTGCTTTAGAGCAAATCGCCGGTGTCAGCAATGTGACAGTCGTCGTCACGATCGAAGCATCCGAGAGAAAGGTATTTGAGAAGAATACAGCCGTTAAAACCCAGGAAACGAAGGAGCAGGATAAGAGAGGGGGAGAGCGCACGATTACAGACCAGACAAGAGACGAGAATTTGGTAATGGTAAAAGAGGATGGTGGGGAAGCGCCGGTTATTCTAGAAATGAAAAAGCCGGATATTCGCGGTGTACTTGTTGTGGCTGAAGGAGCTGAGAACATTCAAGTAAAAAAGTGGATCATTGAATCTGTAACAAGGGTGTTAAATGTGCCAAGTCATCGTGTGGCAGTCATGCCGAAAAAACCAAAGGAGGATGCTTAAATGCTATTAAAAAAACAAACTGTCTGGCTGCTGACAATGCTGAGCCTAGTTGTTGTTCTATCAGTCTACTATATTACCTCTCCGGAACAGCTGTCGCCGGAGACAGCTTCACCTGTGGAAGAGGGAGAGTTAACGACTGAAGTGATGGAGAAAAAGGTAGATGGCAGCCAAACGGCTGTGAAAGAAACGAAAAATGCAGCAGGAGATAAGCAGACAGCTATTATTACAGAATCGGCTGGTGATGAAGCGTTTGATATGCTTCGCATGGAAATGGAAGATGACCGCAACAAGATGAAAGAGGAGTTGACAGCGAAAGTAGCATCGGCTGAATTATCAGCAGAAGATAAAAATGCAGCCTATGAAGAAATGGAGAAGCTGACAGAACTAGCGACAAAAGAAAATTTATTGGAGACGCTCATTAAGTCTAAAGGATATTCAGATGCTCTCGTTCGGGCTGATGGAGAGAATGTTCGCATTACAGTTAAATCCAATGAACATTCAGCGGCCGCGGCCAATGATATTATTCGGCTAGTAAGGGACGAGCTTGGCAAGCAGCAGCCGGTCGCTGTTGAGTTCCAGCCGGTTAAGTAAAGACGGATCAAATCTGTTTTTTTACTCATCAAAAGAACTCCTGTTAGGACTGGCAGTGATCAGTTTTGACAGGAGTTTTTCGATCAAAGAGCTTTTTGTTTTTTCTAAAAGTAAGACTTTTTATTTCATCTTTTTAAAAAAAGGGCTAAAATGAACAATACAAGCTTCAATTAACTTTTCAGTTGAAGTTCCGCTAGACATTATCGTAAGATATTAGTATCTAGTCATAATCTTTCAAGGGGTGTCCAATGAATGAAAGTACAGGAAATTAGAGAAATTATTAAGCTTGTTGACCAATCGTCAATTGAAGAGTTTGTATTTGAATCTGAAGGCAGCAAAGTAGAAATCAAGAAACATTCAGGTGTTACATATTCAGCTGCGCCACAGATAGCTCCTGTACAAGAGCCCGTAGCCGCTCCTGTACAAGCTGCTCCGCCTGCGCCGGCAGTAGCACCGGTTGTTCAGGAAACACCGGTACAAGAAGCTCCAAAGCCAGCTGCTGCAGATGAGAACTTACATAAAATTACTTCTCCTATGGTAGGAACATTTTATCAATCTCCTTCTCCAGATGCCGAGGCTTATGTAAAAGCAGGATCAAAAGTTTCAACAGATACAGTCGTATGTATTGTAGAGGCTATGAAGCTGTTCAATGAAATTGAAGCGGAAGTAGACGGAGAAATTGTAGAGGTTCTTGTAAAAGACGGCCAGCTAGTAGAGTACGGACAGCCGTTATTTTTAGTAAAACCTCAATAAGGGAGAGAGCGGAATGATTAAGAAGTTATTAATTGCCAACCGCGGCGAAATTGCAGTGCGGATCATCCGTGCCTGTAAAGAACTCGATGTGGAAACGGTAGCGGTGTATTCTGAAGCCGATAAGGAAGCTCTCCATGTTCAGCTTGCTGATGAAGCGTACTGTATTGGGCCGACAGCTTCTAAAGACAGCTACTTGAATTTCACGAATATTATTAGCGTGGCTAAGCTAACGAATTGTGATGCCATTCATCCAGGATATGGCTTTTTAGCGGAAAATGCCGACTTTGCTGAGCTATGCCGTGAATGTAACATTATTTTTGTCGGTCCGTCACCAGAAGCCATTACTCAAATGGGAACGAAAGATGTAGCGCGCGAGACGATGAAAAAAGCTGGCGTGCCGATTGTGCCGGGTTCACCTGGAATCATTCCATCGATCGAAGATGGTCTTTCAATCGCTGCTGATATTGGTTATCCTGTCATTATTAAAGCAACGGCAGGCGGCGGAGGAAAAGGAATCCGCGTAGCAAGAAATGAAGAAGAGCTGAAAAAAGGCATTAATATGACTCAGCAGGAAGCGGCTACTGCATTCGGAAATCCAGGTGTGTATTTAGAAAAATTCATTGAAGATTTTCGTCATGTAGAAATTCAAGTAGTGGCCGACACGTATGGCCACGTGATTCATCTTGGAGAACGTGACTGTACGATTCAGCGTCGTATGCAAAAATTGCTCGAAGAAACACCTTCACCGGCATTAGATGCCAAAACCCGTGAGGAAATGGGAAATGCCGCTGTTAAAGCTGCACAAGCTGTTAGTTATACAGGAGCAGGAACGGTAGAATTCATTTATGACTACCAGGAAAGAAAATTCTACTTCATGGAGATGAATACCCGTATTCAAGTAGAACATCCTGTAACCGAAATGGTAACGGGCGTGGATTTGATTAAAGAACAAATCCGGATTGCGTCAGGAGAAGAGCTGTCTTTGACACAGGAAGAGGTAGAATTTACAGGCTGGTCGATCGAATGCCGTATTAATGCTGAGAACCCTGAGAAGAACTTTATGCCATCTCCAGGAAGAATTACAGATTATATGCCGCCGGGCGGTTTCGGTGTACGTGTGGATTCTGCTGCCTATCCAGGGTATATGATTCCGCCATACTATGATTCCATGATCGCTAAATTAATCACATATGGTGCAACACGTGAAGAAGCGATTGCCCGCATGAAAAGAGCATTAAGTGAGTTTGTGATTGAAGGAATCCATACGACGATTCCATTCCACTTAAGATTGCTTGAGCATGATCAGTTTGTTGATGGAGAATTTAATACGAAGTTTCTTGAAAAGTATGATGTAATGAAAACGGAGGTGTAAAGAGTGGCAGAAAACAATCAAGCAGCAAATCAAGTACTAGAAATGAGCAATGGCGATAACGGACTTGGCAAAATCGAAATTGCACCAGAAGTGATTGAAGTGATTGCCGGTATTGCCGCTTCAGAAGTAGAAGGCGTGGAAAAAATGCGCGGAAGCTTCGCATCCGGTGTAGTAGAACGCCTCGGCAAAAAAAATCACGGGAAAGGTGTCCGTGTAGATTTAACAGAAGAAGGCATCAAAATCGATGTATACTGTGTGATTGCATTTGGAGTGTCTATCCCAAGTGTGGCACAAAAAATTCAGGACAGCATCCGCCAGGCATTGTTAAATATGACAGCATTAGAAGCGGAGGAAGTCAATATTCACGTAGTGGGTGTCCAATTCGATACAAAAAATACTGAAAGCGATTTCGCTTCAGAAGTGTAAGCAGAAAACCAAAGGGCTTTTCCCCTTTGGTTTTTTTCTATGGCGGGTTTTTTCAGAAGAAGATGGATTTCCTTTGAATATGTGCTATTATCTTTTTATAATGCAGAAAAAGGCCAAATAAAGGAGTATACAATACATGAAAAGACGTACAGCACGTGAAAAAAGCCTGCAGGCACTTTACCAAATGGATGTAAGCGGCGCAGAACCGGAAGAAGCGATTGCCAACGTTTTAGGAGAAGAGGCAGCTGACGAATATTTAAGTAAAAGTGTAAAAGGGACTTTTGAACATCAGGAAGACATTGATGCGACGATCAAAGCACATTTAGAAAAATGGTCCTTTGACCGTTTAGCTAGAGTGGATCGGAATATTCTCCGGCTTGCTGTGTTTGAAATGAAATACGGAGACGATGTGCCAGAGAAAGTCGCTATCAATGAAGCGATCGAGCTTGCTAAACAATTTAGTGACGAGCAAGCGGGCAAATTCATCAATGGTGTACTATCAAGAATTAAAGAATCTTTGTAAATGAGTCAAGAACGAAGGGGGAAAAATAATGACAGCTGCTATTATCGATGGCAAAGCAATTGCACAAGATATTCGCACAGAATTAAAAAAAGAAATTGAGGAATTAAAAGCAAATGGTGTTACACCCGGCTTGGCAGTCATTTTGGTGGGAGATGACCAAGCCTCTCATACATATGTACGTAACAAGGACAAAGCATGTGCTGAAGTGGGGATTCATTCTGAAATTTATCGTTATCCGGCAGACTTATCTGAAGAGGCGCTTTTACAAAAGGTTGCTGAGTTAAATGAGGATCCGGCTATTCACGGAATTCTTGTGCAGCTTCCTTTACCAGCCCATTTGTCTGAAGATAAAGTCATTGATGCGATTTCTCCAGAGAAGGATGTCGATGGTTTCCATCCAGTGAATGTTGGAAAAATGGCGATCGGCAAAGAAGCCTTTTATTCGTGTACGCCATACGGCATTATCAAAATGCTTGAAAGAGAAAATATTTCTTTAGAAGGCAAGCATGTTGTCGTCGTAGGACGGAGCAATATTGTCGGCAAGCCGGCAGCTCTATTGGCGTTAAAAGAAAGTGCAACAGTCACAGTTTGCCATTCAAGAACAAAGGACCTTTCTGCTTTTACTAGACAGGCAGACGTCGTCATTGCGGCAGTTGGAAAAGCGAAATTCCTAAAAAAAGACGACTTCAAGCCAGGAGCGATCATTATTGATGTCGGCATGAACCGAGATGAAAATGGCAAGCTGTGCGGCGATGTGGACTTTGAAAGCGCGAAAGAAACAGCTGTTGCCATTACTCCAGTACCGGGCGGTGTCGGTCCAATGACCATTACGATGCTGCTTTACAATACAGTACAGTCAGCGAAACAAAAAGCACAACAGGCTGTTAAATAATCTTTCTATAAAAAGCTGTCTCCTAATCATGTTATAATGAGGGGGCAGCTTTTTAGCTTGACCGGAAAAGGTGGAATGAAAAATGGAAGTCGAACGCTATTTAACCGTTAAAGCACTGACAAAATACATAAAGAGAAAATTCGATGCGGATCCTCATTTAACGAATGTGTATGTTAAAGGGGAGATTTCCAACTTTAAAAGTCATTCAAGCGGACATATGTATTTTACGCTAAAAGACGATAAAGCACGTATTCTGGCCGTTATGTTCTCCTCTGCTAATCGGTCGCTTAAATTCCAGCCAGAGAACGGCATGCAAGTACTTATTACAGGAGACATTACCGTCTATGAAGCCGGCGGACAATATCAAATCTATGTGAAATCCATGCAGCCAGACGGCATCGGCAGTTTATACCTTGCTTTTGAACAGTTAAAAACGAAGCTTGCGAAAGAAGGGCTTTTTGACGAAAATAGAAAAAGACCGCTGCCCGCCTATCCAAAAACCATTGGGATTGTTACCTCGCCAACAGGGGCGGCTGTTCGGGATATTATTACAACGATTAAGCGCCGTTATCCAGTGGCGGAAATGCTCATTTATCCAGCTCTCGTACAGGGGACAAATGCTGCGCCGTCCATCGTCGCGGCCATTGAACGGGCTAACAAAGATGAACGGGCTGATGTGCTCATCGTCGGCCGCGGCGGGGGCTCCATTGAAGAATTGTGGGCGTTCAATGAAGAAGTAGTAGCAAGGGCCATTCATTTCTCGGCGATTCCTGTTATTTCAGCCGTCGGCCATGAGACAGATATTACAATAGCTGATTTTGCTGCCGACAAGAGAGCACCAACGCCGACAGCTGGAGCTGAAATGGCTGTTCCGCATCTTGAAGAGGTGTTAGAAAAGGTGTTTGTCCGAAAAACGAGATTAATTCGGGCGATATCGGAAAAAATCAGGCGTGAGAGAAAGCGGTATGAAAGCGCTAGAAATGCGTATATTCTCCGCAATCCGCACGCTTTGTACAGACAGCAGCAGGAGCGGCTTGACCGTTTAACGGAGATGCTTGAAAGAGGACAATTCCTATATATAAAAAATACCGCAGCGAAAATCAATGACTTAACAGAGAGACTGCGCCGAAGTCACCCAGAGAGAAAGATGAACGAGGCGAAGCAGCAAATCAGCCGTTTAGACGCTTCTCTTAATCGGGAGATTGGCCTGCTTTTGCGAAACAAGAAAGAAGATCTTCGCCAGCATCTTTCCATGCTTGATGCCTTGAGTCCGCTTAAAATAATGGAACGGGGTTACAGCCTTGCTTACGATAAAGAAGAGAAGCTTGTGAAATCAAGTAAGGAAGTACAGGTGGGAGAACAGGTGAAAGTGCAGCTGGCTGACGGCCATCTTATTTGTCAAGTTGAATCAATTGAGGTGAAAAAGAATGGAGAATAAAGAGATTACGTTTGAAGAAGCAATGGACAAGCTGGAGTCTATTATCATGAAGCTGGAAGAGGGAGATGTGCCATTAGAAAAAGCTTTAAGCCTTTATCAAAAAGGCATGGAGCTATCTGGCTTTTGCCATACTTTACTAAACCAGGCGGAAGAACAGTTAGCAAAATTAATAACGGATGATGGCGAAAAAGAGTTTTCTATTGACGAGGGGGAATGAAGATGACAGCTACACTTTCTGCTTTTATGAAGGAATATAAAGAAATTTTAGAAAGAGAATTAAAAGAATTGGTGGCGGCCTTACAAGCGCCAGCTGTATTGAAAGAAGCGATGGATTATTCACTGCAGGCAGGAGGAAAGCGGATTCGTCCGATGTTGATTTTTGCAACGCTTGCTTCTTTTGAAAAAAGCCCCCGCATTGGTCTTGCAGCAGCGGCTGCACTTGAAATGATTCATACGTATTCACTTATCCATGATGATTTGCCGAGCATGGATGATGACGATCTTAGAAGAGGACAGCCGACGAATCATAAGGTATTTGGAGAGGCTGCTGCTATTCTAGCAGGAGATGCCTTATTAACGTATGCTTTTCAAGTCATCGCTCAGGACGAAAGCTATTCAAACGAAGAAAAAGTTGTGTTAATGAAATGGTTAGCAGAAGCAGCAGGACCTGAGGGAATGGTGGGCGGCCAAATGGCTGATATTGAAGGAGAACAGAAAGAGTTAACGCTTTCTGAACTGGAATATATCCATAAAAACAAGACCGGCCGTTTGCTTGCTTACAGTGTGATGGCTGGCGCTTTGCTTGCTGGCGCCACTGAGGAACAGCTGAAGTACTTTGAACAATATGCCTTTCATATTGGACTTGCCTTTCAAATCCAAGATGATATTTTAGATGTGGAAGGTTCAGAAGAAAAGCTCGGCAAACGGGTTGGCAGCGATTCGGCTAATCATAAAAGCACTTATCCATCTTTACTTACAATGGAAGGGGCAAAAGCCCAATTAGCTCAACATGCCAATTTGGCACGCGAAGCCCTTCTTCAAACAAAGACAGACTCTGCACTCCTCCTGGACCTTGTTGATTTAATTGCGACGCGTGATCAGTAAGAAAATTGACTAAAATTGTTGTGGATTGTTCTGTGTGATATAATAACAGTATTATTTTGGTGGAATCGCCGTTATCACGCGCTGTGTTAGCGGCTATTTTTTCAAAGCAGTCCATATAAAAAGCTGGTTGAAGCTGTCCGTTTTTCAGGTGAAAAGTTGTGTAAAATAATGATCGCGTTATAATAAAGAAAGTGAAATGACACAGTTATGAAAGTGAGTGATCCGATTGGATCTGTTATCTATTAAAAGTCCTGCCTTTTTAAAGAGCATGACGATTGATGAATTAAATGAATTAAGCATGGACATTCGACAATTTTTGATTGAAAATTTGTCAAGAACAGGCGGCCATATTGGTCCTAATCTTGGAGTTGTTGAGCTGACCGTTGCGCTGCATCGCTGTTTCAACAGCCCACAAGATAAAATTATATGGGATGTCGGCCACCAATCGTATGTTCATAAAATATTAACCGGACGGGCGGACCAATTTGAAACGCTCCGTCAGTATAAAGGGTTATGCGGTTTTCCTAAAATGGCGGAAAGCGAGCATGATGTATGGGAGACTGGTCACAGCTCTACGTCTTTGTCGGCTGCAATGGGAATGGCCATCGCCCGGGATCTAAAAAAAGAACAATCTTATATTGTCCCTGTGATTGGTGATGGGGCTTTAACAGGTGGCATGGCGCTGGAAGCTCTTAATCATATCGGTCATGAAAAGAAGAACATGATCGTCATTTTAAATGATAATGAAATGTCGATCGCTCCGAACGTCGGGGCCCTTCACAGCATACTAGGCCGTCTGCGGACTGCTGGCAAATACAATTGGGTAAAAGACGAACTTGAAGGTTTATTGAAAAAAATTCCGGCAGTTGGCGGGAAAATGGCCCAAACGGCTGAGCGTTTAAAAGACAGCTTAAAGTATTTGCTTGTTTCCGGCATGTTTTTTGAAGAGCTTGGGTTTACTTATCTTGGTCCGATTGATGGCCATAACTATGAAGAATTATTGGAAAATCTGCAATATGCCAAGAAGACAGAAGGCCCAGTTTTATTGCATGTTTTAACTAAAAAAGGAAAGGGATACGGCCCAGCCGAACTCGATACAAAGGGAACGTGGCATGGAACGGGTCCATATAAAATAGATACTGGCGATTTAATTAAACCAGTTGGACAACCGCCTGCTTGGAGTGCTCTTGTCAGTGAGACAGTGAGACGGATCGCTCGTACAGATGACCGGGTTGTAGCGATTACACCGGCGATGCCTGTTGGATCTAAATTATTAGGATTCGCTGAAGAGTTCCCTGACCGGATGTTTGATGTTGGAATTGCCGAGCAGCATGCCGCTACTGTCGCTGCTGGATTAGCTACCCAAGGAATGAAGCCGTTTCTTGCGATTTACTCTACATTTTTACAGCGGGCGTATGACCAAGTTGTCCATGATATTTGCCGCCCAAATTTAAATGTATTTATCGGTATTGACCGGGCCGGACTTGTCGGTGCGGATGGAGAAACGCATCAAGGCGTATTTGATATTGCTTTTTTGCGGCATATACCAAATATGGTACTGATGATGCCGAAAGATGAGAATGAAGGCCAGCATATGGTCAATACAGCAATCCAGTACGACGATGGACCAATTGCTATGCGTTTCCCGCGCGGCAATGGATCGGGAGTAGCAATGGACGAAGAGCTGAAGCAAATTCCGATTGGCTCATGGGAAGTGCTGCGGGAAGGCACAGACGCAGCGATCCTTACTTTTGGCACGACCATTCCGATGGCAATGAAAGCAGCCGCACTTGCGGAGAAGCAGGGATTATCAATTAAGGTTGTCAACGCTCGTTTTATCAAACCGCTTGACGAAGCAATGCTAATGGCTATTTTGGAAGCCAATATGCCAATCCTAACGATTGAAGAAGCTATTCTGCAAGGAGGCTTCGGAAGCGCGGTGCTTGAATTTGCCCATGATCACGGTTTTTATGGACATGTCATCGACCGTATGGGGATTCCGGATTGCTTTATTGAGCATGGCAGCGTCAATGCGTTACTTGATGAAATCGGATTAACAGAAGAGACGGCTGTACGTAAATTAACAGCGATGACACCAAAAAAACAGAAAAGAGCATAAGTATGAAAGCGAAAAAAGAACGTATTGATGTGCTGCTCGTGGAGAGAGGCCTTATTGAGACAAGAGAGAAAGCGAAGCGTGCTGTTATGGCCGGTCTTGTTTATTCTAACGAAGAAAGACTTGATAAGCCTGGTGAAAAAATCTCCTCCGATGCTCCTTTGCAAATAAAAGGCAATATGCTTCCTTATGTAAGCCGCGGCGGTTTGAAGCTGGAAAAAGCATTAAAAGTCTTTGAACTCGATATTAAAGATAAAATTATGCTTGATATTGGCTCGTCGACCGGTGGATTTACTGATTGTGCCTTGCAAAATGGAGTAAAGCTATCTTATGCGCTTGATGTCGGATACAACCAACTAGCATGGAAGCTTCGTCAGGATGAGCGGGTTGTAGTAATGGAACGGACAAACTTCCGCTACGTCACGCCAGAGGATCTCAAGGAGGGGGCTCCTGAGTTCGCCACCATTGATGTATCCTTTATCTCGCTTTCGCTCATTTTGCCTGTTTTAAAAACGCTGCTTGTACCCGGAAGCGATACGGTAGCGCTCATTAAACCGCAATTTGAAGCAGGAAAAGAGCAGGTTGGCAAAAAGGGAATTGTCCGGGATCCGGCTATTCACAAAGAAGTAGTAGAAAAAATTATCGATTTGTCGATCGGGCTTGGCTATGACATCAAAAACCTTTCCTTTTCACCGATTACCGGCGGAGATGGCAATATTGAATTTTTGATTCACTTAACTTGGCCGCAAGCCGATTCGATAGTAGGACAAAACTTTTTAGAGGTGCCGGTGGAGTCAGTTGTGCAGGCTGCTCATTCCGAACTAAAGCAAGTTAAAAAAACGAATTAGTTCTATTAGAAAACTGGTCAGGAGGTTCTGGCCAGTTTTCTCATTTAAGAGAGGCGTTCAGTGAATAAGGTGTGCTGCATTTTTAAATATTTTATTGATTGGTTCTCTTAAAGATGAATATGGTTTTTTAACAGTTGGTTGTAACGAAAAGCAATAGCTGTGTATAGGAGGAGTCTGTTGAATAGATTTAATTATCTGAAAAATCTTGAATACTATACATTAGTGGGTAAATAAGATAAAATGTCGTATATTCAGGTATATTTATACGATCTATGAGGTGATGAACGATGAATAAAGGACAACGTCACATTAAAATAAGAGAAATTATTGCCAATAATGAAATAGAAACACAGGATGAATTAGTTGATTATTTAAAAGAACTCGGTTACAACGTTACGCAAGCAACCATCTCCCGCGATATTAAAGAATTGCACTTAGTAAAAGTTCCATTAATGGACGGCCGTTATAAATATAGCCTGCCGGCGGATCAGCGCTTTAACCCTTTACAAAAACTGAAGCGCACACTCGTAGATTCTTTCGTCAGCATCGATTCTGCCGGACATTTTGTTATTATGAAAACACTTCCGGGCAACGCCCAAGCAGTGGGGGCGTTAATTGATAACTTAGATTGGGAAGAGATAATGGGAACTATTTGTGGTGATGATACGTGTTTGCTTATTTGCCGCGCTCCCGAGCATACGTCTGTCATTTCGGAACGTTTTTTAGAAATGCTTTGATTTGAGGTGAACTGACTTTGCTACAGGAATTGTCTATACGCAACTTTGCGATTATTGAGGAACTTCACGTATCACTAGAAAGAGGACTGACTGTACTTACGGGTGAAACAGGTGCAGGAAAGTCCATCATTATTGATGCGGTTCACTTGCTTGTTGGCGGCCGCGGTTCATCTGAATTTGTTCGCCACGGCGAAAAAAAAGCCGAAATAGAAGGAATGTTTCAAATTGATAGCCCGGATCATCCTTGTTTGAAGAAGGCGCAAGAATTTGGCATTGAGGTGGAAGAAGAAACGATCATCATTCGCCGCGAGATTTCGGCAAATGGCAAGAGCGTGTGCCGTATCAATGGAAAGCTTGTCACGATTGGCATTTTACGTGAAATCGGGTCAGCTCTCGTTGATATTCATGGACAGCATGAACACCAAGAATTAATGGATGCCAGTCAGCACCTGCGTTTACTTGATCATTTTGGCGGAACGGAAGTGCTAGCTGCCAAAGAGAGCTATGCCGAAGTATATAAGCGATATGAACAAACAGCGAAGTCCATCAGCCAGTTGAGTGAGAATGAACAGCAAATGGCTCACCGCCTCGATTTAATTCAATTTCAGCTCTCTGAAATTCAGAAGGCAGAATTGCAATTGCATGAAGACGAAGAGTTGTTAGAAGAGAAAAGAAAGCTTAGCAACTTCGAGAAACTATACGAATCCGTTCAAAATGCGGCCAACGCACTCCAAGGAGAAGGAAGAGGGCTGGATTGGGTTGGATTGGCGATGACGCAGCTAGAAGCAGCCGCTGAAATTGATGAATCTTACAAGTCGATTTATGAGGCTGTCTCCGAAAGTTTTTACGTACTGGAAGATGCAGCCCGGCATGCAGGCTCTGCGTTGGATAGCTTAGAATTTGATCCAAATCGCCTCAATACTATTGAAACGAGATTGAATGAGATCAATCAATTGAAAAGAAAATACGGCGGCTCTATTGAAGAAATTTTAGAATATGGAGCCAAAATTGAAGAGGAAATTGAGACGCTAACGAATCGGGAAACCCATATTGAAAAGCTGTACAAAGAGCTTTCTGCCTATGAAAAAGATTTACTGCTGGAAGGAGAACAGCTGAGTCGTTTAAGACAGAAGGCAGCCAAAAAGTTAACGGATGCTATTCATTTGGAGCTTAAGCAATTATATATGGACAAGACGGTATTTGAGATCCAGTTTGCAACGTTGGAGGAGAGCGGCGGAGGCCGAACAAAGCCCTTTAAAAAAGACGGACTGGATGAAGTAGAATTTTACATTTCAACCAATCCAGGAGAACCAGTTAAACCACTTTCAAAAGTAGCATCTGGCGGAGAATTGTCACGGATTATGCTGGCTATGAAGACGATTTTTTCTCAGCATCAAGGGATTACTTCCATCATCTTTGATGAGGTTGACACCGGTGTAAGCGGCCGTGTTGCCCAGGCGATTGGCGAAAAAATTTATGAGGTCGCCATCCATTCGCAGGTGCTTTGTATTTCTCACTTGCCGCAGGTGGCAGCCATGGCGGATACCCATTTGTATATTTCAAAGGTAATGAAAGATGGGAGGACAAGAACAGTAGTGGAACCGTTGGAAGATGCAGCCAAGGTCCGGGAGATTGGCCGGATGATTTCTGGAGTGGAAATGACGGATTTAACGAAGCAGCATGCAAAAGAGCTGTTAGACCTCGCCGCGTCCTTAAAGGAGATGTGAATAACCGCTTTTAGGCTGTTAACCAAGTCCTTAACCGCACACTTAAAGATGGGGATGCTAAAATCCTCTTTTTGACAATTTCAAAGCTGCTCTTGCAGCTTTTTTCTATATTTTTATAAATGATCCTATATAATTGGATTAAAAAACGGCAGAGAAGATTATTAAAAAATCTAATGGATTACGGTCGTGTTCGCAAAGGAGAAGGGGAGATATGTCTATCGAAGTCAGTGATTTTATTTTTAATCTGGGTGTTGCTACTATCTTATCTATGATCATTGGTTTAGAGAGGGAAATTAAGAAAAAGCCCATTGGTTTGAAAACGTGTGTTGTCATTGGGATCACGAGCTGTTTGCTTACAGATGTTTCGATTGATGCAGCTAACCACTTTGCGATCCCGTACGAAAAACCAATGGATCCACTCCGGCTCGCCGCCCAAATTGTATCAGGAATTGGGTTTTTAGGAGCAGGAGTTATTCTTAGAAGAAATAATGATATTATTTCCGGGCTGACGACTGCCGCCATTGTTTGGGGAGCGGGGGCCATTGGAATCGCTTGTGGGGCTGGCTTTTGGATGGAAGCAATTATTTCCACTTGTTTAATTATCATTAGTGTAGAAATATTTCCAATTATTTTTAAGTGGATTGGGCCTAAGGCTTTAACAGAGAAGCAATTAAAGGTCAAAATCATAGTAGATAATGATGAAAAAATGACGGAAATATTAAAGCAAATGAAACAAAAAGGCATGAAAGCAAGCAAAGTTCGCATCAAGGATGTACAGGAAGGGACTTTGCAGCAAATGGACCTAACTATTTTAGTTAATGAAAAATTATATGCAACAGATGTCTACCATGAATTAAAACAAATTAAACATGTAATTAGCGTTGAAATGGAAGCACTTTGACGAGCTTGCTTTACTGCATACCACTCGATCATGCTTGATCTTATCTATATTTTCCTGCAGCCTGCCTTATGCAGGCTGTTTTTATTGTCATTCACATCCAACTGTGGGCAGCTTTTTACGTAATAATTGAGGCCTCTCAAGGAAAAAGTATAGATACGGCCAGCAAGTCAGGCTCGATTAGAAGCGAGGAGAGTGAACGGTTTGAACAAGTATCTATTCAATACAATCACTGGTGGAATTCTCCTTGTTTCCTTTGTAGTATGTTTGATTTTTTCTTCTTTTATTAACAATGCTTATGCAATAGACATAAGTCGTTCAGAAACTGAAAAAACGTCAGTGGCAACGGGACGTACACTTCATAATGAAGACGAACTATTGCAGCTGGCTGGTTTTCCAGAGAAAAATGAAAAAGCTGTCGCTGCTCGTGAAATCCGTGTCATACCAGGAGGACAGTCGATCGGTATTAAGCTGAATACATTCGGTGTTCTTGTAGTTGGCCATCACCTTGTTGAAACTGCGGGCGGAAAGCAGTCGCCTGGAGAAAAGGCTGGCATTAGAGTTGGTGATATGATCACGGAAATTAACGGGAAAAGAATTGAGAAAATGCAGGACATTAGTGCGTTTGTTCAACGGGCGGGACAAGAGGCTGAACCGCTTCAGATGACGATACGCCGAAATCAAAAAATGGTGCACACGGAGTTACAACCATTAAAGGATAAAAATGAACAATCGTTTAAAATTGGTCTGTACATTCGTGATTCAGCATCAGGTATTGGTACACTCACTTTTGTCGAGCCGCGATCACAAAAATATGGAGCGCTTGGCCATGTCATTGCCGATGCAGATACAAAAAAACCAATCATTGTTCAAGGTGGAGAAATTGTAAAATCGAAAGTCACTTCCATTGAAAAAGGACGCAATGGTAACCCAGGAGAAAAGCTGGCCCAGTTTTCAACGGGTCAGAAAAAGCTGGGTGATATTAAGAGGAACAGTCCGTACGGTATATTTGGCCGCTTAAATGAGCCGCTTTCTGATAATTTGGCAAAAAAGTCTTATCCAGTTGCTTTGTCACATGAAGTGAAGGAAGGGCCTGCCAAGATTCTAACAGTTATTAACGGGGAAAAGGTGGAATGGTACGATATCGAAATCGTTAGCACCATTCCTCAAAAGTACCCGGCGACAAAAGGAATGGTTTTAAAAGTAACAGACAAGAGACTGCTTGACAAAACAGGGGGAATAGTTCAAGGGATGAGCGGAAGTCCGATTATCCAAAATGGAAAAATCATTGGTGCTGTTACTCACGTGTTTGTGAATGATCCTACGTCAGGATATGGAGTGCATATTGAATGGATGCTTAATGAGGCAGGCATTTCGTTAACTGAGACAGAAAAGAGTGAAGCGAGTTAAACAAGCGGATAATTCCGCTTGTTTTTTTATAAACTGGAAGAAATTCGTCGAAAATAAAGGAATCTCAACGAAAAAAATATATATTATTAAAATTTAAAGGAAATCATTTCCCTTTGTCGAAAAAACTATTAGAATAAATGTACACTTGCGAGAGAGCAAACGGATGGGGAGGAAATAAATGATGACTAAAATAAAAGTAGCTATTGTAGATGATAACCGAGATCTGGTGAATATGCTTGAGGAATATATTTCTTCTCAGGAAGACATGGAAGTGACAGGAAGAGCAAGCAATGGGCAAGACTGTTTAGAGATGCTGCCGGACGCACAGCCAGATGTATTGATTCTCGATATTATTATGCCGCACGTAGATGGGTTAGCCGTATTGGAGCGGATGAGAGAGCTTGATCTGGAGACCGTTCCGAATGTTATTATGCTGACAGCGTTTGGGCAGGAGGATGTAACTAAAAAAGCTGTAGAGCTTGGGGCCTCTTATTTTATGCTGAAGCCATTTGACATCGAAAGTCTCTTTAACCATATTCGTCAAGTGAGCGGGAAAGAAAATTCAATGATGCGGCGCTCATCCCAAGAAATGTTGAAGCAGCCAGCAAAAAAAGCCATTAATTTAGATGCGAACATTACAAGTATTATCCATGAGATTGGTGTCCCGGCGCATATTAAGGGGTATATGTATTTACGGGAAGCGATTTCAATGGTGTACAATGATATTGAACTGCTTGGTTCTATTACAAAAGTTCTTTATCCAGATATTGCTAAAAAATACAACACAACCGCCAGCCGTGTAGAACGGGCTATTCGCCATGCGATTGAAGTAGCATGGAGCCGCGGGAATATTGATTCGATTTCCAATTTGTTCGGCTACACAGTCTCCATGTCAAAAGCGAAGCCGACAAATTCAGAATTTATTGCGATGGTCGCAGATAAGCTACGCCTTGAGCATAAAGCCTCTTGAAAAAGTAAGGAGGTTGACAAGACGGACCAGTAAAGCCGCCTGCTAGCTGTATACATAGCAGCATATATGGAAAAAGGATGTGTTTCTATGACTGCTATCTTTGCCCATCGCGGCTTTTCTGCGATAGCTCCGGAAAATACGTTAGCCGCTTTTCAAGCGGCAGAATCCGCAGGAGCCGATGGCATTGAATTGGATGTTCAGCTGACAAAAGATGGGCGTCTTGCTGTCATTCATGATGAAAAGCTTAACAGAACGACAAATGGACAGGGATACGTGAAAGATTGGGAATGGAAGGATTTATCGAAGCTGGAAGCAAAATATAAATTTCCAGAAGCAACGAGGGATATTGGCATTCCGTCGTTAGAAGAGATCTTTGAATGGATGCGGGAAAATGAAATTATTTGCAACATTGAGCTAAAGAATAATGAGTTTCCTTATCCAGGTATGGAAGAAAAGGTTATTCGGCTGATTCGCCAATTTAATTACGAGGGCCGTGTGATTATTTCCTCATTTAATCATTACTCATTGACTTACGTATACCAGCTTGCACCGGATTTAGAAACGGCTGCTCTATACTCTTCTCATCTTTATATGCCTTGGAAATATGCAGAAGCGATTCGAGCGGGAGCGATTCACCCAAATATCCGCACAGTCAACCTTAACATTATTCGTTCGTCTATTGAACATGGCATTCAAATTCGTCCGTATACGGTAAATAAAGAAAAGCAAGTCCGATGGCTGATTGAGGAAGGCTGCTCAGCCCTTATTACTGATGATCCAAAAATGGCTTTAGAAATCCGAGATAGCGTGTTAGATGTATAAAAAGCTCCTTATGCGTAACCTGCTGAAAACGCAGAAACGCACAAGGAGCTTTTACTTGTCTTTAAAGCGGTTTTGTACTTTATTGTTCTTTCGGTCTCTGTAAAAAATAAAACCGGCAACAAATCCTAGTCCGCCAACAAACAGAACGAGGCCAACAAGGAACTGCAGCCAAAGGAAAGGGAATGGCGGCTGCAATATACCGAATAGCATATCTCTCATTAACTTTATGCCAAGCCCCGCCAAAAAGCCAGGAATCACTAAAACCAATAATGCCAGTAGTCGGATCATGTAGTTTTGCTCCTTCAATTGTTACTCACAAAAATCATATCTCACCTGAAAAATTTGTCAAGTTAGATTTACACGTATAAAATAAGAGTATGCAAGAATTTGCAGGCTGAAAGAAAGCGAGGGGATGGCTTCATGCAAACAGCTTTAATTATTGGCGGTGGGCAAGGCGGCCTTTCAGTTTTAAAAATCTTACAGAACAGCCAGATTATGAAGGTCATAGCGGTAGTAGATGTGAATGGGAAGGCACCAGCTCTTTGTCTGGCAAGGGAGATAGGAGTTCAAACAGGACAGGATTGGCGCTCCTTCATAGACAGGAAGCCGGATGTCATTATTGAGGTGACAGGCAATAGCCAGGTATTTGAAGCAGTGCGTCAATACGATCCGGCTGCTATTGTGATTCCAGGAAGTGTTGCTTATTTACTGGCGCAGCTTCTTCAGCAAAAAGAAGAATTGATTATGCAGTTGAAAAATCAGTCGTATCAATATGATATTATATTTGAATCAATCGATGAAGGCATGATTGTCATCGACCATACAGAAAAAATCATTTTATTTAACAAAAGTGCCGAACGTATACTGAAGATCAAAAAGAGAGAGGCCATTGGACAACACGTTCAACAAATTGTGCCCAACAGCCGGCTGCCGGAAGTATTAAAAAGCAAGCAGACTGAAATGAACCGGGAACAACAACTTGCCAAAAATGAAAAAATTATTACTTCCCGCATCCCGATGATCACGACAGAAGGAAAAGTCATTGGGGCGTTTTCTATTTTTAAGGATATTACCGAAGTAGTAAATTTAGCTGAGGAAATTACAAATTTAAAAGAAATTGAAACGATGCTGAAAGCCATTATTTTTTCAAGTGATGATGCGATCTCCGTAGTTGACGAAAAAGGCAGAGGGCTGCTCATTAATCCGGCTTATACAAGGTTAACCGGTCTCAGTGAAAAAGAAGTAATTGGCAAACCGGCGACCATTGACATTTCAGAAGGCGACAGCGTGCATTTACAGGTACTTGCAAAGAAACAGCCAGTGCGGGGGGTAAAAATGTATGTGGGACCGAAAAAAAAGGAAGTAGTCGTGAATGTAGCCCCTATTCTTGTAGATGATAAGCTAAAGGGCAGCGTCGGTGTTATTCATGACTTAACAGAAATTCAATCTTTAACGAAAGAACTTGACCGTGCACGGCAAATCATTCGTACGCTCGAAGCCAAATATACATTTGAGGAAATCATTGGCTGTTCTGAGGAAATGAAAATCGCTGTGGAACAAGCAAAAGCAGGGGCCAATACACCGGCAACTGTTTTATTAAGAGGAGAATCAGGAACAGGAAAAGAGTTGTTCGCTCATGCGATTCATAATGCGAGTGACCGCCGCTATAATAAATTTATTCGCGTAAATTGCGCAGCATTAACCGAATCGCTGCTAGAAAGTGAGCTGTTTGGTTATGAAGATGGAGCTTTTTCAGGTGCCCGCCGTGGCGGCAAAAGGGGATTGTTTGAAGAAGCAAACAGTGGCAGTATTTTTCTTGATGAGATTGGTGAATTAAGCGCCAATATGCAGGCAAAACTTTTACGTGTGCTGCAAGAACGGGAAATTGTTCGAGTAGGAGGAACAAAATCAATACCTGTCAATGTTCGCATCATTGCGGCTACGAACGTTAATCTTGAAAAAGCGATGGCCGAGGGAACTTTTCGTGAAGACTTATATTACCGTCTCAACCGGATGCCGATACATATTCCTCCGCTCCGCAATCGGAAAGCAGATATTCCGCTTTTGTGTGAGCGGCTCATTGCGAAGATCAACCAAGACTATGGAAGAACTGTGGAAGGAGTTACTCCCGAAGCGATGGAAAGATTAATGGGATATTCATGGCCGGGGAACGTGCGTGAATTGGAGAATGTATTAGGAAGGGCGATGATTTTTTTAAACTATAGTGATCACTTCATTGATACTGCAGCTCTTCCGCCGCTCCTAAAAGGAGAAAAGGAAGTGAAGGGACTGACAGACGAACAGCCAAAGATAAAAAGACAGAATGGCCGCTCGCTGCAGGAAATGCTCGATCTATATGAAAAAGAAATTCTTCAATTACGTTTAGCTGAACATAATGGAAATAAAACAGCCGCCGCGAGGGAATTAAAAATTTCTATTCGAAATTTGTATTACAAGCTGGAAAAGTATCAACTGCACTAAATTGCCTGCAAAAAATTGCGCAGTATGCAACTATCTGCAGAGAGTGAATTGGAAAATAAAGCGTTTTCATAAAGCGATTATTGGCATAGCAATTGCATTATAAAAATGAACAGAAGAGATTAACTACCTGACATGAGGAGGAAATACAATGGAAATTTTTAAATACATGAAAAAATATGATTATGAACAGCTAGTATTTTGCCAAGACGAAGTGTCCGGATTAAAAGCGATCATCGCCATACATGATACAACACTCGGCCCAGCACTCGGCGGAACGAGAATGTGGACATATGCATCAGAGGAAGCAGCCATTGAAGATGCCCTCCGTCTAGCGCGCGGCATGACCTATAAAAATGCAGCAGCTGGCTTGAATTTAGGCGGCGGCAAAACGGTCATTATTGGAGATCCGCGCAAAGATAAAAATGAAGAAATGTTTCGTGCATTCGGCCGGTATATTCAAGGGCTTAACGGGCGGTATATTACAGCCGAAGATGTTGGCACAACAGTAGAAGATATGGATATTATCCATGAGGAAACGGATTATGTAACTGGAATTTCTCCAGCGTTCGGTTCTTCGGGTAATCCATCTCCTGTGACGGCTTACGGCTGCTTTGTCGGCATGAAGGCGGCTGCGAAAGAGGCGTTCGGCACAGACTCTCTCGAAGGGCTTACGATTTCTGTGCAGGGAGTAGGGAATGTGGCTTATCATTTATGCCGTCACTTGCACGAGGCAGGAGCAAAGTTAATTGTGACAGATATTAATAAAGAGGCCGTAAAGCGGGCTGTCGATGACTTTGGTGCCATAGCGGTGAATACAGATGAAATTTATGGAGTCGAAGCAGATATTTTTGCTCCTTGTGCTCTTGGGGCAGTGATCAACTCAGAGACCATTCCACAGCTAAAAGTAAAAGTGGTCGCTGGTTCCGCTAACAACCAATTAAAAGAAGAAAAAGATGGCAACGAACTTCATGAGCGCGGCATTATTTATGCTCCTGACTACGTCATTAACGCTGGCGGAGTAATCAACGTAGCAGATGAACTAAATGGTTATAATCGCGAACGTGCGATGAAAAAAGTAGAGCAGATTTACTACAACATTGAAAAAACGATTGATATTTCTAAGCGTGACGGTATTCCGACTTATCGGGCGGCTGATCGTATGGCTGAAGAACGGATTCAGAAAATGAGCAAAGCGAGAAATCAATTTTTATTAGATGGCCATCATATTTTATCAAGACGCAAACATTAACAAAAAGCAGAGGAGGGGCGCTTTTGCGATCGAAAGCATTTCGCATGCTCGTTATGTATGTAGCTGGGGAAGAAGTGATAGCGGGCGTGTTTGATAATCAAATAGCCGTGTTTGAACAAACTTTTCCATACAAAAAACAGCCGCTGGCGGAAATGTGCCTCTCTCTGCTTGCTTCTCTTGATAGAGAAGGCATCAATCTTTCAAAGCTAAAAGTGGTTTGTGTACCGGGGTCGATGGAGGAAGCAACGGCTAGAAGTCAAAAAGATGTGGATGAGGGCATCAAGATGGCCCGTTATATTGCGGATTATTTAAATATCCCAGCTCATTTTGCCTTTTCAAGCGATCTCTTACAAACAAAAAACAGGCAATCTGCTTATCATGGTGATCATGGCTTGCTTTTTCTAGCAGAAAAGGCCCTTCTCATGTTAACAGGAGAGGATTAATATACTAAGGTGAACAATAGAAAGAGGAGGAGAAGATTTGGCTGAAGAATATGATTTAGTGATTCTTGGCGGAGGAACGGGCGGATATGTCGCAGCGATCCGTGCATCACAGCTCGGTTTAAAAACAGCCCTTGTTGAAAAAAGCAAGCTTGGCGGGACATGCCTTCATAAAGGCTGTATACCTTCTAAAGCATTATTGAGAAGTGCGGAGGTATTTAAAACGGCTAAGAACAGTGAGGACTTTGGCGTCTCTGCGGGAAGTGTAACGTTAAACTTTGCGAAGGTACAAAAGCGGAAACAGGACATTATCGATACGCTTTATAGCGGTGTGCAAGGATTAATGAAAAAGAATAAAATTGATGTATACGAAGGGCTTGGCCGTATTTTAGGCCCATCTATCTTTTCGCCAATGCCGGGTACGGTGTCCGTGGAAATGAACGATGGAACGGATAATCCTATGCTCCTTCCTAAAAATGTGATTGTCGCAACCGGCTCTCATCCGCGGCCGTTACAAGCTCTTCCTTTTGATGGGGATATAGTTTTATCATCTGATGACGCCTTAGCGCTAGAAAGCCTTCCCGAATCTATTATTATCGTCGGCGGCGGCGTGATTGGAATTGAATGGGCTTCGATGCTCACTGACTTTGGAGTGAAAGTCACCGTTTTGGAATACGCGAATAGAATATTGCCGACAGAAGATATCGAGATCTCGAAAGAAATGGAACGTCTTCTCAAAAAGCGTGGAGCCCATATTGTCACTGGAGCGAAGGTGCTTGCGGAGACAGTGGAAAAAAGAGACCATTCGATTAGTATCCAGGCTGAAACAAATAACGGCCAGACGGTGTATAAAGCTGAAAAACTGCTCGTTTCAATCGGCCGGCAGGCAAATGTAAATGGAATCGGCTTAGAAAATACAGATATTGAAGTAGAAAAAGGAAACATAGTAGTGAACGAGTTTTACCAAACGAAAGAATCTCATATCTATGCGATTGGCGATGTCATTGGCGGCTTGCAGCTTGCTCATGTTGCTTCCCATGAAGGGATCACAGCGGTCAATCATCTAGCTGGGGGAGAAGCAGATCCGATTGATTATACGATGGTGCCTAAATGTATTTATTCCAGCCCGGAAGCTGCAAGTGTAGGGTTGACGGAGCAAGAAGCAACAGAGCAAGGGTATGAAGTGAAGACTGGTAAGTTTTCGTTTCGAGCCATTGGCAAAGCACTTGTTTACGGAGAGAGCGATGGTTTTGTTAAAATAGTAGCGGACAAACAAACGGATGACTTGCTTGGTGTTCATATGATCGGGCCTCATGTTACAGATATGATTTCAGAAGCGGGGCTTGCCCGTGTGCTCGATGCAGCGGCCTGGGAAGTAAGTCATACGATTCATCCGCATCCAACACTTAGTGAAGCGATCGGGGAAGCGGCTCTTGCTGTAGACGGCAAGGCCATTCATTCGTAAGGAGAGAAAGAAGGGAGAGGAATAGGTATGGCTGAAAATCGCCACTCTGCGATAGGATTAAGTGACAATACGGTATTGGAAATGTATAAAACAATGCTGCTCGCCCGCAGGATTGATGAACGGATGTGGCTGTTGAACCGTTCAGGGAAAATTCCTTTCGTGATTTCCTGCCAGGGACAGGAAGCGGCACAAGTAGGAGCAGCGTTTGCTCTTGATAAACAAAAGGATTATGTGCTGCCTTATTATCGAGATATGGGTGTTGTGCTAACATTTGGAATGACAACAACGGACATTATGCTTTCAGGCTTTGCGAAAGCGGAGGATCCGAGCTCGGGCGGCCGGCAAATGCCTGGCCATTTCGGTCAAAAGAAAAATCGAATCGTAACAGGATCTTCTCCTGTTACGACACAGGTGCCGCACGCCGTCGGAATTGCATTAGGCGGAAAGATGAGGAAGGAAGATATCGTTACGTTCGTTACATTTGGAGAAGGTTCTTCTAACCAAGGTGATTTCCATGAGGGAGCGAATTTTGCGGGTGTCCATAAGCTTCCTGTTATTTTCATGTGCGAAAATAACAAATATGCGATTTCCGTGCCAGTAGAAAAGCAGTTATCATGCGAAAATGTTGCGGATCGGGCACAAGGATATGGCATGCCGGGTTTCACCATTAACGGGAATGATCCAATAGAAGTATATAAATATGTAAAAGAGGCTGCAGACCGGGCTAGACGTGGAGAAGGACCTACGTTAATTGAGACAGTATCCTACCGCTTAACTGCTCACTCATCGGATGATGATGATCGTACGTATCGTTCACCAGATGAAGTAGAAAAAGCAAAGTCAAACGATCCAATTATTACGTTTAGTCAGTACTTGAAAGAAACTGGTGTACTAAATGATGAACTTGAGAAAGAAATAAATGACCGCATTATGAAAGAAGTCAATGAAGCGACCGATTATGCCGAAAATGCGCCATATGCAAAACCGGAAGATGCCTTGACTTACGTGTATGCAGAAGAGTAATAGGGGGGAAAGAGGATGCCGATAATTTCTTATATAGATGCTGTGACAATGGCAATGCGTGAAGAAATGGAACGGGATCCGAGAGTATTTGTTCTCGGGGAAGATGTAGGAAAAAAGGGCGGTGTCTTTAAAGCAACGGCAGGCTTATACGATCGATTTGGCGAAGAGCGTGTAATGGATACTCCACTGGCAGAATCGGCTATTGCCGGAGTTGGCATTGGGGCAGCGATGTATGGCATGCGGCCGATTGCTGAAATGCAGTTCGCTGACTTTATTATGCCGGCAGTGAACCAAATTATTTCAGAGGCAGCGCGCATTCGTTACCGTTCGAACAATGATTGGAGCTGTCCAATTGTGATCCGGGCCCCATATGGCGGCGGGGTACACGGAGCTCTCTATCATTCTCAGTCAGTGGAAGCGGTGTTTGCTAATCAGCCTGGCTTAAAGATCGTAATGCCTTCCACACCTTATGATGTAAAAGGTTTGTTAAAAGCAGCCATTCGTGATGAGGATCCAGTTTTATTTTTTGAACATAAGCGTGCCTACCGTTTAATTAAAGGGGAGGTACCGACTGAGGATTACGTACTTCCAATCGGCAAGGCTGATACTAAGCGCAAAGGGGAAGACTTGACAGTCATTACATATGGGCTGTGTGTCCACTTTGCCATGCAGGCAGCAGAAAGGTTAGCGAAGGATGGAATTGAAACAGAGATACTCGACCTGCGCACCGTTTATCCACTTGATAAAGAAGCTATCTGTGAAGCGGCAAAGAAAACAGGAAAAGTTTTACTTGTAACAGAAGATAATAAAGAAGGCAGCATCATGAGTGAGGTAGCGGCGATTATTGCTGAAAACTGCTTGTTTGATCTGGATGCGCCTATTAAGCGGCTGGCAGGGCCAGATGTACCGGCTATGCCTTATGCACCAACAATGGAAAAGTTTTTCATGATCAATCCTGACAAAGTCGAAAAAGCAATGCGGGAATTGGCCGAGTTTTAAAATAGGTAGATAGAGAGGAGGCTTTTTTGTGACAATAGAAAAAGTAACGATGCCTCAGCTTGGAGAAAGTGTCACCGAAGGAACCATTAGCAAATGGCTTGTCCAGGCGGGGGATCATGTCAATAAATATGATCCGATTGCTGAAGTGATGACAGATAAAGTAAATGCGGAAGTGCCTTCTTCTTTTACGGGTACAATAAAAGAACTGATCGCTGCGGAAGGAGATACACTCGAAGTCGGAGCGGTTATCTGTTTAATGGACGTGGAAGGGGCTGGCGAGAAAAAGTCAGCAATTTCACAGGAGAGTACGGAAGCTGTTCACACGGAGACAGAACAAGTGGCGGAAGAGAAAACGGAAAACAAAGCCCGGTATTCACCAGCCGTTTTAAAGCTCTCGCAGGAGCATAATATTGACTTAACACAAGTGGCTGGTTCTGGAAAAGGCGGACGGATTACCCGTAAAGATTTGCTGAAAATAATAGAATCCGGCGGCATCCCAGCATCACAGCAAACAATGGCACAGCCCGAACCTGTGTCACAAGAAAAGCCGGCCGTGCGAGCACAGTCAAAATCATCTGTTTCCTCGATGCCGGGTGATATTAGCATTCCAGTGAGCGGTGTGAGAAAAGCCATTGCCGCAAATATGGTACGCTCTAAGCAGGAAGTACCGCATGCTTGGACGATGATGGAGGTAGATGTGACGAATCTTGTCGCTCGCCGTGATGCTTTAAAAGAGGAATTCAAGAAAAAAGAAGGATTTAATTTAACGTATTTCGCTTTCTTTGTGAAAGCTGTTGCTCAAGCTCTAAAGGAATTTCCAGAAGTGAATTCTATGTGGGCGGGAGACGAAATTATCCAAAAGAAAGAAATTAACCTGTCCATTGCTGTTGCGACAGACGATGCCTTGTTCGTTCCTGTTATTAAGCAGGCGGATGAGAAGACGATTAAAGGCATTGCCCGTGAGATTCACGAGCTGGCTGGCAAGGTTCGCTCCGGCACGCTCAAAGCAGAGGATATGCAAGGCGGCACTTTCACAGTAAACAACACAGGTTCATTTGGCTCTGTGCAGTCAATGGGTATTATCAATTATCCTCAGGCCGCCATTTTGCAAGTGGAATCGATCGTCAAACGTCCTGTTGTTATGCAAGGCGGTATGATTGCGGTGCGTGACATGGTAAACCTCTGCCTGTCATTGGATCACCGGGTACTTGACGGTCTCATCTGCGGACGTTTCTTGCAGCGTGTGAAAGAAATTTTAGAGAACATTTCCGAGAATACATCTGTTTATTAAGAAACTAAAAAAGCTGCCGGGACCCCCTGGCAGCTTTTTCGCTATTTTTTCATTGTTTTACTTGAACAGGCCGGCAATCCAGTCAACGATTCTTTGTAAGAAGTCAATAATGGATTGCAGGATGCCTTGACCCTCATCCGAGTTTTTAAAATTGTTCCATTTTTCCTTTGCTTTATCAAGCTGGCTATTCACTTGATCCCAATTAATATCAAGATTTTTCATTTTATCAAACAAAGCAGCAAGCCGATCAGTTTGATCTTGTGTTAACTGGATATTCAACTCGTTTGATACGTTATTGACAATCACTTTAATCTCTTGAAGAGTTTGCGGATTTTCCTTTGCTACTTCTTCTTTAATGCGTTGAATTAATTCGGTCGCTTGTTTTTCGCCGATTTGGTCCCCGAGCTTAGCTGTTGTTACCATTTCTTCGTTAGCTACTTGTTTTTGTTCTTCTGGAATTTTTTCTCCTGTAGATGTTTCATAGGCTTTAATCAATCCAGTGAGTGCTGCTGTGCCCGATACTTCAAATGGAGCCGTAATATAGATATCTGCATCTTTTACGCCAGCTGTCGATAAAGCGTTCGTATACATTTCTTTGGAAACCCAAGAAATATTATGTGTCTGTACATTAATGCCGTATCCTTTTTCTTTCATCGTAATTTTACTAGATGAAATGGCTTTTGAACCAATTTGCGCTTTCGGTATATATTCACCTAAGTATTTATGTTCTTCAGCATTGGATACGGTGACAGTCGTAACATCGCTTGGAACGTCCATTTCTTCTAGAACTTGCTCTTTTTGAGCGGGTGATAAATTTTCGCCGAGAGTGACAATCACGTCGCCGACTACACTGTCAGCATGCGCAATCGTTGTAAAGCTTAACAACAATACTCCCAACCATGCGAAGATTTTTCTCATTTTTTTCTCCCCTAATTCAGTTTCCTTCTAATGAAGAAGGTAAAGATAGCATAGCATGTTATAAAAAAATTTTCACGGATTGACCATGAGAAAAAGGGAGGAGCTGCTTGCTTTTTGGCTGCTTCTCATTGATTGCCGTAATGGGTTCAGATAAAATAATAATAAAGAAAGAGTTAGAATCTTTAAAGAACGATCATTTAAAGCGAGGCGAAGGAGAGGAGATTGCATGGATATTCAAGAAATAAAAGCTCAGCGTTTTCCAAAAGTGACGCTGGAGGAGTGGGAAAAGACAGCAACAGCTTCCTTAAAGGGAAAACCGCTCACCGCCCTTCAGACAGCCACCTATGAAAAGATTGTGTTAAAGCCTTTATATGGACTGAATGACGCATCACCTGACACCGAGCAGTATCCCGGCTATCCTCTATATACGAGAGGGTTTCACAAAGGTGGCTACATGGAAGTGCCTTGGAAGAATGCCCATGCTGTGAAGGCAGATAATAGTGCCGCTTTAACAGAAAAGCTTGCGGCGGCCCTCAAAGCAGGACAGGATGCGATCTCGTTTGCATTAGAAGATCTGCCGGCAATGGCGTTCAGTGAGTTTTCCGCATTGCCTTTAGAGGAATACCCGCTGTACATAAATACAAAAGACCACTTTCTTGCGATCGCTTCTTTTTTATTAAAATCAAAAACTAGCAAGCTGTACGGTGCTGTCGGAACGGATATTGTTTCGCTTTATGCGGAAAAAGGACTCGTTGCTGGTGAGCAAACGCTCGCTCTGTATGCACAAGCAGCAACCGAATTAAAGAAAGCGTTTCCTAGACTGAAATCGATCCGTATTGACACGGCTCCTTATCATGAAGCTGGAGCAAATGCTTTTCAGGAAATTTCACTGGCGCTCGCTGAAGCCGTCTTTTATATCGAGTGGCTGAAAGAAAAAGGCTGGTCTCCGGCAGAAGTGGTGAAGGGCATGGCGATTCACTTTGCCATTGGTTCACAATTCTTCATGGAAACAGCCAAGCTGAGAGCCTTCCGCCAGTGCTGGACGACGCTTTGTGAAGCATACGGAATAACAGGGGATGATGTAAAAGTACTGATTGGAGCGGAGACTTCTTCTTTCAATTTGTCAAAGCTCGATCGTCATGTGAATATTTTGCGCACAGGAAGTGAAGCGTTTTCAGCCTTGCTTGGAGGCGTGGAGTATTTACAAGTAAAGTCGTTTGATGAGGTAAGCGGAATGCCTTCTGCACTCGGAGAGCGGATCGCTAAAAACATTCCGCTTATTCTAAAAGATGAGTCCCATCTTGGAGAAGTGATTGATCCAGCGGGCGGCTCCTACTATATAGAGGCCTTAACGGCTCAGCTTAGCCAATCAGCGTGGGAGCATTTTTTAGCTATCGAACAGGCAGGCGGGATCATTGCTGCCCTGAAAGCGGGGACGCTGCAAGCAGAACTAGCCGAAATGCTAGAAAAGAAAAACGATGAATTGGCTATACAGAAAAAGTCCATGATTGGCACGAATATTTACGCCGATCTCCATGAAGATATACTGAAAGAAAAGCCAAAGCTATCCGTGCTTCGAGCAGAGCAGTCTGTTGCTTCGTTTAATGAGCTGGCTGATCAAGTAACTGAAAAGACAACGATTGCCGAACTCCATGCAAAAGATAGCGGCAGCGAAGTGATTCCTGTCAAGGGCCAAAGGCTGGCTGAACCGTTTGAAAGATTGAGAGAAAGAGCAAAGGGCATAGAAGCGAAGGCGGGGCTCATTTGTTTAGGGAAATTAAAAGAGTTTAAACCACGGGCGGATTTCGTAACGGGCGTATTAGCGACGGGTGGTATCATGGCTCATTTAAGCGGAGAGTGCCAGACGCTTGAGGAGGCCGTGCGCTTCATCAAAGAAAGTAAGCTATCTTATTATTGCATCTGTGGAAAGGATAAAGCATACGACCAATTTGGTCCGCAGCTGGTGGCGGCCATGAAGCAGACAAATTCTGGCCTGAGAATAGATCTGGCAGGAAGGCTGTCCGACGAAATTAAAGCAGAATGGCAGCAGGCTGGCCTTGATGGGCAGCTGTATAAAGGACAAAACCTAATCAAAAAAGCAACAGAGCTGCTTGATCATTTGGAAGGGGTGGCGGCATATGAGTAAACCGGATTTTCAGCAATTTAATCCAAAAGGCAAAAACGATTCTCGTTCTTTTCAAGAGTGGAAGACGGCTCTGGAGCAAGAAGTGAAGAAGTCCTTTGAAGAGCTCGCGTTTGAAACGAATGAACAAATCCGTCTGCAGCCTCTTTATACGAAAGAGACGACCAAGGAGATGGAGCATTTACAGGACCTTCCTGGTGTCGCCCCTTACACACGGGGACCTTACCCGACGATGTATGTGAACCGTCCATGGACCATTCGGCAATACGCTGGTTTTTCGACTGCGGAAGAAAGCAATGCCTTTTATCGCCGTAATCTGGCGATGGGGCAAAAAGGGCTGTCTGTCGCTTTTGATTTACCTACTCATCGGGGATATGATTCCGACCATCCGCGTGTTGTCGGCGATGTCGGAAAGGCTGGTGTCGCCATTGATTCCGTGGAAGATATGAAAATTTTATTTGATGGGATTCCGCTGGACCAAATGTCCGTGTCTATGACCATGAATGGAGCGGTACTGCCGGTTATGGCTTTTTACATCATAGCGGCAGAAGAACAAGGCGTTCCACGTGAAAAGCTGTCCGGGACGATTCAAAATGATATTTTAAAAGAATACATGGTGAGAAACACTTATATTTATCCGCCGGAAGTTTCGATGCGGATTATTGCCGATATTTTTAAATATACATCTGAGAACATGCCGAAATTTAATAGCATTAGTATTTCCGGCTATCATATGCAAGAGGCAGGCGCCCCGGCCGATATTGAGCTGGCTTATACACTTGCCGACGGGCTGGATTATGTTCGGACTGGACTAGAGGCTGGTATTGACATTGATTCTTTTGCTCCGCGGCTGTCATTTTTCTGGGCAATTGGCATGAATTATTTTATGGAAGTAGCAAAAATGCGGGCTGCCCGCCGGATGTGGGCTCAGTTGATGCAGCCGTTTGAGCCGAAAAACGCTAAATCGCTCGCTTTGCGCACTCATTCTCAAACGTCAGGCTGGAGTCTGACAGAGCAGGATCCATTTAATAATGTAACCCGCACATTGATTGAAGCTCATGCAGCTGCCATGGGGCATACACAGTCACTTCATACGAATGCATTGGATGAAGCGATAGCCTTGCCGACGGATTTTTCCGCTCGGATTGCTCGTAACACGCAGCTGTACCTCCAGGAGGAAACGGGTATTACGAATGTGATTGATCCATGGGCCGGCTCGTATTATGTGGAGGCGCTGACGCATGAACTGATGGAAAGAGCATGGAAACACATAGAAGAAGTAGAAGAGCTTGGCGGCATGACAAAAGCGATCGACACGGGCTTGCCTAAAATGAGAATTGAAGAAGCGGCGGCTAGGCGCCAGGCGCAAATCGATTCTGTTGAAGAAACGATTATTGGGGTCAACCGCTACAGGATGGCGGAGGAAGAACCGATTGATATTCTCGATATTGACAATACCGCCGTGCGTCTGAAGCAAATTGAACGCTTAGAGCGTGTCAAAGCAGGACGCAATGAAGAAAAAGTAAAAGAATCTTTAACAGCTCTAACTAAGGCAGCCGAAACAGGAGAGGGGAATTTGCTTGAGCTTGCAGTAGATGCAGCAAGGGAGCGTGCGACACTTGGAGAAATTTCCGATGCGATCGAACAGGTAAGCGGAAGACATCAAGCAGTTATCCGGTCAGTGAGCGGTGTGTACAGCTCTCATTTTTCGGATGAAGAGCAAATTGCTGAAGTTAAGCGGATGACTGATGAATTCAGTGAACAGGAAGGACGGCGTCCGCGTCTGCTGATTGCTAAAATGGGACAGGACGGCCATGATCGGGGAGCGAAAGTAGTGGCTACTGCTTACGCCGATTTAGGCTTTGATGTAGATATTGGACCGCTATTCCAAACACCAGAAGAAACGGCTTTACAAGCAGTGGAGAATGATGTGCATGCAATCGGTGTCAGCTCGCTTGCTGCAGGACACAAAACCTTGCTTCCGGCTTTAATGAATGAACTAAAGAAGCTGGGGCGAGAGGATATTATCGTCTTTATAGGCGGAGTTATTCCGGCTCAAGATTACGAGTTTCTCCGTGCTAACGGGGCGGCCGGTATTTTTGGGCCAGGCACGGTTATTCCAGTCTCAGCTCAAAAAATCTTGGAGGAGATCTACCGCAGGCTCGGTTACGAGGAAGTGGCAGAATAATGACGAAAGAAGAGCATTCCCATCATGAATCGGCCCTTCATGTAAGAAAAGGCATCACTTCCTCTCATGACGGCTTTGCTTCTCCTCAGAAGAGGCGGTTTCGAAAAAAAGAGGAGCAGCTGCCAGATGCAGGAGAGCTGGCAGCAAAAATTCTTGCCGGCGAACGCAAAGACTTGGCTAAAGCTATTACTTTTATTGAAAGCAATGCAAAAAGCCATTATAACTATGGCCAGGAGCTGTTGCAGCAGCTGCTTCCCCGTACAGGGAAGTCAATTCGTATTGGCATTACGGGCGTTCCGGGAGCTGGAAAAAGTACTTTTATTGAAGCGTTCGGCCATATGCTCTGTGAAAGCGGACTAAAAACAGCGGTGCTCGCTATTGATCCCAGTTCTTCGATTTCCGGCGGCAGTATTCTCGGTGATAAAACGAGAATGGAGTCATTGGCGAGGCATCCGAATGCCTTTATCCGACCTTCTCCTTCTGGTGGCACGCTTGGCGGCGTGCACCGGAAAACGAGAGAAACGATGCTTCTCTGTGAAGCAGCCGGCTTTGAAGTGATTTTGATCGAAACAGTTGGTGTTGGCCAAAGTGAATTCATGGTCCGCGGCATGGTCGATTTCTTTTTGCTTATCGTCCTGACAGGTGCAGGCGATGAGCTGCAAGGAATGAAAAAAGGAATTATGGAGCTGGCCGATGCAATTGTGGTAAATAAAGCGGACGGTCCTAATAAGCAATTGGCTGAAAAAACGAGAAGGGAATTTAATCAGATCCTTCATATGCTCCAGCCAGCGACAAAAGGCTGGGCATCGCAAGCCTTCACATGCTCTTCTATTCAACGAAACGGCATTCTAGAACTATGGGAAGTCATTCAAGAATTTGAAGAGAAAACAAAAGCAGCCGGCACATTTGAAGAACGGCGGCGGCTGCAAACGAAAGAATGGCTGCATGCGCTGATTGTGGAACAGCTGAAGGCCAATTTTTATCAGCATCCTTATGTCACTCATCACTTGGCGGAAATGGAGCAAAAGGCGATGACAGGTGAAATAACGCCGGCTCAGGCACTGGTCAATTTATTTTCCAATGTCTATAAGCAGAATGAGCAATAAAATAAAGACTCTACTAAAAGCAGATGGCATTTTTTCAATGATTGATCGCAGTGAAAATGTAACAAAGACAAAAAAACGGCTGATACTCATATGAGTATCAGCCTTCCATTAGGGAGTTTAGGGGGTACGGATCTAGTTGCCTTATTTATCTTCCCCGATTGGCTGTTTTTAAAACATAATTTATAAAAAATTTACTAGATTATTTGAAAACCGTGCGTCGTTGTCTTATCATAAGGGTACACGAATGTGGATAAAGGAGTGGTATCAATGAATATAGACTTTAATTTTTTAATGAATGATGTCGTTCGCCAGGCACGTGAGGAAATCACAGCTGCTGGATATACACAGCTTCAAACACCAGAGGAAGTCGAAGAAACATTTGCTAAAAAGGGCACAACACTAGTAATGATCAATTCAGTGTGTGGCTGTGCTGGCGGCATCGCTCGTCCGGCTGCGGCTCATTCTATTCATCATGACAAGCGTCCAGATCATCTTGTAACGGTTTTTGCCGGTCAGGATAAAGAAGCGACAGCGAAAGCGCGCAGTTACTTTGTCGGTTATCCACCGTCCTCCCCATCTTTTGCTCTTTTGAAAGACGGCGAGCTGTGCACGATGGTAGAACGCCATGAAATTGAAGGACATGATCCAATGTCTGTTGTACAAAAGCTTCAAGATGCTTTTGACAAGTATTGCGAAGAAGTGTAAATATAGATTGAAACCTTGTCATCGTGATGGCAAGGTTTTCTTTCACTACAAACTGATTTTTCAGCACAGGAGACGATTATGTTTAAAATAGGGTATCGGACGGCGAAAACAGCTGTCGGCACGACTGCAGCTATCATGATTTCCCAATGGGTAGGATTGGAAAACTTCGTATCAGCAGGCATTATTACGATTTTATGTATTCAGAACACGAGGAGGAAATCGCTGCAAGCTGCCCGAAGCCGATTTTTTGCGTGCGCCATAGCGATGGTCTTTTCTTTCGCTTTTTTCGAAGGGATTGGCTATTATGCTCCTGTCGTGGGACTCTTGCTTTTGTTTTTCATTCCTACGCTTGTGGCTACCAAGCTGAAAGAAGGAGTGGTGACAAGCAGTGTCATTATCCTTCATATTTTTTCTGCCGGTGAAGTGACGGGGCAGCTGATTCTAAATGAATTTTATATTATTTCAATTGGAATTGGCGTTGCCTTGCTTATGAACCTTTATATGCCTAGTGTAGAGAAGAAGTTATATGGCTTTCAGGAAGAGATTGAACGGAATTTTACAGCCATCTTCCATGAAATCGCTTTGTATTTGCGCAATCAAGATCACATGTGGGATGGAAAAGAAATTGTTAAGACAGAGAAGATGATCAAAGAAGGAAAAATGCTTGCTTTTCAAAATGTAGAAAACCATTTGTTAAAGGATGATAAAATCTTTTACAGTTACTTTGTGATGAGAGAAAAGCAGTTTGACATCATCGAGCGGATTTTAGGAATTGTCACATCTATTTCTCATCAAGTTAAGGCTGCCATCGTGTTAGCTGATTTTATGGATGCTTTAAGCGAGCGTGTGCATCCGGGCAATACAGCACTGCTTCACCTCGCCAAACTATATGATTTAAAAGCGGAAATTGATCAGATGGATCTGCCGGATACCCGCGAAGAATTCGAAGCAAGAGCGGCACTGTTTCAGTTCATTAAAGAAATGGAAGAGTACTTGCTCATAAAAAGCTCTTTTAAAGGGTTGAAAAAAGAGAAAGCCGCCGGAAGAACAAAAAAGCCGGCCCCCCAGATGGAGTAAGCCGGCTTCTTTTTTTGCTGCTATAAAAACATGGATAGGCCAAAAAACAGAGTGGAAACGAGCATCGTCAGCAGCATGATATAAATGACCGTTTTTTGTACTACTTTATTTCTCATAAAAGCTTATACGCTCCTTTTACTATTCCGGACAGGATTCTTTATGTAATTCTATCATAGCGGTTTTCTCGTAAAATCTCAAGTTGAATGGACGGGACAAAAGCAGCAAAAAAGAAGGGATTTTTTTAGTTGTTATCGAAGACTACACATGTTTCAGTTCTTTTCGAAAGGGAGGTCTTGATAATGAATCGTATAGATCATATCGGTATTGCGGTTAGCTCATTGGAAGAAACACTGCGTTTTTATACGGAGCAGCTTGGACTTGCTTTAATGAAAATAGAAGAGGTGGCTTCGGAACAAGTGAAAGTCGCTTTTATAGATGCTGGAAATGTAAAGTTTGAATTACTTGAGCCGATGAGCAGTGAAAGTGCCATAGCTAAGTTTATTGAAAAGCGGGGCCAAGGTATTCATCATGTAGCATTTAAAGTAGAAAATATTGAACAGCGTATCCAGGAAATAAAAGAAAACGGCATTCGCATGATTAACGACATACCGAAGCCGGGGGCGGGAGGGGCAGAGGTCGCCTTTATGCATCCTAAATCAGCCCACGGAGTGCTATTCGAACTTTGTGACAAGAGCAAGACGGAAGGAGAAAAGAAATCATTATGACAACCCCAGATATTTTTACGAGCATTAATGAATTATACGACAGACGGCGGGAGGTAGAGCTTGGCGGCGGCGACGAACGAATTGAAAAACAGCATGAAAAAGGCAAACTGACCGCTCGCGAGCGTATTGACTTACTTCTCGATCCCGATACGTTTGTTGAAATCAATCCGTTTATTGAGCATCGCAGCACACATTTTGGGTTAGAAGATGTAAAAGGACCGGGTGATGGAGTCGTAACAGGCTACGGAAAAGTCAATGGACGTCCTGTTTATTTGTTCTCTCAGGACTTTACGGTTTTCGGCGGCGCCCTTGGGGAAATGCATGCTAAAAAAATAGCCAATGTGATGGATCTCGCAGCTAAAAACGGAGCTCCTTTCATTGGGCTGAATGATTCAGGTGGTGCACGCATTCAAGAAGGTGTCGTTTCACTAGATGGCTATGGTCATATTTTTTACCGTAATGCGATTTATTCAGGGGTGATTCCGCAAATCTCTGTCATTATGGGACCTTGTGCCGGCGGTGCTGTTTATTCACCAGCGATTACCGATTTTGTTTTTATGGTTGACCAGACGAGCCAAATGTTTATCACGGGGCCAAAAGTAATTGAAACCGTTACGGGAGAAAAAATTTCCTCTGAGGACCTTGGAGGTTCAAAAGTACATAATACCATTAGCGGCAATGCTCATTTTCGCGGTAGCTCTGAAGAAGAGGTACTGGCAATGGTTCGAGCCTTGCTCACTTATTTGCCACAAAATAATGAAGAAAAAACGCCGGCAGCTAACTATTCTGAGGAAGACGATTACCGGGAAGATATGACCGATATCGTGCCTTTTGATGGGCTTCGTCCTTACGATGTTCGAAAGGTCATTGAACAGGTAGTAGATGAGCAGTCCTTTATGGAAGTACAAAAAGAGTTTGCTAAGAACATCGTCGTTGGCTTTGCGCGCATCAAAGGAGAAACAGTGGGGCTTGTCTGCAATCAGCCGAAGTTTATGGCTGGGGGGCTCGACATCGATTCATCGGATAAGGCAGCACGGTTTATTCGCTTTTGCGATTCCTTTAACATTCCTCTCATTACGTTTGAAGATGTATCCGGCTTTTTCCCGGGCATCAAACAGGAACATGGGGGGATTATCCGTCATGGCGCTAAAATTTTATACGCTTATTCAGAAGCAACTGTACCAAAGATTACGGTTATTTTGCGCAAGGCATATGGTGGAGCTTATGTAGCTCTTAATAGTAAATCAATTGGAGCCGATCTCGTTTTCTCCTGGCCGAACGCTGAAATTGCGGTAATGGGCCCACAGGGAGCGGCTAACATCATTTTTGCAAAAGAAATTGCCAATAGCGAGAACCCGGAAGAAACGAGAGCGAAGAAAATTGAGGAGTACCGTGAAAAATTTGCTAATCCTTATGTAGCGGCAGCCCACGGGATGGTCGATGATGTCATTGATCCGCGTGAGACAAGAATCAAGCTGATTCAAGCGCTTGAGATGATGAGAACGAAAAAAGAAGAACGTCCAAAGAAAAAGCACGGAAATATCCCGCTTTAATTTCTATCCCCATCTAGCCGCTTTATGAGCGAGATGGGGTCTTTGCTATGTGAAAGATTTGGAATTGCTCAGTGGAAAGAGTATACTGAAAATGGAAAGAATCAGGGAGGTACATAAAATGATTAATAAAGAACGATTACTAAATGAATTTCTTGAGCTTGTTCAAATTGATTCAGAAACAAAAAATGAAGCCGCTATTGCAAAGGTATTGAAGAGCAAATTTGAAGAATTGGGTGTGCACGTATACGAAGATGATTCCGCAGCCAAAACGGGTCACGGAGCTGGCAATTTAATTTGTACACTAGAAGCGACAAAAGAGGGGGTAGACCCGATTTACTTTACCTCTCATATGGATACGGTTGTACCAGGAGCCGGTGTCAAGCCGAGCATTGAAAACGGGTACGTGATTACAGACGGAACAACGATTCTAGGAGCAGATGATAAAGCGGGTCTTGCGGCTATGTTTGAATTGGTGAGAGTGTTAAAGGAACAAAATTTTAGACACGGCCTTATTCAATTTATTATCACAGCAGGCGAAGAGTCTGGACTTGTGGGAGCAAAAGCGTTAGATCCGTCTCTCGTGAAAGCGAAATTTGGCTATGCATTAGACAGTGATGGTACAGTAGGGAATATTATTGTCGCAGCTCCAACACAGGCAAAAATCAAAGCCGGGATTTTTGGGAAAACAGCTCATGCCGGTGTTGCACCTGAAAAAGGAGTATCCGCTATTACGATCGCAGCAAAAGCGATTGCAAAAATGCCGCTCGGCCGGATTGACGAAGAAACGACAGCCAATATTGGCCGTTTCGAGGGAGGACAGGCAACGAACATCGTTTGTGATTATGTCTCCATCTTAGCAGAAGCGCGTTCACTCGTCCCAGAAAAGATGGAAGCACAAGTACAGAAAATGAAAGATGCATTTGAACAAACAGCTGCCGAAATGAATGGACGGGCAGAAGTGAACGTGGAAGTGATGTATCCAGGGTTCAAGTTCGGCGAGGGAGACCATGTGGTAGAAGTGGCAAAAAAAGCAGCCGAGCGGATTGGCCGTCCAAGCAAACTGTTAACGAGCGGCGGCGGAAGCGATGCAAATGTAATCGCTGGCTTCGGTATTCCGACAGTAAACTTAGCTGTTGGATATGAAGAAATCCATACAAAAAATGAAAGAATGCCTATTGAGGAGCTTGTGAAGCTCGCTGAAATAGCAACGGCGATTGTGGCCATTACAGCTGAAGAAAAATAAGGACAGTCTCACTGATCGAATGAAGCAAGCTTGAAATAAGTCTTTTTGCCTGCTGCCTCCTCCTTATGATACAGTAGAAGAAAAAGACAAAAGGGGAGTTTTTATGCAGCCAGTCAATAAAGCTGTCATTTTTGAAAGCGGCCGAGAAGAATATGCGGTTCCAGTGCAATCCGTTATCTCAATTGAAAAAGTAGAGTTCATTAATCCTATTCCTCATATGCCTTTTTACATGAGGGGAGTAACCAAAGCGAGAGGGGATCTTATACCGGTTATTGACTTTGAAGCGGTTCTTTATAATCGGACCCTTGCTGAATCAGAGGAGGCGCGGCTGCTCGTCGTGCAAACACAGGCTCTGCCGATTGGATTCTTAGTCAAAGAAGCGAAGGAAATTATCGATATCTCGCCCGAATCGTTAAAACAGCTAGGAATTGCAGCCTATGACAAAACGAAATATTTTACGGGTATTGCTTCTTTTGCAGAACGTCTCATCACGATCATCGACCCGGATATACTCGTCTCTTCACTTGAAGGGATCAAGGATATCCAAGAGTATATGAAGAATACGAAAGCATCTTCTGTATAGACAATGGAAAGATAAACACATATGAATGGCAAAGATAGCAGGGAGATCCCTGCTATTTTTTTGTATGAACGAGTTAGATTCATGGAGGACGTTATGAAGCATTTCTTTGTAATAAGGAATGCTTTTTCTGTTTATTAAAAATGAAAAGGATATTTGTCCAACAATAAAAATATAATGAAAATGAATAATAATTTATTGTAAAACGATAAATCATATGGTAAATTCAAATAGAAACTGAAGATGTGAGGTGTTTTGTATGGAACGAGGGACAACACTTTTTTTAAAGATAGCTGTTATCATTATTGGCATTCCAGTTCTTGCTTTGTGTATATTTTTAGTGCCTGAAATAGCGAATTTTGCAGAAGAATTGTATCCAGATATGGCTTATTTGAAATATCTCGTTTTAATTGGCTTGGATGCAGCGGCGATTCCTTTTTACTTCGCTTTGTATCAGGCTTTTAAATTGTTACACTATATTGACCGGAACGAAGCGTTCTCCGAATTATCTGTAGGAGCTTTAAAAAATATAAAATATTGTGCCATTACAATCAGTATCTTATATGTGTTCAATATGCCGCTTTTATATCTCATAGCGGAGAAGGATGACGCCCCGGGTATCATATTAATCGGGCTGATCATCATCTTTGCTTCCATCGTGATTGCTGTCTTCGCTGCTGTTCTGCAAAGGCTTTTAAAAGCTGCTATTGATATAAAATCAGAAAACGATTTAACGGTCTGAGGTGAATAACGTGGCAATTATTATCAATATTGATGTCATGCTGGCTAAAAGAAAAATGAGCGTAACGGAACTTTCGGAGAGGGTAGGGATCACAATGGCTAACCTTTCGATATTAAAAAATGGCAAGGCAAAAGCGATTCGATTTTCAACTTTAGAAGCGATTTGCAAAGCTTTAGAATGTCAGCCAGGAGACATTTTAGAATACCGAAGTGATGAGGGCACTCAAGACGGGTGACGAGGAATGGTACTAGTTTGTCTACAGTACTTACATATATTCCAAAAAAAATGGAGGAACAAAGCATGAGAGCACTGACACAACTCGTTCGCTTTGGTTGGGAGCAGGCCTTATCCTGTTTATTTCCTGTCGTTATTTTTGCCTCTTTAGCTTTTACACAGATCGTGCCGCTTCCTTTCCTGGCACGGTACGACTGGATGCTCATCATCTGTTTGCTGATGCAGTGGTGGATGGTACGTTCTGGACTTGAAACCCGGGATGAACTAAAGGTTATTACATTATTTCATCTTATCGGGCTTGCGCTTGAACTTTTCAAGGTACATATGGGCTCTTGGTCTTATCCGGAGGAAGGGTATTTCAAAGTTTTTGGAGTGCCTTTGTATAGTGGATTCATGTATGCTAGTGTAGCGAGTTATCTTTGCCAGGCGTGGAGGAGGCTTAAGATTGAACTAATGAAATGGCCGCCGCTTGTAGTCGTTGTGCCGCTTGCAGCAGCGATTTATTTGAATTTTTTCATTCATCATTTTTGGATGGACGTTCGTTGGTGGTTATCTGCCCTTGTTATCATCGTCTTTTGGAAATCCTGGGTCATATATGAGGTTGGCGGAACTCGTTACCGTATGCCGCTTGCGCTTTCTTTTGTGCTCATCGGATTTTTTATATGGATCGCTGAAAATATCGCTACGTTCTTTGGAGCTTGGCAATATCCAAACCAAACTGATGCATGGAGCCTCGTTCATCTCGGAAAGGTAAGTTCTTGGCTCTTGTTAGTAATTGTTAGCTTTCTGATAGTAGCAACGTTAAAACAGGTGAAGGAAAAAAGCTCTTCTAGGATCGATATTAGGCAAGTGGTCTAACGGTTTAGAATTCTCTTTTAAGTTGAAATTCTCCTAGCGTACAAAACTCCGCCATGCTGCCTCTTCATATACACAGGAAGGCTTGAGAAAACATAAACGACTAAAGGGTACAGTTAAAAAGAAAAGCTGATTTTAAAGAAGCCTGTCTCGCTGATTACTTGGTAAACTGCGAGACAGGCTTTAGTTTTCATGAGTATCGAAGGAAATCAACGTTTGTTAACAGACTGAAAGCGGGGCCTCTAGCTCTTGGTTTCTTATAAGGCAGCTTGTTGAACTTCTAAAATAGCAGCCTTTAAAATACTGACAAGTTCATTTACTTCTTCTTCATTGATGACGAGTGGCGGGGCAAATACGATTGTATCAGAGTCGCCAAACGTAACAGTACGCAGGATGAGTCCGCGTTTTCTTGCTTCTGTAATAATTTGCGGAGCAAGCTTTTGGGAGAAGCGTTCATTCGTTTGTTGGTTTTTCACGATTTCTAAAGCGCCGATTAGACCAAGGAAGCGAACTTCTCCGACGATGTTTGTTTCTGACTGGAGCACTTTCAATTTCTCATGAAGGAGGGCTCCCATTTCTTTTGAGTTTTGAACAAGGTTCTCTCTCTCTAGAATTTCAATATTTTTTAATCCAACTGCGCATGCGGTCGGATGGCCGCTATACGTAAAGCCGTGTAAAAGAGTTCCTTCAGACAGATTAATAAAGTCTTGGTGAACATGGTCACGCACTACAACCGCACCAAGTGGAATGTACCCGCTAGAAATTCCTTTTGCCAGCAGCATGACATCAGGCACGATGCCCCAATGCTCACAGGCAAACATTTTACCTGTCCGGCCAAACCCCGTAATGACCTCGTCCGCAATTAAAAGGATGTTGTATTCATCACAAATTTTACGAATTTCCTGAAAATAGCCGTCCGGCGGGATATTGACTCCGCCAGCTCCTTGAACAGGCTCGGCGATGAAGGCAGCAATCGTATCGGCACCTTCTGCTTCAATCGTCTTTCTTAATGCTTCCGGTGAAAAAGATTCAGTATGAACAAACCCTGTTGCGAGAGAAGTCGTCATATGGTGGAAATCTTTAATGCCCGTTGCACTCGTAGAGCCGACTGCTACTCCATGGTAAGCGCGTTCCCGGGAAATAATTTTTGTTTTATTTGGCTGTCCTTTTATTTTCCAATAATGGCGAACAAGTTTATACGAGGTGTCATTTGATTCTGAGCCGCCAGATGTAAAGAAAACAGCGTTTAAATCGCCTGGTGCCATGTCAGCTACTTTTGCGGCAAGACGGATAGCAGGCTCGTTGCTAAATGTAGCAAAGCTTGAAGCAAATGCAAGGGTTTCCAATTGTTCTTTCGCTGCTTCGGCTAATTCTGTCCGTCCATAACCGACGTTAACATTCCAAAGGGACGCCATTCCTTCAATATATTTTTTTCCTTCAATATCCGTTAAGTAGACACCTTTTCCTTCTTTAAAAATAATAGCTGGTCCATTTTCCTGCTGTTCTTTAATAGAAGAAGTTGGATGGATAAAGTGTTTCTTGTCAAGCTCTACTAATTCGTTAGTTAAGGTTTCATTTATGGACATGTTCATTCACCTCATTATTTGATATTGCTGGTGTTGCTGGAGAGGACTTTCTAAACAAGAAGTAGAAACCAACAGCCCACCAGGCAAGTGTAATAACCCATTCATAAGGCCAGATTAGTGCAGATGGCATACCTGGCATATACAAAATGATAAAGCCAATGGTCAAGATTAAAGAAGACCAGCCGATCAAGCTGCTGTTGCCAGCTTTGAAAGGTCTTTCTAACTCGGGCTTGTTTTTGCGCAGCCACAAAAAGGAAACAGAAACCATAAAGTAAGCGAGTACAATAGCAAGTCCTCCAGCATCAACAAACCAGACGAGTGCCGGCCGGCCGAGCAGTGGGCTCAGAGTAGAAAGAAGACCAATAACTAAAATGGCATTAGCAGGTGTTTTGTATGTTGGATGGATTTTACCGAACCACGCTGGCAGGGCTCCATCTTGCGCCATAGCATACATAATCCGGCTCGCGCCAATGATAAAAGCATTCCAGCTCGTTAAAATGCCAGCAATTCCACCAAGAATTAAAATTTTAGCGAATAACGGTGAACCAAAAGCCACTCCCATCGCATCGGCTGTCGCAAGAGTGGAAAGCTTTAATTCATTTGGTCCAAGACTTAGGGAAACACCATAAATAATAAGTACGTACCATAGAACAGCGAAACTAACAGATAAAATAATGATTTTGCCAATCGCTTTCATTGGAATGTTCATTTCTTCGGCTACTTGTGGAATAACGTCGAATCCAACGAATAAGAAAGGAGTCATGATCATCACACCCATCACGCCTGCCATTCCTCCGACAAATAATGGATCCATATTTTGAATTTCACCGCCGCCAAATGTAGAACCGAACACGAGCATTAATCCGATAGCCGTTAACAATAAAGTTAAAACTATTTGCAAAAAGGCAGCCTGCTTAACGCCGATCCAGTTAATGATGGTGACAATGATTGATCCGACCATCCCGATCGCTGCCCAAGAAAAGTAAACATCCCAGCCGCCAAGGGTCCATAGATAACCAGCTTGATAGTTAGGAAAAATATACTCTATGACTGTAGGCAAGGCAACTGCCTCAAATGCTACAACTGAAATATAGCCAAGCAAGAGGGCCCAGGCCACAATGAAGGCTGCTTTCATTCCGAGTGTTTCTTTGAGAAAGTGATACGCGCCTCCAGTCTTTGGGAAAACGGTTGTCATTTCCGCGTAGGTTAGACCTACACAAATAACAAGAACACCGCCGAGAAGAAAGGCGATAATGGAGCCGATTGATCCTGCTTTTAGTATCCAATCGCCTGACAAGACGACCCAGCCCCAGCCGATCATAGCGCCAAAAGCGAGTACAAGAACATCGACTCTAGACAATACTTTGTTGAAATCTTGCTGCTTTTCCATTATGTATAACCTCCTGTAAATCCTTAAGCCTTTTCACTATATAGGAAGACACTGTTTATTATGAATTTTTAGTTTTTTATGTATAATAAAAGCCAGCAGTAATCAACCGATCTAAAAGCAACAGGTTGGTACAGACTGGCTCTTTGACTGCTGGAACAATTCTGGAAGGAAAAGTGAGCAGACTAAACAGTTCTATATTAAAATTGAATAAAAATGTTAAATTATTAAATTTCTGTGAAAAGACTTATTTAATGTCAGTTTATCTTATTCTAAAAAATTTGTAAATGAATTTTCAAAATTATTTAATGAATAATAATATTTCTATCAAAAGGCTCAGTTCTATCTTCAATAGAATACATGTTGTTTTTCCTTTTTCGTTGTATAATAAAAAGATAGTTATTATTCGAAAATAACAGCGGGAGTGGATAAATTGGAAAATTTTTATCCAAAGAATGGACGTGTCATCCTGCATGTTGATATGAACAGCTTTTATGCATCCGTAGAAGTTGCCCATGATCCCTCGTTGCGAGGAAGGCCTCTTGCGATCGCTGGAAATCCTCAAGAACGGAAGGGCATTATTGTCACTTGCAGCTATGAAGCAAGAGAGTTTGGGATAAAAACGACGATGACAGTTTGGGAAGCAAAGAGACTATGTCCGGAATTAATTATTCTGCCTCCAAATTTTGAACGGTACCGGCAGGCGTCACAGGAAATGTTTCGTATTTTGACCCAATATACTCCGCTTATCGAACCCGTATCCATTGACGAAGGATACTTAGATATAACGAATAGTCATTCGCTTGGGAAGCCCTTAGACATTGCTCGGGCGATTCAACAACAAATTTTAGCGCACTTGTCACTGCCGTGCAGCATCGGAGTAGCGCCTAATAAGTTTCTAGCTAAAATGGCATCAGACATGAAAAAACCTCTCGGGATTACCGTATTAAGAAAGAGAGAGGTCCCCGCTGTTTTATGGCCTCTACCTGTGATAAACATGCACGGTGTCGGGCAAAAAACAGCAGATAAGCTCGCAGCTCTTGGCATTTTAACGATTGGCGATTTAGCTAAGGGAAATGATCATTTGCTTAAAAGTCGCTTGGGTATTAGAGGAATGCGTTTGAAAGAGCGAGCGAATGGCGTTGATCATCGTAAAGTTGATCCTGAGGCAGCGAATGATTTTAAAAGTGTAGGACAGTCTATTACACTGCCAAAAGATGAAACAAAGCAGCAGGAGCTTTTGGCTGTGCTTCAGAAGCTGTCTGAGAGAGTCGCTGCTCGGTTGCAAAAAAAAGAGGTTCTTGGTACGTCCATTAGTATTATGATTCGTTACAAAGATTGGAAGACGATTACACGCAGCAAAAGGTTAGCAGAACCGACGCAAAATACTAGTGCTATTTTAGAAGAGGCTAAATGTTTATTTCTAAAGCATTGGAACGGAAATGGAGTCCGTCTTCTCGGTATTACGCTGTCTGACCTAGTGGAGAAAGGGCAGGCAGATGTACAGCTTGATTTATTTTCCTATGAGCAGACGGCTAAAAAAGCCTCATTAATGGAAACGATGAAAAGGATCAATGAAAAATATGGGGATGGAATCATTCATCAGGCAAACGAAAAGAGACCGGTTGGCAAAGAAGCCGTACCCGGCCATACAGAAGAAGATGATGACGTAAAGAATGAATAAAAGTTACAAGAATGATGGTAGTTCAGGAATGTTCACCTTCCACAGCAAAGAATGGGTCCATTTGCCGTTTCAATGTGATAGAGGGACTGTTTTTTCCGATTTTTTTCTCATCTTTCAGCCAAATGCTGTCTTTATCAACGGCATAAGCATGGGCGATTACGAGGCCAATATTTGTCTCAAATTCGTCGCTTTCTACAATTAGATAGGGGATTTGATATTGAATAGCCAATTGAATATAAGGGGTTAAGTATGTGTAATCAAGATCGCTATTTAAGCGCATTTCTCCTTCGCGAATAATGGAGATCCATTTCTCTACTTCATCTCTTCCTTGTTTTTTGTAGATTTGTTTGGCTGTGAGTGCGCCTTCAATCCGCTCTCTTTCTGTCCCCAAGTATTCTCTTGCTCCATCAGACAGGGTAGCAGCGGATGTTTTGAAAGCTGACATGAATCTTTTCAAAAGCCCAACCTCCCTCTGTATAGACAGCATTTTATTTTGTATACCCTTAATGGCTGCCGATTAACGCACTTTTTGTCTTATTGTTAAATTTTTTTAAGGAAGTGGACAGAATGGATATTTTATTTCTAGGAACCGGAGCCGGTGTGCCGGGAAAAGTAAGAAACGTAAGTTCACTAGCGCTCAGAATGTTGAACGAAAGAGGGGCAGTCTGGCTATTTGATTGCGGGGAAGCGACACAGCATCAAATTTTACATACGTCTCTTAAACCGAGACGGATTGAAAAAATATTTATTACTCATTTGCACGGTGACCATATTTTTGGTCTGCCGGGTTTGCTCGGAAGCCGCTCTTTCCAAGGCGGCGAGCTGCCGCTTACAGTGTATGGGCCAAAAGGAATTAAAGAGTTTATTCAAGTCTCTATCAGTATAAGCGGAACAAGGCTGCAGTATGAGTTGGAAATAATAGAAATAGATGAAGGACATGTGTTTGAAGATGACCATCTAACCGTAACAGCCCGTCGGCTTGAACATGGCATTGAGTCGTACGGATATCGAATTCAAGAAAAGGACAAGCCGGGAGTCCTGCTTGTGGAAGAGTTGAAAAAAGACGGAATACCTCCGGGGCCTCTCTATAAAGAAATTAAATTAGGAAATACGGTTACATTAGAGGATGGCCGGCTTATTGATCCGAAAAAGTATACTGGCTTGCCGCAAAAAGGTAAAACTATCGCAATTTTAGGGGATTCGCGGCCTTGTGAGGCGTCTGTTGAACTCGCAAGGGAAGCCGATCTGCTCATTCATGAAGCAACATTTTCAGCGGAAACTCCGCAAATGGCCCACGACTATTTTCATTCTACAACGGCTCAGGCAGCAGAAATTGCTTCAAAAGCCGGCGTAAAAACACTCATTTTAAATCACATTAGTTCAAGATATACAAAAGATGAAATGGAACAGCTAAAGAGAGAAGCGGAAGCCGTCTTTGCCCCGGTCCTTCTTGCTGATGATTTTATGGAGTTTTCGATTTAATGGAAAGCGAAAAAGTCCGCTTTCCTCCCAGGAAAGCAGACTCTAGAGTATGGAGGAAAAATCATTTATATCATGTCAGGCTGATGGACAACAGCTATCTTTCAAAACGTACCAGAAAGAGGGAGTTGGTTAATAGCCTGACATTTTTATTACCAGCCCCGTTCGTACTGTACAGGTGCTTTTATTTCTGTTTTTAACTCAATCGCTGCTCGGCGCGGCCAATAAGGATCTCGCAATAATTCACGACCGAGGAAAATTAAGTCTGCTCGTTCGTTACGCAAAATTTCTTCAGCCTGGGAAGGGGACGTAATCATGCCGACCGCTCCTGCAGGAATGTTGGCACCATGTTTAATCGTTTCAGCAAATTTCACTTGATAGCCGGGGAAAACACTGATTTTTGCCGGTACAACGGCTCCTGAGCTAACATCTATTAAATCAACGCCCCACTCTTTCAATTGCTTAGCGATCTCGCTGTAGTCATCGGCATTCAGCCCGTTTTCATTGTAATCATTTGCTGATACCCGAACAAATAAAGGACCGTTCCAAATGCTTCGGACTGCTTGAATGATTTCTTGTAAAAAGCGAAGTCTATTTTCCGTGCTTCCGCCGTATTCATCTTCCCGATGATTCGTCAGCGGGGAAAGGAATTCATTGATTAAGTATCCGTGTGCACCATGAAGCTCGATGACATCAAATCCTGCTTCTTTTGCTCGTCTAGCTCCTTCGGCAAACGCTTTGATCGTTTGTTTAATTTCAGCTTTTGTCATTTCTTTCGGTGTTTTCATTGTTTCATCGAACGCTAATGCAGTAGGGGCTAAAATTTCTCCTCTTACTTCGGATTTACGCCCAGCATGAGCGAGCTGAATGCCAATTTTTGCATCGTGGGCTTTTACTAAAGAAACGAGCTTTTTAAATCCAGCTGTATGGTCATCGCTCCATATGCCGAGATCATTTTCGCTAATCCGTCCTTCAGGGGTAACTGCAGTTGCTTCTACGATAATTAAACCAACTTGACCGACCGCTCGCGCTGGGTAGTGAACGAGGTGCCAATCGTTTACTTTGCCGTCCTCTTCCGCAGAATACATGCACATCGGCGACATGACGATACGGTTTTTTAAGGTAACATCTTTAATAGTGTAAGGTTCAAATAATTTTCTTGCCATTGGAATCCTCCTTCAATATCTGCCAAATTCCATTATAGCAAGGCATTTTGAAGAGCCAAAATAATTGGCTTATTGCTTTACTGGATTTTGGTAAGGAAGGCCGAGGCGTTTGGATTGGGCAGTGGCTTCTACAATGCAATCTACAAAAGATTGCTTTACTTTTTCGTTTTCTAAAATTCGGATGCCAGCTTCTGTTGTGCCGCCTGGGCTCGTGACACCTTTGCGAAGCTGTTCCGCTTTTCCCTCTGACACAGAAAGCATTTCAGCTGCCCCAAGCAGCGTTTGGATGATAAGCGGTTTGGCCGTTTCTTTCTCAAGGCCAATGGCTTCTGCCGCTTGTTCCATCGCCTCTGCGACATAATAAATGTAAGCTGGGCCGCTTCCAGAAAGACCTGTCACCGCATCTAGCTGCTCTTCTTTTACAATTTTTGTAAGACCGATGGAAGAAAAAAGAGCGAGCGCCGCCATTTTTTGTTGTTCTGTCACATGCTCATTCATTGCGATGGCGGTCGCTGATTTTCCAACTGCTGCCGATGTATTCGGCATAGCACGAACGATTGCACAAGACCGTCCTGTCATTTGTTCAATAAAATGAGTCGTTACCCCTGCCATCAGCGTAACAATTAAAGAGGAAGGTGAGAGGTGCTCTTTAATCTTTTCTAACGCATCTTTTGCATCTTTTGGTTTCATCGCTAACACGACAATGCTGCTATCTGAAAGCATTGTTTCTATTTCGTAACCAGTGTGAATTCCATAACGCTTGTTCAGTTTCTGAAGTCGGTCTGAGTTCGCTTTGTTCGTTGCATAAATATCATCGGCAGTAAGGGCGCCGTTTGAGATAGCGCCTGAAATCATCGCTTCCGCCATAGAGCCAGCACCGATAAATGTCGTTTTCATCTGAATATCCTCCTTTAAATGAAATGTAAGTCGATAAATAAAAAAACACCCTTTCATCCTCTAGTAAAGGACGAAAGGGTGTTTGCTTCCGTGGTACCACCTTTGTTTGCAGAAATGAAAATTCTGCACACTCTGATCCCGATAACGCCGGGTCTGCGTTTAGGTTTTCCTAAAGGCTCAAAAGGCAGGTTCAATAAAAAAGCGGGTGATGGAGCTTTTCAGCCGGCGGGCTCCATTCTCTGGCACCATTTTTTATTTACTGATCCTTTTTCATCGCTCGTTTATTATGAGAATTTTCTTTTAAGTGTTTATAGTTTGAGTTATATGTGATTATGCAAAAAACCGATTCATCTGTCAAGGGCAAATAAAAAATAAAGTTAATTTTTCCAGTTCCATTGTGTGAAAATAATGACAAATACTTAGAGAAAAGCTAAAATGAGTAAAAAGATTGTTTTTTTGAAATAAAGATATGCTTATTATGATGCAGGCAGGTGTTTCGTTTATGAATGTTGAAAGTTTTGGCGATATTATAAAAATCACATTGCCGACTCCTTTTCCAGTCGGTGATGTAAATGTTTTTCTAATAAAAGGTGACCGTTTAACCCTTGTAGATGCAGGTGTTAAAACAGCTGCTTCTTTTGAAGCGTTCACATCTGGCTTATCTGAGATTGGTTATACAGTGGATGATATCGAACAAGCTGTTTTAACTCATCATCATCCTGATCATATTGGACTGCTTGATTTTCTTCCAGAAGGAATTGACATTATCGGACACCCATATTGCAAAAAGTGGCTTGCTAAGGATGAAGAATTTTTAAAAGAAAATTTTTTCTTTTTTCGAGAGCTTTTTTTACAAGCTGGTTTACCGCCAGAAGCAGAGACGATGCTTGGGAAGATACAGTCACCGTTAAAGTTCAGCAGTGAAAATAGTGTGTTAACGACTGCTGTCCGAGAAGGTGACCGGCTGCCAGGGCTGGAAGAGTGGCGTGTTTTTGAAACGCCTGGTCATGCTCAAAGCCACCTGGCCTTTTTTCGGGAGAGAGATGGGGCTTTAATTGCTGGGGACCATATTTTAGCGACGATTTCTTCCAATCCGCTTCTTGAGCCGCCGCTTAACCGGGGAGAAGAACGGCCGAAGCCTCAGCTTCAGTATAATGAATCGCTGAGAAAAATGATGAATGTTCCGGTTGACACTGTTTATACAGGGCATGGAAAAGAAGTAAGAAATATTGTGCCTTTGATAACTCGTCGCTTAGAGCGTCAGCATGAGCGGGCGATGTCTGTGAAAGAGATGCTGAAAGAAAAGCCGCACACAGCGTTTGAGGTGTGTATGCGTCTTTTCCCGGCTGTATACAAAAAGGAAACTGGCTTAACGATGTCAGAGACCATTGGGCAGCTTGATTATCTTCTTCATATTGGGGAAGCAGGAGTTGAGCGGGATGATAAAGGAGTCCTGTTTTATTTTCCTTTGTGAAGAGGAGGAGTAAAATGAGCCGTTTACAAGGAAAAACGATCATTATTACGGGTGCATCTAGTGGCTTGGGAATGGAAATAGCAAAGCAATCGGCAGCTGAAGGAGCTAGCGTAGTGCTGCTTGCCCGCCGTTTAGACCGCCTAAAAGAAATAAAAGAAGAGCTTACCCGCACTTTTTCAGCGGATGTATTCATTTATTCTATTGACATTAGCCGCAAAGAAGAAGTAGAGCGTGTATTTGATGAAATTTTAAAAACGGTAGCCTCTGTTGATGTTCTCGTCAATAATGCCGGCTTTGGTGTGTTCAATGAAGCCCATGAAGCGAAATGGGAAGAAATAGAATCAATGTTTCAAGTAAATGTTCTCGGGTTAATTGCTTGTATACAAATGATTCTTCCTCACATGAAAACCCGGCGAAGCGGCCATATTATTAATATTGCTTCACAGGCTGGCAAGATGGCTACGCCTAAATCAAGTGTATACGCGGCCACAAAGCATGCGGTTCTTGGCTATACAAATAGCCTGCGAATGGAAATGGCACGTGACGGGGTTCAAGTAACGGCAGTGAATCCAGGGCCAATTGCTACAGAGTTTTTCACGACGGCCGATCCGTCTGGCTCCTATGCGAAAAATGTAGCCCGATGGATGCTAAAGCCCGAGAAAGTCGCTAGTGAAGTAGTAAAAGCGATGAATACGAATAAAAGAGAAATTAACTTGCCAAAGTGGATGAATGCCGGCAGTGTTCTTTATACTTTATTTCCGCGTGTAGTGGAGCGGATTGGCCGCAATGCATTTTTTAAAAAATAATCAGGATTAGTCTGCCTAATCCTGATTATTTATTATAAACTCCAAGTGCCGGATAAGCACCCGGAATCTTTATGTATTTGTGATAAAAGCATAGACTTCATCTTCAATAATTTCATACAATTCATCATTATCCGTAGCCCGCCGCTGTTGAACGCGGTCGATCAATGTGTTATAGATGCTTTCAGCTTCATTTTCCTCTAATGAAAAGTGGTATTGAGACAAGTTTTGTTTAATCATTTTTTTCATAAATGCTCGTTCCAAAAGATCCCTCCTTTGCCGATGGTGGAGAAGAAAAGAGCCGCCAATCGTGACGGCTTAAAGGCTGTTGCAAACATTCTCTTTTCTTTGAAAGACAAGCGCTTTTATTTAGCCTGCAGCAAAACTTGAACAAGCTTTATTTTTCTTCTTCGTCTAACACCTTTTCTGCACGGACGCAAGAAGCGAATTGTCCTTTATGGGAAGCATCGCAGAACGGCATTTTTTGTGATCGGCCACAGCGGCAAAGTGAGAATACCGGTTTTGTTTCAAATACATTTCCATCCATATCGATGAGTTCTACATCCCCTGATACTTTAAATGAACCATTATCCATTACTTTAATTTGTGCTTTTGACATCTTTTTTGTCCCCTCTCTTATTTGTTGACTCAGTTTGATAGTATAAAGAAAAAGGATAAAAAGCAATCATCGCTATTGAAAGGAGCGATAAAGATGAATATTCATATTACAGAACAAGCAGCAAGTAAATTGGCAGACAGGCTAGAGGAGGGAAAGCATTTAAAACTTTATTATGATACAGAAGGCTGTGGCTGTGGGGTGAATGGGATCCCGGTATTATGGATTACCGATCAGATGTCTCCAGATGATATCGAAATACAGACAAATGCTATGCCTGTGGTTGTAGAAAAGTCGCAGATGGTGTTCTATGCAGACCAGTTAACGATTGATGCATCCGGTTCTAATTATTATCGTTTGAGCAGTCCAGGAGAAATTTTAAACGGGCGTATGAACATCATTAATCATTCGTAATATAAATCCTCCGCTTTCGCCACGATGAAAGCGGGGGATTGTCATTAGCTGTGTTTATAATATTGATCAAGAAAGCGATCAATGGCCTTTCCGTAGGCGTCAGGATCCTCATTATAAGATTGGGCATGGGCACCTTTTGGAGCGAGATAAATAGCTTTTGGCCCTTTCTTTTGTCTGTACAGCTCTCTTGACATATCAGGAAGGATATAAGTATCTTCTTCACTATGAATAAAGAGAACTGGTTTTTCGATGTTTTTTACAGCCTTGAGCGGTGAGACATCCGCAAGGCGAAAGCGGCCGCGCAGTAAAACAGCCCAGTCAGCAAGGTGAACGAGCAGGCGCGGTGCGGCTTTAATTTCACGCTTCATTTGATGAATTAATTGAGTGCGGAAATCAGAGAAAGGGCAATCTGCAATATAAAAGTCAGCTCGGTCTTCGACGAGGCCAGCATACAAAAGGGTAGTGGCCGCTCCCATGGATTCCCCATGGATGCCAAAAGAAACATCGTTGCCTTCACGGCGGAGCAGTTCATTCACCACTGCTTGTAAATCTTCCTTTTCATAATAGCCGTAACTTGTTGTTTTCCCTCCTGATTCCCCGTGACGACGGTGATCATATAACACCCCGTTAAAGCCGCGCTCTAAAAATAAATTCATATATTTAATAGAGTTGATTTTCGTTTCTGTGACACCGTGGCAAAAGATCATATAGGGTCCGCCGGGATAAGGAGTCACAAATACGGCCCGCAATCGATAGCCGAAAGGAGAGTCAATCCATACTTCTTCTTTCGGCAGCTGTTCATACTGTTGAACGTCGAGCCGTTTTGCTTCCACCTCACGCCGGTAGATGAAGTCCTCGTTTTTCTTTCTCATATTTAGGACACGGCTTGATAAATAAAAGCCAGCTGCAGCCGTTAGCGCAGCGGCAGAGCTAAGGGCTGTTACCCATTTCTTCATTCATGGTCACCTCGGAATGTTAATATTTTTCAGTGTACCACTTCTGAAAAGAAAGATCATTTGAACTCCTTGCCAGCTCCCATGTAAAATAAGAAAAATAAGGTGAGGGGGAAGAGAGATATAATGAAAAAGAAAAAGCAAGCGAGCTCAAATGAAAAAGCGCAAGAACAGCTGACATTAAAAGACACGCTAAACGCCGGCATTCTCGAGCAGCTAAAAGAAAAACAAAAGAAATTAAAGATGGAGGAAGAAGAGAAAAAAGCCGCCGCTGAAAAGCAGAAAAGAGAAGAACGGCGCCAGCGTGAAAAAAATAAAAGCTTTGAAGAATTGTTAAATGAAAGCCATATGGACTGGAAAAGGTTCAAATAGATCATCTGTCAATGTAGACAGACCATTAGGCTGATTGAAAGCGAACGTTTGTCAACAGCTTGAAAGCGGCCATTTAATGGCCGCTTCTTTTATTTAACGATGTTGTTCATAACGGTTTGCTTTTGTTAGCTGCTCAACAAGCTGCAGCTCCTCTTTTGACAGCGGGGGTTCTTTCACGGCACGGACATTTTCTTTTAATTGGCCGACAGTACTTGCTCCTGTTACAACAGCCGCTACTCCGTCATGCTGAAGGGTATAACGCAGGGCAAGGGCATTTAACGTGCGGTGATCGGCAAGTTTCGCTTCAAGCTCGTTCAGTAACTCAGCGAGTTCAGCTGGAGAATAATCAAGAAAGCCTTTTTCCTGAAAGGCACCAAGTTTTTCCCGCCAGCTCGTACTGAGCAAGCCTTTAGCAAGCGGCCCCCGGGCTACAACACTGATACCGTGCGCATGAAGCAGCGGCAGAGCCTCTTCTTCTGGACGGCGATCAAGCGGGCTGTACTGCATCATAACACTATCGATAGAAGAGCGGACAGCAAATTCGCGAATGACATTTGGCCGGATGGAGGAAATTCCGTATGCACGAATCAAGCCTTCTTTTTTTAAGTCCTCAAAGGCTTCTATCGTTTCCTCTATTGGATCCTCTATTGTTCCGCCGTGCAGTTGATAAAGATCAATATAATCCATTTGCAGACGGGAGAGGCTCTTTTTTACGGCTTCCTTTATGTATGCTTTCGTGGGATCCCACGTCCAGCCTTCTTTTCCCTCATCCCAACGGTTTCCAACCTTTGTGGCAATGATGACGTTTTCGCGCACGGGTTTTAAGGCAGTGCCGACGATTTTTTCATTGGTACCAAAATCATATAAGTCCGCAGTATCAAAGTAATTGATTCCCTGCTCGAGAGCCGTCTCCATAATAGCATGAGCCGCCTTTTCCTCTTTTCCAAGCGACATGCAGCCTAGAGCCAGTTCGCTTACACGCAGATCCGATTTACCAAGCACATTCTTTTTCATTTCGTTCAACCCCTTTCTTTTGTTATCATAGCGAAACAAGAACCGTTCGCCAAATGATCTGTCCAGGGCAGGTATGATAAACTAAATGAGAGATAAAAGGAGTGAAGAGAATGAAAAAATTTGAAGAAAAGACGGTTGATACTGAAATTATTTTTGAAGGAAAAGTGATCCGGTTACAAGTGGAGGATGTTGAGCTGCCTGATGGCAAAAGGGGGAAAAGGGAAATTATAAAACACCCTGGTGCGGTAGCAGTGCTTGCTTTAACGAATGAAGGAAAGATTGTGCTTGTGGAGCAATACCGTAAAGCCCTCGAGCGTTCTATCGTAGAAATTCCCGCTGGAAAATTGGAAAAGGGGGAAGGGCCGGAAGTGACTGCCCGCCGTGAGCTAGAAGAAGAGACGGGTTACGTTTGCCAGAGCATGAAGCTGCTGCAGTCTTTCTATACGTCTCCGGGCTTCGCAGATGAGATCGTATATTTATATTTGGCAGAAGGGCTGACTCCAAAAGAAGAACGACTGCAGCCGGACGAAGATGAGTTTGTTGAATTGATGGAAGTGACACTCGAAGAAGCAGAAAAATTAATGGAAGAACAGCGGATTTGGGATGCTAAAACAGCTTACGCCATTCAATATCTTCAACTCCAAAAGGCGTTGACAGAGTAATCGTTCAGCGGCTGAAATTTATCCAAATGAATGTCTAGCATATAAGCATAACAGCCCCCTTTCACACATAAATTGGAGTAATCGCAAAAGGGGGAGCTTATATGCAGAAAAAATTATCGTCGATTATGATTGGCCGCCATATCCAAGCACATGCTTCTATTTACTTATTTGTGAGTGTGCTATTTTTTATGGGAGTTATTTTTGGAGCGATTGTGGTAAATAGTTTATCGCTCGCTCAAAAAGAGGATTTGGCGTATTATTTGCAACAATTTTTTGGACAAGTATCGACTGGGCAAATGGCTGATTCCGAAGATTTATTCCGCCAAAGCTTTATGCACAATTTAAAGTATTTAGGCTGCATGTGGTTGTTCGGCATCTCGATCATCGGCTTGCCGCTTATTTTTATTTTTCTCTTTATGAAAGGGATTGTGATTGGTTTTTCAGTCGGCTTTCTCGTACAGCAAATGAACTGGCAAGGCTTCTTTTTAGCGGTTGCCACGATCCTTCCGCAAAACTTAATTATCATCCCCGCTTTTGTTTTTGTTGCGGCTATCTCGATTGCCTTTTCTCTGCAGCTGATCAAAAAGATTCTCATGAGACAAGCAGGCCATTTCTATATTTCGTCCCTTTTTTCAAGATACGTACTTTTTTTGCTGCTTGCGGCTGGCATGGCGGCGCTCGCAGCAGGAATCGAAGCATACATATCTCCTGCTTTCATGAAATTTGTAATAAAATAGTTGTTCTTATCTAATAATTACTATCAGAGATATACGATAATGATTTTATTTTGCAACTTCCTGCCATTTTGTTATAATAAGAATACATCGGCGAGGGAGGGGCTAAATATGGAAAGCCGGATCGAACGCATTAAGAAACAATTACATTCTGCGAGTTACAAATTGACACCCCAGCGGGAAGCCACTGTTCGGGTACTGCTTGAACATGAAGAAGATCATCTAAGCGCAGAAGATGTCTACCTCCTCGTTAAAGAAAAAGCACCTGAAATAGGGTTGGCTACTGTCTATCGAACGCTGGAATTGCTGAATGAACTGAAAGTTGTTGATAAAATAAATTTCGGAGATGGGGTATCCCGCTATGATTTACGTCAAGAAGGGGCGGCTCATTTCCATCATCACCTTGTCTGTATCGAATGTGGGGCAGTAGATGAGATTCAGGAAGACTTGCTTGAAGACGTAGAGAAGGTTGTTGAAAGAGATTGGAAGTTTCAAGTGAAAGATCACCGATTAACGTTTCACGGCATTTGCTGGCGCTGTCAGGACAAAACCGACACAGAAGACGCGAAACAAGACTCGCTTGAAAAACAACATGTTGAATAAAAACCTTTCGCTTGCTAAAAGGCTGAAGCTTGCAGACAACAGCTGCTTCTGCTGTTTGTTCGCAGCCTGAAGCCTTTCGCCTGTCGGAAGGCTTTTTATTTTAATTAAAATCCTATTGTTCTACTTTCTAATCGCGCGCATAAGCTTGTGTATAAAAAGCAAATGGCGGGGGAGATCCATTAATGAAACGGGATTTAGCCAAAGCTATGTGGCGGACAGGAAAAGTCTTTATTTTATTTACGAGCTGTACCCTATTATTTTATAGTGCCATACTGTGGATTCAGCATGAATATGAAGAAAAGCACCGTTACAAAGAGCCGCAAGGGGAAGCCATGAAAGTAGGTCTTCGCCTGGAGGAAAATGCCGATCAGTGGCTAGAGAGACTGTTGCTTTTTTATTTAGATGGGGAGTAATAAAGATGAAAGAACATTTGCAAGACTTTATTCATTACATGATTGTTGAAAAAGGACTGGCAAAAAATACTGTTGCCGCTTACGAACGCGACTTAAAGCACTATTTGCTATTTTTGGACAAGGTTGAACAGCTTTCTTCGTTAAATGAGGTTTCACGCATTCACATTGTCCAGTTTCTCGGTCATTTAAAATCAGAGGGAAAATCAGCAAAAACAATTGCTCGCCACGTCGCTTCTATCCGTTCTTTTCATCAATTTCTCTTGCGTGATAAAGCTGTTGAACAAGATCCTTCTGTTCATATTGAGCCGCCTAAAATGGAGAAGACACTGCCAAAGGTGCTTAATTTAACGGAGGTGGAAGCGCTTCTTGAAGCTCCTGACACTTCCACTCCTTTTGGACAGCGTGATCAAGCTATGCTTGAGCTTTTATATGCGACAGGTATGCGGGTGAGCGAATTGACTTCTCTTAACTTAGATGCTGTCCATCTAACTATGGGATTTGTCCGCTGTACCGGAAAAGGAAATAAGGAACGAATCATCCCAATCGGGACAACGGCGATACGGGTCTTAGAAACATACTTACAGACGGGCCGTCCAAAGTTAAAGTCTAAAAAGCATGCAACAGAGGAAGCTTTATTTTTAAATCATCATGGAAAACGTTTATCGAGACAGGGATTTTGGAAGATTTTAAAAGCACTCGCTAAAAAGGCAAATATTGAAAAAGAATTAACGCCTCATACGCTAAGGCATTCATTTGCGACTCATTTACTGGAAAATGGGGCGGATTTACGAGCGGTACAAGAAATGCTCGGCCATGCCGACATTTCTACTACGCAAATTTATACCCATGTCACGAAAACGCGGATGAAGGACGTTTACACGCAGTTTCATCCGCGGGCATAATCACTATTTATCGGAGCCGTTCCATGAACAGCCGGTTTCTTTCCAACAGTAAATATACCAAGGGAGGGAATCGCCTCATATAGAGCGGTTTCTTTTTGCTTGTAAAAAAACGGATGATTTCATAAACTAAAGTAAGCGGCCAGTTGTCAGACATCTGACAGATAACCATTGGATTATTTGAATCGGAATAGGGTATCATGGCAGTAAAAGAATTTACAAAGGGAGGAAACACAGTGACATTACCTACATATAAGCGTATTCATTTGATTGTCATGGACTCGGTTGGGATTGGAGAAGCACCTGATGCTGAAAAATTTAATGATTTGGGAGCGGATACAATTGGTCATATCGCAGAGAAAATGAATGGCTTAAAGCTTCCGCATATGGAAAAGCTGGGACTTGCCAATATCCGTGCCATTCAGGGGCTGGATAAGATGGACAAACCGCTTGCTTATTATACAAAAATGCAAGAAGCCTCCAGTGGAAAAGACACCATGACAGGTCACTGGGAAATGATGGGCCTCCGTATCGATACGCCATTTCAAGTTTTCCCGGAGGGGTTTCCGAAAGAGCTAATCGATGAGATTGAAGAAAAGACAGGAAGAAAAGTGATCGGCAATAAGCCGGCGAGCGGAACGGCTATACTAGACGAACTTGGTCCCGAGCATATGGAGACCGGTTCTATTATCGTGTATACATCGGCTGACTCTGTTTTACAAATAGCGGCACACGAAGAAATCGTTTCGCTAGAAGAACTTTACCGAATTTGTGAAATTGCCAGGGAGTTGACGCTTGATGAAAAATATATGGTTGGCCGTATTATTGCCCGGCCATTTGTCGGCCAGCCTGGTGCTTTCGTCCGCACAGCGAATCGCCATGACTATGCACTGAAGCCTTTTGATCGGACAGTAATGAATGAACTGCAGGACGCTGGCTATGATGTAATCGCGATTGGGAAAATCTCTGATATTTTTGATGGAGAAGGAGTGACCGAATCGATACGCACGAAGTCTAATATGGACGGCATGGATCAATTTATCCGCGTATTTGATAAAGACTTCACTGGCCTCAGCTTTGTTAACCTTGTTGATTTTGATGCGCTATTCGGCCATCGCCGCGATCCAGAAGGATATGGGCGGGCTCTTGAAGAGTTTGACGCGCGTCTTCCAGAAGTCTTTGCGCAGATGACAGAAGATGATTTGCTGATTATTACTGCTGATCATGGCAATGATCCTGTTCACCACGGAACAGACCATACGAGAGAATATGTGCCGCTTTTAGTGTATTCAAAACGAATGGCTCAAGGAAACGAATTACCTGTTCGAAAAACGTTTGCTGACGTTGGGGCGACAGTTGCAGATAACTTCCAAGTGAAAAAACCGGCTCACGGAGAAAGCTTTTTGCAAGACCTATCATAAGGGAGAGAAACATGATGAGAGAGAAAATAGAAAAGGCTGCTGAATTTTTAAAAAGAGAAAGCAACAAAACTCCAAAAATTGGTTTGATCTTAGGATCTGGCCTCGGTGTGCTGGCTGATGAGATCGAAAGCCCAGTAAAAATTGCGTATAGCCGCATTCCCGATTTTCCTATTTCTACAGTAGAAGGACATGCCGGTCAGCTTGTGTTTGGTACACTTTCCGGAAAAGAAGTAGTGGCGATGCAGGGAAGATTTCATTATTACGAAGGGTATTCTTTTGAGCAGGTGACGTTTCCCGTACGGGTTATGAAGGCACTTGGCGTAGAAACGATTATCGTAACGAACGCAGCAGGCGGCGTCAATGAATCATTCCAGCCAGGTGATTTGATGATCATCACGGATCATATTAATAATATGGGAGGAAATCCGTTGATTGGACCCAATGACAGCGAGCTTGGTGTCCGCTTCCCAGATATGTCGGAAGCTTATAGTAAAAAGCTGCAAAAGATCGCAAAAGAGACAGCTGAGCGTATTCATTTGTCTATCCGAGAAGGTGTATACGTTGGCAATACCGGTCCTGTTTATGAGACACCGGCAGAAGTTCGAATGGCCCGGATCCTTGGCGGCGATGCTGTCGGTATGTCAACCGTTCCAGAGGTGATTGTTGCCCGGCATAGCGGCATGCAGGTACTCGGTATTTCCTGTATTTCCAATATGGCTGCAGGGATTCTTGATCAGCCGCTTACACACGATGAAGTCATCGAAACGACGGAAAGAGTTCGCGCCGATTTTCTTTGCTATATTAAAGAGATCGTAAAATCAATATAAGAGGTGATTGGATGAGAATGGTTGACCTTATTCAAAAGAAACGTGATGGAGAACAGTTGACGACTGAAGAGATCAACTTTATTGTGGAAAGTTATACAGACGGCACGATCCCCGACTACCAGGTGAGCGCATGGCTAATGGCAGTTTATTTTCAAGACATGACTGAAAAGGAACGCGCCGATTTAACCATGGCTATGGTATCTTCAGGAGATCAAATTGACCTTAGAGCGATTGAAGGCATTAAGGTTGACAAGCACTCTACAGGCGGTGTCGGCGATACGACAACCTTGGTTCTTGGTCCTTTAGTAGCTGCGGCAGGAGTGCCAGTCGCTAAGATGAGCGGCCGCGGACTTGGCCATACAGGCGGAACGATTGATAAACTGGAGTCCATTGCTGGATTTCACGTAGAAATTTCAAATGAGCAGTTTATTGAACTCGTTAATAAAAATAAAATCGCTGTTATAGGACAAAGCGGTAATTTAACGCCAGCTGATAAAAAACTTTATGCTTTAAGAGACGTGACCGCTACAGTCAATAGCATTCCACTCATTGCAAGCTCGATTATGAGTAAGAAGATTGCGGCAGGGGCGGACGCGATTGTGCTTGATGTAAAAACGGGCGCAGGCGCTTTTATGAAGACATTAGAAGATTCTCGGGAGCTTGCGAAGGCCATGGTTAACATCGGTAACAATGTCGGACGTAAAACGATGGCAATTATTTCTGACATGAGCCAGCCATTGGGCTTCGCTATCGGTAATGCCCTTGAAGTAAAAGAAGCAATTGATACATTAAAAGGAGAAGGCCCAGAGGATTTGACAGAACTTTGCCTTGTCCTTGGCAGTCATATGGTTTACGCTTCTGGAAAAGCGGACTCATTAGAGGACGCCCGTCAACTCCTTATTAAGCTGATGAATAATGGAGAGGCGTTGGATAAATTCAAGCTTTTCATCGAAGCACAAGGCGGCGATAGCTCAGTAGTAGATCAGCCAGAACGGCTGCCGCAGGCAAAATACAAAATTGAATTGCCAGCGAAAGAGGACGGCTGGGTAGCCGAAATTATTGCGGATCATGTTGGAACAGCAGCTATGTGGCTTGGAGCTGGCCGGGCAACGAAAGATTCACAGATTGATCTTGCTGTAGGGATTATGTTGAATAAAAAGATCGGTGAGAGCGTCAAAGCAGGAGAATCATTGGCTACGATTTATAGCAACCAGGAAGAAATTGAACAAGTAAAAGAGGAATTGTATAGAAGTATTCTCTTGTCACAAGAGCAAGTAGCACCTCCTATCCTGATTCACGAGGAAATAACAGAGTAGGAACTTGCAAGAAGCATCTTTTAACGAGATGCTTCTTTTTTTTTGTATAAAAATAGGGAAAATGGAAAAAATGGGTGTAGATAGAATGGGAATTTTACCACTACACTGGAGGTCATGACATGACGAAGCGAATATTTCTACTATTCATCGCCATTTTATTTGTTTTCTCTGCTGTTTTACCGACATCTATAGCTGATGCTGCAGAGGAGAAAATCAAAATGGCAGAGCAGTCCAAATCTGCTGTCTTGCTAGAGAGGGACACAGGAGCCATTTTGTTTGAAAAAAACAGCCACAAACCGTTGCCGCCAGCTTCCATGACCAAAATAATGACGATGCTGCTCATTATGGAAGCGATTGAGGAAAAGAAACTAACATGGAATGAAAAAATCCGTACGAGTGAATATGCAGCTTCCATGGGCGGCTCACAAATTTTTTTAGAGCCCGGTGAAGAAATGACGACACGCGAGATGCTGCAAGGTATAGCAATTGGCTCGGCTAATGACGCTTCTGTTGCTATGGCGGAAAGAATAGCGGGAAGCGAGGAAATGTTCGTCAAGAAAATGAATCAGAAAGCGAAAGAGCTTGGTTTAAAGCAAACAAAGTTCAAAAATGCGACAGGTCTGCCGCAGCCGGGACACTACAGTTCGGCCTATGATATGGCAGTGATGGCGAAAGAGTTGTTAAAACATGAAGGAATTACTAAATATACAGGTACATATGAGGCCTACTTACGTGAAAACAGTGATAAAAAGTTCTGGCTTGTTAATACAAATCGGCTTATTCGATTTTATCCAGGTGTAGATGGGCTGAAAACAGGTTTTACAAATGAAGCAAAATACTGTTTGACTGCTACCGCTTCAAAGGGAAATATGAGAGTGATCGCAGTCATCTTTGGTGCACCGACTCCGAAGGATAGAAATGCACAAATTACTAAAATGCTTGACTATGGTTTTCATCAATATGAGGTGACTCCTTTATACGGAAAAGGAAAAATAATGAGTTCGATCCCAGTAGCTAAAGGGGATAAACCCGTTGTTCGTTTGGAAACAGCTGATAAGATCTCGGTGTTAATGAAAAAAGGTGAGAAGAAGGGGAAATTCTCTAAGGAAATTCATGTGAAGAAAGATATTCAAGCCCCTATCAAAAAAGGCGAACGGCTCGGGGAACTGACGATCAAACGAGATGGAAAAGTCGTTTCCAAGACATCGCTTCTTGCGAAAGAAGATGTTAACAGAGCGAGCTGGTGGCAGTTCTATAAAAAAGTATTCCATTATTTCTCTAAGACGGATGCTGCTTAATGCCGAAAGAGCGGCTCTTTTAGCGAATTCATTCTAGTTTTGTCACAGGGAAGGATTGCGTGATGAAACCGTCGAATTGCTCTCTATCAAGGTAAAAGGGGGACTGTCAATGAGTTTAGCAGTGGAGCTTGAAGTAGTCGATCAAGTACTATGTCTGCGGCTTGCAGGCGAATTAGACCATCACACGGCTGAATCGCTCCGTGAGCAGGCGAGTGATGCAATCGAAAGAGAAGGTGTGCGGCACATCATCTTGAACATGGGTGATTTAACGTTTATGGACAGCTCGGGCCTCGGTGTGATTTTAGGCCGCTATAAACATATTAAGCAAAAAAATGGCGAGATGGTCGTCTGTGCTATTTCTCCGGCCGTCCGAAGGCTATTTGAGATGTCAGGTCTCTTCAAAATTGTCCGTATGGAGGCGTCAGAACAAGAAGCACTGGAACGATTGGGGGCTGCTTGCTATGAGAAATGAGATGAATGTTCAATTTAGCGCTCTGAGCGAAAATGAGTCATTTGCGAGGATAACAGTAGCTGCTTTTGTGGCTCAGCTTGATCCAACAATGGATGAATTGACAGAAATTAAAACAGTCGTTTCAGAGGCCGTAACGAATGCTATTATCCATGGATATGAAGGAAATCCAGCGGGAACTGTTTATATTTCCGTTGTTCTTGAGGATGGGATCGTCGACCTGATCATTCGCGATGAAGGGATTGGCATGGATGATATTGAAGCGGCAAGAGAGCCTTTGTTTACGACGAAACCTGAGCTTGAGCGGTCGGGTATGGGATTCACTATTATGGAAAACTTCATGGACGAAATTGAAGTGATTTCACATAAAGGAACAGGTACAATCATTCGATTGAAAAAGCAGCTTGCAAATAAAAAAGCTATGTGTAATTAAGGGGTCCGGTCATGGATGTCGAAATAAAAAAACAAAAGTCGGAAATTTTATCAGACGCTCAGCTAAAGCAGCTAATTAAAGAAAGTCAAGAAGGCAACCAGGAAGCAAGGGATACGATTGTCGAGCGCAACATGAGGCTCGTCTGGTCTGTTGTTCAACGCTTTATTAACCGGGGGTATGACCCGGATGACTTATTTCAAATTGGCTGCATTGGTTTACTAAAGTCAGTGGACAAATTCAATCTAAGTTATGACGTGAAATTCTCCACCTATGCCGTGCCGATGATTATTGGTGAAATCCAGCGGTTTATCCGCGATGACGGCACTGTAAAAGTGAGCCGCTCTTTAAAAGAAATGAGCAATAAAATACGCCGAGCACGCGAGGAGCTGCTAAAGCTGCACAGCCGAACACCAACTATTCAGGAAATAGCCAGTTATCTTGATATCTCCCCTGAGGAAGCGATTATGGCACAGGAAGCGGCCCGTTCACCATCTTCTATTCATGAAACAGTCTATGAAAATGATGGTGACCCGATCACACTGCTTGATCAGATGGCAGATAAGAGCAGTGAGCATCCTTTTGATCAAGTCATATTGAAAGAAGCTATCAGGGAGTTGGAAGAAAGAGAACGGCTGATTGTGTATCTGCGTTATTACAAGGATCAGACGCAGTCTGAAGTAGCCGTCAGGCTCGGAATATCACAAGTTCAAGTATCTAGGCTTGAAAAGAAAATCCTCTCTCAAATGAAAGAACGGATGAACGCCACATAGAAATAAAAGCCGGTTGGGCCATTGCGCCCCCGGCTTTTATTTCGTCTGAAAGCTGTGCATGATTCTCTCTCTTCCGCCCATACTAATTGTTAACAATTTATTTAACAGGGTGGGAGAGTAATGGAAGCTCCGATTTACATTCGGCTTCGCCACCGTGTTCGGCACCAAGCAGACGTGCCAGTGCAGTTGAACGAGATTGCAGAAGTGAGCGCGCCGGAAAACTTGCTGCCCGATCTGTTATCGATGGTGATTCACGAAATTAAACAGGAAGAAGGACAAATTATTATTGTTGATGCGATGACAGTTGTAGAAAAGCTGAGTCAGCATTGGCCAGGAGTAGACATTCAATTTATTGGACCGTCTCAAACGATCATTGATACAGCGGCGCAGTCAAAAAAACTGTCTATGCCCATTTTTCTATTTGTCTGGTGCCTGCTTTTTATTGGGGCAGCCCTTACGATTATGAATTTTCATGAAGATGTCAGCATGAGAGATGTGCAGATCAAGTTATACGAGATTGTGACAGGAGAAAAGACAGAGTACCCGCTGATATTCCAAATTCCCTACTCCATTGGTCTCGGGACAGGTATGGTGTTGTTTTTCAATCATTTATTCAAAAAGAGATTTAATGAAGAGCCAAGCCCGCTTGAAGTAGAAATGTTCAATTATCAGCAGGATCTTGATCAATACGTGATATTGCATGAACGAAAGGAAAGCAGGAATGATGATGACTCTTCTTCATAACCTTATCCTTGCACTGGCCGGCTTTGCGGGGGGATTGGCAGTAGGGGCAGGTTATGTTGCTTTTATTACGGTTTTAGGCATCATTCCCCGTCTTATGCAAATGACCAAAACGTGGAAGAAAATTAGGAGTTATGAATGGGCGGTGATTGGGGGAGTCATGGCGGGGACGCTCGTCAGCTTTGTACCTGTTACGCTTGGCTTGACATCGCTTCTGTTGATTCCTGTCGGGTTATTGAGCGGTATTTTTATTGGTCTGTTAGCGGCAGCTTTAACAGAGGTGCTGAATGTTTTCCCTATTTTAGCAAAGAGGATTGGGATGCATGAACATATTATCGCCCTCATGATGGCCATTGCTCTTGGAAAAATAGCTGGTTCACTGTTTCATTGGCTTTATTTTGTTTATCAACAAAGGGTTTGATCAGACAGCAGGGAGGATTCTATATGATAGATCAGAAGTTAAAAGTCCCAAAAGATCCAGAGAAAATGGATCGAATCATGAAAGAGAAGATTGGCCTCGGAGCAAGCTACGACGCCGGAGTGCGGAAGTTTACAATACTCGGGAAACAGGTGCATATCTATTATATAAACGGCTTAGCCGATTCAGATTCTATTATTAAAATTCTAACGGCACTAACAAGACTGGATGGAAAAGAAAGAAGAAGCCTGCACGCTGCAGAAACCATTGAGAATCACCTGGTCCACGAGTCTGTTGAGCAAGTCGAGAAAGTAGATGACGTCGTCGTCGAAGTGCTATCCGGGTTAATGGCTGTTGTCATTGAAGGCAGTGAAAAAGCGTTAGTTGTTGACGTCCGCAGTTATCCTGGCCGTCAGCCTGAGGAGCCGGATACGGAAAAAGTCGTACGCGGTTCGCGGGATGGATATGTAGAGAATATTGTTGTGAATACGGCATTGACAAGGAGAAGGATTAGAGATGGCCGTGTCCGCTTTGAAATGACGAAAGTGGGAAAGCGATCTAAGACTGATATCGCGATCGCTTACATCGAAGGAGTCGCCGACCCTGATCTTGTCAAAATTATCAAGAAGGAATTAGATGCGATTGATATTGATGGGATTCCAATGGCCGATAAAACGATTGAGGAATTTATTGTGAAACAAGGGTACAATCCATATCCCATTGTCCGCTATACGGAAAGAGCGGATATTGGAGCAGTTCATTTACTGGAAGGACATGTGCTGTTATTTGTAGACACTTCCCCAAGCGTCATCATTCTGCCAGCTACTTTCTTCCATCACATGCAGCATGCGGAAGAATACCGTCAGTCGCCGGCTGTAGGCACTTTCGTCCGCTGGATTCGATTTATCGGTGTCTTGCTTTCGTTGTTTTTGCTGCCTTTCTGGCTGCTAGTTTCCATTGAACCCGGATTGCTGCCCCATGCTATCGAATTCATTGGACCGAATAAGAAAACGAACATACCACTCGTTCTGCAGTTATTCATTGCCGACATTGGAATAGAATTTTTGAGAATTGCAGCTATTCATACGCCAACTCCACTGTCAACAGCTATGGGGTTAATTGCTGCTGTACTCATTGGCCAAATTGCGATTGATGTCGGTTTATTCGTGCCTGAAGTTATTTTGTATGCAGCAATAGCGGGCATTGGTACTTTTGCAACGCCAAGCTACGAAGTCAGTATCGCCAATAAACTATTTCGTATGTTTTTGCTTGCCATTGTCGCGATCTTTAAGTTGCCTGGCTTTATGATCGGCTGTACAGTGATTATTATTTATTTAGCTAAAATGCGCGCTTTGAATACACCTTATTTATGGCCTTTGCTGCCGTTTGATCCAAAAGCATTTTCCCAAGTATTCATTCGGCGGGCTATTCCCGGTTCAAAGCTCCGCCCAAGCATCGTACATCCGGAAGACCTTTACAGACAACCGTCCGAAAAATAACGTTGTTGAGGAGAAAAGCAATGTATGGTATATTACTTTTAATCTAAATTTTTGTTTGCTGATAGACAGCCTGCTAAAGAGCAGCTGTCTATTTCTTCTAAGATATCATCGCGACAAAACAACACGACCGGCAAACAAAACTTCAAGAACCGAGGTGAGGGCATGCATAATTATGGAACGGCTTGTATAAACAAAGAAGGTCATTTAGAAGTTGGGGGAATAGATGTTGTCAGCTTAGCTGAACACTATGGTACGCCTCTCTATATTTACGATGTAGCATTGATTCGACAGAGAGCCCGGGGGTTTAAGAACACGTTTGAGCAGCTTGGTGTGACAGCCCAGGTTGCTTATGCAAGTAAAGCTTTTGCAGCTATCGGTATGATGCAGCTAGCTAATCAAGAAGGCTTGTCTCTAGACGTGGTTTCCGGAGGGGAGCTCTACACAGCGATGAAAGCGGGCTTTCCAGCTGAACGCATTCATTTTCATGGCAACAACAAAAGCCGGGAAGAACTAGTGATGGCGCTTGAGCATCGCATCGGCTGCATCGTTGTTGATAATTTTTATGAATTGGAACTTTTGGAATCGATCTGCAAGGAAAAAAGTGAGAAAGTAAATATTTTGCTGCGCGTTACGCCGGGAATAGAAGCTCATACGCACGATTACATTTTAACCGGACAGGAAGATTCTAAGTTCGGATTTGATTTGAACAATGGACAAGCAGAAGAGGCATTGGAAAGAGCAATGGATATGACAGGGGTAGAAGTATTAGGTCTTCATTGCCATATCGGTTCTCAAATTTTTGAAACGACGGGTTTCAAACTTGCTGCCGATAAAATTATCCAAAAGCTCTCTGAATGGAAAAACCGCTTCCAGTTTGAATCAAAAGTTTTAAATCTTGGCGGGGGATTTGGTATCCGATATACAGAAGAGGACGAGCCCCTTGAGCCTGCTAAATATGTAGAAGAGATCATTAAGGAAGTTCAAAAGAAGACAGAGGAGCACAAGCTTGCTATGCCGGAAATTTGGATTGAACCGGGCCGCTCGCTTGTCGGTGATGCGGGCATTACGCTTTACAGTATCGGTTCTGAAAAGTCCGTTCCGGAAGTAAGAAAGTATTTAGCTATAGATGGCGGCATGAATGATAATATTCGTCCTGCTCTTTACAATGCAAAATATGAAGCTATACTTGCTAACCGCGCTAACGATCCAGTTGAAGAAACGGTTTCCATTGCCGGCAAGTGCTGTGAATCTGGTGACATGCTTATTTGGGATTTACCGCTTCCTAAAGCATCTCACAATGATCTTCTTGCTGTCTTTTGCACAGGAGCCTATGGTTATTCAATGGCGAATAATTATAATCGTATTCCTAGACCGCCAGTAGTATTCGTCGAAAATAGCCAGGCAGAATTAGTGATTAGACGGGAAAGCTATGACGACTTGGTAAAGCTTGATTTGCCGTTGAATGTGACAGTAAAACAATAGCTAACCACCGTCGACTAGAGGTGAAATGATGTGGATAAAAAGAATATACTGCTCTTTATCATATTGCTAGTATTCGCCGTTGGCTGGGGATTCTATTATACCTTTTTTATTATGTAATAAATGGAAGATAAGTTGAAAAAGCTCCATTTATTTAGTAACATAATAAGTAGTGAATAAAACAAGGAATAGTAGCAATTTAGATTGAGAATTAAACTGAAGAGGGACTTGGGATGCTGATTCGTTATAAAAAACCTTTTGAAAAAATCGCCATGGGTTTGCTGTCATTCATGCCTGAAGAAAGAGATATTAAAAAGCTTCAGGAAACAATGAAGTCTTATGAAACAGCAGACGATTGGCAGTTGTATTTATGGAAAGAAGAAGATATTGTTGGCGCAATCGGAGCCAGAGTCACAGCGGATGAAGTAGAGATTCAGCATATTAGTGTGAATCCTTCCTATAGACAGGAAGGGATCGGCAAGAAAATGATAAAAGCATTAAAAGACATGTATTCGGATAAACAAATTATACCTAATTCGACTACATCTGCATTCTTTTATAAGTGTGAACAAGAAGAAGACCCGGCATAATGAATCCGGGTCTTCTTTCAGGCTGTTGACAAACGCTCGCTTTCTTCGTTGCTCGCCTGCCTGCGGTGCTCATGACCCTGATAGTCAACTCCGCTCCTCGTCAGGTTTCGCGCCTCGAAAGACAAACGCTTGCAATCAGCCTGATGATATATAAAGTAGAAAGACCCGGCATAATAAGCCCGGGTCTTCTTTTTCAGGGTTGAGCGCAGAAAATGATTGACTGCTTCAATAGATGTCTGCCCATTGGCAGAAGCTTAAGGATTAGCAGGCGGGTCCATGGTCGGCAGCAATTTACGACGCTCCCTTAAAGACTGTTCACGGGCGGCGAGCACCTGTGATCGATCTCTTGCTAAGTGTTTGTTATATAAATAATTGGGATCGTTTTCGAGAGAAAGGGCACCGCTTTCTAGGAAGTGGCGGTATTGTTGAACCACTTTTTGATCGGCAAAAGGAATCGTCATGTCAGTAAATGATGTTCCCGCTTTTATTTCTTGAAGTCGATGAGTAAACTGGTTAATAAGCGTCTCACTGTCAATGCCGAGAGCGATTAACTCGTCTTTGCGCTTCTTAAAGATTTTCAGTGCTTTACCCGCTAATTTTTGGGCTCCCGGAAGATTTCCTCGGCGATGATGATATAGAGAAACGGCTGCTTGGATCAATCCGACCCAGACAGAGTCCCGTGATTGGTCTGTTTTTTCTTTCCAATATTCTTCTAATACTTCATGGCATTCGAAATAATCATGATTTTCATGAAAGTAAACCAAAAAACTCAAATACGGCAACGGAAAAGAATACATGAAAGTCCTCCTACATGAGATACATACTCTTTCTACTTTACCACGTCCTTCACATTTCAATCAAATTGAAAAAATGGCTGGACACGAACGGGGATTCCTCTATACTAAAAAAGGGATCGATTAATGGATCAAGAAAAACTGGTGATGAAAATGCAATATAATGTAAAAACAGAAGTGTTTGAGGGGCCGCTTGATTTGCTCCTGCATTTAATTCAGCGGCTGGAAATAGATATATATGATATCCCGATGGCGAAAATTACGGAACAGTATCTTTTATTTATCCACGCGATGAAGGAACTTGAACTAGATGTAGCGAGTGAATATTTAGTGATGGCTGCAACGCTTCTCGCTATCAAAAGCAAGACGCTTCTTCCTGTTTATGAGGAAGAGGAAGCGGAGGAACTGTGGGAGGAAGACCCGCGTGAAGAATTGGTTGAACAGTTGGTGGAATACAGGAAATTTAAAGAGGCGGCCAAGAAGCTTCAAGATAGAGAGCAGGAGCGCGGACAAATTTTTACGAAACCTCCCAGTGATCTAACGGCTTTTAGCAGCGAAGAAACGACCGTGTCTGATTTAAATGTAACAGTGTATGATATGCTCGGAGCCTTCCATAAGCTTCTCCGACGCCAAAAATTAAAGCGCCCTTATACAGCGACGGTAGCAAGGCAGGAGATTCCGATTGAAAGAAGGATGGATGAAATTCTATCCGTGCTAAAACAAAGCCGGAAGCCGTTTAAATTTGAAGAATTGTTTACTGAAGGAGACAAAGAAGTAGTAGTTGTTAGTTTTCTAGCTGTTCTAGAATTAATGAAACAAAATGAGATTATAGTAGAGCAGCGGGAGAACTTTTCAGAGTTGTTCATCCAAGCGAAAGGAGGAGCAGACGATGGCGATTATTAATTGGTTAGGCATAACAGAGAGCCTGCTATTTGCTGCAGGTGATGGAGGGCTGACTTTAAAGCAGCTTGCCCAAGTGCTTGAAATAGAGGAATTCGAAGCGGCGGGTATTATAGAAGAATTAAAAGAGAAATATGAAAAGGAAGAAGAACGAGGCATCGGTTTAATGGAATTGGCCGGAACTTATCAACTCGCAACGAAAAGGGAGCATGCTCCTTATTTAAAAAAATTGGTCGAGAGCAGTCAGCCACAGACTCTCTCCCAAGCTGCCCTTGAAACTCTAGCCATTGTCGCATATAAACAGCCGATTACGAGGGCAGAGATTGAAGACATTCGTGGAGTGAAAACAGAAAGTGCTCTTCATACACTTGTCGTTAAAGGGCTAATTCAGGAAACAGGGCGCAGCGAGGGACCAGGGCGGCCCATTCTGTACGGTACAACGAAGGAATTTCTCGATTGTTTTGGTTTAAGGGATTTGGCGGAATTGCCGCCGCTTTCCGAAGAATTAACTTCAGCTGAACCAGAAGAAGCTGATTTGTTTTTTGAACAATTTGAGCAAGTATTTTCAAATGAATCCTAAAAAGCGGCATATGCCGCTTTTTTTATTTTTCTATTCATTCTAAATGAGCTCGTTTGGCATATATTTGTACAAATGAGCAAGGGAGAGAAGAATGGATGAAAAAAAAGCTGCCAATTGCCATCCTGGCTTTCCTGCTGTTTCTGGCAACCGGAACACCTGCAGCAGCCGAGCCGAGTGCAGCGAGTGCTGTATTAATGGAACAGCAAAGTGGACGAGTTCTTTACGCGAAAAACCCTCATGCTGTCATGCGCATTGCCAGTATTACAAAAATTATGACAGCCATCATAGCGATCGAATCGGACAAGCTTGATGAAAAAGTAAAAGTAAGTGAGCGGGCTGTACACACCGAAGGATCGTCAGTTTACTTAAAAAAAGGAGAGAAAATTCCGCTTGAAGATTTAGTATACGGACTAATGCTGCGTTCGGGAAATGATGCGGCAGTCGCCATTGCCGAGCATGTCGGCGGAAGCTTAGAAGGATTTGTCTACCTAATGAATGAAAAAGCAAAAGAAATTGGCATGAAGCATACGTACTTTGCTAATCCGCATGGGTTAGATGACAGCGAAAAGCATCGTTCCACCGCTTATGATATGGCTCTGTTGACAAGGTATGCCATGAAAAATGCCGAGTACCGTAAGATTTCAGGAACGGAAGTATACAGGTCTCCTGATCCGGACGGGGAATGGGATCGAATTTGGTATAACAAAAATCGTCTGTTAACAGAAAAGTATAAGTATTGTACGGGCGGCAAAACCGGATATACGAAAAAAGCAAAGCGGACACTTGTCACAACTGCCACAAAAGGGGATTTGGATTTAATTGCTGTAACGTTAAATGCTCCGGATGATTGGAATGATCATATTTACCTTTATGAACAAGGCTTTTTGAAGTATGATCCGAAAATTATTCTCCAAAAAGGAGAAGTAAAAGCAGGAAACCACCCTTTTTACAAAGGGAATATTTATTTGAAGAGAGATGTCGTCTATCCTTTAACGAAAAAAGAAGAAAAGCAGGTTGCGATCCGGTTTCATATGTTGAAACCAAAAAAACAGTGGCAAAATGGGGAAGTGCCGCCTGTTGTAGGACAAGCAGAAGTGTATTTGAAAAAAGAGAAGCTGTATTCCTTGCCAGTATATTATAAAAATGAACAAAAAAAGCAGGAACCATCAATTTGGGAAAAGTGGAAGGAATGGTTACCTTGGTCATGAATGGCGGAATAGAATATGGTTAACTTTATATGGGTAGGGCTGACAATTATTGGTCTTGTTTTTGCAGCTGTAAATGGGAGAATGGAGGAAGTGAATGAAGCTGTTTTTAAATCAGCCGGTGAAGCAGTGACCATTTGTATTGGTCTTGTTAGCGTGCTCGTATTTTGGCTCGGATTGATGAGAATAGCCGAGGAGGCGGGGTTGCTTAGGCAGCTGGCTCGGCTAGTTGAACCATTTGCCAAAAGGCTTTTTCCTGAAGTCCCCTCCGGACATCCGGCAATGGGATATATCCTTTCCAATATGACAGCTAATTTTTTCGGGCTCGGAAATGCCGCCACTCCGCTCGGCATTAAAGCGATGGAGGAGCTGAAGCGGCTTAACGGCGGGAAGGCAGAAGCGAGTCGTTCTATGATCACTTTCCTCGCCATTAATACATCGAGCATTACCTTGATCCCGACGACTGTGCTCGCTATTCGTTTTTCTTATCATTCCGCTTCTCCCGCTGAAATCATTGCTCCTACTATTTTTGCGACTGCCTGTTCGACAATGGCAGCAATTGCTATTGACCGTTTCTTTTATATACGAAGAAGAAAAAAGGAGGGGAAGTAAGTGGCATGGCTTTCTCTCATGTCCATGTGGCTTATTCCAGCCATGATTGCTTTCATCCTGCTGTACGGAACGTTTAAAAAAGTACCGACGTATGAGAGTTTTGTAGAGGGAGGGAAAGAAGGCATTCATATCGCTGTTTCCATTATTCCTTATTTAATTGGGATGATGGTAGCGATTGGGATATTTCGGGCTTCAGGAGCATTAGATAGTTTAGTAGAATGGGTGAGACCAGTCCTATTATGGATTGGGCTGCCGCCGGAAGTATTTCCGCTCGCGATCATCCGGCCTATTTCCGGAAATGCAGCCCTTGGAATGGTGAGTGATTTAATTGCTGTCCATGGACCGGATTCTTTTATTGGGCGGCTCGCTTCGGTCATGCAGGGGAGTACAGACACGACCTTTTACGTATTAACGGTTTATTTTGGAGCGGTGGGAATTAAGAAAATGGGGGATGCGTTAAAGGTTGGTCTATGGGCTGATGTAGCAGGATTTATTGCAGCCCTTGTGATTGTGTCTTGGATGTTTTAAGTTATAGTATTCTAACCCTGATAAGCGGTTCCTGCATTCGCGGGAGCCGCTTTTTTGAGCGGGAACAAATAGAAAAGGGAAACAGGTACAATATCATGATTTTAGAAGAAGGCTCTTCCTTTTCTTATTTGAATGGATGTGTAATAATGCATAAGGATACATACTGAAAACATGAGGTGAAAAGAATGGAACGATTACAAAAGGTAATTGCCCAAGCTGGCATCGCTTCCAGACGAAAAGCGGAAGAGTTGATCATAGAAGGAAAAGTAAAGGTAAATGGAAAAGTTGTAACAGAGCTTGGTACAAAAGTGGGAGTTTCTGATCGAGTGGAAGTAGGCGGAGTCCCGGTTGAACGAGAAAGAAAAGTTTATTATTTATTTTACAAGCCTCGGGGCGTGATTTCGGCTGTATCGGATGATAAGCAGCGTAAAGTGGTAACAGACTTTTTCCCATTCGTTGAGCAGCGGATTTTTCCGGTAGGCCGCTTAGATTATGATACATCGGGCTTGTTAATCTTAACGAATGATGGAGAATTCTCTAATTTGCTTACTCACCCGCGCTATCAAATAGATAAAACGTATGTTGCTCGTTTGAATGGAATTCCTCAACGCCATCTGCTCAAAAGGTTAGCAGAAGGGATCCAGCTAGAAGACGGCAAGACGGCCCCTGCTAGAGTGAAGGAGTTGTCGGTTGATCGAAAGAAACAGCGGGCATTGATCGAGATCACGATTCATGAAGGCAGGAACCGCCAAGTAAGGCGTATGTTTGAAGCGATTGGCTTTGAAGTGCAAAAGTTAAAAAGAGAGCGCTATGCTTTTTTAAATTTAAATGGATTGAATGCTGGGGAATTTCGGGAACTTACCACTCATGAAGTGAAACAGCTGCGCACGTTGGCTGAGACAGGCTCTTTGCGATAAGTGATGAAACTGTCACATATCCTTCAAATCCCTTTTCAGCAGAAAAAAGACAAAATGGTATAATGGGGGTAGTTTTGAATATTTTTTGTCGAATAACTACAGTTAATCTTCCCATTCGTTGAAGGATAAGTAGAAAAACAGATGTCTATACTTCATAAGGAGGGCCAGTCTTGAACAAGAAGAAAAAAAGGTTAGTCATTCGCTCTATTATTTTAGCAATACTTGCGATCGCGGTTGGCTATACGTTTTATTCGAATTTGACGAAAGAAGCACGCGGCAATTTAAAGGAAGGTGATCAAGCGCCTGACTTTGTGCTAACGGATTTATCGGGTAAAGAACGACAGTTATCCGACTATAAAGGAAAGGGCGTTTTCTTGAATTTTTGGGGCAGCTGGTGTGAGCCGTGTAAAAAAGAAATGCCTCATATGGAAAAACTGTCTAAAGAGTTCAAGGAACAAGGGGTTGAGGTCCTCGCTGTGAATGTCGGCGATTCGGAATTACAGACGAAGAAATTCGCTAAGCAGTACGGTCTGACTTTCCCGATCGCCATTGACTCGACGAAGGAAGTGCAGGATGCCTACGGGATTAACCCGCTGCCGGCTACTTTTATGATCAGCCCAGACGGGAAAGTTGAACAAATTGTTATCGGGGGATTAGTGAAAGAAGAACAGGTTCGCGCTTTGTTTGAAAAAGTGAAACCTTAACTTAAGGAGTTTTAGTATGGGGAAAGTAAAATGTGAATGTGGCCACGTAAATCCACATGGAACGATTTTATGTGAGTCTTGCGGCAGGGCACTGACAGAAGAAGCCCAAAGAGAAAAGCTTCATGATATGCGTTATGAAGGCAGTGCACGGCGATCGCAAACGTACAACAAAACGATTATTGATAAAGTGTGGAACTTTTTCTCTTCTGTTAAAGTTGGTATTTGGCTGATTGTGCTAACGTTAATTGCCTCTTCTATTGGGACAATTTTTCCGCAAAAGCTATTTATTCCGAACAATGTCTCTCCGGAAACTTATTATGAAGACACTTACGGTGTAGCTGGTAAAATCTATTACACGCTCGGTTTTTATGATTTATATAATTCTATTTGGTTTATTGGTTTAATTGCGGCAATCGGCGTGTCACTCGTGATTTGTAGTCTAGACCGTGTCATTCCATTATATCGGGCGTTGAAAAATCAGCGTGTTGCCCGGCATAGCTCGTTCATGAAAAAGCAGCGTTTGTTCACTTCAAAAGAAGGAACACTTCAATCTGGGGAGCTTGATAAAGTAAAAGAAAAATTGAAAAGCAAACGTTATCATATCCGGGAAGAAGAGGGAGGTCTTCTTGCTGAAAAAGGACGTTTTTCCCGCTGGGGCCCTTATATTAATCATATTGGATTAATTATCTTTCTAATTGGCGCCATGCTCCGCTCTACAGAAGGGATGTATACGGATGCGATGTTATGGATCCGTGAAGGAGAAACGCTTGAGATCCCAGGGACACAGGGAGAATATTACTTAAAAAACGAAAAATTCACAATTGAAAATTACGACGAAAAGAAAGACCCCGAAGTTTTCAAGGAAGCCCTTAAACGAACAGGAGGCGTCGTGAAGAATTATCAAACCGATGCTGTTCTTTATCGGGATGAAAACCGGGACCTTCCAGGAGCAAAGCCAAAACTTGTGAAAGTAAAAGACGCGGAGATCAGGGTGAACGAGCCGCTAAAGTTTGATAAGTTTGCTCTTTATCAGGATAGCTACAGTAAAGATGAAATGAAGGCAATGGAATTCGCTTTGGCCGACAAAGCCACGCAAAAAGAAGCGGGAAGAGTAAAGATTGATCTCTTTAATCCAAAGGATACATACGATCTTGGCAAGGGGTATAAGGTCGAAATAATTGGTTACTACCCTGATTATGATGGCATCGGATCAGACGGGGAACCGAAAACAAAGTCTCCGCTTCCGAACAATCCAGCTTTCTTATTTAAAATGATCTCTCCCGAGCATCCAAAGGGAGAAATCAGTTTTACAGCGATCCGTCAAACGCTTGAACCTGTTGGGAAAACGGATTATAAAATGGAGTTTAGAGGAATTGAAACGCGGAATATTTCTGCCTTGACGGTTCGCAAAGATTTAACTTTATGGATACTTGGTATAGGTGGAGCAATCTTTATGATTGGAGTTGTTCAAGGGGCCTATTGGAACCATCGTCGTTTGTGGATTCGTGAAATAAACGGTGAAATCTATGTTGCTGCCCATACGAATAAAAATTGGCATGGGTTAAAGCGGGAGATTAATTCCGTGATTGAAGGCACAGCCGTTCCTATCCCAGAAGACCAGCAAGGATAGTGGGAGACTATGCTGCAACTAAGTTGATGGTTGACTGGTGGATGATTTTTCTTTATTTAGAAATGAGCGTGCAAAAAATGAAGCCGACAATCGACTATAGTGTGGCATAGCTTAATTTAAAAGGAGGAAGTATCCTATGTCCGATTTAGTCCAATGGAGCGGAAATCTACTATACGCTTCATTTATTATGTATTTAGTCGCCACTTTTTTCTTCGGCGGAGCGATCCGTCCAAAGAAAAATGGTGAAAAACAGGAAGAGAACCGTTGGGGAAAGCTGGGGATTACGGTAGCTGTCATCGGCTTCATTTCCCAGCTAGGTTACTTTTTTACCCGTTGGGCCGCTTCAGGACATGCGCCTGTAAGTAACTTGTTTGAATTTATTACGTTTTTCTCCATGATGTTAGTTGGTGCTTTTATTATTATTTATTTTATGTACCGTCTCCCGGTGCTTGGCGTATTTGCTTTGCCCGTGGCCCTTGTCATCATTGCCTATGCGAGTATGTTCCCTCGTGACATTAGTCCGCTTATTCCGGCGCTGCAAAGCCAATGGCTGCATATTCACGTAACAACAGTTGCGGCTGGGGAAGGGATTCTCGCTATTAGCTTTATTGCTGGATTAGTTTATTTAGTCAAAACAATTGATCAGTCTAAGCGTAATAAACAGACATTTTGGCTTGAACTGATTATGTATAGCCTTGTAGCTGTTATCGGATTTGTTGCCGTTACGACGACTTTCACGCTGTCTGGTTATGAAGCTCAATTTGAATACGTGAATAAGGATGGCAATGCCGCAAAAGAAACGTTTACGATTCCGGCTATTGTTGGTCCAAATGAGAGTGAACTGCTAACAGACGGAAAATTTGAACCGATTGTCGATATGCCAGCCTTTATTAATGCCAAGAAATTGAACACTACACTCTGGTCACTTGCTGCCGGTGCTGTGTTGTACGGTTTAATTCGTCTATTGACAAGAAAGCGAATGGGCGCTCTCGTGCAGCCGCTCGTTAAAAACGTTAATACGGATTTGATGGACGAAGTAAGCTACCGTTCTATCTTAATTGGTTTTCCTGTTTTCACGCTTGGCGGCCTGATTTTTGCCATGATCTGGGCGCAGATTGCTTGGACTAGATTCTGGGGATGGGACCCGAAAGAAGTGTGGGCGCTTATTACTTGGCTTTTCTATGCTGCCTTTTTACATTTGCGCTTATCAAAAGGATGGCACGGAGAAAAGTCTGCCTGGCTTGCCGTAATCGGGTTTGTCATTATTATGTTTAACCTGGTAGCTGTTAATCTAGTTATCGCTGGTTTGCATTCGTATGCTTAATCGTCTCCGCCTTGTGCGGGGGCTTTTTTATAAGGCGCGAATAAATTGAAAAACCGTTTTAATTAGTTAATAATAAAAAAGACAAGCTTATTGGAATTACGATGAATTTTATTGTGCAAACAGGGAGGAATTCAGGTGGATAACGAACTGAAAATTTTAGTCGTTGATGATGAAGAAAGGATACGCCGTTTACTGCGGATGTATTTAGAGAGGGAAAACTACGAAGTAGATGAGGCGGAAGATGGAGAAGCGGCTCTTGAGCTTGCGTTAAATAAAGAGTACGATTGTATATTACTCGATATTATGATGCCAGGAAAAGACGGCATCGAGGTGTGCCGAGAGCTGCGGGAAAAGAAGTCAACGCCTGTTATTATGTTAACAGCAAAAGGCGAAGAGGCAAACCGTGTGCAGGGATTTGAAGTCGGCACCGATGACTATATTGTTAAGCCGTTCAGCCCTAGAGAAGTTGTTCTTCGGGTAAAGGCACTTTTAAGAAGATCGTCGCCAACCTCTTATTTGCAAACAGATACGAAGTCAAAAGACTTAATTGTCTACCCTCATTTAACCATTGATAATGATGCTCATCGTGTGACGGCAGATGGAGAAGAAGTAAACTTAACGCCTAAAGAATACGAATTACTTTACTTTCTTGCTAAATCACCAGATAAAGTATTCGACCGGGAGCACTTATTAAAAGAAGTGTGGCATTATGAGTTTTTTGGTGACCTTCGAACAGTAGATACACATGTGAAGCGCCTGCGCGAAAAATTAAATAAAGTGTCGGAAAAGGCATCAAAAATGATTGTGACCGTGTGGGGGGTAGGTTATAAGTTCGAGGTAGTGAATGAATGAAACTTTGGAGAAGTGTAGTAGGGAAGCTATGGATGACCATTTTACTGCTCGTTTCCTTTGTTCTCTTTTTTCTGACGATTTTGCTATTAGAGTTTTTTGAGAACTATCATACAAATGAAGTGGAAAGAGAATTATCGGAAACAGCTGTAAAAATTTCTAAAGTGATCTCTGATCATGAAAACAAAACAACAGGGATGGAAGTAGCGTGGGAGTTAGTGGATCGACCTGTTCACGTCATTATCGCCGAGAATAGGGAGACGTTTCATTACTCACCGAGTGATCCGGCTTCTAAAAGGCTTAAACAGAGTGAAATCGTGAATGACCCTACACTTTCCCGTGTGTTTACAGATAAAAAGAAAGTAAAAGCGGAGCTAGAGGTAGACGAAGACGGCCGGTCTAATCGCCATGAGAATTCGATCGCCATTGCCGTTCCCTTGAAAATGAATAAGGGAGAAGATGGTGCAGTTATTATTTACCAATCACTTGAAGTGATAAAAGAAACGTCCCATCAGACAACGAAGCTAATCTTGCTCGCTGCTGGCATTGCTATATTTTTGACAACCATTTTCGCGTTCTTTTTATCCACAAGGATCACGGCTCCATTGCGCAAAATGCGAGAAGCGGCAAATGAACTGACAAAAGGAAACTTCGATACGACTGTCCCCATTTTAACAACAGATGAAATTGGTGCGCTTGCTACTTCATTTAATCAAATGGCGAAACAGCTAAATCATAATATCCATGCACTGAATCAGGAAAAAGAGCAGTTAGCAAGTATTTTAAGCAGTATGGCGGATGGCGTCATGACCTTTAATCGGGATGGAACTATCCTCATTACCAATCCGCCGGCAGAGCGCTTCTTGCAAAATTGGTATTATGAAGTAGGAAAAGAAAATCCAAAACAAACGATGCCTTCGCTTGTCGAGGATCTTCTCAAAGAGGCTGTTCAAACAGAAACAGAAAAGATTGGTGAGTTCTCATTGCAGGGGCGTTCTTACGTTATCATTGTTAGTCCGCTGTATAATGGAAAAGCGGTCCGTGGAGCAGTGGCTGTCGTTCGTGACATGACGGAAGAACGCCGCCTTGATAAGTTGAGAAAAGATTTTGTTGCGAATGTGTCACATGAACTTCGCACTCCCATTTCAATGCTTCAGGGATATAGTGAGGCCATTATTGACGACATTGCCGCTACTGAAGATGAAAAAAGAGAAATGGCTCGAATTATTTACGATGAATCGCTGCGGATTGGCCGGCTTGTGAATGAGCTGTTAGATTTAGCTCGTATGGAAGCAGGGCACATTTCTTTAAATCTGGAAGAAGTTGATTTCCCAGCTTTTATTAAGCGGGTGACTGATAAGTTTCAAGGGCTTGCAAAAGAAAAGCATATTGACCTGACATGGCAGATTCCTAGCGAACAAGTCATCGTTAAATTGGATCCAGACCGAATTGAACAAGTCTTAACGAATTTAATAGACAACGCTTTACGCCATACACCAGAACACGGTTTCGTTAAAGTGAGCTATGAATACAGGACAGACGGTCACCATGTATCTGTGCAGGATTCAGGAGCAGGCATCAGCGAAGAGGATTTGCCCTTTGTATTCGAGCGCTTTTACAAAGGAGACAAAGCGAGAACGAGAGGCCGTTCCGGAACAGGGCTCGGACTTTCTATTGCTAAAAATATTATCTCTGCCCATAATGGCAGTATCAAAGTGCAGAGCAAATTGGGACAGGGTACTATATTCTCATTCCGGTTACCAAGAGAATAAATGCTTCTAGCTTTTATGATGTTAGGGCATGAGCATTCAGTCTGCCAGTCGTGAAGAAAGTGAGTGCTTGTCAGCGGCCTGCAAAGCATTTGCGGCTTTTATCGTTTATCTAGAAAAGTAGTCATACTGGAAACACCTTCCGTCATACAACTAATAGGGCAGTAAAAAAGCAAGTTGGAGGCGGTACAACATGAAAGACTACGTGAAACGTTTTATGATCGCTTTGCTTATGGGGGTATGTGTTAGTTTGCTGATGATCGGCGGAGGGCTTGCCCAGTCAAAAAGTGAAAAGAAGCAGTCTCAGGTTCAAACTGGTGATCTAGAAGGCACGATTGGAATGCTACATACAAGCAAAACTGTTTAGCGCAAGTATGGAAATAGCAGAAGCTATTAGCTGTGTCGGACGTCTGATCAAGTTTACTTTATTCACTGATCGTTTGGTCTTTAGGCATAGCAGTTGGCTGTCAGAGACATAAGCCATGAAAAAGCGAGCGTTTGTCAACAGCTTGAAGCAAGGGGATCCCCTTGCTTTTTTTTTATAAGGTTGTTATCATTTAAATAAATCTATTAAGCTTCTCTTGTCGCGATGGCATAAGAATCTTAGTGGAAAAAAATTTTATATTCATCTTCGGGGCAGGGTGCAATTCCCGACCGGCGGTATGGAAAGAATGCTTTCCGAGCCCGCGAGCCGAAAGGTTGATTTGGTGAGAAGCCAAAGCCGACAGTATAGTCTGGATGGGAGAAGGTGAAGGTCTGCCAACGTTCAAAAAGTGCAGATTTGAACGTTTATTTGAGTATGACTTTTCTCCCCTAAGCGAGCAGCTTGGGGGATTGTCGTTTCTCGAGGGTTTTGGCAGCCTTTCTTCTTATGAATGATGAATGAGAAGAAGGAGAGAATGATCGTGAGAAAAATGAATATTCGTACGCTGACGTCTGTGGGGTTATTAAGTACACTGTCTTATCTATTAATGCTGTTGAACTTTCCAATTCCCCCATTCCCGAGCTTTTTAATGATTGATTTCAGCGATATACCTGCACTAATCGCTGCTATTATCTTTGGGCCGCTTGCAGGTATTATGGTCGAACTAGTGAAAAATGTAATAGACTTCTTTATGACGGGGAGTCCGACAGGTGTACCTGTTGGCCACTTAGCTAATTTCGTTGCTGGCATCACGTTTATTCTTCCAGTTTATTATGTATACAAAAAATTTGAATCGAAAAAAGGATTAACCTTTGCTTTAGTAGTGGGTACATTGTTTATGGCGATGATGATGAGTGTGTTAAATTACTATATTATCCTGCCGGCCTACACGCTTTTCCTAAACGCACCAGCGATGAGTGCTCCGGAAACGAAGCAAATGGTTGTCTCCGCTATTCTGCCCTTTAACATTGTAAAAGGAGTTCTAATGGCTGCTCTATTCATGTTAATTTACTCCCGTATTCATGTGTGGATGCGCAAGCAGGCAGCCGCTTTATAAAAATAGAGTTGTAGGAAGAAGCTCCAAAAGTCCCGTTCGTGACTTTTGGAGCTTCTTTTTTATCTATCTTTTTTACCGGATTATAGTCCGAAAGAACTTGAATGTTGCATGGTGAATAGTATAATTGTTCGTGGAAGGCGTTATAAAATGTTAAAGAGATGATAGGAGGGATGAAAGTGGGCTTTTCGGTAGCAAAAAAATTGTATACAGGTTTTATTGCTGTGTTATTAATCTTAATGGCAGTGGGAGTAATCGGCTATTTGGCAGCTATGAAGCTTAATAACGACTATGCTTTCTTGCTCGATGACCGTGTGAAGAAAGTAGAAATGATTAATGAACTTATTAGTATAGAAAAAGATATATCGATCAATTCGCTCACTTATTTTGCTTTTTCAGAACAACGAAATTTAGAGGAGATCAAGAAAAAGCAAAAAGAATTTGCCGACATACATAATGAACTTAGTCAAATAATTAAACAGCCCAACAACAGGAAAATATTGAGCGAGTTGGAAGAAGCGGGAAGCCGGTATAGCGACCTTGTTTTTAAGGTTTTTGACAGCCAGGAGAAGGGGTTGCAAGCTGAGACAGCTGAATACGCAGATGAGGCTAACAAGGCAGAAGAGGTGTTTAAGAACAAAGCATTAGAGTTAAAAGAAGTACAGGTATCCTTGATGAATGAAACGAGGAATGATTTAAACGGTTTTGTTCGTGCGATGAAGATATTTCTCATTATTATGGTGGCCGCAGGTGTCGCTTTAGGAGGAGTCATTGCTTATCTAATCGGAAAGTCCATTACAGTTCCTGTCAAGAAAATGACAATAGCTCTCAATGAAGTGGCCGCTGGTAATTTACAAATAGAAAAAGTGAGAATAAGAAATAAAGATGAAATCGGGGAAATGGGTGCAGCCTTTAACGAAATGACTGAGGATTTGCGGACTATTCTTAGCCAGGTGAATCAGTCTGCCCTCCAATTGTCCGCTCAGTCTCAGGAGTTGTCAGCCAGCACTGAGCAAAGCACAGCCTCTTCACAAATGGTAGCAGGGGCAGCAGAAGAAAATATGAGGGGAAGCAGTGAACAGCTGGAGCTTGTCAGCAAAGTGGTCGTTTCCATGGAGGAAATGACAGAGGGAATTAAGCAAATTGCCAAAAATAATGAAGAGATGCTTTATTCCGCAGAGGCGGTAGAAGCCCTTATTTCAGAGGGAGAAAAAGCTACGGAAAATGTATCTAGCCAAATTGAAGACATTCACTCTTCTATGCAGGAAACAGAAGAATACATGAGTATTTTAGAAAAGCATGCAACGGAGATTCAAAGGGTCACCGGCTTAATTACGGTCATTTCTGAACAGACAAATTTGTTAGCTTTAAATGCTGCTATTGAAGCAGCACGAGCAGGAGAAAATGGCAAAGGATTTGCTGTGGTAGCGGAAGAAGTACGAAAGCTTGCGGAACAATCCAAAACTTCTGCTGCTGATATTGAAGAAATGGTAAAAGAAATTCAGAAGGACACGAATTTAGCTGCTAGTTCGATCGGAACAGCAAGCCACAAGATCGAAGAGGGATTATCTGCTTCGGAAACATCACGTAACGTATTCAAGAAGATAACAGATTCCGTTAAAGAGGTAGGAGACAAAGTGGAGACCGTGGCTGCTGCTGTGGAAGAGCTGGAAGCGATGACAGGATCTATTGCTGAAAATGCTAATCAAGTAAGAAAAATAGCTGAAAAGACGGCTGCCACAGCGCACGATTCAAGCGCAGCAACGGAGGAACAATTAGCGGCTATTGAACAAATAACAGCAAGCACCCAAGCTTTAGCGACAATGGCGGTAGAGCTGCAATCTGAAGCAAGTAAGTTCAGAGTGTAAAGACAAATTTCTATACAATGAGCAAGAACCCGGTAAGGCTTGTTCGCCTTACCGGGTTCTCATTTCCTATTATTCGTGCTTTAAAGGATCGCCTTCAAATGGCTCGTCCGCCACTTTAATAGAATCAGTTGGGCAGCCTTCAAATGCGTCCTGCATGTCTTCTTCTAATACTTCTGGTACTGGCGTATTTCCTTCGTTATCATCTAAAATTACGAATGCAAGGCCTTCATCATCGTAATCATAGATATCAGGCGCAGCTGCACCGCAAGCACCGCAGGCAATGCATGTATCCTGATCAACAATTGTATACTTTGGCATTTCAAAACCTCCTAAAATCTATCCAAGCTATGTGGCATTTGTATATCCACGCTCGTTTGAAAACTTCTTCCCTCATTGTATATCCGATTAGTTTTCTTTTCAATCATAATTTCTTAATAAAAAAATGATAAGGCTTTCATTAGTAATTCCTCCACATACGAGGAATTTTGACAAAATTCATGGTAAAATAGATGAAAGTATGAAAAGGGAGGAAAGGTATGCCTTTTCTACAGGTACTTTTATTGATGATGATTGATCAAATAAATGGACAAAGAACTTCTTCAGCTGTTTTTCATTTGTTAAAGGGAAAAAAGTCCTCCCAAACGATACAGGATGCCAAGCTATACCACTTAGATAAATGGTTTCAAACGGCACCCTTTCTTGAAAGGGAGGCGTTTGAGCGTTTCATTCATAATCTGGCTGATCATAGGCTTATTGAATTTGATCCTTTAAACCATGTTAATATTACGGTTTTGGGAAAAGAAAAGTTGAAGACTCTCTCTGCAGCATTGCCATCACTGACGTTCTTAAATGGCTGGAAATTGCAGGATTGCGCAACCCTTTTTTGGAAAAGGCTCTCTTTAGCTGTTCAGGTGGCTTCTCACTTACTTTACCGGGATCGTACTTATTTTCCAGTGTCTCGAGATGAACAAACTCAAAGGTGGCTAAAGTCATTTTTGGCAGCCAGGCAGTCGTCTAGAGAAGAGTTAGCGACACATCTTTATGAAGAACTGATAATGCTTCTGAAGGAACAACAAGCTGATGATCCGCTTATTCTCGTTCTCCGGCTTTCAGGTAAAAAGCGGACCGGTAAAACAACAGCCCAAGCAGGAGAACTGCTTAATATAGAAAGCACTGAATATTGGTATCGCTTTTTAAATTTATTGCATTTTGCAATCCAGCATATTATTCAGCATGCCGCACATTTTCCACTATTATTCGCCATGGTACAAGATATCTATGAACCAGTTGTGTTAACACAATCGACAAGAAGAACAGTCGATATGTTAAAAAGCGGCTTCACGATTGAAGACATCATTGCGAAGCGGCGCTTAAAGCGGAGCACAGTCGAAGATCATATCGTAGAGCTGGCATTTCATTATCCGGATTTCTCCATCCGGCCTTTTGTCAGTGAAGCGATGGAGGAAGAAGTGCTTAACATAGCGGCAGTGCTTTCTAATAAACGAATAAAGCCGATTAAAGAGAAGCTGCCGGACGTCTCCTATTTTCAGATTAGACTCGTGCTAGCGAAATATAGCAAATAAAGGAAGATGACCATGGATCAAGTTTTATTCAAACGGTTTGGCTACTCTGCTTTTAGAACCGGCCAAAGAGAAACGATTCAATCCTTGCTTTCAGGCCGACATACTTTGGCTATGCTTCCGACAGGGACTGGGAAATCGCTATGTTACCAGCTGCCAGCCTATTTACTGCCAGGTAGTGTTCTTATCGTTTCGCCGCTGTTGTCATTAATGCAAGATCAGGTCGAACAATTGAAAATGCGCGGAGAAAAACAAGTAGCCGCTTTAAATTCATTTTTGACTTTTGAAGAAAAGCAACAGGTTATTAGAAGGCTGGCGAATTATCGTTTTATCTTTTTGTCGCCTGAAATGTTAATGAACAAACAAGTTATTCAAGCATTGAGCAGGGTACAGCTTTCTCTGTTTGTTGTGGATGAAGCACACTGTATTTCCCAATGGGGACATGACTTCCGCCCTGATTATCGTCTTTTAGGCGAGGTGAGGGAAAAGCTGGGGAATCCTTTAACACTTGCTTTAACAGCAACTGCTACAGCTGAAGTAAGAAAGGATATTATCCGGTATTTGAAGGTAGATCATATGGAGGAATGGATTTTTTCAGTTGATCGGCCAAATATCGGGATAGCCGTCGAGCATCTTTCATCGCAAAATGAGAAGCAGGCTCGGCTTTTACACTTGGTTAGTCAGCTTCAAAAACCGGGAATTGTGTATTTTTCAAGCAAACGGGCAACGGAGGAAGGTGCCGATTGGCTACGGCAGCGTGGCATTGGAAAATCAGCGTTTTATCATGGCGGAATGGAGCAGGAAGACAGGATTTTAATTCAGCAGCAATTTTTGCATGGTGAATTAGACGTGATCTGTGCTACTAGTGCTTTTGGAATGGGGATTAATAAAGACAACATTCGGTTTGTCATTCATTATCATCTTCCTGCTCAGCTTGAATCTTATTTACAAGAGATCGGCAGAGCAGGCAGGGATGGAGGAGAAGCGCTTTCTGTTCTGCTGTATGTGCCGGGTGATGAAGAGCTTCACTCAATTATAGCTGAAGGGGAGTTTCCTTCAGATAGCCAGATTATTGGCTATTTGTCGTCTGGCGATCAGGCTGAGGAGGCGAAGGCAGCTGCCTTGGAGTTGACTGATATACAATACCGGTTTCTTCGCCATTATGCTCAAGAAGCTCTGCAAAAAGAAAAAGGAAATCCAGCTGAATATGTGATCAGCAAGCGGCAAAAGCGATTGGCACAGAAAGAAGAAAAACGGTGGACGATGCTGCGGTGGGTATGGACAAAGCAATGCCGGCGAAAAGAAATCCTCCGCTACTTTGAAGAAAAATTAGAAAATCGACCAGCTGACTGCTGCGACATATGCGGCTTAAACTGGGAAAAATATAATAAGCAATTTGATCAAGAGGAGAATGAGGCACTAAATTGGGAAGCTATACTAAGTTCTTTGCTGCAAATTGAGAGGTGATGAGGACAGGAATATGAAAAGAAATAAACAAGCGGAGCTTATCCGGGAAATGACCGACAAAGAAGTGCTCAATGCCCTTTATTTAACACAGTTTCTTTTGCTGTCACTTTCTCTCATTATCGGCATTTTTGTATTTAAAGATGCAGCAGACTTTTATCGCCTGTTCCAATGGTCTTTTGCTGACATAGTCGTACTAGGCGGAGGAGCAGGACTTTTAGTAGTTATTATGGATGTATATATGATGCACAAGCTGCCCGAAAAGTATTACGATGATGGCGGGATTAATGAGAGGCTGTTTGGCGGCCGCTCAACTGCCGGAATCTTTTGGATTGCTTGTATTGTGGCAGTTGCTGAAGAAATTTTCTTTAGAGGAATGATTCAGACCATCTTCGGATTTGTTCCGGCAAGTATTCTTTTTGCTATTATTCATGTGAGATATTTATCGCAATGGTATTTAGCGGCAAATGTAATTCTTTTAAGCTTTGGGATCGGATGGTTATTTGAATGGACAGGCAATCTGGCAGTGGTCATTGTTATGCATTTTACTATTGATTTCCTACTTGGCCTTGCCATTCGCCGTAAACAAAATAAGAAGAACCAGTAAAGAAGGGATGTATTATGACGAAAGACCCTTACCGTGAATTAGCGAAAAAAACTCGTGTAGAAATTCAAAGAGTGAAGCGTGAACAGGAAGAACAACCTGATCAGGCAGCATCCTCAAGAATGGAAAGAAAAGAAGAGAAAAAACAAAAGAAGTATCCATTATTAAAAGTGCTGCTCGTCTTTTTTATTGCTTTGCCTTTTATCACATTATTCTGGTACACGCATGAGAAGGACCGAGGCCTCTCCTCAACAACTGTAGTGACAGAAAGCTCTGGTTCCTCAACACCGGTGTATGCAGTACCAGAGGACGAGGAGGAGCAGGATGAACCAGAGATCGAAGAAAATAGTGAGCAAATAGAAGAAAAAACGGCGGAACCGGCTCAAGAAACAATAGCCTCAGCAGTTGAGGTGCCAGTTGAAAAGACGAGTGAGCAGCCTAAAGAACAAGAAAGGCCAAAGGCGAAACCAATACAGGAAAAACCAAAAGCAGTACAGGAAGAACCGAAAAAAGAAACTCAGCCAGTGAAACAAACGGAAACAAAAAAAGAAGAAGTACCAAAGAAGGAAGAAGAGCCAGCTGGAAAAGTTATTTATCATACCGTGAAGCCTCAGGAAACTGTTTTTCGAATTTCAATGATGTATTACAAATCGCAGGCAGGTATTGAAAAAATCAGACAGGCTAATCATTTAAATGGCAATGAAATTCGAGTAGGTCAAGTATTAAAAATCCCTCTGCCTTAAAATCAAGCAGAGGGATTTTTCGATTATTCATGGAATTTAGAAAAATGAAAAAAAGGAAGAATATTGTCGAAATGTGATATACTAGGCTCCTGTAACCGCTTTATTTTAAAATCGACAGAGGGGAAAGGTGGATTTATGGGGGATCAAAAACTTAAAAGGGGTTTAGAAGAGAGACATATTACATTAATGTCACTCGGTGCTTGTATTGGGGTAGGTTTATTTTTAGGGTCAGCTACGACCATAAAAATGGCGGGACCAGCAATTTTGTTAGCTTATATAGTAGCTGGAGCTGTCATGTTTGTTATTATGAGGTCCCTTGGAGAAATGGCCATTGAAAATCCAGTTGCTGGCTCTTTTAGCCGTTATGCACAGGATCATTTAGGGCCCATTTACGGTTACATTACTGGTTGGAATTATTGGTTTTTGTGGATTGTTACTTGTATGGCGGAAATTACAGCGGTAGGAGTATACATGCATTTATGGTATCCAAGTGTACCTAACTGGATTTGGGCGCTTGCTGCATTAGTTATTATGGCTGCAGTGAACTTAATTACAGTAAAGGCGTATGGAGAATTTGAATTTTGGTTTGCTTTAATTAAAATTGTCGCAATTATTTTAATGATTATCGTAGGGCTGGCCATTATTTTATTCGGAATTGGAAATGGCGGAGCAGCAACTGGCATTCATAATCTTTGGACACATGGCGGATTTGCTCCGAATGGTTTAAAGGGAATTTTAATGTCGATGACGATGGTGATGTTCGCTTATCTTGGAATTGAGATGCTCGGTGTAACAGCGGGAGAAGTGAAAAACCCAGAGAAAGCGATTTCACGTGCTGTCAATACAGTATTTTGGCGGATACTTGTTTTTTACGTTGGGGCACTATTCGTTATTATGTCGATCTACCCATGGAATGAGATTGGCACAGCAGGAAGTCCATTTGTATTAACGTTTGAGAAAATCGGCATTCCGAGTGCTGCCGGAATTATCAACTTTGTTGTGTTAACAGCGGCTCTTTCTAGTTGTAACAGTGGAATTTTCAGTACAGGGCGGATGTTATTTAACTTGGCCGATCAAGGTCAGGCATCGTCTTCTTTTAAAAGAATTAGTAGATCAGGCGTTCCTTCCCGGGCGATTCTTGCATCGGCAGGCGTTCTATTAATCGGTGTTGTGCTAAACTATTTCGTCCCGGAAAAAGTATTTGTGTGGGTAACGAGCATTTCTACATTTGGAGCGATTTGGACATGGTCGATGATTTTACTTTCACAATTGAAGTTTAGAAAGAATTTGTCTGCAGAACAACAAAAAACATTAAAATTTGCTGCTCCATTTTGGCCGATAGGTTCCTATCTTTCTTTAGCATTTTTAGCGATGGTCATTGTGTTGATGGCTTTCTCGCCAGATACACGAATTGCTTTATATGTTGGTCCGCTTTGGTTGTTGTTCTTAGTGGGAATGTATTATGGAAAAGGGCTGCAGCAACAGGCTTCTAATTCAAAAAGCTCCGGAGTGTAAGACTCTGGAGCTTTTTAGCTAATTAAAAAACTTTTTTGCGGTCTCGTTCCTCTTTTAACATTTCAACAGCTTCACGGAAGCGTTGGGAATGAATGACTTCCCGTTCCCGTAAATAGCGGAGTCCATCATTAAGGTCGGGATCATCACTTAAATCAATGAGCCATTGGTAGGTAGCCCGGGCTTTTTCCTCTGCGGCAATATCCTCGTAAAGATCAGCAATTGGATCTCCTTTTGCCTGAATATAAGTGGCTGTCCATGGAACGCCAGCAGCGTTATGATAAAAAAGCGCCTTATCATGATCGGCGAAATGACCAGAGAGCCCAGCTGCTTTCATTTGATCAGGCGTGGCATCTTTCGTTAGTTTATACACCATTGTCGCGATCATTTCCAAGTGAGCGAACTCTTCTGTGCCAATGTCGGTTAATAAGCCAACTACCTTATCTGGAATAGTGTAGCGCTGATTTAAGTAGCGCAGAGCGGCAGCCAGTTCTCCATCTGCTCCACCGTATTGTTCGATTAAGTATTTGGCAAGCGTCGGGTTGCATGTGCTTACTCGTACTGGATATTGTAATTTTTTTTCATATACCCACATAGTGATCTCCTTTCAGCTGGCATCTTTGTTACACTTGCCAAGGCCATGGCGCTTCCTTATAATCAAACGGACAACGGGCATAACTGTAGCCAAAGCTGGTGAGTGCTCCATATTTTCTTTCAAAATCTTTCTTTAAACTTTTGCTTAATTTTACATATTCGTTGTATTGCTTCACTGCCTCAAGATCGTTAGGGTGTGTATGAAGGTAGAGCGCTAATTCAACAATGACAAAATCAACAGCTTGGATTTCTTCTAGCTCACTATAATAATCAGGAGGAAGCTGCTTCATTCTCTTTCCCCCTTTTTTATTTCCTTCATTGAATAATAAGGATCATAAAAACATTTCCATAGTGTCCCGGCCTTTAGTGCAGCAAGTGCTGGAAACTGCTCGAGACCTGGCGGTTGAAATCCGACGTACAGTTGGGGCGGGGTAGAATATCGCTTTACTCTTATGGGCGGACAGGGGTCCATTGGACTGATATACGGACAGTATGTTTTGTACCAGGTGTGTTTGTTCATTCCCTTCCTCCTTTTTTAGACTTCAATTTATATGTATGGGAAGAAAGGTGATATTATTTCTTTTTTTAGTCCAATCTGTTATTCTGATTATTATTTTGCTTTATTACTATTCAAGGAACGAAGGGAAAAATGATGTTGTATTTGGCTATAGCTTTTCTTTTTTTAGTTAGTTTAGTTGTTTTTATGTGGAGGGAAGCGCAGCGAAATGAAGTCCTCGCAGATGTGCTTGCTTTTCCGCATTATCCATGGCAAAAGCCATTGACGCTTTTTTTTATTTCGGATATTCACCGCCGGGCTATTCATCCTTCTATTATTGAACAGGTGAAAGGGAGAACAGATCTCGTTATAATCGGCGGTGACCTGGCGGAAAAGGGAGTACCGCTCGAAAGAATATCTCGTAATCTAGAAAGCCTAAAACAGGTGGCCCCTGTTTTTTTCGTGTGGGGAAATAATGATTATGAAATTCCTGCAGCGGAACTTTTGCAATTATTTCAAGAGCAAGGCATCCATGTTTTGCGGAATGATTCTTTCTGTTTATCAGCTGATGTGACCGATGGCAGCTCCGTATATTTAATAGGAGTAGACGATGTTAGCAAAGGCAATAGCTGCAAAACTTCAGCTTTTAAAGAAGTACGAAATGAGTCGTTTAAAATTTTAATCAGCCATAATCCGATCTTTCGAAACAAACTAACAGCTGCCGATGATGTTTCGCTTTTTTTAAGCGGTCATACACATGGAGGACAAATCCGTTTCTTAGGGTTCGGCCCTTACAAAAAAGGCGGCTGGGAAAGACAGGGGAAAATGGAAGTTCTCGTTTCAAATGGATACGGCACGAGTGGTGTGCCGCTTCGCCTTGGCGCCAAAGCAGAAACGCATTTAATCACCATTAAGAAGGAATAAGCGGGCGCCTTTACTAAAATCAAATAACAAACTCACCATCTGCGTTTTGATTCATAGTATGTGGTAAAAGAGGTCCTTAAGCAGGGGGCAGCAAACTATGAGGATAGAACGTTTATCAGATAATAAGGTGATGCTTTCCATTACTTATGAAGAGTTAAGAAAAAAAGGTTGTTTGAAGAAGCACATTTTGGAGGATTCTTATATCTGGCATGAAATTTTTGATGAAATGTTAGATGTAATTGAAGAACAGCTGGATATTGACACGGAAGGAATGATTGCGATTGAAGTTCATTCCATGTCAGGTGAAGAGCTTGTCCTAATCTTAACGATTGACCATTTCGATTTTTTGAACAAAGTAGAGGAGGTGCCGGCAGAGACTGAGGATCCATATGGTTGTGAATTAACGTTTAAATTCGCCGATATTGAAGATGTTATTGGATTAGTCCACGATGAGAAAAAGATAAGAGATATACAAAGTTCCCTTTTCTATTTCAAAGATGCCTATTATCTTTGCTTTTCTTTCGACTTTGACAGCCAGTATGATGCACTGGAAGCCGCTTTGCTGGAGTATGGTTGGATGTCCAGTCTTTCGGAGGAGCTGCTGAAAGAGTATGCCATTCTTGTTATCCCGCTAGAAGCAACGGAGAAAGTCTATGAGTACTTTGTAAAGAAAGCATAATTCTCTTAAGGTCTATCCGTTGAAAGTCGGACGATTTTCTCCTATCATCAAGTATAGCAGGAAATTTTGTTGTCCGGATAACGAGGAGTGGGAATTATGCACAAGGAAGATTGTATTATTGTCGGCGGCGGACCATGCGGCTTAGCTGCTGCGATTGCTTTAAAGGAAATTGGCAAAGATCCGCTTATTATTGAAAAAGGTAACATCGTAAATTCTATTTACAAATACCCAACCCATCAGACATTTTTCAGCTCAAGTGAAAAGCTGGCAATCGGTGATGTGCCATTTATTATTGAAGAGCGCAAGCCGAAGCGCAATCAGGCATTAACGTATTACCGGGAAGTTGTAAAAATGAAAAATCTTCGGATTCATCGTTTTGAAACCGTTGAGAGAGTAGAAAAAATGTCTGATGAGTTGTTTCGTATTGATACATCAGCTCAAACATATGAGGCGAAATATGTCATCATTGCAACAGGTTATTATGATCACCCGAACTATATGAATATTCCGGGGGAGGAACTCGATAAAGTATTACATTATTTTAAAGAAGCTCATCCTTATTTTGATACAGACGTTGCGGTGATCGGCGGCAAGAACTCAGCCGTTGATGCTGCTTTAGAGCTTCACAAGGCTGGGGCGCGAGTGACGGTGTTATATCGCGGCAGCGAGTACTCCAAAAGTATTAAGCCATGGATTCTCCCTGAATTCGAAGGACTTGTCCGCAATGGGGAAATCAAAATGGAATTCGACGCAGAGGTTATGGAGATCACAAAAGACATGGTGATTTATCAGCAAAATGGTGAAGAAAAGTGCTTGAAAAATGACTTTGTTTTTGCGATGACCGGGTATCACCCAGATCATCATTTCTTGAAAGAGATGGGTGTAGGCATTGATCAAGAAACAGGCCGCCCTATCTATAATGAAGAAACAAAAGAAACGAACGTAAAAGGAATTTTTATCGCTGGAGTCATCGCTGCCGGAAATAACGCTAACGAAATTTTTATTGAAAACGGTCGTTTTCATGGCGGTGAAATTGCCGCCGCTATTGCACAGAGAGAATGCCTAGAGGATAAGCCAGAACAATAAGTGATGGTTTTTATGGAAGTCTAGTTTTGAAGGCTTAATGACTATATGTAAAAAACGGGCAGCGTTTGCCCGTTTTTTTTATGATTCAAATAACGCTTCAAGTTTTATGGAGGCTTGTTCAGACCCTAAAGCGATGAGCAGCTTTAAGCGTGCTTTTTGCCCATTTAATCCATTGGAGAAGATAACCCCCAGCTCTTTCAATTGTTTGCCGCCGCCTTCATATCCGTATATGTCTTGGACGATGCCGTTAAAGCATCGAGAGACGAGTACAACAGGAATTTTTTCATTGATCAGTTCTTTCACTGCTGAAACGGCGGCAGGAGGCAGGTTGCCTTGGCCAAGCGCTTCGATCACCACTCCGTCGTAATGGAGTTCTTTCAAAGCGGAGAGCAAATAAGAGTCCATGCCGGCGTATGCCTTTATTAACGCTACTCGCTTATCGACTGCAGCGACAGGGATTTTCGGGCGAATGGCCGGCTCGTGATGAAAAAGAACTTTTCTTTTTGTAATAATCCCAATCGGCCCGTATTGAGGACTTTGGAAGGTTGAAATATTGCTGGTATGCGTCTTTGTGACGTTATCAGCTGAGTGAATCTCATCATTCAAAACGACCATCACTCCTTTGCCCTTAGCCTCGCTGCAGGCTGCTACACGGACAGATGAGATTAAATTATAAAGCCCGTCTGCTCCAATTTCATTGCTAGAGCGCATAGCCCCTGTGACAACTACCGGAACATCCGTTGTCAGGGTTAAATCGAGAAAATAAGCGGTCTCTTCCAGCGTATCTGTCCCATGCGTGATGACGACCCCATCAAATGGTTCTTGCTGAAGTGTCTGCTCAATTAAATTTTTTAGTCCAAGCATCTCTTTCGGAGTAATATGTGGAGAAGGAAGATGAAATGGTTCGGCAGAAACAATCGTCGCCACCTCATCGAATAAATGGTCAAATGAAACGAGAGGATTTTTATCGGTTGGCTTCACTGCCCCTGATTGCTTGTCTTCCTGCATCGAAATAGTACCGCCTGTATGGATAACAAATATGCGTTTTTTCAACAAGAGAAAAACCTCCAATGCACAAATTTGGATTATCTATGTTCAATCCTTTTTAATAATGATACGATGAAGAAAACCGAAAGAAAAGAGGCTAAATGAATGCTGGCGGTTTTTTCGGCAGGTGTGGCTCCTGGACTGGCGCTTTTATGTTATTTTTATTTGCGTGATCAATATGAAACAGAACCGGTAGCAACGGTAGCGAAAGCGTTTATTTACGGAGCGCTGCTTACTTTTCCGGTCATGTTCATTCAGTATGTGATAGCAGAAGAGGGAATCGCTCTTTCTAATGCGGCTACTGCTTTTTTAACGAGCGGGCTGTTTGAAGAGTTCGTGAAATGGTTTATCTTATTTTATTTAATTTATCAGCATATGGACTTTGATGAGCCGTATGATGGCATTGTGTATGGGACGAGTGTGTCGCTTGGTTTTGCGACAGCGGAAAATATTCTCTACTTATTGGCTTACGGGGTAGAACACGCTTTTTTTCGGGCATTGCTTCCAGTTTCAAGCCATGCACTTTTTGGGGTGCTAATGGGATTTTATTTGGGAAAGGCTAAATTCAGCCAAGATGGGAAGAGAAACAAATGGTTATGGCTTTCTCTTCTCAGTCCATTTTTGCTGCATGGATTATACGATTATATTTTATTTATTGAATCGGTTTGGCTTTATTATATGATCCCTTTTATGTTATTTCTTTGGTGGTTAGCCTTGAAGAAAGTGAAGCAAGCCCATAGATTGACGGACCAACATCATCTTCGAATCGTTCGGGATAGAAGCTCTTAATTGAAAAGGGCTTCTTTTTTTGTATAAAAATATGCACCTTGCAAAAAATACCCGTACACATCATCGATGAGATGGAGGGCAAAAAAGATGAGAATTCGTTCTAATATGAAACAAACAGCAGTCATGATTTCGTTTGCTATTAGTCTCTTCACCGGCAGCTTATTTATTATGCCGGAAACTTCGCGTGCATTTTCCGGACAGGTCATCCAAAAAGGAGCTTCAGGGGATGATGTTATTGAACTGCAAGCGAGGCTTCAATACATCGGTTATTACAAAGGAAAAATCGACGGTGTATATGGCTGGGGAACTTACTGGGCGGTCCGCAACTTTCAAGAGGCTTTTGGACTGCCAATTGATGGTCTTGTTGGCGCCTCAACAAAGAATAAACTTGTAAAGGCATCAAAGTATGATGAAGCATATGTAAAATCACAAATTAATAAAGGCGGTTCCTTTACTTACTACGGAAAAGGAACCTCAAAGAATAAGCCGATAGCTCAAAGCACACCGCCTGGTTTTTCGCAGAATGATATCCAGTTAATGGCCAATGCAGTCCATGGAGAAGCGCGCGGAGAACCATACGAAGGGCAAGTAGCCGTAGCGGCAGTTATTTTAAATCGATTAGAAAGCCAAAGCTTCCCCAACACCGTATCTGGTGTTATTTTTGAGCCTCGCGCCTTCACTGCTGTTGCAGATGGACAAATTTGGCTTACGCCGAACGAAACATCAAAGCGTGCGGTATTAGATGCCATTAACGGCTGGGATCCGACGGGGAATGCTTTGTATTATTTTAATCCTGATACAGCAACAAGTGCATGGATTTGGACGAGACCGCAAATTAAAAAAATCGGAAAGCATATTTTCTGTGAATAAAAGGGGGGATTACGATGCTGCGTGGATTAATGATTGCTGTATTATCGCTGGCCGCTGTTGGTGCTGGTGTCTGGGGTTATCAAGAGCATAAAGAAAAGAATGCTATTTTAATCAATGCTGAAAACAGCTACCAGCGCGCTTTTCATGATTTAACCTTTGGAATAGACCGGATCCATGATCAAATCGGAGCTACTTTAGCTATGAACTCTCGTAAGTCGCTTTCGCCGGCGCTTGCTGATGTCTGGCGGCTTACATCGGAAGCACAAAGTGACGTTGGCCAGCTGCCGCTGACCCTCTTGCCATTCAATAAAACAGAAGAATTTCTCGGCAATATGGGTGAGTTTAGTTATAAAGCGGCTGTTAGAGATTTAGAGAAGGAACCGCTTACCGATAAGGAATATAATCACTTAAAAAATCTATATAAGCAGTCAGCTGATATTCAAGGTGAATTGAGAAAAGTTCAGCATATGACACTAAAAAATAACTTAAGATGGATGGACGTAGAAATGGCTTTAGCTTCTGAAAAAGAAGGAGACGATAATACTATCATCGATGGATTCAAAACAGTAGAGAAAAAAGCAGAAGGCTACAGTGAAACGAATGCTAGTACACTTCCCGGTGATACAAATGAGCTGGATGTAAATCATTTGAAGGATAGTAAAGCAGCGCCAATCACGAAAAGAGAAGCAAAAGAAAGAGCAAAATCCTACATTCAGATGAAGCAGGTAAACGATGTCAAGGTAACGAAAAGCGGGAAAGGATCTGACTTTTCTTTTTACAGTGTCTACCTGAGAAATAACAAAGGTGAGGAAGCGAATATCGATATCACTAGAAAAGGCGGCTATCCGCTTTGGTATATCGTAAATAGAGAAGTGGGAGAGCAAAAAATTAGTTTAAATGAAGCAAACAATAAGGCTGCCGCTTTCTTAGAGCGGCACAAAATGAAGAATCTGGTGCTTTATGATAGTACGCAATATGACAATGTTGGTGTCTTCACTTTTGTTGGCCAGCAGGATAAGGTTCGAATTTACCCAGATGCCGTGAAAGTAAAAGTAGCTTTGGATAATGGGCAAGTTGTTGGGGTAGCAGCGAACGAATATTTAGAGAACCATCACGAGAGAAAATTAGAAAAGCCTGTATTAACAGAGAAGGAAGCAGAAGAATTTATTAACCCAAGAGTCCGCATACAGGAAAAGCGACTTGCTGTTGTTACAAATGAACTTAATCAGGAAGTGCTATGCTATGAGTTTTTAGGCACTCTGGGTGAGGAAACCTATCGCATTTTAATTAATGCAAAAGACGGAACAGAGGAGCAGGTGGAACGAATGAATCAAGCAGAACCAGTTTATGACAACCTGCTATAAAAGTTCCAATTAGAGTGATCGCTCATTGCTTTTTTACTACTCACCTACTATAATTCGAAGAAAGAATGAATGTAAGCCCCCTCTAGGGAGAAGGAATTAGGTGAGTGATAACAATGATTGAAACGGGGATGTATTTACTGCTTGTTTCTACAGATGGGGAAGGTCAACAAGAGCATTATCGCTGCCGAGTAGCAGATATCGATGAGGGAGAGGTACTCATTGATTACCCGGTGAATATTAGCACGAATCGCTCTACTTTTTTCGTGGATGGTACACAGCTATCGGCTGAATTCATTGATCCAAAATATTCTTCAGCTGTTTACACGTTTAATACCGAAATAAAAGGCCGGACGAAAAGGGAGATTCCACTTTTAATCCTCCATGATCCAGGTCCAGAGAAGTATGAGCGCATTCAAAGGCGGAAATTCGTCCGGGTTCCTACACCGGTTGATGTAGCTGTTCACTTGGACGATGCTCCTCCTTTTACAGCTGCGACGGAGGATATTAGTGCTGGAGGGATTGCCGTAGCTCTGCCGGCAGGAATAGAGGCCGAAAGTGGAAATAGAGGAAGAGTATATCTTTCTATTCCGATGCAATCCGGTGAGCGTTATTATTTTGAAATACCTGTGTGTATTGTACGAGTACGCACAGATCATAAAGATCGGGTTATTGCCTCGGTTGAGTTCATAGACATACGGCAGACGGACCAGCAGATTTTACTTCGCTTCTGTTTTGAACGCCAGCTCATTATGAAAAGAAAAGGATTAATTCAATGACCACCTGCCAGTCGGCAGGCTTTTTTTTGGAGAAATAATCTCTCTCCATATGATAGAATAAGGAGAAAAAATGTTTAGAAGGTGGACGCTATGAAAAAACAAATTCAAATAGCCATTGACGGCCCGGCTGCCGCAGGGAAAAGTACCGTAGCAAAAATTATCGCTGAAAAGCTATCCTATATTTATATTGATACAGGTGCCATGTATCGAGCTTTGACGTACAAAGCTCTTCAAACAGATACTAATTTAGAAGATGCAGAAAAGCTGTTAGAGCTGCTCCGTAAATCAGTTATTGATTTAAGACCAGGAAAAGCCGGCCAGCTCGTCTTTATAAATGATCAAGATGTGACAAACGAAATTAGAACAAACGAAGTAACAAATGCTGTTTCTTTTGTTGCCAAACATGCGCCTGTTCGCCAAGAGATGGTCAAGCGCCAGCAGCTGTTTGCTGAAAAGGGGGGAGTCGTCATGGATGGACGTGATATCGGTACCCATGTCCTTCCTGATGCCGAGGTGAAGATTTTTCTTAAGGCAAGTGTAGAAGAGCGAGCGAAAAGAAGACATTTGGAAAACATTTCTAAAGGGTTTTCGTCAGATATAGAGAAATTAAAAGAAGAGATTATTCTTCGCGATAAAATGGATTCAGAACGGGAAGCCGCCCCGCTAAAAAAAGCGGAAGATGCAGTAGAACTAGATACGACTTCTTTATCCATTATGGATGTTGTCGATAAAATTATTTCTATTGTAAAAGAAAGGGAACAAGCATGGTAACATTTTATACAATTGCTAGATCAGTCGTAAAATCGGTATTAATGCCCCTTTATCGTGTAGAAGTACGTGGACGGGAGCATTTTCCGAAAGAAGGCGGTGTCCTTCTATGCAGCAATCACATTGATAATCTTGATCCTCCATTAGTAGGTATTACTGCTCCAAGACCTATTTTATTTATGGCAAAAGAAGAGTTGTTTAAAATTCCCGTTTTCGGGAAAATGTTAGCTAACTTGAATGCATTTCCCGTTAAAAGAGGAGCGAGTGATAGAGAAGCTCTTCGAAAAGGGATTAAATTTTTAAAAGAAGGCAAAGTGCTCGGGCTTTTTCCTGAAGGCACCCGTTCTAAAACAGGTGAAATCGGCGAAGGAATGGCAGGGGCAGGATTCTTTGCTTTGCGCACAGATGCCCATGTTGTGCCATGTGTCATCATTGGCCCCTATAAAGCATTTCGGAAAGTGAAAGTAGTATACGGTCCTCCGATTGATATGGAAGAGCTGCGCGGCCGCAAAGCAAGCGCTGAAGAAACAACGGCCGTCATTATGTCTCATATCCGTCGCTTAAAAGAGGAATCACAATAAAAGCTTACTGCTTGACAAATGCGGTCAATTGTTAGAAGTTAGTAGAAAGAATATTTTATCAAATAAATGTAAGTAGTTCTGTATTAAGGAGGAGTACATATGACAGAGGACATGAATCAAGTAGAAGTGAACAATTACGCAGTGGGCGATAAAGTACAAGCAACTGTGGTAAAAGTGGAAGAAAAACAAGTCCAAGTTGAAATTGAAGGAAGCAAAAAAGATGGTATTATTCCAATCAGTGAACTTTCCAGCCTCCATGTAGAAAAAGCAACCGATGTTGTGAAAGAGGGAGACAAACTCGAACTCCAAATAACAAAAGAAGAAGATGATCTTTATGTTCTTTCCAAACGAAAAGCAGATGCAGAAAAAGCTTGGGAAGAAATGCAAAAGCGCTTCGAGAATGGTGAAGTGTTTGAAGCTGAAGTAAAAGAAGTAGTAAAAGGCGGACTCGTTGTAGATCTTGGCATTCGCGGATTTATTCCTGCTTCGTTAGTGGAAGATCACTACGTTGAAGACTTTGAAGATTACAAAGGAAAAACAATGAGCTTTAAAATTGTTGAACTCGATCAGGAAAAGAACCGCTTGATCTTATCCCATCGAGCTGTGATTGATATGCAAAAATCAGAAAACAAAAAGAAAGTGCTTTCTGAAATTCAGGCAGGAGATGTTCTTGAAGGGAAAGTACAGCGTCTAACAGATTTCGGGGCGTTCGTTGATATTGGCGGTGTAGACGGACTCGTACACATCTCACAGTTGTCACATGAGCACGTTGAAAAGCCGTCTGATGTTATCCAAGAAGGCCAAGAAGTAAAGGTGAAAGTATTATCGGTTGACCGGGACAGTGAAAGAATTTCTTTATCCATTAAAGAAACGCTTCCAGGACCTTGGACAAATATTTCTGAGAAAGCCCCTGTTGGAGCTGAGTTAACAGGAACCGTTAAGCGTCTAGTTTCTTATGGCGCATTCGTAGAAGTTTTCCCAGGAGTAGAAGGGTTAGTTCACATTTCGCAAATTTCTAACAGACATATCGGTACTCCTCATGAAGTATTAAAAGAGGGTCAAGAAGTAAAAGTAAAAGTACTTGATGTGAGCGAAGAGGAAAATCGTCTATCATTGACGATGAAACCATTTGATGAAGAACCATCCCGCCAAGAAACTGAATCTTATACGATGCCGGAAGAAAATACTGGATTCCAGCTTGGCGAAATGATTGGGGATCAATTAAAAGGATTAAAACGAGAAGAATAAGCACCACACGAAGTTCGGATCTGTTTGATATAGATCCGTTCTTCTTTTTGAACGCATAGCACAAGAAAACGGTGATAAATAGTGACGAGGGCACAAAGAAAACGAGATCATATTCAATATGCGCTTTCTACAGGGCAAAATAGACGGACGGGGCTTGATGATATAACGTTTGTTCATCAAAGTCTTCCCGATACCGCGCTTGAGGAAATATCCATCCAAACGAAAATTGGCGGACTTTCACTAGGTTCGCCAATTTTTATCAATGCCATGACAGGCGGTGGCGGAAGAGAAACAGAGAGAATTAACGGCGAGCTGGCTCTAGCGGCAAAAGAAGCGGGAGTGGCGATGGCGGTTGGTTCCCAAATGTCGGCTTTAAAAAACCAGGAGGAACGGCGATCATTTAAAGTTGTTCGCAAGCTTTACGGAGATGGGATTATTTTAGCTAATTTAGGCAGCGAGGCAACTGTAGAACAGGCTGAAGCAGCGGTCGAAATGGTTGAAGCGAATGCTTTGCAAATCCACTTAAATGTCATTCAAGAGCTGACAATGCCGGAGGGGGATAGAAGCTTTAAGGGGGCAGTTGAGCGGATTGGGTTAATAGCTGATAAGCTGCCTGTCCCAGTCATTGTAAAAGAAACAGGCTTTGGGTTAGGTCGAGAGGCTATAAAGAAGCTGGCTGCCTTGCCTGTTGCTGCTGTTGATGTAAGCGGATTCGGCGGTACTAACTTTGCTGCTGTAGAAAATAAACGCCGTAAGAAGAGACTGGATTATTTCAATAGCTGGGGAATTCCAACAGCTGCAGCCATTGTTGAATGTAAAACAGCTGTTGATCAGTTGGACGTGATCGCATCTGGAGGGCTGCAGAACAGCCTGGATGTCGCCAAATCCCTTGCACTAGGGGCAGCAGCGGCTGGGATGGCCGGTTCGCTGCTTAGTGTATTGATGGAAAACGGTGCGGAGGCGTTGGCAGCGGAGCTATCTTCCTTGCACGAGGACCTTAAGCTGATTATGTGTGCGGTAGGAGCCAAAAAAGTGACAGATCTCCATAAAGTGCCTCTCATCCTTAGCGGAGAGACGTTCCACTGGCTTCATATCCGCGGATGTGATCCGGCTGCATTGGCTCAAAGATAGGGATATCACCTGTTCACAAGCAGCGGTTATTTTGGAAAACAAATGATTATAGTTGCTTGGTACTAGGAATATTGATAAAATGAACGAGTTCAGAAAAAGCCCTTCTCCTGTCAGAAGGGTTTTATTTTTACGGATGGAAAAGCTAAAAATGAGATAGAATGTAGGTATAGAAAGGGTGAACCAAATGGTGAAACCAGTTGTGGCGATTGTCGGTCGTCCGAACGTTGGAAAATCAACTATTTTTAACCGGATCGTCGGTGAAAGAATCTCCATTGTTGAAGATGTACCGGGCGTGACGAGAGATCGCATATATAGTACAGGTGAATGGCTAAATAATGAGTTTAATATCATTGATACAGGTGGAATTGACATTGGCGATGAACCATTTTTAGAACAAATACGCCAACAAGCGGAAATCGCCATTGAAGAAGCAGATGTCATCATTTTCTTAACGAGCGGTCGTGAAGGAGTGACAACTGCAGATGAAGAAGTAGCTAAAATATTATACCGGTCCAAAAAGCCGATCGTTTTAGCTGTTAATAAAGTAGATAATCCGGAAATGAGAAGCCAAATTTATGATTTTTATGCTTTAGGCTTTGGTGAACCGTTTCCGATTTCGGGAGCTCACGGTATTGGTCTTGGGGATATGCTGGACGCTGTTGTCAGCCATTTTCCAAATGCGGATGAAGAAGAGTATGATGAGGATGTTATCAAATTTTCTTTAATTGGCCGCCCGAATGTCGGCAAATCTTCGTTGGTGAACGCGCTGCTTGGAGAAGAACGTGTCATTGTCAGTGACATCGCCGGCACAACGAGAGATGCCATTGACTCGCCTTATATGTATGAGGGCCAAGAATATGTGATCATTGATACAGCCGGCATGCGTAAAAAAGGGAAGATTTACGAAACAACCGAAAAATACAGTGTACTTCGGGCGCTCCGTGCCATCGAACGATCCGATGTCGTCCTCGTCGTTTTAAATGCTGAAGAAGGCATAAGAGAACAGGATAAGCATATTGCGGGCTACGCTCATGAAGCTGGACGAGCTGTCATTATTGTCGTCAATAAGTGGGATGCTATTGAAAAAGATGAAAAAACAATGAAAGCATTCGAGGAAAACATTCGCAGCCACTTTTTATTCCTTGACTATGCACCGATTGTTTTCCTTTCTGCTAAGACAAAGAAGCGGGTGCATACGTTGCTGCCAGTTATTAATCAGGTAAGCGAAAGTCATTCGATGCGCGTTCAGTCCAGTGTCTTAAATGATGTGGTGATGGATGCAGTTGCAATGAATCCGACACCGACTGATAAAGGCAAGCGCTTGAGAATTTACTATGCAACACAGGTAGCTGTTAAGCCGCCAACATTTGTTGTTTTTGTGAATGAGCCAGAGCTTATGCATTTCTCTTATGAGCGCTTTTTGCAAAATCGTATCCGTGAAGCGTTTGGCTTTGAAGGGACGCCGATACGCATTCTTTCACGTGCCCGAAAATAAGGAAAAGCTGGTGAGTATCCATGAAAAACAAAGAGAGCATTGCAGTGGTTGGCGCAGGCAGCTGGGGAACGGCACTAGCCATCGTCTTGGCTGATAATGGTCATGAAGTTCGCCTGTGGACCCAAAATGAGAAACGTGTAGAAGAAATTAATGAAAAACATACAAATCATCAATATTTACCTGATGTCGAGTTACCTAAAAACATCCTTGCGTTTAGTTCGATAGAGGACGTATTAAGCGGATTGGATGTCGTTGTGTTGGCTGTGCCAACAAAAGCTATTCGCGAGGTGCTCCAGTCGATCAAAAATATCCGGACAGAACCTTTTACTGTTGTCCATGTTAGCAAAGGGATTGAGCCTGACACCCTTATGCGCATATCAGAAATGATTAGAGAAGAGCTGCCTGAAGAGCTCTGTAAAGATATCGTTGTTCTCTCTGGACCAAGCCATGCAGAGGAAGTGAGTCTTCGTCATCCAACGACTGTGACGGTTTCCTCTGAGAATATGAAGGCAGCAGAAAGAATCCAAGATATTTTTATGAATCAGCATTTTCGCGTTTACACGAATCCAGATGTAGTCGGAGTGGAAATCGGAGGAGCTTTAAAAAATATCATCGCGCTGGCAGCGGGTATCTCTGATGGGCTTGGCTACGGAGACAATGCAAAAGCAGCTTTAATCACAAGGGGCCTTGCGGAAATTGCGCGCTTAGGAACAAAAATGGGAGCCGATCCGCTCACCTTTTCCGGTTTAACGGGAATTGGTGATTTAATTGTGACGTGTACAAGTGTTCATTCACGAAATTGGCGTGCGGGTAATATGCTTGGAAAAGGCCGGAAGCTGCAAGACGTTCTTGATAATATGGGAATGGTCGTTGAAGGCGTACGCACAACGAGGGCAGCCCGTCAGCTTTCTGTTAAGTATGGCGTAGAGATGCCGATTACGGAAGCGTTATATGGGATTTTATTTGAAGAAAAGGACCCGAAAGCAGCTGTAGATGAATTAATGGCCCGTATGAAGACAAATGAAATGGAAAGCCTCGTCCACATTATGGATCGACAACAGGAGATCTGAGAGGAAAGGGCGTTTGAAATAATCAAAGCTTGCAGTATAGTCATATAATGAAAGTGAATAAGCCAGCACTTAATAAATTGATGGTCGTTAAGCTAAAGCAGTAAAAGCTGCTTTAGCTCTTTTTATGTGGTTAGGTTGCCCAATTATCCAGTTGTTATGTTATAATCATGACGATAAGAAGAGCGGTTGCCGAGTCTTACTCTGATGTATGACTCTCGATACAACGATTGATCAAGGAAAGGGGCAGTGGAAGATGTCAGCAGCCATGATGAATATGTGGATTTCCTTTGCGGGTATGGGATTAATGATTTTCTCTGTTTTTGCTATCTATGTAAGCCGTTATAAATTTAAAAATGTTGTTTTAAAAGCTATCTCCGCTCTGTTAGCATACGCTTGTATGATTATCGGCGGATTGATCATGGTATATATTGTATTTAGCGGTCCAGCGTGATGATTGAAGGAGAGAATCAGTGAATGAAAAAACTAGCAATTGTTCTCATAGTTACCCTCACAGCGTCGTTTATGAGCGGCTGTATGTTTCCGCAAGAGCGGCGTGCAGAAAATCGAATGCCGTATGAGGATCAAGTTCGGTCTGTACAGTCTGCAGTCGATCAATTTAAAGAGGCGAATGGCGGAATTTTGCCAATTAAAACAAAAGAAGAAGGCACGCCGTTGTACGAAAAATATCCAATAGATTTTAAAAAGCTCATGCCGCAGTTTATAGCTGAACCTCCAGGGAATGCTTTTGAGTCGGGTGGGATTTTTCAATATGCCCTCGTGGATGTTGAGAAGAATCCTACTGTTAAATTAATTGATTTGCGCATGGCGGAACAAATTAGAGATATACAAATGCGTATCAGGTCACAAGGATACCCGCCCTTTAAAGACAATATAGCGAATAATGTTTATACATTAGACTTTAAAAAAATAGGGTTTAAAGAGGAACCTTATGTTGTCAGTCCGTATACGAACCAAAACCTTCCTCTTGTCATTTCAGGTGACGGTCATATTTATGTAGATTACAGCAGTGATTTGTATGCGGCGCTGAAGAAATCAGGAAAAAAGATGAAGTCAGGGGAAGACATTAGACCATTATTGTTAGAAGGTTCCCTATTTGCTCCCGCTTTTTCTCTTCCTTATACAGTAAACGAGAAAAATGAGCCCGTTTTTATGGTGAAATGATGAGGAGTCGTCCGCTTTCAGGACGGCTTCTTTTATTTTATAGGAATATTTTCAGTCATATAAGAGCAGGACAACATCATACAATTTACTGTAGGAACAATGCCGCTAATAAAAAAAGCAAACAATAAAGTCGGGAGGGAATTTCTTGGAAAAAGCAGATATTTTTAAAGATATAGCTGAACGGACAGGTGGAGATATCTATTTAGGAGTAGTTGGGGCGGTCCGTACGGGGAAATCCACGTTCATTAAAAAATTTATGGAACTGCTTGTTCTTCCTAATATAGACAATGAAGCGGAAAAAGCGAGAGCGCTTGATGAACTGCCACAAAGCGCGGCAGGCAAACAAATCATGACGACAGAGCCTAAATTCGTGCCCAATCAGGCAATTTCTATAAATGTGGATGAAGGACTTTCGGTAAATGTACGGCTTGTTGACTGTGTAGGATATGTGATTGAGGGAGCGAAAGGATATGAAGATGAGAACGGCCCTCGGATGATTCATACTCCTTGGTTTGAAGAGCCGATTCCTTTTCATGAAGCAGCCGAAATCGGCACGAGAAAAGTAATTCAAGAGCATTCAACAATTGGCGTATTAATTACAACAGATGGGACCGTCGGAGAAATTCCAAGAGCGAACTATTTGGAAGCGGAAGAGCGTCTCGTTGAAGAATTAAAAGAAGTAGGCAAACCATTTATTATGATTGTGAATTCTGCTCGCCCTCATCATGCAGAGACAGAAAGCCTGCGTGAAAGTTTAGTAGAGAAATATGATATCCCAGTTGTAGCAATGTCGGTTGAGAGCATGAGGGAAACTGATGTAATGAGTGTGCTGCGCGAGGCCTTGTTTGAGTTTCCAGTACATGAGGTGAATGTGAACCTGCCTGGGTGGGTAATGGTACTAAAGGAAAACCATTGGCTGCGTGGCCATTACCAAGAAGCGATAAAAGAAACGGTCCAGGATATTAAGCGTCTTAGAGATGTAGACCGAGTCATTGGACAATTTGATCAGTATGAATTTATTGAAAGTGCTGGACTTGCAGGCATGGACATGGGGCAAGGTGTAGCAGAAATTGATTTATATGCTCCAGATGAGTTATACGACCGGGTATTAAAAGAAATTGTAGGAGTAGAGGTTCGTGGAAAAGATCATTTGCTCGAATTAATGCAGGAATTTGCCACCGCTAAAACAGAGTATGATCAAATTGCTGACGCTCTGCGTATGGTAAAACAGACGGGGTATGGTGTAGCAGCTCCTTCACTTACGGATATGAGCCTTGATGAACCAGAAATCATCAGGCAAGGGTCGCGCTTCGGAGTAAGATTGAAAGCAGTGGCTCCTTCTATTCATATGATTAAAGTGGATGTAGAATCGGAATTTGCGCCAATCATAGGAACGGAAAAGCAAAGTGAGGAGCTCGTTCGCTACTTAATGCAAGACTTTGAGGATGATCCGCTATCGATCTGGAACTCTGACATATTTGGCCGGAATTTAAGCTCGATCGTACGGGAAGGGATTCAGGGCAAGCTCTCACTTATGCCGGAGAATGCGCGATATAAGCTAAAAGAAACATTAGAGAGAATTATAAATGAAGGCTCAGGAGGCATGATTGCCATTATTTTGTAAGTATTTGTTCGCAGACTTCCTTTAACGGCAGGGGAGTCTTTTTTGTTTTTTGCCCCAAAGCTAGAAAGAATGAGAATTATTAAGGGATTCTGCTTGATATGGCATTTCTTATGTGATAATCTTTTAACAGAATTAATGTGTAAAAACATTGATTTAAAAGCTTTTTTTCGTTTTAATGTATAAAAAATGAAAAATTGGCTTAGGAATGAAAGTAATGGTACAAGATACACACTTTCGTTGAAACCCCCTTTGGGAGGAGGTGAATGGCATGAACAAAACAGATTTAATTAATCAAGTTGCAGAAACAGCAGAATTATCTAAAAAAGATGCTACTAAAGCGGTTGAGGCCGTCTTTGATGCCATCCAAAACTCATTAGCAAGCGGAGACAAAGTCCAATTGATTGGTTTCGGAAACTTTGAAGTACGCGAGCGTTCTGCACGTAAAGGGCGCAACCCGCAAACTGGAGCAGAAATCGAGATTGCAGCGAGCAAAGTACCTGCATTTAAACCAGGAAAAGCTTTGAAAGATGCAGTTAAATAATTACATAGCCTAACGGCTACAGGGAGAGGCCTTCATGGTCTCTCTTTTTTGTTCCATCTATTTGTACTCATATAAAACAAAGTGTTCACTTTCTTATTTAGGTGAATGAATTCCATTACTTTTTTCTAGTGAACTACAAAAAAGACAGGGGTGACTGTCCTCAGGCATTATTGGATAGGGAAAAACAATTGCCTGTCCAGACAGAACAGGCGCTTCCGCTTTTTGAATAGTTATGCTACTATTTAGTGAGTGTTTTAATTTTACGATTGATAGAGAGGATTGTAGAGGATGGCTGAAGTGAATCGTGCTCAAATTGAAGAAGCAGTTCGGATGATCTTAGAGGCAGTCGGAGAGGATCCTAACCGTGAAGGGCTGCTAGATACACCTAAGCGGGTAGCTAAAATGTACGAGGAAATTTTCTCCGGTTTAAATAAAGATCCAAAAGAATATTTTGAAACTATTTTTGGGGAGGATTATGAAGAGCTTGTATTAGTAAAAGACATTCCTTTTTACTCTTTGTGCGAGCATCATCTTGTTCCCTTTTTCGGACATGCTCATGTAGCGTATCTTCCTAAGAACGGAAAAGTTACAGGGCTTAGCAAATTGGCAAGAGCAGTAGAAACGGTAGCAAGACGCCCGCAGCTCCAGGAACGTATCACGGCTGAAGTAGCTGATGCCATTATGGAGAAGCTGCAGCCACATGGTGTAATGGTCGTAATAGAGGCGGAGCATATGTGCATGGCTATGCGTGGAGTGAAGAAGCCGGGAGCGAAAACAGTCACAACAGCGGCACGCGGAAAGTATGCCAATGACGTACACTTACGCTCAGAGCTGTTGAATTTGATTAAAGGCTGATAGAAAAGAGGTTGAGGTCAAATGAAGAATAATCAGGCCGACTTTATTATGATCCGAGCGATAGAAGACGGAGTGAATGTGATTGGTTTAACAAGAGGATCAGACACTCGCTTTCATCATTCGGAAAAGCTGGATAAAGGAGAAGTCATGATTGCTCAGTTTACAGAGCATACTTCGGCCATTAAAGTTCGCGGCCGCGCAAAAATTATTACAAGTTTCGGTGAAGTGGAAAGCGGAAATGAATCGTAAGGGGTAGACGAGATGAATGAATGGCTTGAAAGAAAAATAATGATTAAACAAGAAGTGCAACGGAGGCTTTCTTATCCATATTTAAAGAAATTTATTGAAAAGCCAGAAGTTGACGAGCTTCGCTTGCTCACTTTAATGCTGCCTTTCACTATGGATCAATTGTCGTCAGACGAGACAGTAAAATATATTACAACAGCCAGCTTAATTCAGATCGCTCTTGATACCCACGAAAAAGTAATAACTTCATCGGATGAAATTGCAATAGATCAACAGCTAACCGTACTCGCCGGTGATTATTTCAGCGGCTTGTACTATCAGATTTTAGCGGAATTAAAAGACATTCGAATGATCCGTGCTCTTTCAGATGCTGTTAAAAGTATTAATGAGAATAAGATTATCCTTTATCAGCAAGAACACACCTCTATGGAATCCTTAATGGAAAGTGTGTGTAAAATTGAGACGGAAATTGTCGAACGCTTTTACACTGTCTTTCGCGTTCAGTCTTTTTTTCCGCTCGTTTCTCGGTTATTGTTTGCTAAACGGCTATTACGGGAAAAACAGCGCTTTATAACAGAAGGACAGGCTTTAACAGCTAAAGCGATCGAAAGCTTGATCTTTCCGCAAAAAACAAGTCCACTTTCACTTGAGAATCAACAAGCTATTGTGCAGGTTTATGATGACTATATCAATCAAGTTAAAGAAGAGGCGGAACGAGCTTTAGATGAACAATGGCCTGCTAATTCGGAGGAGCAATTATACGGATTGCTGTATAATACGGTCTTCGGAAACAAAACATATGCGGAAGAAGGTTAATGAATGCAACAATCGAAAGAAGAAAAAGTTCATGGCGTGTTTGAGAAGATTTCCTCTAATTACGATCAAATGAATTCCTTAATCAGCTTTCAGCAGCATAAGCGGTGGAGAAATAACACGATGAAGAAAATGAACGTCCAGAAAAAGGAGACAGCCCTTGATGTATGCTGTGGAACAGGGGACTGGACGATCGCCCTCGCTCAAGCTGTTGGGCCAGAGGGACGTGTAGTCGGACTCGATTTTAGTCAAAATATGTTGAGTGTTGGCAAAAGGAAGATAGAAGAATTCGGTTTAGACCAAGTAGAAATGATTCAGGGGAATGCAATGGAGCTTCCGTTTGAGGACAATACGTTTGATTATGTGACGATTGGATTTGGTCTTCGCAATGTACCGGATTATATGCAGGTACTTCGCGAGATGCACCGCGTTCTTAAGCCGGGCGGGATGGCTGTGTGCCTGGAAACTTCCCAGCCGACCATGCTCGGTTTCCGGCAGCTGTATTTCTTTTACTTTCGTTTTATTATGCCGCTGTTTGGAAAGTTATTCGCAAAGAGCTATAAAGAATATTCCTGGCTTCAGGAATCTGCCCGTGATTTTCCCGGAATGAAAGAGTTAAAGCAAATGTTTGAACAGGCAGGGCTTATCAATGTCAGTTATATGCCACATACAGGCGGCGTAGCGGCAACCCATATTGGTTTTAAACAAAAGTAAATAAGCTGGGTGGAAAAAATGAAGTTAACTATGCTATATTCGTTCCTAAAAGCGGATATTGATTTAATAGAAAAAGAATTAGAGATGGCGATTTCTTCTTCCTCTCCTTCATTGCGGGATGCATCGCTTCATTTGCTGCAGGCAGGAGGAAAACGGATTCGACCAGTTTTTGTGCTGCTTGCTGCCAAATTTGGTGACTATAATATAGAACGGGTTAAAAACATAGCGGTGGCTCTTGAATTAATTCATATGGCTTCACTAGTACATGATGATGTGATTGATAATGCAGAGCTCCGGCGAGGGCAGCCGACAGTAAAAGCTGAGTGGGATAATCGAGTAGCTATGTATACGGGCGACTATATTTTCGCAAGAGCCTTAGAATACATGACAGAAATTGAAGATATCGAAGCGCACCGGATTTTGTCGAACACAATGGTCGAATTATGCGTTGGGGAAATCAATCAAATCAAGGATAAGTATCGTTTTGACCAAAATTTGCGGGATTACTTACGGAGAATTAAGCGTAAGACCGCTATATTAATTGCAGCAAGCTGCCAAATAGGTGCCATTTCTGCCAATGTCCCGAAAGCTGTTCATGAAAAGCTGTTTCAATTTGGCTACAATGTTGGAATGGCTTTTCAGATTACAGACGACATACTGGATCTAACTGCGACAGAAGAGGAGCTGGGCAAGCCGGCCGGAAGCGATCTTTGGCAAGGGAATGTGACGCTTCCGGTTCTGTATGCACTAGAAGATGAGCAGTTGCAAGCAAGAATTGTTCGGGTTAATAAGCATACAGTAAAATCAGATATAGATGATATTATTCATTGTATCAAGCAGAGTGATGCTATCGACCGCTCACATGCGTTAAGTCAGCGCTATTTAAACCGAGCTTTGACTATACTGGATGATCTGCCCTCCAATCGGACGAAAAAATCACTTCGGGATATTGCCAGATTCATCGGCAAGCGAAAATATTAGTTTTTTAGCGGAAATGTTGTCAACTGGCCCAATCAATGGTACTATTTTTAAGGATTGTTATTAAAAAACGATACATATTATAGGAGTGAATACAATGGAAAAAACATATTTAATGGTAAAACCTGATGGTGTTCAAAGAGGCTTAATTGGCGAAATCGTAGCTCGCTTTGAAAAGAAAGGTTTTCAATTAGTAGGCGCAAAATTAATGAGCGTTTCTAAAGAAACAGCTGAACAGCATTATGCAGAGCATAAAGAGCGTCCTTTCTTCGGTGAGTTAGTAGACTTCATTACTTCTAGCCCTGTATTTGCTATGGTTTGGGAAGGTGAAAATGTGATTGCTACAGCTCGTCAAATGATGGGATCTACAAACCCTAAAGATGCAGCACCTGGAACAATCCGCGGCGATTTCGGCGTAACAGTCGGCAAAAATATCATTCACGGTTCTGATTCTCCAGAAAGTGCAGAAAGAGAAATCTCTATCTTCTTTAAAGAAGAGGAATTAACCACTTACAACAAACAAATCAACGAGTGGATTTACTAATAAAAGCGGAAGGCGCTTGCTCAGCGCAATAGGAGGTTTGAAGAATTTTTGTGGGAGTCGTTCTTTGACTCCCCAGAAATTCTGAAACCGCCGTATGCGCTAGCGCCTGCAGCTGGACATTAATTAAAGTGGAAACGGCCGTTTATCGGCGACAAGCATAAGACAAGCCGTCTGGAAGGTTGCTCTTTGACCTTCGGGCGGCTTGTCTTATGACCTCCAGTGGAAGGCGCTTGCCTAGCGTGGTAGAATAGTGGAAGAATTTTAGCCGGAGTCGTTCTTTGACCCCTCGAAAATTCCGAAGCACTGTCCAAACGTTTTTTAAAATGAAATTATATAAAAAGAAAAGGCAGAAATATTGTTAGATCAACATTTCAGCCTTTTCTTTTTTATTTATTTTTGGACGGATCACCTCTCTTGAGGCAGCCTCTTTTTTATTGTTCTTTAATTTTCCAAAAAATAATCTCCTTTCCCCCCTGCTCTTCGTTATAATAGGAACTATAGAACGGTAATAAATACCTATCGATGGTTGTCCAAGTGAGAAAGGGGAAGGACATATGAATGATTATGAAAATTTTATAGCAAATATTAAACGAAAAACAGGCATCGACCTTGGAAAATATAAAGAAGCCCAAATGAAAAGACGTTTAACCTCATTATATGAAAAGAAAGGCTGCTCTTCTTTTAAAGAATTTTTTGAGTTGATGAGTAAAGACCCTAACCTTCTTAATGAGTTTTTAGATAGAATGACGATTAATGTATCTGAATTTTACCGAAACGCTAAGAGGTGGGAAGTACTGGAGAAAAAAATTTTTCCTCGGCTGCTTTCAGAAAATAAGAAATTAAAAATATGGAGTGCAGCTTGTTCAACAGGGGAAGAACCGTACACCACAGCAATGGTTCTCTCCAATTATTTGCCGCTATCACAAATTTCGATTCTGGCGACAGATTTAGATTCCAATGCTCTTCAGAAAGCGAAGAGGGCAGTATACCCTGAACGTTCACTCGCAGAGGTTCCCGCTGATAAAAAACAAAAGTTTTTCACGAAACAAGGGGATTTTTATACGGTAAGTGAAGAGGTTAAGCGAACGGTCACATTTAAGAAGCAGGATTTGCTGGCAGATCGCTTTGATTCGGGTTTTGACCTCATTATTTGTCGGAATGTGATGATTTATTTTACTGAGGAAGCAAAGGACCAATTGTATAAGAAATTTAGTGCAGCATTGAGGAAAGGCGGAGTGTTGTTCGTCGGCAGCACAGAGCAAATCTTCAATCCGGGGGATTATCATTTTGAGGCAGAAGATACATTTTTCTACCAAAAAGTTAAATAAAGAGGGAGAGAGAATGTAAGGCTTTTCATAGAAAGGCCTTTTTCTTTATGGACATTAATATTTCGAAAAATGTAAAGAATTATGACAAATGTGCCTGTAATTGTGGTAAAATTCTCAAAAACATACTTAAGAATTGAATCACAATGAAAAAAATATGTTATAGTAGTACATAACCGCTTTAACGAGTTGAAGGGAGAAAGTATTATGAGATATTTAACAGCAGGAGAATCGCATGGACCACAATTAACAACCATTATTGAAGGGCTGCCAGCCGGAATGCCGCTTACAGCCGAAGCTATAAACAAAGAGCTCAGCCGTAGACAAAAAGGGCACGGCAGAGGCCGCAGAATGCAAATCGAAAAGGATCAGGCACAAATTAAGAGCGGTGTCCGCCATGGTTACACACTTGGATCACCTGTTGCTCTCGTCGTTGAAAATAACGATTGGAAGCATTGGACAAAAATTATGGGCAGTGAGCCGTTTGATGAAGCAGATGGGGAAGAGATGAAGCGGCAGATTACCCGTCCGCGTCCGGGGCACGCTGATTTAAATGGCGGCTTAAAATACGGTCATCGTGATATGAGAAACGTACTGGAGCGCTCTTCTGCCCGCGAAACAACTGTACGGGTAGCAGCTGGCGCTGTTGCAAAACAGTTATTGAAACTTTTAGGCATCGAAATTGCTTCTCACGTCATTGAAATTGGCGGCATTAAAGCCGAGCATGTAGAATTTGAGAGTTTAGCACAATTACAAGAGTTAAGTGAAAATTCACCGGTTCGCTGTCTGGACCAAGAGGCTGAGAAAAAAATGATGCAGGCCATCGATGATGCAAAAGCAAACGGTGATTCAATTGGCGGTGTTGTTGAAGTGATCGCCGAAGGTATGCCAGCAGGAGTAGGGAGCTACGTTCACTGGGACAGAAAGTTAGATGCTAAAATTGCAGCAGCCGTTATGAGCATAAACGCTTTTAAAGGGGTAGAAATCGGAATTGGTTTCGAAGCCGCAGAGCGATTTGGCAGTGAAGTGCACGATGAAATTGCTTGGAGTGAAGAAAGAGGATATTATCGGAAAACGAATCGTCTAGGCGGTTTCGAAGGTGGAATGACAACAGGCATGCCGGTAGTTGTTCGTGGGGTGATGAAGCCGATTCCTACACTATACAAACCGCTTGAAAGTGTTGATATTGATACGAAAGAGCCATTCACTGCAAGTATTGAACGTTCAGACAGCTGTGCGGTACCTGCAGCAGCGGTTGTGGCTGAAGCGGTTGTAGCTTGGGAGCTTGCTTCCGCTATTGTTGACCAATTTTATAGCGACCGAATGGATACGTTAGCAGCGTCGCTAGAAGAATTCCGGCGCTATGCAAAGGAGTTCTAATCATGAGAGAGTTAACGATTGAAACACCAGATCAATCTTACCCTGTCTACGTTGGAGAAGGCGCGCTAAGCAAATTGACTGAGTTATTTGCCGGTCCTTTAAAGGGGACGACTAAACTTCTTGTCATCGCTGATGAGCTTGTTGCCTCATTACATAGTGAGGCATTGCAGCAGGCTCTTCCGCCTCAGCTCTCATGTGAGTGGCTGACAGTGCCGAATGGCGAGGCAGCTAAAACCTTCTCTTCCTTTGAGAACTGTTTAACGTTTGCCCTTGAAAAAGGGCTTGATCGCAAATCTTGTATCCTAGCATTCGGCGGCGGGGCTACTGGTGACTTGGCTGGATACGTAGCAGCAAGTTATATGCGGGGAATTTCATTCATCCAAATTCCGACGACTATTTTGGCCCACGATAGTGCGGTAGGCGGAAAAACGGCTATTAATCATCCGCTCGGCAAAAATATGATTGGCCATTTTCATCAGCCAGCAGCCGTTGTGTTTGATACTCGCTTTCTTCAAACATTGCCTGAGCAGCAAGTTCGTTCTGGTTTTGCGGAAGTGATCAAGCACGCCTTAATTGCTGATCCAGCTTTTTTAGCTGAGTTAAAGGCTAATGTTAAGAGCTTTAAAGACTTGTCTGCTGATTTTCTCGCTTATTGTCTTGAAAAAGGCATCCAAATTAAAGGGGAGATTGTCGGAAAGGATGTAAAAGAGCAGGGAGTCAGGGCCTATTTAAATTTTGGCCATACTTATGGTCATGCGCTTGAAGCAAAGCTTGGCTACGGCCGGATTACACATGGAGAAGCTGTAGCAGCAGGAATGGTGTTTGCGCTTCATGTCAGTGAAAGAAAAGTAGGCTTGTCATTCGATTTAAAAGAATTTATCGTTTGGCTTAAAGAGCTAGGCTATCCGTTAGATTTGAATAGCGGATTGTCGTTTGAAGAACTATACACATTAATGGCAAGAGATAAAAAGACGATCGGTGAGACTATTCGTTTTGTATTATTGCAGGAAGTAGGGCGACCGGTTATGAAAGAAATGAGCCGGCAGGAACTAGAAGAGGCCGATCGATTTATGAGAGAGGAGGCTGCCGTGTGATCAGGGGAATCAGGGGAGCAACGACGGTAAAAGAAAATAATGAAAAAGAAATGATCGATTGTACGGAAGTGCTTTTGAAAGAAATGGTTCAACAAAATAATTTGCAGCCTGAGGATGTTTGCTCGGTTTTTATTTCCGTAACGAATGATATTGATGCGGCTTTTCCTGCGAGAGCTTTAAGGAGACTATCCGGGTGGGAGTATGTACCGGTAATGTGCATGAATGAGATCCCGGTACCCGGCAGTTTAGCGCAATGCATTAGGGTTATGATGCATGTGAATACTAAAGCGGCGCAGCAAGAAGTTAAACATATTTATTTAGAAGAAGCTGTAAAGCTGCGGCCCGATCTGCAACATTCAAGCCAATGCGGTCAGCTGAGCAAGTAACCAAAAGAAGGGATTGTGATGAAGATGAAATGGAAACAACAAATTAATGGTCTGAAAGCCTATCAGCCTGGACGTTCAATTGAAGATGTAAAAAAAGAATACGGTCTTGAGAAAATCGTTAAGCTTGCATCAAATGAAAATCCTTTCGGTTCATCCAATAAAGCGAAAGAATGGGTACAATCGTATGATTCCTCCTACGCCCTTTATCCGGATGGTTATACAACTGTTCTGCGCTCTGCTCTTAGTGAATTTCTTGGTGTAGATGAAAAGCAGCTTATTTTTGGCAATGGTTCTGATGAGTTAATTTTAATTATTTCTAGAGCTCTGCTTGAGCCAGGAAAAAATACGGTGATGGCAACACCTACTTTCCCGCAATACCGACACAATGCAACAGTGGAAGGAGCAGAAATTCGCGAGGTTCCACTTGTGAACGGCGCTCACGATCTAGATGCCATGCTTGAAGCCATTGACGAACAGACAGCGGTTGTCTGGCTGTGCAGTCCGAACAATCCAACGGGGATTTATATTAACAATGAGCAGCTCATTCAATTTTTAGATAAAGTACCAACTGATGTTCTCGTTGTTCTCGATGAAGCCTACTATGAATACGTAACAGCGGATGATTATTATAATGCTTTAGAGATTGCGAAAAATTATTCAAACGTCATTGTTTTAAGAACATTCTCCAAAATCTATGGACTCGCTAGCTTCCGTGTTGGCTATGGGTTTGGTTCTGAAGAAATCATTCGTGCTTTAGAGCCAGTGCGTGAACCATTTAATATTAATACACTTGGAGGAGGTGCGGCTTTAGCTGCCCTTGCGGATCAAGAGTTTGTGAATAAGTGTAAAGAAGAGAATAAAAAGGGACTCGAACAGTTCTACCAATTCTGTCAAAAAGAAGATCTAGACTATTATCCATCGGAAGGAAATTTCATTTTAATCGATTTTAAATGTGACAGCGATCAGCTGTTTGAGTATTTAATGAAAAAAGGCTATATCGTCCGCTCAGGAAACGCTCTTGGCTGCCCAGGCGCGGTCCGGGTAACCGTTGGATCACACGATCAAAATGAAGGAGTTATTCAAGCTATGAAGAGTTTCATAGTAGAAAACGCGATTAGACAGTAGGTGCTTGTGGAATGAGAGGAACTGTATTAGTTGCCGGAATGGGATTAATTGGCGGATCACTGGCGAAAGCGATCAAGGCAGCCCATCCCCAGGCAGAAATAATCGGATACGACATTCGCGAAGATGAAGTAGGTCTTGCGGAAGCGTTAAATATCATTGACAAAAAAGCAGAATCGTTTCAGCAAGGGGCTGAACAAGCCGATCTAATCGTTTTAGCTGTACCTGTTTTACAGACAGAAAAGCTAATTAACGAGCTGGCTGAATTTACTTTAAAAGAAGAGGTTATTATTACAGACACAGGCAGTACGAAAAAACGAATTATGTCCTGTGCGGCTATCTTGGAGGATCGTCAGATCACGTTTATTGGTGGTCATCCGATGGCTGGATCTCACAAAAGCGGAGTGGCAGCTGCCAAAGAACTTCTGTTTGAAAATGCCTTTTATTTGTTAACCCCGGGGGAAGGGGCTAATGAAAAGCAAATAGCCGTCCTGAAAAAATGGCTGCAAGGAACAAAAGCTAAAATAATAGAAATCTCTGCTGACGACCATGATCGCCTGACAGGTGTCGTCAGCCATTTTCCTCATGTGATCGCGGCTTCTCTTGTTCACCAAGCTCGCAAATACAATAATAGTAATTCTCTCATTTCTCGTCTTGCGGCTGGTGGATTTCGTGACTTGACGAGAATCGCTTCATCTAATCCTGAAATGTGGAAGGATATTTCCTTACATAACAAAGACGTATTGCTGACACTTTTGCATGATTGGAAAATAGAGATGGAGAGAGTAATAGAAATTTTGGAAGAAGAGAGTGCGCCTCTTCTATTTGATTATTTTAATGAAGCGAAAGAATTTAGAGATGATCTTCCTGCTAAAGCGATGGGGGCGATTCCTTCATTCTATGATTTATACGTCGATGTACCGGATTATCCAGGCGTAATATCGGAAGTTACGGCCTATTTAGCAGAAGAAAGAATCAGCATTACCAACATTAGAATTATGGAAACGCGAGAAGATGTGTACGGAGTGCTTGTGATTAGCTTTCAAAATGAAAGAGATCGGAAACGGGCACAGCAATGTATAGAAAAGCAAACAAACTATGACTTATTTTTAGCCTAAAGGGTGATTCGATGAAGGAAATGGAGTTAGAACTAACAAATTCCCCGCTGAATGGGCGAATAGAAGTACCAGGAGATAAATCAATTTCCCACCGCTCGGTTATGTTCGGTGCCTTAGCAGAAGGTAAAACAACGATCCGACATTTTTTGAAGGGTGAGGATTGTTTGCGGACGATTGATTGTTTTCGCAAGCTAGGGGTTAGCATCGAAGAAACCGATGAAGAAATTATTGTGTACGGAAAGGGCTGGGAAGGATTAAGTGAGCCAACCGAAATTCTTGATGCCGGCAATTCAGGTACAACGACGAGACTTTTGTTAGGGATTCTCGCTGGAAGACCATTCCACACTGTATTAATTGGCGACGAATCTATTGCCAAGCGGCCAATGGATCGGGTAGTCGTGCCGCTGACAAGCATGGGGGCAAAAATTAACGGAAGAAGCAGCGGCCGGTTTACTCCGCTTGCCGTTAATGGTTCTAAACTTCATGCCATTCAATATGAATTGCCGGTAGCCAGCGCTCAAGTAAAGTCCGCTATCTTATTTGCTGCTCTTCAGGCAGAGGGAGAGACGGTTATTACGGAGCCGCAGCTAACCCGTGATCACACAGAAAAAATGATCAAGCAGTTCGGCGGGGATATTACTAGACGAGGCAATGAAATCGTCGTACAAGGCGGCCAATCGTTTACAGGCACGAATGTATATGTACCGGGAGACATTTCTTCAGCGGCCTTTTTTCTCGTTGCCGGCGCTATGGTGCCTGGCAGTGAAATCGTCCTTGAAAACGTGGGCTTGAACCCGACAAGAAGGGGAATTATCGATGTTCTCATTCAAATGGGTGCAGATATTCAGGTTGAAGCGAGTGACACGATTGGAGAAGAGATAGGGACGATTACGATTCGTACATCCCAATTAAATGGCATTGAAATTGGCGGCGATTTGATTCCAAAGCTGATTGATGAAATTCCGATCATTGCGTTACTTGCTACCCAAGCAGATGGAAAGACCGTCATCAAAGATGCGGAAGAATTAAAAGTAAAAGAAACGAATCGCATTGATACAGTTGTAAATGAATTGAAAAAGCTCGGAGCGGAAATTGAGGCAACCGAGGACGGTATGATTGTATATGGCAAGAGCCCGCTGACTGGAGCGCGTGTCTCATCACATGGAGATCATCGGATCGGTATGATGCTCGCGGTTGCGTCTCTTGTGGCTAACGGAACGATTACGCTCGAAAACCCTGAGTCTATCGCCGTTTCCTACCCTTCTTTTTTTGAAGATATGAAACAGCTGACTCAAAAATAATCAACCAAAGATACTGATTTATAAAAGCGATACGTATAGATAAAAAGGAGCTGATTTCATCGGCTCCTTTTTTTACATGAGGAAGGAAAATGCTCTTTCCTGGAGAATGTATTAATTATTACAGATAAAAAAGTTGCTGTCGGGCTTTTCTTTCACTATGATAACAATATTACAAGGTGTTGATAAGGAATGTGATGAACACCGTCAGGCTGATTGGCAATACACGAAGATCCTCTGCGTGCGGCGGATAAGTGTATACGAGCAGCCTGGGTAGCAGCAAACTGTTTTTCAGAAAGGATTCGAAGAAAATGTCTTATGCACAGCAAATGCTCGAAAGTTTGGAAAGAGGGGAAAATGAAAAGGCGCTTTCCCTATTTAAAAAAGTTCAGTCGTTTTCCTCGGACGAAGAAAGGTTTGCCCTGGCTGAACAACTGTATGGTCTAGGTTTTCTCGAAGAAGCGCGAGAGCTGTATGAAAAGCTTCTTGAAGCCTTTCCAGAAGAAGGAGAATTGCTTGTCCTTCTAGCTGAAGTGCTCGTTGATATGGATAAAGAAGAAGAGGCCATGCTTCTTCTTGAGCAGCTGGATCAAACGGATGAAAATTACCCAAGGGCGCTCTTGCTCCTCGCAGATCTCTACCAAATGCAGGGGTTGTATGAAGTGAGCGAGCAAAAGCTGCAAGCTGCAAATGAATTGTTACCTGATGAACCTGTCATTCAATTTGCGCTCGCTGAATTTTACTCAGAGCAGGGAAGGTTTCTGGAAGCGATCCGCCTTTATAAACAGTTACTCGCGGGCGGTCAGCAAGAGATAGCTGGTATTTCTATTGACCAGCGCTTAGCCGAATCATTAAGCGCAGGCGGCGCGTTTGAAGAAAGTCTGGAACATTATGAAAAGGCGCTTGATCAGCACTTAGAGATTAACACGCTGTTCGGTTATGCTTTTACTGCATTTCAGGCTGGTTTTTATCAAACGGCGATCGCTAAATTTGAAGAGTTAAAAGCACTCGATCCGGACTATCATTCTATTTATCTGTATTTAGCAAAAGCTTACGAGCACGAGGAGGAGTTAGAAAAAGGGCTAGAGGCAGCTAAAGAGGGAATTCGTCATGATGAATTTCATAAAGAGCTTCATCTTATTGCCGGCAAACTTAGCTTGAAATTAGGCCGTGAAGAGGAGGCTGAGCACTATTTGCGTTCCGCCCTCGTATTAGACCCTGAGTTCTCGGAAGCCGCTCTTACCTTGAATAAGCTGCTTTTTCATCAAGAGCGCTACGAAGATGTGCTTGAGATTACAGAGCTGCTAAAAAAGGATGGGGAAGCAGACCCGCAATTTTTATGGGATGAGGCAAAAGCCCTCAATGAATTGGAAGAGTATAGTCAGGCATTAACTGCATATGAAGAAGCATATAATTTCTTTAAAAGTCATGCCCACTTTCTAGAAGAGTATGGATATTTCTTAATGGAAGAAGGAAAGCGTAAAGAAGCCCTGCAAATATTCCGTCAACTGCTGCAGGATGATCCGGCAAATGAAGAGTGGCTGCTGCTCATTGAGCGGCTTTCAGAGTAATTAAATGACTATCTTTACAGAGGAGGGATTTACAAAATGGCTGCCCCTGTATCTGTTCATGAGAAAAAAGATTTTATCCGCTGGTTTTTAAATCACTATCAATTGAAAAGAAGAGAATCCGTTTGGATTTTAAATTACTTAATGAGCCATGACCAACTGATGGAAAAGGTACATTTTGTAGAGGATGCCCAATATTGTCCGCGCGGAATGATTATGTCTACTCATTGTGTAGACAGCGCTCCATTTCGTTTTTTTAAAGAAAACGTGATGACAACTGATGCCGAAAAGTCATTCCACGATATTCGGCTAAACAAAGAAGAGGACATTTATATTGAGTTAAAGTTCAAGTCTTCGAATGTTTCTCATCAGTATGCGGCTGTTATGGAAGAGAATCCATTCATGCCAAGGAATTTAAGAATTACAGAAAAGGATAAAGCACTCGCTGAAAACTTTCTAAAAGAAGGAATTTATCGTTTTCAGAAGGAGCGATTGCTCAAAGACATTGATAAGGCGCTTGATCATGGAGACAAAGCAGCATTCTTAAAGCTGACTGATCAATTGAATGCGTTGAAATAGTCTTTTGCCACAGGCAAAAGACTTTATTTCTGGATAAAAAGGACGATTCTTGATGAGTCGCCATGACATTATGAAACAAGAGGTGGACAACATGAATTGGAATGGCAAAGATATAGAAAGCTTTCAACAGCAAAAAGAATACATAGATACGGCACTTGTGCCGCTTGTTCCCATTTCTTTTGAAAGTGATATGAAAGAAACAGCTTCCCAATATGAATTTATTCAGCTTTTAACGACACTGCTTGAGAAGCAATTTAAAGGAAGAATACTGCTTCTCCCACCATTTACGTATATCAAACAACAGGAAGAAGAGGGAAAACTTGCAGCCTTAAATCTTCTAGCTGAAGAATTGGACAAGGCGGGCTTTCAGCATGCATTATTCTTTACTTCAGACAGCAGCTGGAAGCTTGCTGAAGACAAGATTAATGGCTCACTAATTTGGGTGCCTTCCGTACCGCTTGAGCATATGGAAGACTCTTATAAGTATTCCCTCATAGAAGATCAAGCGAAACAATTTGTCAATATAATCGTCCACAAATGGCAGCAGGATTTGTCATAATTCAGAAAATCGTCACACACTTTGACACATTTTTGAACGTTGTGATATTGACCTGTTTCCAAGTTTGGATTATCATAGTGATGTCCTAGTTTATGTTTGTGCGCTTATATACTGTCCATTGCGGACACAGCTTACAATAGAGGGGGGAAAAGAATGAGTAAACAACCTGTATCAAGACGTCAATTTCTTAACTATACACTGACAGGCGTTGGCGGCTTTATGGCAGCTGGCATGTTGATGCCAATGGTTCGTTTTGCAATTGATCCGGTTTTGGCGCATAGTGGAAAAGGCGAATACCACACAACGAAGCAGAAAGTGGATGAATTGTCTACGAAACCAACTCGTGTGGACTTCTCTTACGAACAAAAAGATGCATGGTACACATCTGACGTTACACAGACAGCTTGGGTTTACAAAAATGATAAAGGCGAAATCGTTGCCCTTTCACCTGTATGTAAACACTTAGGCTGTACGGTTGACTGGGAAGGAAGCGGTCACAAAAACAAGTTCTATTGCCCTTGTCATGGTGGTTTATATGAAAAGAGTGGAAAAAACATTCCAGGTACACCGCCGACAAGACCGCTTGATGTTTACCCAACAAAAGTAAAAGACGGTTTCTTGCAGCTTGGCAAGCCAGAGCCACAAACCATCGCGTAAAGGAGGCGTAATTCATGCTGAACAAAATTTATGATTGGGTTGATGAGCGTTTAGATATTACGCCTTTGTGGCGGGATATTGCTGATCATGAAGTGCCTGAACATGTAAACCCGGCCCATCACTTTTCGGCTTTCGTTTACTGTTTTGGCGGATTAACATTCTTCGTAACGGTTATCCAAATTTTATCAGGAATGTTTTTAACAATGTATTACGTGCCTGATATTAAAAATGCTTGGGAATCTGTTTATTATCTTCAAAATGAAGTAGCGTTTGGTATGATCGTGCGCGGTATGCACCACTGGGGTGCGAGTTTAGTTATCGTTATGATATTCTTACATACTTTGCGTGTGTTCTTCCAAGGGGCTTATAAAAAACCTCGTGAATTAAACTGGGTAGTCGGCGTATTGATTTTCTTCGTTATGCTTGGTCTCGGTTTCACTGGTTACTTATTACCATGGGATATGAAAGCGTTATTCGCAACGAAGGTAGGTATTCAAATTGCCGCTTCTACTCCGTTTATTGGGGAACAGGTGAAAATCCTGCTTGCGGGTCATCCTGATATTGTTGGGGCTCAAACACTTACTCGTTTCTTCGCGATTCACGTGTTCTTCCTGCCGGCAGCATTGCTTGGCTTAATGGCAGCCCACTTTATCATGATTCGCAGACAAGGTATTTCCGGACCATTGTAAAATTAAAATTTCATTGAATGTGTAAAGATCTTTTTTAAAGGAGGGGAACGCCATGCATCGTGGAAAAGGGATGAAATTCGTTGGTGATTCGCGTATCCCGGCAGTACGCAAACCGAATGTTCCGAAAGACTATTCGGAATATCCAGGTAAAACTGAAGCCTTTTGGCCGAACTTTTTATTAAAAGAGTGGATGGTCGGTGCCGTTTTCTTAGTTGGTTATCTCTGCTTGACAGTAGCACATCCATCTCCGCTTGAGCGTGTCGCGGATCCGACGGATACAGGTTATATTCCACTTCCAGACTGGTACTTTTTATTTCTTTACCAGTTACTGAAATATACGTACGCTTCCGGACCTTATAATGTAATTGGGGCGTTCGTTATTCCAGGACTAGCTTTCGGAGGACTTTTACTTGCTCCATTTATTGACCGTGGACCGGAACGCAGACCGATCAAGCGTCCGTTCGCTACAGGCTTCATGCTTCTTGCTTTAGCAGCAACTATTTTCTTAACATGGGAATCTGTTATTCACCATGACTGGGAAGCTGCGGAAGCACAAGGTAAAATTGTCGAAGAGGCGGATTTTGATAAAAACGACGAGGGCTACAAAATCTTTGCTGACCAGAAGAATGGCTGTATTAACTGTCACGGTGAAAATCTAACCGGCGGTGCTGCAGCACCATCTCTTGTAGGCACTGGATTAAAGCCGGAAGAAATTAAGAAGATTGCTCATGAAGGTAAAGGGGCTATGCCTCCAAATATGTTCAAGGGCACGGACGAAGAGCTCGATAAAATGGCTGAATTTATTTCTAACTTAAAATAATACGAAGAAAAGATGTCCTGTCTTGTATGGGGCATCTTTTTTTCTATATAATAAATGTATTCATTTCATTATATTTCCGGGTTATTTAGTAGAGAAGACAGGATGGTGCCATTTTGCAATATGTATATTGGTTTTTAGCGAACAAAAGATTTTTGCTGACCTTATTTTTTATTAATTTAGTCGGCACGGTTTACGGATACATATGGTACATGCCGCAATTATCTGATACCCCTTGGTATTTCTGGCCATTTGTTCCCGATAGTCCTACAGCCAGTCTCTTTTTTACGATAGTCCTGCTCGGCTTCTTATGGAAAAAATCGTGGGGGCTTTTTCAAGCATTGGCTATTATCACTTTATTCAAATATGGCATATGGGCAGTTGTGATGAACCTACTCGTATTGAAAGTGACTGGCTATTTGCCATGGGAAGGTTATATGCTAATGGCTTCACATTTAGGGATGGCTGTTCAAGGGCTTCTTTATGCGCCGTTTTATCGGGTTAAGGTATGGCATTTAGTTGCAGCTGCTCTTTGGGCCCTTCATAACGAAATCATTGATTATGTTTATATGCAGTATCCGGTGTACCCGCAATTAAACTTATATATTAAAGAAATCGGCTATTTCACTTTTTGGCTAAGTGTAGGCTCCATTTTCCTTGCCTGGTATTTAGCTGTTCGAGAAAAGCGTCTGAAATGGACACTTTAAAGAAAGACTAACAGCAAATAAGGACATACTTATGAAGTTTCTCTTCTCGTTTCTTTCGCTCATGCATATATTAACAGCAGGAGCGGAGGAGGGAGAGAAATGAAAAAAATAAAATGCTTGCTTCTTATTTGTTGCTTATTTATTATTCCCATTCATAGCCAGGCAGAGGATGCCGATGCCCGCCTTCTTAGAATAGATCAAATAGCCGGCCAGGCTTTAGAATTCACGAAAGCTGGTCTTTACGGGGATGCAGAAGCGCAGTTAAAAGCTGTCCAGCTTGAACTTATACACATTCAGTTTAAGGAAAGTGAGCTTTCTATAGAAGACTGGACAGTTTTATCGACGGCTCTTAGTGAAGCACTGCAAGTCATTGATTCCCCAGAAGGAAAAGAAACAGAGACGCTGGAAACAGTGACAACCTTCCGCTTAGCAGCCGATGCGGTTGTTTCCCGCTACCAGCCGTTATGGATTGAAATGGAACAGCCTGTTATGTCTTCGCTGCAATCTTTAAAAAATTCTTCTATTGCAGCTGATTCCTCCGGTTTTCATGAATCCCTCAATCGATTTTTGGCTAATTATTACATGATCCAGCCTAGTTTAAAAGTAGATGTTTCTGAAAAGAAAGTGAAAATGCTTGATAAACAAGTTCGCTATATAGAACACAATGGAGAGAGGATGTTAGAAGAGTCTTCTGCCGAAGCTGAAATTGGAGAACTTGAGAAAGCAGTGGAAATGGTGTTTAAAGAAATGCAAAAAGAAGATTCTACTCAGCCTTCTCTTGGATGGGTGATTAGCATCACTGGCGGAATTATTATTATCACGCTTTCCTACGTGGGCTGGAAGAAGTATAAAGCGCAGAAGGCCGAGGAGAGAGAGAAGCAGAATAATTGATATAAAAGACCGGAGAGGGTAAAATAAAGGTGTATTAAATAAAATACAAATGGGGGTAACACCAAATAATGGGCTTTTTAATTTACTTTCTTATTCTTATTCTCGTTCCAATATGGGCACAGATGAAAGTAAAAAGTACGTACAATAAATATTCAAAAGTACCTGTTTCTACCGGTATAACTGGAGCACAATCTGCTCGGCGCATTTTAGATGAAAATGGTCTTCACCATGTTAAAGTAGTGGAAACGAGTGGTTTTTTAAGTGATCATTATAATCCATTGACAAAAACGGTACATCTTTCTCCTAATAACTATCACGGTCATTCGATTGCTGGAGCTGCTGTGGCAGCCCATGAGGTAGGCCATGCTATTCAGGATAAAGAGGGATACGCCTTTCTTCGCTTCCGTCATGCTCTTGTGCCGGTAGCCAATATCGGATCAAACTTATCATGGATCTTTATTATGATTGGTATATTTACATCAATGACAGGTGCATTTTTACTCGGAATTATTTTAATGGCAGCTGCTGTTCTCTTCCAAATGGTGACCTTGCCTGTTGAGTTTAATGCTTCTTCACGTGCCATGGATCAAATTGTGTCGGCGGGGATTATCCGTAACGATGAAGAGCGAGAAGCACGCAAAGTGTTAAATGCCGCAGCTATGACGTATGTCGCTGCCGCAGCTGTAGCTGTTCTTGAATTGGTTCGTTTAATCCTAATGTTTACCGGGATGCAGCAAAGTCAGGATTAATTTAATAGAAAAAGAAAAGCAGGAGGACGAATCCCCTGCTTTTTTTATACTTGGATCGGCTGCTTGTTCTCATCAAGGGTAAATCCCTCGCCGAGCACATCGTGAACCACCGTAACGGAAACGAAGGCGTGCGGGTCAACAGAGTTAATAATGTTTTTTAGACGGACAATCTCATTTTTGCCGACTACGCAATATAAGACTTCTCTGTTTTCTTTCGTAAATGCTCCATGCCCTTTTAATATTGTGACGCCTCTTTCCATCTGTTTGTTGATTCTTTCGGCAATTTCTTGGTTATGAGTAGAGATAATCATAGCCCCTCTTGCTGCATAGGCCCCCTCCTGCATAAAGTCAATCACTCTGGCTCCAACAAAAACGGCGACGAGTGTGTACATGGCTTCTCGGTAATGGAGGTAGGTGAGCAGAGATGCGGCAATCACGACAGCATCGAATAAAAACATTGTTTTTCCCATGCTTACATTTTGATATTTATGAATCAGCCGGGCGATAATGTCTACTCCTCCTGTCGTCCCCCCGTAACGGAAAATAATACCCAGCCCCACACCGGCAAAGACACCTGCAAATAAAGCGGCGAGAAACAAATCTTCATGAAGCGGAATAGGCAGCTGCTTGCGTTGAAAAATCCACAGAAAAATAGACACGCCAACAGTTCCGGTGATCGTGTAGAAAAATGACATTCTGCCGAGCAGCTTCCAGCCGATAAAAAATACCGGCACGTTCAGAATTAAGTTTGTATAAGAAGGATCGAATTTAAACAGATTGTACAAGAGGAGAGTAATACCAGTAAAGCCACCTTCGGCAAGCTTGTTCTCCATATTGAAATGAACAAGGCCAAAGCTATAAATGGCACTCCCCAGAAGAATAAAGAGAATATTTTTAAGTTTCATGCCAAATATCATATGCCAGCCACCTTTGAATTAATATTAAGACAATTATTGATACCTGTCATTATATAGAACTGGATAGAATTCGACAATAAGAAACGTGAAAGTCAAGCCTTTAAAGAAGGATAAATTCATTGTCAACTACTCAAGAATTAGCTAACATAAAATTAATTAAGGAAGAAAGCAGGGAAGACATGGACAAAACGATCAAAGAGATGCAGAAAGAGGTTGATGAGTACATCGGCCAATTTAAGGAAGGCTATTTCAGCCCCCTTGCTATGATGGCTCGGCTCACTGAGGAGTTAGGAGAATTAGCCCGTGAGATTAATCATTACTATGGAGAGAAGCCTAAAAAAGCAACAGAAGAGGAGAGAACGATTGCGGAAGAACTTGGGGATCTGCAATTTGTCATCGTCTGTTTAGCCAATTCATTAAATATTGATCTGCAAGCAGCTCATGAACAGGTTATGGAGAAGTTTAATACGAGAGATAAAGATCGTTGGACGAGAAAAGAGGAGGAATAAAGAATGGAAACAATTAAAGTTATTATTGCAGGACCGCGTGGAAGAATGGGGAAAGAAGCAGTGTACATGGTAGAGCAGTCTAAAAACTTACAGCTTGCTGCTGTTTTAGACCGCAAATACAATGGACAGAAGCTCAGTGAAATTGAAGGTTTTTCAGGAGTAGAGGCACCAATTTTTACAGATATAAATGAATGCTTTAGCGAAGTAGAAGCAGATGTGCTTATTGATTTAACGACACCGGAAACAGGATATATACATACGAAGACGGCACTTGAACATAACATTCGGCCAGTTGTTGGTACGACTGGTTTTACAGAAGAGCAATTAAAAGAATTAAAGGAGCTGGCTGAGGAAAAAAGCCTTGGGTGCATTATTGCGCCAAACTTTGCGATTGGTGCAGTCCTAATGATGAAGTTTTCTGAAATGGCTGCTAAATACTTCCAAGATGTAGAGATCATTGAGCTTCATCATGATAGAAAATTAGATGCCCCATCCGGCACAGCGATTAAGACGGCACAGATGATTGCTGGAGTAAGAGAAAGAAAACAACAGGGACACCCAGAAGAAAAAGAAACGATGAAAGGGGCACGCGGCGCTGATATGGAAGGGATGCATATCCACAGCGTGCGCTTACCAGGATTGATTGCCCATCAACAGGTGCTGTTCGGAGCAGACGGAGAAACATTGACGATTCGCCATGATTCCTATAATCGAGCTTCTTTTATGACAGGAGTCAAAGTATGTGTAGAAACGGTTGTGAAGGTGGAAACACTTATTTATGGCATGGAAAACATTTTAGATTAAGGAGGCGCTTATGAAAATAGCTTTAATTGCCCATGATGAGAAGAAAGATGACTTAATTAACTTTTTTCTGGAGCATCAGGACGTGTTTTCTGAACATGAATTGTTCGCAACGGGCACAACTGGGCGGCGGCTGATGAAGACGTCCGGTTTGTCTATTCATTGCTTTCAGTCTGGACCGCTTGGCGGCGATCAGGAAATTGGAGCGAGTATTGCCAGAGGGGAAATGGATTTAATCTTCTTTTTTAGAGACCCGCTTACAGCTCAGCCGCATGAGCCAGACGTATCGGCGCTTGTCCGGCTTTGCGATGTATATTCTGTCCCGCTGGCAACAAATATCGGCACAGGGACCATTTTGGTAGAAGGTCTCAAGCGGGGTGACTTTGATCAATTGCATGGAAAGAGGCCAACATATGGAAACCATTAAAGCAGATATTCTTGCTTTCGGTGCCCATGCCGATGATATTGAGATTGGCATGGGGGGAACGGCGGCTAAGTATACAGCTGCAGGTAAAACTGTTGTTTTCTGTGATCTCACAAAAGCAGAGCTGTCTTCTAACGGTACGGTAGCTTCTCGGGCAGAAGAGGCGAAAAGAGCCGCTTCTCTTCTAGGTGTTCAAGAGAGAGTGACGCTTGATTTGCCGGATCGCGGATTATTCTTAACCGAGGAAGCGATTCGATTAGCGGCAGAGATGATTCGCCGTTACCGACCGAAAGTTATCTTCGCTCCTTACGAGAGGGATCGTCATCCTGATCATGGAGCTTGTTCGCGGATTGTACAGGAAGCATTTTTTTCCGCGGGCATTAGAAAATATAAAACGAACGGTGAGGAAGAGGCCCATAAAGCAAGCCGTCTTTATTTCTATATGATTAATGGCTTCCATAAACCCGACTTTTGCGTAGATACAACCGAATGTATGGATAAGAAAAAACAAAGTCTGCGCGCTTATCAAAGTCAATTTGAGATGGGGGAAAAGTCAGTCGCCACCCCCTTAACGAACGGCTACATAGAAGCAGTGGAAGCAAGAGACCGTATGATGGGAAAAGAAGTGGGGCGGACATTTGCTGAGGGCTTTTTAACCGCCATACCTTTATTAATAGAACAAGATTTGATTGGGGAGTCATAATGAAATTAAAAATAGGAATTACGTGCTACCCCACTGTCGGTGGATCAGGCGTAGTGGCAGCGGAGCTTGGAAAGCTGCTGGCAGAAAAAGGACATGATATTCACTTTATTACAACAGATCGTCCATTTAGGCTAAATCGAATGTATCCGAACATTTACTTTCATCAAGTGGACGTGAATCAATATTCTGTTTTTCAGCACCCGCCGTACGAGATTGCACTAGCCAATAAAATTGCAGAAATTATTAAAAGAGAGCGGCTTGATCTTTTGCACGTGCATTATGCGATTCCGCATGCTGTTTGTGCTATTTTAGGCAAACAAATTGCTCGTTCTAATATTAAGATCGTCACAACGCTGCACGGTACAGACATTACCGTGCTGGGCCACGATCCTTCTCTAACAGCGGCGATCCGTTTTGGAATTGAAGAATCAGATGCTGTTACCGCTGTGTCACGAGCGCTGATTGCTCAAACGATGGATGTGATTCAGCCTCAAAAGAGCATTCAGCCAATTTATAATTTTATTGATGAGCGGGTTTATCGGAGAAGACCGGCAAATGATCCGCTTCGTAAAGAGCTAGGGATTGCCGAAGAGGATAAAGTCATTATGCACGTATCGAACTTCCGCAGTGTCAAACGAGTACCGGATGTTGTCCGTGTGTTTAGGAAATTAAGAGAGCATATGCCAGCGAAACTTCTCCTCGTCGGAGACGGCCCGGAAATGACGATTGTGTGCAAACTCGTTTCTGAATTGAATTTGGAACATTGTGTGTTGTTTCTTGGCAAGCAAGATAATTTAGAGGAGTTATATGCGCTCAGTGATCTTGTATTGCTCTTATCAGAAAAAGAAAGCTTCGGCCTTGTGCTATTAGAAGCGATGGCTTGTGGAGTACCTTGTATCGGAACGAATGTTGGCGGCATTCCAGAAGTCATTGAGAATGAGAAAAACGGTTTTATTTCTGAAGTAGGGGATATTGAATCGATGGCGAAGCAAGCTTTACAATTGCTGACCGATGATGCTTTTTATCAAAGGATGAGTGAAGAGGCGCTAAAAACAGTGGAAACCCGCTTCCATTCAGACAGCATTATTTGTGAATATGAAAAGTTGTATTTTAGCCTGTTTCAGGAACAGGCAGGTGTAGATTGTGAATAACCAATCAATATTTGATCAAGCCGCCCCAATCCTCGAACAATTGGAGAAAGCAGGATTTGATGCCTACTATGTAGGGGGAGCGGTGCGGGATTTTTTACTAAATAGGCCGATTGGAGATGTTGATATCGCTACCTCTGCTTTGCCGGAAGAAGTGAAAAGCGTTTTTCCTAAAACAGTGGATGTTGGAATTGAACATGGAACAGTTCTTGTGATTTGGCGGGGAGACGGCTATGAAATTACTACTTTTCGAACAGAGTCGGATTACAAAGATTTTCGCCGTCCGGAAAAGGTGGCCTTTGTGCGTACGCTCGAAGAAGATTTAAAACGAAGAGATTTCACTATTAATGCAATGGCAATGGACCGGCATGGAGCTATTATCGATCCGTTTGATGGAAAGAAGGCTTTGCAGCTGCGCCAAATTCAAACGGTCGGTGAGGCGAGAGAGCGGTTTTCAGAAGATGCTCTTCGGATGATGAGGGCAGCCCGGTTTGTCAGCCAGCTTGGTTTTCAGTTACATCCGAAAACCGAAGAGGCCTTAAGCCGTTGTGCTCATTTGCTGCAGCACATTGCCGTTGAGCGCAAGCTAATGGAGATGGATAAGCTGCTTGCCGGAAAAGAAGTTACAGCTGGCCTGCGGGTATTAGTCAATGGTGGATTGTTGGCTTACTTGCCCGGACTCACGGGAAAGGAACAGCTAATCGATCAGATGCTTTCTTATGATCTTAGCCGCTTAACGGCTAGGCAAAACTGGCTTTTCTTGCTCGTCCTTCTTGCTCCTGGTCAGCCGGGCGATTGGTTGAAAGAGTGGAGGATGCCGGCTAAGAAAATAAAATATTTAGCCGGAACATATGAGTGGTTTCTTAAAGTGCAGGAAGGCGACTGGTCTGAGTTTTCCTTATACGAGGCCGGGATAGAACGAGCGGTAGATGCAGAGGCGGTGAGTGCACTTTATGCTGGCCGACCGCCGCGTGCAGAAGAACTCAAACGGCAGCATGCAGCACTTCCGATCAAAAACAGAAAAGAACTCGCCATTACAGGCAAGGAACTAAAAGAGTGGAAGCATGAAACGGGTGGTCCGTGGATGAAACAATATATTGAAATGATTGAACGGGCTGTTGTGCAAAAAAAAGTTGAAAACTGTAAAGATAAAATAAAGGAGTGGCTCGAAGCGTGCAATCTTCTGTAAAACAGCAATTATTAGAGGCGTTTTCCAGAGCGGATGGGGAATTTGTATCCGGTCAGGCGCTTGCGGAAATTCTCGGCTGCTCGCGGACGGCTATTTGGAAGCATATTGAATCATTGAGACAGGAAGGCTTTGAACTGGAAGCAGTTCGAAAAAAAGGCTACCGTATTTTGACGAAGCCAGATAAGGTAACTGAAAATGAAATTTTAATTGGCTTGCAAACGAATTGGCTCGGCAAGGAGATTGTGGCGTTGGAGTCGACGTCATCTACCCAAAAGGAAGCCCATCGCTTGGCGCAGGAGGCTTTTAAAGAGGGCACGGTCGTCATTGCTGAAGAGCAAACAGAAGGGCGCGGCCGGATGACACGAGCATGGCATTCACCAAAGTATACCGGTATCTGGATGAGTGTTTTATTAAAACCCTCACTGCCGCCGTATAAGGCGCCCCAATTCACCTTAATTACAGCGGTAGCCGCTGTCGAGGCCATTATGGAGGTGACCGGGCTACAGCCAGAAATTAAATGGCCAAACGACATTTTATTAAATGGCAAGAAAATCACCGGCATTTTAACAGAGCTGCAGGCTGATGCTGACCGGATTCATTCCATTATCATTGGCATTGGCATTAATGTGAATCAAAAAGAATTTCCGGATGAATTAAAAGAGATTGCTACCTCGCTCGCTATCGAAAAAGGAGGACCTGTCTCACGATCGCAGCTCGTCCAAGAAATCTTAAAAAATCTTGAAGTATACTATGATATCTATCTAAAACAGGGCTTTACCAATATTAAAAAACGCTGGGAAAAATATGCTTTATCGATCGGCAAAAAAATTGCGGCGCGGACAGTATCCGGTACTATTCGCGGAAAAGCGCTCGGTATTACAGAAGAGGGCGTATTAAAGCTGCTCGATGAAGAGGGGACGATTCATGATATTTACTCAGCGGACATCGAAATCGAGAAAAAATCGAATGAATAAGAAAAGAGCTGCTCTGACTGTAAAAAGTCAGGCAGCATTTTTTATTTGAAGAATACAGTAAGCCGTTAGGTTTTACTGCCCTTACACTAATTTTTCTCTCTTGGCAAAGATAGACGGAGTAAGCGGTCATCATGTTCAGCTGGCGTGCCTCGTCCATCTGTATTATTTGTTACTACATATAAAGAGTCGCTGCGGACGTATACATCTCTAAGCCGGCCGGCACCTTTAAAAGTAATGGTCATTTCCTTGCTTTTAGGATCGAAGGCGAGCAGCTTTTCTCCTCTTAGCGCAGCAATAAAGAGCTTTCCATCAGTATAAGCTAGTCCAGAGGGAGCCCACGTTTCTTCTCTAGAATGAACGAGAGGGGTTACCATTCCCTCTTTTTCTTCGTCTCCTTCAATTACAGGCCAGCCATAGTTTTTCCCCGATTCAATTTTGTTCACTTCATCGTGGGCACTTTGGCCATGTTCCGTTGCATACATCGTGCCATCTTCACTCCAGGCCATGCCTTGTGGATTCCGGTGTCCATAAGAAAAAATATAGGAATTTTCAAATGGATTGTCCGATGGAATGGAACCGTCCAAATTTAAACGCAAAATTTTTCCTGAAAGAGTTTGTTGATCCTGTGCTGATGACTTTTGGCCAGCGTCTCCTGCGGTTGCATACAGCTTTTTGTCAGGACCGATGGCGAGCCGTCCGCCATTATGAATGGAGCCGCCCGGAATGTTCGCTAACAATTCTTTTGTCTCCTGCCAAGTCTCGTTTTGTTTTTGAATTTGTACGATTCGATTAGCTATTCTGTCTTCTGTTAAGTAGGTATGATATATATAAGCCAGTCCATTCTTTGAAAAGTTAGGATGGAGCTCAAATCCTAATAAGCCGCCTTCACCTTCACGCAGCACTGGTTGAGCCAGCCGTACTTCCATTTCCTTTTTCTTTCCATCACGATTGATTCGGACAATCGTCCCTTTTCGCTCACTAATAAAAAAGCTGCCGCCAGATTTCGTAATGTCCCAGGGAATCTCTAAGTTTTCCGCGAGTATATCCGCAGTGGAAACTGTACTTGCAGGAACATGTCTTGAAGAGTCATCTCGATCAGGGGCCTGTTTCGGGGAGGCACAACCCGAAAGCAGCAAAAGAAAAGCTAATAGCCATTTACTCATCGTTTCACTTCCTTTTGAAAATTATTTAAACGGTTATACTATTATGAACAAACAAATTTCCAATAGTCAAAAAAAGGGGATGTTGCTATAATGAAGGCGGGCAGTATCTAAAATAGAACTGCACTTGTCTCGTAGCTAGCCGCTGGCACAATCAAATAAGCGAAAGTTCTGCCTTGATCCGTAAGGACAGGGACAGAGGGTCGAAACAACGAATCGAATTATTCGAGTCCTTCTGTCTGGAGGACTCTTTTTATTTACTTATTGTTTCGTCTCCTCTGATTAAAAAAGGAGGAAGCGTGCATGAAGCAAACGAGTGATTTTATTAAGATGAAGGAGAACGGCGAAAAGATCGCCATGATCACTGCCTATGACTATCCATCTGCCAAATTATCGGAAGAAGGCGGAGCAGACATTATTTTAGTTGGTGATTCACTTGGTATGGTCGTTCTCGGATATGAATCGACGGTTCCGGTAACGCTCGCCGACATGATTCACCATACGAAAGCGGTGAAGAGAGGCGCAAAAGAAACGTTTATTGTGACTGACCTGCCTTTTATGTCTTACCACATTAGCCGTGAAGAAACGATGCGGGCGGCGAGAGCGCTTATGCAGGAAGCAGGAGCACATGCGGTGAAGATTGAAGGCGGAGAAGAGGCGGTAGAAGCTGTGCGGGATTTGACGCTCGCCGGTGTACCAACGGTCGCTCACTTAGGTCTGACTCCACAATCAGTTGGTGTACTAGGTGGTTACAAAGTACAAGGGAAAACAGCAGAAGCAGCCAAAAAGCTATTGCTTGACGCAAAGAAGCTTGAGGAAGCGGGAGCCTTTATGGCTGTACTCGAGTGTGTACCTTATCAAATTGCAGCTCAAGTAGCGGGTGCTCTCACCATTCCGGTTATTGGCATTGGTGCAGGAAAAGAAACAGATGGGCAGGTGCTCGTCTATCATGATCTTATCCGATATGGTGTAAGCCGGACACCTAAATTCGTTAAATCCTATGCCAATGTGAACGAGGAGATTATCCCGGCGGTTTCAGCCTATGTAGCAGAAGTGAAGGAAGGGGCATTTCCCGCTCAGGAGCATTCATTCACGATGAAAGAAGAAGAGTTAGAAGCGCTGTATGGAGGGGCACGTTCATGAGAGTCATCAAGACAGTAAAAGAGTTAAAAGAGTTTGTTCGGGCGGAGAAGAAGGCCGGACATCAAATCGGCCTCGTGCCGACAATGGGGTTTCTGCATGAAGGGCATCTCACCTTAGCAAATCAAGCAAGACAGGAAAACGATACAGTTATTATGAGTATCTTTGTAAACCCGCTGCAATTTGGGCCAAATGAAGACTTCGATCGCTATCCGCGGAATTTAGAACGGGATGAACAGCTGGCAGCTTCAGCCGGCGTAGATTGTCTTTTTACCCCTGATGTAGAAGAAATGTATCCGGAGCCGTCTATCATAACAATGACGGTGAAAGCCAGAGCAGACAAGCTATGCGGCGTGAAACGCCCGGGCCACTTTGATGGAGTCGTCACCGTCGTAACGAAGCTTTTTCATTTAGCAGAACCTGATAAAGCTTACTTCGGTTTAAAGGATGCCCAACAATTTGCTGTCATTGATGGCCTCGTTTCATCATTGAATTTTCCAGTAGAAATTGTGGGAGTGGAGACCGTTAGGGAAGAAGACGGATTAGCAAAGAGCTCTCGTAACGTCTACTTGACAGAAGAGGAACGCCTAAAAGCACCTCATTTGCAAAAGGGGCTTCAGCTCGGTGTTCAAGCAGCAAAACAGGGAGATAAGAGCGTTGAAGAGGTTATTGGGCTCACGGTTTCTTATTTGCAGGAGCATACTGGGGCGGCTGTTGACTATGTGGAGCTGCTCTCTTATCCAGAGCTGAATTCTTTAGAAAAAGTCCAGGGGAAGATGATTCTAGCCGCAGCGGTTCACTATAGAAAAGCGCGTTTGATCGACAATATCATTTTTACTGTTAGAGGAGAATGCTAAAGATGTTCCGTACAATGATGAATGGGAAAATCCACCGAGCTACTGTTACAGAAGCGAATTTAAATTATGTTGGCAGCATTACGATTGATGAAGATTTAATCGATGCGGCTGGCATGATGGTGAATGAGAAAGTCCAAATTGTGAATAACAATAACGGTGCCCGCTTGGAAACGTATATTATACCGGGAGAGCGCGGCAGCGGAGTTATTTGTTTAAATGGAGCGGCAGCAAGACTTGTACAGCCTGGTGATAAAGTGATTATTATCTCTTATGTGATGGTAGCTGAAGAGAAAGTGAAGGATCACAAGCCAAAAGTGGTGGTTGCTGGAGAAAACAATCAAATTGAGCAGCTTCTGCATGAGGAAATTGCCGGTACAGTCATTTAATATAGAAAAGAAGGAGTCTCTCATATCGATTTGAGAGGCTCTTTCTATTGCACGCTCTGGCTCTTTGGCAAATTCATATGTTAAACTGAGGAAGAAAGTTTAACAGAAAAAGGTGCGTAACCGACTATGAAGCATTTAAAATTTGTCGTAACTGACTTTGAAACGACCGGCCACGCGTCGAAAGGGAATGACCGAATTATCCAGGCTTCCTTTGTCGTTATTGAAAATAAACAAATTACCGGACAATATACCTCTTTTTTCAATCCGGAAATACCTATTCCAGCATTTATTGAAGAGCTGACAGGTATTTCAGATGATCTCGTGCAAGATGCTCCTTTTTTTCATGAAGCAGCAAAGGATATCTTGCCGTTGCTAGAAGGGGCTGTGTTTGTTGCTCATAACGTAGCATTTGATCTGCAATTTTTACAGTCAGAGCTTGAACGGGCAGGTTATCCTGCTTTTTCTGGAGCGGCTATTGACACAGTCGAGCTGGCTAGAATTGTCTGGCCAACATCAGACAGTTACAAGCTGGGCGAATTAACAGGCAATCTTGGCCTCGTTCATGACCGGCCTCATCAAGCTGACAGTGATGCTTATGTAACAGCTGAAATGCTGCTATTAATGATAGAAAAGCTTGAGAAATTACCGATGGTTACACTTGAGAAGCTGGAGCGGCTGTCTATACGCTTAAAAAGTGATATCTATTTGTTAATAAAAGCGATCATTCAGACGAAACAATCGAATATTGAGCAGCTGCCAGAGCAAGTGGAAGTGTATCGCGGGCTTGCTTTGCGTAAAAAGAAAATTGAGCAAAGAATGATTGAAAAAAATAAGCCGTCTTATCCGGAAACAGAGGAGGAAAAAGCAGCGCTATTTGCTGCTGTTCCGCATCTTGAACTTCGCAAAAGCCAAATGGATATGATGGATCTCGTCCATCAATCACTGCAAACTTCTCAGCATTTAGCGGTAGAGGCTGGGACTGGCACCGGAAAATCTCTCGGCTATTTATTGCCGGCCGTTTATCAAAGCAAACAAGAAAAGGAACCCGTTATTGTCAGTACATATACAGTGATTTTACAACAGCAGCTTTTGCAAAAAGAGATTCGCCAGCTGCAGCAGTTATTACCTTTTCCAGTTCAAGCGACGGTATTAAAAGGCAGAAACCATTATATTGATTTATATAAGTTTTCTCAAAGCTTGAAGGATGCGAACGATAATTATGATTTTATCCTGGCAAAGATGCAAATTTTGACGTGGCTGCTTGAGACCGAAACAGGAGATGTCGATGAAATTAATTTGTCTTCAGGCGGCGAGCTGTTTTGGAATGAAGTTCGTCAAGACAGCGATTATATGAATAAAGGCCGAAAAGCCTGGCTTGATAAAGACTTTTATATCCATGCAAAAAAACAGGCAAAAGAAGCGGACATCGTCATTACAAACCATTCTTTGCTCGTGGCGGATTTAATGAAAGAAAACGCATTTATTCCTGCTTGCCGTCATGTCATCATTGATGAAGCCCACCACTTTGAACGTGCAGCAAGAGACCGTCTTGGTTTATCGATCGACCCAATTACGTGCAAACAATTGCTTGGGAGGGTTGGCACGTATGAGCAAAAGGAATTATTTTATGAAATAGAAAAGTTGGTTCTTAAATACGGTTCGTCCGATAAAGAGGATGAGCGGAGAGCGATTAATCGTAAGCTGCAGGAGCTTCAATTCGAAATGGATGAATGGTTTAAAGTGCTGCATTTATATTTCGAGAAGCATACGAAAAAGCGGTCAGGAAACTGGCATAGACGCCAGCTTAGATTAACCGATGAGACGAGAAGTCTTTCCCATTGGGATCACATAGAATATGGCGCAGAAAGAATAGAGTCTCTACTAGGAGAACTGATTTCTTGGATGAAGCAGCGGCTTGGACAAATAGGAGAATCCCGGGAACAAATGACAGCTTCAGAACAAGTGAAGATGGACAATTTTAAAGAAGTCATGGAAGAGTGGCAAGAGTTTCAGCACACGCTTTTGCGGTTGATTTTCCGTCCAGAAGAGGAAGAAGTTATTTGGATGGAAGGGGATGGCCGTTCATTTGCCAATACATTTGTGATCAGGTCCCATCCAATGGAAGCAGCGAACATGATTCAAGATACACTGCTTCGTCATAAGCATGTGATTTTTACTTCGGCAACACTGGCGGTTAATGACTCTTTTCGCTTTTTTACTGCCGAGACAGGTCTTTCCTCATTTGATCATGAAGAGGTAATCCTGCCGTCTCCTTTTGACTTCAAGCAAAATTGCCGAATGGTCATTCCTAATGATGTCCCGGAAGTAAAAAGCGTACATCAAGAAGAATATATTGAGGCTTTGGCTAATCATTTAACAGCAGTCGCTGAAGCAGCTAAAGGCAGAATGCTCGTGTTGTTTACGTCATTTGACATGATGAAAAAAACGTATGATTTAATGAAAGACAGCGGACTGCTTGATGAGTATATTTTGTTAGCCCAAGGGATTACTACGGGAAGCCGGAGCCGCTTGACACGAAACTTTCAGAGGTTTGATAAAGCCATTTTGTTTGGTACGAACAGCTTTTGGGAAGGCATTGATATTCCAGGGGAGGATTTGTCCTGTCTTGTGATCGTTCGCCTGCCATTTTCGCCGCCGGATGAACCGTTTGCTCAGGCTAAGAGCGAACAGTTAACACAAGCAGGGAAAAATGCGTTCTCTGCTTTTTCCCTGCCACAGGCTGTCCTGCGCTTTAGGCAAGGGTTTGGCCGGCTCATCCGCAGCAGTACAGACCGGGGCATTATTATTGTATTCGACCGGCGTATTCAAACAAATAAGTACGGAAAAACATTTTTGCAATCTATTCCTGACATTCTGATCGAGGAAGCTTCACTGAGCGAGACCATTTCCATCATTGAGAAATGGCTGTGATTTCCGGCAGGCACCTGCGTTTATTTTGTGATTGAATGACGTACCATAACGGTATCGAAAGGAGCGGCCGTTATGAGAATCGTCTTAGCTATTGTGGTATCTATGTTATTCGTTTCTCCTATGTATGCAGCTGCCTCTGTTATTCATTTGCATTTAGAAGAAGAGGAATTTGCTCTCTCGTTTTTGCCATTATCAGACGGAGAAGCTGCCTTTTTACACACAGCAGATGGCCAGCATTTTTTAATTAATACCGGACACAAAGGCACCGAAGCGGAAATCTTTCAATATATGAATAGCTTTCAAATTCATGAGCTTGATGGGCTGATTATTACAGAAAGAAGATATTGGCGAGAGTCGTTCATTGAAGAACTCAGAAGGAAACGGAAATTAAAGAAAATATTTACCGGCTGGCCGTTACCAGCTCGTTCACGCGGCAGCCGCTTCATACATGAAAAGTGGCAGGAAGGGGATTTGCGGGAGATCAGTCCAGGGGTGAGAGTATCTGTACTTTATAGTGGATTAAGCAAGAACGAAGGCCTTGATTTTTCCATCAGACACTATGATTCCCGCCTCCTATGGCTATCCTCTGCTTCAAGATCTTCTGAGAAGAAGCTGTTGGCATTGCCTCTTAGGGACAGTAACATCGTAAAAATTCCTCAGTTTGGTAAACACGATAGTCTTTCTAATAACCTGTTAACTCACATTGATCCGCAAACGGCTGTTTTATTCAAACAAAAAGCAGCTTATCCGGATGAGAGACTAATGGAACTGCTTCATGAGATGTGGATTGATATTTACTACACAGGCCAGCATGGTATCCTCATTGTTAAATTTACAAAAGAGGGATACGAGCTTTTTTCCCTGCCAGATTTAAAATAAGCGGGATTCGCACTTTTCACAAAATTTCTTAATGACCTGTTAAAATTTCCTGATATAATATAAAAGAATGGGGGCATTCGCATGGAAAGTAAAATTGAAGTTTTATCCTCTGTTACGGTCAACAATCAGTCAGATCTATACAAAATTGTAGATACATTAAACCGTACGTTAAAGCGGGAAAATTTAATGTTTGGTTTGGCGCTTGATAAGGCAGACAAAGATAAAGCTGTTTTTACTATTTATCGTACATAATGAAATAAAATAGACAAATAGTGGAGGTATTTTTGTGAACGTACAATTAGCACAGCGGGTTAAAGCACTAACTCCTTCTACAACACTTGCCATTACAGCAAAAGCAAAAGAGATGAAAGCGCAAGGAATCGATGTGATTGGTCTTGGTGCAGGGGAGCCTGACTTTAATACACCTGAACATATCATTGAAGCAGCCTATGAATCACTGAAAAAAGGACAGACAAAATATACACCATCTGGCGGTCTTCCTGAATTAAAGGACGCGATCATTGGCAAGTTTGAAAAAGATCAAGGTTTAACTTATAAACGCAGTGAAATCATTGTAACTGTTGGAGCGAAGCATGCCCTGTATACATTGTTCCAAGTTATTTTAGATGAGGGAGATGAAGTGATCATCCCAACTCCATACTGGGTAAGTTACCCGGAACAAGTAAAGCTTGCTGATGGTACACCGGTTTATGTGGAGGGCAAGGAAGAGAATCATTTCAAGATTACGCCTGAGCAGCTTGAATCGGTGATCACACCGAAAACAAAAGCGGTTATCATTAATTCACCAAGCAATCCAACAGGAATGCTTTATTCAAAAGAAGAATTAGAAGCGCTTGGAGAAGTAGCGCTTAAACATAATATTTGGATTATTTCTGATGAAATTTACGAAAAGCTTGTCTATGGTGAGAATAAGCACGTATCCATTGCAGAGATCTCTCCAGCTTTAAAAGAACAGACGATCATTATTAATGGCGTATCTAAATCTCATTCGATGACAGGATGGCGTATCGGATACGCGGCAGGCAATGAGCAAGTGATTAAAGCAATGACAGACCTTGCAAGCCACTCAACATCTAATCCAACAGCTGTATCACAATATGGTACGATTGCTGCCTACGAAGGAACGCAAGAACCAGTGGAAGAAATGAAAAAAGCGTTTGAAGAGCGCTTAAATATTATCCACAGCAAGCTAAATGAAATTCCAGGAGTTAGCTGCCTAAAGCCTCAAGGAGCTTTCTATTTGTTCCCTAACGTGAAAGAAGCGGCTGCATTAACAGGGTTCAGCGACGTAGACGGTTTCGTTAAGGCACTTCTAGAAGACGCGAAAGTAGCGGTTATTCCAGGAAGCGGTTTTGGTTCTCCAGACAATATCCGTCTTTCCTATGCAACATCACTTGATCTTTTAGAAGCGGCAGTTGCCCGTATTGCGGAATACGTTAATAGCCACGCAACAGCAAACAAATAATAAATAGGTCAATGACACTGTAAGGCTGCTTCTAATTAGAAGCAGCCTTTTTGCTGTCTTTAAAAACTAGGCGCTGTTAAAGTAAGTAGTTCCGTTTTTGTGGACGAATATAGTAAATAATATATGGATTGGTATGCTATTTTTGGATGGTATAGCATCATTTCTATAGAAAATATTCTCAAAATAGCACAGTGAATAGCAACCCAATATGCTATTGACATTAGGGATTATCATCCTGTGAGTTGGGGTGTTGATTTGCTTGTTATTTGCGATGTTAGTTTTAGTCTATATGGAGTAAAATCAAAGATTGTTGTTATTTTATGTTGAAGCAAATATAAAGCATTTGAGTAAACTTGCACCTAAAGTAATGGACAAGTTAGCTTTAAGAAGGATTTTAATTTCCTATGCCGAATTTTAAATGGAAAAAGAAGAAAAGAGGTATACATTCTTGCAAGACTCATTTACTTTTTTACAAGATAATCGGAAATTATCTTATGTAAGCTATGGAGAAACAAATGAAAATACAGTTATCTTCTTTCATGGATTTGGTTCGTCGGTTAGTTCCATTCATCCCGATACAACAATATTAGATAAATATAATGTTCGGTTTTTTGCCGTTAATCGTCCAGGGTATGGAAACTCAGATTTGATGCTGAAATATACTATGGAAGACTATGCCGATTTTGTAAACAATTTTCTTATTGCGAAAGGAATTCAAAAGGTTTCGATTATTGGTTGGTCAGCTGGTGGATTATATAGCCAGGTTTTCGCTGATAAATATCCCGAAAAAGTCACGTCCCTTAATTTAGTTAGCAGTGCAATACCTCTAAATAGTAATGAAACTAAAAAGATTCTGCCTTCAAATTGGAAAATGATTTCTAATATGAATAGATACATCCCTATCATGACAAAGATTTACTTTAAAAACCTCAGTAAGAAATTATCCAATAATTTAGATGGTACAATACAAGAATCTATACAACAAATGGTTGAAAGCGATCAGAAAGTGGTAAATGACCCGCTAATGCGGACAGTAATAATGAAAGGGACAGTGGAAGCATATAGTAATGAGGGGCTCGGGGTTTATTACGATGCTCTTGCATTATGTAAAGCAGTAAAGTGTGCAAGCAACCCTTTACTTAATGCGAACGTTCATATTTGGCAAGGTGAAAAAGATACCATTTGGACTTTGGAGACTTCTAATTACCTTCGTAAGAAATACCCTAATTCCACCTATTCTTTTATTAAGAATGAAGGACACTTACTTTATTTATCTCATTGGGATGAAATACTTAAAAAAACGTTAAGCTAACAAGTGAATTTTAACGGTCAAGCTGAAAACTATAGTTAATATTGATTAGATTATAAATACTTCTATTTAAACGAATAGCCTTCGTTTAGGGGTAGGTTGTCTCTTTAAAAAATAGTCACTATGGTCAACAACAATTGTACATACGGAACTTGAGGTTTGAAAAATCCCCTCAAGTTTTTTGGGGTGCTATATACATTGTTTTTTATATTGTTAATTTGTATGTTATTTAACTAGCGACTTTAAATTTTCTTCCATTTGTCGGACTTACTTACTGTTAAAACGGATAGTGTTTTTACAGTTAATTGGACGGAAAATGACCGGCCGCAAGCGAAAATCAATAGCTGATTGTAACAAAGCCGAAAAATTCGAAACCGACCACGTTAACAGGCATTTTTTGTACTTTTTGATGAAACACAGGTATAATATGAAGCGAATGGGTTAGAATTGCCAAATATGTTGGAGGGAATATTACATGAAAATAACGATAGCGGAAGTAAGCCAATTCGTTGGACAAGAAGTAACGATTGGCGCTTGGCTGGCAAATAAACGTTCTAGTGGAAAAATTGCTTTTTTACAGCTTCGTGATGGAACAGGCTTTATCCAAGGCGTTGTTGTCAAAAGTGAAGTAGAAGAAGAACTCTTTAAAACAGCAAAAGCTCTGACGCAGGAATCTTCTCTATATGTTACAGGGATCGTCCAGGAAGACAACCGTTCGCCTTTTGGCTTTGAGTTAAATGTAACGGGTCTAGAAGTGATTGCTGAAGCTGTTGATTACCCAATTACACCAAAAGAGCACGGAACCGAATTTTTGATGGATCATCGTCATTTATGGCTGCGCTCTCGACGCCAGCATGCGGTTATGAAAATCCGCAATGAAATTATCCGGGCAACATACGAGTTTTTTAACGAGCGGGGATTTGTAAAAGTCGATCCGCCGATTTTAACCGGCAGCGCACCAGAAGGAACGTCCGAATTGTTCCATACTCAATATTTTGATGAAGACGCTTATCTTTCGCAAAGCGGGCAGCTTTATATGGAAGCAGCAGCGATGGCGCTTGGGAAAGTATTCTCCTTTGGACCGACCTTCCGTGCTGAAAAATCAAAAACCCGCCGTCATCTTATTGAATTTTGGATGATCGAGCCGGAAATGGCCTTTTACAACTTTGAAGATAATCTAAAGGTACAGGAAGAATATGTAGCCCACATTGTCCAGTCTGTTCTTAAGAATTGTCGTTTAGAGCTCGAACGGCTTGGCCGGGATACCTCGAAGCTAGAGCAGATTAAAGCGCCATTCCCGCGTATTACATATGATGAAGCGATCGAGTTTTTACACAAAAAAGGCTTTAACGATATTCAATGGGGGGACGACTTTGGTGCTCCTCATGAAACGGCGATTGCCGAAAGCTATGACAAGCCTGTATTTATTACGCATTATCCTACTTCTCTCAAGCCATTTTACATGCAGCCAGATTCAAATCGCGAAGAAGTCGTATTATGTGCGGATTTAATTGCGCCGGAAGGCTATGGAGAAATTATTGGCGGTTCGGAACGGATCCATGATCTGGATTTGTTAAGTGAGCGGATTAAGGAGCATGAACTTGATCCTGAAGCTTATAAGTGGTATCTTGAACTCCGGAAATACGGCTCCGTTCCTCATTCAGGCTTCGGTCTTGGTCTTGAGCGGACAGTTGCTTGGATTAGCGGCGTTGAACATGTCCGGGAAACAATTCCTTTTCCACGTTTATTAAACCGTCTCTATCCGTAATGGTCATGAGGTCATCTTGCCAGCAAACAATGAACCCGTTTTGCCATTAATATTTCTTGGCTTGACGGACGAGTTCTAAAAGCAGGCGAGGCGGCCTTTTCTTTATTTTTCATCTGTTAGTAAAAAGACAAATCACAATTTCTCATTTGTCAATTCTCAATTTTATAATTTCCCCATGATATACTTGATTGTGAGGTGTCTGCAATGGAACAAAAAGAATTATTAATGCGTTGGATGAACGAAGGAATGGTTAGTATTCCCCAGGTTTTGCTTACCTACTATAAAAAATTAAAGCTTAATGAAACAGAGCTTGTTTTATTACTGCAAATTTTTTCTTACAAACAAAAGGGCCGGCATTTTCCGACATTTGAGGAACTAGCGGATCGGATGACCATCTCTGCCGGTGAATGTTCCCTCTTAGTAAAAAAACTTGTACAACATCAAATACTGGCAATTGAACAAGGAGATACGCTAGGCTTTGAAAGCTATTCGTTAACCCCGCTTTGGAAGAAGCTTGCTGATTTTATGCTGCAGCAGTCAAGACAATCTGCGCTGCATCAAGCGATGAGCGAAGAGCAGGATTTATACACATGTTTTGAAAAAGAGTTTGGCCGGCCGCTTTCTCCACTCGAATGCGAAACACTGGCGATTTGGATTGATCAGGATCATCATGATGCGGTTATTATTAAAGCAGCTTTAAGAGAAGCGGTCATTTCAGGAAAGATGAATTTTCGCTATATCGACCGGATTCTTTTTGAATGGAAAAAGCAGGGGATTGAAACGCTAGAGCAGGCAAGAGAGTATGGCCAGCGTTTTAGGAAGAATCAATTACCCGTGGATCAAGTGCAGCGATCCAAGAAAGCTGTTCCATTCTACAACTGGCTTGAGCAGTAAAAGGAGAGAAAAGGTATGCTGAATAAAACGCAAATACGATATTGTCTAGATACGATCGCTGACATGTACCCCGACGCTCATTGCGAATTGAGTCATGACAATCCCTTTGAGTTAGTGATTGCTGTCCTGTTATCTGCTCAATGCACGGATGCTCTAGTGAATAAAGTGACAAAAGATTTGTTTAAAAAGTATAAAACGCCGGAAGAGTATTTAGCTGTCCCACTGGAGGAACTTCAAGAGGACATTCGTTCGATTGGCTTGTTTCGCAATAAGGCAAAAAGTATTCAAAAGTTATGCCGTATGTTAATTGAAGAGATGAATGGCGAGGTGCCCAGAACACAGGATGAATTAGTGAAGCTTCCGGGTGTGGGCAGGAAGACAGCTAATGTCGTAGCTTCTGTTGCTTTCGGCGTGCCTGCTATTGCTGTTGATACGCACGTAGAGAGAGTCAGCAAACGGCTCGGTTTTTGCCGCTGGAAAGACTCTGTAACAGAAGTGGAAGAAACGCTGATGCGAAAAATCCCAAAAGAAGAATGGTCTGTTACGCATCATCGGCTCATTTTTTTCGGACGCTATCATTGTAAAGCCCAATCTCCTCAATGTGAGATTTGTCCGCTGCTTGACTTATGCCGAGAAGGTCAAAAACGGATGAAGAAGAGAACGGGATGAGAAAGCAGATTGTAAAGGTTTCAGAACAATTGAAACACCCCTTGTTCTTTTCTGCAGAAGAATTCGTGGAATTGCCAGGGGGGCATTCGCTGTCTGCGCCTCCTTTTTTTATTTATGAATTATCGGAGAGGGAACGGCCTTGGATAGAGGAAAAGCAGGGCCTGCCTTTCGTGGAAAGAGAATGGTCCCAGCTCCAATCTCAGCTTGAAGAAAAGTTTCAACAGCGGGATAAGAAGATTCAGCTAGAAATGAAAGCGGCCATTGCCTTATTTTTAATGAAGCTATTTTGGAGCAACGGCCAGCCAGTGCAATTGAACAACTGGAAACAGAACGTAAAGAAACTTGATATCAAGCCGGTAAATGTCGAAGAGCGGCTTGAATTTATTTTTAATCGCCCTTACTCGTATCATTCTTATAGACAAGTATTTGAACTTATGAGTGAACAGGAAAAACAGGTAGCGAAGTATTCAATACTGAGACAGAAAAAATAAAAGGATGGCCTTGTGCCATCCTTTCAAGCTGTTGACAAACGTTCGCTCTCTTCGTTGCTCGCTTGCCTGAGGTGGTGATGACATTGATGGTCATTCCGCTGCTCGCCAGGTTTCACGCCTCGAAAGACAAACGTTTTTAATCAGCCTAATAGTATATAAAGTAGACTTTGTTTCCAATCAAAAAAGGATGGCCTTGGGCCATCCTTTTTTGATTATTATTCATCTGTACTTTGTGTTTGGGCACCCGCAGGAGGAGTAGGAGTGCCTTGTTGTGTATTGCCGCCAGAAGCAGGAGGTGTTCCTGTTCCTCCACCAGGAGGAGTAACAGGAGGTTTACTTGTATTGCCGCCTGTATTTCCACCGTTGCCACCAGTATTGCCGCCGTTACTGCCGCCATTGTTGCCACCGGTATTGCCGCCATTACCGCCGCCATTGTTGCCACCGGTATTGCCGCCGTTACCGCCGCCATTGTTGCCACCAGTATTGCCGCCGTTACCGCCGCCATTGTTGCCACCGGTATTGCCGCCATTACCGCCGCCATTGTTGCCACCAGTATTGCCGCCATTACCGTTGCCATTACCATTATCGTTGTCCTTGTCGCCTGGGGTTGATTGATCATCATCAGGCTGTGTTGACGGTGGATTATCCTCGTCGCTATTTGCCGGAGGCTCTTCACCTGTCGGAACAGTGATAGATGTTGAGGCCGTATCCACTGTTTGGCCATCCACGGTTGCTGTTACGGTATAGCTGTATGAATTTCCTGGCTGGGCATTGCCAAAAACGGCGGATGTGCCGCTAGTCGATTGAGATTCACCAGTTGAGGAAGAAACAGCAAAGCTTGGTGTTCCTTTTCCTCCAAACGACCATGATACTTTTATGCTTTGAGAGGATGCGTCATAAGAAGCAGTAAGGTTCTCAATTTTTCCTTCTTTTTCTTTTTCTTTATCCTCGTCGTCTTTCTTGTCTTTAAAGTCATTAAAGACTTTCTTAGGCTCTTCCCCTTTAATGAATAGTTCATACACTTTTTCGCTGTTAGGAGTACCTGCTCCTGCAATTTCAGCTGGGTTTGATCCTTTTTTAATTGGAAGCTCGACTACGCTATTTGGTTTTTTAAAGTTCTTCGTTTCTTTATCGGATGATACTTCTTCCATCAAGTGTTTAAACAATTGCTTGGAAATGTTTTGGCTATCTTTTGATAAATATTCTTTTTTACTTTCATATCCTGTCCAGATGGCTGCTGTGTAGTTTGTTGTATAACCAACAAACCAAGAATCTGGTGCAGCTGAAGAAGGAATATTCCATTCTCGCTTTTCTTTTTCTGTGTAGTTCGTTGTTCCGGTTTTCCCTGCTAAAGGAAGGCCAGGAATGTTCGCTCGGCGGCCTGTTCCTTCTTTCACTACGTCCTTTAGCATATCGGTAATCATATAAGCCGTGTAATCATTCATAGCTTTCTTCGGCTTAATCGGATTTCTTACTTCTGTATCACCGTCAGCTAGGACGATTTTCTTTACTGTATGGGGCTTAATATAAGTGCCTCCGTTACCAAAAGCTGCATAAGCACCAGATAAATCAAGCGGAGAAATGCCGCTCATGGCTCCGATAGAGTTAGATTCATTTTCTGATTGACTCTTGGCAAGTTGGATTCCTACGTTATTTAAGAATTCATTAGCTTTTTCATGGCCGACCTTTTTATAGGTTTGCAAAGCAGGAATATTACGAGAATAGGTAAGAGCTGTTCTCATTGACAAAGGACCCATATAAGATCCGCCAGCGTTTCGAATCGGTGTTCCGTTTGAATAAGTATCAGGCCGGTCATCGAGCTGTTGGTACGTTGACCACTTTAAATACTCAATAGCTGGTCCGTAATCGATGAGCGGCTTAATAACTGATCCAGGCTGACGTTGCTTTAAATCTACCGCATAGTTAAAGCCACGCTCGACCTTTTGATTTCTTCCGCCGCCAATGGCTCGGACTTCTCCGGTTTTCGTATCGATTAAAGAGATTCCTGCCTGGAACTTTTCGCTTGGATAATTGATGATTTCTTCTGTGTCCAAGAGTTTTTCCATATAAGTTTGTGCTTTTGGATCAAGGGTTGTGTAAATTTTTAACCCGTCAGAGTAAGGGTTGTATCCGCCCATTTTTTGGACTTCTTCCACTACCATATCAATATAGGCGTTGAACTTTTTTGCAGGACCAGTGTCTGGCTTCTGCTCAGCGAGCTGGTCGGTTACAGATGTTTGTTTTGCTTTCTCCATATCAGAGGTAGAGATTTTATGGTGCTGCTCCATTAAAGACAGCACAACATTCCGGCGCTTTTCTGCTCGGTCCGGATGTTTGAATGGATTGTAGTTATTCGGGCTTTGCGGCATGCCGGCAATCAATGCTGCTTCAGGTAAAGTCAGCTCATCAAGTTCTTTTCCGAAATAATGATTGGCTGCTTCTTTAATGCCGAAAATGCGATCTGACATAAAAACTTTATTCACATACATTTCAAAGATTTCTTCTTTGGAGTATTCTTTATCAAGCTGATAAGCGAGCCATGCTTCCTGGGCTTTTCGCTTTATCGTTTTATCAGGAGACAAGAAGGACATTTTTACAACCTGTTGAGTAATCGTACTTGCTCCCTCTGAGCCAAAGCCATTTGTTACGTTTTTAATTGCGGCTCCTCCGATACGGATAATATCGACACCGTGATGTTTAAAAAAGCGAGCATCTTCTGTCGCAAGGATCGCATCTCTTACTAAAGGCGGAATATCCTCGTATTTGACATAATCACGCTTTTGCGAACCGACAGATGTAACAAAATCGCCATTCATATCATAAATTTTGGATGAAATCGGGTCATGCAGCAGCCCTTCGTCAAGCTTCGGGGCGTCCTTTACCATAAGTGCAAATGTACCAAGCCCGCCCGCAAGCATTAATAAGAATAAGGCGGCAAAAGTAAGAAATATTTTTTTAGCTAAAGATGATTTTTTCTTCTTTGGTTTTTTTGCAGCTGGCGCCGTGTTTTGGGGCGCACGTTTTTTTTGCTTCTTTCTTCTTTCTATACGTGAATTGTATTGATCAGACATTTGTGCAATATCCTCGCTTTCAATGGAAATAAAGAGTGTTAAGCTTCTGTTATTCTAAAAATATAGCTGATCGATGACAGATAAATAAGGGATACGGGGGTGAAGGCCTGTCTGAATCGAAAAGCCTGAGCTCTCAATTTCCGCTTTTGTAATCGATTTTCGGCCGCCGTTCTCCATTCTATCCCAATACTCGAACAAACGGCTCGCAGGAAGGTAAAATACTTCCCCGGTTGTGGTGAAACGAATAATAACAAAGCTGATGCCTTTCTGCTTTTCAACGTTTTTCATATGGGTAATTTGGTGACGATGAAAGTTTTTTAATGGAAAAGCTGTTGCGTTCTTCGTTTCTTTTGCTTCAAAGTCAACGTATTTCCCCCGGTACACGCCATTATAGTCAGTGGTGGAGGCTTGTTTAAAGTAGGCTTCCTTGATGACTGCTGCGCTCCTTCTAGGATAGTCCACCTGAACAATTTGTACAGGCGTCGGCTTTTTATGGATTACTGCTAATCCACGCTCGAGATAGAAGGTATTCGTATCATTCAAATCCTCCTCAAGCGTCATTCCTCTGTTGCTGTAGCTATCCTGCAGAGGAGGCTGTCTAGTTGTCCTAGTTTTCGTATCCGTTACATATTTCTTTCCGTTCGGATATTTTATTGTCATTGCATACACCTCACAAGATAATACATATCATAACAGAAAAATTATTTACAGGGGAAAAAATAGAATGATTTTTTCCTTTTTCCGTTCGGTATCCGAAGTGAGAGTTCTTACCCGGCAGCCCTCTTGTACAGTTATGCAGCTGAACCATCTCATATAACCCATTTCGCGCTTCTTTATTATAACCTTTTCAGACGTGCTCTGCATTTTAAAGAATATGGTACCTTGAGAGAATAAAAGCTTTGTCGAATAAAATGAATTTTTTTGACCCGCTGCTTCTTTCTTTGCCGAATAGAACCTAGTTTTGTCAGGCAGGAAGGAATTCATTGGGAGAAGAGAGAAAGAGGTGAGCAAGAGAAACAGCGGGAAAAAACTTAAAAGGAGTGGGGAGAATGACGAGAGAAGAAGTGCTTCGTACATTAAATGAGATTGAGGAAAAGGTAGAGCAAATTGAAAAAGTATTAAAGAAACGAGTGACCATTATGCACAAGGCTCACTATTCACGTCTTTGGAAAAAGAAAGAAATGGTCATGGCGCGCATGAATCAGCTTGAAGAAGGGGCAGATTTCTTATTGGCCGCTACTCCTTCCTATAGAATGGTCCAATCCTTTTAATGTATGAAACAGATGTAAGAGCGGCCTCTTGAAGACTCTCATAAAAACTTATAAACTATATAGGCACGAAAGAATGATGGGGTGAAGAGGAGAGTAGGATATGAGCAGACTTCAAGAATTAACAGAGAGGCTAATAGAGATCGTCACCCATGCCAATAACCGCTATCATATAGCGAGAGAGCAACAGAAAAAAGGAGATTTTTATAAAGAAGTAAAACCGTTTGCGGATGAAGCTCATCTGCAGTTAAAGGAATGGGAAAAAGAAATTAGGACTTGTTTACAGACAACACGTTTCAAATATATTCATGATCCCCAAGTGAAATCCGTCGTAGAAAATATAGAGCTGATTTCAGTGCAGGCATTTTTTCCGGAAACGAGCTATACACGCTTTCGAAATTATGTAGAATCAACTCTCTTTGTTTTACAGCAGCTGTTAAAAGAATTAAGATAGCATTCACTTTTTTCCTCGAATCAACGTAAAATGTTATAACCAACATTGTGGGAGGGAAAAAGATGAACCCGTGGGAACAGGTGCATCCATATTCTGGACCTTATCCTTATCAATCGCCGGCCGCCTATCCCGGCCACACACCTTCTCCACCTGGGTACAATCAATATCCAGGTGATTTGTGGAGTCATCCGCTTTATCAAATGCAAATGCCAGAGGGACCGTACCAAATGTTTTCACCTGCTTCTTCCATGCCGCAAACTATACCGTCGGCACCGCCAGCGAAAAGCAATAGCCAGCTTTTGCTGAAATCTTTTCAAAATAAAGACGGTACATTTGATATTAACAAAGCAATGGATACGGCGGGAATGATGGTGAATACAGTGTCCCAGCTGTCAAAAGTTGTAAAAGATATGTCTGGCTGGCTAAAAGTATAAGAAAGTGAGCGTTTGTCTACAGCTCTATGGCCCTAAAGGAAAGAATCCTTCTGGGTCTTTTTGTTGTGTAAAAAGCAGATCTTTACATAGACTGTTGTTTTCCTTCCAAATGGATCGTTTGTTCGCTAAAATAGAGAGGAGGTGAGAGCATGCTATTCAGGAGAAAAACGTTACAAGAGGCCATTGACTGGCTAAGGCAGGAAGAAGCTATCCGTTCAAATATTATTCATTGGCATACGATCCCGGAAAAAAAGGCGGATACCGTTTCGCTGCCGGCTGATATTGCCCCTGAGCTTGCAGCCGCTTTAAAGAACAGAGGAATTGAAACGTTATATACCCATCAATTATCGGCTTATGAAGCAGCAAGAAAGGGAGAAAGCTTTGTAGCCGTCACACCGACAGCATCTGGGAAAACACTTTGCTATAATTTACCCGTTATTCAATCTATTATTGAAAATGAAGAAACACGGGCTCTTTACCTGTTTCCTACTAAAGCCCTTGCCCAAGATCAAAAGAGCGAGATCAATGAATTAATCCAGGAGATCGGGCTGCCGATCAACAGCTACACGTATGATGGAGATACACCGGCAAATATCCGGCAAAAAGTGCGGAAGGCTGGACAAGTTATTCTCACAAATCCTGATATGCTGCATTCCGCTATTTTGCCTCATCATACGAAGTGGGTATCGTTATTTGAAAACTTAAAATACATCATTATTGATGAACTTCATATATATAGAGGGGTGTTTGGCAGTCACGTAGCCAATGTGCTGCGCCGCTTACAGCGCATTTGCCGCTACTATGGAAGTGATCCGGTTTTTATTTGCACTTCTGCTACCATCGCTAATCCACTAGAGCTTGCTGAGTCATTAACTGAAAAAAAGATAAAATTAATTGATCAAAATGGAGCGCCGGCTGGCAAAAAGCACTTCGTGTTTTATAATCCGCCTGTCGTGAATAAGCCCCTTAATATTCGGCGCAGTGCGGTCCTTGAAGTCCGCCGTCTTGCAGGTGAAATGTTAAAAAATAAAATCCAAACGATTGTCTTTGCCAGAAGCCGGGTACGGGTTGAAATACTTTTGACATATTTGCAAGAGCTCGTCAAAAATGAACTTGGCTCTAAGTCCATTAGAGGCTATCGAGGGGGATATTTGCCTACACAGCGCCGTGAGATTGAAAAAGGGTTAAGAAATGGAGAGATTTATGGGGTAGTGAGCACGAATGCGTTGGAATTAGGAGTAGATATTGGTCAGCTGCAAGTGTGTGTGATGACTGGCTACCCTGGCACGATTGCGAGTGCTTGGCAGCAGGCGGGAAGAGCCGGCCGCCGCCACGGAGAATCACTCGTTATTATGGTAGCAAGCTCTGACCCGCTCGATCAATTCATCATAGATCATCCTAATTATTTCTTTAAGCGGACGCCGGAAACAGCCCGCATTAATCCTGACAATCTCGTAATTTTAGTCGATCATTTAAAATGTGCTGCCTATGAGCTTCCTTTTAAAAAGGGAGAATTATTTGGGAAGACGGATATTGAAGAAGTGCTGGAATTTTTAACTGAGGAGAGAGTGCTTCATGAAAATCATGGCCAATGGTTTTGGATGAACGACTCCTTTCCGGCTCATAACATCAGCTTGCGCTCTGCTTCACAGGAAAATGTCGTTATTATTGATATTTCCACAACGGCCAGCCATAAGGTGATTGGAGAGATGGATACTTTTAGTGCTATGACGCTTTTACATGAAGAAGCCATTTATCTTCATCAGGGAATCCAATACCAGGTAGAAGAGCTCGATTGGGAAGAGAAAAAAGCCTATGTCCGCGAAGTAGATGTCGACTACTTTACAGATGCGAATTTAGCTGTTCAGTTACAAGTACTAGAAGAAGATAAACTGCAGGAAAAAGAGCACGTTACATTTTCTTATGGAGATGTTGCTGTTCATGCGATGGCTACTATTTTTAAAAAAATTAAATTCGATACACATGAAAACATCGGATCAGGCCCTATTCACTTGCCGGAAGTAGAGCTGCATACGAATGCGATGTGGATGTCATTGAACGCGGAATTAAAGGATTTGTCGGAGGAGCGGCTAGAGAACGGCCTGATTGGAGCGGCCCATTCTTTGAAAGCGATCATCCCTTTATTTGCAATGTGCGATCCAAATGATATTCATATCGTGCCGCAAGTAAAAGCGAGCCATAATCAAAAGCCAACGATCTTTGTATATGATCATTATCCGGGCGGAATTGGACTAAGTGAACAGGTTTTCAATCAATTAGAAGAAATTATAAAGCAGGCAGCCGAACTGATTCATCATTGCCCTTGCCCAAGTGGCTGTCCTTCCTGTATCGGCACAGAGACCGCTCTTCATACGGCTAAAAAGGATGCATACCGCCTGCTTGAGATGTTTCTAACGATAGGAGCGAAATAAAATGGGGTTATCTGGAAAACTTCAGCGGATGAAGCGCCATATTGTAAGGGAAGAGACAAAGGAAATGATAGAAAAGCCGGTCGTCCAGCAGCTCGATTTTCCTTACATGGATGAATGGGAAAAAGCGGGGGCAAAGCCCTATGTGTTAGGTGATCAATGGTGTCTTATCCGTGAAGCCAGCTATCCACTCTCTTTTCAGCACGGCAAGCATCAATTTTCCGAAGTAAAAAAAGCAGTCGCTAAATGGAACGAATGGGAAGGGACGCATCCGCTGTCTGCCAAAGGGTTGGCGGCTTCAGATTTATTTTTCTTTGATACAGAGACGACGGGTCTTGGAGGCGGAGCAGGAAACACCATTTTTTTGCTCGGTTATGCAAGAATAAAGGAAGAAGAGGTAGTGGTACGCCAGCATTTTTTGCCTGCTCCAGGAAATGAAGTCGCTCTCTATTCAAGCTTTCTCGAAAACGTGGATTATACGACGCTTGTTACGTATAATGGAAAATCGTTTGACTGGCCGCAAGTGAAAACACGCCATACACTTGTTCGTGAACACGTTCCGAAGCTGCCGAGCTTTGGTCATTTTGACTTATACCATGCGTCCAGAAGGTTATGGAAGCATTCGATGGAGTCTGTCAAACTTGTCAACGTCGAAAAGGAAAAACTGGACATTGCTCGGGTAGAGGATATTCCTGGCTATTTGGCGCCGATGATTTATTTTGATTTTGTCGAGCGAAAGCACCCTGAAGGTGTACTGAAAGTGATGGAACATAATGAAAGAGATATTTTAACCCTTATCACCCTTTATACTCATATTAGCTTTCATCTATTACAGGAAGGAAACTATTATACTAGCCGGGAACGACTAGAGGTGGCAAAGTGGTTATCAGCGGTGGGAGAAAAAAAACTCTCGGCGGGAGCTTACCAGGAGCTGGTGGATGAGCAGCATGAAGAGGTACAAACGGCTGCCAGCCATGCTTTAGCTTTTCATTTCAAAAGAGAAAAAGAATGGGATCAAGCGGTGAATCTTTGGAAAAGAGTGTGCGAAAAAGGAAAGCTGCCTGAAAGGATAGAGGCGCATATTGAGCTTAGCAAATATTACGAACATCAACGAAAATGTTATGGGCAAGCCCTGCACCATGCAGAGGAAGCTCATAGACTCCATAATAATACGAGCAAACGGATGGAAGAAGATTTAATCAAAAGAAAAAAACGGTTAGAGCGAAAGATGGATGCGTAGGTAATTAGGTCTAATTCTTGTTTTGAAAAACGACAAGTTTTTAGTTGCTTCAACAAAAATAATTTCCTTTTCTTTATTGTTTCTTGTGACAAAAGGCGGTAAAATGTAGAATGGTATGAAAAGATATAAGAAAATATTTACGGGGTGGAATGAACGTGTATCGCGCTTTATTTGTGTTGTTCTTTGTTGTCGTCGGCTTAACGGCTTTTTTTATGACCAATATGAAAGATAGCTTTTCAAACTTTATGTGAAAATAGGTATTCATAATAGTACATGTCCCCTTGCTTCTACATAGACTGTTTTATATAGACAGAGAGGGAAAGGGGGAAGAGAATCATGCACTACAACCGTCCTATTGTATTACCGGCTGTGATTCATCCACCGATGTGTTGCGAAAATCACACTTTTGAGCAATTTATTGTGCCGCATATTCATCCAACACACACGGCCAACATCAATCACCAAATGTACCAACATCAACATTATTACCCACAAACTCAATCCTTTGCTCAAGATGTGAACAATCAGCAATTTGTCTGTGGTGGAGGACCGCGGAGGCCATTTGGTTTTTAAGTAGATAAAAAAGTGAGGGGCAATCCCTTGCTTTTTTATTATGTTAAAGGAGGTTTTGGGGTGTCTGTTTGGACAGTAGCCGGGTACAAACCCTACGAGCTTGGAATTTTCAAAAAAGATGATCCGGCGGTCTTTTTTATAAAAAAGGCTTTAGAGAAGGAGCTGCGCAGATTGCTTGAGGAAGGAATGGAATGGCTGCTAATTAGCGGTCAGCTCGGTGTCGAGTGCTGGGCAGCGGAAGTGCTGTTTGAGTTGAAGAAAGAATTTTCCGATGCTAAACTTGCTGTCCTTACTCCTTTTTTGCAGCAGCATGAAAACTGGAAAGAGGACAACCAAACTTATTACGAAGCCATTTTGGCACAAGCTGATTTTGTGGATTCGGTATCTAAGGAGCCGTATAAGAATCCAGTACAATTTCGGAACAAAAATCAGCTGTTTTTACAAAAAGCTGCCGGTTTGCTGGCTGTCTATGATGAAGAAAAGACGGGATCTCCCCAGTATTTGTGGAATATGGCCCGTGCTCTTCAGCAGAACCAACCCTTTGAGATCCGCCAAATAACATTTTATGATTTGCAGCTCATTGCAGAAGAGGAGCAGCTGAAGGAAACGGATTGGGATTATAGCTGAATAGATTGACAAATTGGCCCGTTTTTGAAAAAATAAATGAAACATGGTTTGGAATATATTGAGGTGATGACGGGAATGTTATCTAATAAAGTGAAACTGACTGCAAAGGATATTTTAGAAAAAGATTTTAAAACCTCTATGAGAGGATATAATCCAGATGAGGTTGACCAGTTTCTTGATTTAATTATCAAGGACTACGAAGCATTTCATCAGGCAATTGAGGAACTTCAACAGGAAAATCTTCGCTTGAAAAAGCAAAGTGAAACAACAATGCGCCGTTCCCAGCCGGCCCCTGCTCCCCAGCCGGCCGTTGGCTCTACAAACTTCGATATCTTGAAACGATTATCGAATTTAGAGAGGCATGTATTCGGGGATAAGCTGTATAACGAATAGCTTTTTCGGTTTTTTTGAAAAAGCTATTGCATTTATTAGTGTTTTCCTATATAATAGTGCAGATGACAATAATAGCGTTCGGGTAATCGCTGCAGCTCATTGGCTGCAGAGGAAAGTCCATGCTCACACGGTGCTGAGATGCCCGTAGTGTTCGTGCCTAGCGAAAAAGTAAGCTAGGGCAGTTCGGCTTCGGCTGGATTGACGGCAAGGAAAATGCCTAAGTCTTCGGATATGGCATGACTACTTTGAAAGTGCCACAGTGACGTAGCTTTATAAGAAATTATAAAGGTGGAACGAGGTAAACCCCGCGAGTGAGCAACCCAAATTTAGGTAGGGGCACTCTCTTTAAGGAAATGAACGATAAGAGGGGCGGATGTTTCAGAACGTCCGCAGATAGATGATTACCACCGGAGTACAAGATCATCCCTGATCGCTTGCAGTACGATGGTACAGAACATGGCTTACAGAACGTTATTATGGGATATAATTGCACAAGCTCTCCTTTATGGAGAGCTTTTGTTCTATACGGATGTTTTTTTTATAATAAATACATAATTTTAAAAAGTGCAGGTGATTAGATGTCAACCTATACATTAATGGCCACGGCAGCGATGGGGTTGGAGTCGGTAGTGGCGAATGAAGTAAAGAAGCTTGGCTATGAATGCCGGACAGATAATGGAAAAGTCATTTTTCAAGGGGATGAATCGGCAATCGCCCGCTGTAATATGTGGCTGCGAACGGCAGACCGTGTAAAGATCATTGTTGGCGAGTTCAAGGCGACAACATTTGATCAGCTATTCGAAGCAACAAAAGCTTTGCCGTGGGAGCAATACTTACCGAAAGAAGCAGAGTTTCCAGTGCAAGGGAAATCGGTAAAGTCTACTTTATTCAGTGTTTCTGATTGTCAGGCAATCGTTAAAAAAGCGATTGTTGAGCGGTTAAGAAGTAAATATAAAATTCAAACATGGCTGCAGGAGACCGGCCCGTTATTTAAAATTGAAGTATCTATATTAAAAGACAAGGCAACATTAACGATTGATACGAGTGGTGCGGGACTGCATAAAAGAGGTTATCGTATTGCCCAAGGCGGCGCTCCGTTAAAAGAAACATTAGCGGCAGCCCTTATTCAGCTGACCAATTGGCAGCCTGATCGGCCGTTCGTTGATCCGTTTTGCGGTTCTGGAACGATTCCGATCGAAGCAGCGTTGATTGGCCAAAACATTGCACCGGGATTTAACCGGGAATTCCTCTCAGAAGCATGGCACTGGATCGGTGAAGACGTATGGGAAAACGCCAGGGTAGAAGCGGAGGATCTAGCCAACTATGATCAGCCGCTTGATATTGCAGGAAGTGATATTGACCATCGAATGGTAGAGGTTGCACAGAAGAATGCTTTTGAAGCAGGGCTCGCTGATTTGATCCAATTTAAGCAAATGAATGTAAAAGACTTTTCTTCTACAAAAGAATACGGAGTCATCGTTGGGAATCCTCCTTACGGCGAGCGTCTTGGAGATCGGCCGGAAGTCGAAAAAATGTATCGGGAGATGGGACAGGCGTTTGCTGATTACGATACATGGTCTGTGTATATGTTGACTTCTCATGAAGGGTTTGAAGAATTTTACGGCAAAAAAGCAACCAAAAAGCGTAAGCTCTTCAACGGATTTATCCGGACAGACTACTATCAATACTGGGGAAAGCGCCCGCCAAGAAATAAAGACTAAGGGAATGCCTGGCCGGAGCCTTTACAAGATAGTCTAGAAAAGTTGAGAATCTTTGTTAAAATAGAAGAAACAATCAAAAAGAGGCTATGAACAATGACTCGCTTTTTTGTTATCTGTCTGCAGTGTGAAGGATAAGGCTCCTTGTCAGGCTTCCTATTTCAAAGGACAGCAGCCTGATTGTATAGAGATAGACTTTGTTTACATTCTGAATATAGATAAGGAACATAGTTTAATTATTTATAACAACGGGAGGACAATCAAGTGATCGGAAATGTTGTTTCTGATGCTAATTGGTTTCAGCTATGGGGAGTAGGCTATCTTATTTTCTTGGGGCTATTATCTTTTCTATACAGAAAGTTAGCTTCTTCCGGTAGGTATACATTTAAACGGATGCACCGGTTTTATTTTTATTCGTCTTTAATGTTGTTTTACATCTTCGTAGGCAGTCCGTTCGCTGTAATCGCGGCAGAAGACTTATTTAGCGCGCATGTCGTCGAGCTAATGGTTATGCTTTTTGTCGTACCGCCGCTGTTTGTGTTAGGCTTGCCAAGAGAGTTTTTGCGCTCTTTCTTTTGGTCTTATCGGATGAGATTTGCTTTAAGGTTGTTTACACATCCGTGGGTAACAGCTTTATCCTTTAACTTGCTCTTGTCTATTTATCTTGCACCGGATGTTTTTAATTTTCTGCAAAAACATACCGTGCTGTTGTCTATGACCCAATTCATTATGCTGGGGGCCGCATTTTTAATGTGGTGGACGATTATTTCTCCGCTGCCTGAGATTAGCCGTCTATCTGAATCGATACGGGTGATGTATGTTTTTGTAGCTTCTGTGCTATTATTGCCAATTAGCATCTTCTTGCTCGTTGGGGATAGTCCTTTTTATGACGTCTATACGCAGGGCCAGCAGTTGTTGCCTAATTTGACAGCTCTTCAAGATCAGCAGCTCGCAGGCGGGATGCTTAAAGGAATTCAACTCACTTCTTATGGGATTGCTCTCTTCCTGCTTATTTCAAAATGGGCAAAAAAAGAGGAGGAGCCGGATGATGATTTTCCCTTCTATCCCGGACAAGCAATGAACTACCCGATTAAAAAATAAGGGAGCAGCTGGGTCGTGACTAGCTGCTCCCTTGGTATTTGATCAAAAATTCCGAATAATTAAAGATAAAAAAATAAAAATGTTCGTAAATAGCATTGAAATTCTAATTTATGCTGATATAATAAAGAATACAATTAAACGTAACATTCGCTCATATAATCGCAGGAATATGGCCTGCAAGTTTCTACCGGATGACCGTAAATCATTTGACTATGAGTGAGCAGTGGAAGGGCAGTCTTTCTTGTTGCCTTCTCAAACCCAAAGGGCATTGCTTCACTCAGTAATTGAGGAATGACATGATCTTTTGGGTTTTTTTCTGTCCCAAAGGTCAGAAAAGATTGAGGAGGACACAAAATGAAGAGTTTACAAGAAAAAATTATAAAAGATGGTAACGTGCTTTCAGATCAAGTATTGAAAGTAGATTCGTTTCTAAATCATCAAATCGACCCTAAGTTAATGAAAGAGATCGGTGAGGAATTTGCCAGCCGCTTTGCGAATGATAAGATTACGAAGATTTTAACGATTGAATCAAGCGGGATTGCGCCAAGTGTGATGGCTGGTCTTGTGCTTGGTGTACCGGTCGTCTTTGCGAGAAAGCGTAAATCTCTTACGTTAACACAGGATCTCTATACAGCAGATGTCTATTCCTTTACGAAGCAAGAAACAAATCCAATTGCTGTTTCCAAGTCTTTTATCACGAATGAGGATCGTCTGTTGATTATTGACGACTTCCTTGCCAACGGACAAGCTGCCTTAGGTTTGTTAGACATTGCTGAACAAGCGGGTGCTTCTGTCGCTGGAATCGGTATCGTCATTGAAAAAGCTTTCCAAGATGGCGGCAATTTGCTTCGTGAGAAGAATGTAAGAGTAGAGTCTCTTGCAAGAGTGCAATCGCTTGAAAATGGTAAAGTCACATTTGCAGAAGGAGCACTCGTATGAAACCTTCTAAGTTAAAAACAGCTTCATTAGGCTTTCAGCATGTGTTAGCGATGTATGCCGGAGCTGTTATTATCCCGTTGATCGTTGGGAATTCGATGGGGATGACACCTGAGCAGCTCACCTATTTAGTGTCGATCGATATCTTCATGTGTGGAGTAGCGACTTTCTTGCAAGTATGGAAGGGCCGCTTTGTCGGAATCGGCTTACCTGTTGTGCTGGGATGTACATTTACAGCTGTTGGTCCGATGATGGAAATTGGTGAGAAACACGGGCTGTCAGCGATTTATGGAGCCGTACTGGCTTCAGGGATTTTTGTCTTATTGATTTCATCTTTCTTCAGCCGGCTCGTTCGTTTCTTTCCGCCAGTCGTTACGGGATCGGTTGTGACGATTATTGGGCTTACGCTCATTCCAGTGGCGATGAATAACATGGCTGGCGGGCAAGGCAAACCAGACTTTGGTTCGGCTTCTAATATTATTCTAGCGTTTACTACTTTATTTATTATTATTGCTTTATTCCGTTTTTTCAAAGGGTTTGTGCGTTCGATTGCTGTATTGATTGGCTTGCTGGCCGGAACCGTCATTGCAGTATTTATGGGAAAGGTGGATTTTTCACCTGTACGAGATGCAGCGGTTGTTCATATGGTGCACCCTTTTTACTTCGGCTGGCCGACATTTGAGTGGTCATCTATCATTACAATGATTCTTGTAGCGGTAGTAAGCATGGTAGAATCAACAGGTGTGTACTTCGCTGTTTCTGATATTTGTGGTGAGAAAATTAATAAAAAAGATATTGCGAAGGGATACCGGGCAGAAGGATTAGCTTATACACTCGGCGCCATCTTTAACGCTTTTCCTTATACAGCGTTCTCACAAAACGTGGGACTCATGCAATTATCCGGGGTGAAATCCAAAACGGTGATTTACTATACAGCTGGTTTTTTAGTTGTTCTTGGTTTAGTTCCAAAAATTGGTGCCTTTACAACGATTATTCCGAATGCTGTTCTCGGCGGCGCTATGGTAGCTATGTTTGGAATGGTGGTCGCTCAAGGAGTTAAAATGCTGAGCCGGGCGGACATGGCTTCTCAGGAAAATTTATTAATCATTGCTTGCTCAGTCGGCATGGGTCTAGGGGTAACGGTCGTGCCGGGATTATTTGCTGGTCTGCCATCCAGTGTGCAAATTTTAACGAGCAATGGCATCGTCGCAGGCAGTCTGACAGCTATTTTCTTGAATATTTTATTTAATGAATTAGGCAAGAAAAGTAAGAAGGTTGTACCGTTAACAGGATCAAAAGTTTCATAAGAACGTTGATGATATATTTATAAGAAAGAGCAGACACTTAATGAGGGTTGTCTGCTCTTTTTTCGTTGAGAACATACCGGTTATTGAGCAGAATCTTTTTTCCGCTTTAATAAGAGATTATATTCCTTCAGCTTGACACCGCAAGCGATAGAAGCATTGAATTAATTCCTTTTCTTGTTAGACCATATCCGATGTGATGGTGCACACATTTAAAACCTCTTGTTTATCAACAGTAATAAAGGCCTTTCCTGCTTCATCATGAGCTCTGCAATAATTTGTGACTGCAAATTGAATTTTCTCTTTCAAAGGGTCACAGATAAAGCTCTCTAATCTTCACTTAATTTTATTTCATTGCTAGTTCCCCAAACTTTCACTTTCCTTTTATAAATACAGAATCAAGTAAGGATGGTTTGCTCAGGCTTCTGTTCATTCTGCTGAAAACAATTTATATTTCTGCAAGAAGAAAGAATCGTTTTTCGTATATATTTAAAAAAACAGAAAAAATTAAAAATGGAATTGAAAATCATTATCGTTCATGCTAAGATGTAAATGAAGATGAAAATTATTCTCAACCACACAAAATTCAAAAAGGACGGTGCTCTTCATGGTTTGGATGTTTGTAACGGCGACAGTTGTAGTATACGGAGGCGTAATGAAATATGTAATGGGCCACGTCGGCAAACCACAAGCACCGCACAGTTGATTAATAAATGAAGGTCTATCATTAATTAGCGCGGAAAGTGTCCGCCTGCAGGGATCATGAACAACCAATAATTAACAAATTGATACATTCCATAATAAAATCAAAGAAGGCTGCTGATGCCTTCTTTTTTTCGTATGGGAAAGTGGACGAAAATCGTATACAATAAAAGAAACTTGCAATAGATGAGAAACTTATATAAGGAGACTTACAGAATGTCAGTAGCAGCTATTCAGCAATCGATGACCCAAATGATTTCTAAAACAGTCGGGCTTTTTGAGACGTTTCAACAGGCCGGTGATGAAGAAAGAGCCGAAAAAGCCAAATTATTTTTAAAAAAATTACACGATGAAGAGTTTATCGTTGCCTTTTGCGGGCACTTCTCTGCGGGAAAGTCAACGATGATCAACGAATTGACCGGAGAAAGCCTGTTGCCGTCAAGTCCGATTCCGACAAGTGCTAATCTGGTGAAAATCCATCATGCATCCGAAGATTTTGCGAAAGTCTATTATAAAGACAAGCAGCCGCTTCTTTTTAAGGCGCCGTATCGTTTTGAGAGAGTGAAAGAGTTTTGTAAAAATGGGGAAGAAGTCGAAGCGATTGAAATTGGCCATAGTAAATCCAACCTGCCAGCAGAAGTAACAGTAATGGATACACCTGGGGTTGATTCGACAGATGACGCTCACCGTATTTCAACCGAATCTGCTCTTCATTTGGCAGATATGGTGTTTTATGTGATGGACTACAACCATGTGCAGTCAGAATTGAATTTTATTTATACGAAAGAGCTGCTTGCACATGGAGTCAAGCTGTATCTCATTATTAATCAGATCGATAAGCACAGGGAAGAAGAGCTTTCATTTGAAGAATTTAAGCAATCCGTCTATACGTCCTTTGCTGCTTGGGGAGTGAAGCCGGAAAGGTTTTTCTTTACGAGTTTAAGAGAGCGTTCATTACCTGGAAATGATTTTGAAGAAGTAAAATCCCTAATCCAGGAAAGTATGACAGACAGAGAAGAGCTTTCCCTTCGCTCTGCTGAAACGATGATGAATCGACTCGTTAGCGAACATCTCGCATGGCTGAAAGAAGAGCAGGCTGGAACGAAGGAAGAGCTCTTACATGTGCTTGGTGATCATTGGAATGAAGAAGAAATCGTTGAAAAAGAACAGCAGGCAAAAGAACAGCTTGACAAACGCGATGCGAAAGCACTTGTCCGTGAATTAGAAGAGTCACGGGATAAAGTGCTGCAAAATGCTTACTTAATGCCTGCTTCTACGCGCGAGTTGGCAAGAGAATTTTTGGAATCTGTCCAGCCAGGTTTCAAAGTGGGGATGCTGTTCAGTAAAAAGAAAACAGAAGAAGAGCGGCAAAGAAGGCTAGAGCGCTATCTTGCTGATTTAAAGGAAAAGACAGAGACGCAGCTAGAATGGCATTTGCGTCAGCAATTAAGCAGTTGGCTCAAATCGAGCGGACTGAACGATGATGAATTGCAGCTAGAGGCAGAAGAGCTGGCGATTCCTGTCGATGAACAGTTAGTTATGAATACAGTAAAGTCAGGTGCGATGGCAACCGGTGATTATGTTTTGACTTACACGGATGATGTTGCAAGCCAACTGAAAAAGAGAGCCCGTACTTTGACGGATGAAATAAAAGAAAAAGCAGCTGAACGGATGGAAAGACGCTTTGCAGCGGAAAAGCAAGAATTGCAGGCTAGATGGTCAACATGGCACGAAAAACTCCAAGCTGTTCAGCAGCTAGAAAGCTTAAAAGCTGCCGCTAATGAAAGACAGCAAACGCTTCGCCGGCTATTAGCAGAAGACGAGGTCAGCATTCCTTCACAGTATGAAACGTTCGTGAAGCAGTGGGAGGAGCAGCAAAATAACGTAACAATTTTCGATGAAGCGTTAGCTGCAGAGCTTGTGGCACCGCCAGCTGAAAAGAAAGAAGCAGAAGTAGAAAACAGAACAGCCTCTGTTGAAAAAGCGGCGGTCACAGTAAGTGACATAGCATCCCGCTTAAAGGAAATGAGTGGGAAGCTCGCAGGTATTCCGGGATTCCAGCGTTTCATTGACGGCCTAAAACAAAAAGCGGACCGTCTAGAAGAGCGGAAATACACCATTGCTTTGTTTGGTGCCTTCAGTGCTGGTAAATCTTCCTTTGCGAACGCGATGCTTGGTGAAAAAGTGCTGCCGGTTTCTCCAAATCCAACGACGGCAGCTGTTAATCGCATTCATCCGCCTAATGATCAGCATGGGCACCGGACAGCTGCGGTCCATTTAAAAACAGAACAGCAGCTGCTAATTGATTTACAGCAATCATTGCAATTTTTTAATAAAACAGTTCAATCGCTTGCTGAGGCGTATAAAATGATCCCGAATTTAGGGCAAAACAATGGAGGAGAAGGCCGTGAAAATATTCATTTATCTTTCTTGAAGGCTTTCCATGAAGGTTACCAAGACTATAAAGAGAATCTCGGCCAAACGCTTTCTGTTGATTTGCCTGCTTTCCAAGGGTTTGTCGCTAACGAAAAACAAAGCTGTTTCGTTGAATCAATTGATTTGTATTATGATTGTGAATTCACACGCCAAGGTGTTACCCTTGTTGATACACCGGGGGCCGATTCCATTAATGCCCGGCATACAGGTGTTGCTTTTGAATATATTAAAAACTCAGACGCTATTTTGTTTGTGACGTATTACAACCATGCCTTTTCAAAAGCGGACCGAGAATTTCTTATCCAGCTTGGGCGTGTCAAAGATGCTTTTGAACTCGACAAAATGTTCTTTATTGTGAACGCGATTGACTTAGCGAGCAGTGATGAAGAAGTGGATGAAGTGATTCAATATGTAAAAGATCAGCTTCTTCAATACGGTATTCGTTTCCCGCGTATTCATGGCGTTTCTAGTCTAAAGGCGATCCAAGAAATCGAGCGGGGAGAGCTTGATCATCCTCACTCCAATTTGCGGCCATTCAAGCAGGAGTTTCAGCAGTTTTTAGAAGGTGACTTGGCAGAAATGGCGATCCAGGCGGCAGAAGCCGAGCGGGTACGCGGATTAGAACAGCTTCGTCAATTAATTGCAACCGCAAAAGAGAATCGGGATAATCGTGAGCAGAAAAAAGAAGAACTCGAAAGCCAATTGAACGAAATTAGCCATTATATAAAAAATGAAGCTGTTCAATTAATTGAAAAGCGGATGACCCAGGAAATAGATGAGCTTGTTTTTTATTTAAAACAGCGTGTCTTCTATCGTTTTTCCGACTTCTTTAAAGAGGCCTTTAATCCGGCAGCCTTGAACGGCAGCCGTCCGATTAAAGCGGCGTTAAGTGAAGCGATGAAAGAGCTGCTTGAGGCGGTAGGCTATGACTTAGCCCAAGAGATGAGAGCGACGAGCCTTCGTTCGGAGAAGCAAGCTCATAAGCTGCTGACGGAAAAACATGAAACGATCAAACTGCACTGTCAGTCCGTTCAGCCACAGCTGCAATTTTCTGCGATTGAATGGCCATCAAGAGAAACACCAGAATTTCCGACTGCCTTTGGAGAAATGGCACCCGAAGCATTTAGTGACGCTTTATCGATCTTTAAAAATGCAAAGTCTTTCTTTGAAAAAAATGAAAAACAGTTGATGCAGGAGACTTTGCATAACCGCTTATCAGATCTAACTGATCAATACTTAGCGACAGAAAAAGACAAGTTGAGCAGATGGGCACTCGAAGAAGCAACAGAAGGTATGAATTTAATGAAAGAAACAGCGGCTTCGGATGTTGAAGAACAATTCACCGCTTGGCTGCAAGTGCTCAACGAGGCGGAGAATATTGAAGAATGGGAGCAGACACTCGTTGAATTGGAGCGACCGTAAAAAAGAAATCATCAACCATTTTCATGCCTGTGCCACTTGTCGGCATTTTCAGCCGTCGAAAACAGAGGAGGGGATGCGTTATGATTGCACCCGTCTACAGTATGAAACGAAACCTCACTATCAATTTAATTGTTGGGATCCGAAAGACAAAGTCGTAAAGCTGTTAAAAAAGAAACTCGATCAATTGCTTGGTCCTGATGACGAGTGAAAAAGGAGAAGAAAGCGTGAAGTATATCCATTCAATTAACTGGTTATTAGAGCATTTAGATGATCCGAATACTTGTATCGTGGATTGCCGTTTCAACTTAGCAGATCCTGATGCTGGTGAGAGAGCATATAAGCAGGCTCACATTCCTGGTGCTTTCTATGCTCATCTTGATCGAGACCTGTCTGGGGGAAAAGGTGTTCACGGCGGGCGGCATCCTCTCCCTGATCTACAAGTTTTTCAAAAGACGGTAGAAGCTTATGGGATTACGGATGAAACAGTCGTTATTGCTTATGACAATGGTGATGCAATGTTTGCCGGCCGTTTCTGGTGGCTGCTGTCTTATATAGGTCATCAGCATGTATACATTTTGGATGGCGGTTTTTCCGAATGGGAAAAGCGAAAGCTCCCTGTTTCGGTTGAGATTCCCGTTCCGAAGCAAGGGCGCATATCGCTGAATGTGCAGCAGGACTGGATTGCTTCTATTGAAGATGTGAAGAAGGCAGCACTTGAAAAGGGAGGAGCCATTCTTATCGACTCACGGGCACCTGAGCGGTATGCTGGAAAAGTAGAGCCGCTTGATCGGGTGCCGGGGCATATTCCTACTGCTGTGAATTATTTTTTCCAAGAGGGGCTTAACGGTTCATTATGGAAAACGGCAGAGGAACAAAAGGAACGGTTTCATGAATTGAACCCAGCTGATCCGATCATTGTGTATTGTGGTTCGGGTGTTTCCGCTACTCCCAATATTATAGCGTTAAAGCAAGCTGGCTTTCAGCATGTCCGCCTCTACGCTGGCAGCTATAGTGATTGGTCCTCTTATGAAGAGCTGCCGGTAGAAAAAAAAGACCATTAAGTGTACAGCCCGTCTCGTTGTGAACAGCGAGGCGGCTTTTCTTTTGTTTTTGCTCAATCAACAGAGGAGTTATGATAAAATAATAGCGAGGTGACAAAATGAATAAAAAAGAACATTTGCTGCTTATAGATGGTATGGCCTTACTTTTTCGGGCCTTTTTCGCGACTGCGGTGAGCGGCCAATTTATGGTGAACTCCAAAGGAATGCCAACCAACGGGGTCCAAGGCTTTATGAAGCATGTGCTTACAGCGATTGAATATATGAAACCAACCCATGCAGCAGTATGCTGGGATATGGGCAGCCAAACATTTAGAAATGACTTGTTTTCTGATTACAAATCGAATCGGCAGGCACCGCCTATTGAGCTCCTGCCGCAATTTGATCTGGCTAAAGAAGTAGCCGGTTCTTTTTTGCTGCCTAATATCGGGGTAAAAGGCTATGAGGCAGATGATTGTATTGGTACGATTGCCAAGCAAGAGCACAAGGAAAGGCGAGTCACGATTTTAAGTGGAGACAAGGATCTTTTACAATTACTTGATGACAATATTGAAGTAACACTTCTTCAAAAAGGATTTGGCAATTATGTAACATATACAGAAGAGAGCTTTGCTGAACAATTTTCCATAACCCCTAGACAATTTATTGATGTGAAGGCCCTCATGGGAGATCCGAGTGACGGCTACCCAGGAGTAAAAGGCATCGGTGAAAAAACCGCATTCAAGCTTGTAAGGGAATATGGCACCATTGATGGCATTCTCGCAAATATTGAGCAGCTGACTCCTTCACAGCAAAAGAAAATGCTCGAAGGAATGGACATGCTTCAGCTGTCACGGCAGCTTGCCGAGATTCATTGCAGTGTACCGTTAGTTTGGAATATTAAAGAAGCAGATTGGGAAGGAATTGGAAGAGGGGCGGAACAGGCCGTAGAGGAACTAGAATTAAAAGTAGTGCGCCGCCATTTGATCCAAATGAAAGCCTCAGCCGTCTATGCAGAGGACCCATTTGCTTAACGTTCAAGGTGGGAACTTAAGTGAAGAAAGAACAGGTGCTGACTGATTATTTACTTAGATTAGAAGAAAAAGGCTTCCGTTTTTCCGATGAAATGATTGCCTTTATTTATTTCGGCAAGGCCTCGACAGATGCTTCAGATCTATTAGTGATGGCGGGTATTGAAGTCACTTTGAAAGCACAAAAAGAATTTGACGGCAGCTTTTTTCTATCCTTGTTGGAATGGTTTAAAGAAAAAGGGATAGCAGATCGAGAGACCGCCCTTCGTTTTGCTCATTCGGCAGGCTTATTATAATGAAAAACCGTCCGGATGACCCTGGACGGTTTTATGATTTATTTGCAGCAGATCGAAAACCAAACAGCTTTTGAACAGGAATTTCTGCTAACAGCATGCCGATGAAAATGAAGGCACAACCGGTTAGTCCGGCTGTAGTGAGTCGTTCATCTACCAATAAAAAGGCTGTTAACGCACCGAACACAGGCTCCATAGCTAGAATAAGCACCACTCTCGTTGGAGTAGTAAACTTTTGAGCGGTTGTCTGAATGAAAAAAGCCAGAGCTGTAGCTAAAAAGGCCGTAATAAGCAGAGCATTCCAAACAGCTGGATTTAGTAAGGTAGAAGCAGTTAAAGCAGATTGCCAGTCTTCGAGCAAAAAACCGCCTAAAAAACATAAAATAGAAACCGTTATAATTTGTACAGCTGTTAGGGCCAGCGCAGAAGAAGACTGAGTGTAAGCATCCGTAAAGATGATGTGAAAAGCGAAACCGAATGCACAAATTAACACGAAAAAGTCGCCAATGTTCCATCCGCCCGCTCCGCCTGCTGTCAGCAAATATAGACCAGCAGCGGCTGTCACGGAGCCGATCGCTGCACCTGGTGAGGGTTTCTTTTTTAAGAGAGCGAGAGAAATAAGCGGCACAAGAACAACGCTTAATCCTGTAATAAAACCTGTTTTAGAAACAGTTGTATATAAAAGGCCGATCGTTTGAAAGGCATAACCGATGGCAAGACAAATACCTAAGATGATCCCATGCTTCCATGTTTTTGCCGTAAGCTGGGCAGTTTCTTTTCGAAAGAAAATAATGGTAAAAAGCAGGAGAGCCGCACATAAAAAGCGAATACCGTTAAATAATAACGGCGGCAAAAGCTCAATAGCCTGCTGCACAATAACGAATGTCACGCCCCAAATGAGAGCAACAAACAATAAAGAAAGCTCGGAGGCCCATTTCATCGCTTCTTGGCTCCTTTGTTTTGCTGAACAGCCTTACGAGCAAGTCCGTCTGCGCGATTTTCTTTGCTGGGGATCCATTTTACGAAAAAGAGCGGAAACTCTTTTGATAACGATAGAATTTCATGTAATAACGGTTTGTAAATTTCTTTATGTATGTATTTCTTTTCAATAGCCTGAACCACTGTTTGAGAATCGCTGCGCAGGGAAACAGTAGCTGCTTGTCTTTCTTTTAACAGCTCCAGCGCTTTAATAACAGCCAGAAACTCCGCTTCGTGTGTATCCCTTACACCAAGCGGGAACGAATAACGGTCAACACGGGCACCATCTTTAATAAAAACGCCTGCCCCTGCCCATCCGGGAGACCCGGTGCTCGCTCCATCTGTATACACCTCAAACAATTGAATCCCCCCCTTTATGTTCATATCAATAAATTTTACGGAAAAAATAAACAATTTGCAATAAGAAAAGCGAAGCCGACTGCTTTGCCCCGACAAACATAAGACGAAATGGCGAGGAGGCGTTCTTCAGCTACATAGTCAGATCGGCTTATGACCTCGAGGGGCAAGGAGGCATAGCTGGACAATAAGAAAAGCGGAAGGCGCTCGTTCAGTGCGATAGGAGGTTGGAGAGATTTCTGAGGAAGTCGTTCTTTGACTTCTGCAGAAATCTGGAAACCGCCGTACGCACTAGCGCCTGCAACTGGAGAAGAGAAAAGCGGAAGGCGCTCGTTCAGTGCGATAGGAGGTTGGAGAGATTTCTGAGGAAGTCGTTCTTTGACTTCCTGCAGAAATCTGGAAACCGCCGTACGCACTAGCGCCTGCAGCTGGACAAGAGAAGAGGGAGATCCGCAATAGGAAATTAGAAATTTTGCAGGCAGAAGCGTTTGGCTATAAAGCCAGAAGGGTATCCAATAAAGCTATGCTCAGCTGTTAGTAGACATTTAAAAGAGTGCGTTTGTCGGAAATTTTTTCTTTAAATAGGAAAGGCTATAAACAGTAGCCAATTGCCAGAGACCATGCTGCTGATTTGGCAGTTTAACCTGAATACAGCCGCTTGCAGACTAATGAGTGTCGTAACAGCATCACTATCCCATCTGTCCAAATAGTCGATATAGGACTAAAAATATAGTAAAGTTAACGATAATAACCGATAAAGCCCGACTGTTTGCTGAATGTATAGCACCACATGTTATATGAACAAAATAGCAGGAAAATGTCTGTCTTTATTCATGCGCTTACGCATAACGTACAATATATAAAATCATGAAAACGGGTTAAGAAGAAGGCGGGGAATCGATATGAAAATGAAGATTAAATGGCAATACGAATTTAGAGGAAGAAAAACGGAATTTGAATCAGATTGGATAAGCAAAGAGGCGGTTCTGCCGATTATTGAGGACTTGACGAAAACGGGACGAATGAAAGCTGCGGCGATTATCGATGAGCTTTTAAATGAATGGACGGTTAAAGAATTTACCAAATTAAATAAGAAGCTGGATGAGGAACCGGGAGAAGTAGAAGTGTACTTTGATGGCGGGTACGATCGAGATACGCAAACAGCTGGAATAGGGATTGTTGTTTATTATAAAAAGAATGGAGAGGACTGGCGCTGTCGGGTAAATGAGCAGCTGCTTCAATTAGAGTCCAATAATGAGGCTGAATATGCTGCACTTTATAAGGCAATTGGGTTACTTGAGGAGATTGGAGTTAAGCAAGTGCCAGTGACAATCACAGGCGATTCGCACGTGGTGTTAAAGCAGTTGTCTGGGGAATGGCCTTGCTTTGATGAAACATTAAACAAGTGGTTGGACCGCATTGAACATAAAATGGAAAAACTTCGGTTGACGCCACTTTACAAACCAGTAGACAGAAGGCAAAATAAAGAAGCGGACAAATTGGCGAATCAAGCTTTACAGGGGAATTTTGTGAATAGCCATTCCGTGATTTCCTAGGCGAAAGCTGTAAAGAAAGGTGTGACATACTTGGAGAGAAAACAGCTTATAGCAGAAGTAGAAGAAATTTTGCAGACATATTGTGAAGGCTGTTTGTTAAAAGCCACTTTTCGTAAAGAAAAGGGTAAATCATTTGCCCATAAGTTTTGCATTACAAAATGTACAGTGGGTGAACAACTGAGAAAATGCGGCGAACAGCTGCTTAAATAAAATAAAAAAGCCGGCACATCTTGCCGGCTTTATAAGTTCGATTATAGTTTTACAACGTTAGCAGCTTGAGGTCCACGGTTTCCTTCTACGATTTCAAAAGAAACTTCTTGACCTTCTTCTAAAGATTTGTAACCGTCGCCTTCGATTGCAGTGAAGTGAACGAATACATCGTCTCCGCCTTCAACTTCGATAAATCCGAAACCTTTTTCATTGTTGAACCATTTTACTTTACCGTTTTGCATGTTAATGAATCCTCCTAAATCTTCGAAACACATCTTATCTATATGTGCCCAAATAAAAATATTCATTACAAACAGAAAACTGTTTATAATACGTATAATATACCGAAAAAAGTAAAAATAGTCAAGGAACAGGAAGGGAAAAAAGTAAAAAAATTTCTTTCTTCCCGATTCATAGGAGAAGCTTCGTTATCTTGTATTGAACTCTCTTCTATAGTAAACTTAAATTGATGAGTAAATTCAGGAGGATCCCAATGCCAACACCAAGCATGGAAGATTACATAGAACAAATTTTTATACTAATAGATAAAAAAGGGTATGCCCGCGTTTCTGATATCGCTGAAGCCCTATCTGTCCACCCCTCGTCTGTAACAAAAATGGTGCAAAAACTGGACAAGGATGAATATTTAATATACGAGAGATACCGTGGATTAGTCTTGACAGCCAAGGGGAAGAAAATTGGCAAGCGTCTTGTGGAAAGACACGATTTACTTGAGGAATTCTTACGGATCATCGGGGTAAAAGAAGAGCATATTTATGAAGATGTGGAAGGGATTGAACATCATCTAAGCTGGAACTCTATTGATCGCATTGCTGATCTTGTAGACTATTTCAATGAAGATCCAAAAAGGATTGATACGTTACTTTCTCTGCAGAAGAAGCCGTTAGAATAAAAAGTTGTCCCGCAAACAAACGTGTAGTTCACTGCTGGGACAACTTTTGTTAGTTCTTATTACCTATATACAAACTGCTGCTTTTCTTCTATTATGAATAAAATTAATGAGTCTCCAAGCCTACATAGGAGAATAAACAGGCAAAAAAATCATAAGAAGATAAAAAGCAGAGTGAGTTGAAGGTGAAATGCAGGGGGAAATGAATTTTTATTCTTTAATGAAAAAACTGGATCAGACGTTGACGCTAGAGATAAAAAAAGAATTTCCAGGCGCTCGTTGCGTAGGAGGGAAATACTCGCCAGATACACATTCTATTACCCTCTTTAAGCAGGATATTGCCATTCAATGTGAAAGGCTTCTTGGCTCGTTGGAGCAGCTGAGGGAATATGAATGGATTATCTTTGCACATGAGCTGGGGCATGCTTTAGACGAGGAGCTTGCTGATTTAAGTGTTCGTCTGGAAGAAACAAAGAGCGTGGATATTCTGGCGCAAATTGAATTAAATGCCTGGAGAATTGCAGAGGAACTTATTCCTTTTGTTGATTCTCATTTATTTGCTCGTGTTAAAGAAGAATCACTGCGATACTTTTCAAGAAGTCCGCTAATCAGTTAACGAAGCGATCATTTACATGCAGTAAAGTGAGACCGCCCTAAGTGAAGGGGCGGTTTCATTTATATTGCGGAAAGTTATTTGATTCCCTTACAATGAAAGAAAGCAGGGAGGGATGATGATGGGAAACGAATCATGGCAGCAGGATGCAAAAACGCAGTGGAATGCAAGAGCAGGCGGATGGCAGGCAAAAAGTGCTGATATGTGGGAAAAGGGCAGCCGTAAGGGGGTTTGTTCTTTCTTCGCTCATTACGTCCCGCAAAACAGTCTTGTGGCCGATTTGGGCTGTGGTGACGGCTATGGCAGTTACAAGCTGCATCAAACAGGATATAAAGTGATCGGAATGGACTTATCGACCAAAATGGTTGAATTAGCTCAAAGATTTGAAACAGTAGGATTAACTTTTCAACAAGGTGATTTAGCCAATCTGCCATTTACGGGGGAAGAGCTTGATGCGGTGATCGCTGTTAACTCTCTGGAGTGGACAGAAAAACCATCGCGTGTATTGCAAGAAATTAAACGTGTCCTAAAGCCTGGCGGAAAACTTTGTGCAGCCATACTGGGACCGACGGCCGGCCCGCGGGAAAATAGTTATCACCGTTTAAATGGCGAATCGGTCATTATGAATACCATGATGCCGTGGGAGTTCACCAAATTGGCGTTAGACAGCGGCTTTCAATATATAGCTGAAGAGCATGTATATAAGGGCGGCGTTACGGAAGCAGCAGTCCAGACTTTTCCAGCTGAATTAAAGCAGGCATTAACCTTCTTCACATTATTTATGTTGGAGAAAAAATAATCAGATGTAGTTTGAATAAGCATAAAGAAGGTGTTGATTTGTTTGATCCGACCGCTTTTGATAATATCAAATTCATGATACAGGCCGAAGTATACGATCGGGACCTGGCTGGCCTTTTTCACGTCCATAGCCGGAAGGATCTAGTCGATCTCGCTACACTGAGCCGGGAATCCGTGATTACATTTTCTCTTAAAGACAGTGCTGATCTCCGTGTATCACTAGTTGTTAAGGCAGATCTTGAAAAGCTGGCGGGTGAATTGCTGCCGTCGTCGAATGCCCTTCCAGGTGTATCGCTGCATATTCTATACTTTGGAACGGAGCGGAGTTTGATGGCCGAAAGGATGGATCTGTTAGAGCGGATGTGGGGGACAGAACGGCGCTATGAACGGAAGAAAATTGACTCCGATCAAACAGGAACCACATATGAATGGCACGTTTATTTTGAACGGATTATAACAGAAGAAATGATGGATGAACTTGGTGATTTAATCAGTTTTATTGGAGAGTCACTGCGGACAGTAACGGAGACTGAATGATTTGCAAATAGGGAGAGAAATGAAATGAGAGCACTTACTGTGCAAGACATGACAAAATCGTACGGGGAAAAAGTGCTATTTGACGGGCTGACTTTTTCCATTGCCGAAAAAGAAAGAATTGGTTTAATTGGCGTCAATGGGACTGGAAAATCAAGCCTCTTAAAAATCGTGGCGGGGAAAGACCTGCCGGATAGCGGAGAAATGGTTTCGCCAAACGATTATACAATTGCTTATTTAGAGCAGGAACCGGAAATGAATCCAGCACTCACCGTCATGGATCAAATTTTCTTAAGTGATGCTCCGGTTATTCAGCTGTTAAAGGAATATGAAGGCACATTAAAACAGCTTGAACAGGATCCGCAAGACCAGGAGGTAGCAGAGCGCTTATTTGAGCTGCAAAAGCAAATGGATGCTCTTAATGCATGGGAGGCAAACACAAATGCGGAAGCGATTCTGACACGGCTCGGCATTCCTGATTTCAGCCGGAGGATCGGTGAATTATCCGGTGGGCAGAAAAAGCGGGTCGCCCTCGCTCAAGTATTAATTGAAACACCAGATTTATTAATCCTCGATGAACCGACTAACCACTTAGACTATGAAACGATTGGCTGGCTGGAAGAATATTTGAGCAAGTATCAAGGAGCTGTTTTGCTCGTTACCCACGACCGTTATTTTCTTGATCGGGTAGCCAATAGAATGTTTGAGCTTGATCATGGCAGCTTGTATACATATAAAGGGAACTATCAAGAGTATATTGCTGCCAAAGCAGCACGGGAAGAACAGCAGGCTGCTGAAGAAGATAAACGGCGAAACCTATACCGGCGAGAGCTTGCCTGGATGCGTCGGGGAGCAAAAGCAAGAACGACAAAACAAAAAGCAAGGATTGACCGTTTTGAACAATTGGAAGGAGCGCTTGGTCAAGGACCGAAAAAAGAGCAAATGGATTTAGCGATGAAGGGCAGCCGCCTTGGCAAGCAAGTATTTGAGCTGAAGGATGTCTCAAAATCATTTGAAGGAAAAGTGATTTTAAAAGACTTTAATTTACTTGTAAAGCCTGGAGACCGTTTTGGGATTGTTGGTAAAAACGGCAGCGGAAAATCAACTTTTATGAATTTACTTGCTGGCAAGCTTGAGTTTGATAACGGGGAAATGGTAACAGGGCAAACAGTAAAGATAGCTTATTATACACAAGAACGCACGGATATGGATGAAAGCATGAGAATGATTGCCTATATTCGTGAATCAGCAGAAGTGGTTACCACAAAGACTGGAGAAAAAATTTCCGCTGCGCAAATGCTTGAGCGTTTCCTCTTTCCGATGCATGGGCACGGTACGCCCATTTATAAGTTGTCTGGTGGAGAAAAGCGACGCCTTTATTTGTTAAAACTATTAATGACACAGCCAAATGTTTTGTTGCTCGATGAGCCAACAAATGATTTGGATACAGAAACATTGACTGTGCTAGAAGATTATTTAGAAGAGTTTCCTGGTGTCGTCATTACGGTTTCTCACGACCGTTACTTTCTTGATAAAACAGCAGAACGTCTCCTTGTCTTTGAGGGGGATGGCGTCATCAGTTCGTACTATGGGCTTTATAGTGACTATTTGGCGGAGCAGGCTGAAGCAGAGAAATTGGAAGAGGCACCGGCGAAAGAGCCGAAAGTAGAAGCTGTCCGAGAAAAGCCAAAAAAGAAGAAGCTAAGCTATAACGAGCAGCGAGAGTGGGAGACGATTGAAGCAGATATCGCCAGTATAGAAGCCCGGATAGCGGAAGCAGAGGAAGAACTAGAAGCAGTAGGGAGCGATTTTGAAAAGGCCCAACAGTTAAGTGCAGAATTGGAGCAGCTTAACGAACAGCTGGAACAATTCATTGAACGTTGGAGTTATCTATCAGAATTCGTTCAATGAGCAAAAGCAAGTATCAGCTGTTATATATATGATAGAATGGCGATAAAGAGTGCGAAAGGAGCCATTCATTTTGCGTATTTTAAAGATTGAACCAACACCAAGTCCAAATACAATGAAAGTGATTTTGGATGAGGAACTGTCTGCAGGAAAAAGTAATAATTATAAAGCGGGCGCAGCAGAAGGCGCCCCGAAAGAGATTCAATCGATTCTTTCCATAGAAGGAATAAAGGGTGTTTACCATGTCGCTGATTTTTTAGCGATTGAACGAAATGGAAAATATGACTGGCAAAACCTGTTGCCTCAAGTAAGAGAGATTTTCGGAGAAGCGGTCTCGGGAGATCACGCAGCAGCAGCCAGTGATGAGGCATATGGAGAGGTACAGGCTTCTATCCAAACGTTCAAGGGAATTCCTATTCAATTAAAACTAACGTCTGCTACGGAAGAAAAACGTTTTCCGCTGCCTGATTATTTCATGGCAGCATTCAAAAAAGCACAATTAGCCGATGACAATTATGTGCTTCAACGAAAATGGGAAGACTTTGGCATCCGCTACGGCGACTTGGAGGAAATCGGCAAAGAAACACTTGAAGAAATTGTTGCTGCTTATCCACAAGAACGTCTGGAGGCTTTAGCAGCGGCGGGAGCTGAAGGGAAATCAGCGGCTGAAACGAAACGGCGCGGATTAAAATTAACGATTCCAATGTGGGAAGCGGAGGAAGACTGGCGCCGCCGCTATCAGTGGCTTGAACAAATGGAAGATCCAACAGAAGAAGATTTGCCATTGTTAAAGCTTGCACTCGCTGACAGCAAACCGGCGATTCGTCGTCTGGCCGTCGTCTATGTCGGTATGATTGAGGATAAAAAAGTGCTGCCGCTCTTGTATCAAGGATTAAATGATTCGACCGTAACAGTCCGTCGCACAGCCGGGGATTGCTTGTCTGACCTTGGTTTTAAAGAGGCCATTCCAGTGATGTGTAAAGCACTGGAAGACAAAAGCAAAATTGTCCGCTGGCGGGCTGCCATGTTTTTATATGAAGTGGGGGATGAAACGGCATTGCCGGCTTTAAAGAAGGCGGCAGATGATCCGGAGTTTGAAGTGCAAATGCAGGTCAAGATGGCTCTTGAACGGATTGAAGGCGGCGAAGAAGCAAAAGGTTCTGTGTGGAAGCAAATGACGGAAGCAAGAGAAAAGGAATAAACGGAGGGATAGACATGACAAATGCTTATGAAGAATATATGAAACAAATGGCTGCACCGATGCGATCTGAATTAACGAATGCTGGTTTTAAAGAGTTGACGACAGCGGAAGAAGTGAGTGAATTCATTTCTAGTGTAGAGGGAACAACACTTGTAGTGGTCAATTCGGTTTGTGGCTGTGCAGCTGGACTTGCTCGCCCGGCTGCAGTGCAAGCGACGATGCATGATCCGGCGCCTGATCATTTAGTTACTGTATTTGCGGGCCAGGATCGGGAAGCGACGGCACAAATGCGCGAGTTTTTTGACGGTTACGAACCATCTTCCCCATCAATGGCTTTATTAAAGGGCCAAGAAGTCGTACACTTTGTTCCGAGAGAACATATTGAAGGAAACGATATCGGTTCGATCATCCAGGATTTAACGAAGGCATTTGATCAATATTGTAAATAAAAGGATGTCTTTAGGCGTTTTTCAGGCTGTTGACAAATGTTTTTAATCAGCCTGCGGATATTGAAAATAGACTTTTTTACACTTTTAAGGATGTCTCGAGGCATCCTTTTTTACAGGAGAAAATATGATTGTATCTACATCTGCCCGAACAAATGAACGGCTTGAAGAAAAAGCGAGACAGGCAGCCGTCGAGCTCGGCTGCCCCTTTGTAAAAAGAAATAAACGGTCCGTTGCTTCACTGCAGGCTGAATATGGAGCGGATTGCTTGATTGTAGCCAAAAGCCGGCTGGAGTTTTATGCTTCAGATGCCAATGAGCCTTTTTTCTTTCACCCAAACTCGGCCTCTTTTCGTGTGAAACGGCTGCTGCGAGGAGAAATTGATCCTTTTATTGAGGCAGCTGGCTTACAACCAGGCATCACATTGCTTGACTGTACGCTAGGTCTTGCGTCAGACAGCATTGCAGCCAGTTATATAGTGGGGGCTGCCGGCCAAGTAGTAGGGATAGAGGGGAACCCGGTACTTGCTTATATGATTAAACACGGGTTGAGCGAATGGGAATCTCCTCTGTCTGATTTGAACGAAGCGATGAAACGAATTCACGTAGTGAGCGGTTCCTATCAAAACATATTGAGGTCTCTCCCTAATCAATCATTTGATGTTGTTTACTTTGATCCGATGTTTACGAAGCCAATCCTGGCCTCAGAAGGAATCGCTGGCTTGAGAAAGCTCGCTGTTCATGATGAACTAACAAAGGCAACCATACAGGAAGCCCGCCGTGTTGCCAAACAACGGATCGTATTAAAAGATCATTATCAATCGAGCCGTTTTTCAGAACTGGGCTTCAAACAGCATATTCGACCGACATCGCTCTTTCATTTTGGAACGATAGAAGTGGATGAGAAAGAAAGCAGAGGCAGTGTGACGAACAAGGAGTGAGCAGAATGAGTAAGAATGAGCAGCAATACTTAGATTTGTGTCGATATATTTTAGAGGAAGGAAGAAGAAAAGAGGATCGGACCGGTACAGGAACGATCAGCATATTCGGTTACCAAATGCGATTTGATTTGCAGGAAGGCTTTCCGTTGTTAACAACAAAACGAATTCCGTTTCGGTTAATTGTGAGTGAACTGCTATGGTTTTTAAAAGGTGATACGAATTTACGATATCTTTTACAGCACAACAACCATATTTGGGATGAATGGGGCTTTCAAAAATGGGTCGAGTCAGCTGAGTATAATGGGCCGGATATGACGGATTTCGGAATTCGAAGCCAACAAGATGAGGAGTTCAATAAAGTGTATCAGGAGCAGTTGGCTATTTATCAGGAGAAAGTGCTGCAAGATGATGATTTTGCTCAAAAGTTCGGTGATTTAGGGAACGTATACGGAAAGCAGTGGCGCAGTTGGGAAGGAGCAGATGGCGAAGTGTATGATCAAATTCAATATATTATTGATGAGATCAAACGCAATCCCGATTCAAGGCGTTTACTTTGTAATGCATGGAGTGCCTCGGAAATAAAGAATCAGCAGCTGCCTCCTTGCCATTATGCCTTTCAATTTTATGTGGCAGATGGAAAGCTCAGCTGTATGTTTAACATGCGTTCGAACGATGTCTTCCTGGGACTTCCTTTTAACATTGCGTCCTATGCTTTGCTTACTCATCTAATCGCTCATGAGTGCGGCTTAGAAGTAGGCGAGTTAATTTACACCGGTGCCGATGTTCATATTTATTCCAATCACATTGAACAAGTAGAAAAGCAATTACTAAGAGAGCCACGAGAGCTTCCAACGTTGAAGTTAAATGAACAGGTAAAAAGCGTGTTTGATTTTAGCATGGACGACATAGAGCTAGTCGGTTATCACCCGCATGGTCCCATTAAAGCGCCTGTAGCCGTTTAAACGAATGTTTATTTGAGACAGTGGAATGGAAATGATTCCACTGTTTTTTAATTGCTTCAGACGGTCATTTGAATTTACAATGTGATTGTTGTCACACTATAATGGGGTTACCGATTTCTTTAGACAGAGTAATGGATAGACTGCTTTTTCTTATAATGGAAGCCTTCATTTACTAATATGATGGTGATGACGGAAGATAGTGGAGGTCATTTGAATTGACGAATTACGAGCTAAATGTCCAAGGATCTTTATTTGATTGGGATATCGAAAAGGGAACGATTACATTTGAAAACGATGAAGTAGTTCTATTCTGGGTCAACACGGCTTTTAAAACGCTGCTTGATTCGATTGAAGAGATATCAGGTGAAAAAGCGGCTAAGCTTGTCCTCGAAACGGCAGGATACCGGACCGGAAAAATTGTAAGCAGCTTTTATCTGGAATCAATTGGCGATACGGCAAAAATTCTAGAAAAGCTACCTAATACATACGTAACGGCTGGCTGGGGAGTCACGGAAATTGTATCTTTTTCAGAGAAGGAAAAAACAGCAGTTGTTCGGGTGAAAAATAGCTGGGAGTATAAAATCAATGTAGCACAGGGAAAAGAGGAAGAAGGTACTTTTCTGCCTGGACATTGGGCTGGGGTCCTAAGCGGGCTGCTTGGTGCAAAAATCTGGTACCGAGTTTTAAAGAGCCAGGTCGAAGGGGATGACTATACCGAGTATGAGTTTTTCCCATCTCATATCACTCCTACCTTAAATGTCAATGCAATGATTCAGGAGGAGGAGCAGCGAGCTAAAAGAGGGCTAGAAGAAAGTATTTCAGAGCGGACAAAAATGCTGTCTGACATCATAAAGGATATTTCTTCTCCGATTATTCCGGTTATTGAATCGATCTTAGTTATTCCTTTAATAGGAAAATATGAGGAATTTAGAGCAGAAGAGCTCTTAAATAGAACACTTCTGAACTTGCCTAGGTATCAAGCGTCCTACCTTATCCTTGATTTAACAGGCTTAAAAGGGGTAGATGAATATACGCTGGACTTCCTGCAAAAGTTCGTTCAAGCAGCTTCTTTATTAGGAACGAGTTGTTTGCTAGTTGGAATTACGCCAGAGTTGAGCATGCAAATTGCTCAAAGCGGCTACGAGGTTTCCGAAATCCCTTGCTTTTCAATACTTCAGCAAGGCATTAAGTATGCTTTAGATCAGCAAGGCTTGCAAATTACCAGAAAACAGTGAGCGAATGTTAAAAGCAATAGAAGCCGTGTCCGCTTTTTAAGAGATAGGACAGCGGCAGACCGATTGAGAAAGCAGGTGGCAACATGATTTCTTTTATATGGGCAATGGATGAAAAGGGTGTAATGGGCAAGGAGAATGGCCTGCCGTGGCGCCTTCCAGCAGATTTAAAATTTTTTAAGGAAACGACGATGGGCCATCCTATTGTGATGGGCAGAAGAACGTATGAATCAATTGGCAAGCCTCTTCCTGGCCGCGAAAACATTATAATTACCCGCGATCAGAATTACGAAGCAGCAGGGTGCACAGTCGTTCACTCTGTTGAAGAGCTCGTAGAAAGAGCAAAACGAGAGGAAGAATTATTTATTACCGGCGGAGCAGAAATCTTTAAACAAATGCTTCCTTATGCAGATCGATTATACGTCACTCTTATCTGTCATTCGTTTGAGGGGGACACGTTTTTTCCAGATGGGATTGAATGGGGAGAATGGCAGCTCATTTCTGAAAAGCAAGGCGAAAGAAATGAGAAAAATCCCTATGAGTATTATTTCCGAATCTATGATAGAAAATAGTAAAGTATGTTTGCAGCTTGCAGCCCAAGTCTCTTAATAAGATTTGAGCTGCAAGCTTTTTTAGGTAAAGCCGGGTGTCTAACTGTCATTTATATGGTTGCTCGTAAGCGCGTTGCCGTTTTTTGAATAACAGGAAATGACCGGTTCCATTTCGGCTTACAACTGTAATACCTACAGCAACGAGAATAAGTGCACTGAAAATATTAGCGGTTACATGCTCTCCAGTGATAAATAAGGCGGATAGCAATGTACCCGAAACAGGCATCACAAATCGATAGAGTGCGATCTCACCTGCTTTGTTGAACTTTAACAATGAATTCCACAAGGCAAAAGCAGCAGCCGATATAAAGACAGAATAACCTAACAAGACCCAGGCGTTAGGTGTAAAAGTCATGGAATGGGACTCGAGATTCGGTGTGCCAATGATCAGCATAAAAAGAGACCCGGCAAACATTTGCCAGCCAGTCAAAGTGAAAGGGTGAATATCAGAAGCCAATCTTTTGGACAAGAACGTACCAAAAGCGCTTACTAAGCCTGAAAGCACCATAAAGCCTTCTCCAAAGAAAGAAAAACCTCCGGATGTACCCTGCCCCCAATTGGCCAATATAATCCCTCCGAAGCCAGCTGTTAAACCAAATACCTTCCGCCAATTTAAGCGGTCATTCGAATAAATGAAATGGGCCAAAAAAACAGTGAAAAATGTTCCGCAAGAATTCAGGATTGCCCCCTTCATTCCAGAAGTATGAGCTAATCCAATGTAAAAAAGGGAGTATTGTATGCTCGTTGACATCAAGCCTAAGCTCATAACGGCTGGCCATTGGCGCCAGCTTAATTTAAGTGCTTTTCTATCGGCACAGAACATAATAAATAATAGTAACAGCGCTGCCATCATAAAGCGTATGCCAGCAAAAACGATTTTTGCAGCTAAATCCTCTTCGTTCATCTTAAGTTCTTCATAACTTAGTTTCAACACAGGAAAAGCACTTCCCCATAGTATCGAGCAAAACACCGCAATCGCCACTACCCAATATTTATTTGTAAGAAAGTATGCCTGTCCCTTTCGCTGCCTCATATTGACCATCCTTTATTTTCGTCTATTAATCTAGCTATTATACACCACTGCTATATAGAGGCAACTACCTTACATCCTAAGCTTGTTTAATTGTGTTTAATGAGAGAAGGGGTTAAAAACAATAAAAAGCATAAATGTTTTTTTTGGATAGTATGTAAAAAAATAAAAGTTATGTGGAAAGTCAGTTTTGACGCTACAACGCACAAAAGCGTTAACGCCAAAAATTGATATTATTAATATTCTGAAAACACTTGATTTTCTGTTTCCTTTCAAGCATAATAAATTTATCTCAGAAATAGTTGGAAAGTTGTTAGAAAGATAGGGACTTAAGGGGGAGAGTAAATGAAAAAGTGGATAAAAGGAATGGCAGCCGCTGGAATAGCGAGTGCAGTTTTGCTAGCTGGCTGTGGAGGAGAAACGGAGGAAAAAGGACAAGAATCGTCCGGAGGAAACAAAGAGAAAACGTATAAGGTTGGTGTTACACAAATTGTTGAACATCCATCTCTTGATAACGCTTACAAAGGATTCCAGAAGGCGTTAGAGGATGCAGGCATAAAGGCGGATTACGATGTTCAGATTGCTCAGGGTGATCAAAATAATAACCAGACGATTGCCAATAACTTTGCTGGCGACAAGGTAGATTTGATCTTCGCTAACTCCACACCAAGTGCTACAGGAGCACTTAATGCTACGAAAGACATCCCAATTGTTTTCACCTCTGTTACAGATCCAAAGGCAGCAGGTCTAGTGAAGGATCCGCAGAAGCCTGGTGGTAATATTACAGGAACAACTGATTTACATCCGGAAGCTATTCCGAAAACAATTGAATTTATGGCGAAAGAGTTTGACGGCAAAAATGTAGGCGTTATTTACAATGCTGGGGAACAAAACTCTGTTGCCCAAGTAGAAGAAGTTAAAAAGGTAATGGAAAAGAACGGATTAAAAATGGTGCCTGTAACAGTATCTACTTCTTCAGAGGTTAAGCAGGCTGCTGAATCTCTTGCTGGGAAGGCTGATATGATTTATATCATCACTGATAACACAGTTGTCTCTGCGCTAGAGTCTGTTATCCAAGTTGCGAACCAAAAAGATATTCCTTTATTCGTCGCTGAATTAGATTCTGTGAAACGCGGAGGATTCGCAGCATTTGGTTTTGAGTACTATGACATTGGATATGAAGCGGGAGAAATGGCTGCAAAAATTCTAAAAGATGGAGAAAAACCGGGTGATCTGCCTGTACAGCCTCCACAAAACTTGAAACTGCTTATTAATGAAAAAGCAGCGAAGGAAATGAATATTAAGATAAAAGATGAGTGGAAAAACGAAGCGGAATTTGTAAAGTAATGAACGGGGGGGCTTTTAACTGAAAGCCTCCTTGCCATCCGTCCAACAGGAGGAGATTTATATGTTTACAGCCTTATTTGGCTCAGTAGAAGTTGGTGTTATCTATGCCATCATGGCTTTGGGGGTCTACCTGTCCTTTAGAATATTGGACTTTCCGGATTTAACGGTAGATGGAAGCTTTGTAACCGGAGGAGCGACAGCGGCTGTATTAATTATTTCTGGCGTCAATCCTTTTCTTGCAACCATTGCCGCTTTATTAGCTGGGTTCTTGGCAGGATGTGTGACTGGCATTCTCCATACAAAAGGTAAAATTAATCCGTTATTGTCAGGGATTTTAATGATGATTGCCCTCTATTCAATTAATCTTCGTATTATGGATAAACCGAATGTGCCGCTTCTTGCAGAAGAAACGGTTATTACCAAGATTACATCTTGGTGGCAAGGTTTAGGGTTCGACAATGTTATACAGAGCCTCTTCACTTCTATCGGACTTAGCGATTATATTCCTTCAACATGGGGGATCCTCATTGTCATGTTCATTGTAGCTTTTGCTATTAAGAAAATGGTCGACCTTTTCTTAAAAACAGAGATTGGTTTAAGTCTACGAGCAGTTGGTGACAACGATGGAATGGTGCGCAGCTTTTCAGCCAACACAGACTGGTTAAAAGTGCTCGGATTAGGTATCTCAAATGCACTCGTAGCTTTTTCAGGTGCACTCGTAGCTCAATATAATGGCTTTAGCGACGTCGGAATGGGAATTGGTATGATTATTATTGGGTTGGCTTCCGTTATTATCGGAGAAGCTGTAATCGGAAATGCATCAATTGTTCGAGCGACGCTTGCTGTATTAATTGGTGCAATTTTATACCGTTTGATCGTGACATTAGCACTAAGAGCCGATTTCCTTGAAACAGGTGACATGAAGCTTATTACGGCTATTATCGTTATTTTTGCTTTGGTGGTGCCTAAGTTAATTGATAAACAAAAAGCCGGTGCAAGAAAGAAAAAACGGGCCGCTCAATTAGATTCGGCTAACCCAAATGGAGGGGATCAGGTTGCTGCAGCTAGATCAGATTTATAAAGTTTTCTATGAAGGTACCCCCGATGAAAAGATTGCTTTAAACCAATTATATTTACACATGAAACCAGGCGATTTCGTTACCGTTATCGGTAGTAACGGAGCCGGAAAATCAACTTTAATGAATATCATTTCAGGAAATATCTTTCCTGATTACGGAACAGTAAAAATTAATGGGGATGACATGACCTCTATGTCTGAGCATAAGCGTGCCAGAAAAATCGGCCGGGTCTTTCAAAATCCGCTCGCTGGGACGGCACCAACGATGACAATTGAAGAAAATTTAGCACTTGCCTACAACCGCACGAAGCCGAGATCTCTTCAATTTGGCGTAACAAAAAAGCGCCGTGAGTTCTTTCGTGAGCAGCTAGAAATTCTTCATCTTGGCCTTGAAAACCGGCTGCAGGCTAAGGTAGGCTTGCTGTCTGGTGGTGAACGGCAGGCGCTTTCTTTATTGATGGCTACGTTCACAAAGCCTGATATCCTGCTTTTAGATGAACATACAGCCGCTCTTGACCCAGCAAGAGCCGATTTGATCACCAAATTAACGAAAGAGATTGTGGAAAAATTCCAGTTAACAACGTTAATGGTTACCCACAATATGCAACAAGCGTTAGACCTTGGAAATCGTCTTATTATGATGGACAAAGGACAAATTATTTTCCAAGCCAATGAGACAGAAAAGCCAGATTTAACAGTAGAAAAGCTGTTAGCTGAGTTCCAAAGAATTCGTGGCGAAGCACTTTTAAGCGACCGTTCACTACTGGCATAAAACGCTCCCCTCTCCAAAAAGCTAAAGCTTTTTGGAGAGGAGATTATTTTTTCCAAGCAAACATTAACTGCATAATAAGAAGAAAAGGCTAAGTGCATGGTATCAACTGTTTTGCTCTTCAATATGACACTGTTAAAGATGAAAATTGTCTTTTAACAGTTAACTAGAGAAAAAGACGGCAATTTCCCCATTATGCACTCGCGGGATCCTATACGATGCGAATCAAGCACGTCATTTAACGTCCTGCAGGAAAAGAGAGTCTTAGTGAAACCCCGCGAGAGCGCAAGCGACGAGGAGGCTCACGGATCGCCCGCGAAAAGCATCCGTCTGTAGTGAAAATGAACAGCCAAGCAAAAAAAATAAAAGAAGAAACACTTAAAAAGAATGAGGACTATCTTCATTCTTTTTTGCATTTTGTCAAAAGTAGAGGATGCTATCGGCAGTATTTAACGTTATAATATCCTCAGGTTGATTGATGATAAGGATGTGGAACCGTGCAAAAAATTAAAATTGTAACAGATTCAACAGTGGATTTGAAGAAAGAAGTGCTGAACCAGTACGGGATTACAATCGTGCCTTTAACGATTTTCATAGATGGAGAGACTTATTTAGATACAGTGGATATTTCGCCTGATGAATTTTTAGAAAAAATGAAACGGGCAAAGGAATTGCCAAAAAGTTCACAGCCATCTGTAGGCCGCTTTTTAGAAGTGTATGATGAGCTAGGAAAAGACGGAAGCCAAGTGCTGTCTATTCATATGACAGGAAAGATGAGTGGAACGGTACGGGCTGCAGAACAAGCGGCGGAAATAAGCCAATCGGATGTGACAGTGGTCGATTCAGGCTATATTTCAAAAGCGCTTTCTTTTCAGGTAATCGAAGCAGCCAAGCTTGCTGAGCAGGGAACACCAATGGAGGAAATTGTTCGTCTGCTGCAGGAGATTCGTTCGCAGACGAAGCTTTATATTGTAGTAGATACATTGGAAAACTTAATAAAGGGAGGACGTATCGGTAAAGCAAAAGGCTTTATTGGTTCGCTTTTAAATATCAAGCCAATCGCTAATCTTGATACGGGAGAATTGAACCCGGTGGCAAAAGTACGCAGTCATGCTCAAGTTGTTAAATATTTATCTACTCATATTGCTGAAGAAGTTAGAGGAAAAAAAGTGATGAAAATTGGCCTTGTCCATGCGGATGGCTATGAACTAGCGAGCCGGCTTAAAGAAAAATTAATCGAGCTGACTGGATTTGAAGATTTTGAAATTGAGACAACCACTCCCATCATTTCAACACACACAGGGTTAGGAGCTCTTGGTGTTATGTATTGGGCTAGATAACGATGGAGTAAAAAATGTTCCGAAAGCATAGCTTTCGGAACATTTTTTATGCAGGCATTGGAGTCGGTGTCGGCTTAGCATAGCCTTCTTTATATTTTTCGACGATGTATTGACGAATTTCTTTTAATGATTTGCCATCTTGCGACATCATGATCGATTCGGCGGCAATTTCGAGGCATACTCCGCAACGAGTGCCGTGGTCATCCCAGACAACTTTTTCCTTTGATATGTCCGCAACAAAGCAATTTAAATTGCTTTTGTGTCCGGCTGAATCGCTGCATCCGCAATAACAAGGCATGGAGGCAAGAATATCGGGATGCTGAGCAGCAGCAAGATAGATCGTTCTCATGTCGTCGTTTTTATCATTTAAAAAAGCGGGCAATTCCTCAGCAGAAGAAGTAGCTTCTTGCAGATCTCCATTCGGTAGAGTGTGAGCATCACCATGACCGGCGTGTTCTGTTTCTCCGGCCTTTTCCTTGTCCGATTTGGCTGAGCAGCCCGCAATCAGGACCATTAGAATACCGAGAACGGCAAAATAATGAACTAATTTCATTCATCTAAACTCCTTTTCAGTGTTTTTGCTATACAGTCAAACATATTATACTATACAATCGTTCAAGAGCCTATTTAGAAAGTGTAGTCCATACCTCTTCTAAAAAAGGAATATGCTATAATATGAATAATTCAAACTGCGGGGTGAACAACTTGAGAAAAATGTGGATCATTTTCTTCACCTTTGTGTTCAGTTTAACAGGCTGTTCCACATTTCCGAACGAAACAGCAGAAATCATTCCAAAAAATTTAAACGTCGTTTCGATTGGTGACTCTTTAACGCAAGGAGTTGGAGACAGTACAGAAAGCGGCGGCTATATTCCTTATTTGCAAAACCGGCTGGAGCAGCTCGCTGAAGTGAAGAAAGCCCGTTTTGTGAATTATGGCGTAAAAGGCAATCGTACTGATCAACTGCTGAAAAGGCTCAGCCAGCAGGAAGTAAAAGACTCCTTAAAGAAAGCTGATCTTGTCATTATTACAATCGGTGGAAATGATGTGATGAAAGTATTTAGAGATAATTTTACACAACTAAATGTCAAAGAGTTTGATAGACAGCGTTTATCTTATGAAAAGCGCCTTGATGACATTATCCAATCGGTTAGAAAGCAGAACAGAGACGCAGGCGTCGTCTTAATAGGTCTTTATAATCCGTTTTTGAAAGTGTTGGGTAACGTAAAAGAAGTAGAGGCGATTATAGCTGATTGGAATGAAGGAAGCAAAGAGGTAGTCGAGCAGTATGATAAAACATGCTTCGTTCCTGTGGAAGATCTTTTTAAAAACACGAAGGAGAATCTTTTATACAATGATCAGTTTCATCCGAATGATAAAGGATATGAGCTGATAGCAAATAGAATATTTGAAACAATTGATGGACAAAAGCTAGAAGAACTAACGAACAAAAAAATTATTTACGCAAATGAGGAGAGCGAATGAAGAAAGGTTGGAAATTAGCGTTTTTAGGATTGCTTGCGATAAATGTAGTAGTGATTCTTGTCCTTCTTATCGGTTTGTTGTCACCAATAAAAGAGGAGCCGCTCCCAAAAGCTTCCCCAGAAAAAGAGGCAGTTGAGTTTCATGTACAATCCAATAAAGAAGATTTAAATAGAGTCATAAAAGCATTTATAGAAAAAGAAAAAGCCAAAAGCTTCGTTGATTACAATGTGTATCTGCGTGATCAAGTAGAATTATATGGAGATATAGCCGTATTCTCTGAGAGGATCGATTATAAATTAACATTTGAGCCGGAAGCGTTGAAAAATGGAAACGTCGTCCTTCGGCAAAAAGGGATTAAGGTCGGTAAAATTAATTTGCCGGTTTCTTACGTATTAAAAACGGCAAGAGATGCTTATCATTTTCCTGACTGGGTCAAAATTATGCCTGGTGATGAGCTAATTTATATCTCTTTGGATAAAATGAAGCTGGAAAGTGATTTAAGAGTGCGAGCGGATCGTATCGATCTTAAAAAGGATGATATCCGCTTTACATTCCAGCTGCCGATAGAACAATAGTGATATTATCTAGCTGTATGAAAACAAATATTTGTCAACAGCTTGAGCTGTCCTTATCAGGGCGGCTTTTTTTGTGAGCTGAATGATATCTCTTTCTTGTGAAATCATTTACAATGGTTAAATAAGGTATTACTTTCCTAAGAGGTGATAACAGATGGAAGAGAAAGCAATCTTTGCCGGAGGCTGTTTTTGGTGTATGGTAAAGCCGTTTGACGAGCAGCCGGGCATTAAAAAGGTCGTGTCTGGATATACCGGGGGATTTACGGAAAATCCAACATATGAAGAAGTATGCAGTGAAGCGACCGGTCATTACGAAGCGGTAGAAATCACGTATGATCCGGACGTTTTTCCATATGAGCGTTTGCTCGATATTTACTGGATGAACATTGATCCAACAGATATTGGCGGCCAGTTCTACGATCGGGGCCAGTCTTATCAACCGGCTATTTTTTATCATACGGAAGGGCAGCGCCGTCTTGCCGAAGAGTCTAAAGAAAAGCTAAACAAGAGCGGGCGCTTTCCTGTTCCGGTCACGGTGAAAATTTTGCCGGCGAAGCCATTTTATCCAGCAGAAGAATATCATCAATATTACTATAAGAAAAACCCAGCTCATTATGAGGCCTATCACCAAGGGTCAGGAAGAGCAGCCTTTATTCGTAATCATTGGGGAGGGAAGAAAAGTGAAAGATAATCAGCCAGAATTAAAGCAAAAGCTAAACAAGCTTCAATACGAGGTCACGCAAAATAATGGAACGGAGCCTCCTTTCCATAATGAATACTGGAACACCTTTGAAGAGGGCATTTATGTCGATATTATCTCCGGCCGGCCTTTATTTTCCTCTCGAGACAAATATGATGCAGGATGTGGCTGGCCAAGCTTTACGAAACCAATTGAAGGAGAGGAAATTGTAGAGAATCAGGATTTAAGCTACAACATGGTACGCACAGAAGTCAGAAGCAAGACAGCGGATTCTCATCTCGGCCATGTTTTTCCGGATGGGCCGGGTCCTGCTGGATTACGTTATTGCATCAATTCAGCCGCTTTGCGTTTTATTCCAAAAGAACAGATGAAGGAAGAAGGCTACGCTGAGCTGTTATCGTTATTCAGTGAAGAATAACAGGGGTTTTCTTTTATGAAATCACACTAACATAGGATCGACTGACTTTTTGAAAAATGTTCTTTACATGAAATGCCTTCTTCCTTTATATTGAGTGAAAAAGGAGATGGGTTTTTGCGAAAGTCATTTTTTCACTATTTAATGAAATTTCGCGAAGAGCCGCCGAGAGATGAACTGGCGGAATTCGCGAATCATGCATTTCATGATCACAGCTTCCCGAAAATGGCCAGTCAGTACGATGAATTAAGCCGCTATTTAGAGATGAATGGTTTTTATTTATCAAGCATGGCCGTATTTGATGAGGCATGGGATCGTTATATCGAAGAAGAAAAAGAGTAAGAGATTGCCTAAAGCAAAGAACCAAAGAGCAGCACTCTACTAAAAGGGTGGAAGCGGGGACTTGCAGGCAGTCTCTTTTTTTAGAACAAGTAAATGAATGTGAAACTTTTCAAGAAAAGCAGCGTATGTTAAATGAATGTATAAATAGAAAAGGGGGAATTGAAATGTCATTTTTCAATAAAGTATTAGCCAGTATAGGAATTGGAGCGGCTAAAGTAGACACAAAGCTCGAAAAGCCAGAATACACAGCTGGAGAAACAATTAGAGGACAAGTAGAAATATCTGGAGGAAGTACTGAGCAGCAAATTGATTCCATTTATTTAACGGTGTACACGACGTTTATCCGTGAAGCAGATGACCGCAAATATACCGATCACGCAGCGGTTAAAAAACATAAGTTAAATGAACCATTTAAAATAGGTGTTAATGAAAAGAAGTCCATTCCTTTTTCGATGGAGCTGCCGATCGATACGCCGATTACTTATGGCAACACGCGTGTCTGGGTGGCGACTGGGCTTGATATTAAAAATGCTGCTGATCCTGGAGATAAAGATTACATCGAAGTGCGTCCGACAACGCTGGCAGCTTCGGTGCTTGATGCCATCGGCCAACTCGGTTTCCGGCTGCGGGAGGTAGAGTGCGAACAAGCATCCAAACGGATAGGGAGCCGTTTCCCGTTTGTACAAGAATTTGAATTTGTTCCGACAAGCGGTCCATTTCGCGGCAAGCTAGACGAACTAGAAGTTAGTTTTTTAGCGCAGGCTAAAGAGAAAGCGGAGTTGCTCATCCAGGTTGACCGGAAAGCGAGAGGCATTGGCGGATTATTTGCCGAGGCGCTTGAAATGGATGAAACGCTTTTGAGACTTACCGTTACTTCCCAGGATGTGCCACGTTTAGACGAAAAGCTCAAGAATGAAATTGCTCGATACGCTTAACTAGTGAAAGGATTGGGGAAGTACTCATATTCATTGCAGACCCTTCTAAAAAGAATTACAATAATGAAAGCAGTCAGAGATTATTTAGGAGGGTTTACAATGAGTATTCATATCGGTGCAAAAGAAAATGAAATAGCGGAAACGGTCCTGCTCCCAGGAGATCCGCTGCGGGCAAAATATATTGCGGAAACATTTTTAGAACATCCGGTTTGTTACAATGAAGTTAGAAATATGTTTGGTTATACAGGAACATATAAAGGTAAAAAAATCTCTGTACAAGGAACAGGGATGGGGGTTCCGTCTATTTCCATTTACATAAACGAGCTTATGCAAAGTTACAATGTCCAAAATTTAATCCGTGTCGGTACATGTGGGGCTATCCAAAAAGATGTACACGTTCGTGACGTTATTTTAGCGATGAGTGCGTCCACCGACTCCCAGATGAACCGATTCACATTTAACGGGGTGGACTACGCTCCGACCGCAAACTGGGATCTGCTAAAGAAAGCATTTGATGCCGGTACTGAAAAAGGGCTTCAATTAAAGGTAGGAAATGTGTTTACAGCGGATATGTTCTATAATGACAATGCCGAGCATGAAAAATGGGCTAACTATGGTATTTTAGCGATTGAAATGGAAACAGCTGCTCTTTATACATTGGCCGCAAAATATGGCCGCAAAGCGCTGTCTGTCCTAACGGTAAGTGATCACATTTTAACAGGGGAAGAAACAACTGCCGCTGAGCGCCAAACAACATTTAATGAAATGATTGAAGTGGCCCTTGAGGCAGCTATTCAAGAGTAAAGCAAGGGGTGTGTTTGAAACATTCCTTCATAAACAGTAAGCCAGCCTGTTAACGGGCTGGTTTTCCTTTGAATGCTCAACAAACGTCCTGTAGAAGATTTAAGGAATTTTAGTGGAAAATAAGGTGATGAAATGAAAAAAACAGGATGGCTACTAACCGCTGCTCTATTGCTTAGCGGTTGTCAGCAGCTAGACGGAAAAGAAAAGCAGGAAAGTCATCAGGAAAAGAGTGTATCAGAAAAACAGCCGCCGGCAAAAGAAGCTTCTGCTGGTCCTAAGCTGGAGGCCGTCTACTTTAATAAAATAAAAGAAGTAAATGGCAAAAAAGTCATCACAAACCCTGAAAATATAATGGTGCTTGTGAATAAACAATTTTCTTTGCCAGGAGATTATACACCGCCTGATTTAGTACGTCCGAAAGTAGCTTTTTCATTTGGAGAACAGGATATTGAAAAAAGCCACATGAGAAAAGAAGCTGCTGAGGCGCTTGAAAAAATGTTTGCTGGCGCCAAACAGGAACAGGTTCAATTATTCGCTGTTTCGGGTTACCGTTCCTACAAGAGACAAGTAGAAATCATGAATAATCAAATAGCGTCAGCAGGTTCCTTCGAAAAAGCAGCTCAGGCAGTTGCCCCTCCTGGACAAAGTGAGCATCAGACAGGGCTCACGATGGATATATCAGCGGAAAGTGTCAATTTCGATTTACTGCAATCGTTTGAAACGACGAAAGAAGGCCAATGGCTGGCGAATAATGCTCATAAATATGGATTTATTTTACGTTATCCAAAAGGGAAGGAAAAAGTAACGGAGTATATGTATGAGCCGTGGCATTTTCGCTATGTTGGTGTAAAAGCGGCCGAAGAAATTTTTCGGCATGGCTGGACGCTTGAGGAGTACTTTAATAACGTAGAGAAAATATAGACAGGCGTTCTGTTCCCTTCTCTTTTCAGAAGGATGAGAATTAAATTGATGGAAGCAGCTAGTGTTTTAAAACGTGAATTTGATGCATAGGAATGCCCATGATCATTGCGGGCAGGTGAGTAACAAGGATAGGCAGTATTTGTTCATGCATTAATCTCTCCTCTTATAGGCAGGAGAGGTTTTTTCTTTTTAATTCAATTGAAAACTGATAGAATGTAAGAGTTGAATAAACGAACATTAAGCATGGAAAGCGGTGAGCATCATGGATGAAAACAAGTCCGATCAACCAAGTGGCAAGCATCCATCTCCTTACATTCGGTTGAAGAAATTTCACTTTATTATGCTTGTATTCTTCCTCGTCTTCGCGACAGCGGCCATTACTACGCTCGCTCTTGCTTTTGGAGGAGAAAAGGCAGCAGAAGTCGGCATGAAGCCGCGTGGAGAGTTTGAAAAGCTATATGAAGCCTACGATAAATTGGAAAAAAACTATTATCAAGACATTAATGAAGAAAAGCTGATAAATGGGGCCATTAATGGCATGCTCGATTCTCTTGATGATCCTTATTCCGATTACATGGATAAAAAAGAAGCTAGTCAATTCCATGAAAGTGTTTCCTCCTCCTTCGAAGGCATCGGGGCAGAAATACAAGAAGAAAAAGGCATGATTAAAATCGTTTCGCCGATTAAAGGCTCACCTGCAGAAAAAGCAGGTCTTCGTCCAAATGATCGAATTATGGCGGTAGACGGAAAGAGCCTGGAGGGGATGAGTTCGTCAGAGGCTGTATTATTAATCAGAGGCGAAAAAGGAACAAAAGTAAAGTTAAAAGTACAGCGTGCTGGAACAAAAGAGCCAATGGAAATCACGATTGTACGTGATGAAATTCCAATCGAGACGGTTTATGCTGAGATGAACGATGACAAGGTAGCGCACATTCAAATTACAAGTTTCTCCGAGCATACGGCAGCAGAGCTGAAAAAGGCCATAGAAGAAATGGAGAAAAAAGGCATGAAATCTATGGTGCTCGATGTACGGCAAAATCCGGGAGGGCTGCTTGATCAAGCAGTTGAGATGACGGATATGTTTGTTCCAGAAGGAAAAGTATTATTCCAAGTAGAGGATAATCAAGGCAGACGTGAAAAAATGGTGTCTGACAGCAAAAAGAAAGTCACGGTTCCAGTTGTCGTGCTAGTGGACAGTGGAAGCGCCAGTGCTTCAGAAATCTTTGCGGCAGCTATGAAGGAATCTGCTGGTGTTACTCTAATTGGAGAAAAGACGTTTGGAAAAGGAACTGTACAGACGGCAGAGGATTTCAAGGACGGATCAAATATGAAGTTCACGACGGCCAAATGGTTAACGCCAAACGGCAATTGGATTCATAAAAAAGGAATAAAGCCAGATATAGAAGTGAAGCTTCCTGATTATGCTAATCTACCTTATCTTAACCCTGATAGTGAATTAAAGCTTGACAGCTTGTCAGAAGAAGTGAAAAATGGAGAGAAAATGCTCGAAGCGCTTGGATATCATCCTGGTAAAGTAGATGGCTTTTTCGATAAAGCAACGGAAGAAGCGGTAAAAGAGTTCCAGAAAAAATCAGGCATTGAACAAACTGGTGTACTGTCAGGTGACACGACTGTTCGGTTAATGACAGATCTAAGAGAAAAGATCCAACAAAACGATACACAAAAGGAAAAAGCAATTGAAATACTGAAAGAGAGGCAGAGCAGCTCCGCTTCTTAAAAAATGACTCTATTAAAGTTGAAGGTTTAAACACTGATAAATCAAAAGCCTGTATCTTCTCTAAATATAGAAAAGATACAGGCTTTTTATATTGAAGTCCCATACCTCTGTAAAGATCCATCAGCCATACGAATAAATGTAAACTTTTTATATAGTCGAACCGTAATTAACTTTCCTGTAAAGGTTAAATCGTAATTCCCCTTGATATTTTTAATTGATTTCTGCCAGCTTTTTTCGCTTCATAGAGAGCTTGATCAGCAAGTTCAATCAAATCTTCTATCGTGTAATCCTGTTTGGCAGGGTCCACGGTCGCAAGGCCTGCGCTGACGGTCACATAATCGCTTATTTTTGATTGAACGTGCGGGATGTTCAACTTTTCAACACTTTTTCGAACTTCTTCAGCTGCCAGAACGCTTTTTTCAGCAGAGAGATCTGGGAATATAATAGCGAACTCTTCTCCGCCATATCTAGCTATAAAGCCAGAGAACTCCTTTGCCTTTTGTTCCATTATGAACGCTACTCTCCTTAAACAGTCATCACCGCTCAAATGTCCATACGTATCATTGTATGCTTTGAAAAAATCAATATCTAACAACAAAAGGGAGAGAGGCTTATTCCACTGAATGGCTTTTTTGCGTTCAGCCGCTATTCTTTGATCAAATGTCCGGCGATTTGGAATACTCGTTAATCCATCCAGAGAAGAAAGCCTATTCAATTGTTCGTTCATTGCCTTTAATTTAGTTTCAGTCTCTTTCAATGTCGAAATATCAGAAAACACCGCGACATAATGACTTGCCTGTCCAGTCTCATCTGTTAATGAACTTATCGTCAACCATTCGGGATAAGTACAACCAAACTTATTCTTATTACAAACTTCGCCTTCCCAATAGCCATTTGTCAGCAAGTTCATCCACATCTCACGATAAAAAGCTTCCCCATGCTTCCCGGACTGGAGTATGGATAGATTTTGGCCTTTTACTTCATCAAAAGTGTAGCCAGTAATTCTCGTAAATCCATTATTCACGTACATAATGCTCTCATCTGCATTGGTAATGATAACGCCTTGTTGAGTAGTTTCCAACACTTTTGCAAATAGTTTAAGTTCTGTCTCGTACTTCTTTCGAGCTGTAATATCTTGAATTTGTGAAATGAAAAAAAGTGGATGATTCGCTTTATCACAAACAATTGAAGCAGTCAGTAAAACAGTGATGACATGTCCTTTTTTATGAAAGTAGCGCTTCTCCATTTGATAGGAACTCTTTTTTCCTTGAATCAATTCATTCACATGAGACAAATCAATCTCTAAATCTTCCGGATGAGTAATCTCTTTAAAGGTAATGGCGAGCAATTCATACTCCGTGTACCCTGTTAATTGACAGATTGCATGATTCACTTTCAGCCATTTTCCATCAAGGCCGACAAGCGCCATGCCAATACCGGAATGCTGAAAAGCGTTAGAAAATAATACATCACTTTGGAAGTTCTCCATGGTCCCTATCCCTCAAATCAGTAAAATTATATAATTCCATGATAAGCGATTTGCAGATATTGTAAACAGAGAAAAGCCTTACTAATGATCACTGCTTGAATAGAAAAAAATTCAATAAATATTCCTCTTTTGTTAAGGTAGTATGAAAAAATCGTCCGGGTTGTCATGATAATGTCTTTTTTGAAAAAAACCTCTTCTTCTTTCCCTTTTTTAAAAAAATAAAACGTTCCAATTTTATGAAGCCTATCCTTAGCTATGGAAAGCCCCCTTATAATTGCTTATTTGTGAAATCAGCGGTAAATGTTGATACCTCAAGGCTGAGCCAACTTCATAGATTCCTAGCAGCCACCGGTTCTTTTTCAAAAAGAGAACTGGTTTTTTTGCTATGAATTGCCTCTCTTATTACAAAAAAATCATGTTACGATTTTACTGTCAAAAAAAGAAGAAATAGGAGTGAAGTTTACATGAATAAAAAAGTAGTTGTTTCATTAGCAGCGTCATTAACATTGTTTGCTTCTCCGTTCGTTAATAAAACAGAAGCAGCAGAAATTTCAAAGCCAACAGTAAAGGTTCAATGTCAAACTGGACAAGTTGTGATTCCTAAAGAAGTAGCACAACAGTTTGCTAAAGGAAATGTAGATTGGCAATCGATTTTAAAACAGTATGGCTGGACAGTACAACAGCCAGCACAGCAAGCACCGACAACAAAACCAGCTCCGGAAGCGAAGCCAGCACCGACAACAAAACCAGCTCCGGAAGCGAAGCCAGCACCGACAACAAAACCAGCTCCGGAAGCGAAGCCAGCACCGACAACAAAACCAGCTCCGGAAGCGAAGCCAGCACCGACAACAAAACCAGCTCCGGAAGCGAAGCCAGCACCAACAACGAAGCCAGCTCCGGAAGCAAAACCAGCACCAACAACAAAACCAGCACCAAGCAAACCGTCACAGACAACAGCTGGATTAAGTGCATTCGAACAACAAGTAGTTGACCTTACAAATCAAGAGCGTCAAAAAGCTGGATTACAGCCTTTAAAAGCTGATACTCAGTTAAGCTCAGTAGCTAGAAAAAAATCAGAAGATATGCTAGCAAAAAACTATTTCTCTCATACTAGCCCAACTTATGGATCTCCATTTGACATGATGAAACAATTTGGCATCACGTATCGTACAGCAGGAGAAAATATTGCAAAAGGACAACGTACACCTGCAGAAGTAGTAAAAGCTTGGATGGAAAGCCCTGGACACCGTGCGAATATTCTAAATAAAGACTATACACATATTGGCGTTGGTTATGTTGAAAACGGAAATATTTGGACACAAATGTTTATCGGTAAATAAGAAGCAGGAGCACCGTGAATTCACGGTGCTTTTTTCGGTTATATTTGCATATTTCAAAAAGGATGATTAGTATAATCTATATAAATCATTTTTTTTGGAGAGGATGTCATGGGGAGGAAAATAGCACTAATCACAGGCGGTTCAAGAGGAATTGGAAAGTGTACGGCTGCTGTACTTGCTGAACAGGGGTGTAATATTATTATTAATTATCGCTCCAGCAAGACAGAAGCAGAAAAACTGGCGAAAAATTTATCAGAAAATTTCGCAATCAAAGCCATCGCTGTCCAAGGAGACATTTCCAATAAGGCAGATTGTGAAAAGCTAATCCATCAATCCATGGAATCTTTTAATGGAATCGATATCTTGATACATAATGCCGGTCCGTATGTCCCGTTGCGAAAAACGATGGATGAGTATGAGTGGGATGAATGGCAATATATGATAAATGGGAATTTAAACAGTGTTTTTTATTTAACAAAGTTAACGTTGCCGTATATGCGTGCCAAAGGCTGGGGAAGAATCGTCACCTTTGGATATGACCGGGTAGAAACAGCACCGGGCTGGATTTACCGTTCTGCTTTTGCCGCAGCCAAAGCAGGCCTTGCTTCCCTCACAAGAACAATCTCCATGGAAGAAGCGAAAAATGGAATTACGGCTAATATGATTTGTCCGGGGGACATTGCGGATCATTGGAAGGAAGAGACGATTGCCCATGCAAAACGCGAGACGAGCTCGATGGTCCCTGTTGGCCGTCCGGGAACAGGAGAAGATTTAGCAAGAGTCGTCTCCTTTCTCATTTCTGATGATGCTGACTTTATAACGGGCAGTACCATTCCTGTTACAGGCGGCCAAGATGTCCTGGGGAAAATTTATCACGCGGACTACGATAGTACGATATAAAGATATTTTTTTTAGGCTATTGGCAAATGGCCGTTTACTTGAGGAGAAGCTGGATTTCTTTACTTTATCTTCTTTATCCTAGTCAGACGAAAAAACCGGCGGAACATTTAGCATTCCCCCGGTTTTTCTTTGTCTTATTGTTCTTTAAGTCATTCAGGTTGATGCATTATTAACCGATTTATCAGCCCGAAAGTTTTTACGCTGGATGAGAAGTAGACGTGTAGATAAGGTAACAGCACCGGCTATTAAGCCAGAAATTAAGCCTATCCAGTAGCCATATGCCTCAAAGTGTGTCATATTAGCCAGATAATATCCTAATGGAAGACCAATGATCCAATAGCTGATCATAGTCATCACAAATGTTGTGTTAACATCCTTATAGCCGCGCAAGGCTCCTTGGACAGGTGCTTGAATAGCATCGGATAACTGAAAAAAAGCAGCAAAAAATAAGAAATGAGTCGTGAGCTTAAGTACTTCCGCATCTTTTGTATAGAATGAGGCAATTTGTTCACGAAACAGCAGAAGCAGGGTGATACATAATAAGGAAAAGAAGATGGCTGTTCCTACACCGAGCCAACTAAAGATTTTGGCATCTCTCAAACGGGAAGCTCCTACTTCGAAGCCAACGATGATCGTCAAACTCATCGAAATACTGAGAGGGATCATGTAAAGAAGCGACGCAAAATTAATGGCTACTTGATGAGCTGCAATGACCTTTGTGCTGTATTCACTCATTAATAACGTAACAGCAGAAAAAATACTCGTTTCAAAGAAAATCGACAGTCCGATCGGAATGCCAATGAATAAAATTTCTTTCCATTTAGCAAAAGAGATGGCAGGAAAGGAACGGAAAATTTGATATTGGTTAAATGGGTGCTCACGATGAATAACAAAAGCCGCAATGATCATGATCAACCAATATGTAATAGCGGAGGCATAGCCGGCCCCTGCGCCACCAAGAGCAGGAAGTCCCCATTTTCCGAAGATAAGGGCATAATTAAAAAACACGTTCAGCGGCAAAGACATGAGGGTAATGACCATGGAAGTTTTTGTCATGCCAAGCGCATCGATAAAACAGCGGAGAACCGCGTAGATAAACACAGGTATAATTCCAAATGATAAAGCCATTACATAGCTTTTGGCAATGTCTCTTACGTTTTCTTCAAGGTTCATCCTATTTAAAACAGGATCAAGTGCCACACTGCCGATGGCAAAAACAACGATCGCTAATACGATAGAGGCATAGATCCCTTGCATTACGGTAAAAGGCACCTCTTTTATTTTTTTTGCACCAGCCAGCTGAGCGACAATGGGCGTAATGGCAAGCAGGATACCGCTTAGTCCGGTATACACAGGAACCCACAAGGAGGAGCCAATCGCTACACCGGCTAAGTCATCCGCAGAATAACGGCTAGACATCATCGTATCAAAGAAGTTCATGGAGAACATTCCTAACTGGGTAATGAATATTGGAATTAAAATATACAAGAGCTGCCTGATTTTTTGATTAATGGTAAAAGTTTGTTTCATTTCTTTTCTCCCTCGTTCAACAACAATACATAGAATGAGAGAATTATACCATAAAAGCAGATAGACCGCCCGATAGATATGAAAACCCCTCCAGCGGACGCTGAAGGGGTGTAAAAGGGAAGATGTTACTGATAGTTAGAAAGGTTAGGGGATAATACAGATCAAGCTTCCAATGCTTGTTCTTCTGTTGCTTCGTTCTGCTGGCGCAGTGTATAAAAAGTAAATAAATCCCTGGATACTTCAAACAGATCAAACACTTCTTCGTTTTCATTAATGCGGGAATAGACCGCGGATCGTGTCTCGTTAGCGAGGATAGCGTAAGGAAGTTTTTCTGCTGCTTTTCGTGATCGTGTATTTGTTTTACGAATCCGCATAAAGACTGCTTCCATATTCAGTTCAAAAAACAACTCATGGAAAAAGGCTTCCTTTGCCGGAGCGTTATATCCTTTTCCGTGGAAAGGTTTGCCGAGCCACGTACCGAGAAAACCACATCCGTCTTGGATATCATATAAATTAATCGTACCGATTGGGTTGCCCCATTCGTCAGTGATCGTACGAGAAATTAATTCTCCCCGCTCCTCCGCTTCAATCGTTTGTTTTGTTACGAATACGAACTCTTCATAGGAGTGGGCTTTTTGGCGCACAAAAGGGAAGACTTCTGGGTGCGTCATTAAGTCAAATAATACATGACTTTCATGTACATCGCGCTTCTTTAACATGTAAATCCCTCCAAATGAGGGCACTCCGGTCCTGTTGCATCCGAATTCACCCTCGAAATTTTTCATAGCATTCACAAAAAATTTCGGGGTGGGAATCGAACCCACTAGAACCAGCTGAAGAAGCTGGTGGCGCACCATTTGCCTTCCCTAATACTCATCAAATTGTTTTAAATCTAAGACTATCATACAAAAATTTTTCTCGTTTGAAAATAGGTTTTTACCGCATTTTATAAAAAAATTTTCTTATAAAATATTCTAAATTCTTCAAGCAAATTGAGCGTTTCAAATGAGAGAGTTTGATACAATATAATATGAAAAGGAGTGGGTGAACATGCACACAAAGACAGGCCTTGTTCTTGAGGGCGGCGGGATGAGAGGACTTTATACAGCGGGTGTGCTCGACTTTTTTCTTGAAAATAAGATAGAGTTTCCCTATGTGATTGGGGTTTCGGCTGGTGCCTGCAATGCAGCGTCTTACATATCCAAACAATGGGGCCGCAATAAGCGGGTAAATATTGGTTTCGTTCGGGATCCGAAATATATTTCATTACGGAATTTCTTTAGAAATGGCGAGCTATTTGGTATGGATTATGTGTTTGACGTCATTCCTAATCAAATAGTGCCATTTGATTATGAGGAATTTAAACGAAGTAATACTGAATTTGTGATTGGGACAACAGATTGTCGTACAGGTGAACCCATTTATTTTAGCAGAAAAGAATATAAGGAAGATCTATTAACCCCAATTAGAGCATCAAGCTCTCTGCCATTTGCAGCGCCAATTGTCTCTTTTCAAGGGTATGAACTGCTTGATGGCGGTATGAGCGATCCGATTCCGGTAAAGAAAGCAGAGCAGGACGGCTGCGGCCGTAATGTGATTGTACTGACGCAGCATGAGGGGTATATGAAAAAACCTTCCCGTCTTCACTTTATGATAAAGCGCAAATATGCTCGCTATCCAGGAGTCGTGAGGATGCTAGAAGGAAGATGGCGACATTATAATCGAACAATAGAATACATTAACCAGCTGGAAAAGGAAAATAAAGCCTTCGTCATTCGCCCATCACAGCCATTAGAAGTGAGCCGGGTTGAGCGCAACCAACGCAAGCTGACAAAATTATATGATTTAGGCTGGCAAAACGCGGCAGATACCTTCGAAGAGCTGACTAATTGGCTTAACGAAAGTACCGTCACAACTAAATAAGCGATTGCATTTTAGAGAACGAATCTGTTAAAGAGATGAACAGATTCGTTTTTTATTTAGCCTCTGTTAAAGGTGAAGGTTGGCTTTTAATGATTGAGTAGAACGGAAAATGTTCACCTGCAGCAAAAATCAACTACTCATAGTTAGCAGAGTGCGAAGAAATATTAATTAGAATACATCTTTTAGAGAACGATTACAGGCTCTTAAGACAGAATTTTTGGCTAGGTCCCAATCGGTCTATTGCCCGAGGAATGAAATGGAAGATTTATAGAAGAATAAATAGGGAATGGGGTAATGAAGATGCGATAGAAATGGCTCTAGGAGGTAAGTATATGTATCTAGATATTACTTTAAAGATGATAATTGGATTAGTGAGTTTACTAGTTGTTATTCGAGTGCTTGGAAAAAAAGGATTAGCACAAATCACACCTTTCGACCTTGTCTATTTAATTCTCCTTGGAAGTTTTTTAGAAGAAGGAATATTCGACGAGAAAATCTCCGTCTTTCAAATTTTATACGCTGTTTTACTATGGGGAGTCCTCATTTACTTGATCGAACGAATGGTGATGAAGTCAGATTGGCTGAGAAAACTGCTCAAGGGGGAATCATCCGATATCATTGTGAAGGGAAAAGTTGATGTAAAGGAATTAAAGAAAAATTATATAGAAATAGAGCAGCTGCGGACATTGCTTCGAAGACAGGGGTACTTTTCGTTAACGGAAGTCGAGCATGCTACGCTTGAAACAGGAGGAACATTAAGTGTGCTTCCAAAAGTGAAGGAAGCTCCTGTTACACCAGCTATGCTAAATATTACACCAGAGGAAAATAAACCAACGTATTTACTGGTAGACGAGGGAAGAATAGATGAAAAAGAGTTAGACAAAGTAGGGAAAGATAAAGAGTGGCTGCTATCAGAACTAAAAAAAGAGGGAATCGATTGTCTAACTGACGTTTTCTATGGAGAGTGGACGGAAAACAAAGGATTCTATCTTATACCGTATGAGTAAAAAGCAGAAAAGAACCAGGCTGCTGATGGGCGGTTTTTCAAGTCACTCGCCCATTTTCAATCAGCCTGGTAAGGTGGAAGATAAACTTTTTCCGTTTTTAATGATTGATTCCATTTATTCTTTATGTATGCTATTGTTTGTCAAAGGATGAGTATGCCTTGTGCCGCTTTCCATTGGGCTTTTACAAAATGGGCAGACAGGCGTTTCGACAGAGGAGAAAGCCTTTCGCATCCATCCATTACAATTTTCCGACGTGCATTCCCATGTGCTAATATCTTCACTTGGCAAGGGCTCTTCTCGTCTGTTATTATAATAAGCCATCTTGTCACTTCCTATAGTTTATTTTTCGTTCTCTTCCTATTATCTCATATTCCTTCGTTTTTGCCTAAGTTTCTTTTTAAGTAAGCGGGCGGGAGGTGAGGATAGTGAAGCAATCAGTTGTTAGGAAGCTTGATCAACGATTGATATTTATAAATTAGTTTGTCCAATTCTTCGCTGTATTGAATCGTTTCAAAGTGATGAAGTCCCTTAGCCATCCCAACTTTAATCATCAGTTTTCGTTTTGAATTAATTTCAGCTACTAAGTCATTGAACATTTCATGTCTCTTCATTTCTAAACTCTCCTGAATCAATATATTTTACGAAGAAAGCACAACATTACATATTATGGACGCTTCTGTCGCCTTTAGAAAGGTATTCGACAAAAGTTCTAATAATATTACACGATGAACCAGTCTTTTCTGACGCGTTCTGTCATAGGATACTAAGAGAAGGAAGATGTAAAGGTCGGGAAGATTTTTTAGAAGGAATTTACATATAAATGAAGAAGATATACAGTAAGTGAATAAGGAGGCGGAAGAATGGCGGATTTATTCAGTTCGTTTGAAATTGTAAAAACCAGTGATCAGCTGCTCCATCTGTTGAATGGGAATTGGAAGTTTGTTTGGTTAGAGGACGAACAGAAAGAAATAAAAGTAAACCTTCACAGCTGGAAAAATTATGCCTGCTATGAATTTACACATACACCGCGTTATGGAATCTGCCCGATTGAACATTTATGGGAATTTGTGAAAGTAACTGACAGAGTATTTGAGAATTAAATAAACTACTTTTAAAAAATTCTTTTTCATGCTATAGAAAAAGAATTTTTTCACGAGATAAAACAGGCAGCCAATCTATATCTGCCTAAGATTGTACACAAAGGCTGCTTTATATATCACGGGGCTGATTGAAATCGTTTGTCCTCCGAGGTGCAAACCTGAAGAGGAGCGGAGTAGCCAAAAGAGGTCAAGAGCATCGCAGTCAAGCGAGCAGAGAAGAAAGCGACAGATTAAGGCAGGCAGTGTATGCCTGCCTTTAATAGGTTACTGACGATGCTGGACTAAGTCGATAGAACCTAAAACAATATGTGCGAGACCAAAGCCAAAAATCGTGTTGGCAATCATTTTGTTTGAACCGTTTTTTTGCTTAAGAGCATATCCTGCAGCAGTAACAGCCGTACCTAAAGCAGCTGGGATCAAGCCTTCACGAATTTCCATGTATCGTTCCTCCTATCGTTGCCAGCATAATGGTATGATTGGTTGATAAACGTTACCGAAAGAAGAACGATAATCAGCAGTTTTGGTCGTTGCAGTTTTGAGGATTACGGTTGTTCTCATTGTTGTAACCGTTAAGAAACCGCACATCATCTTCCATTGAAAATTCCACGTTTAAATTGTCAAAGCCTAATTCTCTTTCACGATTCTGCGGATTTTGCTCATTATTTCTTTTTCTGATCATGCGTCTTCCTCCTAACTTTCTTTTGGACAGTCGATAACGTTTTGGATAATCAGCCGACAGGTGCTTGAAACCATCTATCGACATTATTAACTTGACTTAAACCAAAGAATTTATCCATGAAAATGATGGCATCGGAAAATGGAATGCAAGATGGGCATTTAGGAAAAGATAAGGGCGTGAGCAAATAATGAACCAGCTTGTACATGGAATGAACAAAAAAACAAACCAGACAGCACCTTATCGGTATTGTCTGGTTTTCGAACGAAAAAGGGGTAACAGAGAGGGCGGATTAAAAAGAGGAAGATGAACTGCAGCTCATTTTAAGACAAGATTGCCAATTAGTAACCGTAACCGCCCATGAAGGACGCACCAATGATAATTAAAAGGATAAACAACACAACGATCAACGCGAAGCCGCAGCCGCCGCCGTAACCGCCACCATAACCGTAGCCCATATATTCCACCTCCTTTTAGTGAAGTTACTACATCATATGAAAAATGAATGTAAGCGATTGGACAGTCGTACAGATTAGAAAAAAATAGTAAAAAAGTATAGACATTGTCGTCCTTGTGTCTAGCTTGCTGTGTCAATAATGAAGGATGAATTCTTATAGAGAAAGGTGAGCATGATGGCAAGAGAGAAGCAAAACGAACTGAGAACCCAGATTGAATATGGAAATCTCGATCAAAGAGGAACGCTTACAGGCCCGGATGATTCAGAGAAGGGAAACTACCCGCGGCGTCCGCAGCATGTAAATATTCAGCAAAACTCATCAAATCATGAAGAATGACAAAAGAAGAAAGCCTGGAGAGATCCGGGTTTTCTTCGTTTGAATATTGTCACAAGAACGTTGCAAAAGAATCAATAGAGGGGTTTTTAAATAGCTCAAAGGGGAAATAGATAGCATGAATATGGAAAAGAATAATAGAGGCTTGGGACAGGAGCGGATGTGATGATTCAGTTAATCCCTTTTACAGAAAGAGATATAGATGGATTAATAAAGGAAATAGATTCTCCACAATTAATGATGCAGTGGTCAGGAAGAGCATATAGCTATCCATTGACAAAAGAACAACTTGAGCGTTACTTAGAGATGGAACAAAAGAAAGGCAGCTATATTTATAAAGCGGTAGATCCACTTTCAAACGAGACAGTCGGTCATATTGCGTTAAGAGAGATTGATCATGTTCACGAATTAGGCCGAATCAGTTATGTACTTGTTTATAAAAAATATCGTGGAAAAGGGATGGCTAAACAAATGTTTCATCAAGTACTTCCTTTTGCTTTCGATGAATTGCAGTTAAATCGAGTAAGCTTAGGAGTGTTTGATTTTAATAAAGCGGCTATTACTTGTTATGAGAGGTTAGGATTTAAAAGAGAAGGAATCCACCGCCAAGTGTGTAAACTGAACGATAGTGAATATTGGAATAATGTTGAAATGGCCCTCTTAAGAGAGGAGTGGGAAGCGCAAAATGAACGTATTAAAGGAAAAGCAATTTAAAAATAAATTGAATGTTGGACTTATAAAATAATGGATCTGCTTATATTAAATAGAAAAGACAAGCTTGGAAAAGAACCAAAGCTTGTCTTTATTTATTAGAATTCTGCTGGTAGTTCTGCAGTTTGTTCAGGAATAAAATTTTGATGAAGTTCTATTAAGTGATTCACTTCTTCTTGAATGGTCGTTTGAACATTTGAAACTTTAGTATAAGTGTCTATTACGGCAGGCGTTTTGCCGTATTTTCTAGCAACTTGATCAATTTGCTTTTTATAGCTATCCAGCTGCTTAGAGTTTGCATTTAATTTAGCAGAGAAGCTTTTAAAAAAGCCTTTTTCAGTTTCTTTAGTGGCAGAGGCTGCGTAAAACTCATCTATTTTATTCGTAAGGCTAGCTACATTTTTCTCTACTTTGTCTATATTCCTATTAACCGCTGTTAGCTGTTGGGTTGCAGCTTTTTGTTTGGCCGTTTCTTTTTGAGGCGCTTTGCTGACAGCGGTAACCTTTCCTTTCGTCACTGGTTTGGCTGCATCTACTGTAGGAGCAGCAGCTAAGCTAAATGCCAGTGCGCATCCTGCAATCTTAATCATTATTTTCTTCATGACGGCATTCCCCCTGGAAGTTAATCGTTCACTATATAGATCGACAAAAGTGCTTGTCTTTTTTACTCATCGGATAAATTTTTTCATCATTTTCTTATTTTGTTACCGTTGGCATAAAAAAGAAGACTGCATAGGCAGTCTTCTCCTTGTATGTGCTGCTGGAATTTGCATAGAAAGGAAACGAAGGTTTGGTTGAGTATATAGTTGATGATTGCAGTTGGAAGAGCATGTGGAGAACTTTTATTCACTCGTATGGGAAGACTTTTTCTCGCTTTTAGAAAAGAATTTTGGCCTTCTAGATAAAGTAGCTAAAGAGCTAACAAATCCAATGCCTAACAGCATAGAAACAGTCCAAGCGAAATAATCGATAGGTGCCATCTTCATCGCTCCTTTCTTTTTAGTATTAAGAAAGTATATCCATAAACGGTAATTTTATGTTTACCCGTTAAAAAAGAAAATAAACCTCGCAAAAGAGATTAATAAGAAAGGTGATGTAAAAAAAATAAAAAAACCCTAAACATTTTAAGAGGGTTTCCTAAAAGAAATTAATTTTTCTATCGCTATGGCAGCTTCTTCTAAGCAATTATAATGATGAACAGTTTGTTCTTCTATATTGGTTATTTGGAAGGTAATAGTATTTTTTAGGCAGCAGACGGATAAAAAAGGCTGATCACCATGTCTGAAAGTGTGGGTAATTTCTACAGTATTGTAATAGCGCAACAGTTCTAACATCTCTTTTAACTTATCTACTGACATCCTAGCTCTCCTTTCTTAATATAATGGAAAGGACTTAAGCGAAGTTCCAATAGATGCATTTCTATACATAACCATAGCATACTTTAAGGGATATTCATACAATTAATGGTTCGAAATAATGCAGAGGCTCATATAAACAAAGGGAGGGTGTAGACATAGGTTGTTTTCAATGCTGCAAGCTAGTTGAAAACGATTATCTTCCAGGATGGGACACCTGACAAAGTAAAGGGCGTAAGCATTGCAGGGAAGCAATGAAAAAAAACGAACGTTTGTTATCAGTCTGAGCGTTTTGAGACGTTATTTTAAGAGGAAGATTACATCTTTCTGAAGTAAATAATATGGGGATAACGAATATGATAGTTTATATCATCCACAGTCAGCTGTAAGTGATCAATTGCCACACTTGTTAAAGTCCCCTCTAGTGACTCATTTACAGTAGCAACATGGATATTCTCGCCTACATATGTGAGCAAGTGATCTAGAAACACAGGCTCCGCTTGGATAGTATAAGAGGGGGACAAGCTTTGCATAATTGAAGGGAATGTACTGGAGTACGAATACTGGCCGGGCGGGAATAAGGAATTGACTTTCGTATCATTATAGGGATATCTTTTCATAAAACAGATCGCCTCCTTATTTATAGCGTATGCTGTTATGCTTGTTGGTGACACATAGATAAAAAGTGATCTGAACGTAAAGGAGAACGCCCCGGCTAATGTGAGGGCGTTCAGTAATTAAGAGGAAGATCTCTTTGAAATGATTGTTTGCTTCTCTCTTTTTTTTGCGGATTCTTGAACAATAATGACAGCTGCAATCACCAAGACAATGCCAAGATATTGCCAGACATTTAACTTTTCATGAAAAATTAAAAACCCTACGAGAGAGGCCACAACAGGTTCAATCGTGGCTATGATGGACGCTTGGCTAGACTCTACCCGGCTTAATCCTTTCGTATAAAGGATGAATGGCAACGCAGTTGAAAAGAAACCTAGTCCAATTATGTATACCCAAGCTTTCATATTTAATAATAAAGTTCCGGCTTGCCAGACGCCGCTGAATGGCGTAATAGCTGCTGCGGCAAACAGAAAAGTAAAGACCGTAACAGTCAAAGAATCATACTTTTTAAGAGCAAATTTCCCGAATATACTGTAAAGTGCGTAAAATAAACCGGATCCAAGCCCAAGAATAAAACCGTAAAAAGAGATGGTCTCATTCATAGCAGGTAAAATCCCAATGACAAACGAACAACCGATAAAGGTAATCAGGAGGGCGGAAAGCTTACGAACTGTCAGCGATTCTTTAAATAACAATCTAGAGAAAAGAACGACGAAAGCAGGTGCTGTATAAAGAAGAATAGAGGCAATTGAAATGGATGTTTCTTCAATCGCACTAAACAAACACCAATTAAAAAAGACAATACTGATAATCCCGGTCCCTACAAAATATTTACTGTCGGCTGCCTTAATTTTTAACAGATCGCGATTTTTAAAAAAAGTGTAGACGACTAGGAATAAAGCAGCCGTTAGGGAACGCAGCGCGACCACTTGAACAGGGGTAAATCCCAGCTCGTAGAGATACGTAACAAACGCCCCGATAATTCCCCACAATGAGGCGGCTATACCAATAAATATTAATGATAATTTATGATCCATTTGACTTTTCCTCCCATGGCTTTCACAATCTATATCCTAACAAAATTTTCATCTATTGAATATAACCTTTAGTGATTTAATACTTCTTCCATTAATTTTATAAAAAGGAATGAAAGAGCCTAACGAACCATAGCCAGAAAGAATAGACCTACATTCATCATAGGTATGCTGAAACCTATAGATTTAACCGTCAGCTTCTTTTTGAGCGACTAAAATTAGAAAAAAGTGGAGAGTCTGTTAAAAAGGAGGCGACCATGATGTATACAGAAGGTAAATGGGTAGACATTACATCCTACAATGCAAAAGGATTTATTCTGGAATCGGATTCTTATGGAGCACTTGTTTGTGTAGTGAAAAATGGAAAAGTAGAAGGTGAGAAGCGATTTAGTCATCATCAGCTCGCCGAAGCAGACAGTCAGCTTCTTTCGGAAGATATGAAGGACTTAGTACGTCTGCATATCAATATGGCATTAGATTCAGAGGACAAAAGCTGGTTCCGTGCACTTACAGATAGCTCTATGGAAGAAAGTAGATGAATGATGAAGAATATTGTGTGAACAGACAAAACCTGCACAGGCACATGAGGGGAAGTTTGGATGGATGCAAAGAATAAGGTAAACAAAAACTGGCTCCTGCCCATTTTTGGGAAGAGGCAGCCAGTTTTAAAGCGGTGAGTCTTAAAAGAACGAACCGGTTAAAAGAGGAATTAATAGCTTTTACTCATACTGGCCAACAAGAAATAAGGCTGTGCTTAAAAGTTTAATATCAGAATGTATCTGTTCTCTGATAGTAGGATTCTCACATTTGTAATAATCATCCGTTAGCCGTTTAAGTTCATGACAAATAAGTTCAACTGGAATCAAGACCATTCTCCTTTGTAACAGCGTTCCACAAAATATAATTATGAAATATGTTTGTAACAAATGAAAGAGTCTTAATGATTATTTTACTTAAAAGGTATTTCGTCAGCAGGGAACATGGGGGATAGACGGAAAGGCTGATGAGCTTCTATTGTATTTAGTTAGTTAATTGGAGATAAATGGATATTTTTGTTTGGTAATAACCAGGAAAATAGTTCCGTTCTTATAACATAATGAATAATAGAGATGATCACGAACTAGGATTGCTGAATCACAACAATAATAAATAGCAAAAAGCCAGGCCTGCGCCTGGCTAATCAAGGTTATTCTTGGTGGTGTGTGAAGGTGGATGCCGTGTAACCCTGATTGCAAGTAATTTACCCAAAAATAGGCGGGATATGCAAAAAGATAGAGAAATTTCTCGCTATTGGCAAAGAAGTAAACTATAAAGTATGTAAACGGGAGAGATTTCTTAAGTTGTCTTAGGATGGCATGGCCAAGTAACTAATTGATATTTATTAATAAGCTTGTCCAGTTCTTCACTGTATTTTAAAGTTTCATAATCATTAAGCCCTTTTTGCAGCCCGGTTGAAATCATTAAATGACGAACAGTATTAATTTGAATCATTAACTCTTCAAGTGTTTCCTGGATAATCAACGTCTATCTCTCCTAATCATATATCTGAAAGTACACGTTCGTGTGCGTTCGGATATATTATACAACTTGAAAAAAAGAAGAGAAAGAGGTTCGACAGAAGTAACCAAAAAGTTACATCATTTGATTAAATTAGAAGAAACCCCATGCTTGCAACTAACGTTTTCTTAACGATTTAAAGCATGCTGGACATGGGCTAAATGATGATTACCGTGCCAGGCATAAAGAGCAATACTTTGTTCGATTCTCATAACATCTCCATTAGGATACTTGTACTGTCTTTGCAGTTGAACAGGTGTTAAATGTTCTAATAAACAGGCCCATTTTGCGTGCAATCCTTCTAGTAAGCTTAACGAAATGTTAATAGGCAGCTCAGAGTCATATAGCTCTATCCATTTTGACTCCTCATATGTTTTGATCGTTGGAATTTCTTCTGTCAAAGCCAATTTCATGCGAATATAGCCATTCATGTGGCTATCAGCAATATGATGAACTAATTGTTGAATGGTCCAGCTTCCCTCTCGATATGTATAACCTAGTTCTTTTTTATCTAAATTTTTGGTTAAAGCTTTTAAACGGTTTGGCAAAGATCTTATGTCACCGATCCAATAGTGAAGGTCCTCCTCTAATATGTTATGTGGACATTCAAACAAACCAATCGGATATTGTTCATCTTTCATTCATATTTTCCGCCTTTCTGCTTTTAGCTTACTAGTTCTATTTTAATTCTGCCATACATATTTGGAAAGGGAAGGTGATGCTGATGACTCTTCTAATTTTTAAATTTGCTTTAAATGAATGATAGTTTGAGAAGACAATGAAACAGAGGCGAGAGAATAAAAAATAAGAGAGAATCATAAATGGCTAGAAAAAGAGGATGCGATTGCACGGCACCCTCTTGGGGAGGTTACTCAATGTTGTCTAATATAGGGATTAACTGATCGAAATATGGTTTTACAATGAAGTCCTTAGCTCCTAACTTCAATGCTTCTATAATTAGTTGTTTTTGACCGAGAGAGGAGCACATCACTACTTTGGCAGAAGGGTCAAATTCTATAATTTTTTTCAGCGCCTCCAAGCCATTTAATTTATTCATCGTGATATCCATGAGAACGAGACTAGGCTTGTAAAGCGCATACGCGGCTATAGCTTCTGCACCATCAGCAGCTTCGAATATTTCATAGTTATGAGCTGTCAGAATGCTCTTCAGCCAAGTTCTCATGAAAAGAGAGTCATCTGCTATTAATACTGATTTATTCATATTTCACACCTTCGCTAAGAGTTTAAAATACATTCAGAGAAGGCCATCTTTCTATATATAAGCTGAGGTGAACTCAATTTGGCAACCCGGCTGCCTTGGCAGGAGCACTGCTGTAGGCCCGTGGCTTTGCGTCGCCCGCTTTCACGGGTTTTGCCCTTCAATGAATAATAGTAAGATTTTAAAAACTGTATTTTAATAGATTAACCGCTAGACGCCTAAAACAAGGCGATAAAGAAATAGTATATAAAACTAAAGGTCTAAGGATATATTACTATTGATTTTGCGCGGGGGCAACTTAAATAGCAATGAAAGGAGTCAAATTAAGTCGAAAAATGACTATTAACTAATGGGTAATATATAAAAGCGATCAAAAAATGGAAAAGGCCAGCTCTTGCTGGCAGCATTAGCTGCTTTTAAAGAGCCGTCCTCTAGTATGTTTTAGATAGTTAGTCAAAAGGAAATGACGTAACGAAAATTTTCTTTTTATTAGAAGTTCATGTCTTTTGTTCCTGGGCTATGCTCATTAGGCATTTCAGGAAGCATTGGAACAGGGAACCCCTTCGGCGGATCGACTACTGCAAGTTCTCCTTTATTCCGGCTTGGCGATTCTCCCTGAAAGATTTCACCGATTCTTGTTGGATCCAACCTGAAGTTAAATTGGGCATTATGATACCCCATCTCTACGTACTTTCTGCATTCCGGATATTTATTAATGTCATAATTCGGAACAGGGAAGAGTTTGCCCCAGTCAACGCCTAGTGTCTCAAGTGCTTTGGCAAAAGCGTTTTGATGGGCGTTGTCCCGGACAATTAGAAAAGCAAGTGTTTCTCGGAACGTTTGATTGGAGCTCATTTCATAAATACGTGTCTTCTGCAGGACACCAGTAGATTCAAGCACTAAGTTATCAAGCAGATCACTAATAAGGTTTCCATGGCTGTATACCCACGATCCATTCCAGGGGTTTCCGCTTGCATCAACGGGAAGCGAGGCCTGGGCGCCGATAATATAATGATGGGGGTTGGCATGTTTGACAGCATCATCAAGAGGTGCACCGTCCATCCCTGCATTTCCTGGGACAGCTGATTCACCTGAGCCATTAAGCAATTGATTAATTGTGTTTTGTACAAGCTCCACATGAGCAATTTCCTCTAAGAATACGCCGCGAAGCAAGTCGCGGTATTGAGTATCTTTTCCTCTAAAGTTGGAACTTTGAAAGAAAAACTGCATCATCGTTCTCATTTCTCCAAAGTGCCCGCCTAAAATTTCCTGTAATACCTTTGCTGCCTCGGGATCTGGCTGATCAGGCTTAATCATATTGATTAACTCTTCTTTATAATAGTACATCCGCCTATCCTCATTTCCAATATAGAATAAATACAATCAATATTTATCATGAAGCGAATGCTTTTATTTTATTCATACAGTCAGCCTTTCATAAAGAACAAACAATATCTTTTTAAAAACAAGCTAATCCCCTAAATGGTTTGTCCATTCAAAAAAAGAGATAAAGAATACATTATAGTAAGAAATGGAAAAAGGAGGAGAGAATATGAGTATGAGTGAAGTATGGTTCCCAGGCGAAAACAAACATAATAAAAACAACCGCGGCAACAATGGTTCAAGATCGAATGAAGAAAATCGAACAACAACAAATGTAAACATTGAGGACGAAGTGGATGTAAGAAGCAATCTACAAAATAGAATTAAAGATGAAATTGACTTGCGAAACATCAATGATAATGACAACGATTTGAAAAACATTGACCGTAATACGAATATTGCTAGAGTATCTAACAGCGGCAATACAACGATCCGTCTCGACATCAATGTAGATTCTGATTCTGTTGCAAGAGTACATTCAAGAGCAAATTCAAACCAGGACCAAGACCAAGACCAAGATCAAGCACAAGCACAAAGTCAGAGATTTGATATTTAATTTTTGGGGGGCAGAAAGAGTCCACCATTCTTTCTGCCTGAAAATAAATTGAAATGGGGAAATAAAATGGCAGAACCGCAAAGGCCTCCTTTTGGAAGAATGGCTGCTTCTTCTTTTTTCGGGAGAAGGGGAATGGCTGATAACGAGTTGACGCAAACTGAAGTTACAAACAGCGGGAACTCGAATGTTGATATGAACGTAATAGTGGAAATGGATACTAAACCGATTGCTTATGCTATGCTTTGTTCGTTATTAGCGACAAAGCAAATAAACTATAAAGAATTTGAGGATGCTTTAGAAGTATTGGAAGGATTAATTAAAAAAGATGAAAAGGCACGAGGCAGTCATGAAGATAGCGGAACATCTAAAGTGAAACTCTTCAATCAAAATACACGGAAAGATAGCCGGTATGAATAATATCGGGGTCTTTCCTTTTTACATATCAAAGTGTTAGAAAAGCAATGAATAAGCCAGTACAGGATAAACTGCTGCTAAAAAGAAAAAACTATTCCAATCAGGCTATTGGAATGTTATGATGAACAAAAAACTCAGGAGAACGAAATGAAAGCGATATATCCAGGAAGCTTTGACCCGATTACGAACGGGCACATTGATATCATTAATCGAGCAAGTGATTTTTTCGATGAAATTGTAGTAGCTGTCATGGTGAACTCTAAGAAAAGTCCGCTCTTTTCCATCGATGAGAGAAGAGAGCTGATTGAAAGAACGTTCGCTGGAAACGAGAAAGTAAAAGTGACGGCATTTCAAGGTCTGCTCATTGATTACATGAGAAAAAATGATATTAGAGCGATCATAAAAGGATTAAGAACGGTAACCGATTATGCGTACGAAGCACAAATGGCGATGGTGAATAAAAGCTTGTACAGAGGATCCGAAACCTTTTTTATTCATTCGAGTGAAAAATATTCTTTTCTTAGTTCAAGTATCGTAAAGGAAATCTATTCTCATAATGGCAGCGTATCTGATTATATACCAGGCCATGTGGAAAAAGCTTTACAAGAAAAATTAAAATAATTCTTTCTAAGCAGAGAAAATTCTTTTCTTGCTGTAGAACTCCTTGATTTTTTATGATTAGCGCACCTGCTGGCAGGTGCGCTTTTAGTATGGCTGAACTTTGAAGAGCAGCAATCTGAAAACGCTCATAAAATGACGCAAACGGTTGAACCTGTTATTTAGCCCATAAGAATTTCTCCGCCAGAAAGATAGAATTTTATCGATGCCTTAATAAAAGAGTGGAGGATCCTTAACTTAATTCATACTTATAGAAGTAAACTAAAAAGGTAAATGGGAAGGACAAAAGCTATTAGGATAAAGCGGGAGCTAAGGAAAGGTCTTCTATGCTTCAAAGGATTTGTCGCGCAACAAACTGGCTGCTTGGAAGGCGGTGGCTACAAAAACTATATAACCATGCTTAGATGAAGAAAAAGGAGGATAGGCTGTGTACAGTTATGCAGAATCTGATTTAAAGCTTTTTTGTGAATCCGTATTAAAAAGCGTGGGGATAACGGAAGCAGATGCTAGTATCGTAGCTGAATCATTAGTTCAAGCAAACCTAGAGGGTGTTGATAGCCACGGCATCAGCCGGCTGCCTATCTATATGAAAAGGTTAATGGATAAACGGATAAATGCTGCTCCTGCTATCCAGTTGGAAAGAGGCGGCTCAGTACTTACCGTAGATGGAGATAATGGGCTCGGCCATGTAGTGAGCTATCATGCTTTGACGAAAGGAATGGAGATAGCAAAGCAATCAGGGATAGCGGCGATTGCTATTAAAAATAGCAATCATTTTGGGGCGGCTTCTTACTTTTGTCAATTAGCATGTGAGCAGAACATGATATGTATAGGTTTTACAAATTCACCTTCTGGCATAGCTCCTTGGGGAGGGAAGGAGGCTTTTTTCGGCACAAATCCTATTGCTCTTGGTTTTCCTACAGGGAATGACACGCCTGTCATTATTGACTTATCGACGAGTGTAGTGGCAAGAGGGAAAATAATGAACGCTGTCCAGCAAAAAGATTCAATCCCCGATGGGTGGGCAATTGATCGATTCGGAAAGCCGACGAATGATCCGCAAGCTGCATTGGAAGGAGCTGTCCTGCCAATGGGAGGGCCAAAAGGGTCAGCATTGGCATTAGCAGTAGAACTGTTGGCAGGAGTGCTTTCCGGAGCGGCTTTTGGTCCCCATGTTAACAATATATATAACGAGAAAGAGGCAGATAAAGCAAACGTCGGACATTTCTTTATTCTAATGGACATTAAAAAGTTTACCGATTTAGAAACGTTCTTTCAGTCGGTCCAGAATCTTTTAAAAGAACTGAAGCTGGTCGCCAAGGTGCCGGGGATTAATGAAATACGTTACCCTGGTGAAAGAAGAAAGAAAGAGGAGCAGATGCGCAAGAAAACGGGCATTCAACTAACCGCCAGCTTAGAAAAAGAATTAGCTGAAATAGGTGAACAGCTGCATGTGAAATTTCCAGAGCGCTTGATCACCCAAAGTGTCGAATTCTAATAAGCGGGGAGATAGCCTAGTTGAAAATATCTTCTTAGTCAATTAAAACGTAAAGCAAAACAGTAAGGAAGCCTTCAAAACTTCTTCCGCTTTTTCCCCGATATGCTCATATATTTAACATTGAAATAATGAATATATCCGACAATAAGTATGTTATTTTACTTTTGTTCAATGTGATTTTCTTTATTGCCGGCTGCTTTTTGAACGCTTCGGCAGCTATCACTATTTTAACCCCATTACTTTTGCCCATTGCGATAGGAGTAGGGATCGATCCGGTTTTCTTCGGTCTTGTCATGGTCGTGAATTTGTCGATAGGGCTTATTACTCCGCCTGTTGGCTTAGATTTGTTTGTTGTGAAGGGAATTGCTGACGTGTCATATGATAGGCTGATCCGAGCGGTGACGCCATTTATTCTGATCATGATTGTTGACTTGTTCATCATCACATATATTCCGCAAATTTCTATGTTTTTGACGGTTTTATAGTTAGAGATCGTAATTTTAAAAACGATTTCCTTTTTACAGGAAATCGTTTTTTTTATTTCTATGCTCTAGACGCAGACCAATGTATGGGCCGAGTCAGAGAGGAAGGCAAGGTTGTTTTTGAATCTCCTTTTGCTGCATTAATTTGCGCTTGAGTGAGAAAGATGCTGCCCGAGAGGTTAGCTCCACTAAGATCGGCATCTCTAAAGTCGGCACCGATTAGATCGGTTTCTCTAAGGTCAGCCCCTCTCAGATCAGCAGCTATCAGCAGTGCGCCTCTTAAATCAGCTCCACGGAGGTTCGCTTCTTTAAGATTAGCACCGATCAGATCAGCTCCTCTGCCAATCGGTTTTCGCTGCTTTTTAGCACTTTTTGGCTGTTGGACAGATTCGGCACGTGCTAGCTGACTAGTGCGTAAAAGCAGAAGATTTATTTCTGCTCGATGTGCAGGTATGTCCAATTCAGCAAGAGCATCAGGAGTAAGAAGAGTAAGCTCTTCGGTTTTGCTGAGTGCGTCGTGAAGCTCGCGATAGATTGGTACGGCTGCTTTTAATGTGAGTGCTTCGGTTAAATACCAAAGCATCTCATGAAGTTGTTGTACAACGGGAAATACGTCGAACATTCGTTTGGCTGTATCTGGATGATCTCGCCAGTCCTTTCCTTCAAAGGTGATCTGAGAAACCTTTTGTCCGGCACCAAAACATTCATAAACAGCACAACCTCGAAAGCCTTTTTGCCTAAGATTTTGATGAATGCTGCATCGGTAATTTGCCTGCAGATTAGGACAAGGCTTCCCTCCGTCTTTGTTGAAAGAGAAGTCAGCTGACGCTGCAAAGGGCAGGGCGACGCAACATAATCCAAAACAATTGCCACAATCAGCATGAAGATGATCACGGCTGATGTCATTTGATAAGACTTTTTGATTGGACACTATGGCACTTCCTTTAATTCCGTCTTACTTATGTAGTTCGTCTATTGATAAGTATAGAAGGATCGATTGTTAGATTAAGAAGATGAAGAAAATTCTTTCAGTTCTCTAATATTATCACGAATTATTTTATCGTAACAGCAGCGTGAGAAAAATTTCTCCTTAAAATTCCAATTTTATTCCTGTGAACGGTGAGTTTGAATGTACCATTAGATAAGTACATAAAGGTGAAGTCCAAAAGTTATCCGATCAAATGAAGCTTAAGAGGGAGCATTAAAAATAACGGATAGCAGAGGTTCTTTCATGTTTCGCATTTAACTTTCTAATTTACACTCTTTGCGGCTAGGAGAGTCCAGAGGTTTAAAAGAGAAGAGAAGTTAGTGTGGAGGGCAGACAGAAGGATTTAAAGAAAGTGACGATTAAGAGAGTCACTTTCAGACGATAGGGTGGTAAGGGGATCGCGTACTACTCACGCCGCACTTTTTTTAGGTAAGCAAGGACATTTGTTTTTAAAGCAGCATAAGAACCGATAGCTGCATACCCGTAAAACCAGCCCATGAAAATTCCAGCGGTGATATGCCCTCTGTGGCTGATAAAGATCGAGATGAGCAATCCAGTCAAAAGAGCGACAAGCGGAACGAACGTTTTCGGGATATGAAAATAGACTTTGATAACCTGTGTTAGCGCCATTACTATAGGAACGGCAATAACGGCGTCCCAAAAGTTTGTATATACAGTAGGGAAGTCCATTTGTAACTACACCACCTTCTGTGGTAGTATGGCTGAATTTTTTATGTTTTATCCAGAGATAGAAAGGCGGCGCCACCTGTCCTTTTAGCCAGAAAAAGGATGAAAAAGAGGTAATCACGCTTTTGCGTACTCTAAAGCCTTTTATTAGCTTTATAAATAAAAAGCCTCTTTAATTTACATTCAAGATTATCGCCTTATTTCGAGTCTTTTTTGTATCTTCACAAGCAAGCTCTTAAGCATCTGCATATTATATTGTAAAATAATGATTCCTTCTCTTAAGGAGGTGAATTTTTATGAGTAATGGATTGTTTACTGGTGGAATCTGGTGCCTATTCCTTGGGTTTTTAACGGGTGTAATAGGGTTATTGCTCGCAGTTTTAGGAGTTCTCACTCAGCTATTTACACTGCTTAGTCTAACAGGCATTGGCGGAATATTAACGATTCTCATTGCGGTACTTTGCTTTCTGGCAACCTTGCTTTTCGGCGGAGGTATATTCCTGAAAGTGTGGCGTTATGGCTTTGGAAGAAGCAGTAAAGGATAAAGGACTATAATTAGGTTAGTCTATCTAATAGTCTATCTAAATGCTAATTTAGTCAAAGTACTTGTCGACAGCCTCTTGTTAAGAGGCTGTCTTTATTTATTTTTAGAAAAGGTGCTACAGTTGTCCAGCCGAAGGTTCAGGGATAATTTATATAACAATATCGCTGCCGCTTAATTCCCTAAGTTTCAAAAGTAAATAAAATGTAATTTACTTCTAAGAAAGCAATTATCGTTTGATCGGACGTTCAAGAGTTAATATTTCATCTTCTAGGGAGGAAAACTGCTGTTCCACTACAGTCTTTACATCTGAGACAGCGGCATTATAAAAGTGAGGAGCAAGCGACTCTTTCACGAAGTCTAACACTCTTTCTGCCGCAAATTCTGACAGTTCTTCATCTCTTTCCTCTGAAAAGAAATATTGAATCTCCGCAATCATTAATTGTTTTTGTTCTTTCGTTAACTTCATAAACACACAAAGTCCCCCTTTAAATAGATAGTACCGCAACTATACAGCGAAAAATGGAGAAATTGCAGTCTATACTTTTAAAATGTTGTATGTACACGGAGAATGAAAAAACACCGACTGGCTGTCAGTGTTTTTTCATTCTTATTCGTCTCTAGGACCCTGCATATCACGAGGATCGTCGGTTATATCTCTGTTGTCACGATCATTATGATCAGGGCCAAGGTCATTGGTGTCATCGCCCGGAATCAAATCGTTATCCCGGTTTGCGTCGTTGTCATCGCCCGGAACCAGATCGTTATCCCGGTTTGTGCCGTTATCATTGTCACCAGGAAGCAGGTCATTATTCTGATTTGTATCGTTATTGTCACCAGGGAGCAGATCATTATCTCGATTCATATTGTTATTATTATCATCATTAGGAAGCAGTTTATTGTCCTCGTCTACATCGTTTTGATTAATCTCATTCTGGTCGTTTAGATTATTGTCAGCTGGATCATTATTATTGCATCCTATCAGCATGCCGATAGCTAGAAAAAATACGGGCAATAATTGTAACCATTTTTTAGTCATTGTTTATGTCCTCTCTTTCCATTATGTTTTGTTCGCTTCATATGTTGTTCAACTTCTTTAGCTTTTATGCAAGCCAATTTATATAACCGAGAAATTCGTCGAAATTTTTATTTTAATAAAACTTCACATTGAAAACGCTTTCTATTATAGTGGAAGTAGAAGAACTTTTTGCGCAGGGATCATACCTTCCACATTAAATGGTGTGATAAAAGACAAAGAAATTAAATAAGAGGAGGAAAAACAATAATGAGAAAAAACAACGTAACTCTGTCTAATTTTGTTATGAAAGATCAATTTGACTTAAATGCTTATTTGGTGTATTTGTTTAATAAATTTTATAGTGACGTGCCGGCTAGGAACAAAGGAAAAATGGTAAAATAACTAAGTGAGCCATTCAAGTATTGGTTTAATATATTTGTATGTATTTTGCTGATGAGATCTCTATAAATTGAATGCTAAGCTGTCTTGCTTTTGTCAGTTAAAAAGGAAATCGATCTGTTACTCTTCTCCTTTCTTCTCCACCTCGTATAATAGAGATCGCCTGATTCACGTTGCCTTTTCCATCCGCTCTAATTTAAAGTGACCCTTCATCTATTCATCTCATCAGCTTTGTCGACGTCTATTGAATCATTATGGTGATTGCCTATTTCTTCATACCTTTTTCGACTTTCCCATCTACAAGTGAATTTTTTCAATTTCGCAGTACCACAGCCTTATTTCAAACAACACGATGACATGAATAGCAGCTAAATAACAGCATTTAAAAGCAAAAAAATAATGAAGCGGGTGAGCTTGATTGAAGGCTCATCCGCTTCATTATTTTTATTGTCATCGATTATCATGCTCCCAATCTACTGTTTATCTTTCACAAGCAATGCCGTCTTTATCTCTATCTAATGTTGAATTAGCATGATAAAGTGCCGCTGAAATATACGGCTTATACTTTGTTTTTCCGCCTTTATTTTTTACCTTCGCATCTTTCGCTACACCGCCTTGATAAGCTTTATTCAGCTCGGTGCAGTTTTTGTAAGACGCTGCAGCTGCATCGGTTGAAGAGGGAGAGACTGCTGATAGGCCTAAAAGTAAAGTTGAAGATACAAAAAGGGCAGCAATACGTTTCACAATCAATCGGCTCCTTATAAGTTTAGTAGTAAAGTAATTCTCTAACAGGTTTTGAAGAAGATTAATCATTTTTTGACATCTTCCGTAATATATCGATAATACCATTTATTTACTGGTGTGAAAACAATAGATGAATAAAAAGTTCTATTTATTTAGCTTTCTCTTAATGTTTATACATAAAAATTGGGGTGATTCTTTAAAATTGTACAGGCCCTGAAAAAGATACCCTATAAAATTGAGGTTTTCGCAAATCGATCGCTCTGGCAAGTAGACTGGCCTGTTCATCTTTCTCATTACATCAAATTTTTTAAGTAAGGGAGTCTTCGCCAAACAAATTGGCTAATCAGAAAGCTAAAGACGATCCCTAAAACGGATGAAAGTAAAAATTGCGATACAACGGATAGTGAAAGTGCTGCCAAGCTGTATTGAAGAGCAACGACAACCGGTACATGAAGAAAATAAACAACAAATGTATTGGATGCCATACTTTTCAATAAGTGATTAGAACGGCTTCTCATTTCTCTGAATAATGTAACCAGTCCAATAATAAGAGAGATGCAAAGAAATGCTTCCACAAAAGACTTGGCAAGCGATCCTATATTCCAGCCGCCTTTTGTTAAATAAGGGAAAACGAAGCTTCCGCCAAAATATAAAATAACAGTCATTACTAATCCCGCTGCTAGCCAGAGAAAGCCTGTTTTACGAGGAAATGTGAACAGCCAGTTACGCTCGTAAGCTAGAATTCCTAAAAAGAAGAAGCTGGCATAGTGTGGAACGTGAGCAAATTCTGCTTGAATAATGCCTAAAAATCCAATCCAGCGATCAATTGGGAACCAAATACGAATGACGAATGTCACTAGAGCAAGAATAATTAAAAAGAAAATAATCTGCCAAGTATGAATTATCGTGGGCGGCTGTTTTTCTCTCGGCATTGGCACTAGCTTCCTCCACCATACGAACAGTAGAGTATAGACAAGCAGATGCTCTAAAAACCACAAATGCCCAAACTGCATATCTGGCCATGATGGCCCGGTCCAATGTGCAGGCTTTTCCCCAAAACCAAAAAAGATCTGACTGTAATAAGTAAAGAAAGAAATCGGCTCGTAACCGCGAAAATGTATGTAATACACGTACATTAAAACCGGCATCATGATAAAAAAGCCTAACAATAAAGGAATGCCAATCCGCTTAAAACGTTCAATTAAAAAACGGCGTGGTCCTTTTCTGGCAAACGAAGCTGGTACAAAATAGGCGGATAAAAAGAAAAACAAGCTCATAAAAAAGGCTGCATTGACAGTGAAAAATCGTCCCAGCCACGGAATCGACTCAGCTGATTGAAAGTACCACCAGCCGCCTGGCCCATATGCTTGCCCGGCATGATGGACGATTACTAGCATGATCAGGGCGATTTTTAATTGATCGATAAAATCTAGTCGTTTTTTCTCCAAATGAATAATCCCTTCTTCCTATAACATTTTTAGTTAAATGGTAACAGATAATGAAGAGGTTGGAAATATTTTTATGTGGCGGCAAAACATTTGAGCGTCCACTTAAGAACTTAGATAAGAGATCGATCACAAAGATGGAGCATCTATAAAATTATTTTATGACAGTAGAAAAATTAAATAACCACCCCAAAAAGTGAAATGAACTTTAAAAGAGCAGTTCCATCATGTCTAGTAAAAGAACTTATAGCTGAATATAGAATAAAAAAGCTCTCCTTATAGATATGTCCACTTACAATATGGATTTACTTCGGGATGTTAAGGGATTGACTATGAGCTGGTTTGTGTTTTAATGGCAAGGGGCACGTATAATTGGCAGAAATTGAACCGTGCAATTCTTATTGAGAAGTTTGTCCAAGGTGGTATAGTATGAAAAAGAAATATTGCTTGCTGAACTTTATTTTATGTTCAGGTTTTATTCTTAGTTCTATTCTCTTATTGCTTATGGCATACAAAGGTTTTGATGGACCGTATGCATTTAAATTTATAGCAGGCTATCTTATTTATCTTTTTATTATGGCAGTATATCTCTTGGTAAGAATGCTGATAAATCTAAGAAAGTTAAATAAGATTGAGATTAGGAGAAGACTATTTAAGTTTATAAGTTTGTTCCTTTTACTTAGTGCCATAAGCTATATGCTTAATTATTTTTTCTGGCCGGCGAAGAATCAATCTTATACCTTTTTATTTTCAGCGTTAGGGTTTTCTTTCGGGGGAACTTTTATCGGTTCCCCTTTCTTTAGAGAGGAAGAATCAAAATTGTAATATGTTCGATGGATAATGTAAAAGTAAATTAACGGTGTTTCCTAAAGGGAAGAGAAAGGCTATCATCGATAGCCTTTCTCTTTTACTAGTGAGGGCTAAGGATGAAATTAGACGATTATATGCACAAAGCCTTTCCTCATTTAGCACTTCGGCCGCCTTTATTTTAAAACTGGGAGAATTGGCATTCGTTTTGAGTTAGGTGAGGACTATGACTCTGACGAAGTGAAGTAGACGAAAATTGTTCTTATTTACAAGGAGTCTATGAAAGAGCGGCTCGTTTATTTGAGTCTTTGCGTGTACCTGACGATTCTATTTACGTGGTAGTAAATGTTAACGATTTTGCGGATAGTCATGCTTTCAAACATAAATTAAAGACCTTTTCTCAGTATGTAAAGGAGAGATCTTCTTTGTATAAGTTACATCATTATGTAATCCCTTATATTTTCCCGGATGACGATGAAGATAGAAGGTTTAGAACTCATTGATTTACTTTACCATGCAAAACATCCCAGCTTAGATACATTTCGATGTTAAAAGCAATTTGCAAACACGATCTAGGGATACGGCCAAGTATTTTTCGCTGAGTCTATTTCATAAATAGGGATAAACAGACAATTTTTCATATATGTGATGGTCGGGGCTGTGATGTAGTAGCCGCCTCGCCTGAAACGATTAAGGGAATTTATAAAAGGTACAATGGCTGGATATTAGATGATGATAGAAACAAAATTGATCAAGTATTTAAATAAGGGAAACACCAGGAAGCTGGCGTTTCCCTTTAAGCGGATGAAAAAATGGCCAATAGTATAGAATCTTTTCTTATTTAATCGGGACCCAAATTTCATTATAAGAATTTGAACGATACGGATAAGGGTCTATATAAGCTTCGAATGAAGCAGCTTCAGCTGGTTCATATCCATTAGAAGGGAACCATTCCGAATAAATTTGTTTCCAAGTTTCTATAATAGCACTGGGGACTGGTCCTTCTACTTCAAAAACAACCCACTTAGCTGCTGGGAAATGAATAGCTGGCCATTCAGCCGATAGGTCTTCCGCGTTGCATTCCACAGCAATCCAATAGTCCGTTGTATTTTCTTTTTCATTAAAGTTCGAACAAATTCCTAACAACCCTTTAATGTCTCCATTGTTTAATTGCAGCAAGCGGTCAGAAGTTCCATTTCTATTCATCTCCTCCCAAAATTCCGGTATGCCGGGAATTCCGACGTTCTCGGTGTTATTGGCAAATAGGCGTTTCATTCCTACTGCTTTGAAAGCATCTCGTGTGACGATACGATAGTTCATTGGTTCTGCTCCTTTCAAATTCACTTGAATTGCAAGACGGTTATAAGATCGCAGCTTTCCGACTTCTTTCCGAACTTCACTCGGTGCTATACCGTGCTGCTTACGAAAAGCTTTTGAGAAAGATTCCGGAGTGTCATAGCCATACTTCAAGGCAAGGTCGATTATTTTAATGCTAGTATTAGACAATTCTTGGGCTGCTAATGTTAAGCGGCGGCGACGCAAATATTCACCAACGGACATATCAGTCAAAATCATGAACGTACGCTGAAAGTGAAAAGGAGAAATATTCGCCTGTTTGGCAATCTCTTCTATGGTGATTTTGTCTGTTAAGTGTTCTTCCATATAATCAATTGCCTTTTGCAAGGATTCTACTAATGCCATAGCCTTCAACTCCTTAATCTAATTATAATCATTGCTTTGTTTTCATCCTGTTATTTTGTGCTCTCAGGGGACAGCTTGAATGATAGAGCCATCATCTTTTGGGAATAATTATGTGAATATAATTTTTTGCGAGATCGCTGATTAAAACAACCTAGAAAATAATTTTCTTACGGGGAGTATTGACCCTGATATCATTTTCCTATAAGATTCTTATGATATTATCATTATTTTGTTTGCGATGATAGAACGTCAACCTAATGATAAAGGCAAACTTATCGAAAGGTAAGGACGCAAAGCCACGGGTCTAAGATTGGTTAAATTATGATAGCCGGGCTGCCAAATAGGAAAATTAGTACCCTATTTGGTGACAATACGTTTAAAAGTAGGGGGCTAGTTATGCAAGAAGAATTAAAAGAAAATATTCAAAAATTTTACACTTTAATGGAGGCTTATCCAGATACTCCTGATTCAGCGTTTGATTTTGTTGTTTTTTTACGATCATTCCTTAGGATAAAATCACCACTTCCTTTGCCAACAACAGAGGTTATGACAGTCCTTAAAATACATAAACCAGCGGTGTTTTTTTCTTTAAGAGGAATGGCAAAGTAGAATGACATGCTCGGATTTTTAACCGCGCTATCGACCGATTTTGAAGCGGCCGAGCAAAAACTAAAAGGCTTATTGGAAATGAATTAAATAATCAATATAAATTGCCAGCTTTTTATAAAAACGGCACTGAGAAAGGAAAAAAATACAAAGCTGAATTAAAAATTTCATAAAGCAGCCGAAGGAAAGACGTGGGTATATACAATGGCAGCCAGTACGTTACGATGTGCTGGCTTTTTAAGCTTGCAGCAGCCTAACTAAATGTCTTTCTGTTGATAGAGGTGCTTGTTTCAGCGGGCGGATTTATTTAGCAGAAGAAAGAGGCAATATACACGGATAGACAAATGATTGACCTGAATGATTTTATTGATATAATTCTTACAGTATTATTATTTTGTATATAATAATACTAAATTATTTTTAATGATAAAGGCAAACTTATCGAAAGGTAAGGACGCAAAGCCACGGGTCTAAGGTTCACAAGCTCTGAACAATGACAGCCGGGCTGCCAAGTAGGAATAGGCTTCCTTATTTGGGTAATTACACGATTGAAGGTAGGGACCAAACTTGATGGAAGAGAACAAAGAACTAAGCAAAAGCATTCAACAATTTTATGAGTTATTAAAGAGGTGTCCAGATAATACCGAAGCTGCTTATGATTTTGTAGCTTACTTACGATCCTTATTAAAAATACAATCGAAAGTGCCTTTGCCAGCTAATGAAATTATGACGCTATTAAAAAAATATAAACCTCATGTGTTTTATACGTTAAAGAAAATGGCTAAAAAGAATTTGATGCTCAATATTTTGACTGGAGTACCTGCAAATGTAGACGCTGCTGAAGAAAGGCTAAAAAAACTAGCCAATAGTTAATGATTCAATAAACACTACACCTCGAAACACATAAACAATCAATCTAAAAACAAGTCATTAAAGCTAGCTGTCTGGCATAAAACCAAAACAGAAAGAGGCATCACTCTTAGAAGAGGTGCCTCTTTCTGTTTTCCGGCAGATAGGGGAGGACCTTCCCGAGAAAACAGAGAGAACTTATAATAATATCAAATTTCAATGTGTGAAAAATTCAAATATTGACAAACCTAATTCTAAACGATTAGCAGCCTTAGTTTTAATGAGCCTTTCTTTAAATAGTCATATCTATCGGTTTTCAGTTAACCTGTATTGCCTATTTTCCAATAATCCTTATTAAGGAAAAGAATACATTATCATTAGGTTATATAAAAAGGTAGCGATCTGGGGCATTAGGCGGATCAGAATTCTCAAGCAGTTCCTTCTGCCTTAGTTGTATTAGGTTAGGCATTGGCAAAGAGGGAGAGCCGCCTGTTCACAATCCTCGTATGCATCAACAGGAAGAAATGTTCAAATACGGTTCGGCCTTACATGCCAATGTGGTGATGGAATGGTTCCCAACATAGATAAAAATAAGATTAATTAATAAATAAACCGAGAAGTATTGTATATAAACTTCTCGGTTTATTTATTCTTACAAACTTCGGCGGTATACAGCCGGGATTTATATCTTTACATGCTAATGAAAATCGGTGTTACGGAATAGGGGAAGAAGCCCAGTCTATCGATTTTCTTCTTCCTACATAAAAGAGCTTGGCTGCAGCTTTACGCAAAATGAAAAGAATTAAAAAGCAATCTTTATTCCGAATAGCCTTTTCAACGAAGTATGTATTGCTAATCATGTTTGGGATCATTTATATAGAGCAAAAATGATTGATTTCTGTTTTCTCAATTCCTTATAAAAACTGAAACTAACTTAGCGTGGAGAACTATGTGCTGTGAATAACTGAAAAATGAATGGCATTGGGTCGGAAGAGGGAGCTATAAATTAGGCTTTCGTTCTATTTTGTAATAAGTAAAATTTTTTATTTTTTACCTGAATAATAAGGAACGACGAAAGTGACACCTTCTAAAGAACCAGTAACGGATTAAAAGGTGTTTAAGAAAACGATTATGGGTGGTGCTCACCATTTTCGCTGCTAATGACAGAGCATAACAGCAAAATATCTTGATGAATTTCTTTCCTAATGGACTCTTTTGGACAGCCATAGTACTCATCTATTAACTTACCTAGCTCCTTCATGAATATAACCAATTCAGAGTCAGAAATCATCCGAAGTCCTCCTTTACTACCTAGGTAATTAAGTCTATATTACCATTCGATTTAGAGTGAAGACAAGTTAGAGGGAGTAAACAGACCTATATAAGGGAGGGGAAATAGCCATGCCCTTTCATCCGAATAGAAAACGCCAAAAAACAGGCGTTTTAATTACTTTTTATTGATCTTGCCATCATTGCCCTTATCAATTCCGGTTGCGTTATTAATGGTTTGCATAATTAAATTTAGCCCTTGGTCCATTGCATTCATTGAATCAGCTTTTTGACCAATTTTTTTATCCTTTGTCTGTCTTTTCATCCTTACCACTCCTTAACATATAGTGTTTGCTGCAGGCTGAAAAATATTCACAAGAAGTAAAAGGGTAAATAAATTACATTGACATTTTTAATGGTTAATTGTTAACCTTTTATAAAATAAAGTTTACAAAAGTGTAATTCGTAGAAGCAGGGGGATTACATGAACAAACGACAAGGATAGGAGATAGACGTATGCAGCAGGAAAGATATTATAGCGTGAGAATGAGAGCGGCTAGGAATGAAACCCATGAAGGCGACGGAAAGCACATCTCTGGAGGAGAGCTGCTTTCCACCTACAATAATATAAAACAAGCTGTAAACGCTTTATTGGATAAGGCTTTAATTCATTCGCGAGGGAATCCCGATTTTATGCAGATTCAGTTTGAGGCGATTACTGAACCTATTGAGTGTATTCCTCCACTTACAATTAAAACGCATGAAGTAGAGTCGGCAGACAGGGGACAGGAATTGTCTCAGGAGCTGTTAGCAAAGGCGGGTATTCAGAGGAAAGTGATTGAAAAGGCCTATCGTTACTTAGCGGATTATTCAAATATGAGAGGGGCTATGTTAGTGGATGTCCATTCAGGTGAACGGGTGGATGATAGAGGAAGTAAGGGTGTACGGGTTTCTCGAATGGATTGGTTAAATGATAATTTTGAAAAATGGGCCGCTCATTATGGGCTTCCTAATCAATCTCGAATAAAAGAGGCTCTTATCCTGGCTTCAAAGGTAAGTGCCCATCCAGCGACCGTAGCCGAATTATGTTGGTCGGATGATCCAGAGTATATCACTGGTTATGTAGCCAGTAAAGAGATGGGCTACCAGCGCATTAACAAATTAAAAGAATATGGGGATGAACAAGGCTGCCGTATCTTTTTTGTAGATGCTTCAAGAGAATGGGATCACTATCTTTACTATTTAGAGAAGCAGCCAGTATTTATTCATTGGGAGGGCAAAAGAGGTGGCGAATATGAAGCTGGATGAGTGGTTAAACGGCCGATTAGATAAAACAAAAGAATCGGGGTTGCATCGGCAATTAAAAACGATGCATTCAGCTCCTTGCTCTAAAGCAGTAATTAACGGCAGAAAACAGCTTGTTTTTTCATCGAATAATTATTTAGGGCTGGCAAACGATGAACGCTTAGTGTATGCAGCAGAAACCATTTTGCATGAGTTTGGTGTAGGAAGCAGCGGTTCAAGACTTACGACGGGCCATACGGAGTGGCATCAAAAACTTGAAAACAAAATAGCAGCCTTTAAACAGACAGAGGCCGCCCTTTTATTCTCAAGCGGTTATTTAGCGAATGTTGGTGTACTGTCTTCCTTGCCGGAAAAAGGAGATGTTGTTTTTAGTGATCAATTAAATCATGCCAGTATTATTGACGGGTGCCGACTATCGAGAGCGGACACGATCATTTATAACCATGTTGACATGAAGGATCTTGAAGAAAAACTCAAAAATTCAGACTCCTATCACCGGCGTTTTATTGTAACAGATGGAGTGTTCAGTATGGATGGGACGATTGCTCCGCTTGACCGGATCGTGTCACTTGCTAGATGCTACGATGCATTCGTCATCGTAGATGATGCTCATGCTACAGGTATTTTAGGGGAAAACGGCAGAGGAACGAGCGAATATTTTGATGTTTCGCCAGATATAGTGATTGGTACTTTAAGTAAAGCGGTTGGGGCAGAAGGCGGCTTTGTTGCTGGTTCCAGAGTGCTCATTGATTTTTTATTAAATCATGCGAGAACGTTTATTTTTCAAACGGCCATTCCACCTTCGATTTGTGCTGCCTCTTATGCCGCCTTCGAAATTATCGAGCATAGTAAGGAAAAGCGCCGGCTATTGCTGTCAAAGATAAAACAATTAAAAAACAGTTTAGAAAAGATGGGATATACGGTAAAAGGAGATAACACACCGATCATTCCTGTGATCATTGGAGACACCTACAAGGCAGCCGCCTTTGCGGCTAGGCTTCAAGAAGAAGGAATATATGCACCAGCGATTCGTCCGCCAACAGTCGCGATCGGGGAAAGCCGTATTCGATTAACTGTTACGGCTAATCACAGCTTGAAAGAAATCGATCATTTGTTATCATCATTTCATTTGATTGGAAAAGAGCTGAATGTGATTTCAGAAGCGGCCCTTTTATAGGGAGAGTAAATTTTACAAAGATGGGGGCATAGCATGACGAACGATATAAAAGAAGAACAGGACTTCCGAACGCCAGCGTTTTCACTGTCTTCTCCTGAGTGTCTGAACAACCCTTATCCAACTTATGAGCAGCTGCGTTCCGTGCATCCTATTTATAGGGGAATGGCATTTAAGAATCCAGGATGGTATGTCACTGGATACGACGAGGCACTAATGATTCTAAAAGATGCTAGATTTAAGAATCGCATGTCACTGCCACAGACGACCCGGAAATATGAAGCGCTTAAACGCGTTCAGAGCGATATGCTGCTTTTTAAAAATGGGCAAGATCATAAACGTTTACGCCTGCTCGTTAGCCAAGTGTTTACACCGGGTGTTGTGGAAAGTTACCGCTCTTATATAGAAGAAACGGTTCATGATTTACTGGATAAGGTACAGCACAATTATAAATTGGATGTTATTGCAGACTTGGCATTTCCTTTGGCTAGTCTTGTTATTGCCAAAATAATAGGAATCCCAGCAGAGGACCGCCATCAATTCAGAGAGTGGGCTGTCAGTTTAATTCAAACGATTGACTTTACTCGTTCAAGAAAGGCATTAATAGAGGGGAATGATACGACAAAAAGCCTGCTCGTTTATTTTAAGGGACTAATCCAAAAGCGGAGACAAAATAGGAAACAAGATCTTATCAGCAGGCTGATAGAGGAGACGCAGCAAGGAGATAAGTTAACAGACGAAGAGATTTTGGCAACTTGTATTTTACTCATCATTGCCGGTCATGAAACAACGGTAAATCTTATTGGCGATTCAATGCTATGTTTATTGAATCATCCTACCCAACTAGCTAGGCTAAAGGAAAATCCATCGTTGATTGACGCCGCTGTAGAAGAATGTTTACGTTATGAAAGCCCGACTCAGATGACGGCCCGTACAGCAACGGAAGACATAGAGATCAACGGAGTTGAGATAAAACAAGGTTATCAAGTCTACACTCTGCTTGGAGCAGCCAATCGTGATCCAAAGCAATTTAACCATCCTAACATGCTGGATATTGCCCGAAATCCGAATCCTCATCTATCATTTGGATACGGAACCCACTTTTGTCCCGGTTCTTCGTTAGCACGATTAGAGGCACAAGTTGCTGTTCAAATATTGCTCCAGCGAATGGACCATCTTCAAATTGCTTCATCGGACTTACAATGGAGAAAATTACTTGGTTTTAGAGCGCTGAAAGAATTGCCCCTTACTTTTGGTTAAATAAGTCACAGAGGTTTTTCCAGGTTTGTTATACTATAAAGAAAAGAGTGATAAACCTCAGGAGGTACAAATGATGACGACAGAAACTAGTACAATTGAAAATTGCCCTATTTGCAATAGGGCTAATCATTGCTGCAATTCTATGGATAAAAACTTAGGGATTTGCTGGTGCAGCCAGGAATCCTTTCCGAAAGAGATTTTTGATCTTGTGCCTCCTGAGCAATTAAGAAAAACATGCATTTGTAAAAACTGCTTAGACCAGTTTAAAAGTCAACTTTGACCGGAGACTGGCTGGAATGTTACTTGCTTTTTTGTAAAACATACTGGATCCCTTTGTGTAAGTCGGAAAATGTCATGATGTTAAATGTTATACCCAGACTGGTAAGCGTTTGAGCTATTTCAGGACGGATCCCGACGATGATACATTCAGTCCCAAGCAGGCTGGCTGCTTCTGTTGCTTGCATAAAGTGATTGGCTACATAGGTATCTACAACAGGAACACCTGTAACATCAATTAGCACATATTCACTGTTAAATTGCGCAATCCCTTTCAATAAATTTTCTTTAATGATTCCAGCACGGTCATCGCTAATGTTGCCAATAAGAGGAAGAATACAGGCTTTTCGAAATACGGGTATCATAGGAGCTGTTAGTTTGTCCAGCTCTTCCTGTTGCCTCTTATAAGCACTTTGCCATCTTTCTGAGCAATCGTTTACTAAATGAGTGACAACAGGGTCGAACCAGCCATCTATCTCCTCATAAAGAGAGAGGATTTGCTCTCTTGATGGTTCTGCTTGTAATAAGATTTTTAATATATTCCGTCGAAATATTTGGAAAGCAGCGGTAAGGTAGTTGAGTGACCATTCTCTTTCCATTAGGTCTATGTAAAACTTTCTCAATTCGGAAAATCTTTCTGTATCGTATTTCTGTATACTGTTACTGACTAACTCAAATATTTTTTCATTTAAAGCATCGTCTTTCTTAAAGGGTTCCATATTTGGGTCTTCAATAGAGTGAATATCCTTTTTCCACTCTTTCAATAGTTCTTGTTGATGGACTTGTAATAATTTCAATATATATGAATTCACTATTATACCTCCCAATTCGGCAAGAGTTTCCCGTCTATAAAAGCTAGGGGATACTCGGTTTAACTGAAAATTTCCCGACTGAAAGACGAATGAAACATGTCACCCAAGGAAAGAGTCTAATGTACTGCCTATAGGAAGAAAAACTATAACCGCTCGTACGATGGTCACTAGAGAAAAATTCCAATCGGGGAGCCGGCTTCGTTTCTAAAGAAACGAATAACGAAAAAATGGACCTAAACAGAAAGGCTTCTTGTTTAGGTCCATTTTTTGGCTTTATCTCGATGAATAAAGCCTTCCTCTTATTGTTCTAAATGATCCGATATCAGGTCATGAACTTGAGATTCAATAGCTTCCACATGGCTGTCTTCAAGAGCTTGCTTAGGGTGGGGGTTAAACCAGTGAATCTCACCTTCATGGAAAAGGCCTTGATAGTCGGTTCCTTCAACATTTAGCTTGAATTTATGACGTTCATGAATTTGATCTTCAAACATTGGCTCTACTTCAAAGTTTTGAAACATAATTAATTCCTCCTAAATAATAATATTCTTTACTAAAGTCTCTCCCTAAATGGATGGAAGTATGCTTTTTCTTGTGCTCAAGCAAACTAAGGGAATGGCTGGACTAACGGAATGAACCGCTCTTTTTCGTTATAATGGCATTTTTTTTAGTCCTTTAATCATCTAATTCAACATTTAAAACTTTTCCGTTTTCGGCATCAACTTTTACTTCTATTTCATGAAAATTCGCTGTACTAATTTCAAACTCATACACTAAGCGGTTGTGATCATCTTCCAACTCTGCTTCAGCAACAGTGCCTTTTACCCGGTCTAAGGCGATTTTTTTCCCTTCTTCTAATGACACGTTAGGGGAGAGATTTTTCTGCTTGAAGTCTTTCTCATCAGAGTCATTTTGAGATTGAGTCTCCTCATTGTATTTCATTACTTTTCCTGTTGCTGCATCAATTTCTATGTCAAATTCCCGGTTTTGTTTAAGGATATCGACCTCGTATTTCTTGATGGCTTCATCATTTTCTAATTCAATGTCTGTAATCGTACCGCCTTTTGATGTATATAGAGCAATGTCTTTTGCTTTTGCTTCACTAATCGTATGAGAAGACGTAGTTGTTTGGGCAACTGCTGCTTGATGGTCCGTTACGGCATAAGCACCGGCTCCTAAACCTCCTATCACTAAAACACTTGTTAATAACTTCGTGATGGATGTCATGTTCAGCACCTCCTTGTTTTGTTTGTATAGTTATCATAACCGCTCAATTTTAAAGAAAAAGAAGGAGAAGTTTAAAATTGTCTTAGAAATTCCAAAGAATATTAATTAATTTGTTTTAGTGTCAGCACCTTTATTTAAGCAGGTCTAGAAGCAAAAGAACAAAAAAACCATACAGCGCCAGGCTGCACGGTTAGTCGTTTTCATCTGTTTCAAACGTGATTGCTTCGATTTCCCCAGTGTAAGCATTAATGACAACGGTCGCTTCTTTTGTTTTAGTCTGATCGATATCAACTTCATAAACAAGCTGGCCGTCTTCATGATCTAGATCTACTCCAGTAATGATCCCTTTCACTTTTTTTAAGGCAATCTTTTTCGCTTGCTCTTTTGTAATAGGAGTATTAGGGGAGGAAGTGTCCGAATCGATTGGCTCGTCGTGAGTTGTCGGTGGTTCTTCGGTTTCTTCATTTTCCTTTTTAAAAGAAAGTACTTCTCCTGTTTGGCCATTTACTATCACATTATAGAGAATTTGTTCTCTTAAAATGGTCAGTTTATAGTGTTCTTGATCATCTTCCTCAATAACATTAATTTCTTTAACTGTTCCACCATATTTTTGTTCAATCATCTGACTGACTGTGTCTTCCGAAAGGAGGGGTTCGGAGTGATGGATTCCTTTTTTCGCCACGTACCAACTACCTGCACCAACGAGGAGGGCTATTAACACAACAGCAACTATTTTTTTCATTTAATGCTCACCTCCCAAGGTGTGAAGAAATTCTCTAAAAAGCCGCAAGATCTTAAGGTCTCTGGCAATTAAACTGGAAATATAACAGTAACGATTGTGCCTGTTCCTTCCTCACTCTCAATATGAATGTCACCCTCATGGGCGGCGACAATTCTTCTAGCGATAGGCAATCCTAAGCCTGAACCGCCAGTGGATCTTGTTCTTGCCTTATCTACTCGGAAAAATCGTTCGTATACGTGAGCTAGATCATCTTTTGGAATTCCTATTCCATAATCAGTCACAGCAATCGATAAAGAAGAGGAATTGCGGTTAATAGCAATACCAATAGATGTCTCACTATATTTAACGGCATTATCCACTAAAATGTAAAGAAGTTGCTTGATCTTTTTTTCATCCGCCCTGATAAATGCATTTTCTGTGTGTATATGGATCGAGATGTTCCGTTGAAAGGCTTGTTGAAGATATTTCGCTGTCTCGCGGCAGAGAGCGGCTATATCTACTTGTTCAATCTTCAATTCCCAATGGGCATCGCCTTTCGCTAATAAAAGCATTTGCTCCGTAAGCTGTTTCATTCGGATAGACTCCGAGTGAATCGCTTCAATCGCTTCTTCCAAAATGTCAGAACGCTTCATTCCCCAGCGTTTTAACATATTTGCGTAACTCTCAATGACGGTAAGCGGCGTCTTTAATTCGTGAGACGCATCGGACACAAACTGTTCTTGCTTTTTATAATTTTCTTCTAATAAGTCCATCATGCTGTTAAATGTATTAGCCATTTGATCGAGCTCGTCTTTCGAAGAGGCAGGACGGATGATTTTTTTAAATGTTCGAGATTCCTGGATATCTTCCATTGTCTGAATAAGCGATTGGATGGGAAGTAAAATAATTCGGCTTAATAGCCGACTGCCGATAATCGTTGGAATTAAAATGGCAAGAGACGCGATAATTAAGATCAATTTCAAAATTTGTAAAGAACGCTCCACATCCGTTAATTGTTCTGTTACTTCAAGTGAAACAACGTCCCCATTTGACCAAATAACGGGGGTATGCACAATAGCATATAAGTGATTATGAATGTTTTTCACTGTTGCTCTTTCGCCATCTTCATAAGAGTAGGGGAGATCTTGTAAATCCACTTGTTCTTTGATGGCGACAAACAATGGAGTGCCTTTTGAAGGAAGAATCCTAATCATTCCACTAGGCGGTAAATAGGCACGCAATAAATTTTTTTTATTAACCGAATTGTTTGATACTTGTTTTAGCCCTTCGGTAATATTTTTGCTGTCGACCTGAAGACGGGCAACCGCATTATCGGTCATCGTCTTTTTGAAAATAAAGTAAATTGAACTATTGGCTACGACTAAAAGCACAAAAAGTAAAAGAGTTGACGTTAGAATAATTTTCGTTTGCAGTTTCATGTTCTATTCCTTTAACATATATCCGACGCCGCGAACAGTGTGAATATAAGAGGTTGGGAAGGGGGCATCAATCTTTTTTCGCAAATAGCGGATATAGACATAGACTACATTTGTATCCCCATAGTAATCAAATCCCCATACATTTGTCAGTAACTGATCAAATGTTAACACTTGGTTCGGATTTTGAAGTAAATACACGAGTAGATCATATTCCTTTGGCGTTAATTCAATTGGCTGTCCAGCTCGATAAACCTCACGTGTTTTCTCTTCTACAACTAAATCCCCAATCCCTAGTGAACGAGGCGTATTGTCATCGGACGCCGGGTGGCGCAGCCATACACGGATACGCGCAAGCAGCTCCTCAATTTCAAAAGGCTTTGTAATATAATCGTTCGCACCTAAATCTAAGCCGCTCACTTTATCAGGCAAGGCATCGCGTGCCGTTAACAAAATAACGGGTGTGTGATCATCGGCCGACCGAATGCGCCGTAACACTTCGAGACCGCTCAATTCAGGGAGCATTACATCTAGCAAAAGAAGGTCCCAATTTTCTTGCTGAAATAGTGAAAGACCTTCTGTCCCTGTATAGGCAGCTTTTGTTTCGTATCCTTCATGCTCTAGCTCTAATTGAATAAGTCGTGCGATTTTAGTTTCATCTTCTACAATTAAAATTCTTCCTTTGTTCATAGGTAATCTCCTTAATCATTAGTAGTAAGGGCTCCCTCTTAGAAAAAATTTTAGTAAACCCGAATCTCGGAAGATTCGGGTTTACTAAAAGAAGGCTATAGGTTAGGGAGAACTTTTCGAGCTCCTAAGAAAAGCCATGTACTTAGAACAAAAGGCATTGTCAGAGCTGGCAGTCCATATGGTAAAAGCCAAGTAGCTACACTGGCTGTGAATGGCACGGTTAGAGCAGCAGCTACAATCCCTGAGATGAGTCCAAAGCGGTGACGCCCTTCATTAAATACGACAGATACAGCCAGAATCGTTAAGATCGCATTGTACCCATATAACCCCATATAAATCAATGTGTGCTCTCCACCGAGCATATACGATACTAATAAAGCAACTACGTTTCCTAATACCGCATAGAAGCCGAGTTTCCAGCCGGCAAAGAAGACAGCAATGAACAGGATAATTCCTGATAACGTACTATGGACGAAGAAAATTTGCCCAATTCCGTTAAAGGCGCCCTCTGTCCAATTAATTTTTCCGGTTATATCCAATTCCCAATTGGATAAGTCCTGAGGAACGAGACCAGAAGTTAGCCGAAAGACTTTTAAACGATAAGAAGCCAGTATCATAAACCATGTCATGATGATAAACGGGAAAGTAAGTACGGGAATTCCTGTATTTTTCATTACATGCATCATTGCGGCCGTTAAGACGGCTGCAAGTGCCGCGCTGGCGAGAGCAATAATGAACTGATAAGGCCCGATTAAAAACAAAGTTAGGGCAACGCCCGTTAAGACGGAGTTGTAACCGAAAAGACCCTGGTTAACGCTTTGCCTATCGGCTCCTCCTATCATTCCAATAAATGTCCCTATAAAGGCTGATAAAAGAGCAATGATTCCTAGCGTATAAGAAAAAGTAGTGATAGCTAAAAGTATAATAAGTCCAGCTATTGCATTCTCAATCAGCATCACTTGAGAAATCCCCTTTAAGGATGCTGACAGAAAGGAAAAAAGTGTTCCCTCCGTCCATGGCTTGCGAGTAGTGTTTTGCACGATGATCTTCCCTTCTGGTGATTTTTATCTTAAACAAGCATTCCCCCATAAAGGGAGTGGTACTATTATTTCCTAATCCGCAGCTTGTTAACATGCGAAAATAAATAAATGGCTCAAATAAGAAAAAAGATAGTTTCTTTATTTCAGCCTCCGCGACTCGCCATTTCGTCTCGCTTTATATCTCCTTTGCAAAAATCAAATGTATATAACTTGATACATATATAAATTATGATATATTATGGCTTGGAAGGAATCAATCTTTGAATGTTTGTCTTTTGTGGTGGTTTTCAGCTTTGAATGACAAAATACGACAAAAGAATTGTTTTGCATGCGTACATTGATACTTTATTACTATAAAAATATTCGTATATTGAGTGTTTCTGAGACTAAAGGCTCTTGGTAATAAATTGCTAATAATCACTTGTTTGATAATCGATTCCAGGAAAGTTTAGAAAGTATTTATTGGTTTAAACAAGGGAAAGATAGGCAAGCATGATAAGGAATTTTGATTTCTTTGCAAAAAAATTAAGGTTGATAATGTGATGAAGGAGGAGGTTTCACAATGCAATTAACACCACGTGAGATAGACAAGCTCTTGATTGTGGTAGCCGCTGATTTAGCGAAGCGACGAAAAGAGAGAGGGTTGAAATTAAATTACCCCGAAGCGGTGGCACTCATCACTTATGAAGTATTAGAAGGAGCGCGGGACGGCAAAACCGTTGCTGAATTGATGGAATACGGAGCCAACATATTGACGAGTGATGATGTTATGGAAGGCATTCCGGAAATGCTTGATGATATTCAAGTAGAGGCGACCTTCCCAGATGGAACAAAACTTGTGACTGTACATAGTCCAATTAAATAAAAAGTGATAGGAGGCATATTAGAAATGGAACCAGGACAATTATTTTTAAAAGAAGAAGACATCATTTGTAATGCAGGAAGAACTGTAACGAAAGTGACTGCAACCAATACAGGGGACCGTCCGGTTCAAGTAGGATCACACTTTCATTTTTATGAAGTGAATGAAGCCCTTGAATTTAATCGAGAAGAAGCGTTCGGAAAAAGATTGAATATTCCTGCGGGGGCCGCTGTTCGTTTTGAGCCTGGTGACGAAAAAGAAGTTGAACTTGTCTGCTTCGCTGGAGAACGTCGTATCTATGGATTTAATAATAAAGTAGATGGCTCAGTAGAAAAGGGGTGTAAAGAATGAGTTTTAAAATGCCGAGAAAGCAATACGCTCAAATGTATGGTCCGACTACTGGGGATTCTATTCGCTTGGCGGATACAGACATCATCATTCAAGTGGAGAAAGACTATACAACCTATGGGGACGAAGTCGTGTTCGGCGGCGGGAAAGTAATCCGTGACGGAATGGGACAAAACCCTCTTGTCACGAGAGGAGACGGGATCGCAGATGTCGTGATTACGAATGCGGTCATTCTAGACTACACTGGTATCTACAAAGCAGATATCGGGATTCGTGATGGAAAAATTGCTGGCATCGGAAAAGCTGGTAACCCATTGATTATGGATAACGTAGATATCGTAATTGGCGCCAGCACAGAAATCATTGCTGGTGAAGGAATGATTGTGACAGCTGGCGGAATCGATACCCATGTTCATTTTATTAATCCGACACAGATTAGAACAGCATTGGCTGCAGGTCTTACGACACTAATCGGAGGCGGAACAGGTCCTGCTGCAGGTTCAAAAGCCACAACAGTTACACCTGGTGAATGGCATATGCACCGCATGCTTGAAGCAGCAGAAGGACTGCCAATTAACGTTGGATTCACAGGAAAAGGCCAAGCTGCTACGGAAGAACCGCTGGCAGAGCAAGTTCGTGCAGGAGCTATCGGATTGAAAGTTCATGAAGACTGGGGAGCCACTCCTTCCGCTCTTGACCATGCATTAAGTGTAGCTGATAAGTACGACGTGCAAGTAGCTCTTCATGCAGATACGTTGAATGAAAGCGGATTTATGGAAAATACGATGGCAGCGATTAAAGACCGGGTTCTTCATATGTACCATACAGAAGGAGCCGGCGGTGGACATGCACCGGATTTAATCAAATCGGCCAGCTATATAAACATTCTCCCATCATCAACAAACCCGACCCTGCCTTATACAGTGAATACAGTGGATGAGCATTTGGATATGTTGATGGTATGTCACCATTTGAATCCATCTATTCCGGAAGACCTTGCGTTTGCTGATTCACGTATTAGACGTGAAACCATTGCAGCTGAAGATATCCTCCAAGATATGGGTGTATTCAGCATGACGAGCTCCGATGCGCAAGCAATGGGCCGGATCGGTGAGGTCATTTTGCGTACATGGCAAGTAGCCGATAAAATGAAAAAACAAAGAGGAACGATGGAAGGCGATAAGGAGCTTGCTGACAACAACCGCGCGAAACGTTATGTGGCTAAATATACGATCAACCCTGCCATTACTCATGGTATTTCTGAATATGTAGGTTCCGTGGAAGTCGGAAAAATCGCCGACCTTGTTGTTTGGAATCCAGCCTTTTTCGGCGTAAAACCTGAAATGGTTCTCAAGAGCGGCTTTGTTGTAGAGGGCTTAATGGGAGATGCCAATGCGTCTATCCCAACACCACAGCCGGTTATTTATCGCCCGATGTATGGACAATATGGCAAAGCGCTGTCTAGCACATCCATTACATTTATTTCTCAAGCCGCTTTCGATGATAAAGTCCACGAGAAGCTAGGCTTACAGAAAATCATTCTTCCGGTTCGCGGCATTCGAAAACTAACGAAGAAGGATATGAAGCTGAATTCTGAAACTCCAGACATTACTGTTGATCCGCAAACGTATGAAGTAAGAGTAAACGGAGAGCTAATTACGTGCGACCCAGTTGACAAGGTACCGATGGGACAACGATATTTCCTATTCTGAGGTGAAAGTATTGATAGTTGAACAAATCGTAACGAATATTGAAAATATGGAGAAAGCAGAAATCGAAAAACGCCATATTGAGAAAGTCTACCTTGAAAGCGCCGATTTGGTGAAACGGATTCAGAGGGTGAAAACAGACCATAATAACGAAATCGGCATTCGTTTAAAAGACCCGCGTGACCTGGTTGCTGGTGACATTCTCTACATGGACGATAAAAATATGATTGTGATTGATGTGCTATCCGATGATTTATTAGTCATTAAACCGCGTAGCTTGAAAGAAATGGGAACGATTGCCCATCAGTTGGGCAACCGTCATCTCCCGGCCCAATTTGAAGAGAATGAAATGCTTGTTCAGTATGATTATCTTGTAGAAGAGCTGCTTCAAGACCTCCAGATTCCTTATGTACGTGAAGAGCGGAAAGTAAAACAGGCGTTTCGCCACATTGGACATAGCCATGATTAATAATACACTTTCGTTATTCCAGCTATGTGATTCTAACTTTCCGACAGGGGCGTTTAGCCATTCATACGGCCTGGAGACATATATTCAACAAGATAAAGTACATGATCAAGAATCATTTTTGCAGTGGCTGCGTGTGTATGTGAATGAGCAGCTCGTTTATTCAGACGGGCTCGCCTGCCGTCTTGTGTATGAAGCGCTCGATCAGAAAGACCATCAAAAAGTATGGAAACTTGATCGAATGATAACCATGCAAAATTTGCCGAGAGAAACACGGGAAGGTACTCAAAGAGTAGGAGAACGGATGTTAAAACTAGTGGAATCTCTTTATGAGATTCCCGTTTTATCCGAATACGGTGAACGCATTAAGCAGGGGCAGTCTTTTGGTCATCCAGCGATTGTCTTCACTATTGTCGGCCACCATCTCGGTGTACCAGCATCTACCACTATTTTATATTATTTATACTCGGCTGTTTCTAGCCTCGTGCAAAATGCAGTACGGGCCATCCCTTTGGGCCAGACAGCAGGCCAGAAAATCATCCAGCAATTTCAGGATGTCTTGGCAGAGGCGACTGCGAAAGTAGAGGCAATGGATGAAGAAGACTTTGGCATTGTTTCACCAGGACTAGAATTATCTCAAATGCAGCATGAACGTGTGAATGTCCGCATTTTCATGTCTTAATATTGATTACTAGATTAAAGGAAGTGTTTTTAATGGAACCTATCAAAATCGGAGTAGGAGGACCTGTAGGAGCAGGAAAAACCGCTTTAGTTGAAAAGTTAACCCGTCACATGCAGGATGAAATCAGCATGGCCGTTGTGACGAATGATATTTATACAAAAGAAGATGCCAAATTCTTAATGAATAACGGTGTGCTTCCGGACGATCGCATCATTGGTGTAGAGACAGGCGGATGTCCTCACACGGCGATCCGTGAAGATGCTTCCATGAATTTTGCGGCTATTGATGAATTGAAGAAGAAGCATCCAGATGTTGAGCTGATTTTCGTGGAAAGCGGAGGGGACAATTTGGCGGCTACATTCAGCCCTGAACTTGTTGATTTCTCTATCTACATTATCGACGTGGCTCAAGGGGAAAAAATTCCTCGTAAGGGCGGGCAGGGAATGATCAAGTCAGATCTGTTCATTATCAATAAAACGGATTTGGCTCCTTTCGTCGGGGCAAGCCTGGATGTTATGGCATCTGATACAAAAGTGTTCCGCGGTGACAAACCCTTTGTTTTCACCAATTTAAAAACCGATGAAGGTCTTGATCAAGTCATCGACTGGATCAAGAAAAATGCACTCTTAAAAGGGCTTGAATAACATGCAGGACTGGACAGGGATTTTGCGTTTAGAAGCGGAGGACAGGAAAGGGAAAACAGTTGCAAAGAATGTCTACTTCCAGGGGGCATTTAAGGTCATGCGTCCGATTTATCACGATGACTCCGGCCAGCCTTGTTATTATATTTTAAACCCAGGCGGAGGCTATTTAGACGGAGACCGCTATAGAATGCAAATCGCCCTGGACAAGCAGGCGAAAATGACGCTGACTACACAATCGGCAACGAAAGTATATAAAACTCCTAACAACTATGTGTATCAGGAGACAGAAATTTCTCTTAAAGAAGGAAGTTATCTTGAATACATTCCTGATCCGCTGATCGCGTATCGACACGCCCGCTATAAACAAAAAAATATCATTCGCATGGAAAAAGGGGCAACCTTCCTTTATTCGGATATTCTCACTCCGGGATGGTCTCCTGAGGGAGATAAATTCAGCTATGACACGCTTCAATTAATCAATGAACTCTATGTAGATGACGAGTTAGCGGTATATGATCATATTAAGCTGAACCCAAGAAATCAGGATATGAATACAATTGGATTTATGGAAGGCTTCTCGCATTTAGGGTCTATGATTGTGGTGGGTGAGCAAACGGACAGTGATCTTCTTGACCGGCTGCATGAGGCCATTCATGTCAACACAAATGAATATAGAATTGGATTATCGCTGTTGCCGGTTCCGGGATTTACCATTCGTGTGCTGGCTAACTCGACACAAACAGTAGAAAGACTATTTACTGAATGTCATCGCATAATTAGTGAAGAATGGTTTAACAAACGTCCTAGCTTCCTAAGAAAATATTAATGCTGAAACCCGGCAATCCAATATGATTGTCGGGTTTTTACAATTAAATTCTATATCACCAAATCACTTAAGTTTATTAAGCTTTAGGCAAAATGAAGATTAATTTTCATAGGGACAACATAGTTATTTGTATAAGAGAAGGTTTGGAGGAGAACTTCTATGGGGGTTACGTTATTTTCAGTTTTAGCATTAGGTTTTGTCTTAGGGATTAAGCATGCGATTGAACCTGATCATGTGATTGCCGTATCGACCATCGCCAGCCAAAGTAAAAAATTATGGCACGCATCTCTAGCGGGAGTATTTTGGGGAATTGGGCATACCGCTACTCTTTTCATTATTGGGGTTATTTTAATCCTCATGAAAAATAATATTTCCGATAAATGGTCTATGTCATTGGAATTTCTAGTGGGAGTTATGCTGGTCTACTTAGGAATTGTCAGTATCGTGTCCTTCAGAAGAAAGGAAGAACAATCTTCGCAAGAGTATGGACATTCCCAACCTGTAAATAAAAGAAGATCCTATAGCAAATCTTTAGTGATTGGTCTTATCCATGGACTGGCAGGAAGCGCTGCAATGGTTTTACTTACAATGGGTACTGTACATTCTGTTTGGCAAGGTGCCTTATATATTTTAGTCTTTGGGTCAGGAACGATTGTAGGAATGTTAATCTTTACAACGGTGATCGGTCTTCCTTTTGTGCTGAGTACGAAGCAAACAACAATTAATCAGTCGCTTACAATGATTGCCGGTGTCATTAGCACAGCTTTTGGGCTATATTATATGTATAATCTAGGGGTTACCGAGGGTCTATTCTCTCTTTGGTTTTAAGATAAACGATCCCAGTGATCCTAGATAAATAGAATTTATTTAGTTCACAGGGAAGGGGAAGTGTATGAATACACTCGGATATGCAATTCTTAGTTTGCTTAATCAAGATTCTTGTTCTGGATATGACTTGGCTGATTATTTGGACTCGATCTGGCCGGCTAAACACAGTCAAATTTATCCTACACTCGCAAAGCTTCATAAGAAAGGCTTGTTAGCGTTTGAATACGTGGAACAAATAGGAAAGCCAAATAAAAAAGTATTTTCAATTACGGAAAAAGGAAGAAAAGAACTAACAAAGTGGGTGTCTGAAATACAATTTTCCTCAGTCACTCGAGATGAATTTCTTATCAAGGTACATTCGATTGGGTTATTAGATATGGAAACGGCTAAAAAATTAGTGGAAGAGCGGATTAATCATATTGAGAAAAGCATCGTTTTAGAACAAGCCAGCACTAGTATAGAGGAAAAAGACGAATTAGATAGAAATTCAACAGATTTTGCTAAACATATTTTGCATGAGCGGAAGATAAGATTGGAAAAAGAAGAAATTTCATGGTGTCACTGGGTTCTTGATCTATTGAAAAAATCGAATCCGAAGCGGGTTTTGGTGTGGTTGATCGGTATAAAACAATTTGATTTAGGTGTAGTTGAAAGAATGCTGTTCTAATAGACTAGATTAAGTATGTAAGATAAAAAAAGAAGTTCTTTATCCCTTACGTTTAGTGTGCCTTCCAGTAACACGAATTTAGTAAAACGTGTTACTTATTCAAATGAATGATTTATTGCTAAGCCTAGCTAATCAGAGTAAAGAATGATGGGGTTTATTAGCTTAGAAGGAAGGGGGAGCTATATGATTAAATTTATTGCCTCAAGGTTAGCGGAGGCAGTTATTGTTCTCGTCATTGGGAGCATTCTTTGTTTTGCTTTTATTCGAATGCTGCCCGGCGACCCTGCGACAGCCATGTATGGGGACCAGTTATTAAAGATGAGCCATGCCGACCAAGTGAGAATTGCTGAAAATCTTGGCTTAAATGAGCCTTTATACACTCAGTATGCGAAGTGGTTGATCAATGTCCTGCATGGAGAATGGGGACATTCCTATACGACAGGCGAAGAGGTAACAGTAATGGTTGCCCGTGCGATCGAGCCAACCGTTGTTCTTATGCTATCTTCAACTGCTATTATTCTCTTAATCTCCCTCTTTTTCGGGATGGTGACTGGTCTTCGCCGTTATTCATTTTTAGATCATGCTGTGACGATTGCCAGCTTTTTGTTTATGTCGCTGCCGTCTTTCTGGTTTGCGTTGATGCTCATGTTGCTTTTCTCTGTTTACTTAGGCGTTTTGCCGACAGCAGGTATTGGAAAAGAAGGAGCAGGGGACTGGCTGAAGCATTTGATCATGCCGTCTCTTGTTCTAGCTTTGTCTCATATTGGTTATTACATACGGATATTGCGCAATCATATTGCGATTATAAAGGAAAAGGAATTCGTCTGGGCTTTACAAGCCCGAGGCGTTTCACAAAGAAAGATTCTCTTTAAACATCTGCTTCCAAATGCCTCCATCCCTTTTCTTTCTTTTATAGGGATGTCATTGTCCCTTACACTAGCTGGATCTGTCGTAGTGGAAACGTTGTTTTCATGGCCAGGTCTTGGGAGACTTTCATTAAAATCAGCACTTGCTCACGATTATCCTGTCATTATGGCCACCATTTTGTTATGCATGAGCGTAGTCATTATCGGGAGTTTCTTCATTGATCTACTTTGTGCATGGATTGATCCACGTCTGCGGAATCAACTGATGAAGGAGGCGGACAGATGAGAAGAAAACAGAAATGGTTAGTCAACGGTATTATCGGTTATTTGCTCTTGTTGCTTGCTTTCACAGGGCTTGCCCCATTTTTCACTCCATACGAGCCGGGAGCTGTTGGATTGTCAGCTGTTTTGCAGCCGCCGAGTACAGCTCATTTATTTGGTACAGACGAACTGGGACGTGATGTATTCGCGCGTTTGTTATATGGCGGACGTGTTTCCTTGGCTGTAGGAACAGCGGCTATACTGATTTCTGTCGTCATTGGCGCTGGCTATGGAGCCATTAGCGGTTTTGTTGGAGGGATCATGGATCGTATCATGATGAGAGTGCTGGATGCCTTAATTAGTATTCCCAGCATTTTGCTGATGATCGGTCTTCAAATACTCCTTCCTCATAGCTTAACGGCAGTTGTATTAATTATTGGCATGACAAGCTGGATGCCCATTGCCCGTTTAGTCCGTACCGAAATTCTTTCATTAAAGGGGGAGGTCTTTGTCCAGTCATCGGCCGTTATGGGAGCCTCTCCACGGCAATTGCTCATGAGGCACTTATTGCCACAATGTCTTCCGACGATAACTGTTATGTCTGTTAGCGGTATTAGTCATGCTATTTTATCGGAGGCTACATTAAGCTTTTTAGGATTAGGCATTCCACCCCATGAGCCATCCTGGGGAAACATGCTCATGGGTGTACAGAATTATGTGCTTTCTGGAATATGGTGGATCGCTGTGTTCCCAGGTCTCTTTATTACTCTTACTGTTTTGGCGGTGACGTTTTTGGGCGATATGTTACAAGATCGTTTTGCGCTGCCGCAGTTCAGGAAAGGTGAGAGGTTGCTATGAGTGAACAAGTATTAACCGTTAAACATCTGTCTGTACAGCTCGACACGAACCAAGGGAAAAAGCAGCTGCTGAAGGATGTGTCATTTAATGTGCTTAGAGGAGAAATTGTAGCCATTATCGGCGAAAGCGGTTCAGGGAAAAGTATGACGGCTAAAGCGATCCTGGATTTACTGCCAAAAGGGCTCACTTTACCTTTCGGCAGTGTCCATTTTTTAAATGAAGATGTATCAGCTATGGATAAAAGGAAAAAGCGTCTTTATCGCGGAACACAGATAGGGTTTGTGTTTCAGGATACGTACGGAACATTTGATCCGATGCAAACGATTGGCCAGCATTTTCATGAATTGTTCTCTGCTCATATGAAGATTTCAAAACAACGGGCAAAAGAAAAAACACTTCAATTATTAGAACGTGTGCAATTAACAGAGCCGGAACGTGTATACGACTCTTTTCCGCATGAGCTTTCTGGAGGAATGAGGCAGCGTGTTCAGCTTGCTCTAGCCTTAGCGCTTGATCCTATGCTATTAATTGCGGATGAACCTACGACAGCACTGGATTTAAGAATTCAAGCAGACATTTTGCAGCTTATTAAGGATTGGAGTAAGAATACAGGCGGCAGTGTTCTCTTTATTACGCACGATTTAGGAGTAGTGGCAGAGATAGCGGATTCAGTCGTGGTCATGAAAGAGGGAGCGGTTGTTGAAATGGCATCTGTCGATCAGCTATTTGATCAGCCTGCTCATGAGCATACGAAGCAATTACTGCATTATTATAAAGAACTAACTAAGACGTCTAAACAGACGGGGTTGTTTGGTATAGAGCCTCTTGTAACCGTGAACCATGCAAAAAAAACGTATATAAAAAAGAAATGGTTCCAGAAACAGATAATCAAGGCAGTAGACGATGTTAGCTTCTATATTTGTAAAAAGGAGATTGTTGGGTTAATTGGTGAAAGCGGCAGCGGAAAAAGTACCCTTTCCCGCTTACTGCTTCAGTTGGAAAACGTCGAACAGGGAGCTATCACTTGGAACGGAAGCCTTCCATTTCGAAAAGGGATTCAATGGGTACATCAAGACCCGCTTGCTTCGTTCGATCCCCGGTGGAATGTAGAAAAAATTGTGGGAGAAGGACTTGATTATTGGAAAGAAAAAAAAGAAAACAAGCACCAGCAGGTAAAAGAGGTATTACAAAAAGTGGGGCTATCTGAAAATACTTTATCCTATTATCCGCATGAACTTTCTGGAGGAATGAGACAGAGAGTGGCACTTGCAAGAGCCCTTTTATTAGAACCAGAGCTTCTTATTTTAGATGAACCGTTCGCAAGCCTTGATATGAGCTCCCAGGCTAACATTCTTTCTCTTTTAAAACAAATTAATCAAACAGAAAAAACAGCTATTTTATTTATCTCCCACGATATCCGAGCTGCATTGACACTTTGCCATCGTATTTTGGTGATGGAAAAAGGAAAAAAGATAGAAGAAGCCGGAGCAAAGGAGCTATCTGATTCAGTCAACTTCTATACACGGCGTTTACTATCGTCGATGCCTGTTACGCACCCAGGTAGACGATTACAAAAGCAAACAACAGAAGGAGAGAGGGAATATGCGCATCAAAATGGGTAAAACGATGCTGATCACATCGGTTATAACGAGTATGGTTTTGATGGCAGGGTGCAAGGGAGAGGAGGCTTCCTCTGCGTCTTCCAGAGCGGCGAAGCAGCTTGTTTATGGAACAGAGATGGAAATTGAGCAAGTCAATCCCGTATTAGACGAAAACCAAGAGATTGACAGCCTTATTTTTCGCGGACTAACAAAGCCGACAGAAACGAACGACATTGCCCCTGATCTCGCAAAAGGTTGGGAAATTTCCCCTGACCATCTCATTTATACATTCACACTGCGGGATGACGCAAAATGGGAAGATGGCAAGCCCGTCACGGCTGAGGATGTTAAATTTACTTTGGACAAAGTAAGAGATCCGGGAACGAATACACCCATTGCAGGAGATTTTAGTGAGATCAAATCGGTTGAAGTATTAAAAGAAAATGAAGTTCAAGTTACATTGAGCAATCCATTTCCGCCACTGCTTGATAAATTAAAGATCGGTATTTTGCCAAAGCATCTTTTGCAGAACGAAGACATCAATAAAACAGATTTTAATCAGCATCCAATTGGAAATGGCCCATTTAAATTAAAAGAATGGGACAACGATCACACGATTACTCTCGTACGCAATGACAAATACTATGGGTTAAAGCCAAACCTTGAAGAAATTGTTTTCAAACACGTTCCAGACCCTAATACGCGTGCTTTGCAACTGAAAACAGGTGAAATTGATCTCGCTCTTTTAGAACCAAATCAAATGAAAAGTGTAAAAGAAGATGAAGGTTTTACTGTGCACACGATTTCAACAGCTGATTACCGGGCGGTCATGTACAATTGCCGTAACCCGCTATTCAAGGATGCAAAGGTTCGCCAGGCTATGAACTTCGCGATTGATCGTGAAGCGATTGTGAAGGGCATGCTATCCGGCAAAGGAGAGGCAGCCTATGGTCCGCTTCAAAGATCATGGGCAAATTCACCACAAAAAGAGATGTATGCATATGATCCGAAAAAGGCAAAGGAGTTATTAAAGGAAGCAGGCTGGAAGAAGGGCAGTGACGGCATACTTGTCAAAGATGGCAAGCGCTTTGAGTTTGAACTAGTCTCCCCGATCACTGATCCGATCCGCACAGCTTTAGGAAACGTTGTAGCTGAACAACTAAAGCCTTTAGGTATCTCGGTTACTCCGAAACCATTAGACTGGAATGCTATTAAAATTGATCAAGCGGATGCCTTCGTTATCGGATGGGGCAGCGAATTTGATCCGGATGACCATACGTATCGAGTGTTCCATAGCAGCCAAATTGGCGACGGGCTCTACAATATGGGGGCTTACCGCAGTGATAAAGTAGACCAATTGTTAACAGAGGCTCGCATAGCAGATAATCAAGAAGAACGAAAAGTACTTTATGGAGAATTTCAAAAAGAGTTAGCAGTAGATCCGCCCTTTAACTTTCTTGTGTATTTAGATGCTTTATACGGTGTCAATAAAAAAGTGAGCGGAGTAAGCGACCGTACATTAGGTCACCATGGTTTCGGCATACTGTGGAATATTGAAGAATGGGATAAACAGTAAAGGTGGGGAAAAGGAGATGCAGGATTCTACAACTAAAAGATTCGGTGTTTCGATGGAAGGGAATCTGCTTCGCAAGTTTGATCATTTAATTAAACAACGAGGCTATGAAAACCGTTCGGAAGCTGTTCGAGACCTTGTACGCGACGCACTGATCCAGCAGTCCTGGGAAGACAACGAACAAATAGTAGCAGGAACTATTTTGCTATTCTACAATCATTCCCAACGCAATCTGCTTGAAGAGTTAACACATATTCAACATGGCATGCATGATTATATCTTAGCTACCACACATTTTCATTTGGATCATGACAGCTGCCTTGAACTTATTGTCGTGAAAGGAAAAGCAAACGATATTCAGCAGCTCAGCCATCAATTGACGAGTTTAAAAGGGGTAGAGTATGGAAAATTCACGGTAGCGCCAGTAGAACAAGTATAGTCATTAAATAAGGATAGATAGGCTGTCTCACAAATAGAGGAGACAGCCTTTATTTAATATAGCAAGCTAATACTCTTATTTAGGGGATGTAGATTTTTTGCCTTCTAAACAAGTATTTATGTTTCCTATTTTACTGTTCATTGCCATAACATGTCTCACTAGAAGAGGCAAAAATCAGCCGATGACTAGTGGCAGGGCTATAAATTTTAGTTTGATTGTATGAAAGCAAAAAGAAGAATGAAATTATTTCTAAAACATATAGACATTAGAGAAAGGGTGCGTTATAATCCAATTAATTAAATAAAACATATGAGAATACTTGGTTATTCATCTTCGACACAAGTAGGGGCCAATCAGACAACTGGAGGTTCCTCGTAATCCGAGAAAATGATTTTGTGACGGATGCAAGGAAGTCTTTATTTGTGTAGAAAGAGGCTTAAATAATCATCAAGAGGGGGAGGAGCATGTCAGAGAAACGAATTGATCACCACTGGATTGAACGTATTTTGCAGTCATTGGAAGGGATAGAGTATGGGTCGGTGCAAATCGTCATTCACGATTCGCAAATTACACAAATTGACCGGCTGGAAAAACAGCGGTTCTCTATAAAAAAATCAAGCAACGGAAATACAAAAGCAGGCCAAAACTCAATAGAAGCCGATCAGACATACTGAAGGCAGACTCTTTTAACTATTAATGTTAAAAGCAGTCTGCTTTTTTTTATAAAATTAAACAAGTGAGAGAGAGGTTACAAAGGATGAAAAATAAGCAAGTTTTATCTAAATTTTTAATTAGTATGGCCACGGCAGCGGTGATTTTGGCGGGCTGCGGTAATTCAAAAGCAGGAAATGAAAGTGAAGAAAATGTAGCCTCCTCTTCAAAAGAATCAGTGGAGCTATTAAACGTATCCTATGATCCCACCCGTGAACTATACGAAGAGTTTAATAAAGAGTTCGCTGCCCATTGGAAAAAAGAAACAGGTCAGAATGTAACAATTCAGCAATCACACGGCGGCTCGGGCAAGCAGGGAAGAGCCGTCATCGATGGGCTTGAAGCAGACGTAGTAACACTGGCTCTGGCCGGTGATATTGATGAAGTAGCGAAAGCGGGTCTAACGGCTGAAGACTGGCAAACACGTCTTGACAATAACTCCACTCCTTACACGTCAACCATTGTCTTTCTTGTTCGCAAAGGCAATCCGAAACACATAAAGGATTGGGGAGATTTAGCGAAAAAAGGGGTATCGGTCATTACGCCAAACCCGAAAACATCAGGCGGTGCACGCTGGAACTACCTTGCAGCCTGGGCATATGGAGATAAGAAATTTAGTGGTGATGAAAAGAAGATTAAAACATTTGTTGGCGATATTTATAAGAATGTTGAAGTACTAGATTCAGGCGCACGTGGTGCCACGACAACATTTGTAGAGCGAGGGATTGGCGATGTGCTAATCGCCTGGGAAAATGAGGCCTTCTTATCCCTGAATGAGCTTGGCAAAGATCAATTTGAGATTGTTGTTCCTTCTATCAGTATTCTAGCGGAGCCTCCGGTAGCAGTTGTTGACAAAGTGGCGAAGAAAAAAGGAACCGAAAAAGTCGCAAAAGCGTATCTTGAGTATTTATATTCGAAAAAAGGGCAGGAAATTGCGGCGGAAAATTATTACCGTCCGCGTGATAAAGAAGTGCTCGCTAAGTATGCTGATCAGTTCCCAAAAATTAACCTCGTAACGATTGATGATGATTTTGGCGGCTGGAAAACAGCCCAAGAAAAACACTTTAATGACGGCGGCACATTTGATGAAATTTATCAGCCAAAATAAGATGATATGCAGGCTCAAGAAGAGGATCTTGTGACGCCGGTTTTATGAAAATTTGACATGCAGATGACGAGGTGGCAGAAATGAAATCAAGATTTAAAAAGCATAGTATTTTACCGGGGTTCGGGCTGTCACTCGGATTTACGATGTTATACCTCAGCCTGCTCGTTCTGTTGCCGCTTTCGATGATTTTTGTCAATACGGCTTCGATGAGCTGGTCTGATTTTTGGTCAACCGTGACGGAACCACGGGTGGTCGCTTCGTATAAATTAAGTTTTGGTGCTGCTTTTGTGGCCGCAAGTATAAATATGGTATTTGGTGTGCTCATTGCCTGGGTGCTTGTTCGCTATTCCTTCCCAGGCAAGCGCCTTATTGATGGATTGGTAGATTTGCCATTTGCTCTTCCAACTGCTGTTGCAGGGATTGCCTTAACGACGTTATATGCCAAAACTGGCTGGGTGGGCCAATTTTTATCATTCAAAGTAGCCTTTACTCCACTTGGTGTAACGGTTGCTCTAACATTTATTGGTTTGCCATTTGTCGTACGAATGGTACAGCCGGTATTACAAAACTTTGATGAGGAAACAGAAGAAGCATCCGCTATTTTAGGAGCGAATCGGCGTCAGACGTTTATAAGAGTCATCATCCCGGAAATATTGCCAGCGGCTCTTACTGGCTTTTCACTGGCGTTTGCACGTGCTCTCGGCGAATACGGATCGGTCGTTTTCATCGCGGGCAACATGCCGATGAAGACCGAAATCACACCGCTTCTCATCATGACGAAGCTTGAGCAATATGATTATGCCGGAGCAACAGCTATTGCAGCAGTCATGCTTATTATTTCATTTATCATGCTGCTCTTTATCAATGGCATGCAATGGTGGATGAACCGAAAGTTTGCTCATTACTAAGGAGGCATCAAGATGGCTGGACACGTTCCATTGTCATACGGCAGCAGAAAAACAGGAAAAAAAGCTGCAGAAGAACCGCTTTTTATTCGTGTGTTTCTTACTGTTGTCGCGTTCATTTTTTTATTTTTGTTTCTTGTGCTGCCGCTGGCGGCAATTTTTATCAAGGCATTTGAACAAGGCATTCACGTTTATTTGGCGGCCGTTACTGAACCAGATGCACTTGCAGCGATTAAGCTGACACTGCTCGTTGTTTTATTAACGGTACCTGTTAACGCCTTGTTCGGAATCGCAGCAGCGTGGGCAATTACAAAATTCGATTTTAAAGGGAAAAGTCTGTTGACTACTATTATTGATTTGCCGTTTGCTGTGTCGCCAGTCATTGCCGGTCTCGTATTTGTACTTCTGTTCAGCACACACGGTTTATTTGGTGATTTTTTATTCGCAAACGATATTAAAATTATTTTCGCTATACCAGGCATTGTGATAGCCACGCTATTCGTGACACTTCCATTCGTTGCACGTGAGCTAATCCCGCTTATGCAGTCGCAAGGCTCCTCAGAGGAGGAAGCTTCCCTCACACTGGGAGCGGGCGGTTGGAAAACATTTTGGCTTGTGACACTGCCTAATATTAAATGGGGATTACTATACGGCATCATTTTATGTAATGCACGGACTGTCGGCGAATTTGGCGCTGTATCAGTAGTTTCTGGACATATTCGGGGGCTGACAAATACAATGCCGCTTCACATTGAAATTTTATATAACGAATATCAATTTTCTGCGGCGTTTGCCGTCGCTTCGCTCATGTCCATATTAGCGATCGTGACACTTATTTTTAAAAATATGATTGAATGGAAAGCCAATCAACATGGATAACAGGAGGGCCATCGTATGAGCATTCACATAAAAGATGTATCAAAATCATTCGGCTCATTCAATGCGCTGAGTAATATTACGATTGATATCCCAACAGGCGAGCTTGTTGCCTTGCTCGGACCGTCGGGATCAGGAAAAACATCGCTTCTTCGCATTATTGCTGGTCTTGAAGAAGCGGATAGCGGAGTCATTTTATTCGGTGGCGAAGATATGACGCGCATTCGTACAACCGAGCGAAAAGTCGGTTTTGTGTTTCAGCACTATGCTTTGTTTAAGCATATGACTGTCTTTGACAATATTGCCTATGGATTGAGAGTTCGTCCTAAAAAAGAGCGGCCATCTAAAAAAGACATTCAAGAAAAGGTAACCGAGCTATTGAGCCTTGTAAAGCTGGAGGCATTGGCAGACCGGTATCCGTCACAGCTTTCTGGTGGGCAGCGGCAGCGCGTTGCCCTTGCCAGAGCGCTGGCGGTAGAGCCAAAAGTGCTGCTGCTTGATGAACCGTTTGGCGCTCTGGATGCAAAAGTGAGAAAAGATCTGCGGCGCTGGCTGCGCAGACTGCATGATGACTTTCATATTACGAGTATCTTTGTCACGCACGACCAAGAAGAAGCACTGGATGTAGCAGACCGCATTGTAGTGATGAATGAAGGAAGGATTGAGCAGATCGGCAGCCCGGAAGAAGTATACGATCATCCGAACAGCCCGTTTGTGTATGACTTTCTAGGAAACGTTAATTTGTTTCATGGCCGGCTGGAAAATGGAAAACTGCTTAATGGCCAGGTCGAGCTGGATGCTCCAGGCATCGATAGTGCGGAGAACCGTCCGGCTGTTGCCTATGTACGTCCACACGATGTTATGATTGAGCGTGAAAGCACTGCAAAGGATGCCGTTCAGGCGAAAATTGTTCATATTCACGTGGTCGGCCGGACGGTTCACATTGAGCTGAAGACACAGGGACTGGAACAATTCCTTGAGGCAGAATTAACGAAAGAACGTTATGGAGAACTTGGTTTAAAAGTAGGGGAAGATGTGTTTATCCGGCCTAATCAATTGAAGGTGTTTATTCCAGAGGATTACTCCATTTGACGGCCAGCCTCTACCGCTACAAAATGAGATATAAACATAAAAAAATTCCTCTTGGACGAGAGGAATTTTTTATGGATCAAACTCTGACTATGTTTCAATGAATAGATCGTGAGCAGGTAGGATGAAAAGCTTAGCATTCATCTCTGTTCTGTATAAGCCGATCGGGTTATACAAAATGTGCTGAAATTATCATAACAGCTTAAACATATATAATTACTGTGATTTTGTGTAAGTTAAAACCACCCTTGGCAGAAGACGTGGCTGCGTTCCATAGTTGGTAAATATTTGTGATAGACAAGGTGTAAAGGCTGAGGTGGTGAACAACTGTGGTTTATTCACCAGGAACGTTGATTTTCTTTTTTACTTCTTCTTTTTTCCATTTGAAGATTTTATTTAAATACTTGTAAATCTGTTTACTTTCTTTCGTCATGAGCGGCCCTAAAATAGCCAGGAACAGCACATACATGGCAGTGAAAGGCGTTAGAATAGGGTTTAAGCCAGCCGTAATTCCAAGATTGGCTACAATGATGGAAAATTCTCCCCGTGCCATAATCGTTAAACCAATATTAGTAGAAGCTTTGTGAGACAGTCCAGCTTTTCTTCCAGCAACCATGCCAGCAATAATGTTCCCGATAACAGTTACCAAAGCAGCGCCAAGTGATAACCAAAACGCATCGGCTAACGTTGCGGGATCAATATTTAATCCAAAGCTAAAGAAGAACACAGCACCGAAGAAGTCTCTAAAAGGAACTACCAGATGTTCAATCCGATCACGATGCTCAGTTTCAGAAAAGACTAATCCTAGTAGCAAGGCACCAATCGCTTCAGCGACATGGAGTGTTTCTGAAAAACCAGCAACAAAAAACAAGGAAGCGAATATGACAATGATAAAAATTTCATCTGATTTTATATTTAGCCACTTATTTAGTAGAGGCGCACCTTTTCGCGCAATAATAAAGAATAGTAACATATAGCCGATCGAGATAAGAACGGAAGTGAGAATACCGAGGAAGGAGGTAGAGCCTGCAAGTAAGACGCCTGACATGGTGGTTAAGAATAAGGCCAGGAAGATATCGTCAAATAAAATCATTCCAAGAATTAACTCTGTTTCCGGATTAGCGGTCCTTCTTAAGTCGACGAGCACCTTTGCTACGATGGCGCTGGAGGACACACTAAGCAATCCGGCAATAATCAGAGACTCAATCCATGGCATTCCCGTAAGAAGCCCGTAAAGAAGGCCCAAAATAAAATTAAGGGACACATAGATACTTCCGCCGACTACGATGTTCCGTCCGGACTTCATCAATTTTCCGACTGAAAATTCCAGCCCCAAATAGAACAAGAGGAACAGCACGCCTATGCGTCCTAAAAATTGAATAATTTCATTGCTTTCAATAAACGTTAAGTCAATAATTCCGATCGTTGGTGCATGAGGACCGACAATCATGCCAAGAACGATTAAGAACGGAATAATAGAAAAGTTAAGTTTGTTTGCAAGGATGGCTACGATGGCTACGAGAACAAGTGCAGTACCGACTCCAAGAACTAGATCGTTCATCTATATTTCTCACCCCTCATTAGATAGTAAATTTTTAATAAGCTCTTTTAATTGAGTTCGTTCTCCTGAAATGATTAAGATGTCGCCTGCTTCAATAACTGTGTCTGGTCCCGGGTTGTGTGTTTTTTTTGTGTGTTTTTCTCTAATAGCAATAACATTTACCCCGAAATTGCTTCGAATATCAACCTCGCCAATTGTTTTATTAACAGCTGGAGCCCCTGGTTCCACCTGATACCATTCAATGACTAAATCATCAAAGGCAAAGTCTATCTTTTCTAGGGCTTTAGGATTGTAAGCCATTCCACCTAAAATGCCGGCGATTTGTCTGGCTTCTGCATCGCTGAAAGTCGCACTGCTTACAACCTCCTCATGATCATCTGAATCGAAGTGGTAAATCTCTCTCCGTCCATCATCATGAATAACGATGACCAGCTTATCCTGGTTTTTTGTAATGATCTCAAACTTATAGCCAATTCCTGGCAATTCACTTTCTCGAATGTTCAATGTAAGATTCCTCCTTTAAATGGATATAACAATAGATTAAGGTGTTTTAAAGATTAACATCGATTTCCGTTTTTATTTTTTCATCTTTGGAAATCCCGAGATATTTGAGAGTCTCAGAAGGAGTAGCATGATGAAAGTGCTTCTGAAGGAGAGAAATGGCAACTCCTCGTTTATAAGCATGATAACCAAAGGTTTTACGTAAAGAATTTGTGCCGATTTTCCCTTTTATGCCAACTGCTTCTGCAGCATGATGAATAATTCGGTAGGCTTGCTGGCGCGTGATCGGTTTTTGGGTTTTAGGGGATTTGAATAAATAATCGTCCCTTTTTAGTTCGTTTGCTTGGATAAAGTGCAAAACGGCTTTTTTTACTTTGTGGTTAAGATAGATTTCTTTAGCGGCTTTAGATTCTTTATGAGGAAGAAAAAGAAAATTTTTCAAGCAGCCTTCTTCTAGTATATCCCCTACTTTAATATCTAACATTTCAGTGATTTTTAAACCTGTATTAATACCGAAAACGAAGAGAAGATAATCTCGTTCTGAATACTTTTTTAAATACCTTTTCATAGCATTAATTTGCTTTAGATCCCTCAGAGCTTCTACATACTCCATGCGATTTTTCTCCTTAATCCATGTTACTTAATATTATTTTAAAGTATAATTAAGTAACATGCAAATATGCTTTCTTCTTATATAATTCGCTGTTAATTTAGTGAATAAACAGCTTCCTCAAAGAAAACTGTCACAGTAGGCCGTATGGTTATTACTCTAGCTTATGAAGCTGAAAAATTGTTTTGACAAGAGAAATTAAAAACTATACCGATCCAACGTATTATAAAAAATTTTCTTAGAATGGAATGAAGAAAAAGAGATGGAGATTAGGAAACTAAAGAAAAATGAAAAACCGCCAATGGATTTGCTGTTATTAGCCGATCCTTCCCAAGAAACCATTAAGGAGTATGTAAAAAGAGGAGAAAGCTTTATTGCTGTAAATGCTGGAGGGGTTGTTGGAGTGTATGTACTGCTGCCTACGAGACCGTATACTGTAGAGCTAGTAAATGTTGCCGTGGCAAAGGAACAGCATGGAAAAGGGATAGGCAAAAGGCTGGTGATGCATGCCATCCAAGCAGCTAAGGAAAGAGGATACAAAACAATAGAAGTCGGCACTGGCAACTCTAGCATCGGGCCATTAGCTCTTTATCAAAAATGCGGCTTCAGGATGATTGGAGTCGATCCTGATTTTTTTATAAGGCATTATTCAGAAGAAATTTTCGAAAATGGCATACGATGCAGAGATATGATTCGCTTATCTCAAGATTTATAAGCGTAGAAAAACAATGTTACATAGTTAGTCCAATTACAAAGTGTATATAAATTTCATGACAGTCTGTACAAGGGGGAGTTATGAGAAAAACATGGAGTCTATTCATAACGGTTGGTCTTTTGTTAGTCGGGTGTTCCCAAGCAGAACAAACCGTTATAGGAGCAGAAGAGTGGAGAGAAAGTCCGGCGTTAGTCAGAGAAGTGGTCATTACGGATGACGGAAAAACAGATGATTTCGTTTTTCGGATTGGCGATAATGGAAAGCTGGGATTTGGAGAGTACGGTCCTTTTATTGCAGGGGAACCACAGAAGCATATGTGGCATTTTGGGGCGGGAAAGAAGTGTTAACCAAACCATTCAAAGTCGTTGGAGTGAGCAAAGAAACGGATGAGGAAGTAACTGTTTTTGAATTTCCAAGTAATCACGTGCTGGCACCTAACTCAGGAGCGGATCATCATATACCGTCCATGATGACGCTGCCGAGTGAAGGGTTGTGGAAGCTAGAAGCCTATTTTGGCGAAAAGCTTTTTGGAAATGTGATAGTAAATGTGGAAAAACCATAATGCAAACTCAGACTGGGAGTGAGGATTTTGCCTGCATTCCCAGTTTTAGACTTATTCATTTTCATTGACCGGAGAGGGGGGAAGCACTGCAGCATTTTTAATATCGAATAGAAGGATGTGATGTTAAAAACGAAGGAGCAAAGGCCTTGATGACACTTGTGAAACACGTTGCTAACGAAGAGGAAGCTCCACAATAAAGATTGTTCCTTCTTTCTCTTTGCTGCTTACCGTTACCTGACCATTGTGAAGCTTAATGATCGTCGCGACAATGGAAAGGCCTAGCCCTGTTCCTTCAACGGTACGTGAACGTGTAATGTCTGCGCGGTAAAAGCGGTCAAAGATCCTTTCCAATTCCGCTGGGCTCAATCCTACTCCTGTATCCTTAAAAGTTATGACGACCGATTCTTCTTTTTGTTCAATTAATATCTCAATGCTGCCGTTTGGTTTATTATATTTAATGGCATTTGTTAAAAGATTGTCCCATACAGTATTGAGCAAAGAAGGGTCGCCAGTAATGTCTATATCCGGCAAGGAGTAGCTAAGCATCAGTCCTTTTTCACCGATTATCCATTTATAACTTTGCACTAATTCCTTGATTTGCTGCCCGACATTGAATGTTTTCTTTTTCACAATGTCTTCATTGCGGTCCAGTGAGGCAAGAAGCAATAATTGTTCAGTTAAGGTAGAAAGCCGTTTAATTTCACTATTAATAGTAGAAATATAGGAAGCTCGTTCTTCTCGGCTTACGGAATCATTTTCTATCAAGTTGGTATAGCCTTTTATATTGGATAGCGGTGATTGGATGTCGTGTGAGATATTGGAAATAAACTCCTTTCTCATGTCATCCATTTGTTCTAATTTTCGGGCCATTCGCAAAAAGCTGGTAGAAAGTTCGCCTAACTCGTCATGTCGGGTTACATCTAGCTCAACATTAAAATCGCCATTCGAGAGTGACTTTGTCGCTGCCGTTAGATTAGAAATGGGCTTCACTAAATATTTTGTGCTAAACACTACTAGAAAAATGCTTAAAGCGATCGTGAGGGCGAGCAGCCACCCGAATAAAAGGTGCATCTCGTTAAAGAGAAGTTTAATATCCGGTCTAAGAAAGAGAGCGTAATTTTTTCCGTTGTGCACCAACGGGACGCCAATTGTATTCTTTAATTCATTCGCAAAAAAGCCGGTTACAAAGGTTTCCTGAGGAAAGGAAAGAATGCCATGATAAAGAGTCCCTTTTAGAACTTGCTCCTTTATAGAAGCAGAGAGATTGTTCACTCTGAAGGGAGCTCCAAAATAAACGTCATTTCCTGCCTGATCAACGAGGTAAATTTGGTAGCCTACAGAGGAAATATTCTGCAGATACTCTTTAAGGTTCGTATCAGGATGCTCATCCACAAAGGCAGCAATACCTAGTGCGATTTTTGTGTTTTTTTGATCGTTATAGGGCTTTAATCTTTGCTGGTAATAAGTATTAGAAATAAAAAAAGCTAAAAGGCCACTCAGAAGCATAATTCCAGCTGTTATGACAATGAATTTTGTATAAAGAGACTTCATGAGCGTTTGGCCTCCAATAAGTAGCCAACTCCGCGAACCGTTTTAATGCAGAAATCGTCCGTCAGTGTAGAAAAGCGTTCTCTTAGTCTTTTTATATGCACGTCTACTGTTCGTTCATCCCCTTCATAATCTAATCCCCAAATTTGTTCAATAAGATGATCTCGGGAAAACACCTGCATAGAATTTGCGGCTAGAAAGAACAGCAATTCAAATTCTTTTAAAGGCAGCCATATCGTGCGATCGCCAATTTGAACTTCATAACTTTTTTTATTGATCGTTGTCTTTCCTAGGCGAACGAGCGACTCATCTAATGGTGGATGATATCGTCGCAACAGTGCCTTGATGCGAAAGAGCAATTCCTTTGGATCAAATGGTTTGACAAGGTAGTCATCTGTTCCTGATTGAAAACCATGTGCTTTATCTTCGATTTGACTTTTAGCTGTTAAAAGAATAATGGGCATATCATATTGCTTACGGATCTCTTGTGTTAAAGTATAACCGTCCATGTAAGGCATCATGACATCAATGACGGCTAAATCACACTTTTTCTTCTTTAGGATTTCGAGAGCTTCCACGCCATTCTTTGCTTGGCATACTCGATACCCTTCTTCGTGCAGGTGGATGTCTAGCAGCTTTAACACGCTAGGATCATCATCAACAATTATAATATTTGTCATCGTACCTACTCCTCTAAATGACTCTTGTGGCCAATTAACACGAATAACTAAAGAATGATAAAACCTTGGATTTATTTCTAATGTTGTCATGTATAGCAAAATTCAATCCCGTTATGTTTAGTAAAAAGAAATAGCCCCGCCATGTGCCGGGGCTATGGAATAGAAATTGAACACAGGGGGTGAGACTTCACTTTATGAAACGAGTCCATCGCTCATTTTAATGACACGATCAGCATAAGCAAGCATTTCTTCATCATGCGTGACGAGCAAAGTGGTGATGTTCAGTGTTTTAGTTAAACGCTGGATGAGCTGCATGACGTCTTTAGATCTCTTTGAATCTAAGCTTGCAGTAGGTTCATCTGCAAAGAGAACCTTAGGCTTATGGATAATAGCGCGAGCAATGGCAACCCGTTGTTTTTCCCCGCCAGATAGGGATGAAGGATAAGCATTCTTTCGATGTTCCATTTCGACTAGATTTAAAACGTTGTCAATTTCTTTCTGCTGTTCCTGTCTTTTTAACTTTGTTTCTGACACATCGAGCATAAGCGTGAGCTGCTCTTCTACTGTAAGAAAGGGGACGAGATGAGCAAACTGAAAAATAAAACCGAATTTGCTTGCCCGTATTTTTCGGATTTGCTCCTGGTTCATTCCATTCATATTTTGCCCTTCGAACCATATCTTTCCGTCTGAAGCAGGCTGAAGTCCCGCTGCTATCGTGAGAAGGGTGCTTTTGCCGGAACCAGAGGCCCCCACTAATGCCGTAATTTCTCCTTCTGTAAGAGAAAGATTTACCCCTTTTAACACTTCCTCTTCTACTTCCCCGTTAGTAAACGTTTTTTTCACTTCATCAATTGTAAAAACGGACATATTAAACCTCTCCTTGTTGAATCGCTTGTAATGGTTCAACCTTCTTGATCTGCATTCCAGAAAGTGTAGCACCAATAAATCCAATAACGAGGAAGACAACGGATAATTGGAGTGTTGTTTCAAGAGTTAAATGAAAAGGCATGCCATCAGGCGACATCATGTTAAATCCTTGGCTGAATGCAACAGATAATCCAAGAGACAGTACGGTAATAAAAATCATTTGCGTCCACATCATTTTAAATAACGTACTGGTCTTCACACCAATCGCTTTTAAGATCCCATACAATCCAATCTTTTGAACATTCATCATATAGAAAAAGATAGCGAACAACATGCCGCTAATCACGACTAAAAACCAAACAATCATATTAAGGGACATTTGCTCTGCACTATAGCTTGGAATCGTATAAAGGAATTCTTTTTTTGAAAAGGATTGTAATCCGGCAGCTGCCTGCGCTTTCTCTTCTCCAGGCACGAAAACCAATTGCATAGCATCGGTCCGGTACATTTCTTTGTAGTTCTCTATATTTACAAAGGCGACAGGTGCATGGCTGAATTTCTTATCATCCGCAAACCCCTTCACAATCCATTTGCCGTTAAATTGATTGTTCGTTAAAACATCTCCAACTTTTATTCCTTTCTCCTTCATAGAGCGATCTAGTATGACTTCGCCATCTTTCACATGTTCAAACAGCTTGGAATCGGTCGAAGCGACAAAGGCGACACTTTGTTGTTTGCCATTCTGATCATTTAAAAATCCCATTTGAATCGACAGTGCTACAGCATCCTTTTTCTCGTTTAGCATGTTGTCTTGGATAGGGCTCTCTATTTTCGATAAATTATAGGTTTCGTCAGCATCGGCACTCATATAAAATTGACCGTCCGGTAAATCCTTAATTAAAGCGGCGTTGTCTTGTGAAAGGCCGTTTGCCAATCCGGAAATAATGAACGTCAGAAAGCTCACTAAAAAAATGATGGAACCTAAAATCAGAAAGCGGCCTTTATTCTTTTTTATTTCTTTCCAGGCGATGTTCATCATCGTTCCTCCCAGTTCTTTATTTGATGCCTTTAGTCTACATGCCTTATATGAACGAAAGATGAACAGGAAATTACATTTAGAAAGGAAGTTTTTGCATTTAATTATAGATTGGAAAAGTAGAATCTCGCAGAAGGGTAGTGTCCCCTGAACATGCATTTAGACTTAATTCTCAAAGCTGAAGATTAAAAAGAAAAGCCATCATTTAAATGAAAGGTATTAAAAATATATTGTTTTTATTTTGAATTTACTAAATTTATTGACAACTTAACGAAGATAGTATATTTTATGATTGTCTACCATGGTACATGCAACAAAGTGGTTAATCATTTTAAGCTGTATTGTTGTACAAAGGTATAGACTGCTAATTTTGTTTGTCGAATAACAATGATAAGGAGGGGTTAAAAGTAACTATTTGTTCATTGACAGCAGGCATCATATTTTGTTGTTTGAAAGCGCTTGCTAGAGAATAAAGAGTTAATTAGAGTTCAACAGAAAAATATATGAATGGCTAGGAGGCAACTATATGAGCAATTACTGGAACTTTATTAAAGAGAAAGTGGATTGGCCTGTTTTTAGTCTTAGTGGCGGAATTATGATTCTCTTTGTTTTTTTATCAGTGGTAAAAGTGGATATGGTTACAAAGTATGTAAATACTGGTTTTGATCTTTCGATTAGATACTTTGGAGCTTATTGGCAGCTGCTTTTGTTAGCTACTTTTGTTGTAGGCGGTGTATTGTCTCTTTCAAGGTATGGAAAAGTAAGAGTTGGAAATTTACACAGGCCAGAAATGAGCTTTTTTAAATGGGCTGCCATCATTATTACTTCTGGTCTGGGAGCAGGTGGAGTGTTTTGGGCAGCTGCCGAACCAATGTATTATTTTATAGAGGTTCCACCTATGTATTCAGGGATTAAAGCCGGAACCGCAGAAGCGATAGGACCCGCGCTAGCACAAAGCTATATGTCATGGGGATTTACAGCCTGGGCGATCTACGGTGCAATTAGTACGATTGTTATTATGTACGCTCACTACCATAAGGGAATGCCTCTTAAGCCGAGAACACTGTTGTATCCGATTTTCGGTGAAAAAATTAAGGATAGTCTTTGGGGAACATTTGCTGATGTATTTTGTATTATCGGAGCGGTGGCGGGAACAATAGGTCCCATTGGGTTCCTTGGTTTACAAGTAAGTTATGGTGTAAATGCGATTTTTGGATGGGCAGACACCTACAGTACGCAGGTGATCATCATTATTGCCCTTACAGGCGTTGTATTATTTTCAACGTTGACTGGTATTGATAAAGGGATACAATGGCTGAGTAGATTAAATGTAAATATGGCGGTAGCAATCGCTATATTTTTATTGTTCTTTGGTCCTGGGGAGTTCATTATTAATTCGTTCATTTCGTCTGCTGGAACGTATGTGAGTGAATTTATTCCTGTGAGTACTTATCGCGGAAGCCCAGAATGGATGGGCGCTTGGATGCTCTTTTTCTTTGGATGGTTTATTGGCTTTGGCCCATTAGTTGCGTTACTTGTCGCTAGGATTTCAAGAGGGCGCAGAATTAGAGAAGTTTTTTTGATGGTTTCTATTCTGTCAGCTTTAGTAACAAACTTTTGGTTTACGGTTTTAGGAGGCACGGGAATTTTTTATGAATTACATCGTGCTGGGTCAGTCAGTACTCCTCTAACAGAAGGCGGTTTGCCAGCAGCTATTATTGCTATTGCTGAACAAATGCCGCTAGGATCCATCATGCCGACTGTCTTTCTTATATTAACCGTGCTTTTCGTTGTTACAACTGTTGACTCAATGTCCTATTCGATTGCCATGAGTGTAACAGGTGAAGAAAACCCTCCGAAGGCTATGCGTGTGTTTTGGGCAGTCATTATGGCGGTTATCGCGATCATTCTGATTAAAATAGGAGGCGGAGGGATTGGGGCTTTGCAATCATTCGTCGTTATAGCAGCTGTGCCCGTTTCAATTTTAATGCTTCCAATACTATGGCATGCTCCTCGAATTGCTAAAGAGATGGGGAGAGAGCAGGGGATAGTTGAGGAGAAAGAAATGGTTACACAGCAGGCTAATAAGGTACAAGATGTTAATAGCATATAAGTTTTATAGTAAGATAAGAATAAATTTTTAGAAAATTTTAAATAAACAATTGACGTATTTTATTGGATAAATTATACTAAGCGTAATATCTTGTATGGTACATGGTAGCCTAAAAGGTATTTAAAAGACAATAATCCAATATTCTTGATCAGAGAAGGAATTATTGGAGAAAGGATTTATTTTAAATCCTGAAATGAATCATCGAATGTTCTACCATGGTACATGGTACAAACAAGGAGGGATTTCCCATTACTACTATTCTAACAACTAGTATTACTTCCCAAGTAACGAATGCAATACGTGAAGCCATCCTGAAAGGAGAATATGAGCCTGGAAGGAAATTATCAGAAGCTGCCTTGTCAGAACACTACAAGGTTAGCCGAACTCCGATCAGGGAGGCCTTGAAACAGTTAGAAAGAGAAGGGTTGGTTGAAATTATTCCTCGAGTCGGGACATGTGTAACAAAACCAACCGAGAAAGAATTGGATGAGTTATTTACATTAAAAGAAGTTTTGGAAGGCCTTGCTGCTGGTTTACTAGCAGAACGAGGAAGTGAAAAAGAGATTGACATCATTCGAAAAGCTGTAACTGATATGGAAAAAGCTATTCAGACATCCGATAATGACCTCTATGTTAAGGCCAATGATGCATTCCATGAAGCTATTTTAGATGGCGCAGATAACTCAAAGCTAAACTTTATGTTAAATATGCTGCTTAATCAAATTCCTTATACTCGCTATGTTTATTTAAGTATTGGTCTTCCTGACCGCCGTAAAAAATCATTAGCAGAGCACCAAGCAATTTTAAAAGCTATCGAAGATGGAAAGCGTGAGGAAGCAGAAAAAACTATGCGAGAACACGTAAGGTCGAGCGGAATGCGCTTAAAAGAGGCCATAGCCAAAAAGCTATACGAGGGAAAATAATTTTAGGGGGAACAAAATTATGAAATTCGGAATTTTCGCAAATCTTAGCGGGCCAGAACGGCACGAAGAATATTACAAAGTTCTTGATGAAGCTCGCGAGCAAGCTATTTACTGCGATGAAAATGGCTATGATTCTATTTGGTATACAGAGCATCATTTTGGACATGAAGGAAACGAATTAATTTCAAACCCTATTCTAATGGGAGCAGATATTGCTGCACGTACAAAGAGAATTCGGATTGGGCAAGCAGCTAATGTCATTACTTTCTGGCATCCTCTTCGTTTGGCAGAGGACATTGCAATGCTTGATCAGCTTAGCAAGGGTCGTGTAGAAGTGGGTTTGGCACGCGGATTATACGGCAGAGAAGCAGCTAACTTAAACACTTTAGCTGACCCGACAAATCAAGAGCAGAACCGCGCAGTGTTTGAAGAAACATTAGAAATATTAAAGAAAGCATGGGAAAATCGTTTCTTCGCTCATGAAGGAGAAATTTATCAGTTTCCTCCAAAAGGTCTGAAGTGGAATCATCCGATGAGTCCTGCTTCTCCTGAATTCATGGATATGGAAAAAGGTGAAATTAATAAAATTTCCTTAATGCCTAGACCATATCAAAAGCCAATGCCGCCGCTATGGCAGGTGATTGATTCACCCCGTTCCATTAAATGGGCTGCGGAAAATAACGTAAAAGGCATGTTCTGGATGCCGACTGTAAAAGAATTAAAAGAACGTTTCGAGCTATATCGTGAAACCGCTTCAAAAGCACGCGGTTATGAAGTGCCACTCGGCGAAGGTATTGCTCTGGTACGCGATGTCTACGTTGCCGAAACGATGGAACAAGCCCGTCAAGACGCAGCAGAGGCTGTGTTGAACAACTATCGTTGGATTTGCCACTGGAGAGGGCTTGGCAATTTAATGGATCCAGGAGAGCAAGTAAAAGAAGGTCAAGAATTAAACTATGACTTCCTGCATCCGAGAAACTTATTATTTGGTACGCCGGAATATGTAGCTGAAAAAATTCAAGAACTGAAAGAAGAATTGAATTTACAGGAATTGCTCTTGTGGGTAAATCACAATGGATTGCCTCACGACAAAATGATGAAGAGCTTGAAATTATTCACAGAAGAAGTTATGCCTAAATTTGCAAATGAAAATCAGGGGGTAAAAGTTCATGCTAGAAATTCGTAAAGTATACACAGCTATTGAAGAAACTCGCATTGAAGGCGGCAGAAAGCTAGAAACACCAATTAAGATGATTGCTGCCATGCTGGTGATGAAAAATCCATGGGCTGGCAAAGGTTTTGTGGAGAACTTAATGCCGGAGATTAACGAGTATGCGCCGGAAATTGGCGAGGTATTAGTAAAAGAATTGTTCAAGCACATTAATTCTGCAGATGATGTTGAAGCGTTTGGAAAAGCGGCAATTGTTGGGGTAGATGGAGAAGTAGAACATGCTTCTGCCTTCATCCATACATTAAAGTTTGGAAACAAGTTCCGGGATGCTGTCCAAGCAAAAAGCATATTACCTTTTACAAATAAGCGTAGTGGAGCAGGGTCGGCAGTCATCATTCCAATGGTTCATAAAAATGATGAATCGCAGCGTTCTCACTATATCACATTTGAAGCTTCTATTCCGGATGCACCGCGGGCAGATGAAATTGTAGTCGCGATTGGCGCTTCTACAGGCGGCCGTCCGTTCCCTAGAACAGGAAATCGCCATCAAGATATGGTTGAAATGGGGCTTGTTTAATGCCAATTGCAGTGTGTGATCAGGGAGTTATTCGTTATGAAGAAAAAGGAATGGGAGAACCGCTTATCCTTATTCATGGTGTCGGCTTAGATCATACAATGTGGGAAAAACAAGTGGAGGGCTTATCAAAGCACTTTCGTGTAATTGTCTATGATATGGTCGGGCATGGAGGATCTGAGCATCCTCCTGCTCCCTATACACTTTCTCAATTTGTAGAACAGTTAGCTGGATTAATGAATCATCTAAAAATCGGGAAAAGTCATGTTGTCGGCTTTTCAATGGGCGGAATGGTTGCGCAGGCTTTTGCATTAAAATATCAAGAGAAAATGAAAACGCTGACAATTATGAGTGCCGTAGCGAATCGAACAGCAGAACAAAGAAAAGCTATCCTTCTAAGAGTGGAAGAGGTAAAGAAAACAGGAGCGGCATCGACAATTGAGCCGGCGATCCAGCGGTGGTTTAACAAAGAATTTATGAAGAAAGAAAAAGCGATAGTCGATCGTATCCGAAAGAGGCTTGAAACCAATGATCCATCTTCCTACTTAGCAGCCTATACACTATTTGCTACAGCAGATGAAGCGTTATGGCCTAGCCTTAAGCAAATTAGCCAGCCGACGCTTATCCTCACAGGAGAACATGATATTGGTTCAAACCCAGCAATGGCAAAGCAAATGCATCATGAAATTGCACATTCAGAGGTTTTAATTGTACCGGGGATGAAACATATGCTGCCGATAGAAGGAGCGGATACTGTAAATAAAGCAATTAGATTTTTTATTGAAAAACAAGCAATTCCAGCAAAGTGAGGAGGGGACAGGATGACAGAGTCAGTTCAAACAAAGCTAAAAAAATACAATATGTATATAAATGGTGAATGGGTAGGATCAACGAGCGGAGAATATTTTCCTAGTTATAATCCAGCTACAGGTGAACCTTGGTGCTATGTGGCAAAGGGAACGGCGGAAGATGTAGACTTTGCTGTCAAAGCAGCCCATCAAGCATTTTTAAATTCAGAGTGGTCAACAATGACGTACACAGAAAGGGGGCGTCTTGTTCGAAGGCTTGGTGAACTCATTGCTGAACGTGTAGAAGAGCTAGCGCAATTCGAAACGCTGGATAATGGGAAATTAATCCGTGAAATGCGCGGTCAGTTAAAGTACCTCCCTGAATTCTTCTATTACTACGCAGGACTAGCAGACAAAATTCACGGAGAAACACTGCCGATTGATAAAAAAGATATGTTTGTGTTCACTTCAAGGGAACCGCTCGGAGTTGTTGCTGCTATTACACCTTGGAATTCACCTCTTTATTTAACAACCCTTAAACTAGCACCTGCCCTTGTCGCAGGGAATACGATTGTGATTAAACCTTCGGAAATGACATCAGCCTCCTTATTAGAATTAGTTAAGCTTGTTGAAGAAGCTGGTTTTCCACCTGGAGTTGTTAACGTTGTGACTGGTTTCGGTATGCCGGTTGGTGATTCATTAACATCACATCCACTTGTGAGACGTGTGGCTTTTACTGGTGGAGCAGAATCGGCTCGCCATGTAGTCCGCAATTCAGCAGAAAACTTTGCAAAAGTAACGCTTGAACTTGGAGGGAAATCTCCAAATATTGTCTTTGATGATGCAGACCCAGATAACGCAGCTATGGGAATTATTGCTGGGATTTTTGGGGCATCCGGTCAAAGCTGCGTCGCTGGTTCACGGGCATTTTTACATGTGGACATCTACGATAAAGTGATGGAAAGACTCATTGATCGTGTGTCTAAAATTAAAGTCGGTGACCCGCTTCAGGATGAAACAGAAATGGGGCCTCTTGCCACGCAAGCACAATTAGAACGTGTAGAACGGTATGTAGCTATTGGACTAGAGAATGGAGGGAAAATAGCTTATGGAGGCAAAAAACCGGAACATTTAACGAAGGGATGGTATTTTGAACCAACTATTTTCGAACATACAGATCACGCATCTCGTATTACAAAAGAAGAAATTTTTGGACCGGTATTAAGTGTCATTCCATTTAAAAGTGAGGAAGAGGTTATTCAACTGGCCAACAGTACGGACTATGGTTTGGCAGCTGGCATATGGGTGAAGGACATAGCGAAGGCTCATCGTGTAGCGAAGGCTGTTCGGGCAGGAATTGTTTGGGTGAACACATATCGGAGTATCTCTCCAATTGCACCTATTGGAGGTTCGGGACTCAGCGGTTATGGCAGAGAAAGCGGCTATGAGGCCATTCACGAATATACACAGAGTAAAGTTGTTTGGATCAATACATCATCTGAACCAATGCCAGATCCATTTATCATGCGGTAACAGAGCATAGATGACCGAAAAGACATCAGAGATTGACCAAAGGGAGGAGATTTCAATGAAGTTATTAGGAATTTCAGGAACAATTACAGGATCAAAAACAAAGACAGTAATCAAGAAATTATTAGAAGAAGTAAAAAACAATTATCCGGAAATCGAGGTAGAACTGCTTGATTTAAAAGATTATAAGGTTGAGTTCTGTGATGGTCGCGATCCTTCGTCTTATAGTGGAGATACGAAGAAAGTGATCGATTTAGTGTCCTCCGCTGACTTTTACATTATTGGTACACCGATTTTCCAAGGTTCCTTGACTGGGGCGCTGAAAAATTTGTTTGATTTAGTTCCTCCTAAAGTTTTTCGCAATAAGGTAATTGGGTTCGCTGCTACAGGAGGCACATATCAGCACTATTTAGTCATTGAGAACCAATTGAAACCAATCGCCGGTTACTTCAGGTCATACGTTACACCGGGCTCTGTCTATGTGCAACACGACCATTTTAACGCTCAGGGAGAACTAGTCGATGAACATGTTTTAGAACGAATCGCTAATTTAAGCAACGAGATTGTTTCCATGCAAAAGGCATTAAAGGGAAATCGGCATGAGTATCAGCACAGCTGAAAATGTAACCATGTCAAGAAATAAGGGAGAAACCGGTCGCGTTAAAAAGCTGATTGGCACTATGACAGGTAAAGTGGTTCGTGGAAATAAAATCGGCCGCACAATTGGTTTTCCAACGGCAAACTTATCAATTGACAAAGAAGATCTCTCTTTAGAAAAGGGCGTGTACGGTGTTCGTGTTTTTCATGACAATCATCTATACCTTGGAATAATGAATATTGGAACACGTCCAACAATTAACAGCAAGGATTTGAAAATCCATTATGAGGTGCATATTTTAAACTTTAGTCAAATGATTTATGATCAGATACTGACGATAGATGTGTGCTTCTTTATACGAAAAGAAACAAAATTTAACTCTTTAGATCAGCTCGTGGGACAAATAACAAGGGACATTGATTTTGTTCAAAAGAGATTTTAAGAACAAACCATTAGTCAATATGTTTTCCCTAGGTAGGAGGGTCATCATGAATCCAGCAGTAGAAGAGAGAATCCATCTAAATGATTTATCATTTATACGCTTGTGCTCTGAAAATTACGGAATTAACAAGGGGATTTACAATACGATTGACGCTTGGTTTTACAGACAAGGTGTAACGAATATTTTGGACCGCCGCAAAAATATTTTATTTTTTCTTGATTATTTACAGAGAAAAAACGGGGAATCAGGATCGAAACAAAAGTTTGGAACCGGGGGCTTGACTATAAATTTACAGGAGTATTTTTCCGGAACCTATTCAAAAACGGCCTCTAATTTCTAAGGTTAGTATGTTCATGAAAGGGAGGATTGGAAATAGCATGGCCCATGTAGATAGCGTAATGAGAAAATTTTTGTTGATTAACGGAAAGTGGGTAGACACAAAAGAATACGCTTCCTTGCGCTCGCCTTATTCGCAAGAAATTATTGCAGAGGTTCCTGTGGCTACAGAATTAGAGGTTGATCAAGCGATTGAAGCAGCATACAAAGCACGTAAAGTTATGGCGAAGCTGCCTGCCTACCAACGCGCGGAGATCTTAGAAAATCTCGTTCGGTTACTGGAAGAGCGAAGAGAAGAAGCGGCTGGAATTATTGCCCTAGAAGCAGCAAAACCCATGACAACAGCGAGAGGTGAAGTAGCCCGGACTATCGAAACGTATAAGTTTGCGGCGGAAGAAGCAAAGAGAATTCATGGTGAAACATTGCCGTTGGATGCTGCAAGTGGTGGTGTTAACAGACTTGCTTATACGATGCGCGAACCGGTAGGTGTCATTGGAGCTATTACTCCTTTTAACTTTCCTATGAATCTTGTTGCTCACAAGGTGGGGCCAGCAATTGCGAGCGGCAATACTATTGTTTTAAAGCCTGCTTCACAAACGCCGCTGTCTTCATTTTTTATTGCAGAACTTCTTCAGGAAGCCGGATTGCCAGAAGGAGCGCTTAATGTTATTACAGGGAGCGGAAGAATCGTAGGTGATAAAATTGTGACCGATGACAGGGTGAGTATGATTACATTTACAGGGAGCCCGGCAGTCGGTATTGGTATTAGAAATAAAGCAGGTTTGAAAAAAGTAACGTTAGAGCTTGGATCAAATGCGGCTGTAATTATCGACAAGGGAGTCGATGTGGATAAGATTATCTCCCGGTGTGTAACAGGAGCTTTTTCTTTCCAAGGCCAGGTTTGTATCTCCTTACAGAGAATCTACATTTACGAAGGATTGTATGATGAGTTTGTTGAAAAATTTGTTGCAGAAACAAACAGTTTAACATTAGGTGATCCGCTTGATGAAAAAACAGATGTATCGGCATTAATTACGCCTGGAGATGTTGACCGCACCTTGGAATGGATAAGAGAAGCTGAACAATCGGGAGTGAAAATAGCTGCAGGTGGAAAAGCAGAAGGCAATATGCTTTATCCTACTGTTCTCTTGGAAGCTCCGGCCGATTTAAAAGTATCTTGTCAGGAAGTATTTGCCCCAATTGTTTTAATCAATAAAGTAAAATCAGTTGAAGAAGCAATTGAGAAAGTGAATGACTCACGTTACGGACTGCAGGCAGGCGTATATACCAATGATATTCATACTGCCTTAGAGGCGGCGGATCATCTGCATGTTGGAGGAGTAATGATTAACGATATTCCAACATTTAGGGTTGATCATATGCCTTATGGGGGAGTGAAAGAAAGCGGAACTGGACGCGAAGGGCTAAAATACGCTGTGGAAGAAATGACAGAATTAAAGCTTGTTGTTTGGAACCGCAATTAGGGGGATGCGAAAATGGCTTATTATGCAGCCATGTTGTATATGATTGATCCTGTAAAGAATGAAAAGACTAGGCCGCTTCATATAGCCTATTTAGATGAATTGGATAAGCAGGGGAAAATCTATGCAAGAGGTCCTTTTTTGGACGGATCAGGAGGGCTTGTTGTGTACATTGCTGACACCTTTGAGGAAGCCTTTTCTTTAGCAGTGAGAGATCCGCATGTTGTTGGAAGAGCTCGGCGACTAGAGATAAAGGAATGGCACATTGTATAAAAGGTAACTGGATATTTGAATACAAACGAAGAAGAGATCTAAGCAATGGAATGACAAGGTGTGTGGGTAATTTTTCGATTATTCAGTTTAATGAGGATGCTACAAGTTAGCTTCCTATAGAGATTATTTTTCTTTTCGCAAATTCTGGCATGGTACATGGTAGAATTTAGGTCTTTCAGCATGATGCTTTGAGATAACCGAACGAAAGAAATAGGGAAAACAGGAGAGGCAAATTGGGAGTGAAGCAAAATGGATTTGAAAAAAACAGCTCTTTTATTGATTGATCTTCAAAAAGAAAGCGGTACCTCGGATGTTGTCGGGATGAGTGAAGTCGTTCAAAATGCCAGGACACTTATTGAAGCATGCCGCCAGCAGGGACTGCCTGTGATTTATACCCGCCATATTAGCAGGGCTGATGCCATTGGTCTTGCTAACAAAGAACCGGTCAATGAGCAGGGAGAACCCATCTATTATAACAACCAAACAAATACGATTGAAATTATTGATGAGATAAAGCCTCAAGCAAACGACATTGTTATCGATAAATACAGATATAGCGGTTTTTATGAATCAAGCCTTGATTTAATACTTAAGAGTTTAGGTGTTAAACATTTGATTGTTGGAGGAGTACTCACGGACTGTTGTGTGCTAGCTACAGTTTTAGATGCTTATTATCGGGATTATCAAGTTAATCTTGTTAAAGATATGTGTGGAACTACAACCTTAGGGGCCCATATGGCATCCATACTAATGATGGTCAACTGGATATATGACCTTAAAGTTTATGATGCGGAGCAGATGGTGGGCCAATTAAATGGAGAGGAGTTCCGCGGATGGGAATCATCCAGCCCGGATCAACTCCAGTTTTCACCGGATAATCTAAAAACAGTGTTTTCACGGCTCTCAGATAAGTAGTCTCATTTGGAATTTTCTAACTATGAACGATGAAAAGAAAGTACGTATGTATACTCAAAAAGGGGGGAATTCATTTGAAAGTAGAAACGCGGAGTATTGAATATGTCCCGGCAGATGAGCGGCATGGGAAAGCAAAAGATTTATTTCCAATATGGTTTGGGGCTAATATGAATATAACAACGCTCGTATCAGGATCGCTGCCTATTATGTTGGGACTTAACTTATTCTGGAGTGTGGCCGCTATCATTATCGGAGCGCTTGTCGGAGCAATTTTCATGGCATCTCACTCTGTACAAGGGCCTAAGCTGGGAATCCCGCAGATGATACAGAGCAGGGCCCAATTTGGGGTTATTGGCGCCATTATCCCTTTATTTCTTGTTATGTTTATATACTTGGGGTTTTTTGCAAGCAATACGCTGCTCGCTGCTCAAACGATTGGAGATATCCTTCCAATTGGCCAAACCTGGAATATCATCTTTATTGGTGCTGTCTGTTTTGTTGTAGCTCTCTACGGGTACGATTTAATTCATAAAGTACAAAAGTGGTTTTCAGCCGCTTCATTGGTCATATTCTTAATCATGACCTACATTGTTTTTAAACTGCCGGTACCTGCCGAGCAATGGCTGCCTTCTGAATTTGACTTGTCAGCATTTCTACTTTCCGTGAGTATCGCTGTTACTTGGCAATTGTCATACGCTCCATATGTTGCCGATTATTCCCGGTATCTTCCTAGTGATACACCTCCCTCAAAAACATTTTGGTACAGTTATTCGGGCACAGTCATCGGTGCTGTATGGATGATGGTATTAGGGGCAGTTTTAACAATAGCGATCCCGAACTTCTTTGATAATACAGGGGGGAATTTAGCTGCGCTGTACGGGAGCTTTGCCATTCTAATGTATATATTGATTATTTTCGGGCAGCTTGCAATCAATGTGTTCAACTTGTATGGAGCATTTATGTCTTCGATTACAACGATTGAGCCGTTTTTTAAATTTAGAGTAACTCCTAAAGTTCGCTTTATGTTTCTTCTTGCGATCACATTCATAGCAACTGGCTTATGTATTGTAGGCCAAGGTAACTTTTTAGAGTTTTTCTTGAACTTTATCTTTTTTATGAGTTACTTCCTGATTCCTTGGACATCTATTAACCTTGTGGATTATTATGTATTGCGCTCAGGTGAATATAGTGTTAAAGATATCTTTGATCTGAATGGGAAGTATGGGAAGGTCAATTGGATTGCAACATTTGCTTTTGTAGCCTCTATCATTGCCGAAATTCCTTTCGTCAATGCCTCCTTTTATATGGGGCCAATAGCCAAAATGCTAAATGGGGCTGATTTAGCTTGGGCGGTAGGACTTTTCTTACCGGCAGCACTTTATTATTTCCCAATGAAACGTAAGATGAATTACTCTATTACTGTCCCTGAAGCGAATGGATTAGCTATTAAAAAAGCAGAAGAAAGTTAAGGGTTTTTGCTAGACAGCATGAAACTTAATAACATGCTTATTGCGAGGGGCGAAGAACGGGTCTAGTGAACCTTTAGCAACAGACTTGTTAAGTACCCGGCTAATTCCAGAAGTACTTTAAGCTGAAGATAAAAAAGTAACCAAAACTCCTTCTTTTTTGAGAAGGGGTTTTTTGGTATGAGGGATTTTAGCCAGCCATTTGTATATGACATGAACAAGCCCATTGTGTAAGTTGACAGAATAGTGTTCGGAATTAAAACGTGTTAACAAATACACTAAGGTTTTATGAAGAGGAGTCAGCAACTAAGTTGATTGGCAAACCAGAAACTTCATTAGATTTTCGAATTTTGATTTCTCTAAACATCTTGCTCACTAGTAAATAAAGAAACATAGTAAGATATACTAGACTTTTATAAAATACATAATGTGCAAAATTCAAAAACATATTTAAAACTAAATCATTACTGTCTCCATAACGATCTCAAACCTGCTATTAAATCTATATCTACTCAATTTGCTTTTCATGATTGTTAATTGTCATTTTTAAAAATATTTTTGACAATTAAATATCAAGGTGATATATTTTGATTATGAAATCGTTTTCTTTCATGGTGCAAGGTAGGATATAACACACGCATAGAAACAAGGAAAAGAAATGAAACTATTGGCAATAAGGTAGGAGAGTAAAATGAATAGTTTAGACCGAATCAACAAGAAATTAATTGTATCCTGTCAAGCATTGGAGAATGAGCCGCTCCATAGTTCCTTTATTATGAGCAAAATGGCTTTAGCTGCAAAGCTTGGTGGAGCATCGGGAATTCGTGCTAACACGGTAGAAGATATAAAAGCTATTAAGCAAGAAGTGGATCTTCCGATTATTGGAATTATCAAAAGGGATCTTCCGAATAGCGAGGTTTATATTACCCCGACTTTAAAGGAAGTCGAAGAGCTTTATACGGAGGGGGTCGACATCATTGCCTTTGACGCGACAAAAGGGGCAAGACCTGGCGGACAAAGTGCTCAGGAGTTTTTCGCGGAAGCAAAAGCAAACTATCCAGACCAATTATTTATGGCCGATATATCTACACTTGAAGAGGCGGTAGCTGCTGAAAAAATGGGAGTGGACATTATAGCAACGACCATGGCGGGATATACTCCTTATTCTGAAGGGACCGTTCCATTGGAATTACTCAAACAAGTAGTCGCCCATGTTTCTGTTCCTGTCATTGCAGAAGGAAACATCGATACACCTGAAAAAGCAAAAGCAGCCCTGGACATGGGGGCACATGCAGTGGTTGTGGGAAGTGCCATTACTCGTCCAAAGTACATTACAGAAAAATTTACAAATGCAATAAGTGACTGCTAATGGCATCGGACAGAAGCGTCTAACTTATTCCAAAGTACTAATTAAAATAATTAGAAGGTGATGACATGAAAGGGATTTTTACAGCATTAATGTGTTCATTTGATGAGAAAGGACAAATTAACGAAAAAGGATTAAGAGAAATCGTTCGTTACAATATTGATCAGTCTAAAGTGGACGGTCTTTATGTAAATGGAAGTACAGGAGAAAATTTCTTAATTTCCACAGAGCAAAAAAAGCGAATATTTGAAATTGTAAAAGATGAAGCGAAAGAACAAGTAAAACTGATTGCCCAAGTAGGCTCTCTTAACATTGATGAGGCAGTAGAGCTTGCCCAATTTGTAACGGATTTAAAATACGACGCTATTTCAGCGGTTACCCCTTTTTATTATAAGTTTGATTTTGAAGAAATTAAGGATTACTACAATACCATCCTAGAAAACGTAGATAACCAAATGATCATTTACTCCATTCCAGCCTTGACGGGAGTCAGCATGAACTTAGATCAATTTGGCGAGCTCTTTGAAAATGAGAAAATTATCGGTGTGAAGTTTACTGCTCCAGACTTTTTCTTATTAGAGAGACTTCGCCACGCCTACCCTGAAAAGCTGATTTATTCTGGTTTTGATGAGATGCTTTTATCGGCAAGTGTCTTAAATGTAGATGGAGCCATCGGCAGCACATTCAATGTGAATGGACAGAGAGCCAAGCAGATCTTTGAATTAGCGCAGAAGGGTCAAATTGCCGAAGCACGAGAAATTCAAAAAGTAACGAATGATCTTATTTCCGCCATTCTAGAAAATGGGTTATATCAAACGATCAAAGAAATTTTAAAACTAAAAGGTGTAGACGCTGGTGTTTGCAGAAAGCCAATGAAAACTCTAACGGATGAAAAAATCGAAAAAGCAAAACAGATCGCGGAAAGATATCTGTAAGCACTCGGTAAGGGGGGATTAAAGTGGACGGGAAATTTGCCATTATTGATTATGTGATTTTGTTTGCCTATTTATTGTTTATTCTCTATGTGGGAATTGCTGTAGCTAAAAAAGAAATGCAAGGGAAAGAGTTTTTTAAAGGCGATGGTTCGATTCCTTGGTGGGTAACATCCGTAAGTTTATTCGCCACGCTTTTAAGTCCCATTTCGTTTTTATCACTTGCGGGAAACTCTTATTTAGGTACATGGGAGCTGTGGTTCGCTCAGTTAGGATTGTTTATTGCCGTGCCGATTGCTATTTACTTCTTCCTTCCAGTGTATAGAAGGTTAAATTTAGATACAGCTTACGAGTATTTAGAGCGGCGTTTTGATAGAAAGATGAGAATCCTTGGCAGTGTCCTCTTTATCGTGTATCAAGTGGGACGGATGTCGATCATTATGTATTTGCCAGCCATTGCTTTAGCGGCTGTCACAGGCATCAATACTGTCGTCATTATTTTGTTCATGGGTGTTATTGCCACGATTTATTCAGCTTTCGGCGGAATCAAATCTGTACTCTGGACAGACTTTATCCAAGGGGTTGTATTGATCGGCGGCGGAATCTTTGCTTTGATTATTTTGCTTTTCTCGATCGATGGCGGAGTCGGAGAAGTGTTGCGTGTCGGTTCGGCTGACCACAAATTCTTTACTGATACGGTGCTGTTCGATCCGAACTTTGTAAATAACAGCATTCTTCTCGTCCTGGTTGGTGCAGGATTGTCGACAGCCTTTTCTTATATTTCAAGCCAGGATATGGTTCAGCGCTATTTGACGACGAATGACTTGAAAGAAATGAACAAAATGACGTACTTAAATGGATTTCTTTCTCTTGGAACGGCCACTTTGTTTTTCTTTATTGGTACATCACTGTATGTGTTTTATACTCAGCAAGCAGGCTCGATGCCAGAAGGTAAGGCAGATTTAATTTTTGCTAACTTTATCGTTAGTGAACTGCCGGCTGGGGTATCTGGTTTACTAATTGCCGGCTTATTCGCGGCAGGTCAATCCACTTTGTCAACTGGGTTAAACAGTGTCGCAACAAGCTGGACATTGGATATTCAAAAGGTGCTTAAGCCGGATATGAGTGATGAAAAGAGTACGAAAATTGCCCGAAACATTTCCACTCTTGTTGGGATTTTCTCCATTGCTTTTGCTATTGTGCTTGCTTATTCCGATGTGTCTTCGGCCTATTCATGGTTTAACGGGCTAATGGGATTAGCGTTAGGAATCATCGGAGGTACCTTCACGCTAGGTGTTATGACGAAAAAGGCAAACTCTACGGGGGCGTTGTTAGGCTTTGTTGCTACGACGGTTGTCGCTATTTACGTTTCTTATTTTACTGACATATCATTATGGGCTTATTCCATTATCAATCTAGTTGCTTCTCTTGTATTTGGATATGGCTTCAGCTTGCTCTTTAATGAAAAAAGCAAAGCCCAAGGCGCAGAATTAACTTTTTACGATAAAAAAGAGTTAGGGTAACAACAATAGAGGATAGAACCAGGTGAGATCAGCATGAAAATTGATAAGAAAGTCAAAACCGATGTTTTGGTCGTGGGAAGCGGATTATCAGGGATAAAAGTCAGCAAAGAATTGGCTGATCAGAAGCATCATGTTCTGCTGGCAACAAAGATGAAGGTGGCATCTGGCTCAAGCTTTTATCCTTTAAAAGCTTCACTTGGAACACAAGTATCCAAGGATAAAAAAGATGAGCAGACTTTTTTAAGTGATATCGAAGAGTTAAGCCGGGGCATGCATCGTCAAGACTTGGCTGAGGTATACGTTCAGGAGATTGCTGAAAGAGTCAAAGAATACCAAGACATCGGTGTTAAGGCTAAGAAGTTAGAAGGGGAGCGCAAGGCTTGTTTTGCGCCCCATTCCCGTGATATTTATTTGTTAAGTGATTGGGATCAAATTCGGGAAAATGTTCGAGGCATTTTTGCGCAATATGGTCATCTTGCTATCATGGAAAAAAACGTCGTCATTACTTTAATAAAGAACGCAGAGCGGATTGTTGGAGCACTGCTCCTAGATGAAAAAAATGATCTCGTTTTAGTTGAATGTAAGGCTGTTGTTTTGGCCACGGGCGGGTTTGGAAGTATTTATAAACACAATTTAAATCCAAATGATGTTGATGGTTCTGGACATATTCTCGCTCTTGAAGCAGGTGCCAGCCTCGTTAATATGGAATTCATTCAATTTATACCAGGTATTACAACTCCTCGCTATAAAACCTTATTTGGAGAACATACTCTTATGTACTGTCACGATATTATAGACGAGACTGGGGGAAGTTTGTTGGATTCCTTTCTTCCTAAAGATCTTTCCAAAAAAGAATGCTTGGAAATCAGAAGTACACATGGACCGTTTACTCATTCACTGGAATCTAAGTATTTTGATATTGCCATGATGAAGAACATTATTTCTTCAAGAAATGAAAGAGGCTTTCAGCTTTTATATGATCAAGAGCTGTATGAGAATGAAGAGGAATTTTACACCGTTTATTTAAATTGGTTAAAAGAAAAAAATATTCATTTAGTTGAAAACGAAATCCGGATTGCTCCCTTTGCTCATGCCAGCAACGGTGGTGTCTACATTGACACCAATGGCCGCACTGGAATGGATGGCTTGTATGCAATCGGGGAACTCTCCTGCAATATTGAAGGAGCCAACCGTCTTGGAGGAAACTCTACAGGTGCTTGTATGGTATTTGGCAAGCGAGCCGCGGCCGACTGTGGAGAGTACATCCGGAAAACAGAAGAATATGAGATTAGCGAAGAGGAGCAGCTTGCTCACTTAGAGAAGTTATTCAGGGCTAGTCATAGCAATAAGGAGATTATTGGCCATGAATACAAGAACTTAGAGGAACAAGCTCACCACGTGATTGACAGAATCAAAGAGATCATGTGGTATGATGGAAATGTGGTTCGTACTGAGAAGCAGCTAGTACAAGCGCTTCAAGAAATTATAATATTGGAATCACAATTAAATGTTCGTCTAATTTTTCAACAGCCTATTACAAGAAAACTTGCGATAAAAGTAAAGAATTTTATGAAGCTTTCACAAATTTTACTACAATCGATGCTTGAGAGAAGAGAAAGCAGGGGAGCTCATTACCGTGAGGATTACCCTTGTGAAGATCCAGCATTTGAGAAGCGTTTATTCGTATCGGAACCACAGGCTGGAACGCTGCAATTTACGTTTCTAAATCAATAGCTTTCTTTTATCGTCCACTAAAAAGTGAGAAAAACCTGTATATAGGTTTTTCTCTTTTTAGTGTTAACCACCGGTACTTTTCTTATTTAAAATGAAAAAGGAGAATGGACCATGATGCAATTGGGCGTGATTGATATTGGAGGAACCTCCATTAAATATGGAGTCGTTAACAGGGAGGGGATCCTTGTTAGTCATGACTCTACTCCGACCGATGCTCTTAAAGGCGGAAAGGCACTGATGGAAAAAGTCTTCATTATTTGTGACAAACTGATGGAACAGTATACACTAGAAGGGATCGCGATTAGCTCTGCCGGTCAAATTGACCACCGAAATGGGGTTGTTGTCTTCGCAACAGACAATATTCCCGGCTATACTGGAACACCCGTAGCAGAGCTCGTTGCTAAGCACACAGGGCTTCCGGTAGCCGTCGAAAATGATGTAAACTGTACGGCACTCGGCGATTATTGGCAGGGTGTAGCAAAGGGAATCAACGATTTTCTTTGTATTACAATTGGAACGGGGATTGGCGGAGCCCTATTTTTAAATGGCAGACTTTATACAGGAGCTCATTTTTCAGCAGGGGAAATAGGCCATCTGTGCCTCTATCCTCACGGCAAGCCTTGTACGTGCGGGAATAAGGGGTGTTATGAACAATATGCCTCTAGTTCAGCATTAGCAGAGCTTGTGAAAGCTGAATTTGGGACGAGAATAGATTTAAAAGAATTTTTTACGAAGGCCAAGCAAGGAGAAGCAAAAGCAGTAGCGGTCTTTGAGCATTGGGTAGATGATCTTACTACAGGCTTACAGTCTCTTGTTCATATATTCAATCCGCAATTAATTGTCATTGGCGGAGGCATCTCTGCTCAGGGGAATTTTTTATTGGACGCTGTAAAGTCCTCCCTTTATAAAAAGATCATGCCGAATCACCGCAAGACACTAGAAGTCAAGCTCGCCCAGCAAGATAACAGAGCGAACCTATTAGGGGCAGCTAAGCATTTTCTGATGATGCATGAAAGTTTAACGTAAATAGAATGGCTTTAAATGGCAAGTTATTAAACATTTAAATCATAGGGGAGAGCGTAATGATGAAAACGAGGTCAATGAATGGTCCTAAGCCTTCCATCGTTATGGAGCAAAACAAACATAACTTCACCAAGTCGGATCAAAAAATTTACGAATACATTCTAGCAAATCCGGAATCGGTTCTCTACCATTCATTAACGGAGTTGTCCGATGCAAGCAAGGTGGCAGAAGCGACCGTGCTGCGCTTCTTTCGCAAATTAGGGTATAAAGGATTTCAAGATTTTAAATTTTTATTAGCTCAAGAAGTGGCAGCTGAATCAAATCAGCATTCGCAAGAGACTTACATGGAACGAATTCGAACGAACATGGTTCAGTCAATTGAGGATACGTATGATATTTTAGATGTTCCATCACTTGAAGGCAGTATTGCCGCTATTGATCAATCTGAAGACGTTGTCATTTTTGGAATTGGTTCATCAGGAATTGCCGGCCTTGATATGCATAACCGATTAATGCGGATTGGCAAAAATGTCAGTATTATTACCGATCCCCATTTCCAAGTGATGCGTGCTTCCTCACTAAATGAAAAATCGGTAGTGGTTGCCATCAGTTTAACAGGAAGTACAAAGGACATTGTGGATACGGTCCAAATTGCCAAGGAAAAAAAGGCAACGGTTATTGCTTTAACGAACTATGTTAAATCTCCTTTAACGAAATATGCTGATTACATTTTGCTCACTTCTGCTAAAGAAAACCCGCTTGATAGTGGATCGCTCGTCTCGAAAGTGACTCAGCTTTATCTAATTGATTTAATTTGTACCGGTCTTACAGTGAAAAACTATCAAGAAGCGAAAAAAGTAAAAATGGAGATTACTGAAAATATTGCCAGCAAGCTTTATTAATCCTATCTCCGTTTGAGAGGAAAGGATCGATTGTGTTGAATCCGATTTTAATAAAGAATGCAACGATTTATGCTGAAGAAGAAACGATTGAGAAGGGATATTTACTCATAAAAGAAGGGCGAATCGCCGGCATTTTTAAACAGAACCCTGAGAAGTTGCCTGAACATGTCCAGGTCATTGACGGGGCAAACTTGCTAGCTCTGCCGGGCTTCATTGATGGTCATATTCATGGGGCGAATGGCGCAGATGTAATGGATGCTACAGAGAGTGCATTAGAAGTAATGGCGTCGGCTTTACCGAGCGAAGGAACGACCAGTTTTCTTGCCACGACGATTACGCAAGCTCCGGAAAACATTGAGCAAGCTTTAATAAATCTAGCAAAGCATCAAAATAAAGAGGGACAGGCAGAAATAATCGGTGTTCACTTGGAAGGGCCGTTTGTAGAAAAAAAGCGGGCTGGTGCCCAGCCGCTGCAATACATTATCGAGCCGGATCTTGACTTGTTTCAAAAATGGCAGCAGCTTTCAGGCGGCCGGATTAAAACGGTTACGATGGCGCCTGAGCATGACCCAACCGGAGTCTTTATCAAAGGGTTAACAGCGTCTGGCGTAAACGTATCAGCTGGACACACGGATACGGATTTTGCTGGAATGAAAAGAGCCGTTTCCTTTGGAGTTCGTCAGGCTACGCATTTGTGTAATGCGATGTCAGGCATTCATCATCGGGATATTGGCGTCGTAGGAGCGGCACTTCAATTAGAGGAGTTAAGAAGTGAGCTGATTACAGACGAAATACACGTATCCCCAGAGATGTTACAGTTGATTTTCGATCATGTAGGAAGCAAAAGGCTGATGCTGATTACTGATTCGATGCGGGCTAAGGGGCTTGCTCCCGGTGATTACGAGCTTGGTGGACAGCCTGTGAAAGTGACAGAAGATCGTGCCGTTTTAGCAGATGGAACGCTCGCCGGCAGTATTCTCAAAATGAATGACGGCGCCAAAAAGATGCTAAAGCTTAAGGGGGTCACCCTTTCGGATATTATTGAAATGGCTTCTGTCAATCCGGCAAAGCAGATCGGAGTATTTGACCGCAAAGGCAGCATTTCGATTGGGAAAGATGCCGATGTGATAATAGTAGACGATGAAATAAATGTTCAATACACCATTTGCCGAGGTGCCATTGCATATAGCATAAATTCTAAAAATGAAAATTAGAGTTTAATTCGTCGTACTAGTCTAAGATGATAAAATACTGTTCAGCAATTGACTGGGCTTGCTTAAATGAAATATAGCTGAATTGACAGATCATGTATTGAAGATTACAGAGTATTTTCCAGTCAAGCTAGTTCTTAACAAGAACTGAACGATGAATATAAAGAGAAGTATGTAGTATTCACTATCAAAAACCGATTATTCCTACGCTCAGGAATAATCGGTTTTCTTATTCACTAGAGGTCTGACTCTCATTTGAACATTGTAAAAGACCGATTTTACTCATTTTCCAGAATGGTGTGATACTATGAAAAACTTCCACCACCTTTTTTCGATCGTGTGTATCCCTTCATTTAGATGTACCACCAAAAAAAACAAGTATTACGACTGTGGGCTAATCCCTTACACAGATCAAGAAAAGCTTGATGTGATTTTAGCATAGGAGAACAGAAACCAAGATATACGTCATTTCTTGTGATCAACACTTTTTAGATATAGGCTGTATTGCTGGTTTCGGTTGTATAGATGCACTAAGGGATCAGTGGACAGGTAGAAGGGCTTTAGAGAACTTAAGGCGGCCGTTGTCCTTTTCTTTCACTTTTTACCAAGAAGAAACTACTAGATGCATTTTTCTTTAGGGAATAATAACATCAGGCATTGAAGTAACTTAAGGAGGGTTAAAAATGGATAAAGAAATGAATTATGGGAGTGATTACAAGTTCATTCCAGCTACTTCAATTGGAAGTGGTATTGGGATCGAAGTATTACCTGATTTATTTTGTCACACTATTCAGATCGTCAACATCTGTTTAGCAGGGAATCCAGGAACAGCTGATTTTGTTTTAGTGGATGCCGGCATGCCTGAATCTGCTGATGAAATTATTTCTGTCACCGAAGAACGGTTTGGCGCCAACAGCCGACCGAGAGCGATCATTTTGACCCACGGCCATTTTGATCATGTGGGGGGGCTAATTGAACTGGTCAAGCATTGGAATGTTCCGGTCTATGCCCATCAAATGGAGATGCCTTTCCTGACAGGTCAGAAAAGCTATCCGGAACCGGACCCTACGGTAGAGGGCGGGATGGTAGCAAAAATGTCCCCAGTGTTCCCTAATGAACCGATAGACTTAGGAGATAATGTACAAGCGCTTCCTTCTGATGGAACTGTTCCTCATATGCCAGGATTTAAATGGATTCATACACCAGGACATGCTCCGGGCCATATTTCGTTATTCCGAGAAAAAGACCGGACGCTAATTGCTGGAGATGCTTTCGTTACGGTGAAACAGGAATATCTGTACAAAGTGTTCACCCAGGAACAGGAGATAAGCGGTCCTCCTCGCTATCTAACAACAGACTGGGAAGCTGCCAAGGAATCAGTCATTAAGTTAAGTGAGTTAAAGCCTGCAGTTGCTGTTACCGGCCACGGGCTGCCAATGTCCGGTGAATTGCTAACAACAAGCCTAAAAAAACTCGTTAACGAATTTGATCAGATTGCTGTACCCGACTATGGAAAGTATGTAAACAAAAATACGCATTAAAGAAGGAGCCATCTGTATGTTCTTACATATTAAAGAACAGCAGCGCAATCTGTATACGTAAGAAATGCGGGAGATATTAGGGTGTAAAGACGGTGAAGTCACTGTCTTTACACAATATCTTTTCCAAGGGGAACAGTCAGAGAAGCTTCGCTGCAATATTAGGGATCACAGCACGTAATTCAACAAATATTTAATGAATTATTTTATCCGGCGGCTCTATCCATCAATTGCTGCTCTTTCCAAGATATCGTGATAAATAGGGCAACCGCTAGGATAATGGCATTGAAGATATAAGGGAAATGAATATTAAGGTCAAACAAGATACTACCCATAGCAGAAGATATAATATTTTCTAAGCTTGTATAAGTAGAGTTCATTCCTTCTGCAAATTCCTAAAAAAGCTTCAGCTATAAGGTACAATGGAGCATTAATTGTGGAAAAAAGATATTTGCAGGAAGTCGGGAGGAAATAGATTTTAAATAAAAAGTATAGAAGTTTATTACATGTAGAAAAGGACGCCTTGGAGACGTCCTTAAGCCAGTATCGCAAAATTACTCTTCTTATCTAGCTGATATAGGTATCTGTAACTTGTCTATTTTTCTATAGATTGTTCTTACACTTACTCCTAAGTCTTCTGCGACTAATTTTTTCCCTTCATGATCGTAACCATATTGATTGAGCTTTTGAATAAGCATTTCTCTCTCCATTTCTTTAAAAGCTCTTTTTTCCTTTTGAATAGAGTTATTAGTAGTTTCCAACTTTCTGAGAAATGGCGGCAAGGATGAAATGCTTAACTGAGTACTTTTTTCCATGTTCATGCTATACTCAATCACATTTTCTAGCTCACGAATATTCCCAGGCCAGTGATGTTGTTTTAATCTTCTTAAAAATTCAATGTCGCATGTTTGAATAAATTTACCTGTTCTTGTCTGAAGTTTTTCTATGAGCACAGGCACGATCTCATCGATGTCTTCTTTTCTTTCCCGCAAAGGAGGCAAATGAATAGGAATAACATTAAGTCTGTAATAGAGATCGGAACGGAATTGTTTTGATTCCATTAACTGCTCTAATGACTGATTAGCTGCTGCAATAACACGAACATTTACTTCTTTAGAAACCGTTCCGCCAATTCTTTGCACGATACCATCCTGCAATACTTTTAGCAATTTAGGCTGCATTTGTAAAGGAAGATCAGCAATTTCATCTAGAAAAAGGGTTCCTCTATCTGCTAATTCGAAATATCCTGGCTTTCCCTTTTTTCTTGCTCCGGTAAAAGCTCCTTCTTCATAACCAAATAATTCACTTTCAAATAAAGATTCTGGAATACTTGCACAATTTATTTCAACAAAGTTTCCTTGCCGAAAGATACTTCGTTCATGAAGCATCTTTGCTAATAAGCTTTTTCCCGTCCCGGTTTCTCCTGTAATAATGATAGAAGAGGTACTGTTAACAAGGCTTTTCATCAACCCTTTTAATTCCTGTAAGGTCTGACTATTTCCGAGAATATAGTCTGTCTTCTCCGTCTCTTTCTTTGATATCAGTTTAAAATCCCCAAGTTCATGAAGGATGTTCATGATAACGTCACTTAATTGTGACATCCAATGACTGTATTCTTTCTGGCTTTCCATTAGTCTTTTCTCACCGTCCGGAGAAAAGCTCACAAATGCAAGATAGCCGTAGTGTTTTTCGTTTTCAACGATGTTTCGTACAATCTCAACGGTTGATGGACAGTTTTTTTGAAAATGACAGCCTTGGCACATTTTCATATGTCCCGGTTTGTGAAGAAAGCTGATCGGATGCTTATACAGCTTTCTAAAAAACGGTAGATGTACCCGGCTTCCTTTTCTTTTCTTGTACTCCTCTGTTGAAGCGGTCAGTACACCTTCATGATTAAAAAAGGCTATTTCGATTTGTAAAAGTTCTGAAAATGTATGAATGACTTTTGTGATGACACTGGCTGACGACAAAAGAAACCCTCCTTCAAATGGAAACTATTTAGGAACGTGTGATAAAGAGATGAAAGATTAAAGACATGATGAAAATTTTACGGATAGCTTTCAGTATTAGAACCTGAGTTTGAAAGGTTTTAGAAATTTTTCTAGGTCTAAGTAACTGGAGAGAAATATATTATTCATGATTATAATTTCTGGATTCCAAAAATGTCAATATCGAATAGATATTGACATTTTTGTCAAAGTGATGCTGAAACATTGTTGTACAATCGTTGATTTTACGTAGTTTATAAACTTGGCATACTTATTGCAACATAGACTAGCAAAACCATAAAGGAGGTTATTTTTTGGAAAAGGATTATTTTCAACTAAAAGATAAAGTCACTGTTGTGACAGGGGCAGCATCAGGAATTGGGTATGCTACAGCAGAACTTCTAGCTGAGGTGGGAGCCAAAGTTATTCTTCTTGATATTGATGAGGAAAAGGGTTCACAAGCTGCACAAAGTTTGCGCGATAAAGGCTTTCAAGCAGAATTTAAAAAGTGCAACGTCACTAGCAAGTTGGATTGCGAAGAAGTTGGCAACTACATCAAGGAAACGTATAAAAACGTCGATGTACTTTTTAATAATGCAGGAATCATAAGAAGAAAGACAGTGGTTGATCTAGAAGAGTCCGAATGGGATGCCGTTATTGATGTTTCTCTAAAAGGTGTATACCTTTTATCAAAATACCTAATTCCTGTCATGGACAGCGAACGTGGTGGGAGCATTATTAATACCGGTTCAGGATGGGGCTTAAAAGGCGGCGATAAGGCTGCAGCCTACTGCGCTGCAAAAGCGGGCGTTGTCAATTTGACAAAAGCCATGGCCATTGACCATGGACCGCAAAATATCCGGGTGAACTGTATCTGTCCAGGCGACACTGATACACCGTTATTAAGAGACGAGGCTAAACAATTGCAGGTAGAAGAAGGAGCTTTCCTTCAAGGATCGGCAACAGACCGTCCATTAGCTAGAATTGGCACACCGCGTGACATCGCAAAGGGCGTCTTATTCCTGGCAAGTGATCTATCCGCTTGGATGACAGGGACAGAGCTAGTTGTTGATGGAGGCGGTTTAGCTTAATCACAAAAATTTAGGAGGTATTACTATGACAAACAAGGTGCATCCTTACATACCTAATATGGTGCCTGAAGTAAAAGAAGAAATGTTAAAAGAAATCGGCGCTCAGTCTACTATGGAGCTGTACTCCTGCATTCCTGAAGAGCTTCATTTCAAGAAAGACATGAATATCCCGGAAGCGCTGACGGAATATGAGCTACGCCGTCATGTAGAAGGTTTATTAAGCAAAAATATTAGTGCCAACGAATACTTAAATTTCTTGGGAGCGGGGTGCTGGCAGCATTTTGTTCCGGCTGTTTGTGATGAAGTGAACCAGCGATCAGAATTTTTAACCGCTTATGCTGGTGAACCTTATGAAGATCATGGTCGCTACCAGGCTCTATTTGAATACCAAAGTTTGCTGGCAGAACTCGTCGATATGGATGTTGTAAACGTACCTACGTTTGACTGGGGGCAAGCAGCAGCTACCTCCATTAGAATGGCAGCTCGTATAACAGGGAGAAAGAAAATCTTATTAGCAAGCACTGTTGCACCAGAAAGATCAAAAATTGTTGTCAATTATGGATCTCCGGAGCTTGAATTTGATTTTGTTGGCTTCGAGGAAAATACAGGATTGTTAGATTTGGACGATCTAACAAGCAAATTATCCAATGACACAGCAGCGATCTATTTTGAAAATCCTTCCTACTTGGGGTTCATCGAGTCCCAAGGAGCTGAAATTTCAAAGCTTGCTAAAAAGCATGGAGCTCTTATGGTTGTTGGAGTAGACCCAATTTCATTAGGCGTGCTCGCACCGCCAAGCCAATATGGCGCTGACATTGTTTGCGGTGACTTGCAGCCTCTTGGAATGCACATGAATTACAGCGGCGGCCACGCTGGGTTCATCGCTACACGGGACGAAGAGAAATTTGTAAATGAGTATCCTTCTCGCCTATTTGGCATCGTACCGACAGTCAAAGAAGGTGAATATGGATTTGGCGATGTAGCCTACGAACGAACGTCCTTTGCCTTGCGCGAAAAAGGAAAAGAATCTGTAGGAACGCAAACGGCATTATGGGGAATTACAGCCGGTGTATACCTATCTTTGCTTGGCCCAAATGGAATGTACGAGCTGGGACAAACCATTATGCAAAATAGCCAATATGCAGTTAAGCAAATTAACAAAATTCCAGGAATAAAAGGCTCGAGATTGAGCTCTCCTTTCTTTAAAGAATTTATTATCGATTTTAATGATACAGGCCTTTCAGTTGAAACTATTAATAAAAAGTTATTAGAGAAAAAGATTTTTGGCGGCAAGGATCTTTCTAAGGAGTTTCCAGAGTACGGTCAATCCGCTCTATATTGTGTGACAGAAGTGCACACACAAGATGACCTTAATCAATTAATTAATGCTCTAAAAGAAATAGTAACGAACTAAACTGCGCAAGAAGAAAGGAGACCTGACAAATGGAAAGAATTCAAAGAAAGAGCAAAGTAAGGGATTTTCACCAGGCAAAGTGGAATGAACCCGTTATTTTTGAATTGCATCAAAAAGGGGAAAGAGGAGTCGAAATTCCTCTTTCCAATAAAGCGATCGTATCAGAAGTAGGCGATGGGATTTCAGCAATCCCTAACAGTATGGCCAGAAAAGAAAAGCCAAACCTTCCTGAGATTGGGCAAGCTCGCGTCCTCAGACATTATGTTCGCCTCTCTCAAGAAACGCTAGGATCAGATTTCAATGTTGAAATCGGTCAAGGAACTTGTACGATGAAGTACATCCCAAAGATTAATGAGCTGTTAGTAAGAAACCCTAAAATTATGGAATTGCATCCTCTCCAAGATGAGAGCACGGTCCAGGGAATGCTCGAAATTATTTATAAACTCGACTTATGTATGAGAGAGATTTCCGGAATGGATCATTTTTCTTTCCAACCAAGCGGCGGAACTCAAGCATTATTTGCAATGGCGTCAATTGCTAGAAAGTATCATGAATCTCGCGGGGAAGCTGACCAGCGTAATGAAATTATCACGACGATTTTTTCTCATCCTTCTCAGGCCGCTACCGCTGCTGTAAAAGGATTTAAAGTCATTACATTGCATCCCGATGAAGATGGATTCCCTGACATTGAAAAACTGAAAGCAGTTGTTTCAGAACGCACAGCTGGATTTGTGGTGGCAAATCCTGAAGACACAGGAATCTACAACCCTAGAATCAAAGAATTCACTGATATTGTTCACGAAGCAGGAGGCATCTGCTATTACGATCAGGCAAACGCTAATGGCCTTTTAGGAATCACGCGCGCTAAAGAAGCCGGGTTTGATATGTGCTTCTTTAACCTTCATAAAACATTTGCCGCTCCTCACATGTGCGGAGGCCCGGCAACAGGTGCACTCGGTGTAGTGGAAGAATTAAAAGAATTTTTACCTGCTCCGATTGTGGAGTTTGATGGAGATAAGTATTACCTTAACGAAGATCTGGAACATTCAATCGGCAAAGTACGTGCCTTCCACGGTGTAGCTCAAACAGTTTTAAGATCCTATGCTTGGATTCGTGCACTAGGGCCAGACGGGTTAAAAGAAGTTGCTCAAACAGCCGTACTTAACAACAACTATTTGTATCACAAAGTGCAAAAGATCCGCGGTGCAAGTGCTCCTTATGTAAAAGGACAGCGCTTGGAACAGGTGCGCTACAGTTGGGAGCAGATGGCAAAAGAAACAGGCGTCACGACAGAAGATGTACAGAGAAGGATGACAGACTTCGGTCTTCATTACTGGACTAGCCACCATCCGTATATAGTGCCTCAGCCGTTTACTTTAGAGCCAACTGAAAGCTACTCAAAAACCGATTTGGATGAGTATATTGCAGCTCTTGAACAGATCTCTGAAGAAGCCTATGAGAATCCGGAAATTGTTCAGAATGCTCCGTACAACAGTACAATTCATAAACTGGATGAACAAGACTTTCTCGACGATCCTGAAAAATGGTGCATTACATGGAGAGCCTATCAGAAGAAAACAAAACAGCCAGAACGCATATAAATCCGGAAGGCAATCAAGCTCAAACTTGATTGCCTCCCTTATCTAATTTTCCTTCAATAAAGTAACAGCAGTGAGTGAGAAAAATCCTATTGATAAGAGGTGTATGTAAATGAAAAAGGTAGCATCACTAGCTTTACTTATTAGCACGTTCTTTCTTTTTGTATTAGGCGGCTGTGCATCCAACGAAACTAAAGAAACTGGCACGGCGAAAGAAACAAATGAAAAAGATAAAGAAATGAAGCTTGTTAACGAAGGGAAATTAACATTCGCCATGAGTGGTCTGCTTAAGCCGCTCAACTACAAAGAAAACAATAAATTAGTTGGTTTTGATGTAGAAATCGGTCAGGAAATAGCTAAACGTGCTGGACTTGAGCCAAATCCGGTAACAAATCCGTGGGAAACAATCTTACAAGGGTTAAAAGGAAAGAAATACGATGCCATTATTGGCAGCATGACCGCTACAGAAGAGCGTGCCAAACAAGTAGACTTTTCAGATCCCTATTACATTTCTGGTGCTCAAATATTTGTAGCTGAAACAAATGATACATTGAAAACAAAAGAAGATTTAAAAGATAAAAGAATCGGGATTGTACAAGCCAGCACGTACAAACAAGATGCCGAGAAGTACACGAAAGACATAAAAGGTTATCCAAGCGATGTATATGCTTTGCAAGATCTTGAACCAGGAAGGGTGGATGCTGTCATTACGGACAAAATCGTCGGCATCAATGCTATGAAAGAAGCAGGACTCAAAATAAAAACTGTAGATGAAATCCTCAAACAAGAAAATATTGCGGTTGCCGTCAATAAAGACAACCCGGTTCTTTTAAAGAAAATAAATGAAGCGATTGCATCTATGGTGGAAGATGGAACTTATGAAAAAATCAGCAAAAAGTGGTTCGGAGAAAACCTTTTAGAAAAATAAAAAGTTTACCCACTTTATTGGAGTAAGTGTGATGAGGAGATGAGGTAATCTTGAATTCCATAACTAGTATGATTTCTATTTTTCAAACACATGGATTCGAATTTCTAAAAGCTACGTTGACTACCGTACAACTAACAGCTGTTTCTTTATTAATCGCCATGATCATTGGTTTAGTTTTTGCCTTTTTCAAAGTTTCAAACATTTTCGTTCTTGAAAAGCTAGCCGATACGTACATCTTTCTCGTACGAGGCATGCCTTTAATTGTACAGCTTATGTTTTTGTACTATGGCATATCCAGTGTATTCGTTTTATCAGATTTCACAGCAGGTGCCATCGCTTTAGGCATTCATTCTGGCGCCTATATAGCTGAGATATTTCGAGGTGCCATCCAATCTATCGACCGTGGGCAAATGGAAGCAGCTCGCTCCTTAGGGATGCCATACTCTCTTTCAATGCGCCGTATTATTTTGCCACAGGCCTTTAAAAGAGCGGTTCCCTCATTAGGCAATCAATTTATTATCGGATTGAAAGATTCTTCACTTGTAGCCTACATCGCTGTGACAGAATTATTCAACCACGCTCTCTCTGCGCAAGCCGAAAACTATATGCCATTTGAGACCTATTTTGTAGTTGGAATGTATTATCTGATTCTTGTTCTGATCTTCACGTTAATCTTTAACAGAATTGAGGCAAGATTAGATGTGAGCAAAGGCAGAAAGCGTAGAGGGGGGAAGCGATTTGATCAAGGTAAAACAGCTGTGCAAAGCGTTTGACGGGCTGCAAGTCCTGAAGAATATTTCTCTTGAGATTAACAAATCCGAGGTCGTCGTTTTGATCGGGGCGAGCGGATCAGGAAAAAGCACCTTACTAAGATGCCTTAACTTTCTTGAAATAAAAGACAGCGGCGAAATTGAAATTAGTGGTCAAGTCATTGATACAAAGAAAACGAATCTCAATAAAGTACGTGAAGATATGGGGATGGTATTTCAACATTTTAATTTATTTCCTCATATGACCGTGCTGGCAAATGTAATTGAAGCGCCTATTCATATAAAAAAGAAAAGCAAGCAGACAGCGATTGATCAGGCGATGGACATTTTACAAAAAGTAGGACTGGAGGATAAAGCCCCTTATTATCCTGAACAGTTATCTGGAGGACAAAAGCAACGGGTGGCAATCGCCAGGGCACTGGCAATGGAGCCCGCTGTCATGTTATTCGACGAACCTACCTCTGCATTGGATCCTGAGCTTGTTGGAGAAGTTCTTGAAACGATGAAAAACTTGGCAAGAGAAGGAATGACAATGGTCATTGTTACGCATGAAATGGGGTTTGCCCGTGAAGTAGCGGATCGGGTGATTATGCTAGCTGACGGCAACATTATCGAGGAAGGACATCCAAGTGTGTTCTTCACTAATCCGAAAGAAGAAAGAACTCGACGCTTTTTACAGCAAGTATTGTAAATAAATGAGCATTTATAAGGAGCGTGTTAGTCAATGCTATACTGCGGAAAAGATGTTTTAAATTTAACCGATAAATTAGTGCAAATTGAAAGCGTTGTCAACACCAAAGGAGAAATTGATGTCGCAAATGGCTTGCATCAGCTTATAAGTTCCTTTCCTTACTTTCAAAAAAACCCCAGCAGCCTTATTAAATCCAGAACAGAGAACGATGAAGTCGAACGTTACAACGTAATGGCGTTTGTAGAAGGTACAAAGGAAAAGAGTAACAAAACCGTAATTTTGATGGGTCATACTGATACGGTTGGAATTGAGGATTATGGGCATCTAAAAGACAAAGCATGTTTTCCAGATAAGCTTATGGAAGCACTGTCGAGTGAAGACCTTCCCGATCTCGTTAAAGAGCACCTGAACTCTAGCGAGTGGCACTTCGGCCGAGGTGTGTTAGATATGAAGAGCGGGGTCGCGAGCCATCTCTATCTATTAAAATATTATTCCGATCATCCTGAAGAGTTAGCTGGCAACCTTGTTTTATTAGCGGAATGCGATGAAGAAGACAGTTCTCATGGTGTGTTGTCCGCTCTTACAGATTTAAAGCGCTGGAAAGAAGAGCATGAATTTGAGTACTTAGCCCTTATTAATTCTGATTTTGTAGCTCCTCGATTCGAAGGTGATACAAAGCGCTACATTTACAAAGGAACCGTCGGAAAGCTTCTTCCCTCTTTTTTTATTACAGGTTTAGAGACGCATGCCGGTTCTTGCTTTGAAGGATTGGATCCTAACTATATAGCGGCGGAATTAACGAGACAAATTAGTTACAATCCGGAATTATGCGACCAGTCTTTGGGAGAAACTCCAGTTCCTCCAGTATCTCTGAAACAAACAGATTTAAAGCCAGCTTACACCATACAAACAGCTTTGGCTGCCTATGTATATTTTAATTTTTTTATACAATCATGGTCTCCAAAAGACGTATTAGTGAAGCTGAAGGAACAAGCGGAAACTGCCTTTGATAATGCTTTAAGCAATTTAAAAGCAAGACATAAAAGATACTGTGAAATCAGCGGACATCCTTACAGCGAACTGCCATGGAAAACCAGAGTAATCGTTTATGAAGATATGCAGAAGACATTGATTAAGGAGCATGGAGAGAAGTTTATTGAACATATGGCTGCCTTTAAGAAAAAACTGCTGTTAGACAGCACTCTTGATACGCGTATGTTTTCAGCAAGGGTTGTAGAAGAAGAATGGAATTGGATGACTGATAAAAGTCCGGCTATTATCTTATTTTATTCTTCACTCTATTCCCCGCGAATAGAGCTGACTGGCAAAGATCAAGCCGAACAAAATTTACTGAACGCACTAGAAGAAGCAGTTAAAGTTGTCCAGCCTCATTATCCTTATCCTATCGTCACAAGAAACTACTTCCCTTATGTATGCGACATGAGCTGCGTAGCGCTAAGCGACGATGAAGAGGGCATAGGAGCCGCCAGTGTAAACAATCCAAGCTGGGGCACGAAACATTATGTCAATTACCAAGCTATTCAAGAGATTAATGTTCCTGCTATTAACATTGGCCCATACGGATATGATGCTCATAACAGATATGAACGTATGGAACTGAAATACTCGACAGAAATGGTACCAAACATTACAAATGAAGTTATTTGCAGACTGTTAGGAATGGACAGCAAGGAAATTAGTCAATCTTTATCTGAATCGTCAATTACAAAAAGTTAAGCAAATAACGTTATAATTAGCGGAAAATTCAGAAATAAATAGAGTTATTATAGAGAAAGAGGGGAGTTTATGAGTAATTTAGAAGTTAAACCAACCATTGAAGAGCATGCTGCCTCTCCAGCTGGAAAGCTGGAGAGGGGATTACGTTCCCGTCACATATCCATGATCGCGATTGGCGGGGCGATCGGTACAGGCTTATTTGTTGCCAGCGGGGCAACCATAAGTCAGGCAGGCCCAGGAGGAGCGTTTATCGCTTATCTCGCTATCGGCTGCATGGTCTATTTTTTAATGACAAGTCTTGGAGAAATGGCCACTTACTTACCTGTTTCGGGATCGTTTGAAACGTATGGTACTCGCTTTGTCGATCCCGCTTTCGGGTTCACTCTTGGGTGGAACTATTGGCTGAGTTGGGCCACTACCATTCCCGCAGAATTGGCCGCTGGCGCATTAGTTATGAAATATTGGCTGCCGGGATCTTCCGACCTTTTATGGGGTGGCATTTTCTTAACTCTAATATTTCTTTTGAATGTGCTTTCCGTTAAAGGGTACGGCGAAGCAGAGTTTTGGTTTGCCGGAATCAAAGTTATCACAATCGCTGTCTTTTTAATTGTCGGGGTTGCTATAATTTTTGGTATATTTACTGGTCCTGCAATAGGTTTTGAGAATTTCACGAAAGGTGAAGCCCCTTTTAAAGGCGGTTTTTTAGCAATTATAGGAATTTTCATGATAGCCGGATTTTCATTTCAGGGGACAGAAATGGTCGGTATTGCTTCAGGCGAGAGCGAAAATCCTGAAAAGAACGTCCCGCGTGCGATTCGCACTGTTTTCTGGAGAGTATTGATTTTTTACGTGTTCTCCATACTTGTTATAGGGCTCATTATTCCTTATACAGATCCAAGTCTTCTTAAATCAGATGTTGATAATATTACGATAAGTCCATTCACACTAGTGTTTCAAAAAGCTGGACTGGCTTTCGCTGCTTCATTAATGAATGCCGTTATTTTAACATCTGTTCTATCGGCTGGGAACTCTGCTACCTATGCTTCAACACGTATGCTCTGGGCTCTTGCGCAGTCCGGCAAAGCTCCTAAGTTGCTTCGTAAAATCAATTCAAAAGGGGTACCGATCTATGCTCTCTATGCCAACATCCTTTTTGGATTAATAGTATTTCTATCTTCGTTTGTGGGTGATGGAGTAGTATATTTGTGGCTTCTTAACATGACAGGGCTAACAGGCTTCCTGACATGGGTCGGTATTGCGATCTGTCACTATAGATTCCGTAAAGCTTACGTAGCACAAGGCAGGGACCTTAATGAATTAAAGTTTAAAGCAAAATGGTATCCGTTTGGACCTTTATTAACTTTAGCATTATGTACTATTGTTATTATTGGCCAAGGAAGTGATATTATTTCGGGAGACACTATTAACTGGTATGGTCTGCTTGTTTCATATATTAGTTTACCGGTCTTCATTATCCTTTGGTTAGGATATAAAATAATTAAAAAGACGAAAGTCGTGCCGTTAAAAGAGTGTGACTTTAACCGGGATAATGTATAAATCTATCACCATACACTTTTTCTTATGAAACCGAATCATGAACCTGAAGGCTGCAGGTCTTCAGGTTTTCTTTAATTTCTACTATCAAACATTTCCAATAAATGAGTTTGCTCAAATGAAGCTATAATGGTTATAGTTTGAAAGTAGATATTTTAAGGTACTTCCGATGTAAGTGACGTAACAGAATAATAGACAGAACTTTGGAGTTGACCAACATGAAAGCAATAAAGCGCAATACGCGCTTTCTCACAAATAAATATTGGGTAATATCTATCGCAGTTTTTTGCTCAATCTTATGGGGCAGCGCTTTCCCTGTTCTGAAATTCAGTTATGAAGAGCTAGGTATGGCAGAAGATGACTTGTCAGCGAAGATCGTCTTTGCGGGAATGCGTTTTATGATGGCAGCCCTTCTGTTGCTAGTTATGATGTTCTTCGTAGACAAACGCTCTCTAAAATTAAGCTGGCGGCAACTGCCGGCTATTATCGGTTTAGGAATATTGTCAACCAGCCTGCAGTATTTCTTTTTCTATAATGGTTTGGCCCACACTTCTGGAATGAAAGCATCTATTTTAAACTCCAGTGAAGCCTTTTTCGTTGTTTTTCTGGCTCATTTTATTTACTCGGATGATCGTCTAGATTGGCGCAAATTTTGTGGTTTAATGACCGGCTTCGGAGGAATTGTACTGGCAAACTGGGGCCAGGACGCTTCGCTAAACTTCTCTTTTGGGGGAGAAGGGTTTATGTTGTTTTCCGGTTTGGCTGGGGCCCTAGGAACCTTTTTGTCCAAACGGTTATCTGCCAGTATTCATCCATTCGCTTTGACTGGTTGGCAAATGTTTGCAGGGGCGTTTTTTATGCTGCTTATCGGAATGCCCGGTCTTGAAGCTCATGCGATAAGCTTTACATTAAAGGGCTGGTGGCTTTTCATCTATACAGTCATCTTATCGGCAGCAGCCTTTGCCTTGTGGACAGCTTTGTTAAAATACAATAAGGCTGGAGAAGTTTCTCTCTATAAATTTGTCATGCCTGTTGCTGGGACAGCCCTATCGGCGGTGTTTATTCCTGGTGAACATTTAACGATAAATACTTTTGTAGCACTTCTACTCGTAGCCGCAGGTATAGCTGTTGTCAATCGAAATAAAACTAGTGGTTGGCAGCTCTTTAAAAAGAAAAGTCAAGCTTATCAACAAATATATAAGTAAAGAAGCAAGTTTTCTTGAAAAACTTGACAGTATGTAAAAAGAACCGATGTTATGTCGGTTCTTTTATTTTGCAATGACTTTTGCTATTCCTTCCATTGCTCAATACTTTTTTTAAGAAATATTTCTAGAATTACTCGCATTTAACATTACTAATTTAGAGGGATATCTTGATTGGAAGTATGAAAAATATCTTATATCATTTCATTTGTGGAAAGCTCGGACTAGGGTTTACCTAATTCCGAATGAAACGCTGCTGCTAAATCTAAAAACTGTTGCCGTTAACGCTGTCATGAAGCCGGGACTAGAGGAAAAGACGGATTGGAAAGAATTTTTGCTCAATTTCTTCATTCAAATTAACATTTGAATAAGAAGAGAGTATACTATATTCAAATATATATTTGAATGAAGGGGTTGAAGCTTGATGAGCAAAAAAGATACGTGTGAAACGTATTGCTATAACGAAGAAAAAGTGAGTCGAATACAAGGAGAATTACGAAAAGAGAATATTTCACGAGTGGCTCAATTATTTAAAGTGCTCGCAGATGAAAACAGAGCGAAAATAGCTTATTCTCTTTGCCAAGAGGAGGAATTGTGTGTATGTGATATTGCCAATATTATTGGTTCTTCTGTGGCAACAGCGTCCCATCATTTGCGGACCCTTCATAAACAAGAGGTTGTAAAGTATCGTAAAGAAGGAAAGTTGGCCTTTTATTCACTACATGATGAACAAGTTCGGCAGTTGATGTTCGTTACGCTGGCACATAAGAAAGAAGTGACCGTTAATGGATAACACACAAGAGATGAAAACCTATCGCATTCAAGGACTTACTTGCGCAAACTGCGCACGCACCTTTGAAAATAATGTAAAAGATCTGCCCGGAGTAGAACAGGCAAGAGTAAACTTTGGAGCATCTAAAATTTATGTTCAAGGAAGCACCACTATTGAACAATTAGAAAAAGCAGGGGCGTTTGAAAACTTAAAAATTCGAGATGAAAAAGAACAAAAGATTGAGCGGGAACCTTTTTGGAAGCAAAAGCAAACGATTAAAGTGTATATTTCAGCGCTAGTGCTTGTTGTGAGTTGGTTTCTAGGAGAGCAATATGGAGAAGAGCATATTTTATCGACTGCTGGTTACGCGACAGCTATTGTCATTGGCGGCTATTCATTATTTATTAGGGGATTAAAAAATCTAATCCAATTGAAGTTTGATATGCACACGCTGATGACAATTGCGATTTTAGGAGCTGCTGCAATCGGTGAGTGGGGTGAAGGAGCAACAGTCGTCATTTTATTTGCGATTAGTGAGGCTCTAGAACGTTATTCAATGGATAAGGCCCGTCAATCAATTGAATCCTTAATGGATATTGCTCCGAAAGAAGCATTAATCCGGCGGGGACAAGAAGAGATCATAGTCCACGTAGATGACATTCAAATCGGTGACATTATGATTGTAAAGCCAGGCCAAAAGCTCGCAATGGATGGGACCGTAATCAAGGGGACATCCACTTTGAATCAAGCCGCGATTACAGGAGAAAGCGTTCCTGTTGCCAAAACGATAGACGATGAGGTATTCGCTGGAACATTAAACGAAGAAGGCTTATTAGAAGTAAGAGTGACAAAACATGCGGCAGACACAACCTTGTCAAAAATTATTCATTTAGTCGAAGAAGCACAAGCGGAACGAGCGCCTGCCCAAGCCTTTGTGGATAAATTCGCGAAATACTATACACCTGTCATCATTTTACTCGCATTATTCATCGCTGTAGTACCGCCATTATTCGGCGGAGCTTGGGGTGAATGGATTTATCAGGGATTAGCTGTGCTAGTAGTCGGCTGCCCTTGTGCATTAGTTGTTTCCACGCCGGTGGCTGTCGTGACGGCAATAGGAAATGCCGCGAAAAATGGAGTCTTAATTAAAGGCGGTATTTATTTAGAAGAGGCAGGACACTTAAAGGTGATTGCTTTTGATAAAACAGGAACATTAACAAAAGGCGTTCCAGCTGTAACAGACATTATTGTACATGAGAAAACAGAAAAGGAAGTTCTGGCGATCACAGCTGCCATCGAAAAAGGGTCACTGCATCCACTTGCCTCAGCTATCACGAGAAAAGCAGAGGAAATGGGAGTAGACTTTAATAATATTGCGGTGAAAGACTTTCAATCCATTACCGGCAAGGGAGTCAAAGCAAATGTGAATAGCATCTTTTATTATGTAGGCAGCCCGAGCCTTTTTGAAGAATTACATGGGCATATGGAAAGTGCTATTAAGCAAAACATTATCGAGCTGCAGGCACAAGGAAAAACGGTCATAGTAGTAGGGACGGAAAAAGAAATTCTTTCCTTCATAGCGGTAGCGGATGAAATGAGGGAATCTGTCGCCGAGGTTATTAGAAAAATCAATCAAGCTGGTATTGATCAAACAGTTATGCTGACAGGAGACAATCAACGTACAGCGGAGGCACTTGGAAAAGAAGCAGGCATTTCGGCTATCAAGGCTGAGTTACTCCCTGAAGACAAACTACATGTTATAAAAGAGCTTCGTGAAAAGTATCGAAATGTTGCCATGGTAGGGGATGGAGTAAATGATGCACCGGCGCTTGCTGCTTCAACGGTAGGCATCGCAATGGGCGGTGCCGGCACGGATACAGCGTTAGAGACCGCTGATATTGCACTAATGTCCGATGATTTGAGCAAGCTGCCATACACGATCAAGCTTAGCCGAAAGACGTTGTCCATTATTAAACAAAATATTACCTTCTCTTTAGGGATAAAATTAGTGGCGTTGCTTTTAGTAGTGCCTGGATGGTTAACGTTGTGGATTGCCATATTCGCTGATATGGGAGCAACATTGCTTGTTACGCTTAACAGTTTAAGGCTGTTGAAGGTAAAAGAATAAAATTTTGTTTACTATAAAGGCGTGTTTTGAGTCATCGTTGTCAAAACACGCCTTTATTTTCTTTGTTGAGCAGCAGTCGTCATTCATAATCCTGACTTTCCTAAATAGTTCTAAAGATAGTCTAATAAAAATATGTTCAGAAAAATTTGAATATTAATACTTACCTCTTCCATAAGCTCTTTAGTCTTTTCTATTCATTTTCTAATAAAGGAAAGGAAATGGGTAAATACTAGCGAATTCCTTCCATGGATTTACATAAAACAATGGGGGGATAAGAATGAAAAAGGCTTGGAAGGTGTTAAGCTCTACTGCTTTAGCTGCCTCTTTATTTGCAGTGCCAACAATGGGTTTCGCAGACCCAGGGCCCAGTCCGCAACAAGGAGAAAATCTATCCATTGAAGGTTTCGTTAATTATGAAGAACTCGGCAAAAAGCTAGAGCAGATTCAAAAGTCCAGTCAAGGGAAAGTAAAGGTTGAAACTGCAGGATACACAAATCAAGGCCGCGGAATTTATAAGGTGTCGGTAGGTCACGGCAAAAAAGTCGTCTTGATCCAAAGTGAAATTCACGGAAATGAGAAGACAGGGACAGTCGCCCTCCTAAACATTTTACAAAATATTGGGTCAAGTAATTCTCCAGAAACAAAGAAAATTTTAGATGAACTGACGCTCGTTGTCATTCCTATGATGAATGTGGATGGTTCGGAGTTGAGCCGCCGTGCGAATGATATGAATTGGTCGGAGGTTGTGGCTGAATTTCCACAGCTGGCAACGGCCAAGCCGGCATGGAACTATTACTCCTACCCCGGGAGCTGGAATTATGATAAAAAACCTGGTTTTGACGTAAACCGTGATTTCCATCCAGACTTAAATTATGTTCCGAAAGCAGAAGACTTCCCAGGAGCATCTAATAAATACGGTTGGTATATTACACCTGAAGCACAGACGCTAAGAGATGTATACAAGGATTTAAAAGCACAGTTTGGAAATGTCGATGTTTTCATTGATCTTCATCACCAAGGCTTCCCTTATGTAGAGGGAACAGATGACAGAGCGACAATGTCGATATCGGGCAAGTTTGTTGCAAATCCAAACGGTCCTGGCGGTGAAAAATATGCAGCCTATGCGGATCAATATAAGTATGATTTCTCCCGTCAGCTAAATGTAGCCTTGTACAATGCTCTACAAGCAAAAGGAGAGTCAGTTTTCACCAACATTTCATTGTATGATCAAAATATTGATTTACCTGGCACTGCTTTAGGGTCATTTGCGCTAAATGGAAGTGGAACGGTTCTGTTTGAAGTGAGCGGCCAAACACAAACCTTCGGACAAAAGCAGAAAGGACAGCTTGTCAAAACAGTGGAAACCGGTTTGATGGGAATCATCAATGGTGTGGCCGATGGATCTGTCCAAAAATTAAATCCTGAAGACTATGAAAAAATCCCATTAAGTGCAAGGACTCCGGGAGGATTATAAAACGTATTTACTTATTGGCCGCGAACTGAGGTGTCATCAGTTCGCGGCTTTCTCTATGTTTGAAGAAAAATTAAGTGAACCACACGACTATCGTATGCAAAAATTATTTATAGAAGGAATAGAGATCTAATTAGTTATTTCTTAATTAAGCTAGTTAACTCGCTCATCGTGACGCCGTTGGAAACCGCTTTTAAGAAACCGACGTTTTGGGCAAAATAGGTCGTATAGCCATCACTTGATTTAATCGTCACGACATTTTTAAACGTTCCGGCTGGAGTTTTTAAAGTTCCATTGATAGCGATTATTTTATTTTTTACTTCCCAGTCTGTCCATTCCGTTCCGACTTTTAAAGGATAGACAAGATCAGTGAAAAAGGCAGCGTTAGGCCAGTCGGTATACAGGCCTTTATTGTCTTCCTTTGTAATGTAAAAGCCCTCGTTATCAACCCATTTATCCCAGTCGCGATACTTCCCGGCATATTGGGTTTTATAATAGCTGCCTTCTGTTTTATAAGTGTATATTTTTGTTTTATCCATTAGAAAGCTGTACATTCTAACGTATTGTGAAGAAACATAGGCTTTTTTGTTGTTATAATTAATTTGGGACCAGCCATTTTTCAGTTGAGAATATACGGTTACGGCGGCGTTATTCATTAATGAACCGACCTTCTGATAATTTGTCCCCGGCCCGCTTCTAACGGTTAAAGCTCCGCTATCAATACTTACCCAGCCAGCTTTAGCAGTGCCCGCTGCTTGAGAAGTGGTTACAGAAAAAGGCAGTGCTATCGCTAAGACTAATATAAATGCTAGTAAGCTTTTGAACCCACTGATTTTACTCAACTTATAACCTCCTAAAATATAATAGGTAAATTATATCAACTTTATGGTGATTGTAAACGGAATATTGCGACTTTAGAAGGGAGAATGTGGAATGCCTGTTATTGTGCATCGCCAATTTATTAAAGCACCTATTGCATTGTGTTTTGATCTTGCGAGGAACGTAGAGATTCATACAAAAACGACAGAAAAAACAAAAGAAAGAGCCATTGGCGGCGTTACAAAAGGGCTGTTGGAAGAAGGGGATACCGTTACTTGGGAAGCCGTTCACTTTGGGATTAAACAAAGGCTGACTGCTAAAGTAGCCTGTATGGAAAAACCTCATCAGTTTGTGGATGTTATGGTGAAAGGAGCCTTTCACTCTTTTGTACATACTCACCAATTTACAGAAGAAGAGGCGGGAACCATCATGGTAGATAAGTTTGACTATAAGTCTCCATTCGGCCTGTTAGGTTCTCTAGCGGATAAGCTATTTTTGGAAAAGTATATGAGAAGGTTTATTATTTCTCGTGCAAGGGAATTAAAGAAAATTGCAGAATCATTAGCAGCCAATAACATGAAATAATCATACTGCCTGCTTTAATGTATGATTTTGCGTAGAAGTAAAGTGATCTATCTAATTAACAAGGAAAAAGCGTATTTTTCATTCGGATTATCGTGTAATGGAAAGAAGGGATAAAGTTTGACAGAAGAAAATAGCGAACTGAAAAATAGCATTCAACGATTTTATGACTTATTGAAAAAATATCCAGACAGCCCCGATGCAGCGTATGATTTCGTCGTTTATTTACGGTCATTCTTAAAAATACAATCTAAAAAACCTTTACCGACAATCGAAATTATGACGTTGCTTAAAAAGTATAAGCCTAACGTATTTTATGCGTTACGGAAAATGGCTGAAAAAAACATCATGCTCAATATTTTGACGGAACTTCCTATGGAAAGTGAAGCAGCTGAGAAAAAATTAAAAAGGTTATTAAATAGCTAATCCATTTTTTACTTTTCCGAGAAAGCAGTGGATTAAATCGCTTGTTTGGTGGGTAAATTAGTGATACAGAAATAGACGGAGCTATTTGTGGAAATGAATGAGCGCTCGATTTTATTGCTCAGAAAAACGAAAGAACCTGGGAAAATAGGAGGGGTGTCAATGGATAAAAAAGCGCTGCTGGAGATGTTGCAGCATGAAAAAGATTTGTATGAGAATAAACAAATCGAAAATGCACTGAAAAAAGACAACGAGAAAAAAGAATCTTATCTGAGGGGCGTTGTTGAAGGGCTATCAATCGCGATTGCTATGGTAAAACAACAGTCATAATGAGTGGATGACGTTAAAAATATGACCAGAATGAAATAAAGTCAACAGGAATGTTGGCTTTTTTGCATGATCCAGACAGAAAATAAGAAATTCTCTTCTTGCTGTACGGGAGAGAAGTGGATTTTTTACATAGAGAAAATTCGGTTGTCCAAGTGTGCTTTCTAATGGCTAAGGATCATGATGTCCTTCTATAATGCGTAGATCCTTCTTTTTTATACTGGAAAATGAAGTAATAAATGCGCCATATAAAGACTTAAAAAGTTATTATTAACATTTATAAGAGCTGGCTATCCAGTCCATAATATCAATGTGTCACGGAATGCAGTACACAGTCGCCAGTTCTGGAGGTAGTAAATTTGATTATTGGGTTATTAGTACTGGGCTTGGTTATTGTGGCTGTTATTTATTTTGCTTCCGCAGGCAAGAAAGGGCAAACGGATAACAGTGCAGCTGACTTGGCGATAGAAGATGTGCCAAATCTAACAAGGGGGGACTTTATAATGGCTAAAAAAACAACAGAGGAAGTAACTGAGCAAGTAGTAGAGCGAGTAGCTGGAAGAAAGTTCGAAGAAGAGATCGGAGAAGAGTTAGCTCCTTTAAGACAGCAGTTAGATTCCATGTCATCTGCGTTGAATCAGCTTCAGAGCTCTCAACAGCAATTAGGTTCTGTTGGCCAATCATCTACGATGCAGAACGAGCAAGCGTCTCAATTGCTTCAGCAAATGCAGCAATTTAGAAGACAAGCTCAAAGTCAACAACAAGAATCTTTCCAACAACTTCAACAAACCGTTCAACAAGCAGCACAAATGTTAGGAAGTGTAGGGCAAACTCTTCAATCGTTTAGCATTCTTAACCAAATGACTCAACAGATTGATCAGTCTCAACAGCAGTTGAAACAACTAAGTTCCCAACAATACCTGCAAAACCAGCAAAACCAACGGCAGCAGGCCCAACAAGAAAATTCCTCTATCCGGCATTAATTTTAAAGCTGGGAAAAGCGATTTAAACGATAAGTAATAAAATACCCTCTGTCTTTTTGACAGGGGGTATTACTGTCGCTCGATATATGACCGCTGACCATGATGTTTCTAACTATTCGGGTTGATCTTATCAGCCAGCTATCACCTCTCGCAAGCCCAGCCATCTTTATCGCGGTCATGCTTTGAATCATAAGCGGGATGTCCTTTGGCAACACCTTTTGGATATTTCTTTCGAAGCTCTGTGCAGTTTTTAAAGGACTCTTTTTTAGGTGCCGGCTTGGGTGTTGGAGCTGGTTTTGGCTTCACAGGAGCCGTTGTTTTCGGCGCACAACCTCCATTTATAGCGTTCGCGTTAGACCAGATGCCAAGCTTTTTTTGCTTCGCCGTTGCTTCAGCAGCTTGTAATTCCTCTAAATATTGTGTGTTTGGAGGATAGATCGCAATACGGGCCAATCCTTTTTCCAACAACGTTTTATTGAACATTTTGTCGCCAAGGTAAATGTAGGCAAGAATGCGTCCATACTTATCGCGGCTTTGGATGCCAATCTCCACTTTCACATCTTTTCCAAGAAGGCTTTTCTTCGTAAAATCAGAAGCTTCTGGGCCATATAGTTGAACACATCGATTCGGATCTTTTGTCTCGGGAGTATCAACTAGGATCAGTCTCACTGTTTCCTTTCTTCCCTTATAAGTGATTTTAATCGTATCACCGTCCACTACTTCGTTCACTTTAGAAGTAATCGCTGTTTGTGGTACAGCTGCCTCCGCATGGTTTTTTTCTTGTATAGGATCTCTTGCAAAAGGTGTAAATGAACTGCCAAGCAGCGATAAAGATAGAACGGCTGCCGCAAGAGGCTTCAACAATGTTAATTTCTTTCTGGACATAAGGTGCTATTCTCCTTTTGGTTAGTATACTGTAAAACCTTTACTTAGTAAGAAAATAGTACCACCATTATAGGGAGATAGAAAGAGTTTTTTTAAAAGGTTTTAATCTCATGACATATCAATGAAGTAGAATGATAGATCTGATTAAATTGGTATATGAAAAAAACATGGATGTTATGTTAAATGAATGGTTTTTGTTTTAACTATAAGGATTTGTTAGTAAATTGGTGCCGCTTTAAAATTAGGCTCTGTTAAAGGTAAATAATATTTTTAATGGTTGATTAGAGCGGAAAGTGTCCGCTTGAAGGGAAATCAACAACCAAATTAAAAACAAAAATAGGGCGGTTATAGCATCCAGAGGATGATCAGTATGTTTTTATAACTGAAAGGAGCGGTTAATGAAAAGGAGTGAAAATAAAGAGGCTCCGGAAGCTAGAAGCCGGAGCCTTGTGAATATTAAGGACGAACATTTGTCACCGTTCGGTCTGGATTAAGCGTGAAAGCTCGTGTAAAGCTTTTATTTACAGAAGAATTAATAGAGCCATCATCCATAGGAATGGTGACCTGAATACGATAATTGCCTGGAGGCAGAGTAGAGAGAGTTATATCGGATATGCTATCAAATTCATATAAATCAAACAGTGGATTCGTGCGCTCTACCCATGTGCTAAGAGAACCTTCTTTAGCTAAAATGCCAGAACTATTTTTGATGGAAAAAACAGGGATGTGCTTTGTTTTAACATCTGTCATATTAGATGAGTTGCCACTTATAAAAAGAGTGGTTCGGAAAACATTATCCGCTGGAGAAGAATAAGCAGCTGTTACACCCACGTTTTCCCTAACTTCTGCTTTAGCAGTCGAGGTGTTTGTAACATCGGCAATACTAATTCCACCAAGCATCATTGTAGAAGCTAACAAAATTTTTCTTATCTTGTTCATAATTCCCCTCCTTATAAATAGGATCATCCTATCAGATTCACTATAGCCTTTTAACATACGGGTTAAAAGAAAACGGAGAAAATGTAATGTTTTTTAATAAACGCAACCAAATAGAAATAAACCTTCCTTATTGTTAAAGAAGGTTTCAGATGGTTGACAAACACTCGTTTTCTTCATTTACTCTTTCTGATTAAAAGAGGGGGAGTTAGGTTTTTCAATAGTAGGAGGCTCGGGTATAATGAGTGGTTTATCTTTTTGGGGGCGGTCTTTTTTAGCGGCCGCCTCGTCATTATTAGATGTAGAGTCTTTCTTAGTTGATGGTTTGAACCACTCGGCAACCGTTCCTTCCTGATGATCGTTTGCTTTAGGTTTTTCTTTCGCTTCCTCTTTAGTTGGAGCGGCCTGCTTTTTATCTGCTTTCATGTTCAAAGGATCGGGTTTCACAGCGGTTGTCTGTTTTACTTCATCGGAAGCAGACTGGTTTGTTAACAATTGATTAAGAGCAAGCAGTGAGAAAGAGAGAGTGAAAAGAAGCAGCGTTACCAAGTAAACCATCATTGATTTTTGCTGTTTCATCGTTATACCTCCCAAGTCAGAGCGAATCGTACAATAGAAGTCTTCCTCTGCACTAGTTTAAAGCTTCTGATAAGTTGATTCAACTTTCCTGTTGCAGGCGGTTGGGGGGGAGGATAAGAATGAAATGTCAGCAAAGCAAAAACAAAGAAAAAGAGAAAAGTGAGAACGCTTATGAAAAGAAAAAAGTAGAACTGGAAAAAGAGGTTGTACTCGGTCTCTGGGTACAGGTGATTGGTCAAATCATTGAAATTAGAGGTTTATCCGGGTTATTGTATATCGAGGAGGACGAGGGTTCAATTGGTGAACAGCAAATTTTAACAGGTGTTTGGATTAAGACGATTGGTCAACTTTTAGAGGCTGTTTCCGTTATAAGTCAGATCGGTGAAACAAATGCAATAAGACTCCTGCAAGAGCAAAAAGTAGCTATTGAAGGAGATGCGCTTGCGTCACTCGGTTCAGCTTATGAAGTAATAGGAGGGCTTCGAGTGATAAAGGAAGAAAGAGCGGCTGTTACACCTCCCCGTATAATTCCGTAAAGAGACAACCTGATACTTTAAACATTGGTTACTATTCAATAATCAGCTAATGATGCATAGAAGAGGTTCATTCGATGCGAGGATCAGATTGTTAACAGCCTAATGGTATATAAAGTAGACTTTGTCGACAATCTAAAACCCCGCTTTTTGAGCAGGGTTTTACTATTATAAAGTATCTTAATAATGGGTATGATGGTTATGCATATTTAAATCTTCTAAAGCTTGGCGCTCATGTTCTTCTCTGAACATTTGCTGCTGATACTCCATCGTTTGTTTTAAAATATCGAAATTATCATGGTCCTCACTACTATAATCGCTGTAGGAGGAACTAGTTGAAAAAGAAAGGCTCGGAACATAATGAGGGTTTATTTTCTTTATACTTTCCTCCATTTCTTGAAGCATTTTTCTTCTCTTCTCCTCATCTCGTTCATCTACACGAGCATCGTGGAGGAAAAGTATCATTATGATCCCTATTACCAATCCAAAAACAGCGGACATCACTTGAATCGTATCGGAGCTTCCAAAGGAAGAAAGAGAAGAGGTAAATAAAAGAGCAAAAAAATGAATGACCGCACATGATAATGCAGCAATGATCCCATTAGAATATCGCTTTCTTAAAATATCCCCTGCACCTATACAAATAACATCTAAAAGAGTACTGAAGAGAAGAGGATAAAACTTCTTCGGAAGTATAGACAAGATAAGAGCAAGAATAAGAAAAGGCCATCCAGCTGAAAGTTCAAATAACATAAGCATCTACAACACTCCTTCTTTAAACAACTATTAACCTACAAATAAAAGTAAAGTAATTATAATTTGGAATTATTTCAATATCAATACAGATTAGATGTTTTTTGTAATTTTGTAGAGGAAAAAAAGAGGGGCTCAACTGAACTTTTTATTGATTTAATTTCCATTCCTTCCATGTTATATGTTGTATACTTAGTTGTATGTTCACTATTATAAATAAGCTCGGAGGCTGGAAGTGTGAGAAGAAAGAATACGGTAAAGGCTTTTATTTCGCCGCTAACGACTGATAAATATTCGGGGAAAGATGTCATAGTGGGGGTAGGAATTACAACGTTCGCAATGTTTGGAATATTTATAGTGAGTTTGCTGTTAGGTTTAGTGGAAGTGACAGGTATAGGGGTTAATCTAAAAAGTTTAATGTATTACACTGGCCTCGTTTTGGTTGCTGCTGGCTGGGAAGAGCTGGTGTTTAGGTGCTTCTTACTAACCCTTCTCATAAAATGGTTTAAAAACCCATGGATCGCCATTCTCATTACCTCTATTTATTTTGGATATGTACACTTAGATAATGATCATGCTACTTTATTATCTGCTTTTAGTAATGGTCTTGGGGGTGTTATGTTCGGAATCGCTTTCGTGAAAACGCGGAAAATTTGGTTTCCGTGGGCCCTGCATTTTGCCTGGAATTACGTTCAGGCACCGATCTTAGGTTTTCCGGTGAGCGGATTCAAGGTAGAAGGGATAGTAAAACTGAATTTGTTAGATCAAACATGGTTTTCAGGAGGGGCATACGGACCTGAGGGAGGGATAGTTGGCATCTCATTTCGTTTCATCGTCATTTTATTCATCGCATTATGGATAAAAAAATCACGAGGCACACTAAAAGAAAATGTATTGCCGTCTAACGATATTCCAGCATGAGTTCGATTAGAATAGATAGAGGAGATACATATAATTAAAAATGATATCGGCAGTCACTATTTAAAATTAAAAACGGACTGTACAAGTAACTGGAGGAACCTTGATGATTAAAAAACGATCTGACTTTAATAGTGAAGATGATTATATTAAATATACGCGAAGTTCTGAATTTTTATCGGCCTACGAGCTGAATGGGAAGGAAGCGGAAGAGATCCATTATGATATGCGCTTTCCGGAAAGCTGGCTTCCATATGTGAAAAAAGCTCTTCCGACTTTAATTAAACAAGGACAGTTTAAAGGGATAGATCTTTATTTCTTAGTGGATGATTTACTCATGCAAGAAGAAGATTATACGGTTACGGAAACTAAAATGTAGGAAGCGGAAGAAAGAGTTAAGAGAAGAAAAACAGTCGCAACGTTAAATGATAGTAGAAAGTTTTTTACAGGATGATCTTTTTATGAGACGCAAAGTAATTAATAAATCTGAAGTTGATTTTTAAATAAAGTAGTGTAAGGGAATTTTTTAGCTCTCTCAGTACTCTGTCTTTTTCAGCCGTCAAAAGACTGATGTGTTCCGTGTCTCGATTAAAGTAACAATAATTTTTCCGATTTGTTTACCTAGAGTCATGCCTTCAGTGATATCTGCTTTGAAATGTACGCCGGCATAGAGACGCGATAGGGCCATGTCATCCATTAATCGTTTGACAGTAGAGAATTCTAGAGGGAAGAAGTGATTTAATAAAGTTTCTGTACAACCTGCTAGAGCGGCATGAGCAGAGGGATAAGATGGAGAATGAGGAGTTACTAATAATGTAGGTAGGTTCGGATTATATTGAATGGGGCGGGCTGCATCCCAAAAATATTTAAAAAAGCTGGACATAACAAATACATCGTTTACAGCTGCCTGAAAAAAGTTTAATAACCTGGAGAGAGTCATTGAACTTAGTTGATATTTTTTAGCTAAATGAAAAATCAACATCTTTATTTTAGAAACTAATTCCCCTGTGCCCCAATATTGTACGATCCACATTTGCTGAGGAGTGAGAGAGCGTAAAGTTTGTTCTACAATAAGTAATTCCGTTTCCCAGTCAATCATGTTAGGGTGTTGAATGTTCCAATGGATCTGTTGGTGGAAGGGGTCGAAAAATTGCTGGTGTTGTTCTTTAGTAATAAAGAACATTGGCCACTCCCCTGTTTGAGGTAACCCCTTAGGAAGGCTTTGCTCACCAGGATAAGGGTATTCCGACCATCTTCTATAATTTGTTTTCATAAAGTTTAGCCTCCTATAAAATTCTTTTCTTTTTTTTATGAATAACAATAAGGAGATATAACAGGTTTTCTTACTATTGAAAAAAGCTATGAGAGAAATATAGTTTTAAACCACTCACTTCTTTAAAGGAGAGATATAGCCAGTTCTTGATTTTGTTTCTTAAATTTAAAGATGCTTCTATTGCTACTCTAAGTAAATAAAAATATTAAATTATATGATTGACTTTATCTATTGCCGCATGATATATTGATTATCCGCTGTTGAAAACAGTGGTTCTAGTAGTTTAGAAAAAGTTTTTAAAAATTAGTTGACTTTAATTTTGATAAGTGTTATTATGATATAGCTGTCGCTGATAACGACAACGAATTGATCTTTGAAAACTGAACAAAATACATGCCAGTAAGTTAATTCTTATTTTTAATTATGAGCTATGCAAACAATCTTTTTGGAGAGTTTGATCCTGGCTCAGGACGAACGCTGGCGGCGTGCCTAATACATGCAAGTCGAGCGGACAGATGGGAGCTTGCTCCCTGAAGTCAGCGGCGGACGGGTGAGTAACACGTGGGTAACCTGCCTGTAAGACTGGGATAACTCCGGGAAACCGGGGCTAATACCGGATATTCTTTCTTCTCCGCATGGAGAAGGATGGAAAGGCGGCTTCGGCTGTCACTTACAGATGGACCCGCGGCGCATTAGCTAGTTGGTGGGGTAATGGCCCACCAAGGCGACGATGCGTAGCCGACCTGAGAGGGTGATCGGCCACACTGGGACTGAGACACGGCCCAGACTCCTACGGGAGGCAGCAGTAGGGAATCTTCCGCAATGGACGAAAGTCTGACGGAGCAACGCCGCGTGAGTGAAGAAGGTTTTCGGATCGTAAAGCTCTGTTGTTAGGGAAGAACAAGTACGGGAGTAACTGTCCGTACCTTGACGGTACCTAACCAGAAAGCCACGGCTAACTACGTGCCAGCAGCCGCGGTAATACGTAGGTGGCAAGCGTTGTCCGGAATTATTGGGCGTAAAGCGCGCGCAGGCGGCTTCTTAAGTCTGATGTGAAAGCCCACGGCTCAACCGTGGAGGGTCATTGGAAACTGGGAGGCTTGAGTGCAGAAGAGGAGAGCGGAATTCCACGTGTAGCGGTGAAATGCGTAGAGATGTGGAGGAACACCAGTGGCGAAGGCGGCTCTCTGGTCTGTAACTGACGCTGAGGCGCGAAAGCGTGGGGAGCGAACAGGATTAGATACCCTGGTAGTCCACGCCGTAAACGATGAGTGCTAAGTGTTGGAGGGTTTCCGCCCTTCAGTGCTGCAGCTAACGCATTAAGCACTCCGCCTGGGGAGTACGGTCGCAAGACTGAAACTCAAAGGAATTGACGGGGGCCCGCACAAGCGGTGGAGCATGTGGTTTAATTCGAAGCAACGCGAAGAACCTTACCAGGTCTTGACATCCCGCTGACCGGTCTGGAGACAGATCTTTCCCTTCGGGGACAGCGGTGACAGGTGGTGCATGGTTGTCGTCAGCTCGTGTCGTGAGATGTTGGGTTAAGTCCCGCAACGAGCGCAACCCTTGATCTTAGTTGCCAGCATTTAGTTGGGCACTCTAAGGTGACTGCCGGTGACAAACCGGAGGAAGGTGGGGATGACGTCAAATCATCATGCCCCTTATGACCTGGGCTACACACGTGCTACAATGGATGGTACAAAGGGCTGCAAGACCGCAAGGTTTAGCCAATCCCATAAAACCATTCTCAGTTCGGATTGCAGGCTGCAACTCGCCTGCATGAAGCCGGAATCGCTAGTAATCGCGGATCAGCATGCCGCGGTGAATACGTTCCCGGGCCTTGTACACACCGCCCGTCACACCACGAGAGTTTGCAACACCCGAAGTCGGTGGGGTAACCCTTACGGGAGCCAGCCGCCTAAGGTGGGGCAGATGATTGGGGTGAAGTCGTAACAAGGTAGCCGTATCGGAAGGTGCGGCTGGATCACCTCCTTTCTAAGGAACTTGTGAAATGTGACAGGCTCGTCCCCACAGAGTAGCAACAGAGAACATCGTTCTCATAAACGAATTAACGGCACTGTTTTTTGTTCAGTTTTGAAGGATGAATTCCTTCTATATAGGTAAGCAAACTTGTTCTTTGAAAACTGGATAATATCGTATAAAAGTAACCAAGCAATAACCGAGTAATCGCCATTTTAGGTATTTTTCAAAGAAAGAAGAGAAGCAAGCAGTTCTAGGAAGCAACTGAGTGACTGACCGAGCGTATTTGCATACGTGAGGGAAGGAATGAAGCTGACGACGAAATGCGCCGATTATATTTTTTCTTAGGTTAAGTTAGAAAGGGCGCACGGTGGATGCCTTGGCACTAGGAGCCGAAGAAGGACGGGACTAACTCCGATATGCTCCGGGGAGCTGTAAGTAAGCATGGATCCGGAGATTTCCGAATGGGGAAACCCACTGTTCGTAATGGAACAGTATCCCTGCCTGAATACATAGGGCAGGAGAAGGCATACCCGGGGAACTGAAACATCTAAGTACCTGGAGGAAGAGAAAGCAAACGCGATTCCCTGAGTAGCGGCGAGCGAAACGGGAACAGCCCAAACCAGAAGGCTTGCCTTCTGGGGTTGTAGGACACTCTATACGGAGTTACAAAAGAACGGTGTAGGCGAAGAGGTCTGGAAAGGCCCATCAGAGAAGGTAACAATCCTGTAGCCGAAACATCGTTCTCTCCAGAGTGGATCCTGAGTACGGCGGAACACGTGAAATTCCGTCGGAATCCGGGAGGACCATCTCCCAAGGCTAAATACTCCCTAGTGACCGATAGTGAACCAGTACCGTGAGGGAAAGGTGAAAAGCACCCCGGAAGGGGAGTGAAAGAGAACCTGAAACCGTGTGCCTACAAGTAGTCAGAGCCCGTTAATGGGTGATGGCGTGCCTTTTGTAGAATGAACCGGCGAGTTGCGATTTCATGCGAGGTTAAGCCGTAAAGGCGGAGCCGCAGCGAAAGCGAGTCTGAATAGGGCGTATGAGTATGAGGTCGCAGACCCGAAACCAGGTGATCTACCCATGTCCAGGGTGAAGGTAAGGTAACACTTACTGGAGGCCCGAACCCACGCACGTTGAAAAGTGCGGGGATGAGGTGTGGGTAGCGGTGAAATTCCAATCGAACCTGGAGATAGCTGGTTCTCTCCGAAATAGCTTTAGGGCTAGCCTCAAGGGAAGAGTCTTGGAGGTAGAGCACTGTTTGGACTAGGGGCCCCCCTCGGGTTACCGAATTCAGACAAACTCCG
>NZ_LFZU01000001.1:2316748-2384248 GCF_001183975.1 Bacillus sp. FJAT-27231 | reverse complement strand
TTCTACATAGTAAGCCGGTGTAGCTCAATTGGTAGAGCAACTGACTTGTAATCAGTAGGTTGGGGGTTCAAGTCCTCTTGCCGGCACCACTAAGAGCCATTAGCTCAGTCGGTAGAGCATCTGACTTTTAATCAGAGGGTCGAAGAGTCCTGTCCTTCATGGCTCACCATTTATATGCGGGTGTGGCGGAATTGGCAGACGCACCAGACTTAGGATCTGGCGCCGCAAGGCGTGGGGGTTCGACTCCCTTCACCCGCACTTACTATATTTAATAGAAGAAATGCATTTTTTGTGCGGAAGTAGTTCAGTGGTAGAACACCACCTTGCCAAGGTGGGGGTCGCGGGTTCGAATCCCGTCTTCCGCTCCATAAAATGCCGGGGTGGCGGAACTGGCAGACGCACAGGACTTAAAATCCTGCGGTAGGTGACTACCGTACCGGTTCGATTCCGGTCCTCGGCACCATTTATAAAATTATGCGCCCGTAGCTCAATTGGATAGAGCGTTTGACTACGGATCAAAAGGTTAGGGGTTCGACTCCTCTCGGGCGCGCCATTTTGATAACTAAGCTTTCAACTTATGTAACATGGGGCCTTAGCTCAGCTGGGAGAGCGCCTGCTTTGCACGCAGGAGGTCAGCGGTTCGATCCCGCTAGGCTCCATTTATAAGTAATAATGGCGGTGTAGCTCAGCTGGCTAGAGCGTGCGGTTCATACCCGCAAGGTCGGGGGTTCGATCCCCTCCGCCGCTATATGGAGGAATACCCAAGTCTGGCTGAAGGGATCGGTCTTGAAAACCGACAGGCGGGTTAAACCGCGCGGGGGTTCGAATCCCTCTTCCTCCGCCATATTGATTTTTTATATGTATATCGTCGCGGGGTGGAGCAGTCCGGTAGCTCGTCGGGCTCATAACCCGAAGGTCGCAGGTTCAAATCCTGTCCCCGCAATCTTGGTCCGGTAGTTCAGTTGGTTAGAATGCCTGCCTGTCACGCAGGAGGTCGCGGGTTCGAGTCCCGTCCGGACCGCCATTTATATTATATACATATAACTAAAAAACGTATTATATAATGGCTCAGTAGCTCAGTCGGTAGAGCAATGGACTGAAAATCCATGTGTCGGCGGTTCGATTCCGTCCTGAGCCACCATTTTAATTTGGAGGGGTAGCGAAGTGGCTAAACGCGGCGGACTGTAAATCCGCTCCCTCAGGGTTCGGCGGTTCGAATCCGTCCCCCTCCACCAGTTTTATAGCTATGGCGATTGTGGCGAAGTGGTTAACGCATCGGATTGTGGTTCCGACACTCGTGGGTTCGATTCCCATCAGTCGCCCCATACAACTTACATATTGGGCTATAGCCAAGTGGTAAGGCAACGGACTTTGACTCCGTCATTCGTTGGTTCGAATCCAGCTAGCCCAGCCAATTTCTTTTGCTGGCAGCATAGCCAAGTGGTAAGGCAGAGGTCTGCAAAACCTTTATCACCGGTTCAAATCCGGTTGCTGCCTTCAGAAACATATGCGGGTGTAGTTTAATGGTAAAACCTCAGCCTTCCAAGCTGATGTCGTGAGTTCGATTCTCATCACCCGCTCCATTTAGTTTATAAATGGGCCTGTAGCTCAGCTGGTTAGAGCGCACGCCTGATAAGCGTGAGGTCGATGGTTCGAGTCCATTCAGGCCCACTTTGTTCCGCAGTAGCTCAGTGGTAGAGCAATCGGCTGTTAACCGATCGGTCGCAAGTTCGAATCTTGCCTGCGGAGCCATGTTTTTTTATGGGGAAGTACTCAAGAGGCTGAAGAGGCGCCCCTGCTAAGGGTGTAGGTCGCGTAAGCGGCGCGAGGGTTCAAATCCCTCCTTCTCCGCCATACATAATTTAAACCAAACCCTCATTTTTCTCTATTCTGAAAAATGAGGGTTTTTATACATGGCTTACGAGATGAAGGAGAAATGGTTTTTCAGTAAGTTTGTGTCCTAAAAAGAGAATAATTAGATCTGGGTCATTAATCCGGAAAAACGCATTCCCGAGGACGAGTTTTTTCTAACTTATAAAAGGATTTTGCCAATCTATATTGAAATAAAACCATAACCACGAAAGGGGATGGTTTTTTTGATCTTAAAGGGAATTAAAAATTTTGAGGATTTAGATGACTTTATATTTGAAAATAAAGTTGACATCCGATGCAAGGAGAGCAGTCTTTCTGTGACGTTAATAGAACCGACTGAAGAGGAGGAGGGCATTATTGCTCTTATACTAAGTGACGGATCGCAGTTGGAGCTGCCAGTCGACCAGTTGGACGATTATTTGGAAGTTGTGCCGATGGAGAAATAAAAAGCAAGGTCCCTTTTATGCAAAAGGGACTTTTTGTTGATTAGCTTGTATAAATTTTACAAAAAAGATAAATGGTAAAAGGGATATGACTCTTTTTGCCGAAGTACAAGGGAAAAGGGGTGGGTAAAATGATATTTCCAGTAACTAGAGTAGATGAAGATGTAGTACAAGGTGAAGAAAAGTGTCTAATATGTAGAACAAAAATTGATTATGTAGCTGTTGTGAAGGGAGATTGTTCCACAGAAACTTACCGCAAAATATACTTGGGAAAAGAAGTAACAGATCAAGTAATTGTCTTAGAGAGCGTTACTGTAAGCGGCGGAAGAAACCGAGCTGCTAATGTAGAAGTGAATGTTAAATGTCCAAAATGTAAGGCTACTAACAAGTTCAAAAATATATATAAGTTTTAGTAAACGCAAGAATAGTTTACTTTTTAAATGCTTATGATGACTAAAGTTTAGGTCAACAGATACAGAGAAATTAGAGTATTACTTGATTAGTTATCGCCGTCACGGCTGCAGTGCTTTTAGGAGTGACACTAGCCCCAAGGCCCCTCGTACGTTAATTTTTAAAATCTTCATTTTCTGCATGAATTGAGGGCTATTTGGAAATAAAATGAGTAGGGCTGCTTTTTAAAGGCAATAAGCTCAGGATCAGTTTTATAAAGGAGAGAGGTCATCGTATGGAGAACATTGAAGTAGGCGAAGTGTTTACAATTAGTGATGAAAATGACCAGGATCAAAAAGTTGAGGTGCTGGCGGAAATTAACATTGAAGGAACCCAGTATGTAGCTGTTGCTTTCGTAGAGGATCTTCAAGAAGAAACAGAAGAAGACATCGATATCTTCTTTTTAAAAGTAGACGAGGATGGAGACTTTACAGCTATAGAAAGCGATGAAGAGTTCGACAAAGTTTCAGCAGCTTTTGATGAAATCATGGAAGACTAGTGGTCTTCAGGAAACCATTTTAATTTAATAAAAAGCTCCGTTAAAAAGGACGGCTGTTTTTCAATAGTGGATTGTGGCGGAAAGCGTCCGCCTGCAGCAAAAGTCAACAACCAAGTATAACTGAGCTAATAAAGAGAAAAAAGTCGGCAGTGGTCTGTTGGCTTTTTTCTTTTTATTAGCTAAGATGATAAAAATATAGTTTAACAGCTAGTCATCATGTAAAATTTATCTAATCACTCTATTAGAAATAGCAGAAAGGAAGTGTTTTATGGAACATGAATTAAAAGAAGTGATCAGAAAGTGTGATCTCGCCATTAAGCAGGAGGATTTTGACAGGCTGATGAATTACTATACAGAGGATGCGATTCTTGTTATAAAGCCAGGGAGGATTGCAAGAGGCAAAGAGGAAATTAAAAAAGCATTTATAGCCATTGCCCAATACTTTAACAATTCTCTTGTGCCAACACAGGGAGAAATGACTATTTTAGAAGCGGGTGATACGGCGTTAGTCATTTCCCAAACATTCCTTGAGGCTGATAAACAAGAAGTTGACTATTCTATGGATAGAAGAGCAACCTACGTATTTAAGAAAAATTCACATGGAGAATGGCTTTGTGCCATTGATAACTCATATGGAACGGACTTAATAACTAACGAAGGATTGAAAACGATCTAACATGTTTGTTAAATATTATTTTATAAAAAAGTCTCGAATTCCGGGACTTTTATTCGTCTCTATTTTAAGATGAAGCCGCTTAACACCATAAGTATATTTAACACTATATGCCATACAACAGAGGGAATAATGCTTTTCGATTTTATTGTCATCCCACCATAAAACATTCCGCCAATAGAAAATGCTATACAAACAAGCCATGGGAAACCGAGAGAATAATGTTGTAAACCAAACCCTAAGCTCGTTATAACGACTGCCCATTTTTCACCGAACTGTTCTGAAAAGCGGCTTAAAAGAGCTCCTCTCCAAATGAGTTCTTCTAATAGTGCATTTGTAGTGGAAAAAACGATAGCCAGAAACCAGATTTCTCGAATAAAAGACCAGCCGTTTAGAACAATGAATGGTGTGAATATTAAAACATTTACTATTATGGCTATGAGTAGAAAGAATTTAACCTTCGCTTGATGAAAGCCTGACCAAATGAAGGGAAAATGAATGAATCCGTTCCATTCTGCCTTCCTCCAATACTTGATAAATGGAGAACGAGAAAAGAGAGCAGGTATGGCCAGTAGAGTGAGGATGATCACTAATGAAAAGCGGTTTAAAAATATGTTTAATTCTTTTGCTTCTATGTGAATAACCCAATGCGAATTTATATACAAATACATAAAGAAGCCTATGCCAAAAAGTATATTAGTAATGACGAATAGTCTTATAGACTTATTGAAATAAATAAATAAAAAAATAGAACATAAGATCCATAAACAAATCAGAAAGTAACTTTTAGTTTGTAGGGAAACAATAAGCAAAACAAATAAAGATAAGCAAACTGCATTCCTAACGAATGTATGATCTATATTCATCTCCTCCCTTAATCGAATATGCATGGTTTAATTATAACTAAAGTATTTGAGAAAGATTTAAAAATTAACACTTAAATTGAAGAGATAGCGGCAGTAAAAAAGTTTGAAATGGTTTGGGGATGGTAAGAATATGGCGTTAACAATACATCTATGAGCAGGATCCCGCAAACTTTTAGCAAGAACGCTCAATTACTCTTATCAGGTTATTAGGTCTTGGAGACAGCTAATATTTGGATAGTTTAGATCGAACGAAATAGATCTTTTAATAATTAACAAACCTAAACAGTGCTTATCCAAAAATACATCTACCCTCATGTTGATTTAACTGACATTAAGACAAAGATTAAATTAGTAATGCTGCATAAGAATATCGAAGGAAGGCAATAATTCAGGATGAACAAATCTTAAGGGAGGGATAAAAATGTCCAAAGTTGTTATCAAAGTAACGGATAATGGGCCAGCTGTCGTTACAGGAGATGTAGAGCTAGTGGATGGTGAAGGGAATCCGTTCAACATTGGAGAACAGTTCAAGTTGTGTCGTTGTGGTTTGTCCAATCACAAACCGTTTTGTGACGGTTCACATCGCGGTAAGTTTGAAAGCAAAGTAAGGGCCAATTAGTGAATCGGAGCCTATTCACCCTTTCTTAAATAGGTAGTAAAATACTTTAAATTAGACAGTCATCATTCAATCGTGGAAATGTGAACAACTGATAGAAATACGTAAGAATGTCTGACTAGTATGAAGACAAACGTACGATATTCCGTGCTGCAAATACATAACAAAATAGAAAATGGCGTGCCAACAAGGTTGCTTGCACGCCATTTTCCCGTCGTTTGAATGATATAAAGCTTCATCTTCTTATTGCAGATGGCGGCCAGTGCGCTCATACTTTCCAATTTATAGTTTTGATATCTCTTCAATTATAGAAATCTAATGTACGAATTGGGTGTGGCTTTATAATCATTTGCAATTAAATTTGATTCAAATCCTGTGTTTCGATAGATGGAACAAAGTGTAGAGGGGAATGTATTTTCTTCATCATATAATTTATTGTAAACTGAATTTATACCGCTAGTTAAATGATTTATTGTAAGATAAATGGTTATGAATAAAAACAAGGAGAAACTAAAATGACAAAGAGAAATGAAATCGGCTATCAAGAGGAATTGCCACTAGAGCAGCGTGAAGAATTACTCAGAGCATTGAAAGCTCGTTTTGAAAAAAACATGCACCGCCATAAGGGTGTTGAATGGGTTAAAGTCCAAGAAAAGCTAGAAGTTAACACCCAAAAACTGTGGTCGCTCCATGAAATGGAAAGAACAGGCGGCGAACCAGATGTTGTTGGCCATGATAAAAAGACGAACAAATACATTTTTTGTGATTGTTCAGCGGAAAGTCCTAAGGGGCGCAGAAGTGTTTGTTATGATCGCGAAGCGCTGGAATCAAGGAAGAAACATAAACCAGAAAATAATGCGGTTGATATGGCGTCTGCCATGGGCATTGAACTTTTAACAGAAGAACAATATCGAGCGTTGCAGACACTTGGAAGTTTCGATATGAAAACGTCGAGCTGGGTACAAACGCCTTCTGATATTAGAGAACTCGGCGGTGCACTTTTTTGTGATTATCGTTTCGGGCATGTCTTTGTCTATCACAACGGAGCAGAATCTTACTATGCCGCCAGAGGATTTCGTGGCTCGCTAAGGGTTTAAAGTTCAGACGGTAAAATGCAGACTTGAGAACGAATCACATTAGAGAAAGGTTTTACCAATTGGGTGCTTTTCTGGAGCAACAAAACACGTCCAATTTCTCAATACAAAATAGAGAAATTGGACTTTTTAGTATGGTAAACTCCTTTAGCCAGTAAATCAGTACCTTCCTGATGCTTCCCATATAAATCACATCTCTTTTTTAGTAACTAGTCAATTATTTAACTAATTTTCGAAAAATATATTATAATTCGACAAAAATATTGGTAATTCGACAAAACTAGTTGACCTTTAAGAGATAATCATATAGAATTTTTACATATTTCTAAAAATGAGGGTTCAGTATGAAAAATAAATTATTCAGGAAAAAAAATATTGAGGAGTTGCTGAAAAAAAAGGGAGATGTCCAGCTGCAACAAACATTAGGAGCTTTTGATTTAATGCTGCTGGGGGTTGGTGCCATTGTCGGAACAGGTATATTTATCCTTCCTGGGACAGTAGCCGCGAACCACGCCGGACCAGCTATCATTTTTTCCTTTATTATAGCTGCTATCGTCTGTGCATTGGCAGCTATGTGTTATTCAGAGTTTTCTTCATCCGTGCCGGTAACAGGTAGTGCCTATACGTATGGATACATTGTATTTGGAGAATTAGTCGCTTGGTTAGTTGGATGGGCTTTGCTGTTAGAATACGGTTTAGCCGTTGCAGCGGTTGCAACTGGTTGGTCTGCTTATTTAAGTGCTCTGTTAGAAGGCTTTAATATTACTATTCCAAAGGCCATCTCCGGTTCTTTTAATCCAGCAGATGGAACCTATGTAAATGTACCGGCTATTGCCATTATATTTGCCACTGCTTTCTTATTAACGCTTGGAATAAAAGAATCTACAAAATTCAATATGATCATGGTATTTATTAAAGTAGGGGTTATTCTTTTATTTATTGGCGTGGGTATTTTTTATGTTGAGCCTGCTAATTGGCAGCCATTTATGCCATTCGGCGTAAATGGTGTTATGAGCGGGGCAGCCCTTGTTTTCTTTGCTTATCTCGGGTTCGATGCTGTGTCGTCAGCGGCTGAGGAGGTAAAGAATCCACAACGTAATATGCCAATCGGAATTATCGGTTCATTATTTATTTGTACAATCCTTTATGTAGCTGTTTCGCTTGTTTTGACTGGGATGGTTCCATATACAAAGTTAAATGTAAGTGATCCAGTTAGCTTTGTGATGCAGTTAGTTCATCAAGATTGGATAGCTGGCGTTATTTCACTTGGTGCTGTGGTTGGGATGATGACCGTTATACTTGTTATGTCATATGGCGGGACTAGACTTCTTTACGCGTTTGGCCGCGATGGATTGCTGCCGAAAAGCATGTATGAGCTTAATAAAAAATATAAAACTCCTGTTAAAAATACGTGGGTCTTTGCAACACTCGTAGCTTTTTGTGCCGGCTTCGTCCCATTGTCTAAACTAGCAGAACTAGTAAACATGGGAACGTTACTTGCATTTACAATCGTTTCAATCGGCGTTATTTATTTAAGAAAAAATAAGAGCATACCATCGAACGGGTTTAAAGTACCATTCTTTCCAATCCTGCCAATTTGTTCATTCTTGTTATGTTTATTTTTAATTACCCAGCTCTCTATTTATACGTGGATTGCATGCGGTATTTGGTTTGTGTTTGGGTTAATCCTCTATTTTTCTTATGGTAAAAAGCATAGCGTAATGAATAAAGAATAAGAAATACACAAAGTGAGCTTACATAAACAATGTAAGCTCACTTCAGTTTGTCGACAAACTGAGGCACTGTTCTTCGGAACAATGTTTTTTTTCATAAAACGTATCATTTATATGGCTTCAATATAGAAGTAACTGTTTCATACGAATTGAAGACCAGAATAGAACGCATACGTTTTTTAATGCTGCATGGTAGGGATCTTGTCTATTGGGATCACAAGGAGCGTTAAAATAAGAAAAGGCCGCAAAGCTTTCTTGAAAAAGCGCTTTGCAGCCTTAGAATTTCTTGTTGTACTTGAATAAATCTTAATATTTATAAGATTGCCCACCATCGATTGGAATAACAGTTGCGTTGATGAAGCTAGATTGATCAGACAGCAGGAAGGCTACTAAATAACCTACTTCTTCTGGTTTGCCGAAACGTTTCATTGGATTTGGCTCAACAAATTGTTTGCCTACTTCTTCCCAGTTGTCTGGATCAATTTGTTTTAATGACCCTTCGACCATTGGTGTCATAATGGCGCCTGGTGCAATGGCATTGATGTTGATGCCATATTGACCATATTCGATTCCAGAGTTTCTTGTTAGCCCGACCACGCCATGCTTGCTAGCTGCATAACCAGATTGGTTTCCTACCCCACGAATACCGCCAACAGAAGCAGTATTAACAATAGAGCCAAAACCTTGTTCTTTCATGACTTTCAATACGTATTTCAAACCATAGAACACACCATTTAAGTTGACATTAACTACTTTTTGGAATTCTTCAATACCAAAATTCTCTGTTAGGTCTTGTTTTCCTTCAATTCCTGCATTGTTGAAGAAACCATCAATTTTTCCGAATTTCTCAACTGTTTCATTTACATAGTTTTCAACTGCTTTTTCATCTGCCACATTCGCAGTGATAAGCAATACTTCTGTGGCTGGTGCAGCTTCTAACACTTTATTTTTTGTTTCCTCTAATGAGGCAGTGTTTAAATCAACGAGTGAAAGTTTCGCTCCTTCTTTTGCTGCTTGTAGGGCAGAGGCTTGACCTAAACCAGATCCAGCACCTGTAATCAGTATCACTTTCTCATCGAAACGATTGCTCATTGAAAATTTCCTCCTTTATTATTATCGTAGGAAGCGATGAATAACCTACGTTTAAATCTCCTTTTGAATGACCTTTATTTACATTATCTCCAATTACGTATAAATTATCTTTTCCTACTCAGATCGTGGATAATGTACATGATTCTACAAGGTTAGAATCATAAAAAAAGCAGTTCACTTTTTTAAACCCGAAACAAAAGGCCATTTCTAATGCATTATTGAGCCGTATACCCACCATCAACTGTTAAACTGTTGCCAGTCATGAATGATGAATCATCAGAAGCCAAGAACAGGACCGCTTTTGCCATTTCTTCTGCTTTACCGAGACGTTTTAGCGGTGTGGCTGCAGCTAAAACTTGTTTGCTTTCTTCTGGTATAATAGGTGTATCAATAAAGCCTGGACATAACGCATTGATGCGAATGTTTTGTTCTGCATATTCAAGTGCAAGTGAACGAGTTAAGTTAATCACGCCGCCTTTTGCTGCGTTATAGGCTGCTGAACCAGGTGACCCAACCCAACCGTACATAGAGGCTGTATTCACAATCGTACCGCCATCTGTTTTTAACATTTCGCGGATGGCTTCACGTGCTACTAAGAAGACGCCATCTAAGTCAACATTTACGGTATTGCGCCATTCTGAGTACTCTAAATCATGTGAAGGATGGACCCGGCCAATACCGGCATTGTTGAAGACAATATCCACTTTTCCGAACAGTTCAATGGTTTGTTTAAATATATTTGCGACCTCTTCTTCATTTGTAATATTTGCTTTTACAAAAAGGGCTTCAGCGTTCAGTGCTTTCAACTCTTTCTCAAAAGCTTTCCCTTTTTCCTCATTTAAATCAACAAGAACCACTTTGGCTCCTTCTGATACGAATAAACGTGCTGTTGCTGCTCCAATACCAGATGCTCCACCAGTAATCACAGCTACTTTGCCTTGTAATTTTCCCATTCTAAGCCCTCCTAGTATTAAAATTTTCTTGTCACATCAAGAGAAAAGTGCTAGACAGGTTTATTGTCTGTGCTAATTTGTTTACAATTTAATTGTACTACCCTGTGTATATTTAACAATCATTAAGATCCTATAAGGTGTCTACTAGTTAGACACTTATGGTGAATCTGTCTATTTTGAGAGGAGGCTTTTTTATGAAGAGTGAACAAATCCTAGCATCTCAACGACAAAATCGGACAAAAGAACATTTAAAGCAGGCATTGATTGAACTCGTGAAGGAAAAAGGTTACCATTCCGTTACTGTCAAAAACATTGTCGATTATGCCTCTTATAATCGCAGTACTTTTTATACTCATTATCTAGATAAAAATGAATTAGCTGGAGATTTGCTTGTTTCCATGCTTCGAGGGTTGGAAGTTTCAGTAGGCAGACCGTATGTACCTGGCCACAAAGTGTATACAGCTAAGCTAAACGCACCATCTTTTAATATCGTTTCTTATATCTATAAAAACCGGAATTTTTTTGAACTGATTAACTACGATGACACGTTACCGGGATTACATACAGGTTTTCCTCAAACGATCTTAAAAATTTATGAGGAACAATTTATTTTTGAAACAATCAACAACACCCCAGTCAATATGGATTACTTTAAACGATATACAGCCTATGGCTTTTACGGACTTCTCCAGAATTGGATCCAAAGCGGCTTTAGAGAAACTCAAGAGAAATTTATTGAAGAGGTCATTGATCTAACGAAAACACATATTTACTCACTTAAGTATATTGGACAGAACTAAGTAAGAGATAGGGTTGAAAGGGAAAAGGAACGCTTCAAAATGGGAATGAAAAATACGGAGAAATTGTCGTTCATGTAAATGTAATTGGGATATGGGGATCACGCCTGGTTATTTCTTAAGAGACATAGATATATAGACTTCTAATTTTTAGAGGGGGAGGCTTTTTACAATTTTCTAAATCATTTGGTAAGATAAAAAAAGAGCGGATCAAAATGAATGTATATGAAGCAATAGAAGGCCGAAGAGAAATCAAATCATTTGTACCGCAAAATTGGCTGAAAGTGTGTCGGAACGACTGGTTCATGCAGGTTATTTAGCACCCTCTGGGAATATCCTGCCATCTCGCGAGTTTATTATTGTGACTGATCGGGCAAAACTCATTCATTTATCGACGGCTACTCCGTTTATGAAGTGGCTGGCGAATGCGGGAGCCGGAACGCCCGTCTATAAGCAAATATTGGCTGCAGGACGCATCTATTGCCTCTGAATTTATATGGCTAGCTGCCGAAGGGGAGGGGCTAGGCGGAGCGTTTGGCGCTATTTATCACTCTGAAGACGCAGAGGAATCGGAAAGACGTGAATCTTACGTACGACAGGCCCTCCATATTCCTGATGACCACCGTATTGTTACAGTAATGGGGATAGGAGAAATAGATGAGAAGCCGAAACCAAAGAAACATCTGCCGTTTGAAGAAATCGTGCATACAGACTCCTTTGGCTCTCGTTCTTAAAAGCAGCAAATATAGAATAGAATATGCCAGATAGGCCTTGTGGGGAAAAGACTTGGCAAGGCTTTTTTCGAGTGGGGAATTTGCCGGGGCAAGATTGCTCGGTTTTTTTACTATTTATTTGAAAATCTTTTGTTTTTTCTTTATATCTGTTTATTTTGCACTGACCATAACAAGAAAAATAAGTGTTAATAAACATAAATGAAGAATAAAGGGCTAAATGTTTATGGTATTCGTTTAGAAAGAGGGAGAGATGGAAATAAGAAGTAGTTCTCGATGTTAACATGGCGGAGGAAAAGATTGAACTGTATAAAATTTAGCCAATGGCTGCTTTGCTGGGCAGGAAGTAAGAGGTTGATCCCTATTAGTTAGGACGAATAGGGATCAACCTCTATTTTTTGCGGCTTTTTACAATACCGCGTCAAGGGCATGATCCTCTCACAGAAGTGTTGACTTTATAGTCCTAATTATAAGGCTGTCACCATTTTAAATGTTAAGAATAATTTACATATATCACTTTATATTTAATTTGTTAGGGTATAAAGGGGAGACATTATGTATGGGAGAGAATAAGAAAGAAGAAAGTCTATGCCAGGCACTTGAACGCATAAAGGCTAGGAACGATCGATACAAAAATTTCTTTCGTTATTAGCTTTACTGGCGTTTTCTTAGGATTGATATTTGCTAGTGACACGATAATGAAGACTATACAAGTATGCCTAGAAAACTTAAAGGTGTTTCAGCTAGAAGGCAGTCAATATCTCTTGCCGTTAATTTTCTTACTTCTGTTTATCAGTTCGATATTTTTCTTTAGCAGGGCCATTTACTATTTTTTTTACGCTCTAAAGGGACGTATTGATCCAAATATATATCGGCAACTAGGAGTGGAGCCTCAGTCAGTACCGTTTTGGGGAGCCGTTGCTAAATTAGATAATCATGTGGTGTTTAAATACAAAATCAACAACATATCTGAGGAAGAATTGTTAAATGATTTAAGTTTGCAGATTTATGTCAATTCAATAATTTGTGCAAAGAAATTTGAGCTTTATAATAAAGGCATCAATCAACTCATCATCGGAATTATGCTATTTGTTACTTTTAAAGTTATCTCTTTATTACCTAACTTGATTTATTGAGTGATCTGGAAAGAGCGAAAAGAAGGGAAACATTTACTTCTAAAATGATGAGAGTGGAAATGATTGAGCCCCTTAATGTTGTCGCACAGATAATGCCTTTTTTAACTACAAAAAACTTTGCGAAAAGAGCTAGGGGCGGCTTGCCTTTTTGCAACCTTCTTATTGATATGACTTCATGGCCAAAGTGATGAACAGTAGACCCAAAATGCGTCATAGAACGACTTGAAAAATGGGATATTACATTGAAGAAAAAAAGCGTTAATCGGATCTACCGATCAACACTAAGCGTATTAAAGAAATGTGTTCGCAGATGATGGCTCTTAACTGAGCATCTTTACATCTTTCTAGTTCACTAAGTAAATGATCTAATTCTCTTGAGAAAATCGGCCGTTCATTATCACTTACCATAGTGACACTCCTTTTCATAGCAAAAGGACTATGAAAGGCAAGTGTATCAATAATAACGTTTTCCTACAAGTGGTGAATCTCTAAATAAATAAAGAATTATCGAAGGGTTAGTTAGCTTACTTGTTTTGGTGGAATATATTTACTGCACATTCCGTTGAAAATATGCCATTAAATGAATTGTATCCACCATGAAGTTCCTCCAGTGTATCCAAATGATTTCACGGGCGTCGAGAAGCACTTGTAAACTGCAACGATTTATGGTTTAACTGGCCGCAATTTGTAAAAGCAGGAGGCCGAGAACGATGGGAGTCGGCTTCGCGGCAACATCTGTGCAGTTATTGTTCATATTGAGGGCTTTGAAATGTTGAAACATTATCAACTGAGTAAATTAAGATAAAATAAAAAGCCGGGAAAGCTCCTGGCTATGCCTTGTAGGATAAGGACGCGGTTATGAGCTGATATTTGTGAATCAGTTTGTCCAATTCTTCACTGTATTTTAACGTTTGATCAGCATTAAGACCATCACGCAGTCCTGTTAAAATCATTAAGTTTCGAAGGTGGTTGATTCGATTCATTAGCTCATCAACTGCTTTAGCGTTAATCATGTGCATCCTCTCCCATTTTATCTATTTATTGGTTAAGAAGTGTTTGTGGGTAATATTATATAGAACTTTTGTACTAAATGGGGAGTTTCGACAAAATCTCTAAAAAGATTACAACAAGCACATTTAAAAAGAAAAAAGCCAGGAAATTCTCCTGGCGGATATGTTCCGAGGGGAATAAAAGGTGGCTCTCTAAACATAATTTCCAATTTGGGGGAAAATCTACAAGAAGGTTATTTGACACAAAATACGAAGAAAAGAAGCGTCATTCGACGCTTCGATAGTAAGTAAAGGGGATGGTTTTTAAATTTGGTTAAGCTTGGTTCCTACATCTTAAAAAGATTAGTAGCTACCGCCCATGAAACATGCACCAACAATAATTAATAGGATGAAGAGAACAACAATTAAAGCAAAGCAGCTGCCCATTCCACCGCCGCTGTATCCACCGCCGCTATAGCATGACATACATATCACCTCCTATTCATGAGTTAATACATATTATGCAAAGCTTGTTCTCTTCGAAATGGACAAACATGTAATTATATAGAAAAAATAAATTTAGTACTGTACAGTTGTTGTTAATGCGTAATAGGCGCAAACTGCGCAACAGTTTGTGAAGTGAAATTCTTTTCGGTTAAAATTAGGAATGGGGTGTCGGTTTGAAATCTAACAAATTTCCTATCATCATAATCCTTGTCTCATTTTTATTAATGCAATAGGCTATTTCTTTTTTATGAACTTATTTATACCGAACATGATGTAACGGGGCTTAGATTAGATACCGTCTAAGCTCTTTTTGTGCACAGTTGGTTTGTTCCGTAAATGCAATGAATCGCTGCACCTTCTTAACAAACTTGTGGAATCGTAATTGATCCAACCATACTTTTCGTACATTCAATTGAATCTCTTTTATAACTAGTTCGATTATTTCTATCATTCTAGTTCCATTAAGGTGCTATTTAATGAATTAGCTAATTTACTTCTAAAACGAAGGCGTAAAAGGCATCGCCATGAGATACGTTCGTTTCCTGTTCATCCATCCACCATACGCCATAAGAATAATAATACACTCCGCTTTGCATGGGTGCGGTAAAGCTATTGTCTTTAACCTTGACTTCATTTTCGTTGTTATTACTTATTTGTACAACATGAGATTCATTTGGCTTTGGTTCGTAGTCTATTACGAATGATATAGTTTCACCAGGTTTGACTTTTATAGGTGTTTTGTCTTTTAAGAGCTCAACTGGCCCGGCAGTATCAACACAAGTACCTTTTCCGCTTCCACTCCAACAATAAGTACCAAGTGTAATTTCAAACCTTACATTATCAATCTCTATAAAAGCTTTTGGCGGCTTTCCTCCCGACAGTTTCTCATTTGAACATCCCATTAGATTAAGTCCAATAAGAAGGACCAATATAAATAACCACCTATTCATTCCTGCACTTCTCTCCCTAATAGACAGTCTTCTTTATTCTGGCGTTATAAAACAAGATATCGTATTTACTGAACTTTTTTTCAATTACTTGAACAACTAAGAGTTCTGCTTCTTCTCTCATAACTCCTTCCTTTACTTGACGCAATCCTATTCAGGGAATGGGGTTAGTGTCAAACTAAAGAGCTCTTTAGGTTTGAACTATCTTTGTTATCGTCAACAAAGAATTCGGTTGTTTGTAAATATACGTCTAATAATATGAGTGCACACAGAGCTTTGTTATGTGGATTCCTGCGGAAGCTTTTCGGTATTGGATTGAAACGGCAGGGCCATATTGATAATGCTTTTTTTAAGGAATTCTCTATTTTAATGGCAGCATGCAAAAATTCACCCTCTTTATGAAAAGAGGGATAGGGTAATTAGTATAAGGATTGTCGGTTTTGGCAAGGAGGAAATCCATTGATATCTTGGATCAATCGAGAATCATATTGTTTTAAAGCGAATTGAGTTTTATATAAATATTCAATCACGAAAACTTTCCCTCCGGATACTCTGCACAAAATACCTGAAGTTCCTTGGCCATTGGAAAATGAAATTCCTACAGATTGCCCCATTAATTGACTAACTTTGTCTTGCCACGGCATGTGGAACCCTCCTTTACATGCATCTTATGTATAGGATAGAGTTAGGTGCTTGTAATTGGGGGAATAAGGACAAGTCGTGGGATCATCTAGAAAAAGTGTGTATTGTACAATATAAAAATGACTAAATGTACTCTCTAAGCTATTTTTATATGAGTTATTCCTCTGTTTTTTAGAAAATGTGCTATTTTCATAACGAGTCCAATTAAAAAGTACAGAATCTCTTTTCCTACAATAATCAAACCTATGAATGCAGCGCGAAAGCTCCTCCTTCACCGGTGCCGCCGCACTATGGCTCATCTTCACAAAAGCAGCTCCATTGATCGTTAAGAGCAATATAAAAATAATAAGCCAACCTAATCCGTCTCCATCCAAGTCATGACCTCCTAACATTATTTCTAAACCCGTATTAACGTAAAATTCCAGCTATCTTGCAAGTGAGGCATAAATGAATCATTGTTTGATAGAGAGGAGGGAAAACTAAAGGAAAGACGAAGCATTCACTGAAGAAAAACAAAAACCTCCAAAGAGGAAGGTTTTGTTAGGCCTTGATGAAAAAATAGTAGGAAGAAAAGACGATAAGGGCTAAACAAATCACAATGATTGATAAGGTATAGTAAGCTTGAATGGCAGCTGGGATCATAGGGACAAACAACAACAGCAACCCCGAAAGAACAAATAGCTTTCCGCCGAATCTATGAGTTTTTTTCCATACATCTTCACGAGCTAAGGTCCAAGGCGTCCGAATACCGATAAAATAATTAGGTTTAAATTTAGGACTTAAGTTGCCGATGAAGATAAATAACAAACCTACTAATTCAGGAACGATATATGCTGGATTCACAATGCCTATGCCGCCTGTAATTTGCACAATCTGAGCTAAAAATAAAAACACAAGAATTCCATTCATGACTCGAAAATATGAACGTTGAAATCTCTTGAAATTGCTTTTCTTGGGATCAATTTTTGGGAGTATTGCAGTTAAAATATATAAGGCAATTATAATGATAGGAAAAATCAATACACCGAGGGACTTTGGGCTGTAGCTGTCTGGAGCCCCTTTATAGTTCCAATGGACAGCGATCTGTTCGGGTAAATATGGATAAGAAATATAGGTTCCAATTAAGCTCAGCATTACTATACATAATCCAAACCAATTTCTCTTCATCTCATTTCCCCTCCTCATCTTTTGTTAAAAAATCCATAAACCAAGTGACAACATCTTCAAACACACTAGTATTTAACGAATAAATAATGTGCTGCCCTTTTTTCTCAGACTCTACTAAATTGGCTTGCCTCAATAAATTTAAATGATGAGAAATGCTTGGCTTTGTCATATTAAAATGACCAGCAATTTCCCCTGCAGTTAAATCTTCCTTTTTTAGTAAGTGGAGAATTTTTCTTCTGCTTGGATCAGACAATGCTTTAAAAGCTTCATTCATGTCAAACCCTCTTTTCTTATAACGCCTACTGAAAAATCAATTTAGGTATTTAGGCAATTATCTAAATATATAATATGGCTACCTTCAAGGAAAGTCAATATATTCCTCCACAAGAACAGTTTCCCATATCTGTTGCCTCCAACTTCTTTACGTAAGATGGAGTAAAGAAAAGGGTGGAAGTAAATGAGGGGAACAGAGCTGAAGTTAAGAGAAAGTTATCAATAGAACAACGAGACGGGGAGGCATATTTCATCTGAAAGTTAAAAGTAAATCCCGCTGCCTTTGCCGTTTCTGCAGCAGGATTTTTAATGGCTTTTAATCTGATGGGAAACAACCGAAAGGAATTAGAGAAGGGGAGCCAGCTTGCTCAATCGTTCTGTGAGCATTTCTTTCCATTCATCCGCTAATTCTTCAACAGCCAAAATTCTTTTCATTCCTTCGCTATCTTTTGGTTTGCGAAAGTAAATTTCATTTGCCTCAAGAATAGATACCTGTTTCGGATGGGATTCCAACAATGCAATGTTAGAGTCTTTGCGAACGATCCCTTCTTCTAAAACTCGGCACAGATAGCCTGTCAATCCAGTCTGTACTATTCTTTTTAAAAGAGCGGGGTTATTCGTTCTTTTTGTAATGGTACTGCATGGAATTCTGCCTTGGGTTACTTGGATTACCGCTTCACCGAGTCGGAAAATATCCCCAATATAAATGTCTTTCTCCAGCATGTTCGTAACCGTTATATTTTCACCAAAAGTAGAAGGAGATAGAGGATTCGCAAATTCTTCTTCCCAACGCAAATAATGTTCATACGGGTACACACATACGGCACGGTCAGGCCCCCCGTGATATCGTAAGTCCGCTACTCCATCTCCCCGAAAGCCTTCTTTCGTTAAAAAGGCTTCTTCAACCGTTTGTTTGCAAATGCCTGTCTCCATTTCTTGATCATTTCCATACTTCATTGTTTTAGGCAAGCCAATTGAAAAGTTTTTTAATTCAATCAATGTAGTACTGTCCATTTTTTTGCACCTGCTTCTCATGGGTAATCGATCATTATTAAATTTTACCATTTATGCGAACGCTTTGTATGAAATCTTTTATAGATCATCTATTTTACTCGTTTAATGATCAGCTGGAGAAGTAGATAAATCAGTAAAGTTTATATGTGAACAGATTTGACTAAGCGCACTGAAGGAGAGGGAACGTACTAGCTGGAGCAAAAAGATAATAGTAAATAATGAAATATTAGCAAATTACTATATTGAATATTCAGAATTTTTTTGTTACATTTGAGAGTAACTAATTATAGTAGAGCTTAATAAACATATTCATCGAGACATATACCCCTAGTAGATATGTGGGAGGTCATAACGATGTTGGAAAATGAACATGCCTTAAAACAGAAAGCTGCAAGAAGTACAAACAGCTTTTCTAAACAGCTATCGGGAAAGATAGATGATTTTCTTATTCTTTGTGTGTATGAGCATGATCCTAAGACACATGGATTAGAAGGGGCTAACGAGGAGAGAGCAGCATCAGATTTGCCAATCTTTATTGAAAATACGAGTGCGAACTCATTTATTATTTGGGATCGGGTATACAGGGAGAGTGCCCAAGTTTTTAACAGTTTACGTGTTGCTGCACGAAATCGGCTAATTAGACAAATCGCTACTAACATTGTGAACCATCTCCTAATGAAATATAAAAAATTTTCTCAACCCCTATCTTCCATCCTGAATGATAAAAAGTTGAAAAGCTCATCTATCCTCAACATTGAAAATATTTTGAAGAAAGATACCTTTTTAGTGAATGACGAAGCATGGGAAGGCTTTTGCAGATGGTGCCGCATGCATTTAACTGAATGGGTACTCGAGGAAATGGTGCAATCTATTGGTTCTCACCGCTTAGAGGCATTAGAAAAGAAAGAGTTAAATGACCTTTTTTATCAATCTATATCAAAACATTTATCTGAAGACCATGATTTTATTATCAGGTTTACAAGTATAGTCAATACTTACACGTTAGAATGGATAAAGAAAATTAGCAGATCGTTAAATCTAGAAGATTGTACAGTGCATGACATTGAAGCACTGTTTAATTTTAAAAAGGACTCTTTTTTTCATACACTTTCAACGTTAACTCCTGGAAATGATTCAACTCTAGCTGCGAAAGACTTTTTATCCGTCATGAATAATGCACCCTATCAATCCGTTCGAGAAGCTCTTTATAAGAAAAATTTTAAAACAAATGAATCATCCTCTTGGCCTGTTATGCCTCTTGATAAAGGAAATATGACGGGCATGCTCCAAATCAAACCCTTTAATAAAGATCACTATCGGTTTAATGCTGCTCATCCTATTATTAAGGAATCATGGGAACAAGCTGAAGGACTGTCAGACTTAGATGCTGATGTATTTGATGCGCTTTGTGCCATCTTTTTATCTAAAGCGAAATATTACAAAGATATAGTAGAAGTTAATATCGATGATTTGTTGTCTATTCGTGGATTAAAATCAAAATTGGGCGGAGAAGGCCGCCGAGGCGGTTATGAACTAAAACAACGGCGTCAAGTGTTGAAATCGCTTTCGACAATTCAAAATTTGTGGATTGAGCTAGACAAATCGATTATCTATGAAAAAGGAAAACCAGTAGAAACAAAACTTGAAGGACGAGCTTTTCTGTTTGTTGATCAAGAAAGACAAGATTGCCGGATAACAGAAGAAATGAACGAGAAAAAAATCCGTTATACCGTCGATCGAGTATTTGCCAAGTACTTATGTGGTTCGGGAAGGCAAGTAGCGCTTCTTCCAGTGAAAGCGTTGCACTATGACCCGTATCGTAAAACCTGGGAAAAGCGGCTGGCCAGATATTTAAGCTGGCGCTGGCGGATTCAAGCTAGAAAGGGCGATTTTCTGCAGCCGAATAAAGTAAGTACATTGCTAGAGGCCATTAGTATCCATATGAATGAACGTATGCCTTCGCGCACGAGAGACCGATTGGAAAAAGCGCTGGATACGCTGCAGCAAGATGGACTCATTCAATCCTGGCATTATGAAAAATGGGACGAGTTAATTGCCGATCAAAAAGGGTGGGGGCGTGTTTGGGCTCATTCGACGATCATCATTGATCCGCCTGAATATGTAAAAGAACACTACCGTCCAATTAAAAGGAAGCAATCGGTATTAAGTATGCCAAAAGTACAGCAGGTTCCTTATCGAGCAGAAGAATCAAGTGAAATAAGCGGAAGCCAAATAAGAAAAATAAGAGAAGGGTTAAATCTATCCTTGCATGATGCAGCAGAAGAGATGGAGATATCTTCTTCTTATTTAAGCAGCATTGAAAGAGGGATTAAAACTCCATCTAACAAAATTCAGTCAAGGTTGATCAAGTGGCTGGAACGCTTCGATTAACAGTTAAAAGAACGCAGTGCCCATTTTCAAAGATGGGCACTGCGTTCTTTTTTATGTCCAAAAGCAGAGAGCATGGAGAAGCAAAAAAAGTTTATCTTATCCATTTGTCGAGGTTATGAAGTATAAGGTCGGGACTATCATGTGCATTAAAATTCTTTACACTATTTCATCTCCTTATCTAGCAAGGGTTACACAGTTTTTTAAAAATTTTACTCCCTAACAATTAAATAATCTAAGTATCTTTTATTTTTCTAATTGTTGAAGTCGGTTTTGTATGATAGCAATCAAGGATGGATGTCTATTCAAATATGTTAAATCGGGGTGAAAAGCATGAGTTGTGAAAGCGTTTCCGGAAAAAGTCTCGAACCATTATTTTATCCTCATTCTGTTGCAGTATTAGGAGCATCGAAGAACCCTAACAAGCTTGGTTATATTCAGATAAAAGCGTTAATAGATGGAGAGTTTGGCGGAGACATCTTCCCGATTAATCCTAACTCGACAGAAATAGAAGGATTGACGTGTTACCCGTCTATTATAGACGTACCGAAGCCTGTAGATTTAGCGATATTTTGTGTCGGCGCGAATCAAATTCAGCAAAGCCTGGAAGAGTGTGCGCAGAAAAAGGTAAAAGCGGCCATCATCTTTGCTTCCGGCTTTTCTGAGACAGGTGAAGAGGGAGCAAAACAACAAGAGGTTCTTGCCGAGATTGCCAGAAAGAGCGGCATTCGCTTAATCGGCCCGAACTGTGTAGGTATGGTGAATACGCTGAACGGGCTCGTTGGCACCTTTTCGCCTGGCGTAATGGCTTACCCATTAAGTGACAACCGTGCCGTTGGCTATGTTTCCCAAAGTGGGGCTTTCGGAGTTCTTACTTATATGGCGGCGGCCCAGCACGGTTTAAGCTTTAATTACTTTGTAACGGTTGGCAATGAAATGGAAACGGAATTTGCAGATATCGTCGAGTACATGGTTCACGATCCAAACACGAAAGTGATTAGTGGCTATTTGGAAGGAGCCAAAGATCCTGCTAAGCTGCGCAAGTTAGCGAAAGAAGCACTTAACCGTAATAAGCCTATGATTGTAATGAAGACAGGACGCAGTTCAGCAGGAAGCCGGGCAGCCGCTTCTCATACTGGATCTCTTGCTGGTTCAGATCAGGTCTATGATGCCTTCTTTAAGCAGACAGGCATAATTAGAGCAAATGATTATGAAGAAATCATTTCTTTTTCCAAGCTGTTTCTCTCAGGAAAATTGCCTGCTGGACGCAACACGGTACTTATTACAAGCTCTGGAGGAAGAGGTATTAACGAAGCAGACCGCTGTGAAGCGAACGGCCTTACGATCATTCCGCTGAAAGAAGAGACAAAAGCAAAAATGAAACAATCTGTCCCGTCATTTGCGAGTACGTCTAACCCCATCGATTTAACGGCTGCCGCAGCGGTAACGAATCCAGAATTATTTATTGCACCATTGCGGGCACTTGTTGAGGATCCTGAAGTTCATAATATCATTCTGACCGAATTCCCAATGCATTGGGGTGCCGATCATCCTTTGCTTCAGGAATTTATTGAGATATGCAAAAGCTCGGACAAATTCATCTTCGTCACCACTTTCCCGCTGCAAGGAATGTCTATTCCAAAAGGAGCCATGGAAATGGAGAAAAACGGCATTCCAGTGATCACAGGAGATTTACAGCCGATTTCAGCTCTTGCCAAACTGGTTGATTACAGTGAGAAATACCGCCGTAACCAACAGGCGAATGAGCTGGCAGAACAGCGTACGCTTCAGGGGAGTCAATTAAAAGGCGCATTAGAGAGCTTACTAAAACCTGGTGTGACATTAAGTGAATTTGAAGCGAGTGAAATATTAGAGCTTTACCAGATTTCAACTGCTCAAAAAGCCTTAGCTGCTACAGCGGAAGAAGCCGTTCAATCCGCTAGAAACATTGGCTACCCAGTTGTATTGAAGGTAGATTCCAAAGACATTCCCCACAAAACAGATGCCGATGCCATCAGGCTTCATTTACAAAATGACCATGAAGTGATCGATGCATATGCTGATATTTTGCGCTCTGCAAAGCAATATAATCCGAATGCAGTCATTAATGGCGTATCTGTTCAGGAAATGCTTCCTAAAGGCACGGAAGTCATTATTGGTGTCACGAAGGACCCTGTCTTTGGTCCGATCATCATGTTTGGTTTAGGTGGAATCTTTGTTGAAACGCTCAAAGATGTATCATTCAGAGTGGCTCCGCTTACAAGACAGGATGCCGTGGAAATGATAGAGGAAATCAAAGGCAAAGCCATTCTTTCAGGTGCGCGCGGTCAGGCGCCTGCTGATCGTGAGGCCATTATCCATGTATTACTCAAAGTATCTGAACTTATTTCTGATTCAGAAGGCATGATCGATGAACTAGACATTAATCCGCTCATTGTATATGAGAGTGGCTTGAAAGCAGCCGATGCGCTTATCGTAACGAATAGCCGTATCGCTGAGAAAACAGAGGTTGGGGGGTAAACAAATGGATTTAGACAAAAGCATTGTTGGGTTAACAGGTCCGGAATTTACATTTGAAGTGGAAAAAAGGCATATTCGACAATTTGCTCAGGCCATCGGTGACTCTAATCCACTGTATGTGGATGAAGAGTACGCGGCCGGAACACCTTATGGGGGAATGATTGCTCCGCCTACTTTTCCGATTGCCATCGGCGCAGAAGGCGAGGGCATTGATCTTAAGCTTGATCCGAAACGAATGCTTCATGGCGAGCAAGAATTTATTTATACTCGCCCAATCAGACCGGGGGACCGGCTGATCTGCCAGATGAAGGTAACAGATTTATATGAGAAGGAAGGAAGAAGCGGCCGAATGCAGTGTTTAGTGCTTGATACAGAAATCAAGGATGAAAACCGAAGCACAGTAGTGATTAGCCGCATGAATATTATTTATCGCTCAAAAACGACGGTTCAAAAAGTCTCAAATTAAAAGCTGTTCTCGGAAAGAGAGAGGAGGAGAAGCGGATGTTGAAATACAGCGAATTGCAAGAAGGACAAGTTTTAGAATCACTCAAAAAGCCGGCCGTTACAAAGGTTCAGCTCGTTAAATACGCTGGCGCTTCGGGAGATTTCAACCCGTTACATACGGATGATGAATTTGCTCAAAGCATCGGAATGCCGGGTGTGATTGCGCATGGAATGCTCATCATGGGATTTCTCGGTGAATATGTGATGCAGGTGGCAGGTGTCACAGCGGAACCGACAAATTTTCGGATGAGATTTGGAGCGATGACAAGGCCGGGCGATGACATTACCTGTTCGGCGGTTGTTCGCAAAGTCTATGAAGAAGAAGGAAAGCACTATGTCGATCTAGAGGTAAAAGCTGAAAAAGCACCTGAGAAGGTCGTCGGATCAGGTCAAGCTACTTTACGTTTTTTCTAAAATGAAAAGGGGTGTGTTTTGTGGCACAAATAAAAGACCGCTATGCCATTGTGGGCGTAGGAGAAAGTGAGCGTTCAAAGAATTCTGGCACGACACCGCTGCATCTTGCGTTAGATGCAGCAAGAGCGGCCATTCAAGATGCCGGCCTTGAGGCAAAGGATATCGATGGATTCATGAGTTACAGCGAGAATGACTCTTGTACGTCCCATCAGCTAGCTACGTATTTAGGCGTTCGCCCAAAATACGTAAAAGACATCATGGGCGGCGGCAGCAGTACAGAAATGCTGATTGCAGACGCGATCGGATTGATTGAAACAGGTCAAGTAAATACCGTACTCATTTATCGTGCCATGAATGGGCGTTCCGGCGTGAGAATGGGCGGCGGCGGATGGGATATTAATATGCTGCAATCCGCTATTGATGGCGGCAGTTTTATCATTCCTTACGGAGCAGGCGGGCCAGCTCAATGGTTTGGGCTCTTCGCCACCCGGCACATGCATGAAACCGGTCTTACCCAAGAGCATTTAGGACATGTGTGCGTCAGCTTTTACGAGCATGCCCAGCGGAATCCGAAAGCTTATTTTTATGGAAAACCGCTAACGATGGAGGCTTATAAAGAAACGCCTTATTTAAGCTACCCGTTCAATAAACATGATTTTTGCCTTGAGTCAGATGAAGCAAACGCCATTATCGTAACATCAGCTGAAAAAGCGAAGAATTGCAAGTCAAGACCGGTTTATATTATGGGGATCACTGCCAGACAATGTGTATCTCATTCTCATTACTGGTCCGACTTATCAGAGGTAGCAGCTGATTACGTAGCGCCAGAATTATATAAAAAGGCTGGCATTTCCCCAGCAGATTTAGATGTTGCCTCTATTTACGATTGCTATAGCTGGGTTGTTTTACGGCAGCTAGAGGCTTATGGTATTGCCCCTCGCGGAGAAGTGGGAGACTTTGTGGCAGCAGGCAATCTGCGGATGGGCGGAAAACTCCCAAGCAATACAGCCGGCGGCATGCTGTCAGAAGGCTATACACATGGGATGAATAACGTTATTGAGATTGTCCGCCAAATTCGCCATGAATACAAGGGAACGGACCGCCAAGTGGAAAACTGTGAAATTGGCCTTTGCACAGGCTGGGCTGGACCGGATATCGCTGGTGCGATGATTCTTAGAAACTAGGAGGGGAAACAATGGACTACCAAAAACCAATACCATTAAAAAATCAGGATAATCACCCCTATTGGGATGCAGCCGACCGTCACGAGCTGATCATTCAAAAATGTGAAAGCTGTAAGCACTATTCACATCCGCCTGGACCAGCCTGTTCTAAATGCGGCGGCACGGAACTCAGCTGGGAAAACCTTGGAAGCGAAGTGAATGGTACGATCTATTCCTTTATCATTTCTTACCGGCCGTTTCTGCCTGGATTCCAAGATGATCTTCCGCTTGTCATTGCCATTGTAGAGCTTGAAAAGGCACCACAAGTGAAGCTGATTGCCAATGTGTTGAATTGCAATCCGGAAGACGTAAGCATCGGAATGAATGTAAAAATGACGTGGCAGGATATCACGGAAGATCGCGCTCTTCCACAATGGATTCCTGCATAATTTGATAACTGTTTGATAGAAAGGGGACAAAATAAATGGATTTTTCTTTTACAGAAAAAGAAGAAGCGTTTCGCCAGGAATTTCGTACATGGCTAGAAAATAATTTGCCCGACGGCTGGTTGGATGGAAAGAGAGACATTCCGGAAGACAAGGAGCAATATTCAGAGTTTTTGAGAAACTGGCAAAGGAAGTTATATGAAGGCGGATGGGCAGCCATTGCCTGGCCGAAAAAATATGGCGGCAGAGAAGCTAGTTTAATAGAGGAAATTATTTATCAGCAGGAAATGGTGCGCGTCAAGGCTCCGCCGCTCGTGAATTATGTAGGCATTCATATGGTTGGGCCGACACTGATGCAGATCGGCACAGAAGAACAAAAGGAAGCGTATATCCAAAAAATATTAACCGGTGAAGAAGTGTGGTGCCAAGGCTATTCAGAGCCGAATGCCGGTTCAGATTTAACGGCCATCCAAACATCGGCCGTCCGCGACGGGGACCGTTGGAAAATAAATGGGCAAAAGGTGTGGACAAGCTTTGGCCACTTAGCTGATCGCTGTTTTCTTCTCGCACGAACAAGCCGGGGAGAGAAGAAGCATAAAGGGATTACGGTCTTTCTTTTAGATATGAATCAGCCGGGAGTAGAGACGCGGCCGATCATTCAGATGGACGGCAAGCATGACTTCAATGAAGTGTATTTAGAAGACGCCATTGCTTATGATGCAGACATCGTTGGTGAAGTCGATGAAGGATGGCGCGTCATGATTGCTCTATTAATGCATGAAAGATCCGGAATCGGAGCTCAGGTGTTCACCCTTGAGCAGCAATTTGAAGATCTGGTCGTATTGGCGAAAGAAGTGCAGGAAGACGGGCAGTCTTTAATTCAAAACCCATTTACCCGCAAAACAATGATTGATTTATATACCCGCTCCCGAGGCTCGCTCTTGAACTATTACCGGAACTTAACTAAAACATTGAAGAATGGGCAGCCGAGTGCGGAAGGATCAATGGATAAGTTAATAGTAAGTGAACTAACGAAGGAGCTGTTCTCCCAATCGCTATCCATGCAGGGCCATCAGGGCGTGTTATGGAAAGAGGATGCGATTTTCGGAGGTTCCTATTGGCAGGATAACTTCCTGTATTCATTCGGAATGACGATTGGCGGAGGAACGAGCGAAGTACAGAAGAATACGATTGGAGAACGCATTCTCGGTTTACCTAAGGATCTAGGACGCTAAACATAATGGAGGTGGCATAGCATGGATTTTTCATTAAGTGAAGAGCAAGAGATGTTTCGCGGGTACGTGAACAAATATCTAAATAATATGGGCCATACGAAAACAGCCCGTGAGTTTATAAAAGGTGACACAGAATCTTATAAAACAATTGTTTCCGGACTGGCTGAACTGGGCTGCACAAGCATCAACATTTCAGAGGAATATGGCGGCATGGAGCTCGGAGCGCTGGATTTAGTTCCGGTGCTTGAAGAGTTAGGCCGCAGTGTTCTGCCTGGTCTTTATCTAGAAACGAACAGCTTTGCTGTGCCAGTACTTGAAAAGTTCGGTTCGGAATACCAGAAGCAAAAGTACTTGCCAGCCATTGCAGAAGGCAGTCAAACGTTCTCGATTGCCTGGCTGGAACCCGGCAGCAGCTATCATCCGGCTGGTGTTCAGATGACGGCCTCTTTGGAGGGAGATTTCATTCGATTACATGGAACAAAAACATTAGTCCCAGACGCAGAACTGGCGAATAGTTTAATTCTCCCAGCACGCACAGGCGGAGAAAGCGGCGAGGAAGGGATTTCACTCGTTATTGTAGACTTGGATGACATAAATATCAGTATGCATAAACAAAAAAACATCGATGATAGCCGACATTTGGCAGAAATTACGTTCGATAACGTTCAGATCTCCCAAGAGCAAATAGTTGGACCGCTTCATAAAGGTTGGGACATTCTGCAGGAGGGACTGCTGGCGGTTAATGCCGCTCTCGCTTCCATCATGGTCGGCGGAATGGCAGCAATCGTAGATATGGCGGCAGAATACGCAAAAATCCGCGAACAGTTTGGCCAGCCAATTGGCCGTTTTCAAGCGATTAAGCACAAAATCGTCGATATGAAGGTAGACCTTGAGATGGCGCGGTCGCTCGCTTATTACGCAAATTGGGCGCTGGAAAACGAGTCTGAAGATCAAGTACAAGCAATAGTATGCGCCCGGCTGTTTGCGGCAGAAGCATATAATAAAGCAGCTGCCCATAATATTCAAATTCATGGCGGGATTGGTTTTACCGAAGAAATTGACTGTCATCTTTATGTCAAACGGGCCCGTTTTTATGAACATTACTTGGGAAGCACACAATCATACTATGAAAAAGCAGCCGCTGCATTAGGCTGGTGTGAACCAGAAAAAGTCGAACAATTTTAATAAGTGAAGGGTAAATCTACTTGCGAGCAGTTAACGAAATGAGAGAGTTTTCTATATGGCCAATCACCTTCGTTCATGAAAAATGCTCACGTAAACATATGTGTTAGTAAAATGGGAGAGGTGGAGGAAAACTGAGCCGGCTGCAAGTATTGAGCAGGGGAAGGGTTGTTCCCCGCCTGCCCCCGATTGCACACATTGCTACAGTGTCTGTTAAAACAAGGAGGAAAGCTAATGGAAGAAAAATCAGTGAGGAAAGCCTTTCATTTTTTGTGTCTCGGAATTCTTCTTGTTGTTTTTGCTGAAGCGACACATATCCCGGCCTATCCTAAAATGCTCGAACATTTTGGATTAGGGGCAGGGTATTCGGTTTATATGCAATTGGGATTTGCGCTCGGGTTAACAGGATTTCAACCACTAATGGGGTGGATGTCAGATTCCTTCGGTCAAAAAATTGTCATCCTGTTTGGGGCAGCCTGTATGGCACTTGGTTCACTTTTTATTGCAACGGCTCCGGCTTTTTGGGTATTGGTTGCGGGCTTGTTTTTAAAAGGGTTCTCTGGAGCCGCTGTTATTCCTGCTGGTGTCACCTTTGTAGGGAGATATTTTACGAACGAGCAACGGGGAAAAACCATGGGGTTGTACGGATTTTACACCGTTATTGGCGGTTTGGCAGGTCCGCTGTTAAGTGGAATATTCGTTGACCGCTTTGGCTGGTCTTCTATTTTCTTTCTGTGTGCGATATTTGGCGTTATTTCCTTCTTATTGTTTGCTTACGGAGTTCCTAATGTAAAAGGAGAGAAATCTGAACATTTCGACTTTGGTGGCGTAATCTTAGTCTTCTTCATATTAGGAGGGCTTTTGACCGTACCAACGTTTATTAATAATTACGGCATTTCTTCCTGGATGTGGGTGCCAGCCTTTGTGGTTTCTATTGTTTCATTTGCCTTATTGCTTGTTGTTGAAAAAAGACAGAAAAAGCCTTTGCTGGATATTGATTATGCGAAGACGCGTAATTTCTGGGTACCGTCCATTATTGCTGTGATTATGTACATGTCGTTTAGCAGCGTGATGTATTTATTAACGTTCTTTGTTCAAAGTGTGCAAGGAAAGCCTTCAACAGTTGTCGGCTTGTTACAATTCCCGCTATTTTTAACGATGGCCCTAGCCAACTTATTGAGCGGCCGGTTAATGGCCAAGCTCTCGGCACGAACCATAATCGGCACGAGCATCAGTCTGTTAGTCGGTGGAATCGGCATGCTAACAGTTGCCAAAATCGATACGTCCTTTTTATATCTGTTTGTGTCCATGAGCTTAATTGGCACAGCAATTGGCATGGTTGGACCAGTCGTGAAATCTGTCATCGTATCAAAAGCGAATGAGTCCCGCTTAGGAGTTGTTTCGTTCACTTATATTACGATCGAAAACGTAGCTTCCCGTGTTGGAGCCTCGTTTGCGCTAGTGACATTCGCCTTGTTTGCAGCGGGAGGAAATTCGGTAGGCGCCCTTTCGTCCACGGCTCTGTTGCTAACGGTTTTTACAGCGGCAGCCTTTCTCTTTCTGATCTTAATTCCTAAAAAAATAGCAGGAATTCAAGGAGGGACAGAGGGATTACCGGAAAACGAAGAAGATACGAAGGTTATTTAAAAACAGCGGGCCAACAGTTTGATTGAATGCCAGCAAAATAAACAAAAACAGGAGGAGTTTAGATGAATATTTATGTTCTGCTAAAAAGAACCTTTGATACAGAAGAAAAAATCAATCTGTTGAACGGGGAAATCAATGAAGATGGAGCAGAATTTATCATTAATCCATACGATGAATACGCGGTAGAAGAAGCGATACAAGTACGTGACGCTCAAGGGGGCGAAGTAACGGTTGTGTCCGTGGGAAGCGAGGAAGCGGAAAAACAGCTGCGAACGGCTTTGGCAATGGGGGCAGATAAAGCAGTATTGATTAATAGTGAGGATGACGTTGAAGACGGCGATCAATATACAACAGCTAGAATTATCGCTGAATACTTAAAAGATAAACAAGCCGATTTAGTTATCGCCGGAAACGTAGCTATTGACAGCGGTTCAGGACAAGTGGGGCCTCGTGTAGCTGAAATGCTGGGCATTCCTGCTATCACAACGATTACAAATCTTGAAATCGCCGGCCATACTGTAACCGTTGTGCGCGATGTGGAAGGTGATTCTGAAACAATCGAAACCTCTTTGCCACTGCTCGTTACTGCGCAACAAGGTTTAAATGAACCACGTTACCCTTCCTTGCCAGGAATTATGAAAGCAAAGAAAAAGCCGCTCGAAGAATTAGAGCTGGATGATCTTGAGCTTGATGAAGAGGACGTCGAAGCGAAAACTAAAACGATTGAGATTTTTCTGCCGCCGAAAAAAGAGGCCGGAAAAATATTAAACGGCGAGATCAATGAACAGGTAAGTGAGCTTGTTCAACTACTCCGTAACGAAGCAAAAGTCATTTAATAGAAGATAAGCTTGTCATAGTAAAGCAGACAGTCAAAATAAAACAAGCACAGGAGGTTTTGTAGATGAACAAAAAAGTTCTCGCATTAGGAGAAGTACGCGACGGAGCGTTAAGAAATGTCTCATTTGAAGCGATTCGTGCAGCTAAGATTGCTGCTAGAGGCGGAGAAGTAGTAGGCGTCTTGATCGGAGAGGCCGTTCAGCCGTTAGGGAGTGAACTTATTCAATACGGCGCAGACCGGGTCGTGACAGTGGAGGATGATCAATTAAGACACTATACACCGGATGGTTTTTCGCAGGCGCTGCTGGCTGTAATGGATCAAGAAAATCCGGATGGGATGATCTTCGGCCACACAGCAATGGGAAAAGACTTGGCTCCGAGAATCGCCAGCAAGCTGGCCTCTGGTTTAATTTCTGATGCCACTGCTGTTGAAGAAATAGACGGCACGCTTGTTTTTACTCGGCCGATTTATTCTGGAAAAGCATTTGAAAAGAAAATCATTACAGATGGTCTTGTCTTTGCAACGATTCGTCCAAACAATATTGAGCCATTAGCAAGGGACGAGTCTCGTTCTGGGGAAGTTTCTTCCTTAGCTGTTGAGATTCACACGATACGCACGATCATTAAAGAGGTCGTAAGAAAAGCGAGTGAAGGAGTCGATCTCTCAGAAGCAAAAATTATCGTTGCTGGTGGTCGCGGTGTAAAAAGCAAAGAAGGATTTGAGCCGTTACAAGAGCTCGCGAAGGTTCTTGGCGGTGCAGTTGGTGCTTCCCGCGGAGCGTGTGATGCCGATTACTGTGATTATTCACTGCAAATTGGCCAGACAGGAAAGGTTGTTACTCCTGATTTATACATTGCTTGTGGAATCTCTGGAGCGATTCAGCATCTCGCAGGCATGTCCAATTCCAAAGTGATCGTGGCGATCAATAAAGATCCCGAAGCAAGTATTTTTCAAGTAGCCGACTATGGCATTGTCGGTGATTTGTTTGAAGTCGTTCCGATGTTAATTGAAGAGTTTGCTGCAGTTAAGCAGTAAGCAAAGGGGCGTTATCACCATAAAAGGAAGTGACCATAATGAACCTATTAACCATCAATACAATCGCCTTTCTTTTAGTGACAGGTTACGCCCTTTACTTGTTTCTATACCTGGTGAAGACTCGTTATGAATATATTAAGCTAGGCCGCAAGCAGGAGTTTGACCGTAAATTTAAAGAACGGCTCGATTTAGTGAAAATTAACGTTTTCGGCCAGAAAAAGCTATTAAAGGATAAGAAGAGCGGGATCATTCATGTCATGATGTTTTATGGTTTCCTCCTTGTCCAACTAGGGGCGATTGATTTTATTATAAAAGGGCTTGTGCCGGGAGCACATCTTCCGCTCGGTCCGCTCTATCCTTTCTTTACATTCTTTCAGGAAGCTGTCACCTTCATGATTTTGACAGCTGTTGTCTGGGCGTTCTATCGCCGGTATATTGAAAAGCTCGTACGTTTGAAACGTGGATTAAAGGCGGGGCTTGTCTTGATTTTCATCGGGACACTCATGCTTTCTGTTCTGTTTGGCAATGGCATGGCCATCATTTGGCACGAGCATGCACCATCGCTTGGTGAACCGGTTGCTTCTGGCATTGCTAGCGCTTTTAGCTGGCTGAATGAGCCTGCTGCCAAGGCCCTATTTTATGTTTCTTGGTGGATTCATTTGCTGGCGCTATTGTCTTTTCTCGTCTATGTACCGCAATCTAAGCATGCTCACTTAATCGCCGGACCAGTCAATGTGTTTTTCAGCCGGTTAACTCCGCCTGGAAAGCTTACGGCAATTGACTTTGAGGATGAGTCACAAGAATCGTTCGGCGTTGGCAAAATTCAGGACTTCACACAACACCAGCTGATTGACTTATATGCCTGTGTTGAATGTGGACGCTGTACGAATATGTGTCCAGCAGCCGGTACAGGAAAGATGCTTTCACCAATGGATCTGATCGTGAAGCTGCGGGATCACCTGACCAACACAGGGGCTGCCGTCACTTCTCAATCGCCATGGGTGCCAGGATTTGCTTTTGCGAATACACAAGGCAATCAGCTTGCCGCCATGGCTAAGGTGAACACGCTTCAGGAAACGGCCGCCGCGCTTGATTATAACCCAAGTCTGATTGGGGACGTGATTACGGAGGAGGAAATCTGGGCTTGTACAACTTGCCGAAACTGTGAAGATCAGTGTCCGGTTATGAATGAACATGTAGACAAAATTATTGACCTGCGCCGCTATCTCGTCTTAACAGAAGGCAAGATGGACGCAGATGCCCAGCGTGCGATCACCAATATTGAACGCCAGGGAAACCCTTGGGGAATCAATCGAAAAGAACGGGAAAATTGGCGGACCGGCCGTGAAGATATTGAAGTGCCGACCGTTAAGGAAGTGGAGAAAAAAGGAGAAGAATTTGAATACTTATTCTTTGTGGGGTCAATGGGTTCTTATGATAACCGCAGCCAAAAGATTGTTCAATCCTTTGCCAAATTATTAAATACAGCTGGCGTGAAATTTGCCATTTTGGGCAACAAGGAAAAGAATTCCGGAGATACTCCTCGCCGGATTGGCAATGAATTCTTGTTTCAAGAGCTGGCAAGGGCTAACATTGAAATGTTTCAAAAGCACCATGTAAGAAAAATTGTTACTATTGATCCGCATGCCTACAACACATTCAAAAATGAGTATCCAGAGTTTGGACTTGAGAATGTAGAAGTCTATCACCATACGGATCTTTTACTCAAACTTCTTCAAGAGGGGAAGCTTGTCCCAGCATATGAAGTAAACGAAACGGTTGTTTATCATGATTCTTGTTACTTGGGGCGTTATAACGATGTCTATGACCCGCCGCGAGAAATTCTGAAGCGTATACCTGGAGTGAAAGTTGCAGAGATGGAACGCAATCGCGAAACAGCCATGTGCTGCGGGGCAGGCGGAGGCATGATGTGGATGGAAGAAGATACTGGACAGCGGGTAAATGTGGCACGGACGCAACAAGCGCTGGCTGTAAGCCCAAGTGTCATAGGCAGCGGATGTCCGTATTGTCTGACGATGCTAAGTGATGGCGCAAAAGCAATGGAAAAGGAAGACAGTATTCAAACATTAGATATTGTAGAAATATTGGAAAAATCTGTGCTGGCATCACCTTGTCCTTCAACTAAAGAGTTAGTTAGATAGAAAGCTAAATTAAAAGTAAAGGGTCACTAGCTGAAAAAGATGTAATAATCCAAAAATAAAGGCGGGATTACATTGACGACAAAGCAAGAATTGAAACAGTATCAAAACTTTATCAATGGCAAGTTAACGGCAGCTTCATCTGGAAATACGATGGATAGTATTGAGCCTTCTACAGGAGAAGCTTGGGCTAAGATTCCATTAAGCACGCAAGAGGATGTAGCAAAGGTTGTGGCAGCGGCGCGTCAGGCGTTCCCTGATTGGTCTGCGCTTTCTGCTGAAGAACGTTCAGGCTATTTAAGACGTATTGGAGATGCTATTTCCCTGCATGCTGAAGAATTAACAACGCTGGAGACGAGAGATAACGGAGAAGTGATTGCAGTTGCCCCTTATCTTGCTGAAGCTATAAAATCAGTCTGGTATGACGCGGCAGGAGCTTGCAAGGAAGGCAGCCAGGGAAAAACGGTTCAAATGGGACCGACTAGCATTGGATATACGTTGAGAGAACCATTCGGAGTGGTATTAGGAATCTTGCCATGGAATGCGCCGCTTTTTACCTTCACGATAAAAGCAGCTTATGCTCTTGCGGCGGGCAACACGGTCATTATTAAACCATCTCAGCAGGCCTCTGTTTCTTCACTGCGATACGGCGAACTGCTGGGGGACATCCTTCCTCCGGGTGTGCTCAATGTTATTTCCGGGTTGGGAAGAGAAATAGGGGATGCTTTAGTAGCTCATACCGGTGTGAATAAAGTAAGCATGACAGGCTCCGGGTCAACCGCTGGTGCTATTCTTCGTGCAAGTGCCCGGCATCCAAAACCAACGATTTTTGAATTAGGCGGAAAATCACCAAATATTGTGTTTGAAGACGCTGATCTGGATAAAGCGGTGGATGGAGTCATTCATGCTATCTACACGAGTAACGCTGGGCAAAGATGCACAGCCGGCTCAAGAATTCTTATTCAACAATCGATATTTGATGAAATGATTGATCGGATAAAAGAAAGAATTAAAAATACGATAAAAGCGGGCGATCCCATGGATCTAACAAGTACAATGGGTCCTCTTTCAAGCCTGGATCAGTATGAAAAAATCCGTTCTTACATCGAGCTGGGATTAGAAGAAGGCGGAGAAATTGTCTGTGGCGGCCGCCATGGCGGAGAAAATGTTCTTCCAGACAAACCGGAGTTTTCAGATGGTTACTGGGTGGAGCCTACTTTGTTTAAAGTAAATAGCAACTCACTGCGTATTTGCCAAGAGGAAATTTTCGGACCAGTAGCGGTCGTTATGCCCTTCGAAACGGAAGAGGAAGCGGCAGCCATTGCAAACGATACCTGCTTTGGTCTAGGGGCAGGCGTGTGGACAAGAGATCTTAATCTCGCTCACCGGATGATTCGAAAAATAGAGTCTGGAAACGTGTGGGTAAACACTTATTCGAGAGTCGGAGCGGATTTGCCGTTTGGCGGTTTTAAAGAGAGTGGATATGGAACGGATTCGATTCTTGAGTATTCACGTGAAAAAGCTTGTGTAATCGAGATTGAGAGATAATGAACCTTTTCAGTGAATAACCGTTTTGAGGGGAAAAGAGACAGCCAACCGTTCGGGTGAACGGTTGGCTGCTTTAGTGTGAAAGATCCATTCCTTCTATGAAAGAAAAGAATATCTCTTTCTTTGCAATCACGAAGTAGGCTGAAAATGTAACATTTTTTGGATGACGAGTAATACTTGATCAATGTCTGTTTGGGTAATGCCGTTGTTCGTAACGAATCGAATTAATTGAGGGCCGAACTCTCCTGCTAGCACGCCATTTTCTTTTAATTCGCTTAAGAAAGCCTCTGTTGTTTTATTGGAATGGGCGATATTGATGATGATAATATTTGTTTCGACTTTGCTTTCTAGGGTTATTCCTTCAATGTTTTGAAGACCTTCGGCAAGCCGCTTGGCGTTTTCGTGATCCTCTTGAAGGCGTTCGACATTTTCTTGAAGGGCGATGATCCCAGGCGCAGCTAAAACACCAACCTGTCTCAAACCGCCACCGAGTCGTTTTCGCCATTTTCGTGCTTTTGAAATAAAAGCGGAGGAACCAGCAATGATCGAACCTGCGGGTGCTCCTAATCCTTTAGATAGACAGATCTGAACTGTATCGGTATGTTCTGCGAACTTTTTGACAGGTATTCCGGAAGCGACAGAAGCATTGAATAAGCGTGCGCCATCTAAGTGGACAGGGGCGCCGTGTCTTTTCGCTATTTGATAAATGGCTTCCATGTTTTCGAGTGAAATCACCGCTCCGCCTGCTTTGTTATGCGTATTCTCTAAGCAAATAAGTCCTGTTTCTGGCTCATGAACGTCATCCTCTCGAAGGGCCGCTTCCACTTCGCTTGGTTTCATCGCACCGCGTTCCCCAACTAATGTTTTCGTTTGCACACCTGCAAATGCTGACATCGCAGCTGCTTCATAGAGAAAGATGTGCGATTGGGCTTCCAATATCACTTCTTCGCCAGGCTTGCAATGCACCAAACCGGCAATTTGATTTCCTTGAGTTCCGCTTGTGACAAACAAGGCTGCTTCCTTTCCAAGGATCTCTGCCGCAATTTCTTCTAATGTATTGACTGTCGGGTCCTCACCGTAGACGTCATCCCCAACCTCTGCTTCGTACATCGCTTTTCTCATTTTTTCACTCGGTTTTGTCACCGTGTCACTGCGCAAATCTATCATCATAGATCCTCCTATAGTTGAACTTTACATACAGATGTGAAGCGTACGTTCATCCATCTAGCCATTTAACAGGTTTTATTTTCACATCCTTTATTCGGGAATTTTACCATATGGAAAGACGCTTTTAAATAAAAAATTGAATTATCAAAAAAATAGAAGAAACGGCTTAAAGAAGCAGGATTATGCCAAAATTAATTGGATTGACCAGGTTTGGTGTTTTCATCAGGCAGGTTTTGGTTGTTCCCTCAATAAAAAAGTTTGGTGGCTAACCTGTAAAGCCAAACCGCAAATAAAACCCAAACGAGGATGAAAAGAATACCAACAAACCAGTTTTTAGGTTTTTGGTTCTTTTTTATTTCTGCTGCTGCTGCTCGGTTTGCTTCTATGACTTCAGCGGGGATCAACTTTAAAGCGAGCGCAATTCCCACGGGTACAAGGAGCAGGTCATCTAAATAACCTAAAATGGGAATAAAATCAGGGATTAAATCAATTGGGCTAAACGCATAGGCAACAACGCAAATAGCTACAGCTTTAGCATACCAAGGGGTTCGATTGTCTTTGTAAGAGAGGTAAAGTACAAATAAATTTTGCTTTAATTTTTTTGCACGTTTTTTCAGTTCAGTGAATGTATTTTCTTCCTTCATGATTGATAAATCCTCCATTGATCATCATTTTAAATGACGAAACGCCTAAAAGAAACAGGAGAATTCAGAATAGCGGGTGAAGTGGTTTGATTTATAGCGTTAGCTGGTTGTTTAGTTAAGGTAAAAGGACTGGTTTTGCATTTGACTATAGGTTACATATTATCGTTTAAAAAATGGATACTAAATTCGAAAGCACAAAGAGGTGATTCGAATGAAAATGTGTCCTTTATGTAATGCATTTAAGGAATTGGAATTGCGCTGTCCGGAGTGCAACTTTCGATTAGACGACACAGGCAAGGTATCCGATTTTTTAGATCCATATGGCCATTACAATGATGAAGAAACGGTAAAGATGGGAGACGGCTATCCTAATACAGCGAAAGATCAGATTTGTCCACATTTAATGTACTGCCATCATTGCGGGTATGATGCAGTGAAATTTATTGAAGAGGAATAGCTGTTATAGCTTAGATAAATCGCAGCCGCAATTGAAAAAACTTTTATTTAAAGAATGCCTACATCAAAGTGAAGTGACTCAGCCATACTTTTAAAGAACGAAATTATTTAAAAGGAGGCTTTATGATGGGAAGAGATGATCATAAAACAGGCGGCAACAACTCAAGTTCTTTGCCACAGACACCAAAAAATTTAAAAATACCTCCTGGCAAAGTGGATGAAGAATTTTCTCGTGAATTAAATGAATTGGATGATTCTAAAGCTAAACAAGAACGAACAAATTAAAATCGCTAAAATAGCTGATTTGTTAAGGCTCTTTTGATTGTGGAGAACACCGATCCAGTACTCGGTGTTTTTCATTTGATAAAAATCAAAAGTATCCTTTTATTAGCCGATAGAACGTTTGCGCATCCAGAGGTTTCTCTAAGCGTGATTTTTATGAATCGTTTTGTTTCGTTGTTTGTGCAGCAAGGTTCCCCCGTTTGCATAAGAGGGGGGTTGCACATACGAAAAACCTTTTTGAATTAGCTCTTGTAAGTATTTTATCTTATATGTCATTCTTAAAAATACTTAAGATCCAATCAAGGTCACTCAAGAATCTAATGAACACGAATAAAAAAACGCCATATGATGGCGTTTAAAAACCGCTATTATTGGTTGTCGTTATGACGGCCTCTTTGTTGGCCATTATTTTGATTATCTCCCGTTACTGTGTCCACAACATTTTCAATGGCCTGTCCGATTTTATTCATGACTCCGCCATTATTGTTATTTTCACGATCGTTATTTCCTTGACGATTATTTTGGTTTTTCATTTTATCACCTCCGATTATAGAATGTTCAAATTTAAAAAAATTAACCTGTTTAAACTTAAATAACAAAAAAATTTAGTAGATAATGTATTGGATATAAGAAGTGGAGATAAGACGGTAAAACCATGTCTTATCGCAAGTATTGGAGAAGACTTTTTCGCACATGTAATGCTAGACCGCTTTTGGGGTTATTTTAGAAAGTTGATTTATATAGGTTGTATATACATTTATAATTGTGATTGGTTGGGAAGAGAAGTAATTTGCTTTTTCTTCTTTTCGTGTGTAGCCGACTGGTTTATTAAAAATCAGTCGGCTTTTTGTGTCATAAAGTAATAAAAGGTCTAACACGAGAAGGTAATGGCAGCCAAATGAAAAAGAGGAAATGAAAAGCTAGCTGCACAATGGGGCGAAGACTATTTAATCATTAACGCAGCCACAATTTACCTGCAGTTTAGCGAAACAAACATACTAATCTGATTTAAGCCTCGAATACAAATTGAGATCAATGAATTTCCCTTTTACTTTCTCATATTGACGTAACGTTCTCTCGAAAGTAAAGGTTAACTTCTGCAAGACTTTAATGGAGTTGATATTTTCTGGCTCTACTTTCGCTTCAATTCGATTAAAGTTTAAAGGATGAAACGCATGGTCTATTAATGCTGAAACAGCCTCTGGCGCGTATCCTTTACCCCAATGAATTTTAGCGATATCGTATCCGATCTCAGTTTTAGCATTCTCAAAATCCAGAAAGTTGTATCCACAGGAACCGATAATTTGATTAGATTGCTGCTCAATGATCGAGAAACGGACCGCTTTGTTCTCGTGAGACAATTCATCAAGGTACATAATGATGTCTTTTGCTTGATCTTCCTCTGTGAAATGATCGATATTCATGAATCGAGTCACATCAGGATCAGACCATATCTTAAACAAGCTAGATGCATCCTCGACAGTCATTTTCCTTAAATATAGCCTTTCAGTATACAATTCTTTCATCAATACTTTTACCTCCGATTGAAGTTTTTGGGTGGTTAAAAATATTGATATCCGCGCATAGTTCAGTCCCTTCTGATCTTTAAGTGAATGCTATTAAGAAGCTTCTCGAACGTTTTTTACATAAGTCTCGTTTAAGTTTATTATAACATAATATGGAAGTTGAAGTGTGAAGGCCGTTATGTGTTAAAAAAGTGAAGAACCAGTGGATGATGGCAGAACCGCTCAATCACACTGCGTATTGAGCGGCATAGTATTATTTCGTTATTTTTTTACAGCATGAATGTAATGAATTGTTTCAAATGAAGTTAAATAATCCGTTCTGTGACTAAAAAATTGTTCATTAATTTGAGCAGGTGATAAGTGTTCATAAATGAGTAAACCGATATCCGCTAAGAATCTCTCCATTTCAGTGTAGGAGAAACAGGATTTCATCGGTTCTCCGCTAACAGCGACCATTTGCAGCATATTTTCCACCCTATTTGATAATCCTTTTTCATGGAATAAGGTTTCGTCTGCATAATCAAATACAATCGAGCTGCCTGATGGAAGATTCTTAAATAAATGTTGCATGAAATGTTTTATTTCCTCTTTAGTTAAATAGTAGGAGATCCCTAACAAACTAAAAAAGGTTTTCTGGTATTGAAACCCTTCTTTTACTAATTCTTTGTCAGAAAAGTGTTGAGTAAAATCCATTGGAATGAAGTGAAGATTAATTGGAATCTCTAGTTGTGCATCGGTCAGTCTTTCTCTTTTAAACGTCTGCATAGAAGGATGATCGATTTCAAAAATCTCTAGTTTTTTTGCTAGTTGTGGATAACGAAAACAAAAAGTATCTAATCCAGCGCCTAAAATGACGTATTGGCTTAATCCCAATCTCAATTCGTTCATTAAAATTCTTTCACAAAAGGCTGCTCGTGCTAAGGGAGTAGGGGAAAGCTGGACCTGTGTAACCCATTTTAAAATCTCTTCTGGATGATGACTAAACTTTTGGGCAATCTCTTTGTTGAACACATGGATGGCTTGAATCATGTTTTCTCTAATCTCTTGGAATTCTTTCTCGGAAATGAGATCTTTTGCGATAAAATCATCAAAAATGATGGGTGAATCATATTGGCTGTGATAAGCACGGCTAAAAGCTGATACTAAGGCAGTTAAACTTCCTGCGTTCTGATTCATCTATTTCCGCTCCCTTATAAAACAAAATAAGATTCCCCTGGCCAGGAGAATCTTATTATAGGGCATTATAATTTAATTGTAAATTATAGCATAAATTAATTTTTTTGTCAATTTTTTTGACTTTAATTTAATCTAATTGAACAGATTGAGAAAGAAAAAAGAATGAACAGCGCTGTTTTTTTAGGAATAAAATATTTTAAAATATTGAAAGAAGAATTTTATGGTAAATTTAAAAAAGAAAAAATACTGGAAGTGGGGAATTAGATGAGTTCAATGGAAAAGAATAATCCCAATCATTTAAAAATAATGTTACGGGGATTAATTATCATAATAGGAGGATTTATTGCGGCATATGGATTAGAAACAGTATTAATTCCAAACAACGTATCAGATGGAGGGGTGACGGGGCTCAGTATTGTTGGGTCCAAGTTATTCGGATTGCCTTTAGGCGTTCTCATTGCCATTATGAACATTCCTTTTATTTGGCTAGGCTATCAACAAATTGGTAAAAGCTTTGCCATTTATTCGATTGTCGGGATTGCTTCACTAGCCGTTGGTACGAGTCTCATGCATCATATTCCTGCTATTATTGAAGGAGATACTTTATTAGTTACGGTTGTTGGGGGGATTATTCTCGGCTTTGGAATGGGGTTGGCCTTGCGTAATGGCGGAGCATTAGATGGGATTGACATGCTGGCTGTCCTGCTTTCTCGGAAATTACCGTTTGGGACAAGCGATTTCATCCTTTTTTTAAACTTGTTTGTGTTTATTTTTGTATCAACGGTATTTGGTCTGCAGGGGGCTATTCTTTCGGCTATTGCTTATTACATTGCTTCAAAGGTCATTCACATCGTTGAAGAAGGATTAAGCGGATCGAAAACTTTTAAAATTATTACGACTGAACCAGAACTAATGGTAATGACGATACGTGATCGGTTAGGCAGAAGCGCTACATATAATGAAGTGTATGGCGGCTATTCTCATGAAAAATTTAAGGAAATTACCTGCGTGATTAACCGTTTAGAAGAAAGCAAAATAAAGGAAATCATCCATGAAATTGACGAAGATGCCTTTGTTACGGTATATGACGTAGCAGAGGTAAAAGGCGGCAATTTCAGAAAGCGCAACATCCATTAAATTAAAATTGAAAATAGGTTATTGCTTTGGGAAAAGGCGCACGAAGAGAGAGAAATAACTCTCTCTTTTTCATTTTGACGAATAGAAAATAGTGCTTGATCGAGATAAGGATGAAGCTTCCGTCATAAAATATATGCTGTATCAAATAATCGTTAGGTATTTAGATTAGATGTTCAGTGAAAAAATATGGGCAAATAGTTTTAAGATTCTATTAATTGGGTATATAGGACTGTGTGTGCTCCTGGGAAAAGGAGGTCTATTGTATTATATTAACAATAGAAGAGTAGAGAAGGTACTGGATAGTAGAGTGGGAAAGGATAACTATGAATGGAAGAAGTCAAAGTAAAACACAAATTTCAAATTGTTTGTATGGATTTGCTTAAGAGTCATCATTTTGATGAATATCCAACAGAGGAACAAATGAAAGAGTTTGTCTACACATACTTTCCTGCATTTCATGCGGAGGGTATTCCAGTTCATTGGAAAGTAGAAAAAGTGTATTTTATTGAAGATTAACCAAGAGCTCCACAGAACAATGAGGGCACTAAAACTCTAAGGCGGTGCACAGCTGCTTTATTGTTTGGTGCACTTTTTTATAATAATCTAAAAAACAAGAACCATACTAGCGTTGGAAAAATGATAATTTGCTTAGGCTTTTCTAGAGCTTGGTCTTTTTCATGTATGAAATATACTTTCTTGTATACTCTGATGATGTAATTAAGCTAAGAGCGGACAAGGCTTTTGATTTTTGAATAGATTAGCAGTACAGCATATGAAGTAAAAACTCATTAGCGGAGCCCTGCTAAAAAGCAGGACCCATCCTAATCTAGGGCTTTAATCGCTTCTGGCTTATCCACCAGTCAATGCGATCTAAATTAAAAATGAAGGTGGTTTGGAATGCTCTATAATGTGGCAGTTCTCGTTTTAATATTACATCCTTAATTCTTTCTTCAATAAGCGGAAAGTTTACTGAAGAAAGGTAAGCGATTAAGTTTTCGATGCCATAAATTTTTCTCATTTCGTCTCCTCCCATCAAGACTTCTCTGTTGCAGAAAAGCGAACGAAAGAACTCTTAGTGGTAGTTGTGAAATGAGACAAGTTTGTTATCTTATACCCGTTTTTCTGGTGAATATTTTTTTCATACTATGAGCAGAAGAAATAAAGGCAGTATTTGATTGGGTACTTTATAGGATTGCAGCTCCGAATTTTATTAGAAGCAGGAAACTGCTTTAGCCTATGAGGATGTTTTAACATGAGAGTTTATAGTTTCTTCTATTGCTAAAGCGGTAGAATCTACCTCGCTATGAGTTTCAATAGCAGCTGGTTCTAAATAAGTTATCTCAAACATGTTGTTTTCTTTTTTGTAGCTTACAGAGAGTATTGTTTTTTGATTTTTGGAAACAGTTTGGGTAATTTGACTGTTACCATAAAACATCATAGTTTTTAATATGTTCTTTATATGATCCAAAGACACGGCAATGATCGTCCTTTCCTTATGACAAAAGAAGTGATTCTATATTACTTTTTTAATCATTATAATTTGTATCTTTTTCCGTGTATATGGAAATTTCAATGACGTTTTTTACTTTTTTGTAACGTTGCGTAAAAAGAGGTAACGGATGTTTAAAGAAAGAGGAAAATGTTACATATAGGCACCATTAGTTAAAGAGTTGATGACTGTAGCAATGAATAACTAGGACTGTTTAAAGAAGTTGAAGGGAGAATAAAAAGTAATAGATGTTTGAGTTGTTATCATATCTCTTGCTCTTCACTATGAAACAAAGCTTTATAAAAAAGTTTGATATCGGAATATATATCGGTTTGACGGGGATCATCCTTATTCTAATCATTTGTATGTTACTAAAAATCTACATTTGTTTAAAAAAAAGAAGCCTCCTAAACTAGGGGCTTTTTTTGATTACCAGCTTGCTTTCTTTACTCCAGGAATTTGTCCTTTATAGGCAAGTTCCCTAAAGCAAATACGGCAAAGCTTAAATTTGCGATAAACAGAATGCGGTCTTCCACATTTCTCACAACGTGTATATTCTTGAACTTTATATTTAGGTGTACGTTTTTGCTTAGCAATCATAGACTTTTTAGCCATGTTAAAACCTCCTTTGCAATTAAAAATAGGAGACGATTCTTATTATAACCTAATAACTATTCTAATTATATAGGAGTCTGCTGGTAATTAGAGCAAGTCTATCTCGTTTTATACGTATTAAAATAAAGCAGACCCGAAAGATCTCGGATATGCTTTCATTTTCAATCTACTGAACAAGGGGGTTAGATCAATCTGTTTTAATGACTAACTTTTACTTTTTTGGATAACAGCCTTTTTGGGCCCGATTCTTTGTATGGCTGTTTTCTTCGGCATAAAACATGAAAATAGTAATGCTACAAAAGATAAGACTAACATAAATACATAGGCATGACTTGAGCCAAAGATCGAAGCCAATTTTGCTAGCTGTGCAGCTGTCATGCTTTTATTTTCCATAGATAACTCAGCAGCATGTGAGGTTGCTTGGATTGTATACACGGTGACCACAACGGCTGTGCCGATAGCACCTGCTAATTGGCGAATGGTATTATTGACTGCTGAACCATGTGAACCTAATTCTCTTGGCAAAGCATTCAACCCAGCTGTATTTAAAGGCATAGAAATAAAGCTTAGTCCAATTCTTAAAATAATGGTACGAGCCATTAAATACATATAAGTTGTGGATTCGGTTAGGTCAATGACTCCCCACATGGAGACAATGACAAAGAGTAACCCGGTGATAAAGAGTGGTTTAGCACCGTACTTATCATACATTTTACCTGTGACAGGAGATAAGAAGGCATTCATTATAGCTCCAGGCAATAAAAGTAACCCCGCTTCAAATGCTGTAAAACCTCGTCCATTTTGCAAGTAAATGGGCAGAAGAATTAAATCCGCATACATAATCATCGTAATGAGCACATTGATGAACGATGTAAGAGTAAAAACCTTATACTTAAATACGCTTAAATTCAATAATGGATCGTTAGCTTTCATTTGACGTAAACAGAATAGAGCTGTCACAATGATCCCCACAACAATAGTTATAATAACAATAGGGTTATCCCATCCCTTGCTTCCCGCGCTGCTAAACCCAAATAACATGCAGCCAAACCCGATCGTTGATAACAGGACGCTTGTGATATCTAATTTTGCTTTTGTTGTTTCTGCCACATTCATTAAATAGTTGAAAGCAAGAACAATGACAATACATAAAAATGGGATTAATCCAATAAACAACCATCTCCAGGAAACATATTCAATAATAAAACCAGATAATGTAGGAGCGATGGCTGGTGCAAAAATGATGGCAAAGCCGATTGTCCCCATAACACTTCCACGATTTTCGCTAGGATATAAATATAAAATAACGGTCATCATGAGGGGCATAATAATGCCGGCACCAATGGCTTGAATCATTCTTCCTGTTAACAAAGCGCCAAAATTCATCGCACAAGCACAAAGTACAGACCCGATAAGTAAAAAGACCATTGAACTAATAAATAGCTGTCTTGTTGTAAAACGTTTCATTAAAAATGCCGTAATAGGCACTAAAACACCGTTTACTAGCATGAAGCCTGTTGACAACCATTGGACGGTTGCAGGCGTTACATGAAATACATCCATGAAATCACTCAATGCCACATTTAATAAAGTCTGATTTAGCGTCGATAAAAAGCAGCCGGCGATCAGAACAATTAGTAAGATCTTTTTATTTCTTTCCGTTATCTCCTTCACCATTTGTAAACTCCTTTATTCCAGACTTGAATTCTCAACACTGTGTCGATAAAATTCATAGTAACAAACTATATTTGCCTTGACCATGAACAGTTTTATTGAAAATGTTCACTAATCTACATAGAAAATGCCAGTTGTTGAGAAAGTCAAAGGAAAATCGATAAAGGAGCATAAAATGTCTATATCTAAAAAAGAAGATCCGCGTACCATTCGTTCAAGAGAAATGTTTAAAGAGGCTGTTTTCTCTCTCTTAAGAGAAGATGCCGCTTTATCTAATTTAACGGTTCAGAAAGTGGCAGCCAGAGCAGGGTTAAATCGGACAACGTTTTACTTACACTATCAGGATATTCAAGATTTACTTACACAGATCACAGATGCGATTTTAAAGGAGCTATCTGATAAAATTGTTGCTTTAATCCATTTGGAAGACTTGTCAGAAAAACAGCAGCTAACACAATTACTGGATTATTTATATAGCAATAGAGATTACCTGCTTACGTTATTCAATATTAATCAATTTGAGGAGCAATTGTTTTTATTGCTCAAGCAGTTGGTAGAAACAAGAAGGAAGAATAGTAAAGCGAATTTGCCTGATGATTATGTTGCGATTGATATTAAGACAGCTTCATTAGTAGGCATCATAATGTGGTGGATCAAAAAGGGCCAGCATTTTAGTTCAGCTTATATCGCTAATCAAATTCATTTAATGTATAAAGTCTGATGATTCTAAATTCAGTGATCAATGGGTTCCTTTATATCTTTAATCTTCGCCGTAACATTCTTTTACAGATGCGTTGATCTGAGGAAGAGCAAGGCGGTCCTTTTAGTTAAAGTTATTTAGCTAATGGTTCAGTGTTATGGACTAAGTAAGCATTAAGTAATCTTAATAATGGAGGTATGTTAAAATTAAGAAAATACAATAGGAGGATGAAGTAATGAGATTCTATTTAGATATTTTTGAAAATGACCAGCCAGCTATTCATTCCTAAGACGAGGGATGAATAGCTAAGTTGAACATCATGCCTCGTCTTAGGGAACGTTCTATTAAAATTCCCTTTTACGGAGACGGAGGTATTATAAATGAAGCAAAGTTTAACTGGAGCACTTTGTTTATCGTTAGCCGCAAGTATGTGGGGCGGCATGTATGTAGTCAGTAAATATGTATTAGAGTATATTCCACCTTTAACGTTAGTGTGGATGCGGTATGTGATAGCGTTTGTTGTTTTGTTTGCTGTATTAAAAATAGTTCATGTAAAAAAGGGCCAGCGAACAGTGATTAAGAAAAGGGATTGGTTACTGCTGGCTTGGATTGGTTTCATAGGTTACTTCGTATCCATTGCCTTCCAGTTTATTGGCACAAAGTTATCTGATGCACACACGGGCGCTTTAATTACATCAGCTACACCAGCTTTTATTGTCGTCTTTGCGAGAGTTATATTAAAGGAAAAACTGACCGTTAGAAAGATTGCGTCTGTTTTATTAGCAACAGTTGGTGTGATTGTTGTCATCGGTTGGGATACAAAGGTAGGAAGCTATTTAGCAGGAAGTATCGTACTGGTGGGGGCTGCCGTTACTTGGGCATTATTATCCATCTATGTAAAGGCTGCTTCTAAACGTTTGTCACCCTTAACCATAACGACTTATGCTGTATTATTTGCACTTTTGTTTACTACGCCCGTCATGATATGGGAACTTCAATCTTATGATATACATGATCGAAACATTTTCATCATTTTAGGAGTTCTTTATCTTGGGATTGTTTCAACTGCTGGTGCATTTTTTCTTTGGAATAAAGGAATGGATTTAATGGATGCTGGAATCGGTTCATTGTTTTTCTTCTTCCAGCCGCTCGTCGGTTCTTTCTTAGGCTGGCTCTTGTTAAAAGAAGAGTTGGACGTGAACTTTTTTATTGGTAGTTTCTTCATTATGATAGGTGTTGTGATCGTCACCTTACAAAAGAAAAGATCGATATAGAAGCAGGAGGATAGAATGTTCTGTCCTCTTTTTTTCAATAAACGGTGCTTTAGTACAATAGGGTTTATTAAGAGGTCAAATTAACGCTCTATTTCATTGTAGGACAGCTCATGCTATAATGAGAAACTTAGGAGTATTATGACTTTGGCTCATAATTGAACGGATGCCTAGAAAAGCCTCCGCCTAGCGATAAAAGATGGAGGTGTAAGCGAATGAATAAACGATGGACAATTGGTAAAATTAAAGAATTTGTTGAGAATAACTCGGAAAGCGAGCTGCTAACGACGGAATATCGTGGTTTTTCTCAAAAGCTACAATTTAAATGTGCATGTGGCAGCCAGTTTGAAAAAACATTTACGAAATTTAAAAATAATCACCAACGAAAATGTGATGTATGCCAACCGCCAAAAGCGTCACGTTAACGCATTTGGTGCATAAATATTATAGCTAAAAAGAATATTTTAAAAGTGAGTAGGCGAACAATATGATTGAAGTGAAAACATCCCCAATAAGTGATGGAGAGTTCAATAGAGGAGTATTTGCTACACGTGATATCAAAAAAGGAGAGCTTCTACATGAAGCACCGGTCATCTCTTATCCAAACGACCAACATCAGCACATTGAGAAAACCATACTTGCTGATTACGCTTTTGAGTATGGGATCAATCATACTGCCATCCTTCTTGGTTATGGAATGTTGTTTAACCATTCTTATGAACCTAATGCAACGTATGAGATTAATTTTGAAAATCACACATTTGACTTCTATGCTTACACAGATATCAAAGCAGGAGATGAGATTCTCATTAATTATAACGGCGATGTTGATGACAAAGAGCAATTATGGTTCAATCAGGACTAAAAAAGGTAGCGAAAATCAGAGCTTTGCTTTTAATTGAAAGTATCTATCTTTGCTAATAATCCTGAGCCCCGTTTTCTAGAGAGGCTAACCATTATTAAAGTTCTCGTTTAAACGAACAGATGCTTTAGTGCAGTGAGAGCCATTAAATTAAAACGAAAATTCCCCGGATGTGTAATGTCTTCGCGGGATTTTTTCGTTTATATTTATTTTGTTCGTACGAAAATAAAACTTGCGGCAGACATCCTGCAGCTGCAACATGTAGAAGCTGGAAAACACTTTCCAAGATAGGAGTAGCACTTATATTCAAAAAATTTAGTCTATTGTATATAATAATAATTGAACGAACGCTCACTCATCAGTGTTTGATCATTGAATTTAAGGAGGAGTAGCTTTTGAAAAAACACAATATTATTTTTTTGGAAAGAACATTTCCGAGTGCAAACATGATCCTTATTAAGGATGAACTTCCGGCTCTAATTGATACTGGCTTCGGGAGTGAGGCAGAAGAAACAGAGCAATTAATTAGAGAAGCAGGCGTTTCACCCGAAGAATTACATCTTATAGTGAACACACATTATCATAGTGATCATGTAGGAGGTAATTATCATCTGCAAAAAAATTACGGTGTTACAATTGCTGCCCATAAATGGGATGCCCACTTAATTAATTCTTGTGACCGTGAAGCCTGTAGTGCAGAATGGTTAGATCAACCTGTAGAACCCTATCAAGTTGATATCATACTGTCTGATAACGATGAGATTGAGACTGGAAGCAGAAGCTTGAAAGTCCTGCACACACCGGGACATACGTTAGGGCATCTTTCTTTATATGAGCCTGAAGAAGAGATATTAATTTGCGGGGATCTTTTTCACAAAAATGATATTGGATGGTTAAATATCTTTCGAGAGGGTGTTGCATCTATCCAACGATCGATGGAAAGTTTGGAGCGGTTGTCCAAACTTCGAATTCAAAAGGCCTATTCAGGTCATGGACCTTACATAGAGAATCCTAGTGCTTCAATTGATGCAGCAAGGGCGCGGTTCGACAAGTGGCTTAAGGCGCCAGAAAAGGTATCGTGGCATGCCTGCAAGAGGATTTTTGCATTTACCTTAATGATTAAAAATGGATTGGCAAAGGAAGAAATCAATCCATACTTACTAAAATGCGGTTGGTTCCAAGATTTTGCACGCTGCTCTTTTCAGCTTCAGCCAGAAGAATTTATTCAAATTTTGCTTGATGAAATGATTCGTTCCGGAGCAGCCAGTTGGCACAATAATCATTTAATCGCTGCTGCTCCATATAGAGCCCCCCAAGAGAAATGGATAAATAAAAACATAAAACCGAAAGATTGGAACTCTCAAATATTTTCTTCGATGACTCAATCAGTTGGAAGTGAATGAAAAATGTTGCATTCCGCCTGGCAGTCATAATCTGTTTTAACGGAGAAAAATAGTTGAATATTATTTTAATTTTGCCACCATCCACAGTAGGATCGGCCCTACAGGATAAAACTTTTGGGGAGGAGATTTAGTATGTCGTTAAAAGTAGGAGATATCATTACGTTCGAACGGACTTTTACAGTAAGGGATGTCGAATTATTTACAGAGATTTCAGGTGATGAAGGGATTCATCATATTGCCCCAGATGAACAGGGAAGACTTGTCGTTCAAGGGTTGTTAACGGCAACTCTGCCAACAAAAGTAGGCGGGGATCATAATGTGCTGGCTCGTAATATGAATTTTGAGTTTTTAAGACCCGTGTTTACGGGGGATGCGATAATTTGTAAGGTTAAAATTGAAAAATATGAAAGGCAAGAAAATAATAGAACAGCTATTGCTTCGTCTTTTTCATGTGAAAATCAGAATGGAAAAGAAGTATTAAAAGGAGATTTTTCGGGTATTATCCTTTAAACTTTTTATTTTTCTTCAACTATTGAAATTTTAGAGTAATAGAGTTTATTAAAGTAATCACTCCCTCTTCACCATTTAATAAGATGAAGAGGGAGTGGAGATAACAAAAATGAATTTTACTGACTATAAAGAGAGAGGCTTTTGTTAAAAAATTATTGCAGGAAGAGATAGTAAGAATTCCTGATTGCTTTGATTATAATGAAGATCTAGTAAAGGAAAAAATTCTTTCGAACTTTCATTGTACCATCGAATGATGTGATAAAGATTGTGTCTTTTCTTTCTTTCTTTTCCATTCGACAAAAAGAAGGTTTAAAGCAATAGAAAGGTAAACCGCTATTGGAAAACTAATGGCGAGATCTAAAAAAGCAGAGAATGGAATGACAACGATTCTAAAGGAGACAAAAACCCATGTGATAGCATAACTTCTAAGAATCCATGTTTTATGCGATGATATTCTTTTTTGAAAGCCCCTAAGGACTCCCATAGCGGTTGTTCCAAGCCAAAAAGCATTCAACACAAGGAAGGCAATCATAGATGACCGGCCACCTGTCGAAAAGAGAGAAATATATGGAACCAATAATACATTGATGAAAATGGTGAATCCATAAATCTTCCCTAAGTTCCGATGAAGATTTGGATTTTGACGACTTGTTTTAGTTAATTGAAATGGACCCACAGCCAATGCAATTGCCCCCAGTATAATATGAGGATAGAACAAGGCTTTCCAAATGGCCAAATTAAAGTTTTCGTCTTCCATTTTTCCTTTCATTATCTGCGCACCTTCAGTCCCGATGATAAAATACATCACGACTATATAGGCGCTGAATAGCAGGACAGTCATATAAAGTCCCATTATAGACCAATTTAACTTTTTGCTTTTTTCCACCTCGTATCCCTCCTATTTAATTTATAGTTGAAATGATTTTTTCAAAACATAAATATGGCACTTTTCTTAATGGAAACTTAACTGTCCCTCTTATTTGATAACCAGCTCTTTCATACATTCCAACAGCCTCAGGATTTTGGGCATACACGTCCAAACGAATGCTCGTATATCCTTTTTTAAAAGCATATTCTTCAGAAAAGTTTAAAAGTTTTTTTCCAATTCCCTTGCCTTGATAGAGAGGATGAACAGCTAATCGGTGAATGATTAATGGCCTGCCTGATTGTTCCTCCCAGTGGAGTTTCAAATACTGTTTGCTTTGGTTCATATTGAGAACAATGGCACCGATCAAGTGATGTTCTTCTTTCACTCCAAAAAGAGTTCCATTTTTTAAATCGTTTTTTATAACAAAATGATTAGGGTAAAAATAGTCCCATTGATGAATCCCTTTTTTTCTTAAATCGGAAGTGATATCAGCGTAAAACTGCTTCACTTGGGCTAATTCTTGTAAGTTGATTGCGTTGATTGCTAAGAATTCCATGCCCGACACCTCTTAGTAAAAAGTAAACTGATAGCTGGTATGCAGAAGGAGGCGGAGAACCTTTTACGGATTTCACCCGACATCCTGTATTTATGACAATGTCTGAATAAGTAATTTAAAAATATCACTCGTTGCGATTGGTTCATCTTCAGAGGAGGAAAGAAGTTGAGTTACCCTAAGGCCATAGGAAAAAGTCATAAATAAGGCGGCCATTTTCTCAGCATCGATCGTTGGGGGAATCACGCCATTTGTTTGCCCCATCTCAATCCATTGAATACCAGTTGACTTACTATATTGGTAAACACTATTTAAAATGTTTTTAACCTTTTCATCGTCTTGGCTTAACAAATAAATGAATATCAGATTGCCTACATCATTTGTATTCTGTCTACTGTGGAAAAATTCAGTGACCACTCCAAACTGGCCAGCATGAGCGGCACCGCTCATTTGATGATGAACGATCTGATTGAATTTTTCATTCTCCTGTTCGATTTTGAATTTGAGAATAAGTCCAAACAATTCATCTTTACTGGCAACATAGTGATAAATGGCCCCTTTAGAAAGCCCGGTTCTTTCAATAATGTCTTTAAGTGTCGTATTTCTGCAGCCTTTTTCCAGAATAAGTTCCTCAGTGGCTAATAAAATCGTCTGAAATGTTGGATTATCATGAGAAGTTGGATTAGACATTTTTGTACTCTCCTTATTCAATTTCTTGAGGCTATTAATAAATCTAAGCGCGTTTTTGCAAATCTGCGATAGATGACTGTCCATAAAATGGTTACTCCGATTACACTGTAGAAAATGATTTGGGAAACGGCTAAGAAGGCAGAAGTCGACAGTTCATATGCCAAAATTGTTTTAAGAACTGCTTCAACCAAGAGAGCCGTCCCCCATACAGCAGTCATTAATCTTAGGACAAAGCGAAAATAGGGGAACTCCCAATGATTCGCAAACTTGTCTGTCTGTTCCGACTCCTCATTTGAACTGAATCTAATGGCAAAATGATAAATGAGCGGTTTTGAATAAAAAAGAGAACCAATAAAGATAAGTCCTAATATTCCCGTTACTAGCGACTCCCTCATTAAAATTAATTTCTCGCTGCCGCCTAATAAAAACGCCAATAAGCTCAGAACAAAACCGGTCAACATAAACAACCCAAAAGCATCGGCTTTCCGATGTTTCACAATATGATAGAGGTTATCTAGAAGTGGAACTGAAGTGGCAAGCAGCAATGAAACAAAACTTGAGAAATGATTCAAGAACAAATGATACAAGACAACAGGTACGAGTCCGTTTATGAAGATACTCCCTATCACGGATTGGATGACCTTTCTTTTAGAGGCTAACTTCAAGTTGATCTCTCCCTACTTTTTCTGCATTTATATTCCAACGATACAAACCGACCGTCGGTTTGTCAATTGTTTTTTGAAAAATTAGATAGATGAGTGTTTTAAAATGTCAGTTTGGCAGGGCGGCAAGCGGTATCATAAGCAGCAGATACATAAAGAAGACACCCCGCTGAATTTGCTATTTCTTTAGCAGGATGGCTGTTTTAAAATGATAAATCTAAATTAATGAGTTAATTTTTTATCAGGCTTTATCTTTCAGATTATCAATGTAAAAAGCATTTTGTTCTTTTTAACCGTGATAAATGCTTTTATTTTACTGTTTAATCACTCTCTTACTCCATCGCACTCTATTTAACTGTAACCATTCTCCTAGGGTGGTCAGCGTTCGGTTCGATTTTTAAAGAGTTTTTCTCTAAATATGACAAGTCCTTTCGACTGATTATGTCTTTGTTGCTGTTTTATTCTTCTATCACTATTTTTCTTTAAAGTGACAGAGGGGAGAGAAGAGTTTCTGCTTTTTGAGAGAAGGGGTGTTTTAGTGTAATAGAAAAGAAAATGAATGAGAAATATAATATGTCCGTTATCCTCTGATATTCGGCAAAGCAAGATTAATAGGTTAATCAACGAAATGTACAATACCCAATTTCTTTTTTTTGATATACTTACATGTTTGTCCATTTCAAAAAGAACAAGCTTTGCATAACATGTATTAACCCATTAAAAAGGAGGTGCTGTTTATGTCATGCTATTACGGCGGTGGATCTAGCGGCGGTGGATATGGCAGCAATTTTGTTCTGATTGTTGTCCTCTTCATCCTATTAATTATTGTTGGTGCAACTTTCATGAGCGGTAGCTACTAATCTTTAAAATGCAGGAACCAACCTATTCTAAACCCAAAGCCCAAAATCAATTCCTTCACCTACCATTGAAGCGTCAGACGACGCTTCTTTTATTTATCTCATGATTAAAATGTATTTGGGTATCTTTCTTTATTTTCAGCCAGCGAATATTCCCATACCTTATATCCACTGGCTTCATCTTCTCGTTTGCTATCGCATCCAACATCGTACCCACGCTGATAAAGCGCTTCTAATAATTCATCTTTATTATCAGTCACAAAATAGTGTTCATAAAACTTGTTATAAGCAAAGTAAATCTTGTCGTGTTCATCTATTTCAATCGGTAGCCTCTTAACTTCTCGTAAAGCATTAGTACAGCCTTAAAATTTTTCCATAGTCATTTCGTCTCCCTATGTCACAGTTCGTATCAAATGTGACATAGAAAGACCAGTATTAAGGTTTTTTTTGTTCTCCTATTATCAATGGGGAACAGAACCGCATTGACGAGAAGCTTAAGCTTCATGATATTGAAACTTGGGAGATTTCAAATGAAGGGATGGGCATGATAGCAGGAAACCATGGAATGGCACATTCATTCCATCCCTACGGTACTTAGTTCCTGATTCTAGACCTTAACGGCAGCTATACACAAGGTCAATATAGAGTTAGCATTATTCGGGCACAGTTGAATAATAAGCCAGAAAAACCCACTATCATTCCATATTGTAGAACAATAGTGGGCTTTTTATTGGTTCTGGATGTAGACCGCGGAAAATAATCTTTTATTTATCATAAACCATCTAATAAAGAAAGTGGTGTTATAGCGAGACCTTCATTACTTTGGCTGTCAATAAATTAGATTTGTTTATAATTAAAACTTTATTGAAGGTAGGACTTTTCGGGTTTAGAAAAAAACATGATATTTTCTTCCCTATAGCTTTAAAGAAGATGAGGCTGTAACAACAATGAACTATCTATTTGTTATTTAGAATTAGAGTGCCTGTTCAGCATCCTTCCTAGGCGCTATTTTCTTACGGTTATCCTTTGTATAAAGCCATTCATAGATAATCGGGATGATAATAAAGCTATTAATCGTTGATGTTACCATCCCGCCAATCACAACAATGCCAAGTGTTTGTGAAATGACTGTATCTGCATTCTGTGAGAATGCAAGTGGTAACAACGTAAGAACGGTAGCGGCTGCTGTCATTAAGATTGGTCTGGTTCTTGAAAGGGTACCATTTAATACAGCTTCTTTAATAGGCATTCCCTCTTTTCGATTCCGTTCGATTTTATCAATTAACACAATACCATTTGTAACTACAATACCGGTAAGCATCAGAATTCCAATCAAGGCAGCCAAATTCCATTCTCCGTGGAACAGGATGAGTGTGATGACTACACCACTTAGGGCTAGTGGAATACTTAAAAGTACAGATAAGGGTGCTTTCCATCCTTTGAAAATAGAAGAAGTAATCAGCAAAACTAAAAGGATGGAAAAAGCAACAGCCACAGCCATGTCGAAAATCATTTGTTTTACTTGTTCAGAGATTCCTCCCAATGAATACGTTACATCTTTAGGGAGCTTCATGGTGCTTAGAGCTTTGTCTGCCTGACTTGATACTTTACTAATATCGTTAGATGTAATTTGCGCAGTCACAAGGGAGAAGGGTTGACCGTCTCGTTCACTAATAGTGGAAGGTGATGGATCTTTACTAATCTTAGCGATTTGGTCAAAACGGACCGTTTCACCCTTATTTCCCACTAATGTTTCTGCTTTTAGAGAGGCTAAGACATCATCTGCAGTAGCATTTATAGTAATGGCAGAATTTACTCCTGTTGCAACTTGATCTAAATATTGGTCAACAGGAAGTGCTTTATGGTCAACCGTAATGGTTGCATCTTTAGATGAAGACAGATAACGATTAATAACTGCTAGAATATCAGTTATCTTCACTCCTTTATCTTGAATCGTTTTTTGGTCAAACGTCACTTTATATTTAGGTGAACCATTCGTCAAATCTATCTTTCCATCTACGCTTAGATTCGGAATTTTAGCCAAGTTCATTCGCGCTTCCTGAGCAACTTGATCCAATGTTTTTTGATCGGAACCTGTAAACAGGATGCGCATTTGTGAATCATCACCAGAGATATTCTGGCTGGTTACGGTGTACGTAATATTCTTAGATAGTGTCGGGAGCTCTTTTTGTAATTGCTTGATAACAGAATCAGCATCCTTGTCGTTTTTCAACACAACAGAAAGGTTAGCGACATTTGGATAGGTGATAAAGCCTCCACCTTGATCAAATACGTCATCACTTTGTGGAGTCATAGTTGAACCGAAATTAGCTGAATACGCATCAATTTTTGGATTTTCTTTCAAGGCCTTTTCGATTTTTTGAACTTCAGAATCTACTTGAATTAACGTGCTGCCTTTAGGCAACTCAGCTTTGATGGCGATCTGTCCGATTTTTCCACTAGGCAATAAGCTTACTGGAAGAAAAGCGGAATAGATACCGGCACCTAAAAAGACTACTATTGAAACGATAATCATGGCTTTTTTGTGTTTAAATGCCGATTCCAACACGGGTTTCATGGCAGAGTCCAGTTTGACGGTTTGTTTTCCCCCGTCGCCGCCTTTCCATCCCATAAAAGCAAGAGCAGGAATAACAAGCATGGCAACAAAGAATGAAATAATGAGAGCAATCACGACTGACCAGGCAAATCCGCTGTAGGACGCACTGATTACTCCGCCAACAAAAGCAATGGGAATATAAACGGCGATGGTGGTTAACGTAGAACCTAATATCGCAGGAATCATTTCTGCCACAGATGCTGCCAAAATAGAGATTAGAGGTTTATCCTTCTCCTCTTCCCGTTTTCGATACATATTATCTAAGATAACAATAGAATCATCGACAATCCGTCCCATTGCTACGATCAAACCGGAAACCGTTAAAATATTTAGCGTAATACCCATTGACTTTAAGAAAGCTGTTGTCGCTAACAATGAAATTGGCAGTGAAATCGCTATTAATAAGGTTGATCTTGTATTTCTAAAAAAGAAGAACACACAAATCATTGAGAATAAGCATCCAAGCAATCCTTCACGAACTAATCCGAAAAGAGAGCCGTTTAATTCTTTTTCTCGATCAAGTAACACTTGGAACGAAACATCTTTTGGATTGACTGTATCCAAGTGAAGATGAGAGACCCGGTCCTTTACTTGATCGGCCACATCTGTAATATTGGCTGAAGGGGTCTTGATTACATTTAAAGTCACGCTTGGGGACCCGTTCGTTCTCGACACGGTTTTAACGTCATTTAAGGAATGTGTTATGGTGCCAAACGCTGACACAGGAATGGCTTTTCCTTCCTTATTCTTGATCGTTGCCTTTTCCATTTGCTGCTCCGTTAATGACAACCCATCGAAAGATACTGGTATGGATAACTGATTGTTTACAATAGTCCCTTGCGGCATAGATGGGATAGCCAGCGCAAATGATTTATTTACATCATCCAATGTTAATCCATTTTTCACGAGGTCTTTCATCCGGACCGTTAAGACATAGCCATCTTTTGCTCCTCCAAATACGGATACATCTGCTACACCAGGAACAGATTTTAATTGTTTCATAATTTCCTGCGTTGCGGTGGAGCGAAGTGTTTGTTCATCTAATGTTGAGCTTGTTACACTGTACGTCAAAATGGGAAAAGAACTCGTTGTTAATCGTGTTACGGAAGGAGTGCTTGTTAGGGTTGAGGGAAGATCTGCATTTGCCAAGGCTTTGTTTACTTGATCTTCCGCTTGTTTCATGTCTGTATTCATCGGAAAATACAAACTCATAAATAATCCACCGTCGTAAGATGTGCTTTCAACGTTTGATAATCCGTCCACTGTTTTAACAGCGCTTGCCAGATTATCTGTAACCTGTTGTTTTACTTGATCTGCTTGATATCCGGGTACTCTCATGCTAACTGAAAGGGTCGTATTGTTAATCCCCGGCAAATAATCCCGTTGCATTTGAAAGGCGGAAATTCCCCCCCATGCCAGAATGACAACGACAAAAACAATCATTAGAACGGCTCGTTGCATCGTTGCTTCTACAAGTTTTCTCATCATTTCTCTCAACTTCCTCTTTTTTAATATTTAGGCCTCATGCTTTTTAGGTCTTCATGGTTGAACTTGGATCGGTATGTGTTTTGTTACTTGGCTGTATAAACGAAACGTTCTTAATGCCGGGGGTTCTAATCTTGCCGAGAAACCTATCACGTCAGTTGGATAATGAATTCCCTCAATATACTTGATAACCCAATTATCGTTACCCGCATTCATACTAGATACTTCCAACGATCATTTCGCATCCACAGTATCCATACGATTGAAAACACTAGCACCGCGTGATCGCTCACAAAAGAGGAGTCAGCAGCATGTAGGATAATAAGGCTATCAAAGAAGAAAAGACAGCCTATAAAGCGGTATACCGTTTTTCTATCCCTTATTTTTTTCTTTCCGCTAAACCAAAGAAACACTGTTTGTAAGAGCGACTTTTTTCTTGTGCGGAAAAACGATTAGCCTGCGACCATGCATTAATCTAGTGGAATGTTTAGTCATTTACATAGTTACTGAAGCCATTCTCTTTTCACTCTTATATTAACAACTTACATAGTTCTTCATGTAGAACCGGCAGCGGCATGGTGGTGTTATCCAAATGGTACATTTTTAATGTAGAGCCTGGAGCTGAAAAAACGCTGAATATAACATTAAAAATCGATTAAAAAGAAAATTTTCTTGCAAAATTATTGATATATTGCAGGAGAGAAAGAATTTCACCTTCGAGTATGATGATGTGTTGTTATCGTATTTTTTGTTATCAAAGATTAGGTTTAACTATTCTTTAAGGGGAAAGGAATAAAGAATTTGGATCGTTAAGGAGTACAGTGTATAGGAAGACCGGAATATAAGCTTTTCCTAACTGAAATGGGCCATTTACGTGGATAGTACTTACGTTGTGGGGATAGAGGGATCAGATCATTAATTGAAGAGGATATTCTGTTGTTAAAAAAGTTCCTAAAGAATTAGATGAACGGGGGTCCAATAGTGATTTAAAGCTTGTTTAACTTATGTATTTAAGTATCTTTAAAGTAAAACTACATTCTAATCGAACGAATTAAAGGGTAGTAAGATGAAGGTTGTGAATAAAAATAATGAGTAGTCACTTTTTTATTAGTCTGATCCAAATGGTTTTATAAATGATTGGTTGTAGATAATTAAGAATCTTAGCTAATCTTTTTATGTGAAGGCAGCTGAGGTTAAAAATTGGGTGTACAAAATAGCACTGGAAAAGGTTCAAAGTAACTCCAAAAGTGACAAGCGATGCATTCACTCTACCGATAATATGGGATAAGTAACGCAGTCCCAGGATTGTACTTTTAAAGACGGCGAACCTCTAACTTTGTAGTCGGGGAAGAAACAGCTTATTCCTTTTATTAGTGATGATTCCGTGAGCGGATAGACTTGCCTGGAACGATGGAGGATATTCGGAAGTTGATTCGTGATCAGTCCGGTTTTATTCTTGGTCACATGACCGCTGAGCGGCATAAGCGATGGGGTAATAAGTTAAAATAGAGCATGTCAAAGAATAAGCGAGTTCAGCTTCTCATGAGAAGCTGGAAGGAAGAGTATTTAAGTATACTAATCCTCCCGCTGTCGGGCTGCCAGGTACTAATTGCGATAGCCGCTGAACTGGCTAGCCCTGTAATTGTTGATGGTCGAAAACTGTAGGCAAATTGATTCTAACAGTTGTTCCTTCACCAAGTTGACTATTAATTTCTATGGTACCGTTATGGTTTTCTATAATTCGTTTGCACATCATAAGCCCTAAACCTGTCCCTTTTTCTTTTGTTGTGTAGAAAGGTTCGAACAGCCTTTTCTGTCTCTCTTGTGATATCCCACTCCCTTTATCGGTAATTTCTATTAAGAAACTATCGCTGTGCCCATTTTTAAGGGAAATGACTATTTCTTGTGTAGAGGGGTCCGTAGTCGCTTCAATCGCATTTTGTATCAAGTTCATCAGCACTTGTGTTATCTGATTGGGGTCGCATTGAATAGTAAGTGTCTGATCGAAATGAATAGATTCAATAAGGTGAACGCCATTTAAAGTAGCTTGAGGTTTCATAAATTCTACAACATGAGAGACCAAAGCCTTGATATCCGTTTCTCTCGTCTTCATGTTTTCTTTAGGCTTAGCTATAAATATAAATTCGTTTACGATGGCATTAATTCTGTTTAATTCAGTAAGAACAATTTCAATATAATGATCTATTGTTTTGTCATTTGAAAGTTCCTTAATCATTTGAGCAAAGCCTGTTACAGACGTTAAAGGATTACGAATTTCATGAGCAACTCCAGCTGCCAGTTCACCAATTAACGAAAGCTTTTCTAGCTCTTGAATCTTGAGAGTATTCTTTCGGTGCTCTGTAATCTCGATGGCTGTGCCATTTACTTCAACAACCTGTGAATTGACAATTACTGGAGTTAATGAAGAAAGATAATAGAATCCATTTATGTTTCCTTCATAATTAATAATGCTGCCACTCCAGGCTTTTTCATAAAAAGATTGCTTCTCATTTGCTTGATTTTCAGGTAAGAGTTCATGCAAAGTTTTACCAACAATTAGTGAAGGGGGAATCTCTACTTTTTTAAGAAAATCACCTTCCGCAAACGTATGGATGAATTTGTTGTTTTTCTTTATGAATTTAAAAACAAATCCATTATGTTTTGGAATAAGATTTTGGTAATCAACAAAAACGTTAGAAATATTCTGAAAATAGCTGACATTATAATGAGTCATATTGATATCCCCCGGTCATTATGATGAGTAATGAATTCAATTTATGGTAATTCTGTAAGTTTTTTTATTATACACTAATTTTGGCTGTGTTTCTTATGGAATTGAATTTAGACATAAAAACACTCCACAAATATTAATTTTTTGTCTAATATTTACGGGGCCGTTCAAATGGGAAAAATAAGTGTAGAGGGAGATAGAATATAAATAATCGGTTTGTCTGTAGGGGAATGATTGGATGATCGTTCAATAACTAAAGGTTATGTTTTTAGAAACAAACGTTTCTGCTGAAAAAATGATATAATAATAGCAACAATAGTATAGGTTTTCTCAAGGGTGGTCGGCATTCTCCTCCATTTTAGCGAAGGGAGGTGATGCTGCATGACAGTATATGAATCCTTAATGATTACATTTGCTTTCGCGAGTTTGATCATATCCATTCTGTCATTTCATAAAAAAGACTAAAACCGCCCTTGAGATTGGCCCCTCATGGCGGTTTTAGTAACTTAGCTATTTGTGTGTCGATCCCTCTAATGGGAACCTGCTATTGTATGGCCGTTTTGATGTTCCAGCATCGAAACGGTCTTTTTAATGTATACAGTTCTATTGTTATTATACCCTATTGCTTAAAATTTGAAAACATTTGAATTAGGAAAAGACCTTAAAAGAAGAGTGCTTTCTGCGTCTTTTTTGTGGCCATTTACGTTCAAAAAACATTTGCTGTTAATTAGAACCATACTTTCGTTCCATGAAATTTAGGGGTTGGCAGATAGTTTCTTTCTTTACTAGGCTTACAATAAAGAGCCTTTCTTGACTCATTGTTTTGTCAGGCTTTGCCTAGCCGCCAACTATGTTGGGTACAAAAACCCCTATGCTCTTTTCTGTTGCTTTTAGAGAATATCCTAAGAATGAGAGTTGGAACATATAGAAAGAAATGTTAGAGGCGGCCTTATTGAGGGCGTTCAGTGAAGCGTTTTTCGGATCTTTTCTTATTCATGCGATATATATTTAACCTAATAGGTTATATGAAAACTAGATTTAGCGACTGTCTATGAAAATGTTCAGTATGTTCAATATGCTTAAAGACAGTACTGAATAAAAAAATGGAGTATTAACGATTAATAATAATTCATAGGGATTACACCTGCTGCTCTTGGGGAAAATGTTATTATACACATCTAGATAGGGGTGCAAATTAATGGAACAAACACTTTATGAAAAAGTTGGCGGAGAAGAAGCTGTTGCGAAAGTTGTGGACTATTTTTATTTCGAATTGGTTCTTAAGGATGATACAGTTAATCACTTTTTTGAACACACAGATATGGAAAAACAGCGTCGTCATCAGACAAAATTTATTAGTTTTGCGTTAGGTGGACCCAATCAGTATTCAGGAAAATCAATGGCAAAAGCACACGAAGGAATGAATCTACAGCCAGCCCATTTTGATGCTATTGCAAAACATCTTCATGATGCGCTTGCTCACTTTGGTGTGAGTGAAGCAGACATAGACAAAGCTTTAAGTAAAGTTGCTTCATTAAGAGAGGATATTATTTATAAGTGACTGGTTCTATAAGTGAGTGGATTATTTAAAGAAAGTAAAATATGAATTTTAATTTGAAAGGCAACATAAATATCATCATGTTAGATGAAAAACGCCCTAGCTGCCCAAGGCAGCTAGGGCGTTTAATATATAATATGGATGGGCTGTGCATTAAATTACTCAGAGGGCTTAAAGGGTGTCTCTATGAAAAAACAGGAATTTCTCTTTCATTTGTCTTATCTTATTCAGTGACAAACGTATAGAGCATATGTTATGTTTTAATCTCTACATAATGCCCAAAGTAAAAAGAAGAGGTGTTTAAATATGAATAAGACAGAATTAGTAAACGTTGTTGCAGAGAAAACGGAGTTAAGTAAACAAGATGCTACAAAAGCTGTGAACGCATTATTTGAAACGATTTCTAATACACTTGCTAAGGAAGAGAAAATCCAGTTAATTGGATTTGGAACATTTGAAGTACGTGAACGTGCAGCTCGAACAGGCCGTAATCCACAAACTGGAGAAGAAATTCAGATTGCAGCTTCTAAAATTCCTGCTTTTAAACCAGGTAAGGAATTGAAAGAAGCTGTTAAATAAATTTATATTTCTATAACGGTATATCATAGAAAGGCTCTAGGGGATTATCCCTAGAGCCTGTTTTCATTTTATGGATCTTTTGAAAATAATCTCTAAATCGTAGACATACTGATCATGTTCTTTTTTAGGATACTAGTATCAATAGGTCGAAGTTTGGAATATTACTTGCAGCTATCTTGAATCTTTTATACCGGAACCGATTCTTCGCGATAGAGATAAGATTAAATTTATTAAAATTGCTTTTTAAAATAACTTCATACAACTTTTACACGAGATTTACAATAGGATGCCATACTTAAATATAGGTCGAAGGGTGGGGATAAAATGAACTGGAAGTACGGTATTCATATTGTAAAAAGAGCACATCTATTTAAATGGAAACGAAAGTTACATCCAAAACAGAAACAAAAGAGATGGACATTACAAAGCAGATTGCTCATAAGCATTTTAAGTTTATTTATCATATCAACTGGAGTGCTTGGTTATGTTTCTTATGAAAAATCACGTAATACTGCTATTCGTATTACTGAAAACCGTCTGGAGCGTGAAGCTTTTTCGATGTCTGAGATTGCTCAAAGTTTGATGTTTACGTTTATTAACGATGAAGAAGAATTTTTGAAGAAATTTAACTCTACAATTAAATTACAAGCTGCTCAATTAGCACAAGATGGTCTTTCGGGTCATTTTTTCTTACTAAAACAAAATGAGGTAATACCGTTTGCTGTCAGTGAAGGGAGTCGTTTAGCTTTCCCGGAAAACGTCCTAGGGTCGGTAAGAAAACAAGAAAAAGGGATTCTTCACTTTGAGTTTCAAGGGAGTGATTATACGCTGACATTTAAAAAAATACCTGAGTTAAAAGGGATTTATTTGTTGGCTGTTCCAACTGCGGATTATTTAGGACCCATTAACCAGTTAGCAGTATTTATGCTCATTACTTCTATTATCAGTGTCCTTATTACGTCTATTGTTATTATATTATTAGTGAGAAGTGTGACAAAACCATTAAGCACCATACAAAAAGTTATCCGAAAGGTACGAGACGGGGATTTGAGTGAACAAATTATGCTCAATACTTCTATTCCTGAAATTTCTTCCCTTATAAAAAGTTTTAATCAAATGATTGGACAAATGAAAATGATGCTTGATCAACTTTATGACACAACCGCCGCTTTACATGAAACAGGGGATGAATTGAAAGGTGCCTCTGAGAATGCGTTGTATTTTAATAATGAACTGAAAGAATCAATTTTCACAGTAAAAGAAGGGGCGGAACAAACGGCTATCAGTTCTGAAAAAAGTATTGATATGTTTCAGGAAATGAAGGAGAAAATCCATCATATGCTCTCAAACATGAACACTATCGCGCATACATCAGAACACATGAATTATCGGGCCTCTCAAGGGGAGCAGGATATCGTTCACATGATTACGTCAATGAATCAGTTTGAGAAAGAATTTATAACCATGACTGATACTATTAACACGGTAAAAGAACACTCGCTATCAATTGCGAGCATTGTCAATATAATTCAACAATTTGCAGAGCAAACCAAGCTGCTTGCTTTGAATGCAGCAATAGAGGCAGCAAGAGCTGGGGAATCAGGAAAAGGGTTTGCTGTTGTGGCGGGGGAAGTCAGAAAATTAGCCGACCAATCGAAAGGGGCCACCGAGGAAATTACACGACTCATTCAGTCGATGGAAGAAATATCGGTAAAAGCTTCTGAAGAATTTCATCATATGCTTCAAAAAAGTCAGCTTAATGCTAACATTTCGTTTCAATCTAAACAAACGTTTGACCATTTGATGGAGGAGATTAAGAAAGTTAATGAAGAACTTGAGAAAATGAAGGAGGAATGTAATCTCATCTCTTTAGCTTTGCCTCAAATAGAACAGTCTGCTGAGAGCTTTGCATCTGTGTCACAAGAAACACTAGCCAGCACTGAGCAAATGTTAGCTAATTCTAAAGAACAGATTGAACACATGAATCATACCCACGAAACGGGAATGAAGTTAACAGAACTAGCATCATCCTTAACAGATATTACGACTGAATTCATTATACATAAACAAGATATACTGTCTAGTGGTCCCATGAGGTCAAAAGCGAAAGCGTAATAGTATAGAGGTTCTGATAAAAAGATTGGATTTGTTTAAAAAAGTATATAAATTTCCTAACTGTTTTTCTTCTTAAACAGCGATCCAAATAGTCATTGAACGAACTTCACTTGGTTTGAACAGACTTGTCTTGTAAAGCAAGCTGTTCTTTTTTTCATGGCAGGGATCTCTTCTATTCCGGAAATAGCAGATTTCGCTAAGTGAAAGACTTTGATCATGTTCCCAAGGGTATGAAGTTATGGCCAATTGGTTCATGTAAAATCATGGCCATGATCAAGAATACGGGTAAATTTTATTAAGTTTATTTTTCATAAGCAGGAATGGTTAGGGGGGATTGTCAGTTTTAAATTATATAGTAATTACCACTTTACCTTGAGCGTGGCCTTCTTGAAAATATTTGAATGCTTCCGTTACTTCGCTTAACTTAAATCGTTTATCAATTATTGGCTTTACTTTTCCAGTCTCAAGTAATTCTTTTACATAGTTTAGGTCCTTTTGATTTACTCTCTGTAACAGGTTACTTATTTTCTTGCTTCCGGTCATTGAAATAAAAGGTCCAAGAACTAATGTTTGAAAAAATTGAGATTCGGAACCTCCTATGTGGACAAAACTTCCATTTGGTTTTAATGCTCGTTTATAAGCTGATATGGAATTAGAACCATTTACACCAAGAATCAAGTCATAATACTCCTCATTTTTTGTGAAATCATCTTTTGTATAATCAATGACATGGTCTGCTCCTATCGAATGCAATATTTCTAAATTTCTTGTACTGCATACCCCTGTTACTTCACCCCCGAATGATTTGGCAATTTGTACCGCGAAAGTACCGACACCACCAGATGCCCCATAAATTAATACTTTCTGTCCCGGCTTAATCTTGCCTTTATCACGTAGTCCCTGTAAGGCAGTCACACCTGCCATAGGTGTCGCAGCAGCTTCCTCGAAGGAGATATTGGCTGGTTTTAAGGCTAAAGCATATTCGGGGACAGTTACATATTCAGCAAAACCGCCCCAGCCACAACGAGAGAGGTCACCAAAAACTTCATCACCTACTTGAAATAGCTTAACGTCTTTACCAACAGCTTCAACTTTACCAGCTATGTCACCTCCTGGTATGGAGTATTTTGGTCTTATTAGTCCGAAAGCAAAGCGAGCTAAGAAAGGTTTGCCTTTCAATAGAACCAAGTTACCAAAGTTCAAGGACGCTGAACGAACTTTCACCAATACTTGATTCTCAGTAGGTAAAGGTTTTTTTATCTCTTTTAATTCAAGTACATCAGGTGAACCATATTTATCGCAAACTATAGCTTTCATAAAAACTTCCTCCAATGTTCTTATTGTATTTACAAAGAAAGAAAGGAACCATAACAGAAAGTTAGTGAAGTGTTATTATGTAATTATTTATACGAAATAATAAATGAAAAGATTCAGCGGATATCAGAGTACTCAAAATCATTCAAAAAAAGTTCATTGAGTTTATACTGATATGTTCTTCCTCATATGACCAGCAAAGAAGCGATTTTATTGAACGAACATGGTGAGCTAGTGATGAGGGTTTTAATGTTTTGCTAGATTCAGATAAATATTCTTTTAATTGTGCTGTTATAAGTGAATGGATTTCTATATCTCCCAAATGATGAGTAAGTAAGATAACTTGAAGTTGATATGCTTTTAATGTTTATGGTGAGAATCCGTCTATTCTCTTCTCCGATTCATACGTTTCCTATGCTTATGATGACAACGAAATACATCTCTTCTTTAAAATTTATTTTAAAGGAATTATTGACTTGACTATAGAAATTGAAAATGGAAGAGACTATTCAACTATTGAGGCAGGTCTGTTAAATAGGGCTAAATAGAATCGAAAGAGAATTCATATAGGAATTATCGATTCTTCATGTTGCTTTTGGAGGGAAATTTGATGGGAAATAACAACTATCTAGTGGACAAGAAAAATTATATTCATACTTATCTTTCATATATGTTAGGAAATAGGTTTACAGTTGCATATAATGATTATCAATTCTTTTCAACCAAGAAACTGCCCTTAGATGATAATCCATATTTTTTTAAAGAATCTCCAGATAAACTGGAATTTTCAACTCTTGAATACTTACATAAAGGTAAAAAAAGAATTGCTGACTTTAAACAATTTATGGAAAATACGGGTACTACTGCATTGCTTATTATTAAAAATGATACCATTCTTTATGAAGATTATTTTAATGGACATAAAAGAGACACTCCTCAAAAGTTGTTCTCCATTACAAAATCATTTATTTCTGCTTGGAATTGCT